>NZ_JADOET010000040.1 GCF_015645385.1 Winogradskyella marina
GAAACGCGACATGATGTCTTTGTTTCGGGGTGCAAATATAGAACCCTTTTTCATTCCCACAACACCTTTTTGCTTTTTATTTTAATCTTTTTTTTAAGAGGCTTTAAACCAAAATCTTACGCTCTAAAGTTTTTTTGAATCTGGACAGGTAATACTACAATATACCCAATTCCTATAAATATAACCTGAGCTTATGGAAGACCTTAATATATACAAGTACCCGCGTTAGCGGTAGTAGCGGCATCTTTTTTTGGACTATTTTTACCAAATAATAATATGTACTCTTATATATATTGATATCTATGATCATGATATAAGCATTAAACACTTATACATAAAACTATTTATTATATTGTTCTATCTCTAAGATAACGACATAACGGTTCTACTTCATCGCATGATGTAAAATTAAGATTAGATATTTAATAAAAAATTATAATGTGGATTTAATAGCGCATGGATAAAAAACTATTCCAGGTATTTAAATAGTATGCAAGATTTTGTCATAGACATGATTATTTCAGGAATTACACAATATGTAATTAGTACAATAGAGAAGTACGTGAAACTTAATATTTGTAAAGGATTGTAAGGCATCTTATAAAAATAGCTAATTATCATTAACAGCAAAATTCCCTTTTGAAGTCATCGCTGGTTCAGTATTTCTAATCCGAAGTTCAAGAATGACAGTATGAACAGCTCAAAAGCTAATACTGAACATAGTTACGACGACCATTATGATTTAATTTGGAAAAATAAAACGTAACAAAATGTTAGATATGTAATTCCGTAACGGTAAGTCAATCCATAGATCCGTAAAGATGATTATGAATAATATAATTCAGACATAGAAACTACTATTCCATTAAATAAGCACAAAACGTAAAAATTAGTATGCCCCATCAAAGATATCTTAACCAAAAACATAAACTGTTTAATAATGTGTTTAGTTTTTAGGTTCTACTTTAGTACATTTAGTCTTATACAATGGAGAAAAGCCAAATCATATTCCACTCATTATTGCTACTATTATACTTTACATTGCTATAATTGCATTTCTATTTTTCAATATCACTACAATTTTGACAGTATATTCAAGAAGAAAATTAAAACCTTGCTATTTTGTTAGACCAATATATAAAATCCTTAATGCCTTAGACTAAGAAACGCACTTGTTCTTGTCTCTTATACTACTAAGCAATCAGAAGATTTACCTAATTAAATTATGATTTAGCACAATTCAGCTGAAATCAAATTAGCATTTCACTAAATTGATTCTATAATATTAATATAATAAGTTAAGACAAGAATGTCTTTGCTGCTTTTAAAGATCAACAATATATATGACCTAATATATATTATTTAAAAAGAAAAAGTAATCTGTATTATTTTTACTCTTAAAACATAATTTCTCATACTTTCCTAAACTATAAAAACAAAAAACCCTTACTAGTTATCTAGTAAGGGTTCTTAAAAAAGGCGGCGACCTACTCTTCCACAGTAAAGCAGTACCATCGGCGCAA
>NZ_JADOET010000041.1 GCF_015645385.1 Winogradskyella marina
TGTATTATACTGAAATAGGTTGACTCTTTTTAGTTATTATTTAGACGTTCAAAAGATTTTTTTTAGCCGTTTAGAAGGCAAAAAAATAGTTTGAACTATGTCTGTTCTTAAATGGTAAGTTCAGGTAAATTTACATTATTTTTTCGATAGGATCTGTATTTGATGTTTGGATTCAAATGTACTTCAGCTGGTTTTCTTAAGTCCAAGCTAAAATGTGTTCTCAAATTGTTATAAATATACACAGCTTGCTGTGTCATTTTCTGAGCCAAATCCGTGTTTTTAATGGTTTGTTTTAGTCCATATTCATATTTAAGGGTTCTGTTAATTCGTTCAGCAACAGCGTTTTCATAAGGGTCGTATTGCTCAGTCATACTCATTGTAATATTATTGTTTTCAGCGAATTCTGTGTATTTCGGATTGCAATATTGAAAACCTCTATCTGAGTGATGAATGAGCTTTTGATCGGGATATTTTCTGTTTTTAATAGCCATAGCGAGCGCATCACTGCAAAGCGATGTTCTCATATGGTTATCAAGTTTATATCCCATAATTTGCTTAGAATAGGCATCTGTGACTAATGCTAGATAGTTGTGCCCATTTTCTGTTTTAATGTATGTTATATCGCTAACCCAGAGTTGTTCTGGTCGAGTAGGAATGTGGTCTTTTACAAGGTTCTTATATTTTTTGTACATATGGTTTGAGTTTGTAGTTGTGATGTAATTTTTAGTTCTAGGAACAAGCAGTTTATTAAACCTGAGGAAGTCATAGAATTTATCTCTACCTATTTTAATATCAGCGTTTATAAAGTCTTGTTTGAGTTCCGTGTGTAGTTTAATACCACCAGTTTTCGAGCCTACTTGTTTGCGGTAGTCTTTAACTATTTTGATCATTTTTTGATGATCTATTTCTTTTTTTTGTTGTGTTTTGAGTCTTTTGTAGAAGGCTTGTTTAGATATCCCAAAACATCCATAGAGCCATTTTCTTTTATACGCTGTTTTTTCTTTTGCTCTATCTCTTTTGCTAATGTTTTGGGTAATGACTTTTTTGACATATCAACGCCTGTAATCAGTTCCATATCAGCGATAATGTCTTGTTGGAAGTCTTTTTGAAACTCAAGTTCTTCAATCTTTTCCTTTAATTTTTTAATCTCATCGTTTTTACTCATACCAGTATTTTGTTGTACTAAAGTACTGTATTTTCTTAACCAATAGGAAATAGTTGTTCTAGGAACATCATATTTTTTAGAAGCTTGATTGTTGGATAGCTGACCATTTAAGATTTGGTCAACGACTAAAAGTTTAGTCTCTAAAGTTGCTTTTTGGTAGCTTTTTTTTCGCCAGTGTTCATTTTGTGTTTTCATAAGTGACTGTAATTAATTGCTTAATTTTTAGTCA
>NZ_JADOET010000042.1 GCF_015645385.1 Winogradskyella marina
GGGTGGACTATGATGGTAAAATCAACTAAAGCATAACAGCCTGTAACATCATTGGTTACTCTTACATAGATCTCTTGTTCTGGTGTCTCTGTATTAGTGTATTGTGTTGGGTCTGCTATGGCATTGTTTCCTGAGTTGGCATCGTCTAATCTTTCATAATAACTTGCTGTAACTCCAGGTTCTCCATTTAAAATAAGTAGTTCATTTTCTGTTAAATCAAAGACTTCTACTCCATCTCCTGTATTTACATCATCACATAACTCTATATTTGGTAATAAATCACTTGGAGTTGGTGTAGGATTAGGTAATACTCTTAATGTTAAAGTTACCATATCCACACAACCTGTATTGGTATCTGTAACCACTGCAAATAAAGTTTGTGGATTAGCACCTTGACCATTTATTTCTGTATTGGTATATTGTGTTGGATCTGGAATGGCATTGACTTGAGCTACAGCATCTGCATTAGTCTCATAGTAATCTACCGACCAACTGCCGTTGCCTCCTGTAATTTCTGAGTTTTTAACTGTAAGATCAAATACTGTAAACTCATCTCCTGGCACTTCACCTAAATCATCACATAGACTCAATTGCGTTGGCTGTATTGCTAATGGTGGCAAGGAGACTTCTATTTCAAACTGACCTATATCAAAACATTCTGTAATTGGATCGAACAGACGTACATAAATAATTTGTGGATTACCATTATTTGTATAGTTACTCACGTTAATTATTGGGTTACCTCCAATCAAGGCATCTGCTTCACTTGTATGATAGGTTAAATCGACTCCTAAAGGATCTTGCCCATTAAGAACCTCATCATCCATAAAAGTAAGGTCAAACTGTGCTATACCATCGTCATCACTATCACATATAGTGTACGGTTCAATAGTAGTTGGTACTTCTGGAGCTGGATCTACAATAAGTTCAAGTGTATTCTCGGTGAGACTATAACAGCCTGTTAAGGTGTTTTCTGAACGCACATAAATCATTTGATTGTTAGCCACGATATTGGTGTACAAACCAGTAATAGCATTGCTTCCAGTCTCAGCGTCACTTTCAGTTTCGTGATACGTAATTGCAACATTAGATTCACCATTTATAATTTCAATAGTACGTATTTCCAAATCAAATTGTCCAAAACCATCATTATCAACATCACAAACCTCTATTGGTGTTGGGTTGGGTTCTGGTGATGGTATTGGGTCTACTCGCAAGGTAACTGTTACTGTATTGTAGCAGCCTGTAACATCATTTTCTGCTCTTACAAATATGGTCTGAGCATTGCTTAGATTGACATATGGACTAAAAAT
>NZ_JADOET010000043.1 GCF_015645385.1 Winogradskyella marina
CTTAAGTTTACAATTCATTAATTTAGAGTTATAAACAGAAAAGACAAAAGAGAGGAATAAGGTTAATATATACGCAGAAGCTTTAGACTTCGTCAACATTGAAAATCCCCTCTCTTTTCTACACAGATTTCGTACAGTTCTATGAGGCTTTTAGACCTCGCTTTTAAGTCGTTGAAACTCGCGTAGATTGTCCTTTCAAAAAAACATTTTCTTATGAATAAAGATATTAAATATTTTGGAATTGACATCAGCCATCATGTTTTTGATGTTACGGATTCTTCAGGTAATTATTACCAGTTTAAAAACAATGAGTTTGGGTTCAAAAAGTTTTCAAAACTTTTAAATATAAAGAGTCATTGTGTTATGGAAGCTACAGGTTACTACCATTATCAGTTAGCATATCATTTGCTAGAGTCAGGTATAAAAGTTTCGGTAGAAAATCCATTGTCTGTGAAACGCTTTATACAGATGGGATTATCAAAAGTTAAGACAGATAAGAGTGATTCAAGACTTATTTGTGCTTACGCAGAGCAAGTGGAATTAAAGCTATGGCAGGGAAATTCAAAGGAAGAAATAGAATGTCTTCAAATCGTGAGAACGCTCTCTGTGTATATAAAACAAAGCACTATGCTAAAAAACAAGTTACATGGTGAAGCTGTTTTAGGAAATCCAAGTAAGCTTGTTGTTCGGTCTTTAAAATGTAGTTTAAGGCAAATAACAAAAGCGATAAAAACGTTAGAGAAGGAGCTATTAATTTTAGTAAAACAAACACATCAAGATTTGTTTACTCGTTTAAAAACCATTCCAGGTATAGGTCCAAAAACAGCTATTATGCTAGTGGTTTTAACAGGTGGTTTTGATCGTTTTACAAGCGCAAGTGAACTATGTAGTTACGCAGGACTTACACCAGTGATCCGGCAAAGTGGAAGCAGTGTAAAAGGGCGACCACGCATCAGTAAAATGGGGAATCAAAAGCTACGGAATTTATTATTTATGTGTAGTTTTAATGCGTGCAAATACAACAAAGCTTGTCGAGATCTTTATGAGCGAATTGTAGCTAAGGGAAAGAGTAAAAAACTAGCATTGATTGCAGTGTGTAATAAGTTATTAAAACAGGCCTTTGCAATAGCTAAATCTGGATTAATATTTGACGAAAACTATAAAAGTACTTTGGTTAAAAATTAATGCGTTTTTACTTGTTTTTTACCACAGTACTTTGTTG
>NZ_JADOET010000044.1 GCF_015645385.1 Winogradskyella marina
ATTTTTAGTCCATATGTCAATCTAAGCAATGCTCAGACCATATTTGTAAGAGCAGAAAATGATGTTACAGGCTGCTACAATACAGTAACAGTTACTTTACGAGTAGACCCAATACCATCACCAGAAGCTAATCCAACTGCTATAGAAGTCTGTGACGATGATAACGATGGCTTTGCAGAATTCGATTTAGAACAACGTACCATAGAAGTTATTAACGGAGAGCCAAACGTGGAGATTAGCTACCACGAGACCCAAACCGATGCCGAAACAGGAGATAATCCAATTGTAGGGTTATACACCAATATTGTGGCTAACAATCAAATGATTTATGTGCGTTCAGAGAATACCTTAACAGGTTGTTATAGTTTAACATCAAATACGATGGAACTTGTTGTGTTACCATCACCAGAAGTGCCAACAACTATAGAACCTTACACATTATGTGATACTGACGACAATGGCATCACCCAATTTGATCTCACCACTAAAGATGCGGAGATTCTAAACGGTCAAGACCCATTAGACGTACAACTCACTTACCATGTGAATGCAGCAGATGCCGCAACAGGAAATAACCCAATTACTAATGTAAGCAGTTACACTAACACAGCAAACCCACAAATGATCTATGTGCGTTTGTACAATCCAACAACAGGTTGTGACGACACAGGGGAGTTTGAAATAGAAGTCAATTTACCACCAGTAGCCGTACAGCCGACCCAATTAAGTGTATGTGATGATTTAGGAGAAACACCAGGAGATGAAATCACAAGCTTTGATTTAACAGTAAAAGATAATGAAATCACAGGAGGCAATGCAAGTTGGTCTGTAGCATATTATGAGACCAATGCCGAAGCACAATCTCAGACCAATGTAATACCAGATCCAACAGCGTATGTTAATACCTCAATTAATGGATCAGGAGCAAATCCACAAACCTTATTTGCAGTGGTTACCGATACCGATACAGGCTGTGTAGACTTTACAACATTAACCATACGTGTATTGCCAAACCCAACACCAACACCAAGTGACCAATTACCAAATATAGAGTTGTGTGATGATGTAAATACAGGAGATGGAGTAGAAGTCTTTGATTTAACAGAAAATGAACTACTTATCCTAAATGGAGAGCCTGGAGTTACAGCAAGCTATTATGAAAG
>NZ_JADOET010000045.1 GCF_015645385.1 Winogradskyella marina
CAACCATTATCAAAGAATAAATTGACCTTATTTTATACCACTTTTAAAATAAGATGTAACATTTT
The DNA here is from genome assembly GCF_015645385.1 of Winogradskyella marina. GTDB lineage: Bacteria > Bacteroidota > Bacteroidia > Flavobacteriales > Flavobacteriaceae > Winogradskyella > Winogradskyella marina. The sequence goes on from NZ_JADOET010000045.1 coordinate 66, forward strand.
TTGATTTCCGCATCTAAAGGGAAATCAAAACTTAAAAACAATGAAAAATCTTATTTTATTATTCGTCTCAATCGTATTTTCTTTATCTATTTATGCAAAAAATGAAAGTCAGCCTATCAATGTAGAAGTTACAGGAAAAGGTAAATCTATCATATTAATTCCAGGGTTTACAGTTCCTGGAAACATTTGGAGTCCACTAGTAAAGAAACTTGAAAAAAATTACGAATGTCATATAGTAACTTTAGCTGGTTTTGGCGGAAAAGAACCTATAGAATTCCCTTGGTTACCTAAAGTTAACGAGTCTCTAAAAAACTATATCTTAAAAAACGACTTGCAAAATACTACCATAATTGGACACAGTTTGGGCGGTACCATTGCCACTTGGCTTGCTTCACAAAACGACTTAAAGCTTTCTAAAATCATATTAGTTGATGCGCTTCCTGCTTCAGGCGCATTAATGATTCCTGATTTCAACCCTGAAAACTTGATGTATGAAAGTCCATATAACAATCAACTACTAGCAATGGATGATGTAGCCTTTGAGCAAACTGCCACAACAATGTCAAAAAGCATGAGCCTTAAAGAATCAGCTCAAGAAAAAATTAAGAACTGGATACTAGAATCTGACCGAAAAACATATGTTTATGGATATACAGATTACCTTAAATTAGACCTTAGAGAAAATTTAAAAAACATTTCGATTCCAGTTACTATAATTGCAGCATCACAACCATACGGTGAGGAAATGGTTAAGCAAACCTATAAAAATCAGTATGCAAATTTAAAAGATTACAATGTTATTATAGCGGAAGATAGTGCTCATTTTATAATGCTTGACAAACCTGAATGGTTTATGAAACAAGTGCAAACGATATTATCATCTAAATAATGATTACAGAACAAGAATTTACTAACATCTATAATTTACACGCTTCTAAAATCCACAGGTTATGTTTAGGGTATGCATCAGGAAATAATGAGCTTGCAAAAGAATGGCTTCAGGAGACTTTTATAAAGGTTTGGAAGCATAGAAACTCATTTAAAGAAAAGTC
>NZ_JADOET010000046.1 GCF_015645385.1 Winogradskyella marina
GTAATCGCACCAACAGCATTAGAAGTCTGTGACGATGGCACACCAGACGGTATAACAGAAATGGATTTAAGCCTTAAGAATAGTGAGATCACAGGGAGCAATCCAGCCTATTCCGTAAGCTACCATGAAAACTCAGGAGATGCAGAAACAGGAGCAAGTCCACTACCAACGTTGTACACCAATACAACTAATGGTCAAGTTATCTATGCGCGAGTAGAAAACACTACCACAGGCTGTTATGATACTACAAGTTTAGAACTCATAGTACAACAAGCACCAATAGCCTTTACACCACAACCGCTTATATACTGTGATCCAGATAATGACGGTACAGGGGTGTTTACACTCACCGATGCAGATGCTGAAATTACCGGAGGAGCCACGGGCTTAGAAGTTACCTATCACGAAACCGAAACTAATGCCAATACCGGAGCAAACGCCATAGATACCACAGTAGACTATTTCAATATTGTTCAAAATGCCCAAACGCTTTACGCTCGAATAGAAAGTCCAACGATAGCAACCGACTGTGCAACAATTGTTGAATTAGAGTTAATCGTAGAGCCAACACCACAGTTAGTGGCACCAACACCGTTAGAGGTGTGTGATGATATCTCAGCTGATGGTTTTGCAAGCTTTGATTTAACTACAAAGGCAAACGAAATATTAAACGGTCAAGACCCAACACAATACATTGTTAGTTATTACGAGAATGAGGCTAGTGCTATGGCTGGTAATAACGCAATAAATAATCCATTAGCTTATACCAACACAGATGATTTTAACCAAATCATTTGGGTACGCGTAGAAGACAATACAACCATAGAAGGCTGTTACAAAATCACAAGCCTAGAATTAATCGTAAACCCATTACCAGTGTTAATCACACCAGCACCAATAGAGTTATGTGATGTGAATAACCCAGGAGATGAGAAAGAAAGCTTTACATTAGAAGTAGCTAATGATGAGATCCTAAACGGTCAAACAGGCATTACTTTAACGCATTACGAAACACAAGCAGATGCCGACAATGCGACCAACCCCATTTTTAG
>NZ_JADOET010000047.1 GCF_015645385.1 Winogradskyella marina
AGCCTACTTACGAAAGTCCTCGCGGACTTTCTATCTGTGATTTATTTGCTAACTTTAGTGCTTAAACACGCAACGAAATCATACACAAACACGTTACCACACATTTGAGAAATGACGACATTTTTAGTTTTAATAGCAATATTTTTAGGAATTAGTTTAGTTCTCATTTTGACAAAATCTGACTTACCGAAATTGGAAAAGGTTATTAAACGAATTTCGTTTTACTCTTTAATTGGAATTTTAATCTGTGCTTTACTTTTGGTTTTTGACTTTAGATTTAAAGGAAAGTATACAACCACAATTATTGGACTAACTTTCTTAATCTCAACAATTATATTGTTCGGATTGACTAAAAAAACACGAACTAAAATATTAAGCGGATTTTTAACAATACCTCTCGTGATATTTGGGATTTCGAGTCTGATTTGGGAAATGCCTATTATCTTCTTCTATCTTTTAGCAATGCCATTTCATCCACCAAAAGCAAAATTTGAAATTGATAAAAAACACAACATAGAAGTTAGAGATGGTGGATTTATGGCGTGTGGAGAAAGTTTGTTTATTACAGAAAGTACCTTTTTTATTCTGGACAAAATAAAACACGTTGGAAATAACTCTTGCGTAACTGGAATTGATAAAATAGAAACTATAGAATTTAAAGAAAATAACGTGGAATTTTTAATCTATCACGATGGAAAAACTGAATTTGAAAATCCATATAAATATCAACCTGAAATAAAAAACGTGTGGTAACACCGTGTATAATTCATTGCTAGTTCTAGCCTACTTACGAAAGTCCTCGCGGACTTTCTATCTGTGATTTATTTGCTAACTTTAGTGCTTAAACACGCAACGAAATCATACACAAACACGT
>NZ_JADOET010000048.1 GCF_015645385.1 Winogradskyella marina
TAGCCTACTTACGAAAATCCTCGCGGATTTTCTATTCGGTTTTTATTTGTTAACTTAGTTGCTTAACCACGCAACAAACCATATACAAACACGTTAGCAAAGATTTTGGTGCTAATTTGCAATTTCAAGGCAATCACTAAATTCTGTGCTTATTTTCATATCAAAACTACGCTGGAATTTAAAGCGGAATCTCAAAAAGTATTGCGCTGAATTTTTTTCACTCATTCGGATCGTTACGCGCGAATTTCGGCTTGCTCAACTTCTGTTCTTAAATTCAAAATAATAGCAATCCTCAATTTTTGGCTGATAAGCGGAATGGCAAAACGTACGGCTGAACTATTCCCAGTTGAAAAAATTTAAAATTAGTTGTTTAAATCAACCGATTCTAACATCACGAAAATTAGAATCTAAAACAAAACTGATGCTCTTTGCGGAAAAGAACGGAATAGTAATTCGGAGTTTTTTGACATTTAAGGAAAAAAATAAAATAGCGCAGGAAAAACAAATAGTTCGGAAATACACAAAGGAGTAGTTCGCAAAAAAGAAAAAACCTTAGCTAACAATGTATATAATTTATAGCTGCTACTCGCCTACTGTCGAAAAACCTCTCGGTTTTTCTATTTTGGTTTTTATTTGCTAACTTACTCGCTTATAACACGCAACAAATCATATACGAGACCGTTGGCAAACATTTTGTGCGTGTCAACAATTTCAAGGCTTTCAATAAGTTCTGTGATTAAGTAATTACACTGGAATTTAAATCTGAATCTAAAA
>NZ_JADOET010000049.1 GCF_015645385.1 Winogradskyella marina
TTTATCACTGCGATTCCGGCTTCTAATGGCAATTCCGTATCTGTTATATCATCTTCGAACACGGTATCATCATCGGATAAATCTTCTAAGGTTGAACCGTCTGTACTACTTGTTCCGGTAACGAGGGCTTGGTTACTTACCATGCCTGTATCGATATCGGCTTGTGTTATTGTATAACTTGCTGCATACAACCAAACTTCATCGACATCTAAGATGTTATCTCCATTATCGTCTCCTGATGCTAGTGTAAGTTCACCACCTAACATAGCATCTGTAAGCACCACGTCTGTTATAGTGGTTTGTCCTTGATTGGTCACCGTAAAACTGTAGGTGATAGTTTCCCCTATGTTAGCGTAGCCATCACTGTTTTCATCATTAAAAACTCCTGTTTTTATCACTGCGATTCCGGATTCTAATGGTAATTCCGTATCTGTTATATCATCTTCGAACACGGTATCATCATCGGATAAATCTTCTAAGGTTGAACCATCTGTACTGCTTGTTCCGGTAACGACGGCTTGGTTACTAACCATACCTGCATCAATATCGGCTTGTGTAATAGTGTAACTTGCTGCATACAACCAAATTTCATCGACATCCAAAATGTTATCTCCATTATCGTCTCCTGATGCTAGTGATACTTCTCCTCCTAACATAGCATCTGTAAGCACCACATCTGTTATAGTGTCTTCTCCTTGATTGGTCACTGTGAAATTGTAAGTGATGGTTTCTCCTATGTTGGCGTAGCCATCACTGTTTTCATCATT
>NZ_JADOET010000004.1 GCF_015645385.1 Winogradskyella marina
CTTAATGAGAAGTGCAACGAAGCATTAAGAAATGTATCGAGAACCTTATTAAACAATAGACAATCTAATAAACACTTCAAAAGCGTTGACGTCAGCTCGAGTGTCCCGACCCGTTTTGGTCGGGATGTATCGAGAACCTTCACGTCAGTTCGAGTGTTTCTTAATGAGTAGTGCAACGAAGCATTAAGAAATGTATCGAGAACCTTATTAAACAATAGGCAATCTAATAAACACCTCAAAACCGTTGACGTCAGTTCGAGTATCCCGACCCTTTTCGTCGGGATGTATCGAGAACCAAACAAATAGCATTTTTAAATCGCAATATTAGAAGTAGTAATAAAAATAGCATTACCAATAAAAACCTGTCATTCCTGCGAAGGCAGGAATCCACTATATCAGACTGACATCAAATTATAAAATAAAGCAGTTTGTTACGGCATCATAAACACGACTAACACTTTAAAATAGAATCCCATAGCCCCACAAAAGGCATCATTTTTAGTGATGGCATTGAATCTGATTTTTTAAATTTCAATTCGAGTAGTGCTGTTGAGGTTGGTATTACAGATGAGAGGGCTAATTTAGTTATATAAACATTTGATATTTATGGTTTCCCTCATATACAAACGTATAATATTATGTAAATTTATGAACTTCTTTTAGAAATCAACAAAATATGACTACCGGAAATACACAAAGAGAATTGATTGACTATTTATGGGAATGGGCAGAGTCCAAAGGATTTTGGGCTAAACTATTAGTTCATAAAGTAACTACATCACAAGCTCCATTGACCCAGATTGAAAAGCAAGAGGTTTTCAATTATTATCTACAAGAAATCACATTTATATTTGAACCACCACTTCCACCAATAAACATAAGTAAACCTACTTTTACACTACCAACCAGGGAAATTTCTCTTACAAAGTTATCTGAAGTTAAAGGCGTAAATCGATTGGCTGAAGACCAAGTGATGGAGTTTAGCCCAAACATTACAGTAGTCTATGGAAATAATGGTGTTGGAAAAACAGGCTACAGTCGTGTGCTTAAGGCTCAAGGTTACAGTTTTGATAGCAATAATGATATACTTTCCAATGTTCATGAAGAACAGGTTGGGCAAAGTGCTAAAATAGAGTTTACTTTGGATGGAAATCCATTCTATATAAATTGGGAAGGTATAAATCTCCCATCTGATTTAAATGCAGTTTCTGTTTTTAATAGTGATTGTGTAAATATATCTTTATCTAGCAATCGTGAATTACTAGTTACACCAAAAGGTTTTTATCTTTTTTCCTTAATTACAAATGAATTGACTGCATTGAGTGCTATGCATACTCAACAATACTCATTGTATCCTATTAAAATGCATTGGAGTGAACAACTTATTGAAGGTACTCCACAAAAGTTATATATCGATTCGTTAGCTCCTAATTCTGATAAGCAAAAACTTGAAGAACTATCATTGTATACTCAAGTGAATCAAGATGAATTATCGAAGAAAGAAGATGAATTAAAAAAACTTAATAAAGCTACTCTAGAAGTTAATTTAAAAAACATTGATTTTATTCTTACTGAACTAGCCACAAATATTTCAATGGTTAGAAACATACAATCAAATCTCACAAAAAATGACTGGGATATAATTATAAAATATAATGCTGCATTACAAATTTTAAAAGCTAAAACCAAAAAAGGTATTGCTGGATTAGCTGAAACGCATGGTTTAGAACAGTTTAATACTGTTGAGTTTAACACTTTCCTAAAGTCTGCTGATTCATATATTAAATTAATTGCAAAAGAAAATTATCCTAATAATGCAGATGATACCTGTGTGTATTGCAAACAAGATTTGCAAAATGAACATGCACGAAACTTGATTGAAAGCTATAGCAAAATATTAAATGACACTACTCAAGAAGAAATTGTAAAATATAAAAAACTAAAAACTGATATTGCTGAACGGGTTAATTTATTGAATGATGGTATTATGTTTCATTATCCAGCTTTTGGTTTACTAGAAAATAACTCAATTGTACAACCTAAAGAAATTATTGATTTCAACTCAAAAGTTAAATTATATAAAAGTCATATTGTTAATGATAGTGTGAGTCCAAATACTGAGTTCGAAATTAATTATAAAGTAACAATTCAGTTTCTTGAAAAAAAACAAAAAGAGCTTATTACTTCAAGAGATTCACTAATCAAAGCATTGGCTAATTTAGAAACAGCTGAAATAAAATTAAAAAAAGAAATAGCCGAACTAAAGGATAGAAAACTCTTATCAGTGCACAAACAAGAAGTGCTTACTTGTATTTCAAACCTTTCGGCACGAAAACTACTTGATGACAATAAGGTTCAATTTAATACAATGTCTTTAAGTGCAAAAACAACTCAAGCACGTGAAGAACTCGTAGCTCAAGATTTTCAAGACAAGTTTACAGCTGAATTAAAAGGGTTCAGAAAACAGCATCTCGATGTTAATATTGGTTTTTTTTCGCAACAAGGTAGCTCAAGAATAAGACAAAATATTCGTCAATATGACATAAATAAAGTTTTAAGCGAAGGAGAGCAAAAAACTATTGCTCTCTGCGAATTTTTAACAGAATTACAACTAGATACAACTGTCGCACCAGTTGTCTTTGATGACCCAGTAAATTCACTTGACCACAACGTAATGCAGGATGTAGCCAAAAGGTTGGCTGACTTATCTAAAGAAAGACAAGTTATTGTATTTACTCATAATGTCCTTTTTTATAATGCTTTTTTCGCATTACAAAGTCATGTTACGTATAAAACTAATACTGATTTTAATTTTTATAAAGTTAATACTAATGGTATTAATACAGGTCTTTTATCTGAGGGAACACCTATAAATAAATTAAAAACATATACAAGTAAACTAAATATAATCTGTAATAATGGATTAGGTGGTAAAAATGAAAATGAAGTTGCTTCTGAAGGCTATGCCTATCTGCGCGCAGGATTAGAACTATTAGTGTCTAATTCAATTTTTAAGGAAATAGTTGGTAGATACAGAAATAATATTATGATGACTCTATTCCCTGCTGTAAAAGGAGATATGATTGAAAAGCATAAAGCTGAAATAGATGGAATGTTTGGGCGTGCTAGTGGGTTTATTAGAGCACATAGTCATCCAGAAGAACAACACTCACCACCTACAATGAATGATTTAAAAGCCGATTACAAACGTTTCAAAATAATAGAGAAAGATTTTAAATAACAAAAATTGATTACTAGCTTAATTAAAACGAGCTTCTACTTCATAAAATTCCACCCCAAACCACAAAAAAAATCAAAAGCATTCTATTAATTTCGCACTTTACAAACATCGCCTAAATTTAAAAGCGTGCTAGAAAAAAGACAACAAGTCCCACAAGAACAGATCACAGACACAGAGTATTTTATTTATTGCTTAGAAGGAGTAGATGATATAGAGGATAACACGGTAACCGAAACACAACACAACTTAGAGCAAATGGCCCTAAATTATGGCATAGCAAGCATCTACAAAACCTGCGACACCATTGAAGGCTTAGAAGATAGCTTAAACGCATTGGTATTAGATGATCATAATTTTAAGGACTATGAAATCATCTATTTGGTGATGAGGGGAGAAGCCAATACCATTTGTTTAAATGATTATTACTATAGTTTACAAGAAATTGCAGAACTTTTTGAAGGCCAATTAAACGGAAAGATTTTACATTTTTCAAACGTAAAACATCTCGATTTAGACGAAGAAGAAGCACAATACTTTTTAGATATTACGGGAGCCAAAGCGATTTCTGGCTATGGTCATCCCTATAATGGCATCGCCAGCACAAAACTAGATGAGGCTTTCTTTAATTTATTCAAAGAAGATGATGACATGTTGGCCGTTGTAGAAGAATTACACCAAAGACATTATAAGGTCTGCACATTACTAGATTTTAGATTGTATTATTAAACCCAGTAACTTCTCTTGACTCATAGCTCACAGCTCACAGCTATTGGTTCTCAGTATCTTAGCTCACAACTCACAACTCCTGGCTCACAGCATCTTGGCTCTTGACTCTAATCTTCCCACTCCAAACTTCAAACTCCCCACTTCCAACTTCCAACTTCAAGCTTCCAACTCTCACAGCCCCTCAATCACAGTCTTAAGCTTCACCGTAATCTCCTCAGCAATCCCTTTTAAATCGTCATTGTCCACCGCTTGCATAGACGCCATTGGGTTGACAGCTGCCACTTCAATATCACCAGAATCTAATTCCTGTACAATAACATTACAAGGCAGCATAGTTCCAATTTTATTTTCCGCTAATAAGGCTTGGTGCGCATACGGAGGATTACAAGCTCCTAATATTTTGTAATTATTAAAATTAACATCGAGTTTCTTTTTCAAGGTGGCTTTAATGTCAATTTCCGTTAATACACCAAACTGTTCCGTTTTAAGAGCTGCGGTAACTTGGTCTACAGTGTCGTTAAAATCGCCTTTTAAGATTTTACTAAAATAATAAGTCATAATACGTTGTTTTTAAGTTAATAATGAAGACAAATCACATACCATAAGATACAATAAACGAACCCAAAATACACCATAGCCATGGGTTAATTCGTCATAATTGTAGTTGGTATAGCATAGGCTTCACATGCACAATGCATCTGTTCAAATTAAGAAGATCAGCTAATTTATATTGACGCAATACCATATTAAATTGTCCCATTTCACCAAAACCATAACGCCACAAGCTCTAATCTCTAACCTCTAACATCTAACCTCTAACATCTAACCTCTAATCTCTTTGGTCTTTAGTCTATTCTCTATAGTCTTTATGCTACAAGCTTCTAACCTCTAACATCTAATCTCTAACCTCTAATCTCTAACCTCTAACCCCTAAACCACCAACCAAAAAAAAATCACTAACTTCAACTCCCATAACCAACACAAAATCAAATGCCTAAACAAAAAGGCATATTCAAATTCAAAGGCACAATAAGCGGCCAATGCTACTACCAACTCAATGGAGAATACATTGTGCGCAAAGCCGTTGGACCATCAAGAGAGCGTATCAATACAGATCCAGCATTTGTTAACGTAAAGCGCAATAACCAAGAATTTGCAGCCGCAACACACCTTTCAAAAGCCATCAGACGAGGTTTAGGAGATACAGGCAAAGCATTTCAAGATACGTATATGGCAAGCCGTTTAACTGGTCGTTGCCGTAAAGTCATCCAAAAGGGGAGTGGTGCCTTAGGAGAACGCGAGGCCAACCTGTTTAATCATCCTAATGCCATCATCGGGTTTCCGCTCAAAAAAGAGTTGCCATTGCAGCACATCTATACCGCAAAAACGGTGGTGAGTACAAACGCCAACCGAACCATAATCACAGTCAATATTCCTAAAAGTGATCCCCATAACCACAACCAAATTCCAGAAAACGCCACGCATTTTCAACTAACAGTAGCTTTAAGTACCGTTTCAAATATAGCACACCAACCTATTGAAAATAAATACATTACAGAAGAACCAAACTGTAACGCATTAGGCGTAGCCGTACAAAGTCAACCACTAGAATGTAAAACAGCCCATCGCCATATAAGCTTACAGTTGCAAAGTCCAAACACCAACAACACACCAACAAACGTAGCACATACCATCTGGCTAGGCATCACCTATCTCAAACAGCAGAATAACGAATTTGAAAGTATAAAAACAGCAAAAGCCATGGAGTGCATTGCGGTGCTATAAACAAAAGAATGAAATTCTTTTCTGAGCATAGCTTGTCATTCCGAATGAGGCACGAAGAGGAATCTCACTAGTGTAAGACGTCTCGTCAAACATTCTTCACGCTGTCAAAATACCAACATACTTTTTATAGTTTACAGCAACTAAAGTAACTACAACGAAAGTGCAGAGTTTTAATCATTGCCTATACAACCGAGGATAGCTTGTCATTCCGAATGAGGAACGAAGAGGAATCTCATTAGTATAAGAGGTCTCCTCAAGCATTCTTCGCACTATCAAAACACCAACATACTTTTTATAGCTTACAGCAACTAAAGTCACCGCAAAGAAAGTGCAGAGTTTTAACCGTCACCTAGATAACCGAGCATAGCTTGTCATTCCGAATGAGGCACGAAGAGGAATCTCACTAGTGTAAGACGTCTCGTCTAGCATTCTTCCCGCTGTCAAAACACCAACATAATTTTTATAACTTACAACAAATAAAGCAACTACAACGAAAGTGCAGAATTTTAATCATTGCCTAAACAACCGAGCATAACTTGTCATTCCGAATGAGGCACGAAGAGGAATCTCAATAGTATAAGACGTCGCGTCAAGCATTCTTCACGCTCTCAAAATACCAACATACTTTTTATAGCTTACAGCAACCAAAGTCACTGCAAGGAAAGTACAGAGTTTTAATCGCTACCTAGATAACCAAGCATAGCTTGTCATTCCGAATGAGGCACGAAGAGGAATCTCACTAATGTAAGAGGTTTCATCAAGCATTCATCCCGCTGTCAAAATACCAACATACTTTTTATAACTTACAAAAACAATAACTTAACTCGGTGAATCAGCGCCCACCAAACTTTCCAAAGCATAATACAAACGGTTCTTAGCATTCGCCTGAGAGCCAAACACAGAACGAAAAACCGTACCATCAGCAGCAAGTAACACCCATTGCGGAGTCCCTTCAGACGCAAACTGATCATACACCTGGTGATCACGATCTATATAAATCGGAAACGGCACTTCACCACTCGTAAAAATGGCTGTAATATTGGCTTTATCACCAGTCCGACCCACAAAATCCGCATGAATCCCAACCACTTGTATACTCGGAAATTCCTGCTGAAACTCATAAGCCAAAGGAATCGCACGACCTGTACAACCCAAACAGTCATTGTTATAGATAATAAGCAACAGAATTTGGTCCTTATAAAGATCAATTAAATTAACAGGAACACTGTCTAAATCTAAAACGTTAATGTGGGCTATAGAATCCGTCATGAGTGATTATTCAAAAATGATTAAGAGGTAATAAAATCTTACAAATTTAAGCATTTTAAGACTACAAAATCCTGAAAAGCCTTAGAACACCAAAAACGAAACCATACGACAATAGCCTAAAATATTTAAAATAATAGGCTATTATAGAGTAGAGGTGACGTAAATTCTAATGAGATTGACGCAACAATGTTTTAAGTTTATATATCGAAAGTGCCGAAAGAATGATAGCGATCACTACAAGCATCATTTCTGGTTCTGGTCGTGCAAAAAACTCCATAGTTAATCCACCAAGCATCGTTGACAACAATAAAAAATAGGCCAATTGACCTAAGATTTTGGTACGCTTTATAGCATACACCAGAAGAAGCACCGCAATAACGAGTTCTACAACACCAGTAAAGTGTCTAAAAAAAGTAGGATCTAGCGGTACTAAAGATTTGAATTGTTCAAAGCCTTGAACGCTTTTTTCAACTCCTATTAATTTGGGTATGGCAAAAAATACCATGAGCCCAGCGGCAATAAAATTACTGACTTTATTAAAAATATGCATTTGTCTTGTATTATAAATTTTAGTATTCATTTTAAGTTAAAAATAGCGTCCTAAACCAGCAATGGTAAAGCACAATATCCAGCAGCTGCAGCTACTTTAGCATTCGTAACAAAAGCTTGGTCGTAAGTTTTTACAAAACCTTATAAATTTTTAAATTCATGCAAAAGCAAGAATCTCATAACCAAACAAACCAATTTTATATCCAATGATTTAGCAATAAACCAAATACCATGATCAAGCAAATTCCTGAGAAAGCAGGAGGCTTATATTATAACATAAGTTATTACCCAAATGATACGAAAACAAATATGAAACCATAAAAAAGCAAGCCTATAAAAACTTGCTTTTCTATTTTAAACATTAGAGCTTCAATCTAATGAATGATAAGCTTCTGTGTTTTACTTTGATTAGCATTAAATACCTTTACAAAATACACACCACTGTTTAACCTTGAAACATCAATGGTGTTTATGACATCAAAGTGGTCTAGGGCTGTATTCAATACTAAGCGTCCTTGTATATCATATAAATTCAACGTCGTTTTAGCCTGTAATACGCCTTCTACCACTATGGTTTTTGGGGTAGTCGTGTTATAAATCTGTAAATAATCAAACGTCTGGCTAGTATCAGATAATGTAGACGAAGAGAGGTGAAGGTAGAAACGACCAGTACCATGCAACGCTACATTAGGTGTCATTGTATAATTCCCCGTATTTAATAAGGTTATGGTATTCGTTACTGTATCTTCTAAATAAACGTCTACATCACTAGGTAATGTGGTTTCACTGATACTAAAGGTCAGTTGTTCTCCCTGATTTGAATTCACACCCAAAGGAATTATAGTATGATCTAAATCTGAAGGATGCAGAGCTTGCAACGCTAATGGCAATCCAGTGTTATCTTCTACTAAATGCGAATAGAGGGCATAACTTGGAGCGACATTGCCCAAAATTTTACCATCGTATCCTAGGTCTAATCCTAAACTAGCGTTGTCGTTAAAATAGAATTCAGTACTATAATCCGTGTGAGAAGCATTAATGTTAAGCTTTAAATAGGTTAATAGATCTGAATGACGTCCTGCAATAAAATCATCATTTGCACCTATAGCACGCATCGATGGATCAAAAACAATATCAAAATCATTGACATAACTTGCATTAGCAGCGACGAAGAAACCTTGTCCTGGCGCCATTAATTTAGTACTCGCATTAGCCAACGTAATAACGTCCCATTTGTTAGCCACATCACCACCAGCATAACCATAAATACCAGACATATCCTCTAAAATAGCCATATTGGTTATGGTTGGATCGCTGCCGTTATCAAATAACACATAGTTTAAAAACACCTCCATATCAAGATAAGAAGGGTAGGGATTACCTAATAAGTTCCAATCTGGAAATTGAGCTCCAGTATCTAGAATATTCATAGCAATAGGTGATGCTGGTACGGTACCTGTAAATGTTAAATTAGCACCAGGATCTAAGCTAGGGTCTGTACCAGCTCTGTAGCCTGTTCCGCTTACTAATGTTAAACTCGGTGATTCAGCATTTGTGTAATTTATATAAGCATCAGTTGTTTTATCAAAAGGTCCAAAAAGATAGGATATTGGGTTTGTACTACCCGAATTTAATAAGTCTGCAGCATTAGTCCCTGCAGCTAAAAAGTCGGCCCATGTCTGTCCAGAAAGTGGTGCTGAAATTAAATCATTGCCTCCAGTATTAGAATTCACAAAGCGCTCATATGTCACGACGCCTTCAACGGTTCCATCAACAATTAAACTAGAATATAATTGAGAGGTTGATTTTAAAGTCGTGATATTAGCAGATAATGTAACACCGGCATTTACAGTTAATGCGGCACCAGCTTCAACAGTAATCTCATTAATGTCAGTATCCATAGAAATGACAGCTTCACCGGCTGCGATCACAATAGTATCATTAGAGGTAGAAACGTTATTAGGATCACTCGGTGACCAAGCGTCGTTATTATAGGTATAAATTATTGGTTCTTGGCAGATTTTGGTAACCACAAAGTCATCAATTCCTGCTTCAATAATATCACCATTATTCGGGCCATCAGCCGCAGATACTCTAATGACTAAACTTGAGTTTTCTGGAATTTCCGCTGTGGCTTCAGTCCAATGTGCTTGTACAGTTTCATCTCCATATGATGCAAGGGTCGTATAGATGTTGCCACCATCAATTGAATATTCTAATAAAAAGAAATCACCTGCATCACCACCAGCATCACGTTGACCAAAGAAATACCAAATTGATAAATTGGACTCAGCAGGAATGGAATAGATAGGTGAAGTAGCAATTGAAACACCACCGTCAATATCATTTGAACCTACTGAAGTATTTGTTGCTGTAAAAAATGCGTTTGTTCCTGTCGTACTATGATCATCTTCTGGTTGTGTTTGTACACCTCCATCCGATTCTTCTGTTGGATTCGCAATAATAAAGGTTCCAGAAGTAGCAGTTCCTGATGTTGTCCAATCTGTACCAGTTCCGTTTTCAAAATCTACATCAATAACAGTTAAGTCAATACCTTCACATGGAACTGGACCCACGCAGAAATTAGTGGTCTCAGAAGTTCCAAAGTTTCCACCAGAAGCAACTACTAATCCATTAACTGTTACATCATATGATCCACTGCCATATGAACAGCAAATACCATCTCCATAATCATCATTAATAATAAAGTCATAACACCCATCCTCAAGACATACGTCAATAGTTACCGTAGAGCCATCTGCTTCACCACCATAAGGTCCTCCGGCAGCAACAGTTTCACCAGCGCTGTTTTCAATAGACCAGTCTGTTTCCTCCGGATAGTTATCTAAGGTAATAGATACCACGATATCTGTACAAGGAGGTGGTTCTGGGCAAGCATCAGGACAAGATCCACCACAATCAACTCCAGTTTCATCACCATTTTGAAAGCCATCAAAACAGGTTGGCGTTGGCTCGGTTTCAATAACCTTTAAAAATTGATTAATAGCCGGATCAAGAATTTCATCAACAATTCCTGAAGGCCATTTAACAACCACTTTATCAACTTGAGTGCTAACTCCAATTCCGAAATGTTGCGTAAACGAATTTACCAAACCATAGCCCTCTCCCGAGCGAACATCTCGTATTTGTATGCCCCAAGAACCATGTAATTCCACGCGAGCACCTATACCGTTTATATTACTAACGGTACCTTCTAATTGAATATTAAGATAGTTATTGGAGTTCCCTTGATTTAGCCATATTCTATCTTTTATAGAACTTGGTGAATTTAATCCATTAGCATAGCCAGCATAAATATCTAAGAAACCATCATGATTAATATCTCCTACAGAGAACGACTGAATTTGATTGGAGTTAAATGGATTTATGGCATTCTGAAACGTACCATCACCATTATTATATAATAGGTAGTGGCTTTCGGTTCCTGATATCATTAAGTCTAAATAGCCATCATTATTGAAATCCTTAAAGAAACCTTGAATGGCCAAATTACCTTGTGAAGTTAGAGATGGTATGCCGCTACCTGAAGTAATATCAGTAAAGGTGCCATCACCATTATTACGCATTAAATTAGGAGCTTCATAATGATTGACTATAATAGCATCTAAATCACCATCATTATCAATATCACCGAAATCAGAGAACCAAGTTTGCGCTCCTATTTTAAGATTCGCTTGTTCAGAAACTTCAGTATAGTTGTTATTACCATCATTTTGCCATAGCATATTTACACGGCGAGGGTCACTACTATTATTTACACCAATACGACATTTAGATATATATAAATCCAAATCACCATCATTATCATAATCCACCCACATACTTGCATAATTTCCTGAGTTATCACTACTTGGAGTCGTTTCTGTGCTTATTAAATTCGGATCATATGAGAGGGTCCCATCGTGATTATTCTGAAATGCTCGTGATTCACCGTCATCATGACAAGCAAAAATGTCAGCCCAACCATCGTTATTGATATCAGCAAAATTTGCACCTTGCAAGAATATGCCTGAGTTTGCTATAAAAGACTGCGAGTATGAGCTGTTACCATCATTATTCTTAATAATTTTTAAATTGTCATACGCACCACCTGACATCACATCATTATAGCCATTATGATCAAAGTCAGCAATGGCAGTTCCCCATTGGTTGTTATTACTTACATTACCGTGATCATAGCTTGTAAACGGTTGTCCAGCTCCATTTTGATACTGAATACGCAGACTTCTAGTATTATTAAATTGCACAATATCATCTTTTCCATCACCGTTCATATCAATGACTCCCATAGGTAAGCCACTAAAGTTATCTTGCCCCAAAAGCGAAGTGCCATCTGTAAATGCTACAGTGTTTCCTCCTGGATTACTCGTGTTCACAGCAATTACGGTACTTGTTTGGTCAGATTGTAAACCATCACTAACAATTAATGTTGCTGTATATTCATCTGAAGTCGCATAGACATGATTAGTGGTAACACCTGTAGCAGTGTTACCGTCTCCAAAATCCCACGAATAAGTTAAAGGATCATTATCAGGGTCCGTAGAGGCAGACGCATCAAAATTAACACTCAAAGGCGCAGGGCCATGGACCGTAGACGCTGAAAACAAAGCCTCTGGTGGAGACGACGTTGTTGGAGACAGACTATTAATCCAATCTTCAATTAATTGAACACCAGCGACATCAACAACATCTTTGGCTATTGGAGGCATTTCAATACCCGTTTGGGTAGAATTCATTCTAAAATGCGCCATTGAATTCGGAACATCTTGAGGAATAATCACCTTAGGGTCATTTAAACCTTCATCATAAGCAACATCACCATAAATAATATTTTGATGTGCTAATGGAGTCGTATAACGCGCGTCAAACATTGCGATATTATCAACGGATGGGTTGTGACAACTAGAACAGTTCACATCAATATAAGAGCGCGCTCTATCTTCTAATGAAGCACTTAAATCATCTTTGGCTGCAACAGCTGAATAACTGCTAACATTGCTGTCGGTTATAGTTTCAGTAATAAGGCCTAGCTCACTAAAATTAACCAGTTGGTTCATCGTAATTCCAGAGCTTGGATACAGTATCTCCTTATTTAGGTGTCTTGTTTTTGGCCCTAAAACACTACCATTTTGAGGAAAGTGACACGACGCACACTCGGTTCTGCTTGGGTAATGCCAAGATTGGGTCACTCCGTTCACAACAACGTCTTCATCAACAGCACCATTTAACAGCGTAGCATCGGTTTGCGCAGCATTCCACTTATAAGTTAAATAATAATAAACGTCATCATCACCCTTAACTTCAAATCGTGTTTCAAGACGTTGTCCACCAACTTCAAAATGCTTAATTAAAACAGAACCCTGTGGAAAGTCCCAAGCCTCATCATTTGAAAATGTTATTTGCTCGTCTGGAGTATTGTATGAGCCATCATTAGGTATCGCCATCCATCGTTTTTTGGCAGCTCCATCAGACCAAAAAGGTTCAATCATATCATAGGGAATGAGCCCTGGACTAGGGGACAAGGTACTTAAATTAGCAAAAGCTCCGGTTTGTGATAATAAGGCTGGAATACCAGTGTTATCGGATGGAGGAGTAGTGGTAGGTAAATTTCCATTAAGGAATTTAGCAATGGCCACAGCGCTAATCGCCGGATTATCGAATACAGCAGTCTGAGATGTATTTGAATTAATAATAGGATCACGTCTTTCAAATGTGGCGATACTATGGTTATCTGGCAAGTGTTGAAGCGTGTAAGATCCTGAAGTAAGTTTTTCATGATCTGAAACCGCTAAGAGGTCATAATCTGAATAATTTGAAGAAGTAGTGCGAGGGGCATAAAAATATAGAACTGCAAAGCCCGCAACCGCTATAGTCAACAATGTAATAAGTGTCTTGTTCGCCATTTTCTGTTGGTATTAACATAAAATACAGGCGAAAAAATCACGTGCCATTAATCTTCAGTAAAGAAGAAGATGTATCGAAAAAACGAAAGCACTAATGAAGAATCTAACGCGTAGTTTTATGCCATATATAATTGATTAATGTCTATTAAGTGCTGTGCTTGAATGAAATACAAACATGATTATTATCCTATAAAGATCAATATTAATTATGTGTTATAATAATATTTTCGTTTATCGTACTGATTTATAGGTTTATAGGTGAGGTGGTTTTTTAGCACATCCTAAGGTCACAATCGCAAATAAATATGAGTTTTCTAGATCCTGAAAATGTATTTTAGAATGTAGTATCTCAACCAGACCGCAAGAAAAACGGCTAATAAACTAAAAACTTAGTTGAATGGAATTATGAATTTTCATACAGATAATACGCTACTAAACGGATCAATATAAGCTGCCAAACACACACTTTTAAGCATAAAAACGAGGCCCTAAAACGTGCCTAAATATTAAAACATCATATTACAACCTCTAAAAACAGCTAAAATCCCAACATACAAAGGCATTTAACAGCGACGCGAAGGCCGTAATTAAGCATAGTAACTTAGAGGTTCACCCGTAGTAACCTCGTGTTAACTCCGTATGAAAGCCGTGTCTAATTCGGGTAAATGTCGGTATAAATGTTATAAAATCATATAGCACAATTAAAGGAAAACAATTTTGAAGTATTCAATTACAGGAACGTTACAAATTCATCATATAATGTCTATGCGTATATCAAATACCGCTAAAAAGCGCTAATCCGCAAATGGTTATAATGGTCCTGTAAGAATATATAGGTTTTGTAAATCATTACGATAGCGTTTCAAACACACAATTTGCTTGTACATAATCATTGACGTTATATAACAGCTATACTGTCATAGAACTATGATAATGTCAAATACCGCTAAAAGGCGCTATTCCACAAATGGTTATAATTGTCCTATAATTTATATTATGTAAAATACTATTTCAGGAACCACTAGTCTAGTCTTAGAAATAACATTACGAGATGTAATCGTTTTTAACGTACTTATCAGCATATTGCTTGGTAAAATGTGCACCAAACAATAAAATTAAACTCGAATACGACACCCATAACATAATTAAAATAATAGAGCCTGCTGCTCCGTATGTTGAGCCTGGTTCCATAGTATTAAAATATAAAGCTAAAAGATACTTACCAATTAAAAACAGAATTGTTGTTAAGGCGGCACCTACACTTACGGATTTCCATGATATTTTAGCTGATGGTAAATATTTAAACATCGTTGCAAAAAGCACATAGATAAACGTTAAGGACACCAAAAAATCGACTACAAATAAATAATCGAATAAATTATCTGGTAAAAATTGACTTAACTGTCTACTAAACGTACTGAGTAATGAGGTTAAGACAAAACTTGTTAAGAGTAAAAACCCTAGAATTAAAATAAACCCAAAACTCTTCACACGACTCATTAAGGTCGCAACAACATCATTTTTATACGAGGGTTCTTGTTCCCATATGTTATCTAAAGCAGATTGTAATTGAAAGAACACTCCTGTAGAACCGTATAGTAAGGTTCCAATACCAATTATAGTGGCAAAAATTGACGTGTTTTCCCCACTTTGGTTTTCAATCATGGTTCTTATGGCATCTGCAGCATCACTTCCTATAGCCTTAGAAATTTCAGCTAACAACTCACCTTGTACAATAGCTTCTCCCCAAACACTGCCCACAATTTTGAGAATAATAATTATCAAAGCTGGTAAAGACAAAACAGCATAGTAAGCTACAATAGCACTACGCTGAAATGGCTCTCCATTAAACCACGATTGACCAGAAGCAACTAATAATTTAGGTAAATGCTGAATTTTAAAGTTTTGAGCTTCACTCATATCATATATATTGTTTCTTTTAACCTAATTAACACTACTAATCCCTCACACCTAATCCCTAATGCCTAATCCCTAATCCCTAATCCCTAATCCCTAATCCCTAAAAATCAAGCTTCTCCTCGAGCCGGATAATCCTTATGTAACACAAACTTTATAGCATTAATAACATCATCTAACTCTGGTCGTGCAAAGGGCATCGTTTGAATAGACGCACAATACAACTCTTGATTTGGACGTATCACAAACAAACCAGGTTCAATAAACAGTTCTGGCTCATCTTTTATGCCTTTAGAAATATATAAACCCCATTCCCTAGCGTCTTCAATCGGAAAATCATAGCCCAAAGGTACGTCGCCTATATCCCATTCTTCGGTAGTTTTCTCTGCTAATGCTTTTGTTTCACTACTAACAGCTACCACATTAACTCCGAGCTTTTTAAACTTAGGTAATTTGGTTTGTAGTTCTTCTAAGTATGTTTTACACACCGGACAGTGCAAGCCTCTATAAACAATAATTAGTGAAAAGTTTTCTGGGTCTTGTTTGCTTAAGGTCCACTCTGTACCGTTCGTTAAATTTATAGATAAATCTGGTGTTTTCTGTCTTGGTTTTAACATGTCGTTTTCTTTTTTATAGTCTTAAATTCCAATATCGGAATGCTCTAAATTAATTATTGTAGTGCGATATTATTGTCGCGTTTGCAAATTCTCTTAACCCGATAGATTAAGGCCATAAAAAAAGCCCATCACAATCTGTAATGAGCCCTATAACTGAGGTTAAGTTATATATATGTCTTAGATAACTTTTATGTTTATCGCGTTTAATCCTTTTTTGTCTGCTGTAAGCTCGAATGCTACGACATTACATTTTAGTATTCAAATATGGTTTAGTATTCAAATATGGTGCCAACAATTTTTGAGGTGTTAATTATCTGATTTTTGAGCTTTTACAAACGGTTTATCGGAATAATCAGAACCTACAGCTAACAAGTTGTATCTCAAAACCAATTCCTTATAACTTTGACCTCAGATCTCCCTCTATCTATTAAATCTAAATATTATGGAAACAAAATTCTCATTGTTTAACCAGATTAATAGTTTATGTTACTGGTTATTAGTATCAAGCGATTACAGAACTTCAGTAAAATTAGATGCAGAAAACGACACGTACAGTGTTTGTGTAAAGCATTGTGGTGTAGAACTATACTCCAATACCATTAAAGGATTTAGCAAAAGAAATGCCACCTTCTTAGAACACGAACTAGATGGTATGGTCGCCGGATTATTACATTTAAAGCAAAATGTAGAACAAAAAACAGCTTAAACGTATAACATATAAACGTCAGTTCGAGTGCACCTGCCTAAGCAAATTGGTATCGAGAACAATTAGTTTTCAAAAACTTCTCGATAATAAATTCCAGAAAAAGGAATGGCACTCGAAGTGACATTATAGTTTAGTATAAATAGTGGTAAATCATTTAACGTGCAAGCTTGCGCAATGCTACCCACTGCTTCAACATTTCTCTAGAATCTACAGCAGGATAACCTAATACTGTTTTTCCTGCTTCTACATCGTTCATCACTCCAGAACCTGCTCCAACAGTCGCTCCAGAATGAATAGTCGTATGATCTTTTATGGATGCAGAACCACCAATAACAA
Source organism: Winogradskyella marina (assembly GCF_015645385.1). GTDB lineage: Bacteria > Bacteroidota > Bacteroidia > Flavobacteriales > Flavobacteriaceae > Winogradskyella > Winogradskyella marina. Next base: position 17,071 of record NZ_JADOET010000004.1, read on the forward strand.
CACCATCTCCTAAGGTCACTGAACCTGCTAAACCTGAACTTCCTGCCATAATACAAGATCGTCCAAGCACACAATTATGTGCAATTTGAACCAAATTATCGATCTTACAGCCGTCTCCTAATATCGTAGAACTAAATTTACCACGATCTACACAAGAGTTGGCTCCAATTTCAACAGCATTCCCAATCACAACATTTCCTATATGTGGAATTTTAACCAGTCCTCTTCCATCGTCACTTGGTCTATATCCAAATCCATCGGCTCCAATGCTCACATTATTATGAAAAATACAGTGACTACCAATGACAGAGCGCTCTCTAATTATGGTTCCAGACCAAATTGTAGTATGATCTCCAATGGTGGTTTCATCTAAAATAGTCACGTTTGGATATATCGTTATATGGTCTCCCAAAACTACATCTTTACCAATGTAAGAACCTGCACCTACTCTACTTCCACTGCCAATTTTAGCAGAAGGATCTATGGTTGCTGAAGGATGAATATCAGTTTCAAAATGTGGTGCTTTTGGCGTAAACGTTTCTAGTAATTTTGCCATGGCTAAATCGGCATTTTTTACTTTAATAAACACACGATTGTCACCTGGTTCAATATCAATATTCTCATTAACAATAGCTAAACTGGCTTTTGAGTCTTTCCATAACCCTGCAAATTTCCGACTTCCGATAAAGGTAGCCTGATGTTTATTCGCTTTCTGAATTTGCTCTAATCCTGTAATTTCATTGGTGGTTTCGCCAAAAACCTCTCCGTTAATAATGGCATTTATATCTTCTATTGAAAATGATTTCATAGGTGTAAATTTGAGTATTTATTATTTAGAGAGACAAGGTAATACTAATAATATGAAACTACAACCGCTTCTTATTGGTCAATCGGAATGCTACAACACACAAAAACACACCGTATTAAATTACAGCATGTTACGAATTAAACTACATATCATTCGTTCCTCGTTCTATTGAAATGACAACGATCTGTTCAAAACAATTACATCGTTATTTCTCTAAAGGTAATCCCTAAAGCTTTTTGTGTATCTATGATCTTTTGCATTTCCCCTGGAATGATTAATGCAATAGATTGCCCTGTTTTACCCGCTCTGGCTGTTCGTCCACTGCGATGCGTGTAGTAATCTAATTGTTCTGGTAATTGATGGTGTAATACAAAAGCAAGATTATTAACATCGATTCCTCGTGCTGAAACATCTGTTGAAATTAAAACTTGTAAACTTTCATTCTTAAACGCACGCATTACTTTATCGCGTTCTTTTTGTTGCATGTCACCTTCTAAAGCACCAACAGCAAAACCTTCGTTTTGTAATTGTTCAGCTAAGGCTTTTGTACCTGCTTTGGTTCTACAAAAAATAATTCCGCGTTCTTCTTGTCGTTTGTCTAAAATACGGATAATCATATTCACTTTGTCTTTTATAGACGTATGAATAAAATGATGTGAAATATTTTCGTTTACCAAAGCGTTTTTGTTCACCTCTACTCGAGCTGCATTTGGTGACATATAATTCTTTATAATCGACTTAATCTCGTCTGGCATCGTTGCAGAAAACAACCATGTTTGTCGTCTAGACGTGTTGAATTTTAAAATCTTATTCAAATCTTCTTTAAACCCCATACTTAACATTTCGTCAGCTTCATCTAAAACTAAGGTCTTTACTTTTGAAATATCTACAGCTCCTCGCTCTACTAAATCGAGTAAACGTCCTGGAGTGGCAACCACAATATGCGTGGTTCTTTTTAAATTTTGAATTTGCTTATCTATTTTTTCACCTCCATAAACACCTTCAGCAAATATCTTGTGATCTATATACTTTGTAAATCTAAAGAGTTGTTTTTGAATTTGCTGCACCAACTCTCGTGTAGGTGCAATAATCAATGCCTGAACATCTGAATTATTCGGGTCTATAGTATGTAAAACCGGTAACCCAAAAGCGGCTGTTTTGCCCGTTCCCGTTTGTGCTAAACCAATTAAATCGGTTTTAGATTCTAATAAAATGGGAATAGCAATTTCTTGTATTTCCGTTGGCTTAACAATATTAAGCTCTTTTAAGCCTTTTATATAAAATTTGTGAACGCCTAGTTCTGAAAATGTTGTCATAATTTATAATTAAAAAATACAAAGGTAACTTTAACGCGTGGTATTATACGTCTATAATACTAATATTATACAATAAAAAAAAGACCATCTAACCGTAATTAGACTGTCTTTTAAGTGTCTTAATAAAATGAACGACTATTTATGGTCCGTATCATCAGTAGAATTTATCATGGCTATAGGTTGAAGTTGTGGTTTAATACGTTTGTATAAATCAAATTGTGGCTGAGTCAACACATTTCGTATTTCTAAAGTTTCTGCTTTTCGTAATTTATATAACATATTAAGTTTTTCTTCCCCAACAAACTGGCGATGAATATTTTCTTCTTTGATTAAAAATTCTTCAACTTTTTTTTCGAAAAGAATAAATTGCTTGCCATCTAATCCTAATTGATCATCATAAGTTTTGGTGATTTTTGTAGCCACAGCTTCTAACGCTTTATGGTCCTTTTGTAATATCGGATCTTGAGCAGATACATTAAAAGTAAATAAGAAGGTTATTATAATTAATATCGTTTTCATCATTAAATTTTTTGGTTCTCTTTAAGCTAAAAAAATCATCTATGATTAACAAAAAAATTAAGAAAACTTAACCTTAAACCGTTAAATTTAACAATGAATTAATAGTTGCAATAAGTACTTATAAACTTTTAAACAACAATCGATTAAATAATATTTTTTTATCTAAAAAAGCATAACAGCAATTACTAAGACTATTATTTTTTCAGCATTGAATTCATCCTTATACAGATGAATTAATGTAATTATACTTCGGAAGAAACCGTTTGTTTTAACTAGAAAATATGACTGTAAAAACTAAGGTTTATGAATGTATATTATTGGGAGTTATCCTTAGGTTTAAGCCGCCCATCATAACGCATCACAGTTCTAAAATTAGACCTCACGTCTACAACAGCTTTATGATTTGGATATATTTTAAGGTTTATATCGTAATTCTCGGTCCCTTCACCACTTATATTAAATTCAATATTAAGCGTTCTGTTCTCTTTATTTATTGTTTTTTCATAGGCTTTAGGAATACCTTCAAAAACAATTCCGCCATTGGCGCGTCCATATGAACCGCCATTTAAACGTCTTTCACCAAAAAAGGATAAATCACCTTTAACAGTATCGGCTTGTATTTCAATAAAATGACCATCGCCAGCCACATCAATTCTACTCGCACTATTTCCAGTTCCAGGCATTAATATGGCATTAGCCACTTGTTGTGTTGCCGCAGTTACAAACGGATACGCTACATCGACTTCTATATAATAAGTGTCGTTTTGCATTAACTGTTCTAAACTATGAATCTCGCTAAGGTAGCTTTCGCCCTTAGTGACGTCGGTAGATTTACAATTCCACAACAAACCGAGCACAGCTATACCGAAAAGTATGCCTAGTTTTTTATTATTTAGTCTTTTAATCATAATGACTTAAGATACTACCTAAATCTTGAAATTACAATGACATTAACAGTCTTTTAAATATAAAGCAGTTCTAAATATTTCTAGATTTAAGTTATCAACCTAAAGCATAAAGCCAATATGAAACGGTTGATAATGTATTACCAGCTAATTGGGCGATAATCCTTCAAGAATTTTCCTGCCCAATGTTTCCCTGTATTAATACCGTCAAAAAGTGGATCCATTACACGAGCAGCACCATCAACAATATCTAATGGTGGTTGAAAATCGTGTAACTCTTGTTTGCGTTTTGCCAATTCCGCAGGATCTTCGTCGGTTACCCAACCGGTATCCACTGCATTCATAAAAATCCCTTCCTTAGCCAAGCTTCCTGCAGCTGTATGCGTTAACATATTTAAAGCGGCTTTTGCCATATTGGTATGTGGATGACGATCTTCCTTAAAAAACGAATGAAACTTCCCTTCCATCGCAGAAACATTAATGATGTGCTTCTGACCTGTAGGATGTTTTTTCATAACTTCAGATAAACGATTACATAACACAAAAGGAGCTACCGAATTAACCAACTGAACTTCAATCATTTCCGTGGTTTCAATTTCACCTAATTTAAGTCTCCAACTATTGGTTTTTCTTAAATCAACTTGTTGTAAATCGGCATCTAATTTCCCTTCCGGAAAGACTTCTTGTGATACTAATGTATTATCAAAACTATATGGAATTTGCGATAATTTAGCCGAAGCTCTTAATCCTATTCCTGGTTCTGGCCCATGCCAAGTCACAGGCATATTTTTATTAGGGGATGCTCCTGAAGTTAATTGTTTTAACTCTACTAAACACTCTGTGTGGTCGTTCAATAAATCGCGAGCAAACTTAGGTAATTCCTCTATCGGTCGCTCTTCATTTGGCATTAAATGACTATAAAAACCTGCTGGACGTCTTACGGTTTGTGCCGCATTATTAATTAGAATATCGAGCTTTTCGTAGCGTTGTTCTATAAAATTACAGAAGATTTCCACACTCGGAATATGTCTTAAATCTAAACCGTGAATTTTTAGACGATGTCCCCATTCTGTAAAGTCCTCTTCTTTAGAAAAACGTAAGGCAGAATCTACAGGAAATCGCGTTGTTGCAATAACAGTAGCACCTCCACGTAATAACATCAATGTAATGTGGTATCCAATTTTTAATCGTGAGCCTGTAATTACAGCCACCTGTCCTTTTACGTCTGCAGTTTGAAAACGTTTGGCATAATTAAAATCGCCACACTCCTCACACATGGTATCGTAAAAATGATGCAACTTGGTGAATAAGGTTTTACAAACGTAGCAGTTTCGAGGTGATTCTAGTTCTAATTGATCTTTGGCTTTTAACTCTGCTTCAGGCAATAATTTTGGAGCCACGAAAATATGTGCTTCTCGTGCGCTTCTAATGCCTGTTTCTTTTCGTGCATTTTTATCACGAGCAGCTTGCTTACGTTTTGCTGCTTTTTTGGCGTCTTTTTTTCGACGCGAAAACTCGTCTCTACTTGGCCTAGATAATTGTCCAGAAGCTTTAATTAAAGCCGTTCTTTGCGGTTTTGGGATTTCAAAAATTTGATCAGTATCAGTAACTAAGCGTTCTAAAATAGAAATGCAATTTTCAATCTCTTCGATTGGGATGTCAGCTTTCTGCTCGGAATTATCGTTTTTCATTTCTTTTTTCAGGAATACAATTTTTTTATAAACAAGTTATTGCTAATTCAGTTAATTAAACCACATCCCACAATAACTCATGCAACTAATCCTCTGGCGGAAACCCGTGAATTTCCTCAAACTTCTCATCAAAATTAGTTCTTAAATACGAGTTTAATTTCTTTTTATAATCATCTTTTAACCATTTAAGAAAATTATACGTACTCCTACTAATGCATTTGGCATAGACTGCAATTCTGTTGTCTATATCTTCTTTTAATAATTTAGCCAACGCGAGAGCATCATAAACATCTTCACTGTTTTCGATACAAATTTTAGCATGGTGCTCAATAGACCGTTCTAAAACTACTTTTGAAGATTCTCCACTATCAACAGCATCTTTGTAGGTTTGCTTAATATCAAAATAGGTATCTTCAGACTTTGAGAACTCTTCTTTAATTTCATCTGATAAATCGTGCTTAAAATTAGACTCAATGGCTTCATCATCCTTAATTCTATCAGCATACCAATTTGGTGATTTAAAAATAAGCTGCCAATCTAAATCTGCTCCCCAAGGTCCAAATCTATAAAGATTATTTCCTAAGTCAATCGTTGTAAATTTCGATTTATTATTCAAAATACGAGAGCCACGACCAATCATTTGATAATATAAGGTCAAAGATTTTGTTGCTCTGTTTAAGATAATGGTATCAATTGTTGGTTCATCAAAACCAGTTGTTAAAATACTAACCGATGTTAAAATGGCATTTGGTGTCTCATGAAACCATTGTAAAATTTGCTTACGTTGTTTTTTCGTAGCTGTATTGTCTAAGTGCATAATTGGCAAATCGGCTTCACGAAATGCATAATACACACTAATAGACGTATTAATACCATTATTAAAAATTAGTGTCTTCTTCCCTAGCGAGTGTTTTTTATAAGCATCGATTAGTTTCTGCAACATCGCTGGACTCGAATATAAATCCTCAGACGATTTTACCGTATAATCTCCGTTAGAGCCCACTTCTAATGATGTTAAACCCATATCATAAGCATATGTTTCTGCTCGTGCTAAAAACTCATTCTCTATAAGGTTTTCAATCGTTTCACCTGTAATAAGTTCATCGTAGTTATCCTTCATTGGTAACTCTTTATTAGAACTTAAAGGAGTTGCTGTAACGCCAAGGATAAATGATTTATCAAAAAACTTAAAAAGTTTGGTAAAAGAATTGTAATGTGCTTCATCAATAATCACTAAACCAACATCTGAAATATCTAATTTATCATCATTTAAACGATTATTTAAAGTTTCAACCATTGCAACAAAACAAGAATATTCTGCTTGGTCATCTAAATTCGCCTTACTATTCACCACTTTATTGGTCACACCAAAACCATCTAACATTTTAGATGTTTGGTTACAAAGCTCCACTCTGTGCGTCATTATCAAAACCTTCTTGTTATGATTTTTTAGGTATTGACGTACCATTTCAGAGAAAATAACCGTTTTTCCACCACCTGTTGGTAGCTGGTATAATAAGTGATAATCATCACGTTCGTTATCAAACTTTTCGAAAATCTGACTTATGGCACCTTGTTGGTAGTCGTATAATTCTTTATCGGTTTTTTTTTCTTGAACAGCTTGATTTGTTTGAGACATAAATTTAGTTTCGGATTATATTTTGAAATTGCAAATTTACAACACTTTATAACACAAAAAAAGTATCACAGCAATTGATAAGCACTCAGTTTCATGAAAGTTATATTTTTTTAAACTTTAAAAGTTCTGAGGAGATTAAAAAAAATATATTCTCAAATAATATTTTATCATATATTTACGTTTCCACTATTTATTAGATTTTTTTTTCCCTCTATGAAATACCTCCTTATTAGTATTGTCTTTTTGTGTAGTTCATTATTCGCATTTACTCAAAACGATTCGATTTCCAATGCTTTAAAAATTGAATTACAATCTTATAAAATTAAAAGAGGACTCGTCATTGAGACCGTTGAAATTCCTTTAGTAACAAAAAAAGCGTTAGCTATTGATATTAAAGCAGACCATTGGGATACTAGTGTTCACAATCCTTATGTAGATACCGTTCAACAATTTCCTTTAGAATTAAATTTCACAGACAGCACGTATGCGTCACCTGTTCCGCATATAAAAGTTGTGACATCGCGTTATGGCTGGCGACGAGGACGACCACATAATGGCATTGATATCGATTTAGTTACTGGTGATTCTGTGGTTACAATTTTAGATGGCATTGTGCGTTTTGCGAAATATACCAATGGCTTTGGAAACGCGGTTGTAGTGCGACACTTTAATGGTTTAGAATCGACATATGCACACTTATCGCATATTGGAGTTAAGGCTAACGACACCTTAGTTAAAGGTCAATATATTGGAAAAGGTGGCAACACCGGAAATTCTAGAGGCAGTCACCTCCATTTAGAATTGAGTTATAAAGGCGAGCAAATTCACCCTGAATATCTTTTCGATTTTTCGTCTAAGAATGCTATAAGATCAGAGCAGGTTTGGGTTACTCAAAAGTGGACACATGCTAGGTTTCATAACTCAAGACGTGTGAGTAAGGTTAAAGTTATAAAATCGGCAGACGAAGCTGCATTAGAAAGTTTAGCCCGTCGACCTAAAATGTATATTGTTAAAAAGGGAGATACGCTTTATGGGATTTCGAGACGAAACAACATGTCTATTTCAAGACTTTGTAAAACTAATGCCATTAAACAATCGTCTCCGTTAAAAATTGGTCAAAAATTAGTTTTAGAAATATAAATTAAGCCAAAATACCACTTCGCTGTTAGCATTGAGAATTAAGATTTATTCTGAATAATCTAAAAAATAATAGATTATTGACTGTAAATGCCAAAGGAAATTAAGAGAATCTATTTATGTATTTTTCGTTTAGTATTTTGAAAATTCTGTAATTTGCACGTTCTAAAAAATAATCCAAATTGAAAGTCTGTATTGCCGAAAAACCAAGTGTTGCTAGAGAAATCGCCTCTGTATTAGGAGCCACCACCAAGCGTGATGGCTACTACGAAGGCAATGGCTATGCTGTAACCTACACCTTCGGACACCTTTGCACCTTATTTGAACCTGCAGATTATAAGCCTTATTGGAAAAGTTGGGATTTAAACAACTTACCTATGTTACCCGAGAAGTTTGAGGTAAAGGTGGCCAATAATGAAGGCATTAAAAAGCAATTCAAAATTGTAAAAAGTTTATTTGATAAAGCAGATGTCGTTATAAATTGTGGTGATGCTGGTCAAGAGGGAGAATTAATTCAACGTTGGGTTATTAACAAAGCCAATTATAACGGTAAAGTACAGCGCTTATGGATTTCATCATTAACTACCGAAGCCATAAAGGAAGGTTTCAATAATTTAAAACCTGCTGAGAATTATGACAATTTGTATTATGCAGGCTTTTCGCGTTCTATTGGCGATTGGCTTTTAGGCATTAATGCAACACGATTATACACTGTAAAACATGGTGGCTATAAGCAAGTACTATCTGTAGGGCGCGTGCAAACACCAACATTGGCGATGCTGGTGAATCGTTTTAAAGAGATTGAAAACTTTGTACCACAACCGTATTGGGAATTACAAACACTCTATAGAGATACCCTTTTTAGTTATGAAGAAGGTCGTTTTCTCAAGATGGAAGATGGTGAAGTTTTAGCAAATAAAGTAAAAGAACAAGACTTTGAAATTGTGTCTATTACCAAAAAGAAAGGCACAGAATACGCACCAAAATTATTCGACCTCACAGGATTGCAGGTGTATTGCAATACAAAGTTTGGATTCTCGGCCGATGATACGCTTAAAATTGCGCAAAAACTATACGAAAAAAAGGCGGTAACCTATCCGCGAGTTGATACCACATTTTTACCAAATGATGTTTACCCAAAAGTAAAAGGTATTTTATCAAAACTAACTGATTATTCGACGCTTACAGAACCTATTCTAAACAAAAAAATAAAGAAGTCGTCGCGTGTTTTTAATGATAAAAAAGTAACCGATCACCATGCTATTATTCCAACCGGAATGCAAACACATCTGCAGTACAATGAGCAGCAGGTTTATGATATTATTGTAAAACGTTTTATTGCTATTTTTTATGACGATTGTAAAGTATCTAACACTACAGTGATAGGAAAAGCGGCCGATGTTAATTTTAAAACCACTGGAAAAGAAATTTTATCTAAAGGTTGGCGCGTTGTATTTGAAAAGAAAGACACGTCGACTGCGCTCAGTACAACAAAAGACAAACTACTTCCTACTTTTGAAAAAGGTGAAAAAGGACCACACGAACCTTCATTTTTAGAGAAACAAACCAAACCACCAAAACAGTATACAGAAGCGTCACTGCTGCGTGCTATGGAAACCGCTGGAAAGCAAGTTGAGGATGATGAATTAAGAGATTTAATGAAAGAAAATGGTATTGGTCGTCCGTCTACACGTGCCAATATTATTGAAACACTTTTTAGACGTAAATACATAAAGCGAAATAAGAAACAGATCTTACCAACAGTTACAGGAATTCAGTTGATTGATACGATTCAAAACGAATTACTAAAGTCGGCAGAACTCACAGGATCTTGGGAAAAGCAATTAAAGGATATTGAAAAAGGTGAATTTAGCGCGAGTGCATTTATAAGAGGCATGAAACGTATGGTTGATGCTTTAGTTTATGAAGTACGAAGTGAAAAGGTACAAACTAGAATTTCTGCGGTAAACAATAAACCCATTTCGAAATCGAAATCGAAGCCGAAAACGAAATCAAAGACGTCAACACTGGTAGGTAGCGCTTGTCCTAAATGTAAAACCGGATCCCTATTAAAAGGAAAATCGGCTTATGGTTGTAATCTATACGGTAAGTCTTGTGATTTTACTTTACCATTTAACTTTGGTGATAAGAAAATTTCTGAAAAGCAATACATTCGTTTATTAACTAAAGGGTCTACAGTAAATCTAAAAGGCTTTAAAATTGATGGCAGCACACAACAAGGTTTACTGCGTTTTGATGAAGCTTTTAAATTAAAATTTGAACCTAAACAAACTGCCAAAAAAACAACAATTAAAGTTGGCGACACATGTCCTAAATGTAAAACAGGACAAATCTTAAAAGGAAAAACAGCTTTTGGATGTAGTAATTATAAAAGTGGTTGTGATTTTAGGGTTAATTTTTAATTAAACGTATAGGCACATAAAAATCCTCTTCAGAATCTGAACTACCATTTTTATACTTTTCTCCCATCACTTGAAAATGTGGTCTAGCGTCAATATCATAGCCAGATGTTGGTAACCATTCCGTCATTATTTTTTGATATGTTGCACCTGCATCCATTCCTTTATGATTAAATATAGCATAGTCTCCTTGAGGAATCATAAACGTTTCCATAGCCTCTGGAAGATTATGATCATCTAAAACTTCTGCACATGCCCAAATATCAAAAGGCTTTTCGAGATTGTTGAAATCAGAATAAATTTGTATGGCGATTAAGTCTTCAGACGCCAAATTCTCTATTTCATGTTTTCTCGGCATAAACTGTTTCCAAAGCGCCATGATTTTATGCTGTTCATTCATTTTGATTTTAGCAGACAAACCAATTACCTTAATTTCAGAGCAGTTTTTTATTTTAGGAATCATAGGTCTAAAGGACTTTTGAATCGTGAATATATAAAAAAAGCACAAGCGTTTAAACTTGTGCTTAAAAGAATTAGTATGAACACCAACCAATAATCTTATACTAATTCTTTATCCAACTAAAAATTATGTTTTAGTTACTCGGTAACACTACAGTGTCAATGACATGAATAACACCATTAGACTGGTTAACATCTGCAATTGTCACGGTAGATGTATTACCTGAAACATCTTTTAGTATTAATTGTTTTCCGTCCAACATAGCTGATATCATAGCTCCGTTTACCGTTTTAAAAGTGACCTTTCCTCCGCCTTTTTTAATGGCCTTCATTATATCTTTGCTACTAAATTTTCCAGCAAGAACATGATAGGTTAATACAGATTGTAGCGTTCCTTTGTTTTCAGGCTTTAATAATGCTGTAACAGTTCCTTCTGGTAAGTTTTCGAATGCAGCATTTGTTGGTGCAAACACAGTAAATGGTCCATCTCCTTGTAATGTTTCTACCAGTTCAGCAGCTTTTACAGCAGCAACTAAAGTGGTATGATCTTTAGAATTTACTGCGTTAGACACGATATCTTTAGAAGGATACATTTCTGCACCACCAACCATTTTTGTATCCTTTTGCATTTTACTCTGAGCCGTTACTGCTGTTCCTAATAGTAATGCTGCTGCCAATGTTAATGTTGAAATAAATGTTCTCGTTTTCATAGTTTAAGTTTTAAATGAATTGTTTCTCTACCTACGACGTTTTTGATAGAGCGGTTTTAAAAAACTTAATTATTTAATCTAACAAGTGCTTTTATTTATTTGGAAAGGCTTTATTTATTGACATGGTAAGTACACTTAACCAAACGCCAGAACTATAATTTTGATTCCAATAGGTTTCGAAACCTGTATGTTACGGTAAAACGGGTTGTAATAAAAAAAGCCACTATCATAGATAATGGCTTTTAATATGTGTTCTATTGTAACTAAAACTGTTACGCTTGCTTAACTCTTACGGCATTCATTCCTCGTTGTCCTTTTTCTAATTCAAAAGTAACTTTGTCGTTTTCTGCAATATCATCAATAATACCACTGACGTGCGTAAAATGCTTTTCATTCGTTTCCGTATCGATAATAAATCCAAACCCTTTTGAATTATCATAGAAAGAAACTTTTCCTGTTCTAATTGGATCAAACGGTTCTTCGTCAGATTCTTCTTTTGTAGGTACACCAAGGACAATGTTTTTAGCCTTAACTTTCACCTTCATTGAAGGATCTGGTGGTGTGTCTGTAAGATTTCCATTATGGTCTACATAAGCCATAGGAATTCCTCCTGTACCGTTTTCTTCTTTTTCGAGTTTACGCGCTTCCATTTTCTTACGCTTATCTTCTCGTTTTTTTAATCGTTTTTTTTCTTTTTCACTTTTACTAAAAGTCTGTTGTGATTTAGCCATTCGTAGTTTTAAAAATTAATATGTGTGTGTGCTTTTGAAAATATCTATAATGCAAACAAGTTAATCAACTTAACAATGAATAGTATTAAAATCTAGAAAAATAACTTTAAGAATAATGTTATTTGTGTAGTATATCTTCAATAAACTGATTACAAAGATACAATTTCTATACCAAATATTAAATTTTAAAGCTTATAAACAATTACTAAATGTACTCTAGAGCTGTGATTAGAGTGTTTTAACACCTCATTTTCGACACCTAAATTACACAATGCTTTTAAATCATCGGTGACTTATGTTCATTAACTTATTGAACAATCATAGCGACTACAACTTAACTAACTTACCTGTATATAGCACTTTATCTGAGCCATTTCCTGTTAAAGTTAAAAAAGCGTTTCCATTTGGTTTTACATCAATAGCAATCGCGTAATCTGTAGTTTTCATCACAATTGATATCTGCTGTTTTTCATCATCAAAAGCGGTGTTAATTTTACTTTTGTCGTCTTTTATAGTGTGAATAGTACCTGTTTTTGAAAACTCATGCAACTGACCTTCAACCTCAAACTTATTAATACGTAATTGGTTGATTGCTCCATCTAGAATTTCTCTTTCTTGACTGTTATGCACAACATTTGCAACAAATTGATAATGTTGTGATTTAACGGCCACTTTTGAATTGTGATAAGTTGAAGCAAATAGTTCCTGTTGGCTTTTTTTAGACTGCGCCATTACAAAAGTTGAAGCGGAAAGACTAAATAGTAGTGCTAATAAAATTAATTTTTTCATAGTTTAAAATTCTTATTTTGGATCTAAGATAGTATTAATGCGTTCAATAGCATCTTGATAATGGTATTTTGTTTCAGTATCTATGTTTCTTTTTGATGCTGATGTAAGCATGCGTTTTATAACATTTAATTCACCTCTAACCAAAGCTCTAATATCAGATTGATTAACGTTAAAATATTGTCGACTACGTTTTGGATCTAATTCGTCTGTCATTAAATCGAACATCGCGTCTAAATAAACACGTTGCAAATTACGTCTATAAACTGAAACATTGGCACCTAATTTTGCTTCAGACCAAATTCCTGCTCTTACATCCGTCAATAATTCTAATGCTGAATAGTTTTTAGAATCTAACGCATTATGATCTATAAGTCGGCCTAAACGCTCAAAACTCAATATGTTATTTAAGTGTCTTGCTTGCAAACCTCTAATACGATCTGTATAACCTGCATAATTTATATTTTGAAGAATAGACTTATCAATTAACCACGTTGGTGTTTCAAAAGCGTTTTCTTGCAACCATTGTAATGCTGATTTCTGATATGTTTTAGACACAGGACTAAAAACATCACCGTCTTGAGATGGATTTTTTGTCACTTCCTCTACTCCACCAATATGAGTTACAACGTGACCAACATAACGACTCCAAACACTTAGTAATTCACCATAAAGCTCTTCAAGGTCTTCATAGTTATCTGTTTTATCACTCGTCCAACTTGTTAAGTTTTTAGCAACTATTTTTAAGTTTTTGAGTCCATACGTACTTGCTTTAATACTATTATTTCCAATGTCTTCAGTTTGTGCAGTAGGATCGTGGCTGCCACGAGCACCAAATTTATAGATTGGATTACCTGCTTTTTCATTCACCCAACCTTTTAAGGTTTCTATCTCATCTTCTGCCGATTTTGCTCCATCGATATAGCGGTAACCATAATTAATGGCATACGCATCATAAGGTCCTAATTGTCTAATAAACCTAATGTTTTCATCACCTGGTTGCGCAATATAATTGTAGCGTGCGTAATCCATAATGGTTGCCGCAATGCCATTTTTTTGTGTGAAATCACCATCTCTATAACTTTCAACATCGTAAGCGTAACTTGCACTCATGTTGTGTGGTAAACCTAGGGTGTGTCCAACCTCATGTGCTATAACCATTTTCATCATTTCACCAATTTCTTCTTTTGGTGTATTTAAAGATCTCGCTAAAGGATTTGCAGCTCCCGTTTCTAACAAGTAACGGTTTCTATACGAACGCAAATGATTGTGGTACCAAATAATATCGCTTTCAATAATTTCTCCACTTCTAGGATCGGAAACACTTGGTCCTGTTGCATTTCTTGTTGTACTCGCTACATATCGTACTACTGAATACCTTATGTCTTCTGGACTAAAATCTGGATCTTCTTCTTTAGTTGGAGGGTCTTTTGCAATAATAGCATTTTTAAATCCTGCTGCTTCAAAAGCTTTTTGCCACAGTTCGATACCCTCTTTCATGTACGACCTAAATTTCATTGGGGTTGCTGGATCCAAATAGTAAACGATTGGCTTTACAGGCTCAACGAGTTCTCCACGATTATACGCTGCAATATCTTTTGGAACTAACTTCCATCGTCTTAAATAGGTCTTTTCATCAGACTTTAATTCTTCACTGCTATAATCATATTTACTTGTTGTAAACCAACCTACGCGCTCGTCATAAAGACGTGGTTGCATCGGTGTTTTTGGCAGTAAAATCATAGACTGATTCATCTGTACGCTAATCGTTTCGTCACCAGTATTTACTGGAGGTTCTGCAGCGTTATAAGTAAAATCTTGAATAACTTCTATGTTCTCAGGAAAACTTTTAACCGAATTAATAAAACTTCTCGATTTGTCTAAATTTTTCACCTTATAAGAAGAACGCAATCTTGAAGACAAGCCACTAATAGATTTTACATCTGAGCTATAGAAGCTGGTAACATCAATAACTACAGCAGATGAATCTTTTGAAAATGCTGCGATATCAAAAGCATATAATGTTGGTTCATAATTATTAGACTTTACCGAAACATGAATAGGTAAACTATCTGCAGCCACAGCACTTGATGACTTTTCCTTAATTAAAATTTTGTTTTTAAAACGTTCCCAATTAATCATTCGCGTATTGGTTTTTGTACCAGCATTAACATAACCTCCACCTAAATTTGAAGGTAATTTAGCAAAACGACTCACCAATAACATATCGGTATTGAGGTGTTCCATTGGGATTTCAAAATAGTATTTTTCACCTACGATATGCACATCAAATAAACCACTATCTGAAATAGCATCTTTAGTTATCACTTTTTCGTAGTCTTTAATGTTGCCATTAGTCTTTTTAGACATTTTTGATTGCACTTGTGCTGATTGATTGTTGGCTTTTTTCTTACCAGCAGACTGTGCTGTTGCACAAGATAAAATGATAGACGAACAGACGACAAGGACTAGAATTTTTTTCATGTTTAAAAGTTAGTTGGTTAAAATTTTGTCTAAAATAAATAATAAAAATTTAGTTCTTTAAAATTTCTTAAAAGCTGTTAAATTCTTCTCTTATTAGTTAATTCTAAAGTACTTTTGCGTAAAGTTTAATTTTATGCAAAAATTATTACCTGTTTTTAGGATTATAGCTTTGCTTGAAGGGGTTTCTTACATATTATTGTTGTTTATTGCTACACCGATAAAGTATTTATCTGACGATCCACAATATGTAACAATGCTAGGAATGCCGCATGGTATTTTATTCATGGCCTATGTTGTATTTGCTGTATTAATAAGTTCTGATATGAAGTGGCCAACACGCACACTTTGGATTATTTTATTTGCTTCTATCATTCCTTTTGGTACATTTTATATTGATAAAAAATATTTAACAAAGTCTGGACGTGCTAAACATTAAACACATTTTATATCATTTTCTAATAGAAAAAGGCTTTTCAGAAGATACTGCCAAGTACCTTAATATGCTTGGGCTTTTATTAGCGCTCATATTAATAGCGTTTATAGTTGACTATATTACGAAACGATTCCTTTGGCGATTTTCGGCAAGTATTGCAAAACGAACTAAAACCGATTTTGACAATATTTTAATTACCAATAAATTACCAAGAAACATAGCGCATATAATTCCGTTATTACTATTAATAGAATTTGTGCCTCAGGTATTTTCAGATTTTGATACTGCAAATATTATCATCGAAAAAACCATAGTAATTATCACTATTGTGCTTACACTTCAAATTATAAGAAGTTTTTTAAGCTCTATTAAAGATTACCTAAAAACATTACCGAATTATAAAGACAAACCTATTGATAGTTATGTTCAGGTCTTTATGATTTTTGCATGGCTCCTTGGGATATTTTCAATTTTAGCCATTATTACAGGTGTTTCATTTCTTAAGTTCGCCACAACTTTAGGTGCAGCTTCAGCCGTTATTCTATTAATTTTTAAAGATACCATTTTAGGTTTTGTAGCTAGTCTTCAGGTCTCTATAAATGATATGGTACGTATTGGAGACTGGATTACCTTTGAAAAGTATGGTGCAGATGGTGATGTTATAGAAATTAACTTGGCAACTGTAAAAGTTCAGAACTGGGATAAAACCATCACTACCATTCCAACCTATGCTTTAATTTCCGATTCATTTAAGAACTGGAGAGGCATGATGGATTCTGGAGGACGACGTATTAAACGATCTGTTATTGTAAAAACATCTACAATCAACTTTTTAACCCCTGAAGATATTGAGCGTTTGAGTAAAATTCAATTAGTTTCTGACTATTTAAAAACACGTTCTACCGAAATTGAAACCTTTAATAACCAACACGATATTGACAAATCTGTTTTAATTAACGGTAGAAACCTTACTAATTTTGGTGTGTTTAGAAAATACCTTCAAACCTATATTGAAAACCACTCGGCCATAAACAAAAACATGACTTTAATGGTACGTCAATTAGAGCCTACTCCTCAAGGCATACCAATGGAGATTTACGCCTTTAGTAGCGATCAACGTTGGAAGAATTATGAATATATCTTAGGTGATATCTTCGACCATATTCTAGCTTCGGTAAAGTATTTTGATTTGGAAATTTACGAGCTTTCGTTAGGAAATAATACTAACTAGGCAGTCTATCTCTCACAAATTCAATTTTAGTTTTTCCGTGTGGAGATGGAGTTCCATCGGCTCCTAAGTTGACCATAATAATATTATCTACGGTAAGAATCGTCTCTCTTGTCATCTTGTTTCTAACTTCGCAAATTAAGGTTAATGACGAGGTGCCAAACTTTTTAACGTCGATACCAATTTCTACAATATCACCTTGACGAGCGGAAGCCATAAAATTAATTTCAGAAATGTATTTAGTAACCACTTTAGAGTTTTCTAACTGAATGGTTGTATAGAGTGCTGCTTCTTCATCTATCCATGCTAACAGTCGTCCACCAAACAGTGAGCCATTAGGATTTAAATCTTCGGGTTTTACCCATTTTCTTGTGTGAAATCTCATAGTTTTTCTTTAAAATTCTTGTTTAGTATAAAGGTAAAACTTCTTTCGTTTTTATGGCGTTTAATTCTATTTGATTTTTGAATAATAAAATATGCTATGTTAATAAGACCGTTAACAAGATAATACGCATACAAATTGAAGCGCTACCTAATTCCGTATTTTTATTTCAAATTAATCCTTAAATCATTTCATGATGACTACAAGATTTAATAACCTACTCTCCATTAGACCCGAAATTTTATCTGCAAAAATTTATAATGAAACAAGTGCAGACGAAGCATTTCAAAACAAAACATTACGACCAATAATTAAATTACAACACGATTTGTTTATTGCTGTTTTTAAAAATTATGTAGTAAAACATAAAAATATTTTCTACGATCTGACTCTAGAAGAACAACTAAAGTATATTGGCAACGCTATTCAGAAAGACATAAAATTCAGAAATTCTTTAAAAGGTATGATTATTGGCCAATTTACAGTTGAAGAATATGAAACGTATATTAAAAATTCATCTGCTTTAAATAAACGCATGATGACTATTGTAAAAGAGCGATTGATTCAAAGTATTCAATTATTTACTGCGCCAGAAGTTCTTCAGGAAGTTTAGTCTGTAGCATAGCCAACCATTTCTTAAACGATCAGTTACGCTATTTTATAATAAGGATTCACCATTTAAATTCGTGGTAAGCACATCACTCATGTAATTAAAAAATGGTCTTACCGTTTTAAATGCATCATTAACCTCTTGAAGAAAATCAGCTGCTAAAACGTCTTGGTCTGTATATGTTTTGACAAAGATAAACTGCTTTCTCCTTATAAGGTCTATTGACGGATGAGTTTTATCAAAACCTTTGGGTGCTGTTTTTAATTCATCTCCTGATAACTCTCCCCAAGTATTTTTAAAGGATTTATCTTTTAAAATAGCTCGCATTTCACTGTCGTCTGTTTCAAATTCTTTTCTAATTCGTAATAAGTCTTCTTTATTAGGATCCCAAAATCCTGTTGCAATAAAAGATTCGTTATTTGGTTGAATGTGCACATAATAGCCACCTCTAAGCTCTGGTTTTTTTCTAGCAAAAGAACCTGCAAAATGTGTTTTGTACGGTAACTTATTTTTAGAGAATCGTACATCTCTATAAATTCTAAATACTTTGATTTTTTCAATTTGATCGTGTACATTCATTAATTCACCTAAATGGTTAAAAGCAACTTTCATTTTTGTCTCTAGTGCTTTAAACTCTGGTTTATGCTCGTTAAACCATTCGCGTTCATTATTGTTTTTAAGTTTTACTAAAAATGGAAATATGTCTTTTGGTATGGTATGGTTCATTCGATGTATTTATTATAAGTCTTGAATTTCTTTTTATAAAAATAAAAAAAGCCATCGACTAGATGGCTTTAATATTATATAATTTAAGATGTATTAGTCAATTGCGTCTTCTACATCATCTGCAGCATCTTCAATTGCATCTCCTGTATCGTCTACTGCATCTTCGATTTTATCACCTGTATCTTTCTGTTCTCTGCAACTTGTTGTTGTCATAATACTTAAACTAAATAAGGCTATAAATAAATAACTAAACTTTTTCATTGTTTTTGGTTTTTAGTGGTTACTACTATTCAAATATCGTGTTGTTTTAAGGATAAGCTTTGCTCTAAACCTAAGACTTTTAACGCAATAGAATAAAGGCTTAATTAGAAGGTTTACTTGAATCTTGATTAGATTGAAGGTTTAATTTATTATTAAACTCTAAAGTTCTAATTGGGAATGGAATGTTTATACCTTCTTTATCGTACGCTTTTTTAATTTCAATTATTGCCGTTGTTTTGGCTCTTAATTTTGCAAGCATACTTTCTGCTTCAATCCAAAAACGACACAAATAATTTATAGAACTATCTCCAAATTCGGTATAATAAAACTCTACATCGTCAGCAGATTTTACCTGATCAAAAGAATTGGCAATAACCTGTTTCGTTAATTGTTCCACTTTTTCTAAATCGGATTCATAGCCAACTCCACACTCAAGAAACACGCGCATTCTCGTAGTTAAAGAATAGTTTTTTAAGGGGTTTTCTAAAATGGTTTTATTAGGAATGATAACCAAATTATTATCAGCTTCTTTTAAAGTAAAATCCTTTAGATTAATGTCTATAACTTCACCTGAATACCCAGTAGTTTCTACCCAATGACCGATTTGTATTTTTTTTCTAAAAGACAACATGAGACCTGCAAACGTATTTGCCAAGGTGCCTTGCAAAGCTAAACCAATAGCCAAACCAACCACACCAGCACCTGCCAGTAACGATGTTAACGCTTTACTTAAATTTAAAACACCTAGCGCCACAAATAAACCTAAGGTTACAACTACTACAGCACTTACTCTGGCAATTGCCTTTTTTATAGAGTCTTGTTCTACTTTTTTACCAACAAGCTTAACCACCAGTTTACTAATATATTTAGCAGTAAAATATGCTGCTATCATTACTAAGATAGCAAGAATAAAGTTTGGTATGTTCTCTATAATTGTATTAAACCACCTGATTAGTTTGTCTATTAAGTTTTCTAATGATTTATTAAATTGTTCTTTCATTATAGTAATTTATTTAATCTAAAAAATTATAGGGATGAATATCGTAATGAAACGATTATATTATTAGCTCTATTCTCAGGAGTTTTAACGCTATCACATTATTGTTCTCTAATTGTCATTTTTATATAAAAAGTAACAATTATGTTCAACATATAGATTTTTTACTAAGTCAAATCATTCAGGGATTATAAGGTATAAACGACAATTATATCACTACCGTAACACACTGATTATTAATTCTATTTAAGAATGTAAATAACTACATTAATAAATGTTTTGAAATAAACTTGTGGATTTTGAGATTTTTGCCTATTATGCACTACTTTTAAATTAGACAATACTTTTATGGGTAGACCAGCAACAAGACCAACAAAACTAAAGGACGGTTACTATATTGAGATCAGAAACAAAGGCTCAAAATCGGGTGTTAAACTCTATAGCGGCACCAAATTACAAATGCATCGTGCTATAAAAATGTACGAACGCTCAAAAGAAGTTATCATTTTAGGCGAATCTGTAGATGGTAAATTTGTAGATAAAGACCCAAAAGTTCACGTTGCAGAATAAAGCTTTCTAAGCCTTAATTTTTCAGTTAATTTTTTACAAGAAATAATATTTCTTATTTTTTTCATACATTGTTGATTCGTATGGTGCTTTTTAGTGCCCATTTTTAACTGACTAATCAACTAAATTTATGACAACTCTAAGAAATAAACCACCTATTAGTTTTTGGATTATTAGTGTCTTAGCATTAATATGGAATATTGTTGGTGTAATGGCATACCTATTTAGAGCCTTTATTACCGATGACCAAATTGCACAATTACCAATAGAGCAACAAGCAGAATTTTTAGTAGACTATCCCGTATGGTATACAGCAGCTTTCGCCTTAGCCGTTTTTTGTGGCGCACTAGGGTGTTTTATGCTATTAATTCGAAAAAAATGGGCTTATGTATTATTCGTTTTTTCTGCAATAGGTGCTATTGTTCAGCATATGTACCTATTTCTAAATGTTGAAATGTCTACGACAACACTAATAATGCCAATTATGGTCATTTTAGTTTGTCTCTTTTTAATCTGGTTTTCTAAAAAATCGATTTCTAAAGGCTGGATTAAGTAATCAAAAAAATAACCAACCAATCCCAAAAAAGGTACTCGTTTATATAAAACTTGTGCCTTTTTTATTTAAAATCTACGGAATGCAGAATTAATCCTGAAGCCGGCGCAATATAATCCATCACTTCTGTACTTTCCAATTTCAACGTATTCTCAATATAATCTAACGTCACATCTCCTCTACCTAGTTTTATTAGACAACCAACCATTAATCGGATTTGGTTTCTCATAAATCCTTTACCAACAACTTTTAACACATAAGATTTCTCGGGAAAAAAATTGGCCGTATACAAATCATTGTCTACAATTTCGGAAAATTCAATTGTCCGTACGTATTCACCTTTATCTGTAGCACGATAACAATAGGTTTTAAAATTATGAGTGCCTTCAAATAATTTGGCACCTTTTTTCATTAATTCAACATCTAGTGGTTCTAATATAGTGGTTAGAATTGGTGCACAAAATGGATGATTCTTTTGGCCTTCAGAAAATACATAATGGTATTCTTTTAACTTAGAATCTTGAATGATATTAAATTTCTTATCAACTTCCTCTATAGATAAAGCACGAATATCTTGCGGTAAATTATGATTGAATAAAGCTAAAAACTCTTCAAAATTTTGAATAGGTTCGTTATAGATAAACAGTTCTAAAGCCGCATCGTTAGCAGATACCATGGCATCTGTTCGTCCTGCGCCTAAGGTTTTAAACCTAACATCTGGAAGAATATATTTTAACGTGCGATCTATCATTAAGTGAATCGTTTTTACATCAGGTTGCTTTTGCCAACCGTGAAAACGATAGCCTAAATATTGAATTTTTAAAAGGTAATAGTAGCGTTTATCAAACATACCGACAAGAACGCAATTTTATTGACCATTCCAAAAGCAATACTTACTTTTATGGCTCAAAATTCTAAATTTGAAAAGACATTATCCATTCGATCCTTTAATAAAACACCACGTTATCATTAGTATACTGTTGGGCGTTTGGGTGTTTGTATTTTTATTTTTCACAGAGCCTTTAGACGTTAATGAGTTATCAAATAATGAAAAACTAATTTATTTACCTGGTTATGGATTGGTTGCTAGTTTCTGCTATTTGCTCTTTTTACCTTTTCAACAGTATTTATATTTTTCGTTTAAAAAACAATGGACAGTTTATAGTGAATTAGCTTTTATACTCACGTTTTCTATTGTGACTATTATTATTGCACGTTGTTATTATTTATTTATCGTTGTAGCGAATGAACCTAACCCTTATACTTTGGGGTATATGCTGACGACTATATTACTTCCTGCCATGGCTACGATTTTACCTATTATTTTAATTGGACGTTTCGGCTTTGGAAAATATTATGAAAAACAGTTAGACGATCAGAAAATAGAAATTAAAGGTGAAGGCAATTATGAGGGTTTACGATTACAATTAAATGATGTGATAAGCATTCAATCGTCAGACAATTATATTGAAGTTTTTTACCTCTCAGGAAACAGCTTAAAGAAAACACTAATTAGAAATAAACTTTCTGTTGTTGCCGATGAATTTCCAGAATTCCGTCGTGCACATCGTTCTTATCTCATAAATCCTTTTCATTTTCAACAATGGAAATCTGAAAACGGGAAGCTTTCTGTAATACTAAACCACCACATAGAAGTCCCTATTTCTAAAACCTATCAAAAAGATATAAAAGCACAGATTAATTCCGCCACAAACTAAGGTTATTTCGCCCCAAACACCTATTATTACTGATGTCTTTTACTTTTCATAATTAAATTTGTTTCAAGAAAGTTTAACACTAAAACACATTAATTATGAGAACGCTTTTCGCTATTATTACCGTATTATTTATGTCATCCTTAACCGGAAACGCACAAGACACACAAAAAGAAATAGTAATTGTAGGCACAATGCATAAAGTCCCAAATATTGTAAAACGAAGCTATAAACCGATGTTGAGACGTGCAAAAAATTACAATCCTACAGCAATTTATGTTGAAAGTCCACAAGGTAAAGACTCCTTAAGTTGGGACTATTTAAAAGATGGCTGGTCTAAAAGTTACAAAGCTTTTTATTATTTATCAGATTCGCTTCAACAAGTATTTACACCAAATCTGGATAAATACAATGCTATTCTTGATAAAGAATTTTCAGTCATGACTTCTGAAGACTTAGAGTATTTGATAACGACTTTTGCTTACCGGAGAGATAATGCTAATTATGAATTTTACAGTTATATAAAAACCTATGGAATTGATGGCCCTAAAAAACCAACACAACATGAAGATGGTGATCTCACATTTAAACTAGCTTTACATCAAAATATAAAATTGTTACAGTCTATGGACGACCAACAAACAAATAAGGAATATCATGAAGCTTGGACTAAATGCAATAAAGAAGGACGGTCTAATGGGAATAATGCCATTAACATTAAAATGAACAAAAAAGCCTACAATTCTGCCATCCTTCCAGCTATTTTTAGAGGCTTAGGAAAACATACTAATAAGCGAAAATCATTAGAACAACTGCATAAATCGAGCTCATTCACTTATGTTACTGTACAAACTGAAGGCTGTACAGAAGGTGAACGCTATTGGAATGAACGCAATATGAGAATGGCCAAAAACATTAGTGAACAAGTTACGGCTTCAAATTCACAACGAAACATTGTAATTGTTGGTGCAGCTCATGTCATTGGTTTAGAAAAAGAATTAAAGGAAAATTATCCTGATCTTAGAGTTGTTCTTGTTAGTGAATAAACTTTCTTAACTATTCATTTAGAACAGAGAGCTGCCGAAATTTAATTATTTTGGCAGCTTATTTTTTCTCTCGTTGTTCTAAAACAGAAACCACATCATTCAATTTAAAACCTTTTGCCTGAAGTAACATTAAGTAATGAAATAGTAAATCAGCACTTTCCTCTAAAAACAAATCGTCATTATTATCTTTAGCTTCTATAACAACTTCCACTGCCTCCTCACCTACTTTTTGAGCCACTTTATTAATGCCTTTTGCAAATAAAGACGCAACATAAGAGGTTTCTGAATTAGCTTCATTAATTCGAGAAGTAATAGTGTTTTCAAGTTGAGAAATAAAACCAAAAGATTGCTCGTTAACTTCATTCCAACAGGTATCTGTTCCTTTATGGCACGTTGGTCCTTTTGGATTGACTTTAATTAATAACGAATCACTATCGCAATCTAATTTTATATCTACTAAATTTAGTACGTTACCACTCTCTTCACCTTTTGTCCAAAGCCGTTGTTTACTTCGACTAAAAAACGTGACTAATTTAGATTCTAACGTTTTTTTAAGTGCTTCTGCATTCATGTAGCCAAGCATTAAAACTTTGCTGGTCGTGGCATCTTGGATTATAGCTGGCACAAGGCCATCTGGGCTTTTATTGAAATCTACGTTCATAATTATTTCTTTTTTGTCATTTCGACAGAGCATAGCGACGAGAAATCTCATATTTAATTGCGAGATTCTTCACTTCGCTCAGAATGACATTTATATTCTTACAGGAATCCCTTTATTTTTTAATGCTTCTTTTAATTCTAAAATTGGAATTTCACCAAAATGAAAAACACTCGCTGCTAATGCTGCATCTGCTTTTCCTTCTTTAAATGTATCTGCAAAATGTTGAATATTTCCTGCACCTCCTGATGCAATAATAGGAATATTCACTAGATCTGATAATTTCGCTAAGGCTTTATTTGCAAAACCAGCTTTTGTACCATCATGATTCATGGAAGTAAAAAGAATTTCACCTGCTCCGCGCTGCTCTACTTCTTTTGCCCATTCAAATAGTTTAATTTCGGTTGGAATCGTTCCTCCTGCCAAATGAACTAACCATTCACCATCCACTTCTTTGGCATCGATAGCAACAACCACGCATTGGCTTCCAAATTTATCTGAAAGCTCATTAATCAATTCCGGTCGTTTTACTGCTGATGAATTAATAGACACTTTATCTGCACCACAATGCAGCAAATCATCGACATCTTCTACAGAAGAAATTCCACCACCAACCGTAAATGGAATATTCACTTGTTCTGCCACTTTCAAAACCATATCATGCATGGTTCTACGATTTTCTAATGTAGCTGCAATATCTAAAAACACCAATTCATCTGCTCCCAGATCTGCATACTGTTTCGCTAAAACAACAGGATCACCTGCATCTCTTAAATCTACAAAGTTGACACCTTTTACGGTTCTACCGTTTTTAATGTCTAAACATGGGACTATTCGTTTTGTTAACATACTTTTCTGTCATTCCTGCGAAGGCAGGAATCTAATTATTTTATGTTTCAGAGTGGATTCCTGCTTTCGCAGGAATGACAACATTTTGATTATTTTTTAATTATAAAATTCTCTAATTCCTTCAAACTAATTCTATTCTCGTAAATGGCTTTTCCTATAATGACACCTTCACAACCCATTTCTCTTAGCTTAGGTAATTCATCAAACTTAGAAATACCACCAGACGCTATTAGTTTTAAATTATGAGATTTCTCGTCGCTACGCTTTGTCGAAATGATATTACTCTGCTTTAAAATTCTATCATACAACTCAAAACTTGGACCTTCTAGCATACCATCCTTTGAAATATCTGTACAAATCACATATTGAATACCTTTAGACTGATAGTCTTTGATAAAAGGAATCACTTCTAAAGTACTTTCCTCTTGCCATCCACTAATTGCAATTTTCTCATTATTACAGTCGGCTCCAAGAATTATTTTATCTGAACCATATTTAGAAATCCAACCTTCAAATACATCTGGCTTTTTAACCGCAATACTTCCACCTGTAATTTGATTCGCCCCAGAATTGAACGCAATTTTTAAATCTTCATCAGATTTAAGTCCTCCTCCAAAATCAACTTTCAAATTGGTTTGAGTTGCAATCTTTTCTAGCACTTTATAATTAACGATGTGACTCGCTTTTGCTCCATCTAAATCCACAACATGCAAATACTCGATGCCTGCTCCTTCAAAAGACTTTGCGACTTCTAATGGGTTTTCATTGTATATTTTTTTAGTGTCGTAATCGCCTTTTGTGAGACGAACGCACTTTCCTTCTATGATGTCTATTGCTGGTATTATTCTCATGATTAACTTGTTAATCAACCCTGAACTTGTTTCAGGGTCTTTCTATAATTTTTAAAGTTTTTAAATTTGGATTTAAATCTTTTATTAAATTTAGTTTCTAGTCTTTATGCCAATTCTTTAGCTGTCTTTCTCTGTTTCTAGCATCTTTAGAATTATCGAATTCTTCGTAATATATTAAATCAACTATATTATACTTCTTGGTAAATAAAGCTCCATTTCCTTGCTGATGCTGTAAAACTCTTCTTTTCAAATCATTAGTATAACCAACATATAATACTGTTCTATTCTTATTTGATAATATATAACAATAATATTTTTTCATGATAAAAAGATTCTGAAACAAGTTCAGAATGGATCTACAGGTCTAAAAAATTCTGTAAAATTTTTGAACCTTTAGACCCACTTTTCTCAGGATGAAACTGAACTCCATAAAAATTATCATTTTCTAAAGCAGAAGCATATTCTAGTTCATAATCTGAAGTTGCAATAGATTCCACACAGTTTTCAGCATAATAACTATGAACCAAATACATGTACTCATTGTCTTTAATACCTTTAAACAAATCTGATTTTAAGTTTGAAATCGTATTCCAACCCATTTGTGGGACTTTTACTTTATTTGAAAATCGTTTTACATTCACATCAAAAATACCTAAACCTTTAGTATTCCCTTCTTCTGTATATTTACACATTAATTGCATACCTAAACAAATCCCTAAAACAGGTTGTTTTAATGTCGGAATTAATTGGTCTAAACCACTTTCTTTTAGCATTTTCATAGCAGAACCTGCTTCACCAACGCCTGGAAAAATCACTTTATCAGATGCCATTATTTCTTCTGGATTATCCGTTAAAACCGCATCAACACCTAAACGCTTAAATGCGAATTGAATGCTTTTGATGTTTCCTGCTCCGTAGTTTACTATTGATAATTTCATTTTGACAATTTGTTGTCATTCCTGCGAAGGCAGGAATCTAATTATTTTATGTTTCAAAGTGGCTTCCTGCTTCCGCAGGAATGACAAAGGTTTACAACATTCCTTTTGTTGATGGTAAAATCATCTTATCCACATCTTGTTTTACAGCCATTTTAATCGCTTTCGCAAAAGCTTTAAAAATCGCTTCTATTTTATGATGTTCGTTAGTTCCTTCTACTTTAATATTCAAATTACATTTGGCTCCATCTGTAAAGGATTTAAAGAAATGATAGAACATTTCAGTTGGCATTTTTCCAATCATTTCACGTTTAAATTCGGCTTCCCAAACAAGCCAATTTCTACCTCCAAAATCAATACCAACTTGCGCTAAACAATCGTCCATTGGAAGAGAGAAGCCGTACCGCTCAATACCTAACTTATTACCTAAAGTGGTTGCAAAGACTTCTCCTAAAGCAATAGCCGCATCTTCTATAGTATGATGCTCATCAACTTCTAAATCCCCATCCACTTTAATATCTAAATCTATTTGGCCATGACGCGCAATTTGGTCTAACATATGATCAAAAAAAGCTATTCCTGTTTCGATGTTACTCTTTCCGGTACCATCTAAGTTTAAACCAATTTTTATTTTGGTTTCATTAGTGTTTCTTTCAATAGAACCAACACGTTCTGTAGTTTTTAAGAATTTATAAATCGCTTCCCAATCGTTGGTTTCTAAAGCGATGTAATCTTCTAATTCATTATTACTAACCGTAACTTCATCTGTTCCTAAATTAGTATTATCATTGATAAAAATACCTTTAGAACCTAAGTTTTTTGCTAATTCAACATCGGTAAGACGATCACCAATCACAAAAGAATTCGCTAAATCATAATCCTCAGAAAAATACTTAGTTAATAAACCTGTATTTGGTTTACGTGTTGGTGCATTGTCTTTGGCGAATGTTCTGTCTATAAACTGCTCCTTAAACACAACTCCTTCCGCTTCAAAAGTTTTTAAAACAAAATTATGAACTGGCCAGAAGGTATCTTCAGGATAAACTTCTGTTCCTAAACCATCTTGGTTGGTAATCATTACAATTTCGAAATTCAATTCTTTAGCAATCTTGCTTAAATATTGAAATACCTTTGGATAGAATTCTAATTTCTCAAACGAATCAATTTGTTCGTCTGCTGGTTCTTTAATTAGTGTTCCGTCTCTGTCTATGAATAATACTGGTTTCATCTTTTCTGTCATTCCTGCGAAGGCAGGAATCTATTTTAAATTATAGTTTATCATTTTGGATTCCTGCCTTCGCAGGAATGACAAGCTTTATTATAATTGATTTAATACTTCGATTAATTTCTCATTCTCGGCTTTAGTCCCAACTGAAAATCGCAAACAATTGTCACACAAAAGTTGATTGGTTCTATTTCTTACCACAATTTCTTTTTCTATCAATTGCTGATAGCGTTTATTAGCGTCATCTACTTTTGCTAAAATAAAATTGGCATCTGAAGGAAATACGTTTTTTACAAACGTAATTGACTTTAAGGCTTTACTTAGTTTTTCTCTTTCAAAAATTATACTTTTCACTTCACTCTGAACAGCATCCATATCATTTAACCGCTCTAAAGCTTTTGCTTGCGTCAGCTGATTGATGTTATAAGGTGGTTTTATATTGTTCAAAACTGAAATGATCTCCTTAGAAGCATAACAAATACCCAAACGAATTCCTGCTAAACCATACGCTTTTGATAACGTTTGTGTTACAATTAAATTCGGAAATTCACTTAAACGACTTAACCAACTTTCATCCTTTGAAAAATCAATATAAGCTTCGTCTATAACTACAATTCCCTGAAACTCTTCTATTAGTTCTTCAATTACATCAGCTTCAAAACTGTTTGCTGTTGGGTTATTTGGCGAACACAAAAATAGCAGTTTAGTATGTGAATGTGCTGCACGTAATATCTCGTCAAAATCTGGCTGAAAATCGCTAGTTAATGGAATTTCAATATTTTCAACCGCATTAAGATTTGATAAAACACTGTACATGCCGTATGTTGGTGGTAATGTGATAATCTTGTCATGATTCGGTTCGCAAAACGCTCTAAATATTAAATCTAAAACTTCATCACTTCCATTTCCTAGTAAAATTTGGTTCGTCGGAATACCCTTCAATTCAGACAAACGTGCTTTTACATTCGTTTGTTGAGGGTCTGGATAACGATTCACATTCGTATTAAAAGGGTTCTCGTTGGCATCAATAAAAACCATTCCATCAGTGATGTCCTTATATTCATCTCGTGCTGAGGAATAAGGCTTGATGTTTTTGATGTTTTCTCTTAAGAGATTATTTATGTTGAATTTTTGTTTCATTTTAGTAGCTTCTCGATACAATTTCTCGTTCCTCAAAATCACTCGAAGTGACGACGTTACTCATTAATTAAATCGTTTAATCTTAAGGTCACTGCATTTTTATGAGCTTGTAAACCTTCTGCTTCTGCCATAAGCTCAATTGCATTTCCGATATTTTGAATACCTGCTTTTGATATTTTTTGAAATGTCATACTTTTTTGAAAGCTATCTAAATTAACTCCAGAATAGGCTTTTGAAAATCCATTAGTGGGCAATGTATGATTGGTTCCTGAGGCATAATCTCCCGCACTTTCAGGTGTGTAATTCCCGATAAATACCGAACCAGCATTACTAATATGCTCTACAAAGAAATCATTATTAGTTGTCGCTACAATAAAATGTTCTGGACCGTATTCATTTATTAAATCTAATGCAATCTCATTAGAATCCACAATAATGGACTTTGAATTTGCTATCGCTTTTTCTGCCATTATTTTCCTTGGTAACGCCTCTAATTGCTGATTAACTTCTATAGAAACATCGTTTGCAAAATTTTGAGATGTTGTCACTAAAATAACTTGACTGTCACTTCCATGCTCTGCTTGACTTAATAAATCTGAAGCCACATAAGCCGCATTTGCTGATTCGTCAGCCATGACTAATAATTCACTTGGACCAGCTGGCATATCAATAGCGACACCATATTTAGTAGATAATTGCTTTGCAACGGTAACAAACTGATTTCCTGGACCAAAAATCTTATGTACTTGGGGAATTGTTTTTGTCCCAAAGGTCAAACCTGCAATCGCCTGTATTCCTCCTACTTTGATAATTTTAGTGACACCACATAATTGCGCAGCATATAAAATTTCATTCGCAATTTTCCCTTCTTTATTGGGTGGTGAACACAAAACAATTTCTTTACAACCCGCTATCTGTGCAGGAACTGCCAGCATTAAAACCGTAGAGAATAAAGGCGCTGTTCCTCCAGGTATATATAAACCAACTTTTTGAATTGGTCGCTTCTCTTGCCAACAGAGAACACCTGGCATGGTTTCAACTTCTACTTTGCTCGTTTTTTGTGCACTGTGAAATTTTTCAATATTCGTCTTTGCTAAATATATTGCGATTTTTAAATCTTCACTTACTAATTGTAAGGCAGATTGAATCTCTTCTTGTGAAACTATATTTGATTCTAGTTCTACTCCATCAAATTTAAGCGTAAATTCTTTAATCGCTTTATCTCCATGTTCTTGAACTGCTTTGAATACTTCATCTACAGTATCTTCTATAACTTCAACCGATTTTGTTGGTCGTGTTAATAAAGATTCCCATTCTTCTTTTGGTGGATTAATGTATTGTTTCATTTCATCATTAATTTTAAAAGCACTTCGACTGTGCTCCGTGTGACATTTTTACAGCACCATATTTTCAATAGGACAAACCAGAATACCTTCTGCGCCATTGGCTTTTAATTCATCTATAATATTCCAAAAATCATTCTTATCTAAAACAGAGTGGACAGAACTCCAACCTTCACGAGCCAAAGGTAAAATAGAAGGACTATTCATACCTGGAAGAATTTTTATAATATCATCTAATTTATCATTTGGTGCATTGAGCAAAACATATTTACTTTCTCTTCCTTTTAAAACAGATTTTAATCGAAATTGAAGTTTATCAATCAATGCTTGGTTTTCTTCTGAAATCTTAGGTGATGTTGCCAAAACAGCTTCAGATTTTAAAAGCACTTCGACTTCTTTTAAGCCGTTTTTAAAAAGTGTACTTCCACTAGAAACGATATCACAAATGGCATCTGCAAGTCCAATATTTGGTGCTATCTCTACAGAACCATTAATGATGTGTAAATTAGCATTAACACCGTCTTTTTCTAAAAACTGATTCACTGTATTTGGATACGATGTCGCAATACGTTTACCATCTAATTCTTTTAAACTTTTAACCTTAGACGATTTAGGCACCGCAATAGAGACTTTACATTTTGAAAATCCTAGACGTTCAACAATCTTTAAATCGTTTCCTTTTTCTATTAAGACATTTTCGCCAATAATAGCGGCATCAACCACTCCATCTCTTAAGTATTGTGGGATATCTCCATTTCTAAGATAGAACACCTCAAGTGGAAAGTTACGTGCCGAAGCTTTAAGTTGGTCTTTGCCATTATCTACAGAAATACCTATTTCTTTTAGAATTTTCATAGAGTCTTCGTTTAGTCGACCCGATTTCTGAACTGCAATTTTTAATTTACTCATCGAAAAATTTATTTTTTGTTTCCGAATAACCGGAAATTTATTTTTTACACTTTTATTAAGATCCCAACCTTCGTTGGGACTATTTCCAATCATTTACAAAATGATTGGAAACAAAAAAACCCATCTGATTTCTCAAACGGGTTTTAAAATATATTTTGAATTTATTCAATACAATTTCACCTCGCTTGAGCGATCATATGAAAATGATGATGTAATTGAATAAGTATCATTGTTTTTATTTAATAGTGCAAATATTTCTAAATAAAATCACTAATCCTAATTAAATATTAATAAAATTAAATATTTAATGAAATTTTAATATTTGCCCTAAATATTATTGATTTCCTAAAATAATCGGCATTCCTGAATCTCCAGAACCTATAACCACAACTTTACTGTTTGGTGATTCTGATAATTTCACCGTAGCTTCAATACCTTTATCTTGTAAGATTTTATCTGTTAACGAAGCACTTAAAATACGGTTAGCATCAGCTTTACCTTGTGCTTCAATAATTACTTTTTCAGCCTCTTTCTGTGCGGTTACTAATCTAAATTCGTATTCTAATGACTCTTGCTCTTGCTTCAGTTTACGCTCAATTGCTTGCTTTATAGTAGGTGGTAACGTCACATCTCTAATTAAAATATCATTTAATTGAATAAACTGTGGCTCAACAAGCTTTTTAGTTTCTTCGTAAATTTCTTCTTGAATGGCATCTCTTTTACTTGAGTATAATTGCTCTGGCGTATAACGACCTACAACACTTCTTGCTGCACTTCTTATAGCAGGCTGAAGCACTCTACTAACATAGCTTTCTCCTTTCTCGTTATGCAATTTTCCTAAACTATTAAACTCTGGTTGAAATAATATAGAAGCATCTAGTTTTATATCTAATCCATTTGAAGACAATACAGACATTTTTTCTGGCATTTCTTGCTGGCGTGTTTCATAATCAATCACACGATTCCAAGGCGCTATAATATGAAAACCAGGACCTAATGGCGCTTTTTCAGAACTCACACCATCATTAAGAGTTTCATATAACACACCTGCATGACCTGAGTCTATAGTGACAGCAGACTTAGCTAAAACGATTATTAATAATACTATTGCAATTAAAATTGGCAAGCCAACCTTTGCTAATTTTTCCATTATTTTAAATTTAAATTAATCCATTATATTTTCTAATAAACCACTCAATAAAAAGACTTAACGCAATTAAACCGAGCAAATATTTCCAATCAATCAAAGGTACAATATTTTTAGTGCTTTTTTGAATGGTTTTGTAACGATTATCGCTAACTAAAGCATTTATGATATCTTTTGTTTGTGTCGAAAAATATGCAGCTCCATTACTATGAGTTGCTATAGATTTTAATTTTGAAATATCTGCATTTAAAAATTGCTGCTCTACATTATATTCCAGAATTTGAAAGCTTCCCGAGGCCGATACCGATTCTGTATTATGCTTAATTGTAAAGTCATATAAACCAGCATTTATACCACTTAAATCGACTGTGTAATTTCCATTAGTTAAAAGAAGAGGCACCTCTCTTACACTTTGGTTATCCTTATTTTTTAATTTAATTCGTAATGAAGCCGAATTATCAAACTCAAAATTTTTATTGAAATATTGCGCTGAAATTATAACATCATCGTTACCGTTATAGAACGATTTGTAATCGATATTAATTCGTGTTCTTTTTTTATTTGAACTTAGATACTGAACGAGTTTATTAATAAATTCATCAAAATTGCTAAAACTATTAGTGTTTAGAAATGATTGTGCTCTCCAGCGCCAAATATCTTCACCGTTTAAGATGGCATGCTTTGTAGCATCTACTTCAAATGTCGCTAACAATATATCTTCTGTTGTAATTCCGTTGACACTTTTATACAATAAGGTTTCGTGCGGAACCGAAATTTGAAGTGCCCCGAATTCAGATATTAAAGGTGGAAAACTATTAAAATCTAAATTTTCTACAATGAACGTTCCGTAATTTCTATTTAAACTAGGTTGAAAATTTTCGGTTTGATTAGTAATGGCTTGCTTAAAATAGGTCTGAGTCTGATTCAGCAAACTCCAACTCGTAGTTGCGCCAGAAATGATGAATGTATTAATTTTCTGTGCTTTAATTTCTTTTAATAACGCATTAAAGTTATTATTCGGCTGATACAGTATAATTAACTGAAAATCATTCACCTTATTTAAAACATCTTTAGGACTTAATATTGAAACACTGCGTTGTTCATTACTTTCAATAGCCTTTTTAAGGGCTCCTAAATCTGGATGTAAACGATCATAAACTAAAGCTACATTTGTTTTCTGGTCGATAACTTCTACTCCAAAATTCTTAATGTTATTGACTTTGTTCTTTTCATTATCTAAAGCCACCAACTCTACACGATATGTTTTTACACCAACACTATTTGCCATTAAAGCTGTAGACACAATTTCAGATGACTTGGAAGCATTAAACTGAAGGTTTTTTCTAAAAACAACAGAATTACCAGACCAAATTTTTAGTTCTGTGTTTATCGCTTCAGTTCCACTGTAATTGGCAATAATTTCTACAGGAAACTTATTCTTTAAGTACACATAACGATTTACATTCAACTGTTTAATACTTAAATCTGAATGCACTGTAGAATCTCCAAGAATTATAGGATAAATTGGTTGTTTAACACCTTTTGCTATGTAACTGTAATCTGAACCGTAGGTTTGGTTACCATCACTCAACACTACAATTGGTGCTGTTTGGTTGGCATACACTTCACCAAACTGTTTTAAAGCCAATGCCATATTAGATTGGCGTTCATTAAAATTTAAACTATCTAAAGTGTTTACCGTTTTTCCAAACCTATACGTCTGAATATCAAAACGGTCTTTTAATACTGAATTAGTATTTAAAGCATTGACCACTTCCCTAGCCTTTTCATCTTGTTTTAGATAGGAAACCGATTCCGAATTATCGACAGCAACCACTAAAGTTGGTTTTTCATCGAAATACGTAAAGGATTCAAACTTTGGGTTGATAAGCAATACTAGAATACCGAAAATTGAAATCGCTCTCAATGCTATAAGTACATATTTGAGATTCGACTTTAATTTCGATTTATACAAATACTGAAACAGCGCTAATAAAAGCGCTGTAATTGCAGCAATTGTTATGTATATTATTGTTAAGTTATTCATTAAAATCTCACGAGTGTCATAAGATTCCCGCCTTCGCAGGAATGATAGTTTAAGTCAACATACCACCATCTACATTAAGTGTTTGTCCTGTAACATAGGCACTTAAATCACTTGCTAAAAACACACAAGCGTTGGCAATATCTTCTGGTGAACCTCCTCTTTTTAATGGAATTCCTGCTCTCCAACCTTTTACGGTTTCTTCGTCTAGTTTTGCAGTCATTTCGGTTTCAATAAAACCTGGAGCGATAACGTTGCTTCTAATATTACGTGATCCTAATTCTAAAGCAACTGACTTTGAAAACCCTATGATTCCAGCTTTAGAGGCTGCATAATTTGTTTGGCCAGCATTACCTTTTACACCAACTACAGAACTCATGTTTATAATGGATCCTTTACGTTGTTTTAGCATAGTACGTTGAACTGCTTTGGTCATGTTAAAAACCGATTTAAGATTCACTTCAATAACTTTGTCAAAATCGTCTTCTCCCATTCGCATTAAGAGATTGTCTTTTGTGATTCCTGCGTTATTTACCAATATATCGATAGAACCAAACTCTGCTAAAACGTCTTCTGCTAACTTTTGAGATTCATCAAAGCTTGCAGCATTACTTTGATAACCTTTTGCTTTTACTCCTTTAGAATTTAATTCTTTTTCTAATGCATTTGCAGCTTCTACTGAAGAGCTATATGTAAATGCAACATTTGCACCATGGTCAGCAAACACTTCTGCAATACCTTTTCCTATACCTCTACTTGCGCCTGTAATTATGGCTGTTTTTCCTTCTAAAAGTTTCATTATTAATTTATAATTAGTTAGTGTTACAATATAATATTAAAAAAGGTTTCAAGAAATTTACACATTGAGACCTAATTCAAAGATAGCAATTACAAATTGTGCGACATAAAAAAACCTCACAAGATTTTGTAAGGTTTTTTTATGTTTATGCTGAATGAGATTCAGCATCAATTTTTATGCATAGGTTGTTGATTAACCTAAAACTTCAGCTACTTTCTTTCCTATTTCAGCAGGAGAATCTACAACATGAATTCCGCATGCTTTCATTATTTTCTTTTTTGCTTGTGCAGTATCATCACTTCCGCCTACAATAGCACCAGCGTGTCCCATTGTACGACCAGCAGGAGCAGTTTCACCAGCAATAAAACCAATAACTGGTTTTTTACTTCCACTATCTTTGTACCAATGTGCAGCATCAGCTTCTAATTGACCTCCAATTTCACCGATCATTACCACAGCTTCAGTTTCTGGATCGTTAATTAATAACTCTACCGCCTCTTTTGTTGTTGTTCCAATAATTGGATCTCCACCAATACCAATAGCAGTTGTGATTCCCAAACCTTGTTTTACAACTTGGTCTGCAGCTTCATACGTTAATGTACCCGATTTAGAAACGATACCAACATTTCCTTTTTTGAAAACAAAACCTGGCATAATACCAACTTTAGCTTCACCAGGAGTAATAACACCAGGACAGTTAGGACCAATTAAACGACATTCTTTACCTTTGATATAGTCTGACGCTTTAATCATATCTGCAACAGGAATTCCTTCTGTAATTGTAATAATTACTTTAATACCTGCATCTGCAGCTTCCATAATAGCATCAGCAGCAAAAGCTGGTGGTACAAAAATAATTGTAGTATCTGCAGCTACTTTTTCAACAGCTTCTGATACGGTATTAAAAACAGGTTTGTCTAAGTGTGTTTGACCACCTTTTCCTGGAGTTACACCACCTACGACATTTGTACCATATTCAATCATTTGTTCAGCATGAAAAGTACCTTCACTACCTGTAAAACCTTGAACTATAATATTAGAATTCTTATTAACTAAAACGCTCATTTGATATTGTTGATTTTAAGTTTTATGTATTTCGTTCTGCAAAAATAAGAGATTTTAAATGCAAAACCGACCTCTTTTATATTTTTATTTCTTTATAGGATTCTATGCTTTTTTAATCAGATTCATCAGCTTGATGACTCATCTCAAAACCACGATTTAATTTACCATCTCTAACTTCCCAAATTGTTGAGAAATGTGCTAGAACGAGTAGCAACCAAACTAGAATCATTAGCTATATCTGAATCGTAAAATCGCTTAATCACCTCTATAGCTGACATTATATATTTTTTAATTTTTGAAGAATTTCAGGAATTTTTTTCACATAAGCAAGGTCCTTAAAAGATACTCTTGCTTCTTGTGCCGGAGTACCAAAATATGTTTTACCTTCTTCTGTTGAATTATTTAATCCTGCTTGCGCATAGATTACTGTTCCTTTTGATATTTTAATACCACTCTTTATGCCTACTTGTCCCCAAATAGTAACATTATCCTCAACGACAACACAACCAGCAATTCCTGTTTGAGATGCGATTAAACACTTTTTACCTATGATGGTATCATGCCCAATTTGAATCTGATTATCTAATTTTGAGCCTTCTCCAATAGTTGTATCTCCTGTAACACCTCTATCTATTGTACACAGCGCACCAATATCTACGTTGTTTTCGATAATAACACGACCACCAGATTTTAACTGATCGTAACCTTCTGGTCTATTTTTGTAATAGAATGCACTAGCACCTAAAACTGCTCCTGCATGAATCGTAACGTTATCACCAATAATAGCATCGTCATAAATACTCACGTTAGCATGA
The DNA here is from genome assembly GCF_015645385.1 of Winogradskyella marina. GTDB lineage: Bacteria > Bacteroidota > Bacteroidia > Flavobacteriales > Flavobacteriaceae > Winogradskyella > Winogradskyella marina. The sequence goes on from NZ_JADOET010000004.1 coordinate 54,974, forward strand.
ATAGTACAGTTTTTACCAATGTTTACATTATTTCCAATAAAACAGTTGGGTTGAATAATCGTTCCTTCTCCAATTACAGCATCAGTAGCGATAGCACTATTTGAAGCTTTAAAAGGCTTAAAGTGAGCCGTAATCTTATTAAAATCTCGAAACGGATCATCTGATATTAAAAGTGCTTTGCCTTCTGGACACGGAACATCTTTATTTATTAAAACAATAGTTGCTGCAGATTCTAATGCTGTATCATAATATTTAGGATGATCTACAAATACAACATCGCCAGGTTCTACGACATGAATTTCATTTATGCCTAAAACTTCAAAATCTTCTGAACCTCTAAATTCACAATCAATTAAAGTTGCAATTTGTTTTAAAGTATGTGGTTTTGGAAATTTCATCTCTCAGTTTACAATGCTCAGTTATTGTTTACAGCCTGCCTCATTAGGACTGTGATTACCAACTGAGATTATTCTTTAATTCGTTCTTTGTACGTTCCTTTTTCTGTTTCAACTTTAATCTTATCACCTTCATTGATAAATAAAGGTACATTAACTTCTGCACCAGATTCAACAGTTGCTGGTTTGGTTGCATTTGTTGCTGTATTTCCCTTAACGCCAGGTTCTGTAGCTGTCACTTCTAAGATAACAGAAGCTGGTAAATCTACAGACAACGGCATATTATCTTCGGTATTAATTTGAATTGTAACGACTTCCCCTTCTTTCATTAGATCTGTTCTATCGATCGCAGATTCTAATAATCGGATTTGTCTATAATCAGATTCATTCATAAAGTGGTAAAATTCACCATCATTATATAAATACTGAAATTTATGTGTTTCTACACGTACATCTTCGATTTTATGACCTGCAGAGAACGTATTATCTAAAACCTTACCTGTAGTCACACTTTTCATTTTAGTTCTTACAAAAGCTGGTCCTTTTCCTGGTTTTACGTGTAAAAATTCGACAATTTTATAAATATCATTGTTATATCTGATGCATAATCCGTTTCGAATATCTGAAGTACTTGCCATAATTTTAATTTATTGTTTTTTATTAAATTGTTTGTTGTTGCGTTGTTTTCCTAATCCTATTTGCTTAATCAGAAAACCTTTTATTCTTCTTTAGTCTATAAAATACTAAGAATTAATTCGATTTAAAATAACCTTTCATTATTCCACGATGCGAATTTTTAATGAATTGAAGAATTTCATCACGTTCTGGAGTGGCTTCCATTTCTGCTTCTATTAAATCTGCAGCCTGAGTGTTATTGTAATTCTTTTGGTATAATATTCTATATATATTCTGAATTTCTCTAATTTTTTCAGACGAATATCCTCGTCGTCTTAAACCTACAGAATTTATTCCTACATAAGATAATGGTTCACGAGCTGCTTTTACAAAAGGCGGAACATCTTTACGCACTAAAGATCCTCCGGTTACAAAAGCATGATTTCCTATAGAACAAAACTGGTGAACTGCTGTCATTCCGGCTAAAACCACATAATCGCCAACACTAATATGTCCCGCTAACGTGCTATTGTTTGAAAAGATACAGTTATTACCAACAATACAATCGTGTGCGATGTGGCAATATGCCATAATAAGACAATTGTCGCCAATTACAGTCTTCATTTTATCTGTGGTCCCTCTATTAATGGTTACGCACTCTCTAATTGTAACGTTATCACCAATTTCTACAGTTGTGTCTTCGTCGTTATATTTTAAATCTTGTGGTACTGCCGAAATAACAGCGCCAGGAAAGATGTTACAGTTTTTACCGATACGAGCACCTTCCATAATCGTTACATTACTTCCTATCCAGGTACCTTCTCCAATTTTCACATTATTATGAATGGTTGTAAAAGGTTCTATAACAACATTCTTTGCAATTTTTGCACCAGGATGCACATAAGCTAACGGTTGGTTCATTTTAATATATGTTTTGTAGTTGACGTGTTTGCTGCTGATTTGCTCGACTTAACGACTAAACAGCTTAACAGTAATTCAACGTATTTTATTTAACTTTTGATATTTGTGCCATTAATTCGGCTTCTGCACACAATTTACCGTTAGTATAAGCATAACCTTGCATATGGCAAATACCTCTTCTAATCGGTGTAATTAACGAACACTTAAATATTAAGGTATCGCCAGGAACTACTTTTTGTTTGAACTTTACATTATCCATTTTCATAAAAAATGTCAAGTAATTCTCTGGATCTGGCACAGTGCTTAATACTAAAATACCACCTGTTTGCGCCATGGCTTCCACAATTAAAACACCTGGCATTACTGGTGCACCTGGAAAATGACCTTTAAAGAATTCCTCGTTCATGGTCACGTTTTTCATACCAATGACGTGATTGTCAGTTAACTCATAAACCTTATCTAACAGTAAGAAAGGTTGTCTGTGTGGCAACATATCCATAATTTGATTCACATCCATTAAAGGTTCTGAATTCAAATCGATTTGAGGAACGTTATTTCGTCTTTCGTTTTTAATTAATTTAGACATTTTTTTAGCAAACTGAGTGTTTACAAAATGTCCTGGTTTATTAGCTATAACTTTACCTCTAATACGAGTTCCGATTAAAGCTAAATCACCTAACACATCTAATAATTTGTGACGTGCAGCTTCATTTGGATGGTGCAATGTTAGGTTGTCTAAAATACCGTTTGGCTTAACCGCAATATTATCTTTATTAAACGCAATTCTCAATTTCTCCATGGTTTCTGTAGACAATTCTTTATCGACATACACAATGGCATTATTTAAATCACCTCCTTTAATTAAACCATGCTCTAATAGCATTTCAATCTCGTGTAAGAAACTAAATGTTCTGGCATCTGCAATTTCAGTTTTAAAATCTGACACCTTATTAAGAGTTGCGTTTTGAGTGCCTAAAACTTTAGTCCCAAAATCTACCATGGTTGTAATTTGATAGGTATTTGCAGGCATTAGAATAATTTCGCTCCCAGACTCTTCATCTGTGTAAGACACAACTTGCGTAATTTCATATTCTTCACGAAACGCATTTTGCTCAACAACACCTGCTTTTTCTATAGCTTCTACGAAGAATTTAGACGACCCATCCATAATTGGTGGCTCAGAAGAATTGAGTTCTATAAGTGCGTTATCTATATCTAAACCAACTAAAGCGGCTAATACATGCTCACACGTTTGAATAGTGACTCCGTTTTTCTCTAAACAAGTACCACGTTGCGTACTTGTAACATAATTAGCGTCTGCCTCTATTTTTGGCGACCCTTCTAAATCTGTTCGTTGAAATACAAATCCAGTATTTTCCGCACCAGGTTTAAATACTAATTTTACATTTTCACCAGTATGAAGTCCTACACCTGTAAGTGTAACTTCTTTTTCAATGGTTTTTTGTTTCGTTTCCGTTTTAATTATGGCCATCTACTTTTTTTTCTAATTCGTTAATAGTTTTTGCGAGCTTAGGTAAATTTTTAAAATACACATAAGATTTATTCCAATCAGCATACCCAAAAGAAGGTGAGCCTTGTAAAACTTCATTATCTTTTACATTTCTCCCAATTCCGGATTGTGCTTGTACTTTTACATTGTTTCCAATAACTAAATGACCAGCAATACCAACTTGGCCTCCAATTTGGCAATGCTCTCCAATTTTTGTAGAACCGGCAACACCAGACTGCGCTGCAATCACAGTATTTTTACCAATTTCTACATTATGAGCAATTTGAATTTGATTATCTAGTTTTACACCATGTCTTAAAATGGTTGAGCCCATTGTTGCGCGATCTATAGTTGTACCTGCTCCAATATCTACTTCGTCTTCTAAAATGACATTTCCAATTTGTGGAATTTTAGAATAACCACCATCTTTATTAGGTGCAAATCCAAACCCATCGGCTCCAACAATAACACCAGAGTTTATAACACAGTTTTTACCAATTATACAATCTGAATAGACTTTTCCACCAGAAAAAATTACTGTATTATCGCCTAACTGAACATTATCGCCAATATAAACGTTTGGATAAATTTTTACATTATTACCAATTTCGACATTATTACCAATATATGCAAATGCGCCTATATAGATATTATCTCCAATCTTAGCCGATTCTGAAACAAAGCTAGGTTGCTCTACACCTAGTTTATTCATCTTAATTTGCTTATAATATTCTAACAATTTTGAAAATCCTTCATAAGCATCGTCAACTTTGATAAGTGTTGTCTCTATTGGTTTTTCTGGCGTAAAATCTTCGTTTACAATTGTTATAGATGCTTTAGTTGAATAGATATAAGGTGTATACTTTGAATTGGATAAGAATGTTAACGTTCCTTGTGTACCTTCTTCTATTTTTGAAAGTTTAGTAACTTCAATATTTGGGTCACCAACTACTGTTCCTTCTAGAATGTCTGCTATTTGTTCTGCTGTAAATTTCATGTGTTTATCTATTGTTCTTCAACGGTAACACTTCGACTGTGCTTAATACAGACATGAAACATTCCAAATAACCATCCTTTTTATATTTTTTATAGAGATGTTTCAACAAATTGATTTTAAAGTCTCGATTACGTTTCGCAAAAATAGAAAAAAAGGATTACATTTTCTTTTTAGGATAGCACATATAATATTTAGTTATAGGTTTACTTAGTGCTTTAAGGTTTAATTGATCTGATGCTTTAACGATATCTTTAATTTTTCCTGACTTAAATAAAACGTTGATCTTTTGATGTTTATTCTGATAGGCTTGATTAATTAACTCACCTTGAAACACAAAATAATCAGCTTCATGTTGAGAGATATTATATTTTTTAATTAATGCTTTTGAATGTGTGATTAGTTCAGAAGACTTAATAGGTTTATTCTTTAACTTCACCTTTAATAAGTTTCTTTCAAGAATCATTTGACATAGATTTCGCAATACAAAATCATCGTGATTTTGCCAATCTTTTAAAGCTGCGACAATATCATAATCATCTAATTTTGAAAAAACGGCTAAAGTTTCAATATTAAAATTATCGGCATTTATTTCAGAAAACAAAAAGTAAAACAAAGCATCGCTACAATTTAGCTTTACACCTTGTTGCACTAATTCTTTGGCCCTTTTTAAAGTTCCAACTAACAATTGTTCTGCAACAACACCCGTTTTATGCATATAAACTTGCCAATACATAAAACGTCTTGCTATTAAAAATTTCTCTACGCTCAAAATACCTTTTTCTTCAACCACTAACTGGTCGTCAACAACATTAAGCATAGTAATTAGTCGCTCACTATTTATATTTCCTTCAGCAACTCCTGTATAAAAGCTATCGCGTTTTAAATAATCGGCTCTATCCATGTCTAATTGGCTAGAAATAAGCTCGCACATAAATTGACGTGGATATTCTTTCTTAAAAATAGAAATGGCTAACGTTAAACTTCCGTTAAACTCTATATTGAGTTCTTCCATAAATCGCAGCGAAATTTCCTCGTGAGAAACGTTATTTACAATACTGTGCTCCATGGCATGTGAAAAAGGACCATGGCCAATATCGTGTAAAAGTATTGCGATTAACAAGCCATTTTCTTCCTTATCAGATATTGCAACTCCTTTAAAACGAAGTACATTGATAGATTTTTGCATTAAATGCATACAACCTAATGCATGATGAAAACGTGTATGATGTGCGCCTGGATAAACCAAATACGACAATCCCATTTGACTAATACGTCGTAATCTCTGAAAGTACTTGTGTTGGATTATATCGAAAATTAACGAATTTGGAATCGTAATAAATCCGTAAATTGGATCGTTAAATATTTTAAGCTTATTTTTTGTAGGCAAAATTATAGAATTCAAAAATTAATAAACAAATATACCATAACATGATAAATATTCTCTGGGTTGACGATGAAATCGATTTACTAAAACCACATATTATGTTTTTAGAGCAAAAAGGGTATCAGGTTACAAAATGCCAAAGCGGTACTGAAGCTTTAGAAGTTATTACGGACACTAATTTTGATATTGTCTTTTTAGATGAAAATATGCCAGGATTAACTGGTCTAGAAACTTTGAACGAAATTAAAGAACGTCGTGCCAATTTGCCCATTGTAATGATTACCAAAAGTGAAGAGGAATATATAATGGAAGAAGCCATTGGTAATAAAATTGCCGATTATTTAATAAAACCTGTAAATCCGAATCAGATTTTATTGAGTTTAAAAAAGAATTTAGATCATTCGCGATTGGTATCTGAGAAAACAACATCTAATTACCAGCAAGAATTTAGAAAGATTGCGATGGATTTATCTATGGTAAACTCTTATGAAGAATGGGTTGAGTTATATCAGAAATTAATTTATTGGGAATTACAACTTGAAGGTATTGAAGATGTTGGAATGACTGATATTTTAGAGTCGCAAAAAACAGAAGCCAATATGCAGTTCGGTAAATTTATTGAGAAAAATTACGAGGATTGGTTTCAACCTAAAACCGATGCTCCTGTTATGTCTCATACCTTATTTAAGGACAAAGTAGTACCAGAGCTAAGCGACAAACAGCCCACAGTTTTAGTGGTTATAGATAATTTACGATATGATCAATGGAAAGCTTTTGAGCCAATAGTTAATAATTACTATAAGAAAGCGTCTGAATTGGCATTTTACAGTATTCTACCAACGGCAACACAATATGCACGTAATGCTATCTTCTCTGGATTAATGCCTGCTGATATGGAAAGTTTATTTCCGCAATACTGGAAAAACGATACAGATGAAGGTGGTAAAAATATGCACGAAGGTGATTTTTTAAAGGAACAGCTAAAACGATTAGGCTTAGGACACATTACACACGAATACCATAAAATCACCAATCTTAAGGCTGGAAAAAAATTAGTCGAAAACTTTAAGTCCCTAAAAAACAATGACCTTAATGTTATTGTATATAATTTCGTTGATATGCTATCGCACTCAAAAACCGAAATGGAAGTGGTTAAAGAGTTAGCATCTAATGATAAAGCTTACCGTTCACTAACTGTGAGTTGGTTTAAGAATTCGCCTTTATTAGAAATGATTCAACTGTCGCAACAACTAGGCTTTAAACTTATATTAACGACAGATCATGGTACTATAAACGTTAAAGCACCAACAAAAGTGATTGGCGATAGAGATACAAGTTTAAACCTGCGTTACAAAACAGGTCGTAGTTTAACATATGAAAACAAAGATGTATTAGCCGTTAAGAATCCGAAATCTATTCATTTACCATCGTTAACAATGAGTAGCTCTTTTATTTTTGCAAAAGGTGATTTGTTTTTAGCCTATCCAAATAATTTTAATCATTATGTAAGCTATTACAGAAACACCTATCAACATGGAGGTGTTTCGTTAGAAGAAATGATTATTCCGTTTGTAGTGATGGATCCTAAATAACTGATCTTTATTAACACATTGGAAACAATAAATGATGCAGAATTTAATTTTGCATCATTTTTTTATAAACCAAATGTAACAAGCAAAACACTATTGACTTCTTATTGAGACTATTGTCAATAAAATCCTTTAAACGCACAAAAACCCGACGAAATGCACATTTTCTTAGGTTATCTCAAATAATATTCCTACTATTGTAACCTAAATCTGTTTATTTTATAAATTGAAAACAATTGAAATTACATACCATTTAGATGATATAGACACTGTTGCGGCTCAGGTTTTAGAGCATTTAAACACCAAAATAGTGCTATTTAATGGACAAATGGGAGCCGGAAAAACAACATTTATAAGTGCTCTTTTAAAAGCAATGCAAAGTAACGATGTTGCTACCAGTCCAACATTTTCAATTGTGAATGAATATAGTCTACCTAATGATAAAGTCTATCATTTTGACTTTTATAGGGTGGAATCTATTGATGAAGCTTATAATTTTGGAATAGAAGATTATTTAAACAGTAAACATTGGTTATTTATGGAGTGGGCAGAACGTATTGAAGAACTTTTACCCACTAATTCACAAACCATCACTATTACTGACTTACGAGACAATAAGAGATCCCTCAAACTAACTATAAACACAAACAATTTAACCGAAAATTCAGCTATGATATTACAGTAGTTTTAAATAAAACTATATTATTTTTCCTACAAGATTGGACTAGTGTTACGGAAAAACCGTAATTACAATTTCATATTTTTTGGATTTTAACAATTTCTGATTTGTAAGGGTTTAGCTATGCCCCTACATTTGAAGTAATTAATTAATTAAATCCCTTTATATTATGAAAACAAAAAAAAATTTAGTCCTTGCAATCGCAATCTTCGGTGGAGTTTTATTTACTGTACAAGCAACTAATCTAATTGACTTAGATGGACAGACAACAACAGAAATTGAAAAGAAGAAAAGAAAGCTTATCAAATGGGGATAGTAGTAAACTAAGTAGAAGTGTCGTTGTAGGAACATTTATTGCTACAATTATAGCCTCTACTCCTCTTTTATATTCTTTACATGAAAGTGTTCCGACTGATGCAGTTTGGGACACTTTCTTGTTTACCTATAAGAGTGGAGTTTGGGAAGATGCTCAATATGCTATGTGGGTTTATACGAGTAAAATTATTCCCCTTATATTAATGATTATTTGGTTTTTTACGTGCCGCCATTGGTGGTATCATGCCATATTAGTACCTATTGTCATGTTTGCATTTCAAGCGGTTATAAGCTGGAATGGTGAAGCTGGAAATATTGATGAAGGCACATTTGTAGTGTTACTTCCTGTTTTAGTAATTGTAGTTCCTTCAATATATCTTATCAGAGCTAAAATGTTTAACAAGATTAACAATGCAAACAAAACCTTAGAAGAACTCGAAGAAGAATTTATGATTAAACCAAAAGGTGTTTGGGGAAAAATTAAACAGTATTTTTAGAGTTAGAATTCATTTTCAAAAAATATTCTTAATTTAAGTTGTTTTATTACTGCCCTTTGTTTTGCGTATTTCGTTATATTGCAAAGACAATACTAAAGCATTCGACTTAATGAGTATATCACCATTTACCAAAGCCCAGTTATTACCACAAGAAGAAACCTTAGAAATTCTTAAACAAAAAGGGGAGCTTTTCATTGGCATTCCTAAAGAAGCGCATTTTCAAGAACGCCGTGTTTGTTTAACTCCAGACGCCGTTTCAGCATTAACAGCTAATGGACATCGCGTACTATTTGAGTCCGGTGCTGGTGAAGGTGCAAATTTTAAAGACAAAAATTATAGTGAAGCTGGTGCGGAAGTTACCAAAGACACTTCAAAAGTGTACTCCTGCCCTATTATTCTAAAAGTTGAACCACCTTCATTAGATGAAATAAAGCTTATTAATCCGCAGACCATCTTAATCTCTGCACTTCAAATAAAAACTCAAGATAAATCTTATTTTGAAGCATTAGCAAAAAAGCGAATTACAGCCTTAGCTTTCGAATATATTAAAGATGATGATGGTCAATATCCAGCTGTAAGCTCTTTAAGTGAAATTGCAGGTACTGCTTCTATATTAATTGCTTCAGAGCTGCTTTCTAATGTAAATGGTGGTAATGGCTTAATGATGGGTAATATCAATGGTGTTCCGCCAACTGAAGTAATTATATTAGGTGCAGGTACTGTTGGTGAATTTGCCGCGCGTTCTGCAATTGGCTTAGGCGCAAATGTAAAAGTGTTCGATAGTTCTATTACCAAACTACGACGACTTCAAAATAATTTGGGACGTACTATTTACACCTCAACCATGCAACCCAAAAATCTAATAAAAGCTTTAAAACGGTGCGATGTTGCCATTGGTGCTGTAAGAGGAACTAATCGTGCTCCAGTAATTGTAACAGAAAGTATGGTTTCTAACATGAAAACAGGTTCTGTTATTATTGATGTTAGTATAGATATGGGAGGCTGCTTTGAAACAAGCGAAGTTACCACACACGACCGACCAACTTTTGAATACAATGGGGTTGTTCATTATTGTGTTCCAAATATTCCTGCACGTTATTCTAGAACGGCATCCGTATCTATTAGCAATATTTTTACACCATACTTATTAGAAATCGGTGAATATGGTGGCTTAGAAAATGCGCTTCGTTTTGATCGCGGTTTAAAAAATGGTTTGTATTTTTACCACGGCATTTTAACTAACAAATCCGTTGCAGAATGGTTTGGGTTAGAATATAGTGACGCCAACTTATTAATTTTTTAATTTACTTATAATCAACCAACTACCATTTATCAGAAAGTTTTCTCTTCTATGAAATTTATACATCGTTTTGCCTATTATTTAGGTGGTTTTGCCCTTGGATTAATACTTCTTATGTTTTTTTTAAACGGTAAAGATGCTTCATGTGATTATGGGCCAAATGCCAGAACAGTTAAAAATATTAGTTCTAAACCGTTTCAATATTCTGATAATGCTGCCATTTTTATAACAGAGCAATCATTAGATTCTACCGTGGTTAAAAACCTCGTCAAATATGGAGATGTAGATTTTTCTGAGAGTAAAACGAAAATAGATTCTTGTAAAATTTATCGCATTGAGAATAGCTATAAGGAACGAAATTTAGAATTAAAAGTCAAAAACTGTGATGAGTTAGCGACAATCCTCGATATTAATTATACAAACAACTAATAAGCTGAAATTGTTTCATGATTTATTTAGAGGTTACAATCTAAATATTAATATTTGAAGCACCATTTAATTAAAACACCTATCAAATGAAAATATTAGTCACTGGAGCAGCAGGTTTTATAGGATTTTACACTTCAAAAGTTCTAATATCTAAAGGTCATCAAGTCGTTGGACTAGACAATATAAATGACTATTATGATATTAACTTAAAATATGATAGACTTTATGAATTAGGAATAGACAAAACGGAAGCCAGTGAGTTTAACACGATTTGTAAAAGTAAATCTGGCGATTTCAAGTTTATAAGAATGAATCTTGAAGATCGAGAGGAATTGCCAAAGCTATTTAAAAATGAAAAATTTGATATCGTATGTAATCTTGCTGCACAAGCTGGAGTCCGCTATAGTATTGAAAACCCTGAAACCTATGTAGATTCTAATGTGGTTGGATTTTTAAACATTCTAGAATGTTGTAGAAATAACGCCATTAAACATCTCGTATATGCTAGTAGTTCTAGTGTTTACGGAATGAATAAAAAAATTCCGTTTTCAACTGATGACAATGTAGACAACCCAATTAGTTTATATGCTGCCACTAAAAAGAGCAATGAACTTATGGCACACACCTATAGTCATCTATTCAAAGTGCCAACCACTGGCTTAAGATTCTTTACCGTTTATGGCCCTTGGGGAAGACCAGACATGGCCATGTTTTTATTTACAGATGCCATAGTAAATGATAGACCAATTAAAGTGTTTAATCATGGGAATATGGAACGTGACTTTACCTATATTGATGATATTGTAGAAGGTGTCGTTAGAATTATAGAAAAATCATCCGCAAAACGAGTAGAGACTAAGAACTTTTACAAAATTTATAATATTGGAAACAATAACTCAGTGAAGTTATTAGATTTTATAAAAGAAATAGAGCTTAACTTAGGTAAAAATGCCACAAAAGACATGATGGAAATGCAACCAGGCGATGTAGAGCGCACGTGGGCAGATGTAGATGAATTGATTAAAGATTACGATTACAAACCAAGTACATCAATAAAAGTTGGTGTAAAATCTTTCGTAGATTGGTTTAAAGACTATTACAATTAATAGCTTAAATTTGAAAAAACACCTTTTTTGAAAGTATGAATAGGATTCTTATCGTTGAAAAGGTGTCGTTTATATAAAATATTTACTGAATTAAATTAAAAACGTCAATTTCACACACATATTAGAAAATTTGACTCAAATCATTACAAATAATAAAACATGAAAATTACAAAAATTTGCTGTATTGGAGCTGGTTATGTTGGAGGACCAACGATGGCTGTAATAGCAAAAAAGAATCCAAACATTGAAGTTACAATTGTTGACATTAATGAAGAGCGTATTGCCGCCTGGAATGATAAAGATGTATCCAAATTACCAATTTATGAACCAGGTTTAGCCGAAATTGTTGAAGAAACAAGAGGAAAAAACCTATTTTTCTCTACAGCAATTGATGAGGCTATTGCAGCAGCTGAAATGATTTTTATCTCAGTAAATACTCCAACTAAAACCTATGGCAAAGGTAAAGGTATGGCTGCAGATTTAAAGTATGTAGAATTATGTGCTAGGAATATAGCTGAAGTAGCTAAAACCGACAAAATAGTTGTTGAAAAATCTACTTTACCTGTACGAACAGCCCAAGCAATAAAGAGTATTTTACACAATACAGGAAATGGTGTCAACTTCAGTATACTATCCAATCCAGAGTTTTTAGCAGAAGGCACTGCAATCCAAGATTTGTTAAATCCTGATCGTGTATTAATTGGAGGTGAATCTGAAGACGCTATTGAAAGTTTAGCGAATATATATGGAAGTTGGGTACCTCAAGACAGAATATTAAGAACCAACGTTTGGTCTTCAGAATTGTCTAAGCTTACGGCAAATGCTTTTTTAGCGCAACGTATATCTTCAATTAATGCAATTTCGGAGTTATGTGAACATACAGAAGCAAATGTTAATGAAGTCGCGAAAGCTATTGGTATGGATTCTAGAATTGGACCAAAGTTTTTAAATGCATCAATAGGATTTGGAGGTTCTTGTTTTCAGAAAGACATCTTAAATCTTGTTTATATTGCTAGAAGTTATGGTCTAAACGCGGTTGCCGATTATTGGGAACAAGTCATTTTATTAAACGATCATCAAAAACGACGCTTTTCTGATAATTTAATAAGCACATTATACAATACTGTTTCTGGTAAAAAGATAGCAATGTTAGGTTGGGCTTTCAAAAAAGACACAAACGATACAAGAGAATCAGCCGCTATTTATGTTGCTGATCACTTGTTGAACGAACAAGCAAATATAGCTGTTTACGACCCTAAAGTAACTAGTAAAAAAGTACAAGCAGACCTTAACTACCTTAACACAAGAACTGCGGAAGAAAATAACACCTTAGTAAAATCATATAATGATCCCTACGAAACATCAAAAGATGCTCATGCGATTGCTATTATGACAGAATGGGATGAATTTAAGACCTACGATTGGCAAAAAATCTATGACAACATGAAAAAGCCAGCATTCATTTTTGATGGCAGAAACATATTAGATAAAACTGAAATGGAAAGTATTGGATTTGAGTATTCTTCAATAGGGAAGTAAGGTTAAACCATTAATTATATAAGTTAATCGACTTTTGTTATAAAAATTTGCTTGACGTTTTTAAATTACCGTATTTTGAAAAGTATGATTTTATCTTAATTATTTCTAAATCAACTATGTAGTGATGTTTTGTAAAAATATAATTAAAAAATTTGTAGAAATAGTTTCCAAATATCCCGAGAGTAATGCTTTTTGTATTGATGATACTTTTTACACATATGCTTTTTTTTGGAACTTGGTATGTAAACAACGAACTTTAATTATAAATCAAAAGTTAACAGACAAAAAAGTTGGTTTGGTAGTTAATGATGATTTGTTTACTTACGCTAGTATTTTTGCTGTATGGATGGAAGGTATGGGCTATGTTCCTCTTCACCCAAAATTCCCTACTGATCGCAATTTGGAAATCATTAGACAAGCAGAATTACATAAAGTTTTAGACTCTAACATAGACTCTGAATTTGATGACGAACTAGTTATACAGACTAACGCGTGTAAATCGTTAAAACCAACTACTCGAATTATAGACGTTCAAGATGATTCATTAGCCTATATATTATTTACATCAGGAAGTACAGGTCAACCTAAAGGTGTTCAAATTTCATTTAAGAATTTAGACAGTTTTATAGATGCTTTTTTAGATGTTGGGTTTAAGTTAGATAACACTGACAGGTGTTTACAGTGTTTTGACTTAACCTTTGATGTATCTGTACAGTGTTTTTTAGTCCCGCTAATACATGGAGCGTGTGTCTATACGGTACCACACGAACAGATAAAATATAGTTATGTTTTTGGACTGTTAGACGACCATGATATAACATTCGGCATATTCGCACCAAGCATGATTAATATGTTAAAACCATATTTTGATGAAATTGATCTTAAAAAATTAAGATACAGCATATTGACTGCTGAAGCTTCACCTATAGATTTAATTAATGAATGGGCTGAATGCATTCCAAACGCAAGAGTTTTTAATTTTTATGGTCCTACAGAAGCTACTATTTATTGTACATGCTACGAGTTTATCAGAAATTCATTTGTAAAAGAGGCAAATGGCATGTTAGCTATTGGCAAACCATTTAAAGGAGTTAAAGCTGTGATACTAGATGGTAATTTAGGCATAGTTGATAATGGAAAGAAAGGAGAGATGTATGTTTCTGGTAATCAGGTTACACAGGGTTATTGGAAAAACCATGAACGTAATATTGAAGCATTTATAGAACTAGATTACGATGGGATTTCCCATAGATTTTACAAAACTGGTGATCTATGTTTATTAGATGATGATAATGATATCCTATATTATGGAAGACTTGATAATCAAGTAAAAATTCAAGGTTATAGAATTGAACTAGGTGAAATTGAATTTCATGCAAGAAGAACTATTGGTGGTAAAAGCGCAGTAGCATTTATATATCAAGGGCAAACAGGAAGTGATGAAATTGCCTTATGTTTGGAAACAGATAAGCTGGATAAAAACGCTATTATAATTTCATTAAAAGCTAAATTACCTTCTTATATGATACCTACAAAAATTTATAACCTAGATAAATTTCCTTTAAACACAAGTGATAAGGTTGATAGAAAGCAGTTAAAAGAATTAATCATTAAATTATGAAAATAGTATTATTTGGAGAAGATGTTTTTACTGCCGCGGTTTTTCAATCTCTATTAGATGAGAACCATGAAGTATTAATGGCTGTTTGCCCTATTTATATAAATAACAACAGTCATTCAAAGATTGAGTCGATTGCTAATAATAATAGCATCGATTTTATTCGAACAGAAAACGTTAACTCTAAGAATATTAAAAAGCTACTAATTGCCACCGAACCCGATCTATTAGTGTCTGTACATTTAAGAAAAATCTTAGATAAAGAAATCTTTTCCATTCCTACTTATGGAGCAATAAACTTCCACCCCTCCCTTCTTCCAAAATATAGAGGGCTCTCACCACAACACCAAACTATTATCCATGGAGATTTAGAATCAGGAGTCTCGGTTCACTTTATAGAAGAAACGGTTGATACAGGCGATATCGTAGCTCAAACGAAGATACCTATAAAGCCAGAAGATTATATCTCTGATTTTCAATTAAAAATGTTAACAGTATATAAATCAATTATCATAACCGCCGTTGATCGTATATCAAAGACAGAGTTTATCCCAATAGTTCAAAATCAGTCTGAAATAAGCTATTTTCATGCCTTAAAGTTAAAAGATAGAGAAATTGTGTTTTCAAAAACAAAAACAGAAGCACTAAATCTAATTAGAGCAGTATCATACCCTTACAAAGGTGCATACACCAATAATATAACAATTTGGCGAGCTGAAATTCCCTCTAAAGAAACATTAGATAGCGTTACTTTTGATTCTAAAAAAATAGGACCACAAATCTTAAATGATGATATATTAATACTATGCTTTAAAGATGGCATTTTGATAAGTGAAGATTTTGAAATTAAATAATTATAAATATGCAAAGAAATAATATAGTAGAAAAAGTAAAAGAAATTCTAATCTCAGTTTTAGAGCACGAAGGATTTGAATTAACTGATGATTTAGTAGCAGCTGACGTTAGTGGTTGGGACTCATTAACACATATGATTATAATTTCTTCGATAGAAGAGGAATTTAAAATCAAATTTAAATTAAAAGACCTAAATAAAATGAGAAATATTGGTGCTTTGATTGATATTATCTCTTCAAAAATTAGCTAATTTAAACCCGAATAAGCGCTATGTAAAGTAGTGCAAACTATAAGAATATTTTTAACAAGGCTTTTTAATACATGGTATTTACGTCCTTAAATTTTTTATTATTTTTTCCTGCTGTTATTATTCTATTTTATATTACTCCAATAAAATATAGATGGGTAACCTTGCTTGTCGCAAGTTATTTTTTTTATTTAAATATTGAACCTGTTTTTGGGTTATTAACAGCTATAATTACTTTATCTACCTATTTTTTCACACGATTAATTGACAAAGTAAAAGATGATAAGAAGAAAAGTAAATTTATGTATATAAATATTGCTGTCGTATTAATGCCACTATTTTTCTTTAAATATTTTACTGCAATAAATGATGGTATATTTAATATACTTGAAATGTATGAAATGAGATGGTTTTTGCCAAAGATCCATTTTCTATTACCAGTGGGGATTTCTTTTTACACATTTATGGCTATTGGATACACTATAGATGTTTATAATGAAGAAGTAGAGGCTGAAAAGAATATAGGAATTGTCGCTTTATTTATTTCTTTCTTCCCTTTAATACTTTCTGGTCCTATTGAACGGGCTGGAAATATGATTCCCCAGTTTAAATCGGATTTAAAATTAAATCATACAAATTTTTCAACAGGATTAAAACTAATGCTTTGGGGTTATTTTATGAAATTGGTGGTTGCAGATCGCATAGCGATTTATGTAGATGCTGTTTATGGTAATTTATCTCATCACAATGGTGATACCATCTTACTTACTTCATTGCTATATCCCATCCAAGTATACGCAGATTTAGGTGGATATTCATTAATAGCAATTGGAGTGTCAAAAATATTAGGTTTAAATGTTATGCCGAATTTTAATAGACCTTTTTTCGCTACATCTATGGCTGAGTTTTGGAGACGTTGGCACATGTCGTTAATTACATGGCTCACCGATTACGTATATACACCTTTAGCCTTTAGCTTCAGACAATATCGTATATTTGGCATTGTATTAGCATTAATGGTTACATTTGCTTTAAGTGGCATTTGGCATGGAGCAACTTTAAACTATGTTGTATGGGGTTTAATGCAAGGTACTTTTTTAAGCATTGAGGCGCTTATAAATAAACGAAAATCAAAAATAGAAAACCAATACGGGTTAAAATCTAACTTTTTCTATTTGATTTTTTCTGTTTGTTTAACTTATGTCCTATTCGCAGTGTCTCTAGTTTTCGCATACGATGCTTCATTTAAAGATGCATTAATGGTTTTTGATAAAATTATATTTAAAAGAGGTTCTCTTTTTTTGGATAAAACAACATTGGCCTATGCATTTATTGGTGTTTTTATGCTGTTTTTAAGTGAATTTAGAGATGAGTATTTTCCTAAAACATTACTGTTTTTCAACAATAAAGTTTTCGTTATTCGCTTAGTATCATATTTATGTGTAGCACTTCTTATATTATGGATTGGAGTTTTAAATGGAGGTCAATTTATTTACTTTAAATTTTAGTTATTATGAAATTGTTTATTGGTAAATTATTGTTATTTGTGTTGCTGCTTTTCGCAGCAGACTTTCTCTCAGGAAATGTTTTGAGCAAATATCATTTAAAAACAAAAAACATTAATCTGCAGAACGCTAACTATGGTTTTTTACATTATGATAATGATGATATATTATTCTTTGGTGCCTCTGAAGTATCGCATAGTTTTATAAGTAGCATGGTTACCGAAGAAACTGGTTTGTCAAGTTATAATTTAGCCTCTGATGGTTGTGGTATCTATTATCAATATCCATTACTTGAAACGGTTTTAGAAAAACATACGCCAAAAGTTATTTTAATAAGTGCTTATCAATTAACATTAGAAGGATCTGATTATTTGACACGAATCTTTCCTTATTATAAAAATAATGAACATGTAAAACAAGTTGTTGATGATGTACTTCCTAACGAATCGATAAAACTTGCTTTAAAGGGATATGTTTATAATTCTCAAATTATCAGAATTTTTGACGGCAGAAACGATAATACAAAGGGATATGTGCCATTAGAACCAAGGTCAGATATTAATGAAACGCAAAACCTAGTTGAACTACCAGCGGGTGAAGTTCATAAAATCCCTAGTAATATTAAATTCTATTTTATTAAATTTCTAGAAAGTGCAGTATCTAGCGGTGCAACAGTCTATGTTTATGTTCCACCTGTTTTGGAAAAAATAAATATACCATATTTAAATACAATTAAATCCATAACAAAAAATTCGGGTGCAAAACTAATGGATTTCTCTACTGATTATTCGCTACTTGATCGTAAAGATCTCTTCAACGACAAAATTCATTTAAATCACAATGGAGCTAAAGTTTTAATGGATAAGGTTCTTGCTAAAATTAAAAATGATAGTATCTATTAGTTATCAAAGAAAAAGATAAAAAAACTTTGAGCCGCGACATATTTTCTAAACAAAAATCTAACGTTTAGATACCTCATAATATTTGTCATGTCTATTCTTTTTCAACTCTCTTAGGATTCAAAAAAATAACCCGTTAGAATCAAAGCTACTTTTATACAAGATCTGCTAAGAAAATGTTGATTTAGTAAAACTCCACTTATAGAATTCTTAGATAGCATCATATGACGCTCATTAAATAACAATTATCACAAAATGTTATAAGTTAAAAACCTAGCTTCATTGGGGATACATGATAAAATAAAAACTAACTTTTTTTAAAAGTAGAAATATATTGGATAAGAATACTATTCTATAGAGAAGTAATCACATTTAAAATGATTTATGAAAAAAGCACTAACCTTTTATGAGATTAGTGCTTTTTCATTTTATATAAATTCAGTTTAATCTATAATTAATTTTTTCGTAATTACTTTATCTTTATCAATGAGTTTAACGAAATATACACCTGATTGAAATGAATTTACACTTATTTGAGTCGTAGTTGTATAACTTAAGTTTTCATTAGTAATTTTAGAGTGCTTAACTAACTTTCCAGTCACATCATAGATGTTTATATCTGAAACATTTAATGCCCCAGTTATTTTTACATTTACTAAATCTGAAGCTGGATTAGGATAAATATCAAACGACAACTCTGTGTCATCCTCTATTGGACCATTTGAATCTATAGCACAGTTTAGGTCTACCTCTACTCTAACTGTTGCTTCATCAAAATCTAAGGCATTGAAAGCAGTAACGGTATATTCCGTTGTCTCAGTAGGTGACACCTCAATTGTTTCTGTAGTTTCACCAGTACTCCAAACATAGTCATCTCCACCACTGGCGGTTAAGGTTGTTATATCATTTACACAGATCATAACATCTTCACCAGCATCTGCTACAACTGGTTGTAAAACATTTACAGTGACTTGCTTATCATCATAACATTCCCCAATAAACCCTTTCACTTCATACGTCGTAGTTGAAGACGGACTTACAGCAACGTTAGGTTGTGTTGCACCATTACTCCATTCGTATCTATTTGCACCAGAAGCAGATAAGGTAACGAAGTCTCCACTTAAAATTTCAACACTATCACCATTTGCAATCAAAACTTCTGGACTAGGATCCACATAAACCATTACCTCATCTGAATCTGATTGCTCTCCTAGAGAGACTGTAACCGAATAAGTTGTTGTAGACAATGGACTAACGGAAATACTTTGTGTAGTTTCACCTGTACTCCATAAATAACTATCACCTTGATTTGCAGTTAAAACAACTTCATAGCTTTCATTATCACACACACGCTCGTCATTTCCTGCTCTTGCCTGAAATAGCGCTTCTACAGTAACAGTTACTTCTACGAGTTCACTATTACATGAATTTGTTATTCCTATGACATTATAAGTAGTAGTTTGTGTCGGACTTACAGTAATAGAACTTGAAATATCTCCAGTACTCCATAAGTACGTTTCTGCTCCATTTACTAATAAACTTGTGCTTTCACCTTCAACTATAGTGATATCTTCACTAACAGAGATACTTGGTAAGGCATTTACAGTAACAGTTACACTATCGGAATCCGAATTTCCAAAATCATCATATACCGTAACAGTGTATGTTGTAGTTTCCGAAGGATTAACAGTTATCGACGCTGTAGTTTCACCTGTACTCCATTCATAATTAGAACCACCAGAGGCGTTTAGTATCACAGTTTCACCAATACAGATAGACACGTCATTACCCGCATTTGCATCAACTTCAGCAACAACATTTACTGTCACTTCTTCTATTGCCTCGCATCCATTAACTGAGAAACCAGCAACATTATATGTTGTTGTTTCTAATGGTGAAACAGTTATGGTACTTGAAGTTTCACCTGTACTCCATTGGTAGCTTTCAGCTCCACTTACAGAGAGATTTGTGCTTTCGCCTTCAAGAATTGTAATATCGTCAGTTATAGTTAAACTAGGCAATTGATCAACTGTAACAGTTACACTGTCAGAATCCGAATTTCCAAAATCATCAAATACTGTTACGGTATATGTTGTTGTTTCAGTTGGATTATCACTAATTGATGCGCTTGTTTCTCCTGTGCTCCATTCATAATTTTGTCCACCAGTAGCATTTAAAATTACAGTTTCACCAATACATATAGACACATCGTTACCAGCATTTGCATTAACCTCTGGCAATACAGTAACTGTAATTTCTTCAGTAATTTGACAACCACTTGCTAAAAAACCAGTCACCGAATAAGTAGTTGTTTCACTAGGACTAACTTCTATTGAGCTTGAAGTTTCACCATTACTCCATAAATAAGTATCGGCACCTGAAACTTCAATCGTAGTGGCACTACCTACTACAATAATAATTTCTTCGCTAACCGTTAAATCTGGTTTAGGTGATACAAAAACAGTAACCTCATCGATATCTGAACATGAATTTGTAAATACCTCAACACTATATGTTGTGTCTTCTTCAGGATTTACTAAAATAGATTGCGTTGTAGCACCTGTACTCCATAAATATGAATCACCTCCTTCTGCATTTAAAGTAACTGATTCACCTTCACATATGGTCTTATTTTCTCCGGCGTTTGCAACTGGCACTGCATTTACAGTAATTGTAACTTCGTCCGTATCTGTATTTCCAAAATCATCAGTAACAGTAACGGTATACGTTGTGTTTTCTGTAGGTGTAAATGTTGGTGATGCGCCTGTATCTCCTGTATTCCAAGTATATGTTATTCCTCCTGAAGCACTCAAAGTGATACTTTCTCCTAAACAAATTGAAGTATCTTCTCCAGCATTAGCATTTAATTCTTCGATAACATTAACAATAACTTCAGCAGTATTTTGACATCCATTTTCAGAAAACCCAGTTACGGTATATGTAGTTGTTACTTCTGGACTTACACTTATTTCAGAAGTTGTCTCACCAGTATTCCAAGAATATGTGTTTCCACCTGTAGCTGTTAGCGTCGCAGATTCACCTATCATAATAAAAATATCATCACTGATAGTAATACTTGGTATTTCGTTTACAAAAACAGTAACTTCGTCTGTATCTGTATAACCATAATCATCTTCAACTGTTACAGTATATGTCGTTGTTTCAGTTGGACTTACAGTTAATTCTGATTCTAAACCACCAGTATTCCAAGTGTAATATGACCCGCCTTCAGCAGTTAACGTAACAGATTCACCACTACAAATGGATACATCTTCACCTGCATTAGCTATAATTTCTGGAATTACTGTAACTGTAACTTCCGCGTAACTTGAACACCCATTAGGTCCAATTGAACTCACAGTATAAGTTGTTGTAACGATTGGACTTACAATAATAGATTCAGATGTTTCACCAGTACTCCATTCATACGTGTCACTTCCACTAATATTAAGCGTTGCAGATTCGCCTTCAATAATTACAATATCTTCAGAAATGACAAGTTGTGGAGCTGTATTTACAAAAACTATAATGTCATCAACACTAGAACAATTGGAATCGCTTACTTCAACACTATATGTCGATTCTTCTGTAGGGCTCACCTCTATGGAAGCAGTGGTTTCTCCTGTGCTCCATAAATATGACGTTCCTCCTGTAGCTGTTAATGTTGTTGTATCACCTTCACAAATAGATTGATCTTCACCAGCATTGGCCGTTGGGATAGGATTTACAGTGACTGTAACATTAACATCTTCTGATTGCTCAAAATCATCAGAGACTGTAACCGTATAAACTGTAGTTTCATTTGGTGATACTTCGATACTCTCAGAATTTTCTCCTGTACTCCAGACATAATTTGTACCTCCATTGGCTGTAAGTGTTATGCTTTCACCTTCACAAATCTGTTGGTCATCACCTACGCTCGGATTGAGCGCTTCAGGAAAAACCGTTATTTCGGAGGTGTCTGTAAAGTCGCCATCTTCTGTTGTAAAAGTTATAATGACTTCACCTACAGAAACTGGTGTAACTAGACCATTTAAATCTACCATTGCAATATCTTCATTACTCGAGGTCCATGTACCGTTTTGATTTGTAGCGTTTGATGGTGTACTTGTTGCTGTTAATTGAAGTGTGTCTGTTAATTGTAATTCTGCTGTATTTGGGGTTACAGCAATACTTTCTACATCTATAACTGCAGTGACATCAACATCTACTTGGTTTAGGTATTCTTCTAACCATGTGTATCCGCTTGGAGCTATGTCGTTGTGGTCTTGTCCTTCTGGTACATTAGCTGCGAACCATATTTCTGGGATGTGTGGGTTACTTAAATAGAAGTTAGCATTTCTTGTATTATTTGGTAATTCAGGGTAAACTAAAGAACTCTGATCAGAAAGAGTAGAGTACGTTCCTGTTCCATTTGTTGTCTCTGTTATATATCTTTGGTCAACACTATCTATAAAAGTTCCATAAGTACCATCTGCATTTAAGTACTTATTTGCACCTACATCACTTAATACACTTGAATAAGCATCGTTTACATCCTGAATGGATATTGGTGCGTTAGGATTGATATCTGGGAATTTAGTTAAAGAACGATATATACTTGGGTCGGCATACTCATGTGTATCTCCAGAACCATCTCCCCACTTAACCATTATATTTGCATCAACTGGTGATGGATATGTAGAAGGGTCATCTGTCCAGTCTGTATCTGTTTTCTCATAATTTGTACCTTCAATTATATTACCCTCTGTGTACCATTGTGCATTAGGTTTAACATCAGTGTCCCATAAACCAACATAAGTTCCAATTTTATTTACACCTAACAAAGGTTGGTTTCCATTTTTAAAATAATTACCTATGAAATTCACGTTAGGCGTTCCGAATGAAAGTGCTAATCTTTCTCTTGGATTGTAAATTATGTTATTAATAGCCTCATAATTACCATTACCACTCATACTTGGGAATCTATGGCTTATATGCGCTACTAAATTATGATGTACAGAATGATCTGCACCATTTACCATGTATTCTTCAATATTTGGATTTTCACCTACCATTATTCCTGTTTTACTATCACCAAATAGTGAATTCTGTATAGATGTACCTAATTGACCTTTATTGTTATTTCTAATTCCAATACCAGCACTATTCCAAGAATATCTAGTACTTACATGGTCAATAATACCATATCCTGTTGGTCCAAAACTAAATGCTGTAGCATTAATAATTCCATCTGAATCAAAATAACCTACGTGGACAAATCTAATATATCGTATAATTACATTATCAATATCAAAAATATTAAACCAATTATGCTCTATGGTGATTCCCCCTTCTGGAGCACTTTGACCAGCAATAGTTAAATCCGAATATTGTTGTCCATGTAATTCATAAAATCTATTCGTGCTTGTTACATCTATTGTTCCAGATACATCAAAAACTATAGTTCTAGGATACGTTTGTTCTAATGCCCATTTTAAAGAACCTGGCGAATTATTCCATAGCAAGTTAGTGACATGTAAAACAGTGCCGCCTTTACCACCAGTGGCTAATGCACCAGCTCCTTCAGCTGTAGGAAATGCTCGCTGTTGAGCTGATAATAATTGGAATGAAAATAAAAATAATAATATTCTAACAATACTATGAGTAGGTTTTGTAACGTTTTTCATAAGGTAAAAAATACGAGTGATTCGGGATTTGCTCAATTTCAATTTCAGCTAATCTAAAAATTTTTTAAATTAGAATAAGATTAAAATCATTATTATTCGATAACATGTATTTGTTTGTAAGTAATTACATGCTATATATAAATATACTGTTATGTTTGAACATATATTTACATATTATACGACCAAATGCATATTAATCAGATATAAATACGCTATAAACTTAAAAATGGATCTTTTAATTTGAACTTTAACACCTAAAAGTAAAATACTACACCTATTCAATTAATTGAACTGAATAATTACAAATGCAATGTTTTATAAAAACAACTACAATGTATTTAATCGCTACTTTATGATTATAATCCTTAAAAGATGGATTTTATCATAAAAAGTCTTTATTTGCTTTTCATATTATTTATAACCTAAAGAAAAAACATAACCAATAAAATCCGGGAAATTAAATACCATTTCACAGTATAGTGATCTTATTATAAATATGTATTAAATTTTAATTTTTAAAACTACAAGACTTTCAAGCTATTAAATTAAGCACAAACCTTATATAGAGAAATTAAACTAACGAAAATATACAATGTCATTTTTTGATCAAAAAATAATAATCGATAAAATCCAAATCGCTTTTCGTAATCCTGTAGTAAAAAGTATGGCTACGGTTGCTGTGATTACCTTTTTTATAAAAGCATTGGCTTTTTATAAAGAAACGATTATTGCAGGGACTTTTGGTTTATCAGAAATTTTAGATACATTTTTAGTAGCGGTATTAGTCCCATCATTTGTACAGAGTGTGTTCATAAGTTCATTAAAAAATTTGTTTATTCCAAATTATATAGTTGAACTTAAAAATAATGGGGATAAATCAAGTTTTCAATCTTTTATTTTTTTAATAACCTTAGCTGTTTCCATTTCTTCAATTATTTTAGCTTATTTTTTTGTAGACTTTTTTTTAGAATTTATTTTTCCAGGGAAGTCTGAAGATTATTATCAACTTACTAAATATCAGTTGTACATAATATTACCTAGCCTCTTGTTTTGGGGATTTTCTTCGGTCATATCAGGTCTTTTAGAGATTGAAAATCGATTTTTAGTATCAACTTTATCTGAATTCTTTCCTTTAGTAACCATGCTACTTTTTTTATTCTTTCTAAAAGATAATTTAGGAGATATGGTTTTGGCTTATGGAACTTTAGCAGGAAGCGTCATTGGTTTCATTTTCTTATTATATTTTTCTATTAAGCATAAGGATTTATCATTGGGTACTCCAAGAATAAATACTAATTCTAGCCAAATGCTAAAGCAACTGCCACCAAAAATAATAGCTAGTTTTTTATCCGTTATGAATGGCTTTATAGATAAGTTTTTTGCAGGCCAATTAGTAGTAGGTTCGATTGCTGCATTAAACTATGGAAACCGAGTCCCCGCTTTTGGCGTAACAATAGTTATTATGGCATTAGGTAGTGTATTATTGCCTCATTTTTCTAGACTCGTTAATGAAGATCTTAAATCCGCTTATCATTATCTTTTTAAGATATTGAAATTGGTTGTAGGTGTTGGTATCATTATTACTATTATAACTATTTTCTCTTCTGATTGGATTGTTCAAATGTGGCTTGAACGTAATGAATTTACGCATGAAGACACCCTAAAGGTCTCAACAATCCAAAAAATAATGCTAGCGAATGTTCCATTCTACTTATGCACATTGATAATTGTAAAATTTCTGACTAGTATAAATAAAAATAAATTTATGGCACAAATTTCTTTTGTAAATTTGTTTGTAAACATCATATTAAATATGCTTTTTATAGAGCACTATGGTGTATTTGGTTTAGCATTAAGCACTACTTTAGTATTAATCATTAGTAGTTGTTTTTATTTTGGTTTTACTTATAAGCAATACAAAAAAATAAATATATGAAAGTAGATTTTATAATATCTTCTTTAGGAGGCGGAGGTGCTGAACGTGTTTTTGCTCTAATGGCAAACAGCTTGTCAAAGAGTGACGATTATAAAATTTCTGTCATTATCTTGCTTGATGGAGAAGAAGTATACCAATTTGAACCTAATGTAAAAAGAATAAAACTAAAGCAAATTAAATACATACCTAGTCATACCTTTAGAAGTATAATTAATCTAATTAGGTATTATTATTACGAATCAAACAGGCCAGATGTCATTGTCTCTTTTTTAACATTGAATAATTTAATGGCTATAATTGTAGCTAAACTTTTTTCAATTAAAATTATTGCTCAGGAACATACGCATCACCTAAGATTTATGAAAGGACGTAAAATTCTAACAAATTTTACTAAAAAACACATTTACAAATGGGCAGATGCGGTCACTGTCTTGACAAAATTTGATGTCAACTATTACAAATCACATAACGTTAAAGTTTCAGTAATGCCAAACCCTTGCAGCTTTAGAGCCATAACGAATTTTTCTATAGAAAGAGAAAAAGTTATTTTAGCTGTAGGTGGTTTAAACAGATACCATTTAAAAGGGTTTGATAATTTAATTCATTTAATAGGGCCTGTATTAAAAAAACATCCAGACTGGCGATTAAAAATTTTAGGAAGATCTGACAAAGATGATCTAGAATATTTAAAAAACATAGCTATACAAAATAATATCATAAACAAAATTATTTTTACTGGTTTTATATCCAATGTATCTGATGTAATGAAAAATTCATCTATATTCGTTTTAAGCTCTAGAAATGAAGGCCTACCCATGGTATTAATTGAAGCAATGTCACAAGGCATGGCTTGTATAGCATATAATTGTAAAACAGGTCCTTCCGATATCATAGAAGATGATATCAATGGTTTACTAATTGAAGATCAAAATATGCTTAAGATGCAGAACGGTTTAGATGAACTTATAAAAAATGAACCACTCAGAAAGAGACTATCTATAGAAGGTATTAAGTCACTTGAAAAATATCATGTCTCAGAAATCACTAAACGCTACGAAATCTTATTTAATAAAGTAATTAATGCATAATGAACAAGCTTATTGTTTTTACTTGCTTTTATTGGCCGTTTTTTTTTAGTTGCTTACAACTTCAAGGTTACATTACATACGCAATCTCTCAAAGCCTAGCGGTAAACCTTGCATATATTAATCTTGGGCTTATAATCACTGGTACAGTTCTATTTAGAAATAAAATAAATACAACATCTAAGACAAGTAGACTATGGATTATTTACTTCATCATTTACTATTGCTTCGGATTCCTAGCCTTGGGTAGGAATGGATTTCAAAGTTCAATTTTACCAACTTTCATACCTGTAATTTACTTTATCGGCTTTTATTTTCTTTTAAGTAATAAAGAGCAATTTAAAACCTTTTTTAAAGTTATTACTATAACTTTTGTAATATCCTCATTCTTCACGGTTCTTCTTTTTAAACTTAATTTTAACTTAGCAGCAAATACAACACATGGTTGGGCCCTTGATCGTGCCGATGGGTTATATGGTGACGCGAACAACGCTGCATTAGCAAGTATCATCGCTTATACTTTATTTGACAAATTTTATAATCCCTCAAAATTTCTCTTTAAAGCATTTAAAATTTTAGTGTTATTAATTATTTTTTACAGTCTGTTTGTAACATTTTCAACAACAGGCTTATTCGTTTTTACTATTATTCTTTTTATTACTAACTACAAGTTTTTCAATGGCTTAAAGTTGATTTTACTTGGGACTATATTAGTTCTATTCTATATAGGAATTTTTGCGTTTAAATCTCAAACTAAAGAACTTGATTTGTCAGACGCTCAAATCTCTAAAATAGATAATATCATCAATGTTTTAACTTTAAATTTAGATAAAGTGAACAATTCAGGGAGAGATCATTTACTAGAAAACATACTATATTACCTTTATGAAAACCCCATTATTGGAAACGGAGTTGACTTTTCCGTAGCTCATACTGGACATAACACGTACGTAGGTGTATGGGTAGATGCTGGTATATTAACTTTTCTATTCTTTATGTTTATTTTATTTTATTATTTTTTTAAAACATTAACTTTAAAAATACATCTTCGCTTTTTTGCCATGTCTCTTTTAATTGTTCTTTATGTTTTTATGATGAGCCTGCAAACTGTGATCAACCAGCCTTATTTAATTGTTTTATTTGTATTTGTAGGCTATTTGATAGATTACAGTAAAATGGATGAGGGACATTTAGATTTTTTTAATTAATACTAAAATGTAATTAGAGTCTATTTCACTTTATTTTTTTAATAAAAAATGTATCACCTAAAACAGTTTCTCTTTGATATTTGAATTTTTGAATTAAGAATTAGACTTCAAATTATGAAAATATAAATTACTCAAAAAAAAATCTACTAACTAAGAGTGCTAAATTGTTTTTATTAACCTTGTCAAAGACATAAAAACCCTCAATCATTATTTTTCTAATATTTTCAATAATGTATTTAGAACTAACGAATCAGACCTTAGGTAATTATTATAATATTGGTAATTTCTTCTCATCATATCAACTAATTTATCCTCAGACCTAAGTAAACTATGTATGTTTTCAATCAATTCATACTTATCGAAAAACATTAAATAATTCTTATTATTTTCAAAATCACCTGGTAACGTATATTCTATTGGCTCTGTAATAATTGCTCTTGAAGCAGCAATATATTCACCAAATTTTGCCCCAATTGAATTATGTAATCCAGCGGTTGCAATACAAATATTATGTCTCTTTACAGTTTGTAAAAATGCTTCTCTTTTTGTCATTGAAAAAGGCAACATTAATGAGTCCAAATCTGATACCCTATAACTATTATGCTGAAGCCCTCCAAAAAAGTCCTTACCAAACTCTTTTCTAAGTGCTTTTATACAATCAATCCTATTTTCATTAATAAGCTTTCTTTCTAATTTTAAATGTTCTAGTTTGACATCATCGGGATTCCAAAGCTGGGTTAAGAATAAAATTTTATTTTCTCTATTAGGGATTGGATAGTATTCAAAGTCTTTATTAGTAAAGGAAGTTTTATTATAATATTTTGAAATGATTAAGTTCTCCTTGAGTAAACCCTTAAATTTTTCATAGAATCTAGTAGGGTATTTGCCTTCTGATTTAAAAGGAAAATAAAGACCTAATGGAAAAACTTTACAATTCTTAGGAGCATGATCAAGAATCTGATTATTAAAACTACGTTTAAAATAAAAATCAGCTTCTATATTTTTACTAAAATAATCCAGATTTTCATCTATTGAGCCATTTATCCAATTAAACCCATCTAGCGTATCATAAATAACTCTATACTTATTATTAACCATTACATTGAGAAGAGGCTTGGTTTGATTAGTGGTCGCTGGTATAAGTGTAGTCTCGATAACTCCAAATTTTCTGAGTTTTTCAAATCCATCGTATATATGACTCAAGTGTCGAGAAGGGAAATAATTAAGTTCACATTTAAACAGTGGTTTCATTTTTTATCATTCTTTAATAACAATTATAAAACTTTATTATGGCTAATGGTTAAAAATAAGTTTTAATCAATTATTCATAGTCATTGCAAGTTACAGAGTTTTACGTTTTAACAGAAATATTAATTTGATTAAAACAAGAAATTATATCAGAATATATTTTTAAGACTTTGATCGTAATTGAACAAATCCTTTAATCCCAATTAAAACAATAAGTCTGTACAGTTTTTATTAATTAACAATTTCCAAATTTCCTATATAATAATTTAAAGTAAGATAAAAAGTGCTACACAAGAAATTTATAGCTGTAGATAAGCCATTAAAAGAAGCCTAATTACAAAATCTAGTAAAAAATTAGGTGGCTGAAATAAAAATATATATTTTATTTAGAAATAATTAATTAAAAATGTAATTTTCATATCCTGGATTTCAACTTCAAACATTAGTTAAAATATTAATGATAGAATTCGTGGAAAATTTTTAATTTATAATTGGTTCTATTATAATCATATATAAGAATTACTTAATTTGCCACTTTCTAAAGAAATATCTGCTAAATTAATATAAACCTATAGTTTATTTACTATATGAAAAAGAAAATACTCTTTATTTTACCCACTCTAACTGCTGGAGGTGCCGAACGAGTTATTTCATTTATTGCGCAAAACATAAATAAATCCAAATTTGATAGTAAACTATTAGTCACTGGTTACGAAAAAGATGCTGCTTACTTAATAGATGATATAGAAGTAGAATTTTTTAAAAAAAAAAGAGTATTAAATGCAGTTTCTAATATATTTATTTATTTGTTAAAACACAGACCTAATGTAGTAGTAAGTTCAATAGGGCATTTAAATACGGTTATGGGGTTAATGTCTCCGTTTTTTTTAAAAACTAAATTCATTATTAGAGAGGCGAGCGTTATTTCGCTAATGGATCAAATACATAATGAACGAACTACAAAGAAGTCTTTTAGCATATATGAAATTTTATCTCGAGCAAGTTATAAATTGGTTGATAAGATTATTTGTCAATCGAAAGATATGGCTGATGATTTTATTAATATTTACAACGTAAAAAAACAAAATATTGCCATAATAAATAACCCTATAACAAATTATCCCCCCTTAAAAAAAGTAGATTCAGCTGTCCAAAAACCTATTAGATTTATTACTGTGGGTAGGTTAAGTAAAGAAAAAGGACAATTGCGAGTTATCGAATTACTATCTAAATTAAAATTTCCGTTTCATTATACAATTATTGGAGATGGCCCTATAAAAGATGACATTCTAGAAGCGATAAAAACAAATCAATTAGTAGATAGATTTACTTATATCCCTTTTACAAAAGAAGTGTCAAAACACATGTCTTCAAATGATATGTTTTTACAAGGATCTTACGTTGAAGGCTTTCCTAATACCGTTTTAGAAAGTTGCTTTGTAGGTACGCCTGTATTAGCTTTTAATGTTCCTGGCGGTACAAAGGAAATTATACAGCATCAAGTTAACGGATATTTAGTTGAAAACGAAGAAGAATATTTTTACTATTTAAACAATAAATTAACTTTAGAGCCTCAAAAAGTCAGAGATTCTGTAAAAATGAAGTTTGATAAAAACAAAATTCTCAAACAGTACGAATCATTATTTAATTAATTATGAATAAGGACAAGCCTATACGAGTTTTACAAGTTTTAACAATTATGAATCTTGGTGGAGCTGAAACTATGATAATGAACTATTATAGACATATAGACAGAACTAAAGTGCAGTTCGATTTTTTACTTCATAGACAAGAAAGAGGTTTTTTTGATGATGAAATAGAATCTCTTGGTGGCAAAATCTACAGGATGTCTGCTATTGCTCCAAAAAACTATTTTATATATAAGAAAAATTTAAATTTATTTTTTGATAAACACCCAGATTATAAAATAGTTCATTCTCACTTAAATGCCCTAAGTAGTATTATATTAGGTGTAGCAAAAAAGAAAAATATCCCTTTTAGAATCGCTCATAGCCATTTAGCCGTAGAACCGTTGGTGCTCAAAAAGGTAATTAAAAAAAACACAGATATTAAAGCTACCATAAAAGATTCTATTCAAACATTAGTTAAAGGAAGAGTAACCAAAGTAGCTACGCACTATTTTGCATGCGGTGAAAAAGCCGGAAATTGGCTTTTTGGTTATAAAAATAAGACAAAAGTTACTATTATTAATAATGCAATTAACGCATCCTTATTTACTTATGACGCTATAGAAGCAAAAAAAATAAAAAATGAGCTTAACTTAGAGAATAAAAAAGTTATTGGACATATCGGTAGATTTAATGAACAGAAAAATCATTTTTTCTTAATTAAAATTTTCAATGAATTATATAAAAAAGATGAGAACTGTGTATTACTACTTATTGGCGATGGTAACTTAAAAACCAAATTGAAAGAAGAAGCTAAACGATTGAATATTGATAAAAACATCCACTTCTTAGGTTTAAGAGATAATATACCTGAACTATTGCAAGCCTTCGATTTATTTTTGTTTCCATCATTATATGAAGGATTGCCTGTAACCCTAATAGAAGCTCAAGCTTCTGGAATAAAAATTATTACCTCTAACACTGTAACCAAAGAAGTAGATATAACTAATCTAATAACTTACATAGATCTAGATAGACCTGCGGAAGAGTGGGCAGATTATGTCTTGGCTAACATTGATTACAAAAGAAAAAATACTTTAAGTAAAATTAAACAAGAGGGTTACGATATTTTTGAAAACGCAAAAAAATTACAAAACTTTTATTTAAATATAAATTAGAATGTGCGGAATTAACGGAGTAATAATTAATACAGCTACAGATAAAGCCATTTTAAGAAATAAATTGGCTGAGATGAATCAATTAATTTTTCATCGAGGTCCAGATGAAGATGGATTTTATTTAGATATTTCAGAATCAGCATCAGTTGCTATGGCAATGCGTCGTTTATCAATTATAGATTTAAGTACAGGTAAACAGCCTATGTACTCTGATGACAATAATTTAGGCTTAGTTTTTAATGGTGAAATTTATAACTATAGAATTTTAAAACAACAACTTGAAAATATTGGTGTAACTTTTAAGACTACAAGTGATACAGAAGTCATTCTTAAACTTTATGAACAAAAAGGTGTCGATGCTTTTAAGGAGTTAGATGGTATGTTTGCATTTAGTATACATGACAAAACAAAAAATAAAGTATTTATAGCGAGAGATTTTTTTGGAGAGAAACCCTTGTATTACACAAAAACTAAAACAGATTTCATCTATGGATCGGAGTTAAAATCCATTGTAAACTATCTTCCTAATAAACCAAGTATAAGCCTTGAAGGTATGAATCTATATTTTAGATTAACCTATATACCCGCTCCCTACTCTATTTATGAGAATATTCACAAATTAGAAAGCAATCATTATATTGAATTTGATTTAACTTCTGACACATTTTCAATTCATGATATTGAAAAACAAAAACCAGTAGAAAAATTAGATATCTCATTCAATGACGCCAAAAAAAAAGTGCATGATGAGGTGATGAAAAGTGTAGAAACTAGATCTATTGCCGACGTATCTCTAGGAACATTTTTATCAGGAGGTGTAGATTCTTCAGTAGTAACCCATTGTTTGGCAGAAATTTCTAGTGAAAACATAGAAACATTTTCAATAGGATTTGAAAAACAAATATATGACGAAACGGATAAGTCTCAAGTGGTAGCTAAATTAGTAAATAGTAACCATCATGAATTTATAGTTAAGGAGTCTGATTTTAAAAATAATATAGATGATATTTTATTAAATTTTGATGAACCATTTGCAGACTCCTCTGCTCTACCAACATATTTGGTATCTAAACATGCAAGCGACTATGTAAAAGTGGCATTAACTGGTGATGGAGGCGACGAGGTATTTGGCGGATATAATAAATATTATATGGGCAAATTAAACAACCGATATACTTCTATTGTTCATAAAAACGTACATCAACAGGTTTTAAAGTTTTCTTCTTCATTTTTAAAGACAAAAGATGACAATAGAGGTCGAAGGTTTCAATTAAATAGATTATTAAAAGCATTTAATTACGATGGTAACCAATATTGGAATATTATTTCACTTGCGTTTACAGATGAGGAAAAATCTCAATTGTTTAATAACAATGTTTTAATTAAAGATACATTTTTAGATTTAAAGGATAAACACAATCAACACAAACCAAAAAATCTAACTGATTTTAGAATGGTTGATAAAAACGTGAGTCTAGAAGGAGATATGCTTGTTAAAGTCGATAGAACAAGTATGTTCTCATCATTAGAATGCAGAGCACCTTTTTTAAACAAAGCAATTTGGGATTTAACAAACTCCTTACCAGAAAACTACCTAATGAAAGGGTGGAATAAGAAATATATCCTAAAAGAAGCTTTCGCTGATAAATTTGAACCTAAATTTTTAGATAAATCTAAACAAGGATTTGGAGTACCTGTAGGAGACTGGTTAAGATCTAGCTTAAAGCCAGAACTCCTGTCATATATTGATCCAAAATTTATTGAATCTCAAAATTTATTTAATATTGATTATATTTCAAAATTGGTTAATAACCATATAAATTCAAAACAAGACAATAGTATGAGGGTGTGGTGTTTTTATACATTTCAAAAATGGTATTTAAACACATATTCTATTTTATAACCTATGAGAAAAATTATAAGGATTACGACAATTGCTAGTTCATTAGAGGTTTTGCTGAAGGGCCAATTAAACTTTATGAATGAATATTATGAAATGATTGGTGTCGCGAGTAGTGATGATGGTGAGAACTTAAAGGATGTAGAAAAAGCAGAAGGCATAAGAACTATTGCCGTTAGTATGACAAGAAAAATAACTCCCTTTAAAGACTTAGTAGCCGTCTACAAATTATATCGAGTAATTAAAAAAGAAAAACCATTTATTGTTCATTCTCATACTCCAAAAGCAGGAACTTTAGGTATGCTAGCCGCAAAATTGGCTGGTGTTCCCAATAGAATACATACCATTGCAGGTTTACCATTGTTAGAAGCTAGTGGCAACAAACGTAAACTTTTAAACTTTGTAGAAAAATTCACTTATGCTTGTGCAACACTAGTATTACCAAATTCTTTTGGGCTAAGAGATATTATTTTAGAACATAATTTTTGCAAAGCACCTAAACTTAAAGTTTTAGGCAATGGAAGTTCAAACGGAATAGATGTTAATCATTATAGTAACCAAGGAGTTAATCTAAATGAAGCCAACCTTTTAAAACAACAACTTAACATTTTAGAAAAAGACACTGTTTTTGTCTTCGTTGGCAGAGTTGTCGCAGATAAGGGGATAAATGAACTAGTAGCTGCCTTTAATGAAATTAGCAAATCTAATATTAATACAAAACTTATAATTGTTGGCCCAAGTGAAAAAGACCTAGACCCTATTGATCCGGAAACAGAACAAATTATAAAAAACAACAAAAATATTCATGCCGTAGGAAGTATAGTAGATATTAGACCTTATGTGTTTATTAGCGACATTTTTGTGTTTCCTAGTTTTAGAGAAGGGTTCCCTAATGTCATATTACAAGCAAATAGCATGGAAAAACCATGTATAGTAACTGATATTAATGGGAATAATGAGCTAATAACACACAACTATAATGGTTTAATTATACCACCTAAAGACATCATTTCTCTTAAGCAAGCAATGCTTAACCTACTAAACAATCCTGACCAAACTCTTAAGTTAGCTAGTAATTGTAGGCAAAACATTGTAAAAAAGTATAAAAGAGAATATATCTGGAATGAAATTCTAAAACTATATAAATCATTAGAATGAAACTCTATACAAACATTATAAAACGTTTTTTCGATTTTTTAGCAGCATCTGTTGGACTTCTAATTATTTCACCATTATTCGTTTTTCTTATTATAAGTCTTTTAATACTTAATAATGGTAAACCTTTTTTCTTTCAAACACGTACTGGGAAAAATGGGAAGCTTTTTACAATTATAAAGTTTAAAACCATGACAGATAAAACTGATGAACATGGAGATTTATTACCTGCTATGGAACGGGTCACAAATGTTGGAAGAATCTGTAGAAAATTATCATTAGACGAATTGCCTCAATTACTCAACATTCTTAAAGGAGATATGAGCTTGATTGGACCTCGTCCACTTTTACCTGAATACTTAGAACGCTACAATAAAAGACAGAATCGAAGACATGAGGTATTACCTGGTATTACGGGTTGGGCACAGGTTAATGGAAGAAACACTATTAGTTGGGAACAAAAGTTTGAATATGATGTTTACTATGTAGAACATCAGTCTTTTGTTCTAGATTTTAGAATACTTCTCAAAACAATAGATAAGGTTATAAATAGAAAAGACATCAATAATTCTGAAAATATCGATATGCCAGAGTTTACAGGAACTAATGAATCTTAAGTATTAAATAATCTTTAATTCCTTAAAGTCAACAATAAATTCTTGTGGCAAATTTTGAGAATTAGTGTACTTATAAGCTTCAAAGTGAATATTCTTTCCGTTATCTATTAGCGCTACGCTCTTCCATCCTAAAGCGTTTGGAGCAATAAAATCTTTCTTTAAATTATCAGCAATGTAATAATATTCAGTTCCAGATATTGCCTTTTCGATAGCCTCAAAATTAGATAAATTTGGTTTTTCAGATCCAATCTCTTCGGAAATTATAATTTTATCTAAATAATTTAAAATACCTAAACTATTTAACTTTGCTCTTTGTGTTACTGAACGACCATCTGTAACTATTGCTATTTTTCCTTTTTTAGATTTTATAGCATCAAAAACATTTAATACACTATCAAACAATTGAATATCAGGCTGATGATTCCTGTACTTTTCAATAAGCTGACCTATTTCTATATTATAA
This sequence comes from Winogradskyella marina, assembly GCF_015645385.1. Taxonomy (GTDB): domain Bacteria; phylum Bacteroidota; class Bacteroidia; order Flavobacteriales; family Flavobacteriaceae; genus Winogradskyella; species Winogradskyella marina. Next base: position 91,461 of record NZ_JADOET010000004.1, read on the forward strand.
GTATTAGCAACAAATTCAAAGACGTTAACTTTACATCTATAGAGAGAAAACATTTTAGAATATAAGGCTTTCCAATTCTCAGGTTCTACGGATTCCGCGATTGCCTTATAGGCAGATTTTAAGAAATCTAATTCATTATATAAGGTATCGTCTAAATCAAAAACTATTACTGTACTATAATCAACCTTTATATCCATGTACTAAAATTTCATCATCATAACGAATCATTAATAAATCCTTTTCCCACACATCAAATTTTTCTTCAATGCTTTTTCCTAGTAGATATTCTTCAATTATCCATTTTGTAAAATTAGCACCAGATAAATATGATAAGGGATACCCACCACCAAATCTAGGATTTATTTCAATGGCATAAATTTTTTGATTATCATTTTTATTTAAAAAAAACTGAGCTGTAAGACAGCCCACCGCACCTTCAATTTTCTTTAAGTTTTCCTTTATATAATCTACTAATGAATTACTAACAGTCAGCGCTTTATAAACCTCACCATCCCTTACCTCTAGTCTTTTTCTAGGTACTACACATCTTAAATCATGATCTTTATTATAATATAAATCACATGTGTATTCATCAAAATCATCATGATCTAAATACTCTAAAAACATCAATTTATTATTTGCGAAATGATATTCTGTTAAGTCCTCTTTTGATCTTATTACATAAGTATCCACACTCCTGCTACCATCAACTGGCTTTATAAAAAGAGGTAGTTTATAATTTTCCTTGGGGTATTCTTTTGCAACTTTAACTTTATGAGTTTCAAAAAACTTATGTATGACACGCTTATTTCTACACTTTGAAACAAAATCAACTGATGAAATTACAACCTCAATTCCTTCTTGCTTAAATTTATCTCTATGTTCAGCAAGCTGAAGTAATTCAGTATCTATAGTTGGAACAACTAAACTAATTTTATAATTTTTACAAAAATCAAATAGTACGTCAATATAATCAGTAGCACCTAATATGGGGACTTTAAAAAACCCATCGGCAATCTGACAAGCAGCTGATAACATAGGATTTGCATCTGAAGCATACACCTCACCTTTTAAGTCTAATTTTTTTAATTCTTTTTGAAATGACCTTACCAGTGAAACTCTTCTCCCAGCTGAAGTTATTAAGATATTCATTCAAATAATTTAAGTTAACATTTAAGCATTTTAACTTTATCAGGTTATAAATATAGTGTAGTTCGTACTATTTTTATTCCATAAATCGTATAAAGTCTATAAATTAGTAGATATATTAACTGTAAATAATAAAATCATACACAATTAAAGAACTAGCATCCCCAATTTATTAATAATAGGCAAGTTAAATAACATTATTACAAACAAACAGCATTCAATCCATTTAAATATTTTTTTCACAAAAAAGAACGTAAATATTTACAGTTTATCGGTTTAATTTGGGTCGTACCATTATAAAAAGCATATTTACTTTTTAATTAGATCGTGTCCCAGATCCCTCTATTGACATGAAATTGAATAGTAATTTACTAATTACTTAACAATTTTTACGTATGAAACCTAAAATATGGCTTTCCGCACCACATATGAGTGGTAATGAATTACCTTTTATTAATGAAGCTTTCAATTCAAATTGGGTGGCTCCATTAGGCCCTAATGTTAATGGATTTGAAAACGATTTACAGTCTTACCTTATGGAGGATAGATATGTTGCAGCATTGGCATCTGGTACTTCTGCATTACATTTAAGTCTTATTTTATTAGGCGTTGATTATGGTGATGAAGTTATTTGTCAAAGTAAAACGTTTTCTGCATCTGCTAACCCTATAATTTACCAAGGAGCTACTCCTGTTTTTGTAGATAGCGAAAAAGATACATGGAATATGTGTCCTATACAACTAGAAATAGCCATCAAAGATAGAGTAGCAAAAGGCAGAAAACCCAAGGCTATAATTGCTGTACACCTATATGGTATGCCTTATAACGTTGACGAAATTACTAAGGTTGCTTTAAAATATAATATTCCTATTGTAGAAGACAGTGCTGAATCGTTAGGAAGTCAATATAATGGTAGGAATTGTGGAACATTTGGTGATTTTTCAATATTATCTTTTAACGGCAATAAAATTATAACCACTTCTGGTGGTGGCGCTCTTGTTACAAAAAGCTTAAAACTTAAAGAAAAAGCAGTTTTCTTGGCAACACAAGCTAGAGATAACGCTCCTCACTATTTACATTCAGAGATTGGTTATAATTACCGAATGTCTAACATTGTTGCAGGTATTGGCCGTGGACAAATGACAATTTTAGATAGTCATGTTGCAAAACGACGTTCTAATTATCAGTTATACTCAAACTCCCTAAAACATATTGACAAAATCACGTTTCTTAATGAACCTGAAGGTTATTTTTCAAACCGCTGGCTATCTTGTATTCTTTTAGATTCTGAAAATACACGTGAAGGGTTAAGATTAGCACTAGAAAAAGAAAATATTGAATCTAGACCATTATGGAAACCGATGCATCAACAGCCAATTTTTAAAAAATACCCTAGCTATCTTAATGGTGTTTCTGATGCGTTATTTAACAAAGGTTTATGTTTGCCAAGTGGCTCAAACCTTACTAATAATGAATTAGAAAGAGTTATTTCTACAATAAAAGCGTATTTTGTAACATGTTAACTAAACTATTAGATAAAATATCGAAAAAATATGCTTCAAAATGGCTTGTGCTATTATTTGATGTCGTGATTGTAATAGCTTCATTTTTCCTAGCATATTTAATTCGATTTAATTTTCAAATAGAGTTTGACTTTATCGACCTTTTAAATCAAATTCCATATGTGGCAATTGTTGCTGCAATTAGTTTTATTGCTGTTGGCTCTTACAAAGGAGTTGTTAGATTTACAGGATTCAAAGACATTGTAAATATTATTATTGGCGCAAATATTTTAGCAACAATTCTAATTTTCTGTACTTTTTTAAGTCGAAAGACATTAGGTAATGATAGTATTTTCAATATTTCGGGTTCAATTATTTACATCAATTTACTTTTAAACATCTTGTTCCTTATAGGCGCAAAACTATTCATAAAATCAATATACAACCATATCACCCAAGACTTTAAGTCAGTTTCAAAGGTCCTGATTTTTGGAGCTGGTAGTTCCGGAATGTTAACCTACGATGCTATACAAAATGACACTAAAAGTGGCTTTGAAGTTGTTGGTTTTATTGATGATGATGAACGTAAAATTGGCAAGAAAATAAACTTGTTAAAAGTCTATGGTATAGAATCTATTGATGAAAGTTTCATTAAAAGAAAAAATATTGAAGACGTTATAATTTCAATTCAAAACATAGATCCTACAAGATTACTTCAAATTACAGGAAACCTTTTTTCATTAGGTCTAAAAGTAAAAATAGTTCCTCCTGTTCAAAGCTGGATTGATGGTGACTTAAGTGTTGGACAGATAAAAGAAGTTAAAATTGAAGACCTATTAGGAAGAGATCCAATTAATATAAAAAACCCAGATCTTGAGGACTTATATAATAACAAAGTAATTCTGATAACTGGTGCTGCTGGTTCAATAGGAAGTGAGATTTGCAGAAAAGTTAGTCTCTATAATTATAAAAAATTAATCTTAGTTGATAATGCAGAATCTGCACTTTATGATATTCAACAAGAATTTAGACAACAAGGTCTAGAAAACGTAGAAGCTATAGTTGCAGATGTTCGTAACAGAAGTAGAATAGATCAAATATTCGATAATTATAAACCTAAAGTAATTTTTCATGCTGCTGCATACAAACACGTTCCTTTAATGGAAAACAATCCATTTGAAGCCGTTAGTGTAAATATTGGAGGCACAAAAAATGTTGCAGATATCGCAGTAAAACATAGTGTTGACAAGTTTGTTTTAATTTCCACCGACAAAGCAGTAAACCCAACAAATGTAATGGGAGCTACAAAACGTATAGCCGAACTTTATGTCACCTGCTTAAAAGGAAAAGGTCATACAAAATTCATTACCACTAGATTTGGAAACGTATTAGGCTCTAATGGATCTGTAATTCCGTTATTTAAAAAACAAATTGAAAAAGGAGGACCGTTAACAGTTACTCATAAGGATATCACACGCTATTTTATGACAATTCCAGAAGCTTGTCAATTAGTAATAGAAGCTGCAGCCATGGGTAATGGTGGAGAGATTTTCGTCTTTGATATGGGAGAGCCTATAAAGATTTTTAATCTTGCTACTAATATGATTATTTTATCCGGCTTACGCTACCCTGAAGATATTGACATAAAAATCACAGGTTTAAGACCTGGTGAAAAAATTTATGAAGAACTTTTAGCCGATGGGGAAAACACAAAAAAAACCTATCATGATAAAATTATGATTGCAAAATCAAGGCATATTGATATCGATAGTACTGAAAAACAGATTAATAAACTAACCGCTGTAAATTCTTTAACACAACCATTAGAAATTGTATCTTCGATAAAGCATTTAATTCCAGAATATATCTCAAACAATTCTACTTACGAAGTTTTAGATATTAAAAAATAATTATCACTTTTATCAAACTTATAACAACTACTTATATGAAACCACGTATTCTAATTATTTCTATACTAGCACTAATTATAGCGACATCATGTAGCTCACGAAAAGACTTTATCTACTTTCAAGATGAGCCGCTTTCAGAAGGTCAATTATCTCCTGAACCAACAGAAATTATTTACAAACCAGACGATATTTTAACAATTAACGTAACGGCATTAGATCCAGCGACTGTTATGCCTTTTAATTTACCTGTGGTTTCACATAACACATCAAATTTAACAAGTGCCCAAGGAAGTTTAACGCAACAAACTTATTTAATTGATTATAATGGAAATATTGAATTTCCGGTTTTTGGAACACTAAAGGTTGAAGGGCTTACACGATCAGAATTAACTACTTTATTAACTGACCGTATTAGTACAATGGCAAAGGATCCAATTGTGAATGTAAGATTAGCAAATTTTACAATTACAGTACTTGGAGAGGTTTCTAATCCAGGCACATTTACAATGCAAGATGAAAGAGTCACTATTTTAGAAGCACTAGGTTACGCAAATGATTTAACCATTTTCGGAAAAAGAAAAACCGTTAAATTAATACGAGAAGTTGAAGGGAAAAAGAAATTTGCTAATATCGACTTAACCTCAATTAACTCCGTAAATTCTCCTGTTTATTACTTACAACAAAATGATGTAATATATGTAGAACCAAACAACGCTAAAATACGCTCGTCTACTTATAATCAAAATAACAGTGTATTGATTTCTGCTATTGGAACACTTACTACCATTATTGCCGTATTTTTAATAAGATAATTATAGTTAAATATGGAGTCTAAAAATAGTTTATCAACGAAAGCGCTAAAAAAAACGTTGAATTTATACCTTTCTCGGTGGAAGTTAATTGCTTTTTTTTGCATTATAGCCGTATCTCTAGCATTTATACATTTACGCTATTCAACCTCTCAATATAACGCATCTGCTACAATACGAATTAAAGATGATAAGGAATCTCAAAAACTCCCGAGTTTAGCTGAATTAAGTGGCAGTAGTCTTCTATCTAGTAAATCGAAAGCTATACAAGATGAGATTGCTATTTTAACTTCAAGGACATTAATTTCTAGAATAGTTAAGGACCTAAAACTTAACATTACATACTTTGAACAAGGTAAAATAAAGGAACAAGAAATATATGAAAACCCTCCAATTAAGCTAAATTTTTTCGTTAACGATACGGTTATACATAAAATTGACACAACGCTTTTTATTAAAATAAAATCCCCATCAGAATTTTTAATGTTTAAAGATGACGGAAAATCGCTTATGGATCGTGATATTACTCAAGGCATATCATATTCTTTTGGTGATCGTATAAAAACAAGCTTTGGTGATGTTGTAATTGTTCCGAATAGTGGAAAACACAGCCCAAAGATAGGTAGTAATTTAAGAGTATCAATTAAACGTATTTCTTCTATTATTGGAAGGTATAAATCAAACCTTTCAATCTCGACAAATGACGAATCTAGTGTAGTAAAACTAGGGCTTCGAGATAATATCCCTAAAAGAGCAATTGATATATTAAACCAAATAATCAAAGAATATAACAATGATGTTATAACAGATAAAGAAGAGGTTGTAAAAGTCACGTCCGACTTTATTAATAACCGATTAGAATTAGTATTTAAAGAATTAGAAGAGGTCGACTTTACTGCAGAACAACTTCAAAAACGTAATAACTTAACAGCTTTGGCTTCTCAGGCAGATATTTATTTAAAAAGTGAAAGACAAACTGAATCCCAAATAAACAATACCACCAATAATATACAGTTAATTGATTACATGCAACAGGAATTAAAAGAAAAGAATAAAAATTCTGACCTTTTACCCTCAGTTGGATTATCCGACGGAAACATTGCTCAAGTCACAAAAAACCACAACGAATTAGTCGCAGAACGAGATAAACTATTAAAAAACTCTACTGAAAGTAACCCTGTAGTTATTAATTTAAACAATCAAATTAATGCCTTAAAAGAAAATTTATCGAGCTCACTTGACAACATGAGAAAATCAAGTGAAATAACACTCAACAATTTAAATCAAGAAGACGCAAGGATTCGAGGTCAGCTGTATGCTGCTCCAACAAAACAAAGACAACTCAGAGATATTGAACGCCAGCAGAGCATTAAAGAATCACTTTACTTATATTTATTAGAAAAACGAGAAGAGACAGCGATTACGCTTGGCATGTTCACACCTAATGCAAAAGTTATAGATTCAGCATATTCTTCTCAAATCCCAGTTGCACCAAACAGAATGCTTACCTATTTAGGAGCACTTCTTTTTGGCTTAGGTATTCCTATAGGATTTATTTATACTAAAGACCTTCTCGACACAAAAATCTATGATAAAGACGACCTTCTAGATGTGGTGAACATTCCGTATATAGGTGACATACCGTTAACGAGTAAGAAAACCAAGCTAATTACTAAGGTGGACTATTCTCCGAAGGCTGAAGCATTCAGGATTATTAGATCTAACATTGATTTCTTGTTAAAAAACAATGACTCTAAAACTAAAAAAGTATTTATTACATCCACAAGAGCTCAAGAAGGTAAGTCGCACACAAGCACCAACTTAGCTTCATCAATTTCGTTTTCAGAAAAATCTGTACTGCTAATTGAAATGGATATCCGAGTTCCGAAAATAATGCAATACCTTAATGAAAAACCAACATCAAAGATTGGTTTATCAGACTATATTGCCAACAAATCAATCAAGCCAAATGAAATAGTCAATAAATTAAAAACCAACACTTATTTAGATATTATTCCTTCGGGTTCCATCCCACCAAACCCTTCCGAATTATTAATGAGTGATAGAATTAAAGATTTATTTGATTATTTCGAAGGTAAATATGATTATATAATCGTAGATACTTCAGCTGTAGGCTTAGTAAGCGATACCATGTTAATCTCAAAATTTGCAGATATGTTTATTTACGTCGTTGGCGCAAATAACGTTGATAAAAGACAATTATCAGCAGTTGCTAAACCACTTTATGACGATAACAGACTACCTAATATGAATATGCTATTAAACGGAACTGATTTTGATAAAAAAGGCTACGGCTACGGTTACGGTTATGGGGACAACCCTCATAAAAAGAAGAAATGGTATCAATTTGGCAAAGCTTAAATAAGTCGCTTTTAATACTAATAACTAAATCCACTATATATAATTATGGTGAATTTTTAAATTTAATTCTAAATAGAAACAATTCAAAAAATAACTACAACTTCCGTCTACGCCTTTCAGATTTTAATAACGACAACTCCCTACTCGTCTGTCCAGCTACTGAGGTGTTCTCTTCTGCTCTTCTAATTAAATAAGGCATTACATCCTTTACTGGGCCAAAAGGAATATATTTTGCAACATTATAACCTTGAGCTGCCAAATTAAAACTAATATGATCACTCATACCATACAACTGGCCAAACCATACATTATTATCTTTTTTAGAAATGTTTTTGGTTTCCATCAAGTCCATAGCCAAATAACAACTCGCTTCATTATGAGTTCCTATAAAAACCGAAATATCTGTTAAATTATTAAGAATGTAATTAAGCGCATCATTAAAATTATCATCGGTTGCTTTTTTGTTTTCGCAAATTGGAGAGTCATATCCTTTATCCAGTGCTCTTTCTCGTTCTTTTTCCATGTAAGCGCCACGAACAATTTTCATTCCAATTTTAAAACCGTTAGACCTAGCTCGTTGATGCAGAGCTTTTAAATACTCTAAACGATCCCAGCGGTATAATTGTAACGTATTATAAACAATGGGAACATCCTTATTATAGCGCAACATCATTTCTTCTACTAAATCATCAGCAGCATCTTGCATCCAGCTTTCCTCACCATCAATTAAAACTTCAACGTCTTTTTCTTTAGCAAGCTTACAAACGGTATCAAATCGATTTACTATTCTATCCCACTCCGCCTCTTCTTCAGCTGTTAACTTTTGTCCCTCTGTTTTTTTTTGATACAACAAAAACCGTCCAAAACCAGAAGGTTTAAAAACAACAATAGGCATAGCTTCTCTGTCATCACAAAAATGAATGATTTTCAATATTTTCTCAAGTGCATTGTCAAATTGATTTTCCTCAGCCTTACCCTCAACAGAATAATCTAAAACAGAACTAACACCTTCTGTGTATAAATTATCTATTACCGACAAACAATCTTCTTCATTAACACCACCACAAAAATGATCAAAAACTGTAGCTCTAATTAATTTCTCTACTGGCAAGTGTGCTTTTAAAGCAAACCTCGTTGCTACAGTACCAATTCTAACCAATGGTTCTGAAGAAATCATTTTAAACAAAAAATAGGCACGCTCTAATTCTGAATCAGATTTTAAAGTAAATGCCGTACCTGTATCCTCAAAAAGGGAGCGATTTATCATTAGCTAAAGAATATAAATGCAAATATATTTATTATAGTCTTACTTTTTTTTCTAAAAAGGAAGTATTTTCACATCATATTTTTCGCTTATAAATTTTATTATGGAATCTATTTCAACAAAAAATGCCGTAGTACATTTTAACTCTGAGGTTTATACAGAATTAAACAACTATATAAAAACAAAAAAACCGTCTAAAATATTTGTCCTTGTAGATACAAATACGCACGATTATTGCCTACCTAAGTTTCTAGAACGATTAGAATCTGACGAAATAGCCGTTGAAGTCATGGAAATGCCAAATGGAGAAGAACATAAATCCATTGATATTTGCACTGGTGTTTGGGAAGCTTTATCCGAATATAACGCAGATCGCAAAAGTTTATTGATTAATCTAGGTGGTGGTGTTGTTACAGATTTAGGTGGTTTTGTAGCAAGTACATACATGCGTGGAATTCCTTACATTAATATACCAACCTCCTTATTAGCTATGGTTGACGCATCTGTTGGTGGAAAAACAGGTGTTGACTTAGGTGCTTTAAAAAATCAAGTCGGTGTGATTAATGAAGGTCAATTGGTAGGTGTTGATACATCATTTTTAGACACGCTTCCGCAAAACGAAATGGTTTCCGGTTTTGCCGAAATGCTAAAACATGGGTTAATTTACGACGAAGCCTATTGGAATACGTTAACACATCTCGAAAAATTAGACATTTCAGACTTAGACCGTTTAATTTATGAGTCTATTGTCATAAAAAACCAAGTCGTAACATCGGACCCTAAAGAACAAGGCTTAAGAAAAATATTAAATTTTGGACATACGATTGGCCATGCTATCGAAAGCTACTTCCTGGAAAATGCAGACAAAACTCCATTATTACATGGTGAAGCCATTGCTATAGGTATGATTTTAGAAACCTATTTATCGACCAAGGTTTGTGGACTAAGCAATGAGCATTTAGCTGAAATTACTAATGGAATTTTAAAAACATTCTCTAAAGTCGAAATAAATAAAGCAGATCAAAACCATATCATAGAATTATTAAAATATGATAAGAAAAACAGCCATGGTGTTGTAAAATTTGTGCTTTTAGAAGCTATAGGGAAACCAAAATTAGACTGTGTCATCAGTAATGACCTAATTTTAGAAGCATTTGATTATTATGCGAATTAGAGGTAACGTTCTTTTATAGTTTTGATATGATGATTTTCATGGCCTAAAAGGATATAACCTATTGCTCTAACAGAAATTGGTGAACCCGAAGCATTACCTATAAGTTTTAATGTACCAGCATCAAACGTACTAAACAAAGTAAGCGTCGCCTGCCTTACAGCCTTATATTCTTCTAACAAACTATCAAAAGAACGGTTCTTAGCTCCAGCATGTACTACATAATCATCATGCTCAAAACCTGGGAGGATTGTTTTATCACGTCTAGCAACCCTTAATGCTCTATATGTAAAAATACGTTCCGTATCTATAACATGAAGCAGAACATCTTTTATGGTCCACTTGCCTTCAGCATAAGCATAACTATGTTTTTCTTTAGGAATACTTAAGAAAAAAGAAACAACAGAATTTTGATTTTGCTTTAATCCTTCACAAATACCTATATCCTCATTGATAGCATCAATATAGGGTTGGTAGTAAGTATTGTATTCTGACGTACTTATAGAATTCAAGCTCATATTCGTTTAAATAAAGAATGCCCTGAGTTACAAAAACAAAGGGCATTTGTTAAAATATAATTTAATGATTATAGTTCATTAAAAATAGTATGCATCAATCGTTTTTTATCATTAAGACTTTCTTCTAAAGAAATCATAGTCTCAGTTCTATAAACGCCATCAATGTCATCGATCATAAAAATAATCTCTTTAGCGTGCATGGTTTCTTTAGCTCTAATTTTACAGAAAATATTAAATTTCCCTGTTGTAATATGCGCTACAGTAACATAAGGTATTTCTGATATTCGCTCTAAAACAAATTTAGTTTGCGATGTGTTTTGTAAAAAAACCCCAACATAAGCTATAAATGAATAATCTAGCTTTTGATAATCTAAGGTTAATGATGACCCCATTATAATCCCTGCTTCCTCCATTTTCTTTACACGTACATGAACAGTACCTGCAGAAATCAATAATTTCTTCGCAATATCTGTAAAAGGAATACGCGTATTATCGATAAGCATATCGAGAATTTGGTGATCAACTTCATCTAATTTAAACTTTGCCATAATTGTATAATTGTATAATCTTTAAAGTAAATGCAAAAATAAAACATTTACATTAACAATTATGCATTATAACTGAATATTTTTACGATTTTAATGAGATTCTTTCATTATTCACTATTACGAAATCGATTTCGAAACCTATTTTTAAGTCAAAACCCTCTGTAGTTTTCACTACGTACCCGTTGGCTTCTATTTCTTTATGTCCATACTTATTATTTAGTTTTGAAATTTCTTCAATAACTGGAACAAACTCTAATTTACCATCAATTAATGTCTCTTTATATTGAATAGCAATATCAACTAAATCAACTACACCATTATATTTTGCATTTCTAATAATTATATCATAGAAACATTTAGCATTCTCTGGAATATCAAAATACGCTTCGTACTTACCAATATCAACCTTATTTATAATAACATCTATCCCTTTTAAAATAGCAATAAACATTAATCTTCTCACCTCTTCTCTATTGTAGTCATTTTTAAAATGTCCTGCTTCATATAATAACGTAGGCACACCAAAACTTTGAAAAGTATCTCCAACACAATTCAGATTAAAACCATCATCATAACGCCCTATTCCATTTGGAATCTCTGCTTGCAGCAAATCATTGATTTCGGCAATTATAGTCATTGCAGCTTTTCTATTCGTTGTTAACTGACGACCTTGATCTTGTGCAGGCGACAAAAATGATAGTGTCGCAACATTTTCTGTCTCTCCAGCACTAAAAATGGTTCGTTGACCATGAAGATTAAAACAATAATCGGGTTTAAAATCGATATAAAGTTGACGTAGTATTTTACTTTCTGGCTGAGATACATTTTGCGCATCTCTATTTAAATCAATTTCATTTGCATTTATACGCGTAAAACATTTAGCACCATCAGGATTTAAAATAGGAATAACTACTAAAGTACATTGTTCTAAAATTAGTTTTGAAATTTCATGTTCAGTTTCAAATAGATTAAAACAATCAAAAAGTGCTTTTGTCGATGTAGATTCATTGCCGTGCATTTGCGACCACAACAAAATTTTAATTGGTCCATTACCAATTTTCAAACTATATATTGGTCGTTTCTCAACCGAATAGCCAAGTGAAGAAATTTGAGGTTTTAACAAATTTCCAAAACATTTTTCTATATCAGAATTGGTAATATAACGACCAAAAAGTTCTGGTGTTTTAACTTCTACAAAGAGGCGATTTAAAAGCTCTAGATTCATAAGACTAAATTAGTGGTTACAAATGTAATCATTTGATTAATTACAATTGTAAACAACCAAAAGTCAACAAAACGTTACAACGGTAAACAACCTTGACTTCTGAAATGCTATCACAACTAAAGTTAATTGAAAAATATTCAACAGGAATTAATTCCACACCGTAAAACACTCTTTATCAGTACTCAATATCAAATCACCAAACCTAAACTTTAATAGTGTTTCAAATATTTAATTACATTTAAGGGTTATACAAATACTATTGTTTACATTTGTATCGTTACATCCACAAAACTCAAGTTTACAATGATAAACTCTGTCGATTTTACAAAACGACTACAAAAAGTCATCGATTTTTACAGTGAATCTGCTTCAAGTTTCGCTGAAAAAATCGGGGTTCAGCGCTCAAGTATTTCACACATTTTAAGTGGCAGAAACAAGCCCAGTTTAGACTTTGTAATGAAGGTACTAAACACCTATCCGGAAGTAGAATTGTATTGGCTTATGAATGGGAAAGGAAACTTCCCTAGTCAACCTAAAATTTCAGAATCTCCAAACTCAAACAAATCAGAAATACAAAAAAAGCCTGATCTTCCTAGTCCGAATTCTATGCCTGAATCTAGTTCTGAAATTGATAAAATTGTAATCTTTTATAAAAATGGAACTTTTAAGAGCTACAAGCCTTAGTATTAATTACACTATTCATTATCTTTACAAAAAGATTTATATGAAGTTTTTTCTTTCAATGTTAGTGTTGATTTTATTAACAAGCTGCTACTCAATAGAGCGTAATTGTTCCGATTTTAAAACAGGGACTTTTGAGTTTACATATATCGTTGATGGTATTGAGCAAACTTCACGTTTTAAGCGCACTGAGAATTTCAACATTGATTATCATGAAGAAGAAGCAGATTCATCATCTATTCGATGGATTAATGATTGTGAATTTATATTAAAGAAATTACACCCAACAAACAACTCCGAAAAAGAGGCTATTCACATGAAAATTCTGTCTACAACAGAAGATTCTTATACTTTTGAATATAAACTCGCTATAAAAAGACCTAGCAGAGCTTCAAGGGTTGAAAAAGGGGTTGCTGTAAAAGTAGATTGATCTCTTACTAGCACCCCAAGTTAAGCTTTAATTTGTCTTAAGATCAAACTAGGTTTTACTAAAAGTTAAAACAACAAATAAACCTCACAAAGCAATAGAACGTTAATTAAGAGCCGCTTAACTAATATTAGTCAGAACTTTAAGATGCGTAAATTTGGATTCCTTATATTTCGTAAATATTTAATATAGACACCTTAAGACTCCAAATAAATAACACGCTGATTTAATGCTTTTTAATTCAATAGAATATCTTATCTTTTTACCAATAGTACTTATCATCTATTGGACTCTTAAAGCAAATTATAAGAATCAAAATATTTTATTACTGATTTCAAGCTATGTGTTTTATGGCTGGTGGGACTATAGATTTCTATCACTTATAATATTCAGTTCTTTTTTAGATTATTATGTTGGACAAAGAATTGAAGAAGCCAAAGAGCAAAAGCACAAAAAGCGTTGGTTGTTAGTAAGCCTTTGCTCTAATTTAGGTTTACTAGGCATATTTAAATACTATAATTTTTTTGCCGATACTTTTGCTATTTCTATGTCTTCTATAGGATGGGAAGTAAACGATCTAACTTTAAATATAATATTACCCGTTGGAATAAGCTTTTATACCTTCCAAACCTTAAGCTATAGTATTGATATTTATAGAAATCAAATAAAGGCTAGCAGAGACATTGTTAGTTTTTTCACTTTTGTGAGTCTCTTTCCACAGCTAGTAGCAGGTCCGATAGAACGCGCCTCTAATTTGATTCCACAAATTCAAAACAAAAGAAACCTAAACCTTACTTTATTAAAAACAGGTGTTTTTCAGATATTTATCGGATTATTTAGAAAGGTAGCTATCGCTGACAACTTAGGTGTCTATGTTGATTCAGTATATGCTAATTATGAAATACATAACAGCTCCACCCTTTTAGTTGCAACTATTTTTTATGCTTTTCAGATATATTTTGATTTTTCCGGTTATTCAGATATAGCTATTGGAAGTGCCAAAATGTTTGGATTTAAATTTAATAGGAATTTTAACTTTCCGTATTTCTCTAAAACACTTACTGAGTTCTGGAGACGATGGCACATGTCGCTTTCTTTTTGGTTACGAGACTATTTATATATTTCACTAGGAGGAAACAGAAAAGGAGTTATAATAACATACAGAAACTTACTTCTAACAATGTTGATTGGCGGATTATGGCATGGCAGCTCTTGGAATTTTGTAATTTGGGGAGGAATTCATGGCCTTTTCCTAAGTCTTGAAAAATACACGTTTTCCGCGTTAAAAATTAGAACATTTAATACGTTTGGATACTTGTACACATTTATTGTTGTTCTTATTTCATGGGTGTTTTTTAGAGCTCCTGATTTTCATTCTGCATCAACAATTATAACAGAGCTATTTAGCTTCAATTACGGCTCACTTTTTATTGGTGATATAAATGCTTTTGTAAACGGATTGCTATTACTTTTAATTGGTATTTTAATAGATTTAAAAATATTTAGATCTAATGTTACATTAGAAGATTACGGTATTCGATTCAGTACTATAAAACTAACATTTATTGTTTCGGTTATTATCATAATGCTCTGCCTATTCTATTCAACAGCAGAAAACTTTATTTATTTTCAATTTTAAACGATGAACTCAGATATAACTAAAAAAATTATTCAAATCATTGTACTTACATTAGTAATAAGTTATGGACTGGATAAGCTAGTCTTTTTCAGTTTAAATAAGGTTAGCGATAAAGTAATGACAGGTCAAGCTATAGGTAAACTCAACCATTTCTTATCATTAAAAGATTCTACCAATTTATTAGTATTTGGCAACTCACGAGCCAACAGACACATAGATGTTGCCATGTTGAGCAAAAATGGCTTTAACATGGGTATTGACGGCATTGGTGTTGCTTATAATAGCACACTGATTAACACCCTAAACAAAGACCTGAAACAAATAGTGTTAGTCCACATTGATACAAAGAATTTTTTTGATAATGATTATACCGGATCTGATGTTAATGCTTTAAAAACAAAGTTTCACCGAAACCCAATTATTACAAAAGTGTTAGATAGTACGAGTCAGCTGTCTACTTTACAAAAATTCTACTACAGCATGAATTACAATGGAACATCTATAGGTATACTCAAAAACTATTTTAGACCAAATTATAACTTCAAAAGTTATAATGGCTATGACGGTTTAGTGGTCACTTCTTCTCAAGAAAAAATAAGAGACATAGTTTTAGCTAAATCAATTTCAAACAAAGAATGCACTGACAATCATCAAATCAACACAACCGCTTTAAACTATTTAAAATCTATTAAATCATTTTCTGAAAAAGCACCAAATAAGACTTTTATATTTATTACCTCGCCAATTTATCATGACACCTGTGAAATTGATAACAAAATGCTTAACGAAATAATGCAAGAATTGAATTTGACTTATACAGATTTCACAAATCTTTACAAGGACAATAAGGATAATTCTTACTGGAAAGACGCAACTCACATGTCTAACAAAGGTGCTGAAGCCTTTTCTAACCATTTATTGCAAAAATATAAGTCATTTCAGTTAAAACAATGAGCCTTGCCCTTTATCACCCAAGTCGACATCATCTCTCTCTGACGAATTCTTAGACTGCGGTTTTTCGCTAGACTCAGACCTTGTAGACTTAAGTGTTTCTTCATCAACAACCTCTATATCGTCTGCAGGAACTTCTTCAGGTGCTTCATAAGGCAACGGATCTAGTAGACTTACTTGATTGATTTTATCCTTCGTTAACTGATTCCCTAAAGCTGTAATCCCTTTAACTGAAATAAATTCTTCAAGATTCACCTCCATATTAGGCTTACGATCCTTACCGCGTTCTTTAGTAAACTCTACATCTACCATTGGCTTCCAATCGGTTGAAACAATCTCTAATTGAGAATCTGGATGATCTGAAATAAAATCTTCCTCTTTACCCTCTTGTTCTATTAAAAAACGTTTTACATAATAGCGTTCTTTTTCACCATCGTAATAAATGGCAGATATTGGTTTCTTAGGAATCCATTTCTCTAACACAATCATATCGCTATCAAAATGCGTTGTCAATTCTGGAATGATTGTTTTCACAATTCCCGATTGGTTAATAACAAGCAACCTATCCTCGCCTCTAAATTCTCCTATTAACTCACCTCTATCATCAACGTTTAAACGCCGAACGGTATCATCAAACCAAATTTTACGTGGTTTTAATGTGGATACCCCTTTTTCTTTTAACTCCACACGCTTAATCGCGTATTTTGTTACACGATTTCCTTTTGATGATCTTCCTTTTATAAGAATTTCAGCAAAATCTAAATCCCACTTCAACTTCTTTATACTACCAACTTGACGCAACATAATTGTTACGACCTCAGCTTCTCCATTAGGATTTGCAGAAAAATACCAAAGTGCAGAACCCTTACTTCCGTTCGTTAAATCATATTCACGATCTCGCGTCATACTCGTTACAGCAAATCGTTTTACATACGAAGGACCACCTTTTCCGTCTCGATAAATCATATTATAAATCGTACGCTTATCTTTTTTCTTAAAAACAGCGACATGAATAATATTCTTCCCTATAAAGGTTTTAGAATCTACCTTAGTCACCATCATAGTACCTTGGTTGGTGAAAACAATTATATCGTCAATATCACTACAATCACAAACATACTCATCGCGTTTTAACGATGTTCCAATGAAACCTTCTGCTCTATTCACGTAGAGTTTAGTATTTCTTATTACGACTTTCGTTGCATCTACATCATCAAATATTCTGATTTCTGTTTTTCGCTCTTTTCCTTCTCCGTATTCAGCTTTTAATCTTTCGAAATACGCTATAGCATAATCAATTAGGTTCGCTAAGTGATGTTTTACTTCAGCTATTTGGTCTTCTAAAGCATCTATCTTTTGTTGCGCTTTATCAATATCAAATTTAGAAATACGCTTAATTCTAATTTCCGTTAAACGCGTTATATCTTCAACTGTAATGGCACGTTTCAAATGTTTGATGTGCGGTTGCAACCCTTTATCGATTGCATTAATAACGCCATCCCAAGTTTCCTCTTCTTCAATGTCGCGATAGATTCTATTTTCAATAAAAATACGTTCAAGTGATGCAAAATGCCATTGTTCTTGAAATTCCCCTAACTTTATTTCTAACTCACTTTTTAAAAGCTGTACAGTATTATCGGTAGAACGACGCAACATTTCCGTAACACCAACGAAGTAAGGCTTGTTATCCTCAATAACACAACCTAAAGGCGAAATTGAAGTTTCACAATTCGTAAAGGCATATAAGGCATCAATTGTTTTATCTGGTGATAATCCTGAAGGCAAATGAATTAAAATTTCAACCTCAGCTGCAGTATTATCTTCAATCTTCTTTATTTTAATTTTCCCTTTGTCATTCGCTTTAAGAATAGAGTCAATTAACGATGATGTTGTTGTTCCATAAGGCACTTCAGTTATCATTAAAGTATTCTTGTCGCGTTGCGAAATCAAAGCACGTACTCTCACCTTTCCACCTCGCATACCGTCATTATAATTGGTAAAATCTGCAATACCAGCTGTTGGAAAGTCGGGTAAAATTGTAAATCGTTTTCCTTTTAGATGTTTTACCGAAGCATCAATCAGTTCAATAAAATTGTGAGGTAATATTTTTGTAGACAAACCAACTGCAATTCCTTCACCTCCTTGCGCCAATAACAACGGAAACATCACTGGAAGATTTATAGGCTCTTTACGTCTGCCATCATATGAGGCTTGCCATTCTGTAATTTTCGGATTATAAACTACGTCTAAAGCAAACTTAGAAAGTCGTGCTTCAATATAACGTGATGCTGCTGCACGATCTCCTGTTAAAATATTACCCCAGTTTCCTTGCGTATCAATCAGTAAATCTTTTTGACCAATTTGCACCATAGCATCTGCTATACTCGCATCTCCATGAGGATGGTATTGCATGGTATGACCAACGATATTCGCTACTTTATTGTAACGACCATCGTCTAAATCTTTCATAGAATGCATAATACGACGCTGCACTGGCTTAAACCCATCTTCAATCGCAGGTACAGCACGTTCTAGAATTACGTAGGATGCATAATCTAAGAACCATTCTTTATACATTCCGGTAACCTTAGTAATCGTTTCCTGGTTACCGTCGTCTTCATTTAACAACTCGTCATGTTCTTCTATCATCTATCTTTACAACTTTATACTTTTATTTTCTTTTATAATCTTTCTGAGCGACTGCCTCACATATTTCACCTTTTTTCGTTTTAAAAGGGTGATATTAAAACTTTCTTTCGCAATTTTTCCATTACTTAATGTTGTATAAACAACTAAGCTTTTATATAGAAAATAGTTATTGATTTTATAACCAGATATTTTTTCTCTTGCGACTTCAATTTTATTCTCTCTATAATTAAAAAAATCAGCAACTATTAATCCACTATTTGTAATAATAACCTTAGCACCATCACTATCATATTCAAAAAATCGAGCAACAAAATGCACAACTACAACAGCTACTAATAAGCCTATTAGAACATAAAGCGAACTTCCTTCTACTAAATTATACGATTGAAAAACCGTAGCCAATAAGACGGCAGCAATGATTAATATAAAATAAATGGAAATTATAGTATTTTTTATGTCTCTATTGTCTGTTCTCATGCAACTACTGTCATTATTTACCTTTAATTATATCTTTCGCTATTCTTTCTTTCAAACTGGCATCTGCTTTATAATATTCATTACACCAAATATCAACCACTCTAACCCCTACATATCTATCTTTTAAATCGCAATAAAGTCTAACCTCAGAAGGGTCATCTAATTTATCAAAATTAACACTGTAACGATATACTAAATAATCATTATTTGAAATAAGTTTTTCTTTGAGTTTTAGGTTTTCAAAATCACCTAACTTTGTATAAATAGAATCACGCTCATGAACGATATCTGCGGTCCAAGACTTAACTTTTTTTGGGTAAGCTAATAGCTCTGGTTTAATATAGTTTAAAAAAGTAGAATCTTTATATTGATAATTACTTAACACAAACTCCTTATGCTGCTCCATTAAAGTATACGGTAAGTCATCAATGCGTACTACTTGAAGCTCTTCGTCACTAAAAAAACTAAAATCTTCATCCCAATGTGTTTGATAATGCATCCAATGCACTTTATTTTCCTTATTAAAAACAACCCGAAAATCGACAACTCTATCAAATTCGGCATAGTTAGCTTTATACCTAAAGTGTATTCGGTCTAAACTGTCAATGACAAAATTTTTTAATTTAACGCTTTTGACCTTTCCAAACCTATCAAAAAGCCAATCACACATATCATAAATTCTTTGTGGAATGAACCTATTCAAAAATCGACTGGTTGCCTTGCTTTCATCTAGCTTAGGAAAATCGCTTAACTCACAATAATTCAATGCTCCAAAAGCATATTGAAAAGCATTTGCTCTCAATTCATAATCTATACTATCTATCGGGATTTCTTTATTCTGAGCCTTTATAATACTTGAAAAATAAAAGAACACGAATAGTATCGAAATGAATTTCAAATTAAATAATTTAAACATCTTCCTCAATAACATCAAGTTCAACTTTTAAGTTATCAATAATAAACTCTTGACGTGTCGGTGTATTTTTTCCCATGTAGAAAGACAATAACTCTTCAATAGACATCTCTTTATCCAACATCACAGGATCTAAACGAATATCTTCACCTATAAAATGCACAAATTCATCTGGTGATATCTCACCTAAACCTTTAAATCGAGTGATTTCTGGTTTTGGCTTTAATTTTTCCATGGCGTTGCGTCGCTCCTCTTCCGAATAACAATAAATCGTTTCCTTTTTATTTCGAACTCTAAACAAAGGGGTTTGCAAAATGTACAAATGACCATCTTTTATAACTTCAGGAAAAAATTGCAAGAAAAACGTAATCAACAATAGCCTAATATGCATACCATCCACATCGGCATCCGTTGCGATAACCACATTATTATAACGTAAATCCTCGAGCGATTCTTCAATATTTAAAGCCGCTTGCAGAAGGTTAAACTCCTCGTTTTCATATACAATTTTTTTGCTTAAACCGTAACTATTTAAAGGCTTACCCTTTAAGCTAAAAACCGCTTGTGTATTAACATCGCGCGACTTTGTTATACTTCCCGAAGCTGAATCTCCCTCAGTAATAAATAAAGTCGTGTCTAAATAACCATCCTTTTTTGTGTCACCGAAATGCACACGACAATCGCGCAACTTCTTATTGTGAAGACTTGCCTTCTTCGCTCTGTCTTTCGCTAACTTCCTAATTCCCGATAATTCCTTACGCTCGCGCTCAGCCTGAAGGATTTTGCGTTGGATTTTTTCTGCAGTATCTGGATTTTTATGTAAAAAGTTATCGAAATATGTTTTTACAAAATCATTGATATAAGTTCTAACTGTTGGCAAGTCGCCACCCATATCCGTAGAACCTAACTTTGTTTTTGTCTGGCTCTCAAACACAGGCTCCATGACTTTTATAGCAATTGCAGAAACAACGGACTTCCTAATATCTGAAGCTTCATAATTTTTACCATAAAACTCTCTTATAGTTTTCACTAACGCCTCTCTGTATGCAGATAAATGCGTTCCCCCTTGCGTGGTATTTTGCCCATTAACAAACGAGTGATACTCTTCGCTATACTGTGTTCTACTATGCGTAATAGCTATTTCAATATCATCTCCTTTAAGATGAATAATAGGATACAACATATCTGATTCGTTAATATTCTCAGATAATAAATCCTTAAGACCGTTTTCACTATAAAATTTTTCACCATTAAAAACAATGGTTAATCCCGGATTTAGATACACATAGTTTTTAAGCATCTTAACGACATACTCGCTTCGAAACTTATAATTTTTGAATATAATTTCATCAGGAATAAAAGACACCTTTGTTCCTTTTCTTCGCGAGGTTTCATCTAAAAGTTCTTCATTGGTAAGATTTCCTTGCTCAAATTCTGCTGATGCCGATTTGCTATCTCTTGTAGATTCTACTCTAAAATAAGACGATAGCGCATTTACAGCTTTGGTACCAACACCATTTAAACCAACTGATTTTTTAAAGGCTTTTGAGTCGTACTTACCACCAGTATTCATCTTAGACACTACATCCACCACTTTTCCTAATGGAATACCACGACCATAATCGCGCACAATAACGCGTTCACCTTGAATAGAAATCTCAATGGTTTTACCAGCTCCCATCACAAATTCGTCAATGGAATTATCTAAAACCTCTTTTAAAAGAATATAAATACCATCATCAGGAGATGAACCATCACCTAACTTTCCGATATACATACCAGGTCGCATTCGGATGTGTTCTTTCCAATCGAGTGAGCGTATGTTATCTTCGGTATAGCTAGTCTGATCTGACATAAAAGTGGGCAAAATTTAGATGAAAGGCTAAATATAATACTATAGCTTAAAACATGAAATATTGAAGACGTAAAGTAATTAACAACTTATGAGAAATTGAAGTTGATATCGAAAATAAGGTCAAAATTGCATCAAATTGACACGTACAGCACGAATTTGCTGCTATTATTCTAAAATGACAACACCGAATTCCCCTAATAATAAATTGAATTACGTTGTTTTACTTTTTGAAACCATTAGAATTCCTAAAATAACGACAACTGTTCCTATAACCTGAAGAAGTGACAAACTTTCATTTAGGAAAATTACAGCTAGAATAATCGTTGAAATTGGACCAATACCAGCAACTACAGCAAAATTAGAAGAACTGATTAATTTTATGGATATAGATACTAAAAACGATGGAATTACTGTTGCAAAAACCGCAATACACAAGCCTAAAACATAGACTTCCCAAGAGAAATTAAAAATATCAACATCAGAAAAAATGCCGAAATGAATAAAAACACAAACACAAGACACCAACATCGCATATGCCGTAAATCGCATGACTCCAAATTTTGGAATTAACCAACCACTTCCTACAAGATACGAAGCGTAAGTTACAGCACTTAGCAGCACAAAAAAACCACCTAAATAAGTATCCTTCCCAGACATAGAAACCTCACTTCCAAAGGTAATTACAATACCAACATACGTAATTAATATTGCTAATTTTTGAACTTTAGTTATGGCTTTCTTCAGAAACAACTTATTAAATAATAATACGATAGTCGGGTAAACAAAAAGAATAATGCGCTCTAAACTCGCTTTTATATACGTTAAACCCACAAAATCAAAATAACTTGCTAAGTAATAACCTACGATTCCAAAAAAAGCGAGCCACGCATAATCTTTAGGAACCGTGGTTTCTTTTTGCTCCTTCCTATACAAATAGACTATGATTATATAAAATGGAAACGAAAACAGCATTCTTAGTAGCAAAACACTAATCGCGTCTACATTATACCGATAGGCTAATTTTACCAATACGGCTTTTGAGGAAAACAAGACGATCCCCAAAACACCAATTAAAACACCATAAATAACATTCTGCTGC
Source organism: Winogradskyella marina (assembly GCF_015645385.1). GTDB lineage: Bacteria > Bacteroidota > Bacteroidia > Flavobacteriales > Flavobacteriaceae > Winogradskyella > Winogradskyella marina. The sequence goes on from NZ_JADOET010000004.1 coordinate 114,630, forward strand.
GATTTCATTTAACGAAACTATAGTAGAGTTTTTATACTTAGAAATTTACAACTGATTAATTACGATGTTCAAGTGTTGAAACCTCTTCTGCTTTTATTTTTAGACACTCATTTCTAGTCGTTAACAGATTTTTCATATACCGTTTCAGAAATAAAATATTAGCGAGTTTTCCAAAAATACCAAAAGGCGATTCAAACTGAAACTTATCAACCATTAAGGTTTTTCCTTCTTCATATTTAAAAATATGTTCGTGTTTAAACGATTTAAAAGCTCCAGAAGTCATTTCATCTACAAAATAATAGGGACTTTCAAATGCTGTAATTTTTGACGTTAGCTTTTGTTTTACACCAAAGTGAGTAGCTTCCCAAGTTACAGACTCTCCTAACTCTATTAAGCCTGAAGTTTTACCAGCAATGGCTTTTTCGTTAGAATGTTCTAAACTTTGTTGATGAAAATCAATATTACGAGACAAATCGAAGCAAGTTTTAATATCGGCTTTGATTATTGTTTTGATTTCAATGATTGGCATAATTCTATTAAATAAAACGACCTACTGTCTTTTATACAATTCCATAAAAACTCCTAACTGCGAATACCGTTTTACTAAAGTCCAATTCGACATGATTTCATTCAAATCCTCATCTTTAGTCTGATTATCTATATTAGAGAGTAATATGAATTGATTTGTTTCTATATTAAAATCCGTATAACGCTCTGCTTCAGTCAGCACTTTAAATTCTGAAAAATTCCGTTCGTTAAAACGGATTCGGGTTCCTATTTCAGAAGGCTTAATTCCAACGGAATCGATGTAACGCTCCATCTGCTCTTCAACGGTATAACTATTTAAATACGCTAAAGAACTATCCCAAGATTGAGAAATCGTCGCAGGATAAATCCAAAAATGGCCAGAAACAAACATTACCACCACAGCAGAATACATCAGTCGTTTTTTAGCCAAATTAAAATGCGTAATTAAATTGATGAGTAAAATAACGGCCAATAAATAACAAATCATAAAATACCGATCACCAATTGGGTTAGAAAACGGCACCATACCTATAAAGAAGATAAACGCAAATACAAAAAACGCGATGGCTATTCTATCGATTTTAATATTTCTATTCGATTTGTCTTTTATGTATTTCACTAATAAAGGCACTAAAAACAACGCCATGATAAAGCGTCCATATTCCAAAAAGCTTTTTGCATAAACCATACTATTTATGACTACTTGTTTTAGACCAACCGATTGTCTTTGCGCATTATAGTTTTCTTTCTGAGTGATTAAAAACCAACCTAATTTTTCATATTGAAAATAACAAAACAACGCAAAGCTCAATAGCGCAACGACATACCCTAAATAGATGGGCTTTCTATTTTTAATTAATTCTAATCGCGTGTAAACAAGATGAATTAAAGCTATAGCTACAACAATATAAATACCTCTAAGATTGGTAAATAACAGACCTGACAATGCTAAAGCAAAAAATAATTGTTGAGATTTAATAAGCGCATTCAAGCCAAGTAACGTAAAAAACAACAGCAACATATCGTTGTTTAAATTGGTGGTTTGCGCTATAAATGTAGGTTCTAAAAACACCAATAACACAGCGGATGCAGAAACCAATTTTACAAAATTGTTCTTACATAGTAGTACGAGTTGCCAAGCGACACCAATATTAACAATTAGTAATAATAATCGTGACGACCAAAGGGCTTTTTCAAAAAACGTCCAAAATAAAGCCAATAAAGTAATCCACAATGGAGGATGCCCAGAGTTATAGTCAGTGGGTACAATAAATTCGGTAAGACCGTTGGCGTAAATCCAACTTGCACGCGATGATTTACTAATACCATCCCAAAAAAAAGGTGTCTGTTTTAGCTGTAGAAACTCTACGACTAACACACACACCAAAAAAAATAGAATCTGTTTAAAGCTTATCTTTTTTAAATACTCTATCATTTGTGCAAGTTACACATTAAACAAGAAATGCATTACATCACCATCTTTCACAATATAGTTCTTCCCTTCTACCCGCATTTTACCAGCGTCTTTTACTTTAGCTTCACTTCCATATTCCACATAGTCATTATAAGCAATGACTTCTGCTCTAATAAATCCTTTTTCAAAATCAGTATGAATCACTCCTGCAGCTTGTGGTCCTGTAGCACCAACATTAACCGTCCACGCTCTTACTTCCTTCACACCTGCTGTAAAATAGGTTTGCTGATTCAATAATTTATAAGCTGAACGGATTAATTTAGCAGAACCTGGTTCTTCTAAACCAATATCAGCCAAAAACATTTGGCGCTCTTCATAATCGTCTAATTCATTAATATCGGCTTCTGTACCAACAGCCAACACTAAAACTTCAGCATTTTCGTCTTTAACCGCTTCTTTCACTTTATCGACATAAGCATTTCCTGTATTTGCAGCGCTTTCATCCACGTTACAAACATACATCACCGGCTTATCTGTAATAAACTGAGATGGCTTTACAAATTCCTCGTAATCCTCTTCCGAAAACTCTAATGCTCTAACTGAAACACCAGCTTCTAAACCAGCTTTTATTTTTAAAAGCACAGCTTCTTCTTTCTGGGCTTCTTTATTACCTGTCTTAGCGGCACGTTTTACTTTGTCTAACTTTTTATCAGCCGTTTCTAAATCTTTAAGCTGCAACTCCATATCAATAGTTTCTTTATCTCTAATAGGATCTACAGAACCATCAACATGTACAATATTCTCATTATCAAAACAACGTAATACATGAAGTATAGCATCAGTTTCTCTAATGTTAGCTAAAAACTGATTTCCTAAACCTTCACCTTTGGAAGCACCTTTTACTAAACCTGCAATATCAACAATCTCTACGGTTGCTGGCAATACGCGTTCTGGCTTTACCAATTCTTCTAATTTCTCTAATCTTGGATCTGGTACATTTACCACACCTATATTAGGTTCTATAGTACAAAACGGAAAGTTAGCACTTTGCGCTTTAGCGTTAGACAAACAGTTAAATAAGGTTGATTTTCCTACGTTTGGTAATCCTACAATTCCAGCTTTCATCGAAAAACTTGTTTTTCGTTCCCACACAAGTGGGAATCTTGTTAATTATTAATCGCAAATTTTGCGAGTGCAAATGTAAGTTATTTGTGGAATAGTTTGAATTATATTTTTTGAAATGATTTTTGGATGAATTTAAGAAAATGTGTTTTTAATTCCATCAGATTAAGTTCGTGTATTAATTTATTAACTATTCATTTAACAACCTACCTATGGTCTTCCTATTACATACTACACGTGTTGGTTATTTCTAAAAAAATAATTACGGACAAAGACACCATTTTTATAACAGAAACTTAATGAACTGAAGCATGCCTTTATTCTTGTTTTATAAAATTCTCAAACCTATTTCTAAATACAGAAAAATAGATTAAAAATAACATGTTTGTCATTCCGAGGTACGAGGAATCACATAACACTAACTCAAGCTTATTATGGGATTTCTCACTAACGTTCGAAATAACACAAAACCAAAATTAATGGTTTTTAAAACTGTTATTTAAAAATCCCAAGCCAAAGACTCAGGATTTTAAAATAATTATAATGATTATAAGATTTCTGTTGGTTGCCTCCAATGCGAATTTTTAGGCTTGCACTACATTCTTAAACGTCGGCGAACTTTCAGTAATACTACCAACTCCTTTTTTATTCACTTTAAAAGTGACATCTTTTATAGTAGTAAACAATATAACTGACAAAAAAGAGGACTTTAAATGTGATTTTAAGATAATAAACGCCTCGTCTAAAGTCATTTCTTCTTCTATGTCTTCAACCTCTCTTGGTCTGAAACTGTATTTTAGCATCACCCTAAAATCATCTTTGTCATAGATAGGTCTGAGAAAAATATTCTTCAATTCGGGTTTACCAATGGTTTTAGCCATCGTTAATTTAGCAAACGCACCTGCTGCTACACTTTCTTTTACCTGTCCCCAGAACTCTACAAAAACATCTTGATAAGTCATACATTTAAAACTATAATATCATTAGATTCTTACTCGCGTTCTAAAAGCTTTTTTGACACTTTGTAAGTCGCAGCATACACTAATCCTTCTTGGCGTTTCTTAAAATCCGAAAATGCTTTAGTGTACCATTTAGGGTCTGTGGCTTTCTTTTTATAGGACTCATGAGAAAAAACACCAAAGATTTCACCATTTAACCAAGGTTCTATTCCATAAACACTAAGTCCAAAATGTTCTGCTCTTTTTAGCACGGTCTCAAAATCAGTTTCTGAAAAATAGTGTATAGACGGATCATCAAAACCATCGTTTACATTTTCTAAATCGTTAAATATATGTTTTTCTAAAAATTCTGATTGTTCCATAGTTTTATAATTAATTCACTCCACTTAAATAGTCACTATAAGTAAAGTGCAAAGTTAATTGTTCTGTATTTTATATGAGATCTAGACATCATTTATATTTTACATAAAAAACCCCAAGCCAAAGACTCAGGGTTTATATGGTTTATAAAGTATAACGTGTTACGTTAATGACCATCAGGGTGCATAAAACGTTGCTTACCTAAAAGCTCTTCTTCTGTTTCTACATGATCTTCATCTGGTACACAACAGTCAACCGGACAAACTGCAGCACATTGTGGCTCCTCATGGAAGCCCATACATTCTGTACATTTGTCTGGTGAAATGTAATACACTTCATCGCTTATTGGCTCTTGTGTTTCTTCTGCGTCTACTTCTTTTCCGTTTGGTAAAACAACTTTACCTTCTAAACTTGTGCCATCAGCATAACGCCAATCATCAGCACCTTCATAAATAGCAGTATTTGGACATTCTGGCTCACACGCTCCACAATTAATACATTCGTCTGTGATTATAATTGCCATAGTAATTTCTATTTTTATTAATCATTTATAATGAGCAGCTTCTAATTCTTATAATTTTAATTTATTATCAAAATCAAACCTTTTCTCGCTCATTTGCTTTGCTTAAATTTGCAATTGCAAAAATAAAGCCAAAACATCGCATAACCAAACCCATTATGGAATTAGAACAAAGAATTAATGCATTTGTAAAATTAGGTGCCTTTTTAAATCAATTTCAAAATAATGACGTCGTAAAAAATGACTCTATAGAAGCAAATGACTTGTTTTTTGATGGCTTTAAGCACCAACTCAAACTTGCACAAGAACATAACGGTTGGTTTACAAAAAAGAACATCACATTTACGCTTTCAAATTGGTCTAATGCATTGACAAACAAAAACATTAACCAATGGATAAGCAAGTACAACTTTAACATTGTAAAACCACAAACAGTTGCTATTATTATGGCAGGAAATATTCCACTCGTTGGTTTTCACGATTTTTTAAGCGTGCTTATTTCTGGTCATAATGTATTAGTAAAACAGTCGTCTAACGATAAGCATATTTTACCCTTTTTAGCTAAATACTTAGAGGTTATAGAACCTGAGTTTAAAGGCAAAATCAAATTCACAGAAGAAAAGCTAAACAACTTCGATGCTGTTATTGCAACAGGAAGTGATAATACAGCGCGCTATTTCGAATATTATTTTAAAGACAAACCCTCAATAATCCGTAAAAACCGAAATTCAGTAGCCGTATTAACAGGCGAAGAATCTGATGCGGAATTAGCAGCGCTTTCTGATGATATTTTTAGATACTACGGTTTAGGTTGTAGAAATGTGTCTAAATTCTTTATACCTAAGGATTACAACTTTGATGCTTTCTTTAATGCGGTCTACAAATGGCACCCTATTATAAATGAATCTAAGTATGCTAATAATTACGATTACAATAAAGCGGTTTATTTAATGAGTGAGTTTGATATGCTAGAAAATGGCTTTCTTATGATTAAGGAAGACGATAGTTACGCTTCACCAATCGCCACGTTATTCTATGAAAAATATAATGATCTTGCAGAATTACAACAAAAATTAGAAACCGACTCAGACAAAATACAATGTATTGTTTCTAATGGTTTTACAGCTAACGAAATTGCTTTTGGAGACACCCAAAACCCGCAACTTTGGGACTATGCTGATAATGTAGACACTATAGATTTCTTATTACATTTATCTTAATTTTCTACTTTCAAATAGAAAAAGATTTCCCTCGTAATATTATAAATTTAATAGTATTTAAGCATAACCATATGCTATTGAAAAACGGCCTAAAAAGCTAAAGAGATATTGCGAAATGAAGATTTTTTAAGCAGATGAAAATTTAAAGATAATTTCATTAAAACATGGGCTAAAAATTATCATTTTCGTAACATCTTTTAGGCAATAAATTAGCACCTTTGTATCTGTTTAAATATTAATCTAATATAGGTTTTCGAATTATCGAAAATTAAAATAAATTTTTCATGAAAAAACACAATTTCAGTGCAGGACCATGCGTATTACCAAAATCCGTAATGGAACAAGCAGCAGCAGCAGTTTTAAACTTTGACGACGGACTTTCTCTTTTAGAGATTTCTCACAGAAGTAAACCCTTTGTAGATGTCATGGAAAATGCACGTTCCTTAGCTTTAGAACTTTTAGGTCTTGAAGGTAAAGGCTATAAAGCATTATTTCTTCAAGGTGGAGCCAGCACGCAGTTTTTAATGGTAGCTTTAAACTTATTAGAAAAAAGAGCAGGCTATTTAAACTCTGGAACTTGGGCTGATAAATCAATCAAGGAAGCTAAAATTTACGACGACATATACGAATTAGGATCTTCAAAAGATGCTAACTACAACTACATACCAAAAGGATACGAAATCCCTGAAGATTACGACTATTTTCACTGTACATCTAACAATACCATTTTTGGTACACAGATGAAGAGTTTTCCAAACTCACCAATTCCAATGGTTTGTGATATGAGTAGTGATATTTTTTCACGTCAGTTAGATTTTTCAAAATTTGATTTAATCTATGCTGGAGCACAAAAAAATATGGGACCTGCCGGAACGACTTTAGTGGTTGTTAAAGAAGATATTTTAGGAAAAGTATCTCGTAAGATTCCTTCTATGATGGATTACAAAGTACATATTAGCAAAGGAAGTATGTTTAATACACCTCCAGTTTTTGCTGTTTATGTGTCTATGTTAAACTTACAATGGTTGAAGAACTTAGGTGGTATTAAAGCCATTGAAGAAGAAAATGAAAAGAAGGCAAGCTTAATCTATTCTGAAATTGATTTAAACCCGTTGTTTAAAGGTTACGCAGTAAAAGAAGATCGTTCTCATATGAATGCTACTTTTACTTTAGAAAACGAAAACCTTAAGGAAACTTTTGAATCTATGGCCAAAGAAGCTGGGATTAACGGTATAAATGGACATAGAAGTGTTGGTGGCTATAGAGCATCTATGTACAATGCTTTGTCTTTAGATAGTGTTAAAGCACTTGTTGAAGTTATGAGCGAATTAGAAAGCAAAGCTTAAATTGAGCTCCCATATAAACGGGAATCGCATCACAAAATAATTATAACAAAATTTAATATTTCCGTTTTTACGGAAATGAAAAAACAAGTTTTTCAATGAAAGTATTAGCAAACGACGGAGTTTCTCAAAGTGGAATTAATGCATTAGAAGCTGCTGGTTACGAAGTTATCACAACAACAGTAGCACAAGAACAATTACAAAACTACATTAACGACAATGACATTGCTGTTTTATTAGTTAGAAGTGCAACAACGGTAAGAAAAGATTTAATAGACAACTGCCCTAGCCTAAAGATTATTGGTCGTGGTGGAGTTGGTATGGATAATATCGATGTGGATTATGCTCGTAGCAAAGGACTAAGTGTAATTAACACTCCAGCCGCATCGTCTCATTCTGTTGCAGAATTAGTATTTGGTCACTTTTTTGGTTTAGCACGTTATTTACATAACTCTAATCGCGATATGCCATTAGAAGGAGATTCTAAATTTAAAAACTTAAAGAAGGCTTACGCTAAAGGAACAGAACTGAAAGGTAAAACCTTAGGTGTTTTAGGTTTTGGACGTATTGGTCAGGCTACAGCTAAAGTGGCAATTGGTGCAGGAATGAAAGTTGTTGCTTTCGATCCTTATTTAGAAAAAGCAGATTTACAGCTTGATTTCTTTGATGGTCAAAAAGTGAATTTTGAAATTAAAACAATCTCAAAAGAAGAAGTTTTAAAACAAGCCGATTTTTTAACATTGCATGTACCAGCACAAAAAGATTACGTAATAGACGAAGCTGAATTCAAGCAAATGAAAGATGGTGTTATTATCGCTAATGCTGCACGTGGTGGAGTTGTTAACGAAATAGCCCTTGTTAAAGCTATTGAAAGTGGAAAAGTAGCAAGAGCAGCTTTAGATGTTTTTGAAAAAGAACCACAACCAGAAATTCAATTATTAATGAATCCTGCGTTATCATTAACACCTCATACAGGTGCAGCAACAAATGAAGCACAAGATAGAATTGGAGTAGAACTTGCTGAACAAATCATTACAATATTAGGTTAACAAATAAATTGTGACCTAATGGAATAAACTGAGTCCTACATTTGTGGGACTTTTTTTTGTACCTTGAAACATTCAAAAATTTTTAACTTAAAATAAACATAAAAATGGCAGGAATATTAGATTTATTAAACAGTGATTTAGGAAAAAATATCATAAGTGGTGTTTCTGGTTCTACAGGAACAGATCAAAATAAAACAAGTAGTGTTTTAACTATGGCATTACCTGTGCTTATGAAAGCAATGGAGCGTAACGCTTCTACACCAGAAGGTGCTGCAGGTCTTATGGGAGCTTTAAATAGCAAACATGACGGAAGTATCCTAGATAACCTTGGCGGTTTATTTGGAGGTGGTGTTGATGATAACGTAAAAAATGATGGATCTAAAATTCTTAGTCATGTTTTAGGTAATAAACAACAAGGAGTAGAACAAGTTATTGGTCAGAAAGCTGGTGTAGATGCTGGTTCTGTTAGTAACATTCTTAAAGTAGCGGCTCCAATTTTAATGGGAGTTTTAGGAAAACAAGCCAATCAAAACAATGTAAGTTCACAATCAGACATTAGTGGACTGTTAGGTGGATTACTCGGTGGTAATGATACGGCTAACGAACAAAGCTTCTTAGAAAAAATATTAGATGCAGATGGTGACGGAAGCGTTATTGACGATGTCGCTGGTATGGTTTTAGGAGGAAATAAGAGTAAAGAAGGTCTTGGTGGACTTTTAGGCGGATTATTCGGAAAATAAAATTCTATCCTTTTTTAGATATTAAAGCAGTTTTAACGAGCTGCTTTTTTTGTTGCTAAACGTGTAGACTTATAAAAACGATAGTTTCACGCATTAAAACCTATAGTTTACGCAGTTATAATTGTATGTCTATTAAAAATCGCATTGATTTGTAGTGTTAAAATGACCTAAAATCATAAAAGTTCATTCAATTTTTTAATACCTTTAATACATATGAAAAAGATTATCCCATTTATTATTATCCTTATCGTTATTGCAAGTTGTAAGTCGTATAATAACACTCCAACCATTAATAATGCTAACGAACACAGCTTAGTACAAAGTGATACTGTTTCTATTAGTAGCGATGAAAATGATTACGAAATCATAATCATAGAACCAGGATTTAACGCGTGGTTATTATCTACAGCCAGACCAGAAGGTTACCATACTCAAGAGTGGTTAGAATCTAGAAATGCTATTTTAGTGCAAGGATGGAATCAAAGAAATTTACAACCTTACACCTACGACCCTAATCTATATGAAGTTAGAATAGACTACGATACACGTACAGATTACGGTTACGAGGTTAACTATAAACTATACAATTACTTTCTCTATTTTCAGTTAAAGTACAAACAACGCTTATCTTCGTTTACACCCAGAATTTAGTATAAAAAGACATCTTAATTTACTAATTTTGCAGCACTGAAAATGTGCTATGGAAAAATTTAAAAAACATTGGGAAATTCAACACAATTGGCAGTTGTTATTTCCCTTTTTTGGTTTACTTATTTTAGGCTATTCGGCTATTAAAATCTCAAATGCTCTACTTAATGAGTATGGCTTAGCTCCAATACTAAGTGTCTCAATTGTTATTTTCTTTTTACTATTAAAATTGACCTTATTCTTATTCAAAAAGCTAGAAACCAAGTGGGTTTTAGATTATAAGTGGGAAATGATTCGTGTCTTTATGGTATTTGCGTTTACTGGGACATCATCCTTGTTTGTTGGCAGACCAATTATGGTACTTATGGGAATTACTAAAGAAAACTTAAACCCTATTCTTTATTGGTTTTTATTCATTATCATTGGGCTCGTTTTCTACCAAATTCTTTTAGTAACGTTTGGATGGCTTTTTGGGCAATTCAAGTTTTTTTGGGAATTTGAAAAGAAAATGCTGAGAAGATTAGGATTAAAACGTTTTTTCGATTGAATATTAACACCCTTACAACTGTATTATTTAAGACTTTTACTTTGCTATTAGTCCTAGCTGTACTGTTTCCTTCGGCTGTAAAATTAAATCATGCGTTTTCACACCACACGCATAACGTTTGTGACGATGACGGTTCTTTAACCACACATTTTCACGAAGCTGATATCGATTGTGATTTCTATAAATTTAAGCTTACTACACAATTTTACTTCAAAAATAAGTTAGATACACTAGTCTCAGAAGAAGAGAATTTCAAAATAACAAATTCTCAATATGAATTTGTTAGTGATTTTCAAAAACTTCAAACAGTACTTAGAGGGCCTCCTCAACTGATTTAATGCCCAGAAATTAAAATTTCATTTATTACTTATTATTAAATCATTTATTTATGAAGCGATTATTAGTTATCGTATTCAGCATTGTGTTTATAAACACCTATGCTCAAAACACTATTAAAGGTACAGTCTTAGACAACACCACTCAAGCAGCAATTCCGTTTGCAACTATATATTTACCAGAACTAGAAACAGGTACAACTACAAACGACAAAGGGGAATTTAGCCTAGATTTAAAGAAAGGCGTATTTAAAGTTGTTGTTTCATACATTGGATTTCAATCCCAATCGATTACGGTAACGGTTCCTTCTGAAGAGACGTTAACTATTCTATTATCTGAATCTGCTATGGAAATGGAAGAGGTTATTATCTCTACACCTTTTCATAAACTTCAGAGTGAAAACGTCATGAAGGTTGAACAAAAAAAGTTAAAAGAATTAAAGGCTTCTGGCGCAGTAACACTAGCAGAAGGCATAACCTCAATAGCTGGTGTAGAAAGCATAAGTACTGGTAACAGCATTGGTAAACCTGTAATTAGAGGACTGAGTTCTAACCGTGTTTTAGTGTATACACAAGGAGTACGTTTAGAAAACCAGCAATATGGAGACGAACATGGACTTGGTATCAATGACGCTGGTATTGAGAGCGTCGAAGTTATAAAAGGACCTGCTTCCCTACTCTATGGTAGCGATGCTTTAGGTGGTGTTTTGTATTTAAACCCTGAACGATTTGCTCAAGAAAATGAGTCGTCTGCAGATGCTTCTGTAAATTATTTTACTAACACTAAAGGCTATTCTACAAACGCAGGTTATAAATCGTCTAGTAATGGATTCAAATTTTTATTTAGAGGAAGTTTAACAGAACATTCCGATTACGATACTAAAAACTATCGTGTAACCAATACACGTTATAGAGAACAAGATTTTAAAGCTGGCTTAGGCTATCAAAATTCACATTTTAAAACAGAATTTCGATATAATTTAAATAACTCTAAATTAGGTTTACCTGAAGAAATTGGAGTTCAATCTACGGCAAAAACACCATTATTACCATATCAAAATATCGACAATCATATTTTTAGCTCAAAGTCGACCTTGTTTTTTGAAGACTCTAGTTTAGATGTCACTTTGGGTTACATCTATAATAATAGAAAAGAATTTGAAGAGCATCATGATCACGACGACCATGATGACCATGACCACGACCACGATCATGACCACGACCATGATGATCACGATGAGGATGATGACCATGATGACCACGACGAGCATGAGATTTTAGAAGCAGCTTTAAATATGAAGTTAAAAACCTTTAGCTACGACGTAAAGTACAACCTTCCTACGCTTGGCAAATTCGAAACTATTATTGGTGTTCAAGGTATGAATCAAGTGAATACCAATTATGGTGAAGAAGTTTTAATTCCAAACGCAACAACAAACGATTTTGGTGTTTTAGCCACGTCACACATTCATTTTGAAACGCTAGATGTTCAATTAGGAGCGCGTTACGATTATAGATCTATTGCAATTGAAAATAATAGCGACAATACATTCAATTCCTTTAATGGAGCTTTAGGTGTTAAAACAGATATTTTTAACAAGGTTACCGCAAGACTAAATTTAGCAACAGGGTTTAGAGCACCAAATCTATCAGAATTAGCTTCAGATGGTTCACACCATGGTACAAATCGCTACGAAATTGGAAATATGAATCTTAGCAACGAGCAAAACTTTCAAGTTGATTTGGCTTTAGAATATAAAAATAAGCACATAGAATTATTTGCTAATGGCTTTTATAATATAGTGAATGACTATATTTTCTTAAATCCAAACGGTGAATTAATTAATGATGACCCTGTGTTTTTATACGAGCAAGAAAATGCAACCTTATACGGAGGAGAATTCGGATTGCATTTTCATCCACACCCAATTCACTGGTTGCACTTAGAAAGTAGTTTTGAAACGGTTACCGGACAACAAGATAACGATGAATACTTGCCATTAATTCCTGCAAATTCATTAACCAATACATTTCGTGTAGAATTTAATTCTGAAAACATTAAAAACATAAATGCTTTTGTAAAGTTACGTTCGACATTTGCACAAAATAATGTGAATGCTTTTGAAACCACTTCAGATGCTTATAATTTATTAAGTGTTGGTGTTGGAGGTACGTTCAAACTATTTAATAATGATACAAATGTTTCAATTTCTGCAACTAACTTATTAGATACAACATATGTACATCATTTATCTCGATTAAAACCAGATGGTATTTTAAATATGGGACGTAATATTAATATTGGTGTAAACTACACATTGTAGTACTAATGTCATATAAAGCACAGTTGAAAACTCTATAAATTCATTTTCAACTGTGCTTAATATAACGCTTAATTTATCTGTTTAACGTTCAATTTCTTTCGTCGTTTTTTCATTTTTAATAACATAAGTGTACAACCACATTAATGTAAATGATGGAATGACATCAAAGCCAGGCAAGGCTTCTTCAACAAAAGTTATCACTCCTGCTACTTTACCTGCTTTTCCAGCATATAATTTGGTCATTAACCATGCTGAAATTGGCGCCCAAACAACGTCTGAAAATTCTCCGATTCCAGGTATTATAAAAGACACTAATCCTAAAGCGTCAAAGAGAAGACCTAATCCTAATTTTTTGTATTTGTTCATTTATCCTGAATTTATTTCAGGATCTCAAAAAATCGATTTCCCAAAATTTGTATTAATTACTGGCTAATCTAAAACAATAATTATTCCAAATCACAAAAGACTGCCATTTTACAATTAAGACCTTTAAATCATAAAACTCACGTCGTTTTTAACGTTTAATTAAGAGGTTTGACCAATCTGAGAACTTAGTTTTGTAAAATTAAGATGTAACAACCGCTAAATACTTACATCTTTACACTTAACAAAACTACCATAAACTAACTATGAACGCACGTTCTCTATGTGTCTTTATTGCTACACTTTTGTGTTTGGTCAATGTCACCTTAGCTCAAAATAAAAAAACATTAAATATTAATCGTGCTACTTTAGCTCCTAAAATAGATGGCATTTTAGATGATACTATTTGGCAAAATGCAGAGACAGCTACTGGTTTTGTATCCCAAAGACCTGAAATTGGTCAACAAGCTCCACATGATGAGCGTACCGAAGTAAAAATGACTTTTGACGATAACGCAATTTATGTTGCGGCATACCTCTATGACGATCCAACCAAAATAATGAAACAGCTCACTAGTAGAGATAATTTTGGACAAACCGATTACTTTATTTTAGTGCTCAACCCAAATAACGACGCACAAAACGACACGGCTTTTTACGTCTTTAGTTCAGGGCAGCAAGCAGATGCACTTCAAAACCCAACTTTAGGAGAAGATTTTGGCTGGAATGCTGTTTGGGATAGTGCTGTTAAAATTATGGATGATGGTTGGATTGTAGAAATGAAAATCCCTTACCGAACCTTGCGTTTTTCAGATCAAGACGAGCCGACTTGGGGAGTTCAGTTTCATAGAGAATTTAGACGATCTAGAGCACGATTTACCTGGAATCCTGTTGACCCAACTCAAGGTTATTCCGGATTATACCATGCTGAAGTAAAAGGTCTAAAAGATGTAAAACCACCCATGAGATTAAACCTCTATCCTTTTACCACAGGAATAATAAATAGTTTTGACGGCGACACAGACACTGATTTAAAATTCGGTATGGATGTTAAATACGGACTTACAGATAATTTTACTTTAGATGCCACTTTGGTTCCCGATTTTAGTCAGGCCGGATTTGATAATGTAGAATTAAACCTTGGTCCTTTTGAACAAACCTTCTCGGAGCAACGTCAATTTTTTACTGAAGGAGTCGATTTATTTTCTAAAGGAGATTTATTCTTCTCTAGACGTATTGGAAACAGACCAAGTGGCAAACTCAACCTTAATGAGAACGAAGAAGCCAATGTTCCCAATGAAGTTAAAGTTTTAAATGCAGTAAAAGTCTCTGGTAGAACCAAAAATGGTTTAGGTATTGGCTTTTTTAATGCTATTACAGAAAAGACGACGGCCAATATAAAAAACACGCTTACTGACGAAAAACGAAGTGCAGTTGTAGAGCCTTTCACTAATTACAATATTTTGGTTGTAGATCAGCAATTCAATGGCAACTCGTCTGTAAGTTTAATAAACACCAATGTACTTAGAGAAGGGCATTTTAGAGATGCCAATGCGACAGCTTTAGTGGCTAACTTAATTAATAAACGTAACACGTTTAGCATCGCTACTGATTTACGAATGAGTAATGTTAATTACCAAAACACTACGAATGAAACGGGTTTCAGCAGCTATTTGAGACTTGCTAAAATTCATGGCAATTTGCGCTATAGTTTTGATCATAGTTACGCAGACACCAAATTTGACATTAACGACTTAGGACTACTTTACAGAAATAATTACAATAATTTTGGTACAGATATTTCATACCAAACTTTTGAGCCAAGTGGAAATCTAAACAACTACACTATTAGCACCTATTTTAATTATAACCGACTCGTAGAGCCTAATGTGTATTCGCAATTTAACTTAGGAGCTTCTTATAGAGCGACAACCAAAGGTTTAGATGGATTTGGTTTTAGTATAGACATAGAGCCAGGTGAACAAAAGGATTATTTTGAGTCTCGTGATGGCAGACCGTTTATCTATGAAAATTTTGTTACAACAGGAGGTTATCTTTCCTCTAATTACAACCGAACTTTTGCATTAGACCTTAGAGCTAATGTTGGAGCACTATTTGAAACTGGAAGAGATAAATTCACCTATGATATTGAAGTTGAACCTCGCGTAAGAATCAACGATAAACTATTATTGATTTATCAATTTTACTACGACTTTACTAACGGAGGACGAGGTTTTGCAACACGAGAAGATGAACAGTCTATTTTTGGAGAACGCAACAGACAGATTGTAACAAACAGCATATCTTCAAACTACGCCTTTAATCCTTATAATTCTCTATCACTTAGTTTTAGACATTATTGGGATACGGTTAGCTATGATAACGACTTATTTACGTTGTTAGATTCTGGTCGCTTAACTACAGATGCTGGGTATACTGTAGATAGTGTTAGTAACGATCCTAATATTAACTTTAGCACCTGGAATATAGATTTGAGTTACTCATGGCAATTTGCACCAGGCAGTTTTTTAACCGCTTTGTATAGAAATCAATTATTTAATTCAGATGCTATTGCTGAGTATAATTATTCGCAAAGCATTGATAAGTTGTTCGATCAACCTATGCAACATACGTTTTCTGTACGTCTTCAATATTTTTTAGACTTTAATGGTATAAAATCTGTTTTCAATTCTAATAAATCTGATGCTTAGTTTTGTAGAATTAGGCATTAAGTATTAATTTCACATCGTATGAGTAAAACAGTGATTTCCGCAAAACAGATTAAGAAAGCTTATAAAGATCTTCAGGTCTTAAAAGGTGTCGACTTAACCATTTTAGAAGGTGAAGTAATTTCTATTGTTGGTGCTTCTGGTGCCGGTAAAACCACACTACTTCAAATTTTGGGCACTTTAGATAAACCCGATTATACATCAAACACGGAACTAGTTATAAACGACCAATCGATTAAAACCTTAAATGACAAAGCTTTAGCAAAGTTTAGAAATAAGAACATCGGTTTTATTTTTCAATTCCATCAGTTATTACCTGAATTTACAGCTTTAGAAAACGTCTGTATTCCTGCTTTTATTCATAATACACCAAAAGCTGATGCCGAAAAACGTGCCAAAGAATTACTAGAGTATTTAGGTTTAAGTGAACGCATCCATCACAAACCAAATAGCATGTCTGGTGGCGAACAACAACGTGTTGCTGTGGCAAGAGCTTTAATAAACAATCCGAATATTATTTTTGCTGATGAACCTTCTGGAAATTTAGATAGTGAGTCTGCAGATCAATTACACAACTTATTCTTTAAATTAAGAGATGAGTTTAATCAGACCTTTGTAATTGTAACCCATAACCAAGAATTAGCTGCTATGGCAGACCGCAAGTTAACTATGGTCGACGGGAAGATTGTAGGTTAAATACCTTAATTCTTTTTCAACATTTTTAAAGTAAAGCCTCCCAACAACAAAATAACGACTCCAATTATTCCCCAAAGCCAATAACTATTTTCAAATAAGGGTTTCACTTTTGGTTGTATTGTATGCAGAATAACATCCTCCTCTCCTATCTTCAGAGCCTTTAATTGTTTAGGAACATTTGTTTTAAACTTAGTAATATCATAAATCGGTTGTCTTGCAGAAGCGTTTCCATAAACCAACATATAATCTGCAGGCTCTGTAAAACGAGCAACTAACTGATGTTCATAACCTTTAACAGAAACATTTTCTATAGATAATGGCTGATTATCATTATTGTAAATCGTTAACTTTAAGTGTTTTGCAATGGTGTTTTCAAAATTAAAATGGTTTGCCTCAAGCGAATTTAGTGTGCCATTGCCAATGGTCTTATAGTAATAGTTCCAACCTTTTTCTGTTTTAACGCTATCATTTTTGTATTCGATTTTTAACGGTCTATAATAGTCAAACGTATCACTCACATCTATTTGAATTTGACTTAATGAAACAGGTTCTTCTAACTCTAATTTAATCTCAGTGGTTTTAGTCTGTTTAAGTGCTCTGCTTTCACTAGACTTAACCTTGTGTTCAACAAAACGTCCGCCAGAAACTTCATGTTTAGATAGTTGCGCAGATACTAATTGCGGCTGCTTATTGTGTTTTACAATAAGTCTAAAAAAACCATATTTAGCATCAGGAAAAACGAGTTTTGTAAACTTATAATCCGTTGTTTGGTTTTTAATGGATAGAATACGGTAATCTTCAAGTATTGTAAACCATTCTTGTTGATTCTGACTGCCTTGTAATTCCACTTTCCAATCAAAATTTTGCTCTTTAAAATTTAAATTGATTTGATTGATTATCGTTTCAGAATTTAACTGAAACGAAAAGTAATAACCAGCATTCCCTTTTGTTTTATTAATAATATCGAATGGAATAGATTTATGTACTACTTTGTCTGAAAGGATTCGTAAAATATAAGGTGCTTCAATAGTATCGTTTTGAGCCGTAAACCCATAAACCCTAAGGTCTGATAAATCTGGGTTCACCTTTCCAATTACAGCATTTGGTAAGGTGATTTTATGCCACTCATCATTCACATTTTGTAACGCTCTTTTATAGTTATACGTTTCCATTTGTGCAGCACAAAACGTCATAGAACCAATAAGAAAACTTAGAAATAGCTTAGTTGTTAGAGTCATCCGTAATCTGGTTTTTGTATTTATTATATAAAAATGAAATGATTAAAAGTAGCACACCAAGCGACACAAACACAATGGTTTTAGAAATGGTATTCAAATGCACAATGTCGTAAAAGAATAATTTTATTAAAGTAATACCGAAGAAAATCATGCCACCGATTCTTAAATATACTTTGTCTTTCCAAATGCCAAAAGCAATTAACAGGAAGGAATACACTCCCCAAAGTATGCTTAATCCTAATTTATAAGATTGCGTAGATTCAGCCATATCCATCCAATGAATTAGTTCGCTACTCAACACCCAAATAATAGTCACATGCAATAGAATATCGTACCCAATTTTAAAGCCTTTTGAAATGCCTTCGCGCTTAATAAACTTATAACACGTGTACAATGCGAAAGCTAAAAAGAGAAACGACACATACCGAATCCATAAGTAAAAGCTATTTTCTTGAAAGTATTCTGAAGGATTCAAGTAGCTTTCTCTTAACTCACTAATGGCAAGTAAACCTTGCGTTAAAAAGATAAAAATACTGGCGACTGTTAGTCCTAAAGCAATTTTCTCTAAAAGTTTGTTTTTAATCAGCTTAAAATTAACCATAGCTAATAGCGCCATAAATAGCAATGAATAATTGAGCACCCAAATAGTTTTAAAATCTCTTAAATCATAATTAAAAATGCTCCTCTTGTAAACGTCTTCAGAAGGCGTTGATATGCTTGAAGTATGATATAATTGATCCCAATAAAATTCAATTTCTAATCGGAATGCATAGTAGGCACTGAATAGAAATAGTGCTGGAATACCATAAGTCAACAATCGAGACCATATTGAGGTTGGTTTTAATGTTGATGTATAGTCCTCTTTTCTAGACAACCAAACAATAAAACCAAACGCAATTACAAACAGTAAGGACGTTAAAAAGTGAATATTAAAAATCGTAGTTATTTGTTCGTCTTCATTTATACCATAATAAGCACTATAGGCAAACGACCAATCTTGTAAAAGACTCAAAAATGCCAAAATCATCAATGGATAAGACAATTTCTCATACACTTTAATCGCTTTTGTTCTCCCTAACCAGAATAATAATGCGGCCTCACTTACCCATAATAGTGTTACCCAATTACCATCTAACTGCACAGGAATGGTAATGGTAATAAATACCAAAACCATTGCCGAAGCGAGATAAAATAAGTTCTTGTCGCCTAATTTTAATTTGTAGAAAAGGACACTCACTATAAAGTGAATTACCGCATTACCAAGCGTAAACAGACCTAATAATTGCGAACCGGTATCATGGTTTTCTAAAATAGCAAAGCCTAAGCCGTAAAACAGGAAGGAATTAAAAAGTAATAAAACGACATCACTTGTTTTTAGCATTTCCTTTCTCAGCACTTTATAAGCTAAAAATGTTATATAAAAAATGACAAAGAATAGACTTAAAAAGCTTAAAGCTATACCGATTTGTTCCTCTTCAAAATATTCAAAAATGAACCAAGTTGAATATATTAGCCATGTAAATATGAAGGCTGAATAGTAGAGCGATTTCCAATATTTTTTGAAAGAAATAACTAAAATTCCAATATTAATTATCGCCACATAACTAAAGAGTACTTCTACTTGTCCTGAATTATTACTTAATAAAAACGGAACAGCATAAGCACCAACCAAACCTATATGTGCAATAACTTGTCTATTGTAACTTATGGCTGCAACAACCGTAAATGTTGTAAAAATCACCATGAGCACAAATGTGGGAAGCTGCGGTATTAAATCATAAAAACTATAAGCAAAAAACGTAATAAAGTATAAAATTACGATAGAACCACTGACTAAAACAGCACTGTAAGCTTCGTATTTCTTTTTTAGCTTAATACCAAAACCAAGTAATCCTATAGCTGTAAAATAGCCTAAAATGATTCGGGTTAGCGGACTAATTAAATCATTCTCTATTGAATATTTTGCACCAATGGCCACACCAATAATAGTGATAATAATACCAATTTTATTCAGAATGTTTTCACCTATAAATTTTTCAAGGCTCGATTTCCGTTTTGGCTTATTTTCCTCTACAGACGTTGCTTTAGGTGCAACAAACTCATCCTGATATTCGGTTTCTAAAACAGGTTCTAATGTTTCAACGACTGGCTCTTCTACGTTTTCATTAAACGCTTCTAGTTTCTCGTTTTCTGTTTTAGGTAAAGGGTCTGGTTCTGTAGACGCTTTTATTGGAATTGTTTCATCCTCAGTTGATCCAGATTTTAAGCGATACAATTCCTCTTTGAGACTATTTATTTCTGAAGAAAACTCGGCTTGTTTCTTAAAAAGCAGCTCTAACTTCTCAATAAGTTTATCAATAAGCTCCTGATTTGTTGCCATATACGATTGATTTGGTTATCTTTTTTAATAAAAAGACTAAGCTAAAATACTTTTAAAAAATTGAACAGTCAACTTTGCGTACGGAAGTTCTACTTATTTACCATGTTTTATAGCGGCTATCGCTCTTTATTTTTAACAATAAGCTCTTGAAATTTGAACACATCTAGACCAATATCTACATGCAACCTTCCTGCTTAAATAACACTAATAAATTTAGAATATCATCCACCGATAGTAACAGTGAGTTCTGTTTTTTGTTCTGAAATTGGACATCATAAATCCATTAAATAGTCATTGATAAAATACTTATCAATTCAATTTAAAACTTATTAACTATTTGACTTAAAAGCTGTTTAAATAAAACCAAACATTATATCTAATTAAACTCACAAAACCTTTAATTTTGTAAAGCAATAAATACAATACACATGAATTACCGAATTGAAAAAGACACAATGGGTGAGGTAAAAGTACCTGCCGACAAACTTTGGGGCGCACAAACAGAACGCTCTCGTAATAACTTTAAAATTGGTGCTTCTGCATCTATGCCATTAGAAATTGTAAATGGTTTTGCTTATTTAAAGAAAGCTGCAGCATATACGAATTGTGAGCTAAATGTGCTATCTAAAGAAAAGCGCGATTTAATTGCACAAGTATGTGATGAAATCTTAGAAGGTAAGCATAACGATCAATTTCCATTAGTGATTTGGCAAACGGGCTCTGGTACACAAAGTAACATGAATGTTAATGAAGTTGTTGCCAACCGAGCACATCAAATTGCAGGCCATGTTATAGGTGAAGGAGAAAAAACGATTCAACCCAATGACGATGTTAATAAATCACAATCGTCTAATGATACTTTTCCAACAGGAATGCATATTGCTGCTTATAAAAAAATTGTAGAAACAACGATTCCTGGTGTCATTCAATTACGAAACACGCTTCATAAAAAGTCCTTAGAGTTTAAAACGGTTGTAAAAATTGGTCGTACACATTTAATGGATGCGACTCCGTTGACTTTAGGCCAAGAGTTTTCAGGATATGTATCGCAATTAGATCACGGATTAAAAGCTTTAGAAAATACTTTAGCACACCTAAGCGAATTAGCATTAGGAGGAACAGCTGTAGGAACTGGCTTAAACACACCAGAAGGTTACGATGTTTTGGTTGCTAAATACATTGCAGAATTTTCAGGATTACCGTTTGTAACTGCAGAAAATAAATTTGAAGCTTTAGCAGCGCACGATGCGATAGTAGAAACCCATGGAGCTTTAAAATTATTAGCGGTTTCATTAAATAAAATTGCAAACGATATTAGAATGATGGCTTCTGGTCCGCGATCTGGAATTGGAGAAATTATTATTCCTGCAAACGAACCTGGAAGTTCAATTATGCCAGGAAAAGTAAACCCAACACAATGTGAAGCTTTAACTATGGTTTGTGCTCAAGTTATGGGTAACGATGTTGCTGTTTCTGTTGGTGGAACGCAAGGCCATTACGAGCTCAATGTGTTTAAACCAATGATGGCTGCCAATATTTTACAATCGGCACAATTAATAGGTGACGCTTGTGTGAGTTTCGAAGCGCATTGTGCTAGTGGTATTGAACCAAACCACGAAGTCATTAAAGAATTATTAAACAATTCATTAATGCTAGTCACTGCACTAAATACCAAAATTGGATATTACAAAGCCGCTGAGATTGCCAATACAGCACATAAAAACGGCACCACTTTAAAAGAAGAAGCTATTAATTTAGGTTATGTTTCTGCTGAAGATTATGACGAATGGGTAAAACCAGAAAATATGGTGGGTGCTTTAAAATAAAAATAGTAAAGCGATGACATATGCATTTCTTCGATTTTCATAGAGCTGATGTTATTGAAATATTTAGGAATAATCTCGCAGCAGATGGTACAGAATCGTTTACTAAGATCTTGTAGCGGTAGACACAAGAAAAGTTCGGAATGTGTCCGTTTATAATGTATTAGGTAAACTAGTGCTCGTTAGAAACTTTGCCGATGGTGAACTCCTAAATGTTACGGTGTTAGCATCAGGTATCTACACTATTAAAATCAATAATAAAATGACTTTAAAATTCATAAAAGCATAAAGAAATTCTTTCATGAAAAATTAAAAACGCTAGTTAATTGTTACTAGCGTTTTTTTTTATTCAAAAAAATAGCAATCTTTACAAAAAACACATCATTTATATGTCTTTACTGATCACCAACATCAAACAACTTATTCAAGTTCATGAACATAATACTACCATTATTAAAGGTAGCGACATGAAAAAATTACCAATTATAGAAAACGCTTACCTCTACATTGAGAACGACACTATAATAGAGTTTGGAGAAATGAATAATTGTGAAGGTTTTGATGCAGAAACCATTATTGATGCCACTGGCAAAATAGTTTTACCGACGTGGTGCGATTCTCATACCCACACTGTTTATGCAGGTGATAGAACGTCTGAATTTGTAGACCGCATTAACGGGCTATCTTATGCAGAAATCGCCCAAAAAGGTGGTGGAATTTTAAACTCTGCTAAAACACTTCAAAATACTTCAGAAGATGAATTATTTGAACAATCTTTACAGCGATTAAACGAGCTCATTGCTATGGGAACTGGAGCTGTTGAAATAAAATCGGGTTACGGGTTAACGGTTGAAGCTGAGTTAAAAATGCTTCGCGTTATTAAACGCTTAAAGCAAGAAAGTTTAGCAAAAATAATTCCTACTTTATTGGCTGCTCATGCTATTCCGGAAGAATTTAAATCTAAGAAACAAGATTATATCAACTATATCACAGACGAGTTAATTCCTAAAGCAGCAGAATTAAATATTACAAATTTTGTCGATGTGTTTTGCGAAGAAGGCTACTTTGATATTAATGATACTGAAGCCATTTTAAAAGCAGGACAAACATTTAATTTACAGCCTAAGCTACATGTTAATCAGTTCAATATTCTAGGAGGCATTGCTCTTGGTGTAAAGTACAATGCGTTATCTGTAGATCATTTAGAAGAAATAAACGACAACGACATTGAAGCATTAAAAGGCAGTAACACTATTGCTGTTGCTTTACCTGGCTGCTCCTATTTTTTAAGTATTCCGTATACCCAAGCTCGAAAAATTATTGACGCTGGTTTACCTTTAGCCATTGCAACCGATTATAATCCAGGTTCTTCACCAAGCGGAAATATGAATTTTATAGTCAGTGCAGCGTGTGTGAAATTAAAACTAACACCAGAAGAAGCCATAAATGCTGCAACTGTAAATGGAGCTTATGCCATGGGAATTAGTAATATGTACGGCAGTATAACGCGAGGAAAGAAAGCGAATATTATTATTACAAAACCAATGAATCACTATAGCGAAATACCTTATGCGTTTGCTCACAACCCAATAGAGCATGTGATTATTAATGGTCAACAGGTATAACAAAAAAAATCCAGAAGCGAACTTCTGGATTTTTAAAATGAATTAATTAAATAACTCTTAATTATCTCAATTCAAATTCTGAAGAAGATATTAAGGCCTTATCGCTAAATACATTTACTTTATAACGTCCTTCCTCAAACTTAGAGTCCTCCAATTCATTGATGTACTCACAAATGTTTAAGTTTCTGTTTTCATAATTAAATCTACTAATTAAACTGTAGTTTAGAACTTGATCTTCAAACTCTATCTGATCATTAGTCCCTAAAACGTTGTTTTTGGGGTCTATGACTTGCACATATAATTCTTTATCTCCACCTTCAGCCAGCATATTCTTAGCTACTGTAAAGCAAATTTTAATTTTATCGCTTCGTCTTGCACGTTCAGTTGGTATCTGCTTACCATTATTTCTTTCAATAACTCCCATTCCTACTAATCCTACGGTTTGTAATGCTGCTGCATCTTCAACAACTGTAGCCAGTTCTGTATTTTGTACTAAAAGTGAATCCGTAAACATAGTACGTTCAGCTAATTGAACTTGTGTACTATCTAAAGACGATGCTAAGTATTGGTTTTCACCTTTTAAACGATCATTCTCAGTCAACAACACATCCATCTCTTCTTGTAAAGCCATGTACTTCTTTTTGTAGTTCCATAAACTACCAACGCTATTTTGAGACACTTTTAACGAATCCATCAAGCCTTGTATACGCTCTCTAGCAGCCATTAAATCTTGATTTTTCACTTCGCTTTCTGCAATAGCTTCGTCATAATCTTTAGCCATGTTATTAAGGTCGTTCATGACTTGATTCTTTTCACTCACTAATAATTTTTCGTTCTCTTGCTTTTCATTGTAAAGTTTAGAGGTATAAAAAGCAGTGACTATAAATAATACTAATAATATGCCTAATCCTACCTTTAATCCTGTATTCGATTTTTGTGAACCTTCCATAAGTTAATTGATTTTAAGTATTGTTAATTCTTGTTTTTTTATTGTTGATTTAAGGTCAAAGTAACTAAATAAAAATGTACTTTTAATATTATATTTCTAATAATCGATCCTAATGCAACATCTTATAGTATTTACAGAAAAAGAAAAACAACAACTTTTAAAGAAACGTAAAGGTGAAACAAAATTTGGAGAACATATTCAGTTAATTCCTAACCTCACTAAGATATACGTTGATATTGTTAATTTAGATGTTGATTACGTTGTATTTGGAATTAATGAAGATATTGGAATTACGGCAAACCTCGGAAAAACAGGAGCTTACAAGGCTTGGGACGCGACTCTAAAAGTTTTGTTAAACATACAGAGTAATGCGCTTACCAATGCTAAACGCGTTTTAATATTAGGGCATTTAGATTACACAAAACAACGTAATGCGATTGCAGATTTAGATGTATCCAAAAAAAAGCAACTTTCCAAAGTTAGAAACCTTGTTGAAGATATAGATAAAGATGTAACGCATTTGGTATCTTCAATTATTAAAGCTGGTAAAACACCTATTATTATAGGAGGTGGTCACAACAACGCCTATGGAAATATTAAAGGTTGTGCTCTAGCTAATAACGAAAAAATAAATGTTGTGAATTTTGATGCGCACTCTGATTTTAGAGCAGAAGAAGGCAGACATAGTGGCAATGGGTTTAGTTATGCTTATGCTGAAGGGTTTTTAAAAAACTATTTTATTTTCGGGTTACATGAAAACTATACGTCTAGTAATTTACTAAATACAATAAAGAAAGTAAAATCAATAAACTTCAATACATACGAAGCTATAGAAGTCAGAAAAGAACTTGACTACTCCTCTGAAATGAAAAACGCGTTAAATCATGTTTCTGATAAAAAATTTGGAATTGAAATTGATTGTGATGCTATTAAAAACATACCAAGTAGCGCTATGACCCCAAGTGGTTTTAGCGTAAAACAAGCTAGGCAGTTTGTAAATTACTTTGGTAAAGACGCCAATGCTACATATCTACATATTTGTGAAGCGGCACCAACAAAAAAATCTGAAACTAAAATAGGAAAACTAATTACGTATTTAATTACTGATTTTATTAGAGCCCAAAAATCATAATAGCGTTATAATTAATACTCCAAATTGCTCAACATTAAGTCCTATTGTAGGATTTAAATCATTAATCTTATAGGTATATCTCTTTATTGTTAATAGCTTTGTATACTTAATAAAAGCAATTTAAAATAAAAACCCTCTTTCAAATTCATGAAAAAGGGGCTTTTAAAAACATCAAGCACGTGCAGGATTGTATTCTATGTAAACATAAAATCTATAACCCTAACCTTATAGTTAATCCTGCATTTGTACTTGATTTTCTACTATATCTTTAATCGGAACAATTAGTTTTCCTTCTGAATTTTTGAGTATTACTGAAATACTTTTTACAGCATCTATAGTATAAATCGTATCGTTAAAGGTAATTTTCTGTCCAACTTCAAACGTCTTACGTGCATAAAAAGTGTTCAATAATTTAGCCACAACTTCCCTTGCTCCTAAACCAAAGGCTATGGCAAATGCCAATAGGAAGCCAGCAATAATCATATTTATATTATTGCTAATAATTTCAGTATTTATACCAGCTTGATTTAAAGCTGTAATTGAAATGAATGTTAGCAATAGGAAAAAGACAATCTGGCTAATCAATTTTCCTCCTGATAAATCCATAGATTCAAATAATGATCTTAGCCCTTTTTTAACAAAATTGGCAAAAAGTAAACCAAGAATAAAAATAATTAACGCAGCGAATAAATGTGGTAAATAAGCTAATAAAGCACTAATCTGATTAGATATAATTTCTAATCCCATTATGTCTGATGCTGTTATTATAAGAATAATATACAGTATCCATTTTACAAATTTTGAAATAATTTTGACAGTATCAAAATTGAACTTTTTACCTTCTACTATTTCAATATCATTAAGTTTATCATCTAATTTATTGACTTTGGCTAATTTTAAAACTTTCTTTATAAGTTTAATAACTAACTTGGTGACTATCCAACCAATAATTAAAACAATAAGTGCACCTAAAATATTCGGAAATATTTTAGTCATCTCAAACCACATGTTTGTTAAAGACTGCATGGCTATATCTTTAAATTCTGTTACTTTTTGCATATTACTTTTTTGTTAGGGTATGTTAGGTGTTTGTTATTTTCTTTTACTAGTGACACTATCTATTATATGACCAATATTGTACGAGAATAGTTCTGCCAACTCCATTAAGAGCTTAGCCATAGCAATATCGTGCATAACTTTTCCTTTCAGTTCTTGCGGAACTTCTTGCAACGGCTGGTCAATGTTCTTAAATGGATTTTCCATCTTTCTTATAGTTTGTGTACTTGAGTACTAGTTTTTCTTTAGCTCGTTTAATTCGCATTTTTACCGCACTTTCTCCAATATCTAAAACGTCAGCTAATTCTTTTATAGATAAATTATCTTGATATTTTAATAATAAAATCATTTTTTCATCAGGCGAAATCAACTCCATGACTTCCTTTAGCTGCCCTACCCTCATATTTTGAAATTCGCGAGTAGAATCTACATCTTCACCTATATTTTCAATATCTACATATTCTGAACTAACAGATTTCTTTTCAAACTTTTTTGCCGTATTTCTAGTGACGTAATTTACACAATGGTTATAAGTGAATGCATATAACCATGTAGAAAATTTAGACTTGCCTTTAAAACTAGCTAATTTTACAAATACTCTTAAAAATACATCTTGAGTTAAGTCTTTAGCCTCATCGACACCGTTAGCAAACCCATAACATTTATTATAAACCATTGAAGCATACCTATCATAGAGCACCTCAAACAACATAGTGTCGTTTGTTTTCACGATTGCTTCTACAAGCGCTTCATCGGTTAGGGTTTGAATAGCGTCTTTTGTCAAGGGGTAAATTGATCTTTTCAGTTAGTATTTAAATGTAAGACACAATAATTTAATTCAGGTCACAATTAAGCACAAAAAAACGAACTTTTTTTTAAGTTCGCTTTTTTAAGAATGTTTTTAGATGATGAAATCAAACATATTGAGGATTATATTAGCTTAGAACACTTGCGTTTTAAAACCTTAGTAACAAGAGAAACCACAACAACCATTGAATCTAAGTTGCCTAAATCACAAATTTTTGCGCATTAATCGTTCTTACATCGTTGCTATATCAAAAATACAGTCATATACAAATGAACACGTTACAGTTAGTCGAAAAGCGCTTTCCATTAGTCGAAGTTATTAGAAAGAAGTTTTGAAACGTCTATAAAAAGATTAACTTTAAGAAATAAACACCCAAATCTTAACGTTATACAGCATCTGCTTTTGGATAGAAATATGGTTATATGAAAGATTACCTACATAATACTATTCCTAATTTAAAACCTTTTAATTATGAGCGTCATCACGATTCTCATTTTATAAATAAACAATGGGTTTTAGTCAATGGTATTTCTAAAAAGAAATCTATTTATACGTTTAAAGCAGATAATATTCTTGAAATTTCTAGAAAAAATAATGTCATTAAAACATTTTGGAATATTAACATTCAGAATAGTTTCACCATTAAAACTGAAGATGGCATTATAACTGTAAAGGCGTTTTTTAAAGATGATGATATATTAGTTCTTAACAATCAAGACAAAGACGAGTTTGCGATGTACATTAATGCTTCCAACTATGATAATGATTTAAATTCAGTAGAAGACATTCAGGCTTTCTTAAAAGATAAATACAAAAAGAAAGTGAGTACCATCATTTATGATCACGAATTCTACTACATTGAAAAATCAAAAGAGTTTGGGCCATATAAAGTGGAAGTTTTAGCCGAAAAAGTAAAAACAGGTGACATCAGTGCCTATTGTTTTGTAAGAGATGTTAATGAATATGATTACAGTAATCGCTTACGAATTGAAGATTTGATTCAGGAACTTTGATGATTAGTGTTCAGTTCTCAGTGGTCAGTGGTCAGTGGTCAGTGTTCAGTGGTCAGTGGTCAGTGTTCAGTGTTCAGTGTTCAGTGTTCAGTGTTCAGTGTTCAGTGTTCAGTGTTCAGTAATATACTTCTTTTGAATTCAACATACTGAAAATAAAAAACCAATAATCTATATTATTTAGCAAGGTTTCTCAGTGAATCTTCGCGTAAACTCTGTGTAATTATTTCTCGAAAAGTCACAAAGACTTAACTCCTCAAAAAGCTGTATCAAGTTTTAATATGTTATTGATAACTACTAAAAAAGTTGAAGTTTAAAAGAATTTCTCCATGAATCTTCGTGCAAACTCCGTGAAACTCAGCGTTAATATTTTTCTCACGAAGCCGCAAAGACGCAAAAACTTAAATCCTCAAAAAAGCTGTATCAGGTTTTAATAAGTTATTGATAACTACTAAAAAGTTGAAGCTTAAAAGAATTTCTCAGTGAACCTTCGTGCAAACTCCGTGAAATTCAGCGTAAATATTTTTTCTCGCAAAGGCGCAAAGACATTAAGTACTGGTTGCGGAATTTTTTCATGAAGCTCATGTCAAAAAAAAAGCGAAAATCTTTATCAGAAATCCGCTTTTCAATTATTTAAAATGTAATCTTATTATTCTTGTAATCCTGGAATTGCAACCATTTCATTAACATCCTTATCATAATCAACACCTTCAACATTAAAACCAAAGAGATTAAAGAAATCGGTTTTGTAACCTTCTAAATCTCCTATATTTGGTAAAGTTTCGGTTGTAGCGTCCTTCCAAAGTTCTAAAACTTTAGCTTGGATATCATCGCGCATTTCCCAATCATCGACACGTATTCTTCCAGCGTCATCTAATTGTAGGTCTTCAGCATATAGACGCTCGTTAAATAAACGCTCAATTTGCTCAATACAACCTTCATGAATGCCCTCTTCTTTCATCACTTTATACAACAATGAAATATATAACGGAATCACTGGAATAGCAGAACTCGCTTGTGTTACTAAAGCCTTATTAACAGACACATACCCTTTTCCATTAATGTCTTTTAGAGAATCTGTGATTTTAAACGCTGTAGCTTCTAAGTGGTCTTTAGCTTTACCGATGGTGCCTTTTCTATAAACCGCCTCAGTTAATGAAGGCCCAATATAAGAATAGGCCACCGTTTTAAAATCTTTAGATAAAACATTTTCAGATTTTAAAAGATCAATCCACATTTGCCAATCTTCGCCACCCATTACAGCAATAGTATTATCAATGTCGTCACCTGAACATGGTTCTATTGAAATCTCTTTTACAACTCCAGTATGAAAATCTACAGTATTGTTTGTAAATGTATCACCAATTGGTTTTAATACGGATTTATAACGTTTTCCAGTATCTGGATGCGTTCTAACAGGTGATGCCAAACTGTATATTAGCATATCAATTTCACCCAAATCCTCTTTAATTAATTGTAAAGTTTGTGCTTTTATATCGTGCGAAAACGCATCCCCATTGATACTTTTAGCATATAAACCATCTTTATGAGCTTGGGTTTCAAAAGCAGCACTATTGTACCAACCTGGTGAGGCAGGACGACCTTCTGATGGTGGTTTTTCAAAAAACACACCAATGGTCGAAGCTTCCGATCCGTAAGCACTTGTTATACGCGATGCTAAACCAAAACCCGTTGATGCTCCAATAACTAATACTTTTTTTGGACCATTAGTTGTTGATGGTTTTGATTTTATATAATCAATTTGATTTAATACATTTTTTTCACAACCTGTTGGATGCGACGTTAAACAAATAAATCCTCTTGTTTTTGGTTCTATTATCATATCTAAAGTCTATACGTGTAATGCTCTATCATCTGTTGCCGCTAATGCTGCTTCTTTTACAGCTTCTGCAAATGTTGGATGTGCATGAGACATACGCGAAATATCTTCGGCCGAAGCTCTATATTCCATAGCTGTAACGGCTTCTGCGATTAAATCGGCACAACGTGCACCAATCATGTGTACACCTAATACTTCATCTGTAGATTTATCGGCTAAGATTTTTACAAAACCATCAAGATCTCCACTGGCTCTTGCGCGTCCTAATGCTCTGAATGGAAACTGTCCCACTTTATAATCTACATTATCGGCTTTTAATTCTTCTTCTGTTTTACCAACAGCAGCGACTTCTGGCCACGTGTACACCACTCCAGGAATTAAATTATAATCGATATGTGGTTTTTGTCCTGCCATAGTTTCAGCAACAAAAACACCTTCTTCTTCGGCTTTATGTGCTAACATCGCCCCTTTAATAACATCTCCAATCGCATAAATATTAGATACATTGGTTTGTAAATGCTCATTGACTTCAACCTGTCCTCTATCGTTCATTTTTACACCTGCAGCGTCAAGATTTAAACCATCTGTATAAGGACGACGACCAACAGATACTAAACAATAATCGCCTTTAAATTCTACGACTTCGCCTTTTTTATTTTCAGCTTTAACGATGACCTCATCACCTTTACGATCCACAGATTGCACCTTGTGAGAGAGCATCATTTTGCATTTCGCTTTCTTAAAGACTTTATTCAATTCTTTAGACAAACCAGCATCCATAGTAGGAATAATTCTGTCCATATATTCTATAACAGTCACTTCAGCACCCAAACGACGGTACACTTGTCCTAGTTCTAACCCAATAACTCCACCACCAATAATAATTAAGTGTTTAGGAATTTCTTTTAGCTCTAATGCTTCTGTTGATGTAATTACACGTTCTTTATCTAACTCAATAAATGGTAAGTTAGAAGGTTTAGAACCAGTAGCGATAATGATTTTTTTGGCTTCAATCTCTTGCGCATCTTTACCTTCAATAGTAATATGAGTCGCATCTTTAAATGATCCTAAGCCTTCAAATACATCGATGTTATTTTTCTTCATTAAGTAATCGATTCCACCTGTAGTTTGGTCTACAACAGCTTGTTTACGACCGATCATTTTTTCAAGATTCACTTTAATATCTCCAGGAATTTCGATACCATGATCTTCAAAATGTTTAGTGGCTTCTTCATAATGATGCGAAGAACTTAACAACGCCTTACTTGGAATACAACCTACGTTTAAGCAGGTGCCACCAAGTGTTGAATATTTTTCAATAATGGCAGTTTTCATGCCTAATTGCGCACAACGGATTGCTGCTACATAACCTCCAGGTCCAGAACCAATTATTGCTACATCGTATGATTTCATATATATAAATTTTCTAATAATTAAAGAGATACTTCGACAAGCTCAGCATGACAAAGCGAATACAAAAATACACTTTTGATTAATAATTCACGAATTTTAAAACTGCTTAATCAGAAACAAAATTAGTAATTATTTTTACCTAAATCTTCTAAAACCCAATCCAATTCTGGATCGGTATTATTTAAGCGATCCTCATAACTCGGTAGGATTTCTACATCTGGTTTTACGCCATAACCGTCTGGAGTTATTTTATGAGGTGCATCTATATGTGCAAGCCCTATTCTAGCACGTACTTTTGTGTTTGGCAGCTCGTAAACTTTATACATTCCTGCAACGGTTCCGTTATATGCACCTCCTGTTTCTTCGCCAACAAAAGTTACGCGATTGTCTCCATCCAATTTTGACGATAAAATAGAAGAAGCGGAGAATGAATTTCCATTAATTAACACATAAATTTTGCCTTTAAAATTTAACGAATTAGGTTCTTTTTCTTTTGCTGAATTAAATCTGTAATATAATTGCCCATCTTTTTTACTAGATTTTAGATACTCAATAGGAGCAATTATTGGTGCTATTAAACCTCCCAAAATCTTTAACCCTGTTGGTGTCGTATTACTCATTAAACTTTTTAATAATGGAAATCTAGTGTTGACTTCACTTGGATTTATCATGGTGTAGTTTTTATCGGTTAAATAGGCATATAAATACGTGATTTCTTTTAATCGACCACCGAAGTTATTTCGTAAATCGATGATTAGTGCTTCAGATTTCAGCGAGTCTATGGTTTTAAAACTTTCTTCGTAAAAGTTTTTATAGTTTCCTCTAGTAAAACCTCTAATTTTCAACAATGCAACCGAACTATCTTTACCGACAAACTTTAAATTTCTAGTGTATTCATTTCTGTCATAAATAAATCCGTGATCCCGTTTGTACTTTCTCTCAGCCTTTAATTTTATTTTTTTCGCTTTTTTCTCAGATTTTGTAAGTTTTGGTAGCTTCTTTTTTAGGGCGTCTAAAGAATCCATTTTAATAGAGTCTTTCTTTAATTGCATAGCGTCCGTCTTTAAAACCCGTTTATAACTTTTAATAAAAGTTGAGTCTAAGTTTCTAAGTGTAAAACTAATACTATCAAATCGGCCTTTATCTTTAACATAATACGCTAAGAAACGGTTTCCTGCAACTCTATTATGAAAGGTCGTATTATAACCATCTGATGCTATAATTTTATTGTATTCTTTAATTAAATCTTGTGGCGTTTCATCCGCTACTTTTAATACTTCGGCATTAATTAAAACCGAGTCGTTTCCTCTAGCGTTCACAATAAAAAGCTTTTCGTCTAAATATTCGAAATCTAAATTATTGATGTCAAATTTTGAGCCCTTTAATGCCTTTCTTTCTTTTCGTGTAAACTGTTTGCTAGGAGGTGACAACGACATATGGCCTTGACCAACATATTTAGTTACTGCCGCTAATTGTTTGTAAAGTGTCCTACTATCCATTGGTTCATCAATGGCCTTTTTTAAGCTATCAAATTTAAAATCTAAAATGGCTTTAGATGTAAACTGATATAAATGTGGGTGGTGTCTTTGAAGCTGCTCGTAAACTTTATCTATGTCTTCGTGTAAATGTTTTACGGCATGTAATTTTGTGACTTGATAGTTATGTTTTTCAACACTCGCACAAGATGATAATAGCACTAATATGAGACTAAGGGATAGTAATATTATTTTTCTCATAGGAATTGATTTTAAAACTGATTGATGATTTAATTAGATCTTTTTTAAGAATAGACGTAAAAATATTGCTAATCGTTGCTTTATGAAATAATTTAAAGGAAAATTAGGATATAATTTTAGGTATAAAAGCGAAAAACTCTCTAATTTATTGGAATTATATAACAAGATGATGGACACAAATTTGAACAAAAAAATAGTCCAAACTATGAGATTAAAAAATAATCTTATAGAATGGACATATTTTCCCCTTAATCGCTAATAGCACTTCAAAATTGCATTTTAAAACAAAAATTAGCAATACTCAATTTGAGTATTTTACCGTATTTATAACCAATGTTGATTCACTTTTAGCATGCCAATCAACTCTCCTGTAGATGACACATTAAACTTTTTTAATATATTTCTTCGATGCGTATCAACCGTATGAGGACTGATACTTAGTCTTTTAGAAATCTGTTTGCTCGTATGATTCAACACCAATAACCTGATGACATCGCGCTCTCTGTTACTAACATCTTCAGTTAGTAACTTTTGAGAAAAGTTATTAAAATAGAGTGTTTCATATTCGTTATTAGCATTTAGAATTTTAGCAGATGCAGTAATATCCATTTTTATATGAGGATCTAAAACGGTGTAATGTGCTAATCCTATTATTGGTTTTCCGTCTGAATCGAAATCCAAAGGTGTGGTATTCTGAATGATATTAACATAAACATCATTGGCATTTTTTATCCTAAAATTCCAAGTGTAATTTGTGTCTTTACGTTTATGTACTGAAATTTCACTAAGTGTAAATTCCATTAAACTATTAAGTGCACTAAGCCAAGCATCAATATCGTCTGGGTGAATTCTATTCCAAAAATAACGCATGCCATGTACTTTTAACTCCTGAGCATCAAGCCCAAGACAAGCCGTATAATTTTTACTAATATACTCAAAGGTTAAATTTTGTGTATTTGTAATACAAAAAAACGTAGAACTATATGGTAGAAACGCATCGAGTTCCATGATCTTTTTTATATGTTCTTTTAGCGAAGGTGTATCGTAAGATTTAAATATAAGTTTATATAAATCTTTGATATGCGTTTGTTTCATATGCTAAAATTAAAAATTTTATTTAAAACATAATCACATTAATGAAATTGCAGTGGTATGCTTTACTTCATTTATCATAAACATGCTATGTGTACTTCCAATATGGTCTATTTTGGTTAGCTTTTCTACCATAAATTCTCTAAACGCTGTCATATCCTTGACTAGAACTTTAAGTAAATAATCGTAATCACCACTGAGGTGATAGCATTCTAAAACCTCATTTAGTTGTTTTACTTCACGTTCAAACATCACCACATAATCTTGTGAATGTTGTACCAATTTTACATGACAAAACGCAACAAAGTCTTTTTGTATTTTACTCTTATCAACCAACGCAACATACTGCTTTACGATACCACTCTTCTCGAGCTTTCTAATACGCTCATAAACGGCAGTCACTGATAAATTTAACTGCATTGACAAGGCTTTATTGGTCTGTTTACTATCGGTTTGAAGTAAATGAAGAAGTTTTCTGTCAATGGCATCAAAAATCATAGGTGTTGTTTTTTCGGAAATAATTGTAATTCATTCAAATATAATTAAAACTAAACTACAACTATGAGTTTTTACAGTATATTAATCTAAATACTACCTACATCATTGATATATCATCTAAATATATCGAAATTTGAACTACATAATCACTAAAACTGTTACTATGACTTTTAAACCGGCAAATAACATTCAAGATTTACAGTACTTTGGCGAATTTGGTGGAGTTAATCCATCTATTTCAGATTCTTCAACCTATACCTTCTTATCAGCAAAAACAATGTTCGATACCTTTGAAGGTAATGCTGATGGTTGTTACCTTTATTCGCGTCATTCGTCGCCTTCAAATTTATATTTAGGTGAAGCTTTAGCAGCAATGGAAGGTACAGAAACGGCAACCGTTACAGCTTCTGGAATGGGAGCCATTACTCCGGTTGTATTGCAGCTTTGTGACTCTGGAGATCATGTGGTAAGTAGCAGAACGATTTACGGAGGTACGTATGCGTTCCTAAAAAACTTTGCTCCACGTTTAGGTATAAACACAACATTTGTAGATATTACTAAACTTGCTAGTGTTGAAGCCGCAATAACACCTAAAACAAAGATTTTATACTGTGAATCAATTAGCAATCCATTACTCGAAGTCGCCGATATAACTGGTTTGGCACTACTAGCAAAAAAGCACAATCTAAAATTAGTTGTAGATAATACGTTTTCTCCACTATCCATTTCTCCAGTTAATTTGGGAGCCGATATTGTCATTCATAGTTTAACCAAATTCATCAATGGCTCTTCTGATACTGTTGGTGGTGTGGTTTGTGGCTCACAACAACTTATAGATGATTTACGGAACGTCAATAGTGGTGCTGCCATGTTATTAGGGTCTACGATGGATAGTTTGCGTTCGGCTTCGGTATTAAAAAATCTTAGAACACTACATATTAGAATGATGCAACACAGTTATAACGCATCGTATTTAGCTGAGAAATTTGAAAACTATGGGTTAAAAACGGTGTATCCTGGCTTAGCCTCTCACCCATCGCACGAGTTATTCAAATCCATGATGAATGAAAAATATGGTTTTGGAGGTATGATGACGATCGATGTTGGATCTTTAGATAAAGCAAATGCCTTAATGGAACTGATGCAAGAACGCAACCTTGGCTATTTGGCAGTAAGCTTAGGATTCTACAAAACCTTATTTAGTGCACCAGGAAGCTCTACCTCTTCTGAAATCCCTGAAGATGAACAAGAAGCCATGGGCTTGAGTGATGGTTTAATTCGATTTTCAATTGGATTAGATGCCGATATTGAACGTACTTATAAAACGATGAAAGCTTGCATGGAAAAATTGAATATTCTTTAAGCAAAAATTACACGTATACAATTAAAGGTTAGATTCTTATACAAGAATAAGCGTCTAACCTTTTTTTTACGTCATATTCTATGATTTGTATTCGATTTGCATTTGGTTTCACAAAATCGTAACATTACAACACTAAACTGAATGAAAATGCAAGACAACGACGAACTAAGTGAGATCCAACTCGAAGATCAAAAAATTATAGATAATAAAGAACTTAGTTTTCTTGAAGCCCTCATTCCTGTTGTCATTTTAGTAGGACTATTAGCTTATAACATTTTTTTTGTTGAAGATCAAGAATGGTTTGGTGGTTACACCAATCAAATCATCTTATTAATTGGTGGCGGAATCGCAGCTGGTGTTGGTTTTTTTAATAAAGTGAGTCTTACAACCATGCTAAAAGAGGTTTGGGAAAACCTTAAAAGCGTTTTTGTGCCTATTATGATTTTGTTTTTGGTCGGAGCACTGTCCGGTACGTGGTTAGTGAGCGGAGTGATTCCCGCCATGGTTTATTATGGCTTACAAGTCTTAAGTCCTGAAATATTTCTACCAGCTTCTGTTATTATTGCCGCTGTAATATCCATCGCAACTGGAAGTTCTTGGACCACCTCTGCTACTGTTGGTATTGCTTTAGTTGGCATTGGAACTGCCTTAGGTATTAATCCAGGGATGATTGCTGGTGCTGTAATATCTGGCGCTTACTTTGGAGATAAAATGTCTCCATTAAGTGATACCACCAATTTAGCTCCTGCCATGGCTGGTACCGATTTATTTACGCATATTAAATATATGGCCTATACAACAGTGCCAACAATTACCATAACTCTAATTTTTTTCGGAGTTATCAGTTTCAATATAGACCCAACAGGAAATGCAGATATCAGTAACCTTCTTAACTCAATAAAACAAACGTTTAATATCTCACCGTGGTTATTTTTAGTCCCTGTTATAGTCGTTGCCTTAATCTTACTAAAAGCAAAACCTTTGGCAGCATTAGGTTCTGGGATTGTGTTAGCTATTATATTCGCTTTCGTTTTTCAGGGACACGTATTAGAAAGCTTATCCGATTCTAATATCACATCAATTGTAAATTCAATACTTATTGAAACTTCAGTTGTTACAGACAACGAAAAATTAAACGATCTCTTCTCAGCTGGCGGTATGGAAGGCATGTTGTGGACCATTTACCTCATTGTTTGCGCCATGGTTTTTGGAGGTGTAATGGATGGCATCGGAGCCTTATCTAGAATCACAAAAGCCTTGTTATCTGTTGCGACGTCTGTTTTTGGATTATTTGCTAGTACTGTAGGAAGTTGTATAGGACTTAATATTGTGGCTTCAGATCAATATTTAGCGATTGTAATTCCAGGTAAAATGTTTAAACAAGCCTATGAAGACAGAGGCTTAGCACCAGAAAACTTAAGTCGTACACTTGAAGATTCTGGAACCGTAACCTCTGTTCTTATTCCTTGGAACACCTGTGGTGCTTACCAAAGTGGTGTTTTAGGTGTTGGTGTGGGCGAATACATTGGCTATGCCATTTTTAACTGGCTAAGTCCGTTCACAACTTTAGTTTTTGCTGCATTTAGAATTAAAATTAAGATGCTAAAAAATAAATAGTTTTTAATTATCACAATTAAAAATCGCCATAGCTAAAATCTATTGCTTTATTAAAATTTAAAATTTACTTAACGCATTATTTCACTAATGAAAGGTATCTTTGTAGTAGAAAATAATTAACCATTTAAAACTATAAAAATATGGCATTAGTAGGAAGACAATTCCCAGATTTAGAAGTAAACGCAATGAATGAAATGGGCGATACTTTTAAGGTAAATGTATTAGAAGAAGCAAAAAACAACAATAAAAAAGTAGTCCTTTTTTGGTATCCAAAAGATTTCACTTTTGTTTGCCCAACAGAATTACATGCTTTCCAAGCAGCACAAAGTGAATTCGAAAAAAGAAACACTATCGTTATTGGTGCATCTTGTGATACTGCAGAAGTTCACTTTGCATGGTTAAGCACCTCTAAAGATAATGGAGGGATTGAAGGCGTAACCTACCCAATATTAGCAGACTCTAACCGTAACTTAGCGTCAGCATTAGGTATTTTAGATACATTTAATGAGCAATTTGATGAAGAAACAGGATTAGTAACTGTTGAAGGTGACAACGTAACTTACAGAGCAACTTACATCATTGATGAAGAAGGAACAATTCAACATGAAAGCGTTAACAACATGCCATTAGGTAGAAACGTTAACGAATATTTGAGAATTATCGATGCGTTAACGCATGTACAAGAAAAAGGAGAGGTTTGTCCTGCAAACTGGGAAGAAGGTAAAGATGCTATGCAAGCCAATGCTAAGGGAACTGCTGAATACTTAGCGTCTCATTAATAGCTAATTTTAGACCTGACAGGTTTTAAAAATCTGTCAGGTTTATAAAAAAAATCAAACTATGATACAAGAATTAGAACAAGATAATCTTCAAGATATTATCAATGGTAATGATACAGTAATCGTTCAGTATTCTGCGACATGGTGTGGCAATTGTCGTATAATGAAACCTAAATTTAAGAAGTTAGCAACAGAAAATGAAGGTGCAACGTTTGTTATCGCTGATGCAGAAAAGTTTCCTGAAAGTAGAAAATTAGCAAGTGTTGACAATTTACCAACCTTTGCAACATTTAAAAGTGGCGAATTTAAAAGCCAAGTTCAAACCAATAAGTTCGATGTTTTAAAAGAATTGGTAGACGACGCCGTGTAACATAAGTCTGTCAGGTTAAGCAAAACACAACAAAAGTTGTCAGGTTGAGCGCAGTCGAAACCTCTCAAACAACACAAAACACCACTAGCACATGAAACTACCTGTAATAAAACACTTAACGCAATTCATTGAAGACAATGATGAAGATTACATCGTTGAAACTATTGAAACTTTAGAGCACTTAACAGAAGTGCCGTCACTTAAAGATGAAGAATTAGACGTTATTGGAGAACTTATTTCTAATATGTACGGAGCTATTGAAGTCCATAAAATGATTAAAGATGGTGCTACTAAAAAAGATGCTGTTAACGACTTTATGAAACGCGTTTTAGGCTCTATTGATAAGTAAGTAGAAAAAGAAAAATTATCGAAAATAAAAACCACTTGGCGATAGCTTGGTGGTTTTTGCATTTTATAGGGTTTTGGAATATGAATTTTGAGCATTACGGTTTACCGTAAGCACTTTTTACTAGAACCGTTTATCTTGGCTGTTGAATACGAGACCTATACGTAACTTTACGTATTGATTTTTGAGGTAAAAGAGTTAGATTTGTTATTGTTACCTCAGAAAGATGAGTAACCTATTATAATAGGTTTTATATATGGGGTCTGAATGATAAATATTTATATATAACACGTTGCCACACATTTGAAAAAAATGGAGATATTTAATAAATTCAGAGAAAGGTTTGATAAAAACGATGATTTAGAAAAAGCGTCTGAATCTCATATTGAAAAACTAAAAGCGGAATTAAATATAATAATTCCAAATCAAGTCAAGTTGTTCCTAACTGAATATGGAAATATCTATTCACCAGAAATTTTGGACTTAATAGTTGATAACGAAATTGACCTTTGGGATATTCAAGAATTTTGGACAACCGAAAGAATAATTTACGATAAACAAAACGAATGGACTGCTCAACTTTCAGTTGATTTAATACCATTTGCATCTGACAGTATGGGAAATATTTTTGGCTTTTTAACTGCCGAACTGAATGAAGAAAAACAAAGCTGTTCTGTTCATTTTTTCGACCACGATTTTAATACAGTCGAGAAAATAGCCAACTCATTTTCGGAATGGATTGACCAATATAATCGAATTTAATATGGCTCAACTTGAACAATACTATAAAGGACAAGGCAGTTGGGAAAGGTTTTTAGCCATATTTGGTGATGATTGGACAAATTCTGAATTTCAAAAAAAACTTCTCTCGAAAGTAGATAACCGCATTGATTTCGCAAAAGTCATTTATTATTATATTGGAGAAACAAGTTTAGATTGGTTAGATAAAAATATTCCAGCATTAGATAATTTGACACCAATGGAATGTTTAAAATCAGAAAGACTAATTAATCGATTAAAAGTGTGTCTAATGAGAATGCATTGAAAACTGAAAATAAAAACGTGTGGCAACACCGTGTATAATTCATTGCTGGTTATAGCCTACTTACGAAAGTCCTCGCGAACTTTCTATCTGTGATTTATTTGCTAACTTTAGTGCTTAAACACGCAACTAACCATACATAAACACGTAGCCAATTTGCAAAAATCACTCAATGCGTTAAGGTCCGGAATACACCAACGACAAATAGAATATGAATAATATAATAGTCGACTTAAAAACTGAAAATAATTTTGCGTTTGGAAAGTTGTACCAAGATAATTTTGGTAAAATTTCAAATTTCGTGCAAAACAACAGCGGAAATCTAGCCGATGCAGAAGACCTTTTTCAGGAAGCAATGATGGTGCTTGTTGAAAAACTTCGTCAAGATGATTTTCAATTGACGGCTTCAATAGATACATATGTCTATGCCATTTGTAAAAATCTATGGTTCAAAAAGCTTCGAGACAAAAATTATGAACTTTCCGTTGACGAATTACAATCTTTTGACTTCTTAACCTCAATTAATGATTCCATTGAAGAGGAAAAAACGTATTTAGAAAAACTAAAAGGGTACTTACTTAAAATAACAGACCATTGTAACCGACTTATTCACGACATTTTTTTCAAAGAAAAAGCCATAGACCAAATTCAAAAAGATTATGGCTACTCTACGCGACATAACGCTCAAAATCAAAAACATAAGTGTGTTGAACAAATCAGAAAAGTAAAGGAGGAAGACAAGCAAAAACAAAAAATATAAAAAAAATTACCCGACTTGGGTGATTTTTTGAAACTATTGGTATAAAGGTATATATAGTTCATTTTGACTATCATAACTTTTAAAATATTAAAACAATGGTTTCAACATTTAAAACAATGGTTTTGGCAGTAGCAATTACTGCATTAGGTACACTTTCTGCAAACGCACAAGATGCTACAATGTGGAAAATTGATAAATCTCACACGTCTGTTAATTTTTCAATCAACCACTTCTTCTCTTCTGTTCCAGGAAAATTTACTGACTTTGACGGTATGATTCATTTCGACCAAAACAATTTAAAAGGAAGTAAAGCTGATTTTTCGGTATCTATAAACAGTATAAATACGGATGATGAAAAGAGAGATGAGCACTTAAAATCAAAGGAGTTTTTCGATGCAAATACGTTTTCTAAAATGACTTTTCAATCTACAAAATTTGAAAAAAAATCAGACAAAGAATATTTAATCCATGGTAAACTAACCATTAAAGACGTTACTAAAAATATGGTTCTTCCAATGAAGATTACGGGAGAAATGGAACATCCAATGATGGAAGGAACCATCATTTTAGGAGTAGTTATTGATACTACAATCGATAGAACAGACTACGGAGTTGGTACAGGCGATTGGGCAGCCACTATGGTTGTTGGCGATGAAGTAAAAATTCACATCCCAATGGAGTTAAATCGTAAAAACTAACTTATGAGGCTGTTTTTTAAATCATTATTAGGCATATTTTGTTTTTGGTGTTCAACACCGGTTTCTGCTCAAGCACCCAATAATGCAGAAGATATTTCACCTTTACTCATTGGAGAAACAATACCAAGTGCCACTTTACAAGATTCTGATGGAAATCTAACACAACTTAAAAGACTAATAAAGAAAAAGCCTACTATTTTGGTGTTTTATCGTGGTGGTTGGTGTCCATATTGCAATATGCAACTTTCAGGATTAGTAGATATAGAAAACGATATTTTAGATTTGGGTTATCAGATCGTTGCGATAAGTCCAGATGATTATAAAAACTTAAAATCTACAAAAAGTAACGACAGTATCAATTACACACTGCTTTCTGACCCAAACGCAAAATTTATCCAACAAGTGGGAATTGGCTTTAAAACGCCAACAATGTTGAAAGGTTTTATTGCTGCTAAAAGACAAAAAGGAGATACATCTGAAGTTATGCCAGTACCAACGGTAATGGTATTAGACAAAGAAGGTAAGATTCTTTTTGAATACATCAACCCAAATTATAAAGAAAGAATCGGAGGTGAAATGCTATTAGCAGTATTAAAAACAATAAAAAATTAAAATTATGAACAATAGAATTAAAAAATCAGTTTTAGCGGGAATTATAGGTACAGTCATAATGACTGCAGTAATGATGGTAGCTCCAATGATGGGAATGCCGAAAATGTCACCACCTAAAATGCTTTCAGGAATGTTAGGAATGCCAGTTTTTATAGGTTGGATAATGCATTTTATGATAGGTATAATCTTTGCCTTTGCGTACACCTACTTATGTATTTTTAAACATAAAATTAGCAATGTATGGTTAAAAGGAGCAGTATTTGGAATTATTGCCTTTGTAATTGCACAGGTTATGATGCGAATAATGGGAATGATGATGCCAATGCCAAAAATGGATGGCTCTATGGTTTTAATGGCAATAGGAAGTTTAATGGGACACGTAATATTTGGAATGGCAGTTGCTAAAACTGTTGGAGAAGCTTATTGTAATAGTGGAACTTGCAAAACGAAATAAAAACTGCTTACTACATTGTATAAACGCAATAGCGGCTTGAGTGCAAACTTAAACCGTTTTTGCGTTTAATTAAGTATATTGCAAATCTAGAAACAGTAATTTTTACTGCGCTACTGCATTTTTATGAGGCCGTTGGCATTCTTTAAGCAGACGAGATAAAAATTAAATATGATTTTAAGCTTGTTTACGGAATCCTAAACTAAATTAAAAACGAAATTATGAACACAAAAATTAATTGGGTTGTAGAAGGTTTAATATTTGGAATAATTATGTTAGTTTTTTCAAGTATTCTTGATTTGATTGCGGATGACTTTACTTTTGACCGCTTTTGGATAAAAATTCTAATTTGGTTGATTGGAGGTTTAGTGTATGGATTATTGATGA
This sequence comes from Winogradskyella marina, assembly GCF_015645385.1. Taxonomy (GTDB): domain Bacteria; phylum Bacteroidota; class Bacteroidia; order Flavobacteriales; family Flavobacteriaceae; genus Winogradskyella; species Winogradskyella marina. Next base: position 158,552 of record NZ_JADOET010000004.1, read on the forward strand.
AATTATTAAGAGATAGAAAAGCAACGAAATAAAATAAATTTCAGGTTTAATATATTTAAAAATACTTAAATCAACTGATTGCAGTAGTGCTCACTCAATCGGAATTTAAAAATAGCACATAATGAGAAAAAGAACGTTTGATATCATTTTTATCGTTTTATCAACAGGAATATTAATATTATTATCTGAATATGGCGTTTTAGAAAACTATATCGCTTTTTCGATACTTCCTATTATAATTGCATATTTCTTAGGGCAATATTCTGAAAGAAAATTTAGGAATTAAATACAACAATTAGAATTTAAAGTTAATTCAAATTGATGAGGTGAAAAACAACGAAATGCCAATACCTTGTATAATTAATTACGTTGTTTTAGTTACCAAACTACGCCACTAAATTTAGACAATACCGCTAGCACTAATTAAATAAAACACTCTATTAAGAACATAATCGAGTGAAAAATAAAATATCCTTTTCTAAGATTTAAAAAATTGGAGGAAAACAAATATTTAGCGTTGGCCTCAATTTTTGTTTTAAAGTCATCTTCAGTGAGTTTTGCCATACCTTTCTATGGATTTGGACTGGTTTTAATTTAGAATACGAAAATGAGCAAACAACTGAAATGAAGAGGATCTATTTTACTTATAATTGAAGCTGTGTTTACATTCGAAAAAATGTACGAATCGTACACAAGCTTTGGATACAACATTATTAACGTATTAAAAACGACTGTAAGCAATAGAGTTAATTTTATTTTTAGATCAAACCAATAAAAATTTTAAATCATAAAACAACAGCTATTTATTTCAGCCATTTCAAATTATTATCTTTGTTAGCTACCAAACGAGATAAACTTTATGATATTTATTGATAACGAAGGGCAAACCAACCCAAAATTAAACTTAGCCTTAGAAGAATATGCTTTAAGACATTTTGATACGTCTACGGATTATTTGTTGTTTTACATCAACGAACCTTCCATTATTATTGGGCGCAATCAAAATACCTTAGAGGAAATTAACCAAGAATATATAGAGGCCAATAATATTCATGTGGTACGACGAATTTCTGGTGGTGGAGCGGTTTATCACGATTTAGGAAATTTGAATTTTAGTTTTATTACTAATCACGATGGAAAAAGCATTAGTAACTTTAAGAAGTTTACGGCACCTGTCATTAAAGTGTTAAACGATATGGGAGTTGCTGCCGAACTTAAAGGTCGGAATGATATTTTGGTAGATGAGAAGAAAATTTCTGGTACTGCTCAATTTTCTACCGGAAAACGAATGATTAGTCATGGAACCTTATTATTTGATACAGACATGAGTGAGGTCGCTAAAGCGCTTCAGGTAAAAATGAGTAAAATTCAATCTAAAGGTCATAAGTCGGTTAGAAGTCGTGTGGCGAATATCAGCGAATTCTTAAAGACGCCAATTTCTATGGCCGACTTTAAAAAACAACTACTCATAGGCTTGTACGAAGCCAGCGAACCGTTTGAAACCTATAAATTAACGGAAGAAGAATGGAAAGCTGTTTACGATTTAAAAGCTGAAAAATATGATTTATGGGATTGGAATTTTGGACGTTCCCCTAAATTCAATATCGAACGCAACAAACGTTTTCCTATTGGTGAAATTGACCTTCGTATTTTTGTTGAAAAAGGACATATTTCAGATTTTAAAGTCTTTGGTGATTTCTTTGGTAGACAACCCGTTTCAAGTCTCGAAGCGATGCTTATTGGAGTGCCTTATGACAAAAATGAAATCAGTAAAGCCTTAAAAGAGGTGTCCATTGAAAATTATTTCGGGACTATAGAAAAGTCTGATTTTATTGATTTAGTTTATGGGGACGATTAAGGGTTAGGTGTTATAAAAACTGATTTTAAAACGAGTTTAAAAACCCAAAAAGTTCAATCGTTAATTATGTGTTACGACATTAAAGCCAGTTTAGAAAGTCAGTTAAAACGTGCCAAACGAAAAGGTGACCTTTCTGCTATTGAAGAAATTATTGAAGATTTAATTCCTTTGACTGATTTACCGTTGCATCATGTGTCTGGTTTTAATCATCCAGAATTATTAATTTATACAGACCGACAACCCGAATTTCCTGAAGTTGCAACTTGGGGTTTAGTACCAGAATGGGTTAATGATGCAGAACAACAAAAAAAATTCTGGAATAATACGCTAAATGCACGAGGTGAAACCATTTTTGAAAAAGCATCCTTTAAAACTTCGGCAGTAAACCACAGATGTATTATTTATGTTGATGGTTTCTATGAACATCACCATTATAATAACAAGATCTATCCGTTTTATATTCACAGAAAAGATAACGAACCTATGGCACTTGCTGGTTTGTATAGCGAATGGACCAATCCTGAAACTGGCGGATTAATGAATACATTTTCTATTGTAACTACTGAAGGAAATGCTGTAATGTCTAAAATTCATAATAACCCAAAGTTAAAAACCTCGAGAATGCCTTTAATTTTACTCGAAAACCAAGAGGATGAATGGTTACATAACATTGAAAATGAATCGGATAAAATCAACATTCAAGAATTAATTAAGAAGTTTCCATCTGAAGCATTAGCATTTCACACCGTTAATAAATTAAGAGGTAAAGCGTATAGTGGTAATGTTGAAGGCATTTCTGAGAAAGTAATTTATGACGACTTAGAATTCTAAATCACGAACAGGTAAATCATAAAAAAATGGCAAATTGCGCCACCTAAAACAAACAAATGCCAAATCACATGGTTGAACGGAATTCTTTGAATGGCATAGAAAATTATACCGACTGTATATGACATTCCGCCAGCAAACAACCACAGAATACCATTTGGACCAAGTGCCTCAGAGACATTAGAAAAATCGAAAATAATAAGCCAACCCATTACCAAATACAGTAATGTTGAAATAACCTCAAAACGACCTGTAAAAAAGAGCTTAATAATGACACCAAAAGCCGCAATTCCCCAAACTGTCCAAAATAATGGCCAACCCAAACTATCAGTAAGACTTATTAATAAAACTGGTGTATAGGTGCCAGCAATAAGTAAATAGATACTAATATGATCTACAATTCTAAAATAATGTTTACGCTTCTCCCCTTTTACGGCATGATAAAATGTAGACGCTAAGAAAAGCACTATTATAGAAATTCCGTAAACAACGACACTAAATAAACTCCAAGGTGTTGTATCATCTACTTTTACAGTCAATAACACCAATGCAGCAATTCCTAATGCAGCTCCTATTCCATGTGTCCAAGCATTTAATTGTTCTTCAAATTGAGATTGAATGCGCATGGTTTATTCTTTAGAATTAATCGTGTTTTTTGGTTGAGACCATTTGTTTAAACTCTCGTAAAAATCAATTTCAAAAGCTGGTTCTTGCCGTATTAATTGTTCACTTCTAAAAGCGCGCTGTAGAATATCTTCAATTAAATAATCTTCCTCTTCATTAATTGGACTAAATTCTTTTTTCAAAGAAATATCGAACAAACTTGCTGTACTATTAAACCAAAAGGCTCGCCAACCACTTCGTAATTCTTTAATAAGCTCAAAGGTTGTTTTTCCGGTTTGTCTGTGAATGAGTTTCACTAAAATCTGGCCTTCGGTTTTGGTGAGTTTCTTTAATTCCGCTGAAAATTCGTCTTCAATATAATTCTGAATAATTTTAGCGTACCGTTTTTTGTCACGCTTACGTTCTAAAGCATCTAAGCGCTCTTGTAAAGACTCTAATCGTTCTGCAGCCAACTTGGCATAAGGATATACTTTTAGAGTTTTTCGTCTTAAAATAATGTATCGAATTCGAGCGGCTCTGTCCTCAAACTTTAAATTAGGTAACACTAGAACTTCCTTTAATTTTACCGACGTTACAGGCACGGAATCTCCTTCAATAATCATATAATGCACTTCTGTAGAATCTTGTTTTACAGGATCTTCTTGTGCACTTATCGCAACTGAAAAAAACAATGCTATATAGGTAATATACTTCATGAACTAGTCTAACGCCAAAATCGTTCCAATGTTACATTCTTAACAATTTCAAAATTAGTAATATTTACAGTCTATACCCTTAAATTATTATTAATATTATAAAACTTTTTCAAACTTTTATAAACCAAAAGACCTTTCAAATGCAAACGATTTGAAAGGTCTTAGTATGATGTTTCACTGAATCAATTCAGCTTCTCAATTAAATTATTACAAGGCGTGTTAGTCCTCTGTACTTTCCGTCAGGCTCCCAATGGACTGACGATTATCTCCAGACATTCTATCAATTAATTTGTTGTACGGATCTACACCTACTTCAGTTGGTTTTTCATCGACAATAATTGAAACGGTATTATCTATTGATGTGATTTTATGTTTCTTAAGATAAAGTTCCTTTTCTTTCATTTTTCCATCGACTTCATGTTCTGTAAAAATCCCAATATCTATATAATCTTGAAGTGGTAATGATAAGATTGGCTTCTCCTTCCCTTCTGCTAAAAACGAAATGGAATCTTTTCCTTTGTCAGTAAAAATCTGCTTTCCTTTTTCGTTATTTCTGTATTTACTCACTTCAAACTCAATGTCTACTTGATATTTACCATTAGCTAATTCGGTAGTGGTTACGTTTTTGGTTTTATTGTCATATAACGTTATGGTTTCAAACATGTCCGTAATTACATATTGTAAACTGTCTGGTGTTACGGCCTTAATATGATTGACCATATCGATAGACGTGGTATAAGGTGGCTCTTGAAACTTCACTTTTTCAACATAAGTTTTTAACGCTCCATTTAGCACATCTTCTCCAATATAATCACTCAATGCATAAAACACCAATGAGCCTTTTTGATAGCGAATATAACCTTGACCATCGTTATACATTAATGGTTTTTCACGCTTACGCTCAAAGGTTCTCCTGAGTAAATAATCATCTAACGATTTTCTCAAAAACTTACGCATTTGCGTTTTTCCAAGTTCTTTTTCTAACACTTTTAGAGCGACGTATTCCGATAAACTTTCAGATAACATAGTTGCCCCCAAAACATCGGCTCCTATAACTTGGTGTGCCCACCATTGGTGTGCAACTTCGTGAACTGTAATTGCATACATAAAGTTTAAGCCAGCATCATCTTCGTCTGCATCCTCGTCTACAACAGCGATAAAACCTACATCTCCAGAAAACGGTATTGTATTAGGAAATGACTGTGCAAATCCTCCACTCGGAAACTCTATAATTCGCAATTGCTTATGCTGGTATGGGCTGAAATTTTCACTGTTGTATGCCAATGAGGTTTTCATGCCATCCATCATGCTTTCTAAATTATACTCATGACCTTTGTGATAATAAATTTCGAGATTAACATCGTTCCACTTATCTTTTTTAACTTCATATTTTGCCGAATTAAAAGCGTAAAAATTCAAGATTTCACTATCCATTTTATAATGAAAATAACGTCTTCCATCTTCAACCCATTCTTTTTGAAGATAGCCTGGCGCAATAGCAATTTGGTCTTCGCTTGTGCTTACTGTAGCTTCAAAATCTATCCAATCGCTATCCTTAGAAATATAGGTATTTCCTAAGGCTGTAGAATCTGATGGATGCGGTTTTAGCTTGTTTGGTGGTAAATCATATTTCTCACGTGTTTTATCATCGGTAAGCTCTCCACCATTATAACCTAAACTCGGAAACAACGTCATATTGTTTATAAACGTTCCGTTTTCGATTACAGGCGAATTAGAAACAAATAAGGTGTTTGGCTTATTCTTAACCGTAAAATTTAAGGTCATGGTATCGCCTGGCATCATGGGCTGTTTCAACTTATAAATATCAAAATGGTATATGGTATCTTCTGAAACTAATGCGTTTTCACGACTAAATTTAAACGTACTAGGATAATCGTTATGATTTAAGAAAATACTGTCAATGGCTTTATCCGTTTTGTTGATCATTGTATATTCTCCAGACGACTCAAAATTACGTTCATCTATAAACAAGTCCATATTTACGTTTACAGCAACAATACGTGGTTGCGCATAATCTTCGTATTTTTTATACGTTTTTTCCCATTTAACTCTCAGTTCTTCAGCTTCCTTTGAAGAGTAACGATCGTTATTAATGTTAGTGCCTTTGTAAATGGTGAATCCCATGGTTAAAAATCCAGCAACAAGAACTATAAAAGCAATTGCAACAGGTGTTGTAAAACGTTGTTTTGCAATTTTTATACGTTCTTTAAATGAATGTGGTAATCCACGTACCCAAAATAGAGCTGCAATAAGCATAAACACTAAACCACATAGAACCCAATAGAATTTATAGGTTAAGTATCTGGCTAAGGAATCTCCGTAACCATTCATATCGTTATAACTAAATCCTGGACCTTCGTTGTATTTAAATACTGCTTGCTCTACTCCTGCCAAACTTAATAATGGAATTGCTACAGCAATGACTAACAATATAAACAATCCTAAATATGGATTTCTAATTACGGTTTGAATCATTAATGATAAGAATGCCCAAATCACATAATTAATCAGTTTTAACCCGAAGAGTTCCTTTATATATAAACCGATTTCAATATCGAAATAGCCCTTATACAGTTGAAACAATATACCTGCAATCATAATTACAGTAAGTAATAACACTTGCATTTTAACAATAGCAATGAATTTAGATAAAAACAACGACCAATTTGGTATTGGTGTTACATCTTCTAACCCATTAACATTGGCTATTTTGCTTCGGTTGACTAACATACCTGCATATAAAAATGTACAGATATTAATAGCAAACACAAAGGCGCTTCCTCCTCGTAGCATCAACCAAGTTCTTGGGTAAGATGCGGTTCCTGTTGGATTTCCAAAATCGGACAATGCAATGAGCACAACGATAAGGCCAACCAAGACAATACATATAAATGCCCAACTTTTAACGATGTACTTAAACTCTATATTCGAAATATTCCAAGTTGTTTTTAAATTTTGAATAAATGAATAATCGTTAGTAACTTTAGGAAGGTTAATTTTTGTGATACCTCCAAAATTACGCTTCGTAGATCGCTCTCCTTTCTGTTTTTTAAAGAGTGAAAAGGACATGGCATTCTGACTAAACGTAAAGAACTTATACACCAATCCAAACACCAAGCTTGCTACTCCTAACCAAATTAAACGGTTATAGAGAATCACTTCTTTTATCGGAATATGCAATTCATTTTGTTCGTAAGCCGTCCAATAACGTGTATAATAGTTAGATGCAGACGCACCAAAAGGATCTAATAAGGCAGACAAATAGCGACTATCTGGATCTGATAATAAACTTTCCGTTACACCTTGTACAAACAACAATAGAATAACGGTTATAAATCCTGCTGCAATGTTTCTTGTAAATGTAACGACTGCAAAAACGATGGCTCCAAACAATAAAATATTAGGTAAGATAAAAAGCCAATAGGCATCAAAATACGATTTAAAATCGAACGCAGTCACCAAATCAGAATTGGTACCTGGTAGTCTAAAACCAATAAACATGCCTATACCAATAGTTAATACAATTAGCGTAACCATCACGATAGCACTGAAAAATTTAGCAAATAAGTAATTGGCTTTGGTAAATGGATACGAATATAAAATGGAATGCATTTCACTTTTAAAATCCCTATTAATAGACGCACCAATAATAGATGGAAACAAAAAGAAAATTAAAATAGCAACGGAATTAAACAGGTTGTTTATTGAAATTGGTGAATTCACTATTCGTGCAGAACTCGTTGTTGCTGTAATACTATCGAATATGCCTGCTGTGGTTGCAGCCATTAAAACCGATAGCATAAAGAAAATAGCCATATATATGTAAGTCGCAGGTCGTTTTAACCAGTACTTCAATTCATAAAAAAATATTGTAGAAAACATAAATGTACTTTTTAGATTAAAATTAAACCGCACTTACTGGCTCGTCTTGCTTAAGTGCTATAAAGTACACATCGTCTAATTGTGGCTCAACGGATACAAAATCTTCATTGGGTTGCGAATCGTTAAACACACGAATATTGAGTGAGTTATCTTCATTATAATTAGAGGACAATAAATTGTATTGTGTTTCATGCGCTTCTAAATCATCTCTATCAATAACTTTAGTCCAAATACGACCTTGCAATTCTGCTCTTGCTTGCGATGGCGTCGATTGTTTTAAAATTTGTCCACCATTCAAAATAGCCATATCGTTACACAATTCCTTAACATCTTCAACAATATGTGTCGAAAATATGACTGTACAATTGGTGCCAACTTCTCGCAGAACATTTAAAAAACGATGACGTTCTGCTGGATCTAAGCCTGCTGTTGGTTCATCGACGATAATCAATTTCGGATTGTTTAATAGTAACTGCGCAATACCAAAACGTTGTTTCATTCCACCAGAATAACCTGCGACGTGTTTTTTACGTACATCGTACAAATTGGTAATATCTAACACTTCCTTTACTATAGCTTGTCGGTCTGTTTTTGAACTTATTCCTTTTAAAGTGGCAAAATAATCTAACAAGGCTTCTGCGGACATTTTAGGATAAACACCAAACGATTGCGGCAAATACCCCAATACTTTTCGTAAAGCCATTTTGTCTTCTAAAACATTAATATCCCCAAATTGTATTGATCCAGAATCCGGACTCTGTAATGTGGCAATCGTTCGCATTAATGAAGATTTCCCAGCGCCATTTGGACCTAAAAGACCGAACATTCCTGTTCCAATTTCAAGATTAAGATTGTCTATGGCTTTTACACCATTTTTATACGTTTTAGTAAGATTGGTAATTACTAGCTTCATCGTTTCGAAATTATGTTTAAGATTATTGATCTATTAGTGTAAAAATAGCAGAATTTGTTACAAAAATATTTTAAAAGCTATTAAAGCTTAGGAAATCCTATTATTTTTACAAAAACTCAAAACATTTATTATGGCTTCAAAAAGCATACTCAATAAAAAATCACTCGATTTTCTAGAAAAATATTTAAACAACGCTTCACCAACCGGTTACGAATGGGAAGGCCAGAAAATATGGATGGATTACTTAAAACCATATGCAGATGAATTTATAACAGACACCTATGGCTCTGCGGTTGCAGTGATTAACCCAAAGGCAAAATTTAAAGTTGTTATTGAAGGACATGCTGATGAAATTTCGTGGTATGTCAACTATATTTCTGATAACGGTTTAATTTATGTGGTTAGAAATGGAGGAAGTGACCACCAAATTGCACCAAGTAAAATTGTAAACATTCATACCAAAAACGGCATTGTTAAAGGTGTTTTTGGTTGGCCTGCAATTCATACCAGAAGTAAAGCGAAAGAACAAGCTCCAAAACCAGATAATATTACGATTGATATCGGAGCAAAAGATAAAGAAGAGGTGGATAAAATGGGAGTTCATGTAGGCTGTGTTATTACGTATCCAGATGAATTTCATATTCTGAATAAAGACAAATTTGTTTGTAGAGCTTTAGACAACAGAATGGGAGGTTTTATGATTGCTGAAGTAGCGCGTTTATTGAAAGTGAATAAAAAAACGTTACCATTCGGGCTTTATATTACTAATTCCGTTCAAGAAGAAATTGGATTGCGTGGTGCTGAAATGATTACGCAAACTATTAAGCCAAATGTAGCTATTGTTACAGACGTAACGCATGATACTACAACACCTATGATTGAGCAAAAAACACAAGGTTATGCTGAAATCGGAAAAGGACCTGTGGTAGCTTATGCACCTGCTGTGCAACAAAAATTAAGAGATTTAATTACAGATACGGCTGAAGCTAAGAAAATACCATTTCAACGTGCAGCATTATCGCGAGCAACAGGAACAGATACAGACGCCTTTGCTTATAGCAATGGAGGTGTCGCTTCTGCTCTAATTTCATTACCATTACGATATATGCACACTACTGTAGAAATGGTTCATAGAGATGATGTGGAAAATGTGATTAAATTAATTTATGAAACATTATTGAAAATAGAAGACGGAGAAACGTTTAGCTATTTCAAATAGTAATCAGAACTGTGGAGCAGTTGTCAAAAGAAGAACATTATACAAGTTTACATCCCTAAAGTCCCCTCAAGGGGACAATTCTTAAAAAAATCTTTCAGATTTTTTTAAGCGCAACAGTGAGACTGTCCCCTTGAGGGGACTTTAGGGGTGTTTTTCAACACAAAAATGTCTCTTAATAAACTATGGACGAAATTATAGACATCGTTGATAAAAACGGTCAACCAACTGGAACTACAGCTTTAAAATCTGAAGCACATGCCAAAGGGTTGTATCACAATACCATTCACTTATGGTTATTTACGTCTAGTGGTGAGATTCTACTACAACAACGCTCGCACAAAAAAACTATATTTCCATTACTCTGGGATGTTTCAGTCGCAGGACATATTGATGCTGGCGAATCATTTATTGAAGCCGCTTTACGAGAAACTAAAGAAGAAATCGGGCTAAAATTAGAACCTCATAATCTAAAACAAGTTGGTGTTTTTCTTCATGAAACCAGTTATAATGACGGTAAAATTCAAGATAATGAGTTTCATCAGGTATTTATAGCTGAATTGACTGTCGATTTAACAGATCTAATTATTCAGGAAAGTGAAGTTGAAGCTGTAAAATTAGTGTCGTTTGATGCGTTTGAAAGCTTATTAAAAGGCAGTGAAAGCAATATGCATTTTGTAACAAGTAATACTACCTATTATAAATTTATATTGAAAACAATTAAAGAACATACACTGATATGAGTTTACTTTTATTTGCCATTGCTCCTGTTCTTGCCTTACTTTTATATATCTACATTCAAGATAAATATGAAAAAGAACCTAGAGGATTACTAATTAAAAGTTTTCTATTTGGGGCTACTTTAAGCATTATAATTGTCTTTGTATTATATCTTTTTACAGGACGATTAATTCCTATAACAGATAACCATAGCATATGGCAACAATTTATACAAGCCTTTATTGTAGTTGCTTTAGCCGAAGAATTTAGCAAATATGTCATTGTAAGGTATTTCGCGCAACCTAAAAAAGCATTTAATGAACCTTATGATGGTATTGTCTATGCCGTTATGGTTTCCATGGGTTTTGCTTGTACTGAAAACATAATGTACGTTATTGAAGGTGGGCACCTTACTGCTATTTTAAGAGCATTCACAGCTGTGCCTGCTCATGCGACTTTCGGCATCCTTATGGGCTTTTATATGGGAAAAGCAAAATTCTCAAAAAATAGAGTCGTGCTTAATCTAACAGGATTATTTCTCGCTGTACTGTTTCATGGAGCCTATGATTTTTTCTTATTTATTAATTTTATTCCCGGAATTTCAATTGGTGCGTTTATCTCATTAGCCATTGGTATTATTCTATCTCGAAAAGCCATAAAAGTCCATCAGAAAAACTCAAACTTTAAAACTTTATAGATTTCATAAAATAAAACTTAATAATTTCATATTTTGCAGTAGATTAAACCATAAATCGTAAATACTGTAAAAAACCCCAGTTTATGTATAAAATAAAAGTTAATTCGGCTCATACTTTCGATGTCACAAAAGAAAGCTTGGAAGAACTAGATACTGTAAAGTCAACAAATAACAATTATCATATTCTTCAAGACCATACACCCATACATGCCGAAATTGTAACATCTAACTTCAATAGAAAATTATATACCATTAAGGTGAATAATACGGTATATAACGTTGATATTTATGATGCTTTAGATCAACAAATCGAAGCCTTAGGTTTTGAAATTGGAGCGTCTAAACAAGTCAATGATATAAAAGCACCAATGCCAGGATTAATTCTAGAAATTAACGTAAAAGAAGGACAAACCGTTACAGAAAACGACCCTTTATTAATTTTAGAAGCCATGAAAATGGAAAACGTTCTTAAATCACCACGAGATGGTGTTATAAAATCTATTCAGGTAAAGCAAGGCCAAACAGTAGATAAGAATATGCTTTTAATTGCGTTTGAAGCGTAATCAAAAGGTCTTAAATAATTTTGAATTTAACAAAACAACTATTCTACTGAAATAGAATAGAAACTGAAACAAATTCAGCATAAAATGAAAAAAATATTAATAGCAAACAGAGGGGAAATCGCCATCAGAGTCATGCGAACCGCAAAAAAAATGGGCATTAAAACAGTCGCTGTTTTTTCTGAAGCTGACCGTAATTCACCTCACGTAAAATATGCAGATCAAGCCGTTTGCATTGGTCCTGCTCCTTCAAATGAATCGTATTTAAGAGGAGATAAAATTATTGAAGTTTCAAAATCACTTCATGTAGATGGTATTCATCCAGGCTATGGATTTCTAAGTGAAAATGCTGATTTCGCAGAATTATGTGAAGCCAATGATATTCTATTTATTGGCCCACGCTCTAAAGCTATCCGAGTAATGGGAAGCAAATTGGCTGCAAAAGAAACGGTAAAAGCTTACAATATTCCTATGGTTCCTGGTACAGACGAAGCGATTACAGACATTCCTAAAGCTAAAAAAATAGCTGAAGACATCGGTTTTCCTATTCTGATTAAAGCGTCTGCTGGAGGTGGTGGAAAAGGTATGCGAATCGTAGAAAACGAAGCAGAATTTGAATCGCAAATGGACAGAGCAATAAGTGAGGCAAAAAATGCTTTTGGAGATGGTTCTGTATTTATTGAAAAATATGTAGCATCACCAAGACATATCGAAATCCAAATAATGGCAGATATGTACGGTAAGGTGATTCACTTATTTGAACGTGAATGTTCTATACAACGACGTCATCAAAAAGTTGTTGAAGAAGCACCTTCTGCCGTTTTAACACCAGAATTAAGAGAAAAAATGGGACAAGCTGCTATTAACGTAGCGCGTTCTTGTGATTATATTGGTGCTGGGACTGTAGAATTCCTATTAGATGAAAATCTAAATTTCTATTTTCTAGAAATGAATACAAGGCTTCAAGTTGAGCATCCTGTTTCAGAATGGATTGCTGGAGTTGACTTAGTGGAGCTTCAAATTAAAGTTGCCAGAGGTGAACACTTATCGCTTAAACAAGAGGATTTAAAAATCAATGGCCACGCATTAGAACTTCGTGTTTATGCAGAAGACCCGATGAACGACTTTTTACCAAGCGTAGGAAATTTAGATGTTTACAAACTTCCTGAAGGTAAAAATATACGTGTAGATAATGGTTTTGAACAAGGTATGGATATTCCAATTTATTACGACCCAATGCTTTCAAAATTAATTACTTATGGCGACACACGTGAAGAAGCTATTGAACTTATGATAAAAGCTATTAACGACTACGAGATTAAAGGTGTAGAAACCACTTTACCTTTTGGACGTTTTGTTTGCGAGCATGACGCTTTTAGAAGTGGAGACTTTGATACCCATTTTGTAAAAAAGTACTACTCACCTAGTCTCTTAGAAAAACAAGAACACATAGAAGCTGAAATAGCGGCTAAAATAGCATTGAAACATTATTTAGAAGAACAGAAAATATTACGCATACCTAATTAATCAATGGCGTTGTTATTAGTGTCACACTTATAGTCACTAATAAAACAAACGTAAATACAACTAAAAACACAAACGATTATCACATACAGCTACACTGTAGCAACTTTGCGAGAAAAAGCGAGAAACACAAAAAAGCATGGATAACAAAATAAAAACCTTAAACGATAAACTAGCTTTAGCCAAATTAGGAGGTGGACAGGCGAGAATAGATAAACAGCACCAAAAGAAAAAACTAACCGCCAGAGAACGTGTAATGTACTTATTGGACGAAGGTTCATTTGAAGAAATCGGAGCCTTAGTTACGCATAGAGCAAAAGACTTTGGAATGGAAGACCAACAGTTTTATGGAGATGGTGTCGTCACTGGTTATGGTACGGTTAATGGTAAATTGATTTACATTTTTGCTCAAGATTTCACGGTTTTTGGTGGTTCTTTATCTGAAACCCATGCCGAAAAAATTTGCAAAATAATGGATATGGCGGTTAATGTTGGCGCACCACTAATCGGTCTTAATGATTCAGGTGGAGCAAGAATCCAAGAAGGAGTACGCTCTTTGGGTGGTTACGCTGATATTTTTTATAGAAATGTTCAAGCTTCGGGTGTGATTCCTCAGATTTCTGCCATTATGGGACCGTGTGCAGGTGGAGCGGTTTATTCGCCAGCCATGACAGATTTTACGCTGATGGTTCAGGATACTAGTTATATGTTTGTAACAGGACCAAATGTGGTAAAAACCGTAACAAATGAAGAAGTAACTAGCGAAGAATTAGGTGGAGCAAGTGTGCATGCCTCTAAATCTGGTGTAGCTCATAAAACGTCGACCAATGATGTAGAGTGTTTAGAAGATATTAAAAAGCTATTGAGCTACTTACCGCAAAGTAATAAAGAAAAAGCAGATGATATCTCGTTTGAATTTAAAGATGAAGTTAGAGATACGCTTTCTAACATTGTTCCTGAAAATCCAAACAAACCTTATGACATGCATCAGGTGATTGAAGGTATCATTGACGAAGATTCTTTCTATGAAATCCATAAGGATTATGCCGAAAATATTATTGTTGGGTTTGCACGTTTAGGTGGAAAAAGTGTCGGAATTGTTGCAAATCAACCTATGTTTTTAGCAGGCGTTTTGGATGTGGATAGTTCTAAAAAAGCAGCCCGATTTGTCCGTTTTTGCGATTGTTTTAATATTCCGTTATTAGTCTTAGAAGATGTACCAGGATTTTTACCAGGAACAGATCAAGAATGGAATGGTATCATTGTAAATGGTGCAAAATTATTATATGCTTTTAGTGAGGCAACAGTGCCAAGAATTACCGTTATTACAAGAAAAGCGTATGGAGGAGCCTATGATGTCATGAACTCTAAACATATAGGAGCTGATATGAATTTCGCATGGCCAAATGCCGAAATCGCAGTGATGGGAGCTAAAGGTGCTGCAGAAATTATATTTAAACGTGAAATATCAAAAGCCGATGACAAGGAAGCTAAATGGAAAGAAAAAGAAGCCGAGTATGCTAAATTGTTTGCAAATCCTTACAGTGCGGCCGAACGTGGTTTTGTAGATGAAGTTATTATGCCTGAAACCACAAGACGTAAATTGATTAAGGCATTCAGTATGCTAGAAAATAAAACAATTGCGAAGCCAAATCGTAAGCATGGGAATATCCCTTTGTAACACAGTCGCGAAACGACAGGAATCATATAGTTTTTAATACTTTTATTATTGAAAATATCCAGACCTACTAGGTTTCCAAAACTTAGTAGGTCTTTCTACATATAGTTAATCCAATAAACGGCTATGATAGGACCAACCAAATACATCTTTATACAAATTTATTTCTTCGATTAATTTATTAAAATCTCTTTTAAACACTTACAATAATATATCGATTAACATGTTGAATGATATTTTAATATTCGCAGTATTTCTAGTAAAAAATAGGTGATTATTCTCTTACTTTTGCGCCATGCAAAATCAAAAACGGTCCCAACTAGAATTTGTAGTGTTAATGGCAGCTTTAATGTCTATTGTAGCACTATCAATCGATGCAGTTTTACCTGCTTTACCAGAAATAGGTGATTATTTAAGTAGTGTAAACGAAACCGAAAATCAAAAACTAATTACAGCTATATTTTTAGGATTAGGTTTTGGACAACTCATTTTTGGGCCATTGTCTGATAGTTTTGGTCGTAAACCTATGGTCTATTTTGGTTTTGCCGTATTTGTTATCGCTTCTATTATTTGCATTACAACTCGAAATTTTGAAATGATGCTATTTGGACGTGTTTTACAAGGCGTTGGGTTATCATCACCACGAACTATGAGTACTGCTATTGTAAGGGATTCTTATAGTGGTGACCATATGGCTAAAATTTTGTCTATCGTCACCATGACCTTTATATTAGTTCCAGTAATTGCACCAATGTTAGGGCAATTTTTATTAAATCATTTTGGATGGCATTCTATTTTTACGGTAAACTTAGCTTTTGGCTCGTTGATCATATTATGGTTTTGGCAACGACAACCCGAAACACTTCATGAAAAATATAAAAAAACGTTTCGATTCACTAATTTTAAAGCTGGAGCTATTACCTTTTTTAGAATAAAATCGGCAGTAATTTATACGCTACTTTCTGGTTTAGTTACAGGTTCTTTTATGGTGTATTTGAGTACATCTCAACAAATCTTTCAAGTTCAATACGAATTAGGAGATTTATTCCCTTACATTTTTGCCAGTTTAGCCATCACTATTGGATTATCAACATTTTTAAATAGTGCCATTGTTATTCGATTTGGTATGTGGAATTTAGTACATATTGCGTTAATAGTATTTGTCGTCAATTCTCTAATTTTTGTAATTACGTTCTGGTCTGGTATAAATCCACCTATAGAAGTTTTGATGGTCTTCTTAATGCTTCAATTTGCAAGTGTTGCTTTCTTATTTGGAAATTATAGAGCTTTAGCTATGGAGCCAATGGGACACATTGCTGGTGTTGGCGCTGCACTAAACGGGTTTATTTCAACCGTAATGGCTGTACCAATTGCTAACTTTATTGGTAGTTTTATTAAAACTTCAGTATTACCTCTTTTTATTGGCTTTTTTGTAACAGGAATAATTGGCTTGGTTTTATTTTATAGTGTAAAAAAACCTATAAGAGGAGCGTATCACAAGAACTAAAATATCTCCAATCCACCTTTACCTTCTCTGATAACCTCTGGAGGATCGACAGACAAATCGATTATAGTTGATGCTTCATTATCACCATAACCACCATCGATAACCAAATCGACTAATTTATCCCACTTTTCAAGAATTAATTCGGGATCTGTAGTGTACTCTAAAACATCATCGTCATCTCTAATAGATGTAGACACTATAGGATTACCTAAAGCTTCCACAATGGCTAAAGCTATAGAATTATCTGGAACTCTTATACCTACGGTTTTTCGTTTCTTAAATGGATTTGGCAGATTTTTAGAACCAGGCAAAATAAACGTATATGGTCCTGGTAAAGCACGTTTCAAAATTTTAAATGTTGTAGTGTCTATTTGCTTTACATAATCGCTTAGATTACTTAAATCTTTACAAACAAATGAAAAATTAGACTTTTCTAACTTCACTCCTTTTATTTGAGCAATACGCTCTAAGGCTTTGATATTGGTAATATCGCACCCCAAACCATATACGGTATCGGTTGGATAAATTACCAATCCACCGTTTTTCAACACTTTAACTACTTTTTGAATTTCCTTTGGATTCGGATTTTCGGAATATATTCTAATAAACTCAGCCATAATATGTATCTTTCAAACACGTTATACAAAGTAACTATATTTTTTTCAATATGAAACGACTAATATTTATATCCATCTTTTTTTTATCAATTTCAACATATTTATCATGTTCATCTGATCAAACTGATGATGGAAACATAGCGCCTATAAACACCAATGCATCCTACGAAGAACTAAATGTTTCTTATGGTGATGATAGCGATCAGGTTTTTGATTTATATTTGCCTGCCAATCGCACAATGGATACAAAAACTATAATTCTTGTTCATGGAGGCGGTTGGACGTCTGGCGATAAAGCTGATATGAATGAAATCAAAGATTTTATAAAGGATCAATTGCCAAACTATGCCGTGGTTAATATAAATTACCGATTAGCAGATGCGGATAATCCTCCCTATCCAATGCAAATTAATGATATTACAAGTGTTGTAAATCATTTAAAAGCTAATCAATCTGACTATACAATATCAAACGATCTTGGCTTTATTGGCACTAGTGCTGGCGCGCATTTATCCTTATTATATAGCTATGCTTTTGATTCTGACAGTAATGTTGACATGGTTGCTAGTATTGTTGGACCAACCAACTTTACTGATCCTGCTTACTTAAATAATACTGATCCACTGCTTCAAATACTTCTAAGCTCCTATGGAATAGACGCTTCAACCTCATTTTTAGAAGAAGTGAGTCCTTATCACCGAGCTACATTGACCTCGCCGCCAACTATTTTATTTTATGGCGGACAAGATCCTTTAATTCCTACAACTCAAGGCACAGCAATGCGAGATCAACTTGAAGACTTAGGTGTTACGCATCAATTTACATTATATCCTACTGAAGGACACGGTTGGGATGGTCTTAACTTATTAGATACAACAATAAAACTGCAAACGTTTATTGAAACGCATCTTTAGTCGTGCTTTGTTCTTAAGATTTCAAGCTTAGCAAAACGTAAGAGTAAGTTTTTAGTATCTCCATTCTGAAATTTAATCTCAGCTTTTGCATCTGCTCCAGTACCTTCTAATTTAATAACTTGTCCACGTCCAAAACGTTGGTGATTTACGGTATTACCTACGGTAAGTTTAGAGTCTACAGCATTAGAATCATCACTAACTTTTGCATGTTTTACGCGTTTTAACTTTTTTGGTGTACTAATTATAAATTTTTCAGGTTTCTTCATGGCTTCTTTTTTCTGAAGTTTTGCTGTTTTAGGTTTTTTGAATCTTACTTTATTTGGTTCAACATCGTCAAATATAGACGCGTCTAACATAGGGTTATGACGTTCTTTTAAAGGTGTAACGATGTTAACAAACTCATCATCAATTTCTTCGATAAAACGACTTGGTTCGGCATCAATCAGTTTTCCCCATCGGTAACGCGATAGTGTATATGTTAAATAGGCTTGTTGTTCGGCCCGCGTCAAAGCTACATAAAATAATCGACGTTCTTCCTCTAGTTCGCTTCTAGTATTCATACTCATGGCACTTGGAAATAAATCTTCTTCCATTCCTACAATAAAAACGTGCCCAAATTCTAATCCTTTTGCCATGTGAATACTCATTAAAGCCACATGGTTTGGATCACCTTTATCACCATCTAAATCGGTTGCCAACGCTACATCTTCTAAAAACTCTGCTAAAGAATCGCCTGCGTCTGCTAACTCAATTTGCCCTTCCACAAAATCTTTAATACCATTAAGTAACTCCTGGACATTATCCATTTTAGTAACACCTTCTGGTGTCCCATCTTTACCTAATTCCTTAACTAAGCCACTTGTTTTTGAAACATGCTCTGCCAAATCAAAGGCATTTGCTGTTTTATTCATCACCTTATAACTTTCTATAAGCGTAATAAAATCGCGTAGTTTATTTTTAGTTCCATTATTAATATTGATAGAAATGGAATCAATTTCCTTTATAACATCATAGATTGTTTTTCCTGTTGCATTTGCTGCAACCACTAACCTATCTAGTGTAGTTTGGCCAATGCCTCGTGCCGGATAATTAATGATTCGTTTTAAAGCTTCTTCATCTGCAGAATTAAGAATTAAACGCAAATAAGCGGTAACGTCTTTAATTTCCTTACGCTGATAGAATGATAAACCACCATAAATTCGGTATGGAAGATCTCGTTTTCTTAAGGCGTCTTCAATTGCTCTCGATTGTGCATTGGTACGATACAAAACAGCAAAGTCACTATTGTCAAGCTGATTGTTCATTTTAGTTTCCCAAATAGTACTTGCTACATAACGTCCTTCATCGGCATCTGTCATTGCGCGATGTACAATTACTTTTTCGCCCTCAACATTAGCCGTCCAAACGATTTTATCAATCTTTGTTTTGTTATGTTCAATTACAGAATTTGCAGCACCAACAATATTTTTAGTAGAACGGTAATTTTGTTCTAATCGAAACATTTTAACATCATCGTAATCCTTCTGAAAATTCAAAATGTTATTAATATTGGCACCACGAAACGCATAAATACTTTGCGCATCATCACCAACCACACAGATGTTTTGAAAACGATCTGCCAAAGCACGGACAATTAAATATTGTGAGTGGTTCGTATCCTGATACTCATCTACTAAGATATATCGAAACTTATCTTGATATTGCGCCAACACATTAGGAAAACGTGTTAATAACTCATTGGTTCTCAGCAATAAATCATCGAAATCCATAGCACCTGCCTTAAAGCAACGATCGACATATTCTTTGTAAATTTCACCCATTCGAGGTCTCCTTGCCATGGCATCTGCTTCCATTAACTCAGGGTTTTTAAAATAGGCTTTTACGGTTACAAGACTGTTTTTATAAGATGATATGCGGCTATACACCTGCTTCGTTTTATAAATATCTTTATCAAGCCCCATTTCTCTGATTATAGCACCCATTAATTTCTGAGAATCCTGAGTATCATAAATAGTAAAGTTGCTTGGATATCCTAAATGATGGCCTTCAAAACGTAAAATCTTTGCAAAAACAGAGTGAAATGTTCCCATCCAAAGGTTTTTTGCTTCATCACCAACAATATCTGCAATTCTACCTTTCATTTCTTTGGCAGCCTTATTCGTAAAGGTTAATGCTAAAATATTAAAGGCATCAATACCTTTACTCAATAAATAAGCTATACGGTACGTAAGCACACGTGTTTTTCCAGAACCTGCACCAGCAATAATAATCATTGGTCCATTCACCTGAATTGTAGGTTCTAATTGTGCATCGTTAAGTTGACTGAGATACTTTTCCAATTTAAAATTTTTTGAAGGAGTAAAATTACGGATACTACTATAGTTTACCTCATTGAAATGACATAAATTATAAACAAACTATTAAGAATTGTAGTTGTATACATATCAATAACTTATATATAAATTACTGAGATATAAATTTTATTTGACCTAAAAGCGTACAAACCGTTTATTTATTACCATCTCCAGTCATTGCAGAAAGCAAAGCCGCTTTAATACTTAACCATATAAAGTTAAATACCGATTTATTAGTGACTCGTTCTACCTCTTCTGCTTGACCGTAACGATACTTCTTTTTATCGTCTTCGCTATCCTTTGAAACGAAAAGATTAGCTAAACTAGATAAGAATTTATTTTTTTCTTTCCCGTTGCTTTTTAAAACTGAAATTTCAAATTCGTCATACTTCATTTTCATATCAATACGAGATACTATTGGGTTACCACTAATAGTAAAGTATGTTTGTTTTAATTCACCATCTAAACCAACATATAGATTAGGTTGGGTAAACTGATTCATTTGTGTCGCATCAAAAAGCCCTAAATCTGCTTTAAAAATAAACTGATCTGTTGTGTCTGCAACTTTAAAATTCCAATCGACATTTAAAGATGAATTCTCCATAAAAGTCGACTGAATTTGAATCACTGTATCATCATTACCAAAGGTGTTTCCAATGTTAGTAAATGATGCCTGCATAGCTGCAAAATCTAATCGACCAGCTTCTTCGTCTGATTTTACTTTTTCTAAATACGATATACTGCCATCTATAATTTCAACCCTTTTTAACCCTAAATTGAAATCTAAATCTCTAAGTGATGTGCCGTATAACGGCTTATACGAAAAATCGTCAGCTACTAATTTATCTCTATAAATTTCTGCATCAGGTGTGTTTAAATCGATTTTTTCTGACATAAAATAAAACACATCCTCATCATTATAACCAAAATCCATATCCAAAATTTGAATCTCTTTTACCGCTAAGTTGAAATGATCGCGTTCCTTTTCTAGAATTTTTGAATAGTCCGCTTTTGTATATTTTGTCTTTAGCTCAAAGCCTTTAAAATTGGCACTATGATGTGTTACATGCGCTGAATCTATTGTTATGTTTTCGAATTCATTGGTCGCCCATTTTATATGTTGAGCATTGCATTCATAATCTTTAAAAGTGATGTTTTTATTTGTTTTAGATTCGTTTGGATTGATTTTAAAATCTAATAACTTAAAATTAAACTTTGGAATACTTAATAGTAATGAGTCGGTATCATAATTTGAAATGAGAACATCTGCATCCTTAATTTCAATTTTATCAACCTGAATAGCTTTTTTAATTTTATCTAGAAAACTTCTATTATAATCGTCATTTTTCACCAATGGATTATGTTTGTATTTACAAATTAAGTCATTAACTACAATAGATTCCATTGAAATTTTATCATTAAAAAGAAAGTCCCAATAGCTTAGACTATTAACTTCTATGGTGTAGGATTCCGTTTCAAGAATTACTTTATCCGTAGTTTCACCATTAACGATAACATAAGGCGAAAACAATGTTAAGTTACCACTCCATACTGAAGCTTCAATTGAAGCATATGTTACATCTACTGTTTTTGGCAGGTCGTCGATGGCATTCTTAATTTTACGTTCAATTATAATATTTGTTATAAAGGTGAGGATCATTATTACAACACCTACAACAGCGATTATAACTCCAGATTTTTTATATTTTGAATTCATATTTATGGTGATAAAATTTCTAAATCTTTAAATTAAATTAACTTTACATTTTAATGTTTTAAATTACTCAAATCAAATTATGTATTTTAACGATTTCATAATTAATCTTAACTCATAAAAAATCAGTTTAAATGGATATTGATAACATTATCGAATTATTATTTAGTATTGCTCCTGCATTAGTCGTTGGTGCAATTGCTTACTATTTCTTTAAACAACACATAGAAAATGAAAATAGCCGTAGACGTTTCTTGTTACAAAAAGATTTGCAAAAAGAAACCTTTCCATTACGTTTACAAGCCTACGAACGTATGGCTCTTTTTTTAGAGCGAATTGCTCCGGCAAAACTACTCACAAGAGTTCACCCAACATCTTCAAATAAAGAAGATTACGAAAGTTTACTTATCGCAACCATAGAGCAAGAATTTGAACATAATTTATCGCAACAAATTTATGTTAGCGATCAATGTTGGTCTATTACACAAGCTGCAAAAAATGCAACAATTCAGTTGATTAGGAAAGCGACACAACACGAAAATACAGATACTGCAAACAAGCTTCGTGAAGTTATTTTAACCGAACTTATGGACAAACCTGCTCCTAGTAATGCTGCGCTTGCTTTTATAAAACAGGAAGTTAGCGATATGTGGTAGGTGAAGTTGGAAGTGCGAAGCTCGAAGTTGGAAGTTGGAAGTTGGAAGTTGAAAGTTGAAAGTTGGATGCTATAAAAAATGGCATAAAGCCACAACAAGTTTGTACAAAGTTACACAAGGACCTATTTGCCAACTGACTACATAACCCTATAATTTATTTTCTGAGTAGAGACTGCGAACTTTGGACTAATAACAAGTTCCTAATGAACCATAAACTTCTTTAACGTTTCTTCATAAATAGCTTCATACTTAGGAACGATATTGTGCAAGTCAAATTTTTGAGATTGTATTTTGGCATTCTCCTTAAACTGACTTAAGGTATTTAAATCTGCTAATATTTTTATGGCATTATCTGACATATCTTCAATAGCATTAACATCGCTCAAATAACCAGAAAAACCATGTTCATTAACCTCAGACAAGCCACCTGTATTTGTAGAAATGACAGGAACACCACTTGCCATAGCTTCTAAAGCTGCTAAACCAAAACTTTCGGTTTGTGATGGCAACAAAAACAGGTCACTAAAACATAATATATTATCTATTTCATGACTATTTCCAAAGAAAATAACGCGATCTGAAATTCCTAAATCTTCTGTTAATTTTTCAGCAGCTTCTTTTTCAGGCCCTTCGCCAACCATCATTAATTTTGCTGGTAATTCTTTTTGAATGTTATAAAACACCTTAATAACATCTGGTATGCGTTTCACTTCCCTAAAATTACTGATATGTGTTATAATACGTTCGTCATCTTCAGCCATCATTTCGCGTTGACAATCCGTAAAATTATATTCGTGTTTTTCTAAATCAATAAAATTTGGAACGACATGTATATCTCTTTTTACATTAAATAAGCGCAAGGTATCTTGCTTTAAACTTTCTGAAACCGACGTCACTGCATTAGATTTATTAATACTAAACGTTACGGCTGGTTTGTAAAACGGATGGCTACCAACTAAAGTAATATCTGTACCGTGTAATGTTGTTACAATAGGAACAAAAATACCTTCATCTTTTAGCATTTGTTGCGCCATATACGCAGCGTAAGCATGAGGAATGGCATAATGGACATGCAGCAATTCAATACCATGTAGTTTCACCATATCTACTAATTTACTAGATAAGGCAAGTTCGTAAGGTTGGTATAGAAACAAAGGATATTCTGGTACGTGAACTTCGTGAAAGTGAACATTGTTACTCAACAATTCTAATCGTACTGGTTGACTGTAGGTTATAAAGTGAATCTCATGACCACGTTTTGAAAGCTCTAAGCCCAATTCTGTAGCTACAACTCCACTTCCACCAAATGTTGGGTAACAAACTATTCCTATTTTCATGTTTATATAATATCAATGATGTCTTTTTGAGCGTAGTTGAAAGGTTTTAATAATTCAACTAAAATAGGTTTCGACTGCACTCAACCAGACATTAAAATTTAATTAATAGTCCAAAATGAATTTGAAAACTTACAATTTTAAAAATTAATCTATAATGGCCTCATATATTAAGGCTTGAATATTAGTTCTAATATCTTCTCTTAGCAATAGGTTTTTTCCAGCTTCTGGATAGGTTCTATTTGCTAAAAACACATATACAAGTTCTTCTTCAGGATCTGCCCAAGCATACGTTCCTGTAAAGCCTGAGTGTCCAAAACTGGTCATAGATAAACAGCCACAGGTTGGACCTTCTTCACCTAACTGAGGTTTATCGAATCCAACTCCTCGCCTGTTATTGTTACCACAATAGTAACAGTAGTTAAATTTATCTATGGTTTCACTTTTTAGATAGCGTTTGCCAGCATAAAATCCTTTTTGCAGGTACATCTGCATTATTTTGGCGACATCATTAGCATTACTAAAAATACCTGCATGTCCACCAATACCATCTTGCATAGCAGCTCCCATATCGTGCACATAACCATGCACTTTTTTGTATCTATAGTAATTGTCTATTTCTGTAGGTACAATATCTTTTAAGCTGAATT
The DNA here is from genome assembly GCF_015645385.1 of Winogradskyella marina. GTDB lineage: Bacteria > Bacteroidota > Bacteroidia > Flavobacteriales > Flavobacteriaceae > Winogradskyella > Winogradskyella marina. Next base: position 183,514 of record NZ_JADOET010000004.1, read on the forward strand.
TTTTTCGTGGATTATATGTGGTATAGTTGGCTCCTAAAGATTTATAAAAACGATCTTCTGTAATTTCACTTAATGGTTTTGCATAAAAATCTTCGAGATAATCTTTAAGAATATAATAAGGCAAATCGCTATAACGGTATCTTAAGCTTGGTAACAAATCACTATCACGAATTACTTTTTGAATAGAATCTTTGTAGTCATCGCGCATAAAGAGCGTATTAGTCACTTCTACTGTAAAGCCTTCCGTTCGTGATTTTCTATAATATTTAGGGTCTGGCTTCTTAGTTACAGAATCTAATGTAGCATAGTAAAATGGTACCCAAGGTTTGAGCCTCGCATAATGGGATAACATTCTTTTAAGTGTTACATTTTTTTTATTTGTGTTTCTATACTCTGGAATTAATTCACCTAATTTATCATCTAAAGAAATAGAACCTTGCTCTTCTAATTCCATTAAAACCGGAAGTGTTGCTAATATTTTTGTCAACGACGCCACATCGTAAACATCGTCAAAACCAACCTTTTGCTTTTTCTCATAGGTATGATACCCAAAATTCTTATTGTAAACTACCTTTCCTCTACGCGCTACTAATAGTTGAATTCCTGGTGTCATCTTACCATTTATTGCATAGTTTGCTACAGAATCTATTCGACTTAAAAGTTCAGAATCCATTCCAACACGTTCTGGCAAACCATAACTTAAGCTCAATATAGAATTTAATGTTTCTCCTGTTCCGACTGGAAAATTTGGACCTGCGCTAACAGGTAATTTACCTTTTGCAGGAATAGATCCAAAAATAAGTTGTGCTGATTTTTCTTGAGCTATTTTACTGTTTTGATAACTCATTACAATCCCATCAATGTTTTCAACCGATAACAAATCGTTTAAGGCATAAGGTCTTGCAAAAACATCTAAAATAACGGTATTGGTTCTGGCAATTTCATACAACCAAGCCATTTCCTTTTGTGAAAATTTAAAACTCTTCCATGGATTTGCATTCGATTTATGAAAACCAACAACAACCGTATTATAATTTTGAAGTTTTGAAATTATACCATCGAGTTTATCTGCTTTAACCTCGTGGACTTTAGTATATTTTTTTAATTCATCTAAAAACGGCGAACCATCGTCATCTCCCAATGACACATACGCAATTTTCTTCGTTTCTAAATCTTGAAGTGGTAATAATGAGTTGGTATTTTTAACTACGGTAATAGCGTTTTCCATGAGTTCTCCATAGAGCAAATCGTCTTTAAGTCTGTTTAAATCTTTTTCTAAATCATAAATTCCGATTGGCGAATAATTATTAAGACCAACCTTGTATTTAGCCATCAATATTTTCTTAACAGAGTGCGCTAAACGTTCTTCAGTGATTGTGCCGTTAGTGTAGGCTTCAACAAATTTAGCAATTCCTTTTTTGGGATCTTCTGACATAAGCATCACATCATTACCTGCTAAAAATGCCATTAAATCAATTTCTCCACCTTTTATTAAACTCTTAGTCGTTGTACCATCTACACCTTTTTCAACATAATCTGCTGCACCTTTCATGGTTAAGGCATCTGTAAAAATTAAGCCATTAAATCCTAAACTATCTTTCAAAATATCTGTAACAATACGTTTAGATAATGACGATGGAAAATCTCTGCGAGGTTCTAAACTTGGCACGTTTAAATGTGCCACCATGACACTCGCTAATCCTTCTTTAATAAGTTTTCTATAAGGGTAAATCTCAATGGAATCGATGCGCTTAGCACTAAAATTAATCGTTGGTAATTTTAAATGTGAATCGTCTTCCGTATCACCATGACCAGGAAAATGCTTGGCATTGGCTAAGGTTCCTGCGCTTTGCATACCTTTCATAAAGGCTAACCCTTTGTCCGTAACATTATCTCTGTCTTCACCAAAAGAACGGTTACCAATAATTGGGTTTTTAGGATTTGTGTTTATATCTACTGCAGGTGCAAAATTAAAATGCACACCTAAACGCCTACAGTGTTCTCCAATTTGTCTTCCGGCTTGTTCAACCAATTTATCATCCGTAATTGCACCAAGTGTCATATTCCATGGAAACGCATATGTTGAGTCTAAACGCATGCTTAAACCCCATTCTGCATCCATTCCTATTAACAATGGTATTTTAGATGCTGCTTGTAATTCGTTATTTAATTTTGCTTGGCGCACTGGCCCTCCTTTAGAATAAATTAAACCACCAATATGCTGATGGTTAATGAGATTTGCTATACCTACTTCATGTGCTTTTCCTTTATCTGAAAATACCTGAACCATGAAAAGTTGCCCAATTTTTTCTTCAAGAGACATTGATGTATATAAACTATCTACCCATCGCTGTTGCAGAATTGGATCTTTAGATTGAAGTGGATTACTAGAAAGGTCTTGCCCAAAATTAAATTGAAAACAAGTACATATAAGAATAAGGGCAAGGTAACGCATTAGCAAACTTTTTTCGTTTATAGGTTGAACACATTAATCGTAACGAATATTGTGCCAAATTAGCATATTTAAGAGTAAGTAAAAAGACTTTAAGATAGATTTATATACTAGATATATGACTATTTTTAAGATTAAGATACCAAATCTATCTGGCGATCATGATAGCCTAATAAATACAATACACCATCTAATCCAATACTAGAAATAGAACTTTGTGCATTGTCTTTAACTTTAGGTTTAGCATGAAACGCTATACCTAAACCAGCGAGATTAAGCATTTGTAGATCATTGGCTCCATCACCAACGGCAATGGTTTGACTGATATCTATGTTCATATCATCTGCAAGTAACTGAAGATATTCTGCTTTTTTATTTCCGTCTACTATATCACCAAGATAACCACCTGTTAGTGCACCATCTTTAATTTCTAACTGATTAGCAAAGACAAAATCTATATCGAGTTTTTTCTGAAGATAATGCCCAAAATAAGTAAATCCACCAGATAGAATAGCCGTTTTAAAGCCGTAATAATGCAAAGTATCTATTAATCGTTTTGCACCTTTTGTAATTGGAAGACGTTCTGCCACCTCTTGTAAAACCGACTCTTTTAAGCCTTCTAAGAGTTTCATTCGTCGTTTAAAACTTTCATTAAAATCTATTTCGCCTTGCATAGCAGATTCTGTAATGGCTCTCACCTCGTCTCCTACTCCAGCTAAATCAGCCAACTCATCAATTACTTCGGTTTGAATTAAGGTTGAATCCATATCAAAACAAACCAAACGTCTATTACGTCTAAAAATATTATCTTCTTGAAAAGCGATATCTGCATCTAACTCGCGCGAAATCTCCATGAATTTCTTAGTAAAATCGGTCTTATCACCAATTTTTCCTCTAATTGACAATTGAATTGAAGCTCTTGGGTATTCTTCTTTTTTAACCAGTGATAATCGACCTGTTAATCGCTTAATTGAATCGATATTTAAGTTCTTGTCAGAAATAATTTTAGTGACTTCAGAAATTTGTTCAGCCGCTAATTTTTCACCTAAAATGGTAATGATATAGCGATCTTTACCTTGTTGGTTAACCCAATTTTCATAATCCTCGAGTGAAATGGGTTTAAATTTAGCTTTGATACCAAGTTCATAAGCTTTAAACAATAAATCTTTAAGAACTGCTGAAGATTTTTTACCTTTTTTAATTTCAAACATGATACCTAAGGATAAGGTATCGTGAATATTAGCTTGACCAATGTCTAATACTTTTGCATCATATTCTGCTAAAACGCTAGTAAGTGATGATGTTAATCCTGGTTTATCTTGTCCTGAAATGTTTAATAAAAAAATGTCTGTTGCCACTGTAATACGTTTGTTGTTAAATTGGTCTTGGTTGTAAAAGTGACCAATCTATTTGAACTATGAAAGTTTTTTTGTGAAGAGTTATTTAATAAATCGATTATGCCAGCTTTCACTCGCAGGTACTTCCCAATTTTCATTGAATTCGGCAATATTGGTCACCAAATTATTAAACACAATTGTGTTTTTAGAAACGGCTCTTTGTTGTGCCATTTTCTTAAAATCAGTCAATGGTTTGTACGCAATAAATTCACCTTGCTTATACGATACATTCATTTTATCCATTAAATCAACATTGTATTGTTGTTCTAATTGCTGAATAAATGCCACAGAAGAATCTATTGAACAACCTGTTGCACTATTCAAACTTTGATCCATTGCAATAACAATAAAGCGTTTATAAACAAGCTTGTAACCCGCTTTTAAGTCTTTTCCATGTGCTGTCCACGCTTCAATAAACGTGTCTAACTGTGTTTTAAGTTGCTCTAATTCGTCGTCTGAAAACGAACGGTTAGCTTGGTAAATCCAAACTCTTGAGTCTTCTGGCAACGTGTTAAAATCTACTAGCATAATTCTATTATTTTATTCTATTCTATTCGTATATAATGTAAAGACAAAAGACCGCTTTGCTTTTAGAACTTAGAATAAAGACTAAATTCTAACTAACTGACAAAAGTTGTCTTTCTAAGAAACTTGGTGTTTCGCTTTAATCATAAATTCGAAGCAAAAGTACAATATTACATCCAATCTCTGTCTTGAGATTCGACCTTATATAGCAAGAAATTATAAATTGATATGGCTTCAGATTTTTGCACATAAGGAATCGTCACAGATTTTGAAGCTGTGGATATAACAACTGATGCAATAGCCTTAGGTCTTTGAAAAATTGTTTGTTTTAGCTTAACACTTTGAATCTTATGAATTTCTAGAATATTGGTTGTGGTATCAATGACTCCACTGCCTATGGTTACAAAGTCTTCTGAAATTATGTAATAGGCTTTTTTATATGCAATATAGACATACAAAACCGCTAAGGGTAGAAAAACAGCATTAATCCACAACATTTCCATACCGAAGATCGCCCATGCCAAAGCATTAATTATGACACCAAAAATGAACATTTCTAATGCCGAAATTCGCATAAAATAAGGTCTTGGTTTCGCGACATTGCTTTTGTCTTCTACGTAATTAGACAAGAGTTTGTCTACCAAATAATTGAGCTGTGCTTTTTCTAAGGCTACAATATTGAAGTTTTTTTGCTGCTTAACATTCACCATAGCTTGTTTTACAGCTAAGGTGTGCAATCCAAAATACTGTTTAAGTCGATTAGTGGTTATTACCAAATTCTGAATACGACTTGGTGTTAAACTCAAGGACACTTTGTTAAAAAGCCCTTTATTAATTTCTATTGTTTTTTGATGCTCAACAACTTCGAGATTAAAATTGATAATAAAAGTTTTTACGACCGAAAACAAAAATGAAACTATCACCACTCCAATAACTATAATGACATTAGTAATTATTAAATTGAGAATTGCGGTTTCGTCTAATTCAACTAAACCTTCAATGTGATTTTCTAACTCTAATTCTACTAAAAAGTCTTTGAATTCACTATATAGACCAAAAGCAAAACCAAATATTAAAAGGAAACTTTTAAAGTGGTTTTGAGACAACCCTTCTAATAACAAGCGTTTTGGTGTCACTTTAAAAAAGACTTCTGGTTCATTAACCTGTTCTGCATCTTCTATCGCTTGGGTATCAATCTGTGCTTTTTTGAACAGTTTCTTTTTTAATAATAACGCGGTTGGTTTATCTAATGCGCTTATTTCAATTTCAGATTTTTTATCACCTGCCGTTTCAATTTTAACGGAGACTACATCTATAATTTGTTGTAGAAAATTTTGTTTGATGTAAACATTCTGGATTTTAGACTTCGGGATTATGGTATTATCCTTATTAATGATTCCGGTTGCTAAATGAAAATCGTCTTTACTGATATGGAATTTAAAATTGAGATATTTTAATATGGCAATGATGAGAATAATTATTAATACACCAATTAAAGCCAGTAACACCATCGTTGGCGTTATATTTCCTACAGATTTATTTCTAAATACAGAAACACCAAATGCGATAAAAAGTACAAAGAACTTTTTAACAAACTTGACTAAATTGAATGCAAAAATTACAATAATGCCTTTTGTTGATTGCCTTATGGGTTGTGAGAAATCATTTGTTTCCATCAACCTGAGAACTTATAAAATCGTTGATACTTTTTGCTTCAAGATGTTGAAGTCCTCTTATACTTAAGTCACTTCCGGCTTCACCAGCTGTAAATATTTTGAGAGTAGATAAACCAAAATGTCGTGCCAACCAGCTTCGAGACTCTTCTACATGCTGAATTCTAGAAATTGGTACGGTTACAACAGAATGGACAATTAAACCTTTTGCATAGATAACGTCATAACCACGAACAGCATACTTACGTTTTTTGAACGCTAATATAGACATGATAAAACTGAAAATACACAGTCCTAAAACTCCAAAAAACAGATACCAAAAATTATTTTGAAAAGGCGCTTCTTTAATGAGGTACTTTAATCCAAACAAAGCACCTAAAATTAGACTATAAAATGCCAATCCATTTAATGCTATGATTTTTAAATACGATTTTGAAATCGGTTTTAACACCACATCTTCGACATTGGGTAAGTCTTCTGTTTGTATTTGAGGGTTGGTGAATGCCATTTTTTATAATGAATTGTTTTAATTAATATCGTAGAAACAATCTCATCTACTGACTTTATACCTAAAAGCATAACTCATAACAAGTCCGAAGAAGAGACTATTAAATATAAATTTTACTAAAGAAAATGAATCCTCGGTAACATAATCGTAACCAGCCATAAGTGAGGCATATAATAAGCCTATTGCAATACCCGAAATAATCCTCTTTTTTAATGGTAATTTTTCGATATTATTTCCCATAACCATGGTTTTATGCATCAGCAATTAACTCTGCGATATCTAAAACTTTAATAGCAGTTTCCTTTTCTTTAAACTTTACACCATCTGTCATCATAGTGTTGCAGTATGGACAGCCTGTAGCAATGATTTCGGGTTGAGTTTCTATGGCGTCTTCAGTTCTAAGAACATTGATTTCTTTGTTTCCAGGTTCTGCATCTTTAAACATTTGCGCTCCTCCTGCTCCACAACACAAGGCAGTTCCTTTGTGTCGTTTCATTTCAACAAGTGTTGCGTTTGTTTTTTTAAGCACATCTCTTGGTGCTTCGTAAACACCATTTCCTCTACCTAAATAACAAGGATCATGAAAGGTAATGCGTTTGCCTTTGTATGTATTTCCTTCTAAGCTTAAACGACCAGAACTCATCAGTTCTTTTATATATTGTGTGTGATGAATAACATCGTAATTACCACCTAAACTTGGATATTCGTTTTTAATACAATTAAAAGAATGTGGATCGCAAGTGACAATACGTTTTATTTCGTAAGCGTTAAGCACTTCAATATTCATAACGGCTTGCATTTGAAATAAGAATTCATTGCCTGCGCGTTTGGCGACATCACCTGTATTACTTTCTTCGGTTCCTAAAACGGCAAAATTGACATTTGCTTTATTAAGAATCTTTACAAAAGCTTTGGTAATTTTCTTTGCTCTATCGTCATAACTACCAGCAGAACCAACCCAAAATAAAATTTCTGGTTGTTTGCCTTCTGCCATCATCTCTGCCATGGTTGGCACTATTAGTTGCTCGCTCATACTTTTAGTTTAAAATTCAAAGTTAGTTTCAAAATAGGTTTCGACTGGTCTCTACCTGATATTAAGAATAAACCAACTGACTTTATTTTATTCGTCTTTCCAATTTAAACGGTCCATTTGGTTGTAAGGCCAAGGTGCTCCGTTGTTTTCTATATTGGTCATCATATTATTTAGTTCCATTGGCGCTGCACTTTGCTCCATAACCAAATAACGACGCATTTCTACAATAATTGATAAAGGGTCTATACTCACAGGACAAGCTTCTACACAAGCATTACAAGTGGTACAAGCCCAAAGTTCTTCGTTGGTTATATAATCTCCTAAAAGCTGTTTACCATCATCTTTAAATTCGCCATTATTGGCATCGATGTTTTTTCCAACCTCTTCTAAACGGTCTCTCGTATCCATCATAATCTTACGAGGTGATAATTTTTTTCCGGTAAGGTTTGCAGGACACTCGCTTGTACAACGACCACATTCTGTACACGAATAGGCGTTGAGAAGTTGTATTTGAGTCAAATCCATAACGTCACTTGCTCCAAATTTTGCTGGCACTTCATCTTCTGCTGATTCCGGAGGTGCTGCGTAAGGATCAGCATCTGGATCCATCATTAATTTTACTTCAGCAGTAACGGCTTCAAGATTATTGAATTTTCCTTTTGGTTCCACTTTTCCAAAATACACATTAGGAAATGCTAATAAAATATGTAAATGCTTAGAAAAGTATAAATAATTTAAGAACGCAAGTATACCAACGATGTGTAGCCACCAAGCTGATCTTTCAATTATAGTTAGTGTTCCTTCTGATAAACCTTCGAACCAAGGTGCTATAAATTGTGATATTATATTACCTGAATTTGCTTCTTGAAATACCATGTCAGTAGCATTCATGATTAAGAATAAACACATTAATACAACTTCGAAATACAGAATAATATTACCATCACTTTTTGGCCAGCCTTTCATTTCTGAACTTAAGAAACGTTTAATTTTAATCACATTTCTACGCAACCAAAATACAGTTACGGCAACTAAAACTAAAACGGCTAAAATCTCAAAGGACCCAATTAGGAAACCATATAAACTTTCTGGTAATACTTGTTGACCAATACGATGTGTTCCAAAAAGACCATCGATTATAATCTCTAAAACTTCAATATTGATGATTATAAATCCAACATAAACAATGACATGTAGAAAACCAGAAACTGGTCGTTTTACCATTTTACTTTGACCTAAAGCAATGTAAGCCATGTTTTTCCAACGTTGCGACGTGTTATCACTTGCATCAACTTTATGTCCTAATTTTATATTTCGAATAAGCTTTTTAACGTTTCTTGTAAAATAGCCTATGCCTAATATTAGGATAACTGCAAAAATGATATTCGGTAAGTATTCCATGATTGATGGATCTAGTTATTGTTTATTTGCTCTTGTGTTGGTTCCTCGTAAGGAATCTCTCTTTTAGACAAAATACGTCTGTATCTCGCAGGATGAAGTTTGATGTCTAAAAGTAATAATTGAAGTTCTTTTGATGCATTTTCTAAATTATCATAAAGTGCATCATCATTTAATAATTTACCCATAGAACCTTCGCCTGCAGCCAGGCCTGTGACTACTTGGTTAAGTTTTAAAACCATGTCGTCTAAATTCTTTACCGTATTAGACAATTTTGCATCGTTTAAATCTTTTATTAAAATTGCTAATTCGGCACTTGTTTTATCAAAATTTTCTAAGACAGAAGAAATCTTTTCATCGTTGTCACTAATGAGTGTGTTGGCTTTAAAAGCCACATTTTTAAAGGACTTTAAAGTGGCGTTTAATTCTGCAATAGTTTGTTTTAAGCCATCATCTGACTCATCTATAACCATTGCGTTTAAGTTGGTTATTAAGGTATCTGAAGACCGTAGCGTTGTTCCTAAATCTTCACTAATACCAGAAAAATTCTTTTCTAATGCTGAAATCATGCCTGGTTTAACTTCAGATGAAATAAAATCTCCAGATTGCGCAATTTCGCCATCATTGGCTTCAACAATAGACAACGCATTGCCTCCCATTAAACCATCTTGGTATAAGCGAATAGTACTATTTTTTGAGAATTTTAATTGCGGAGTTACCGTAAATGCAACTCGTGTTTTACCAGAATCGAAATCGTAATTTATGTCTTCAATCTCACCAACCTTATTTCCTTTTATAGTTACAGGAGATGACATTTTTAAGGCATTATAATCAAACTCTGTATAATAAGTATTTGAATTATCGAACAGGTCTTCACCTTTAAGATATGTGAATAGGTATATACAAAAGGTGATACCAGCTAAGACTAATACCGCTGTTTTTACTTCTCTTGAAATTTTCAATGGGCTTCAATTTAGTTTCCTAACAAAATTAGGAATAAATATACTAATAATGATTCTAATCTGTTGTAGATTTTAATGCTTCGGAAACATCAATTTTTTTATCACCTTTAATCGCAATGATAAATGCACCTGAATAACCTGCTAATTTAGCTTCATTTTGTAGTTCCCTTACCTTGTTGTAATCGGACGTTTCTCCACTGTAATATTTATAAATAGTCCCAACTTTTTCTCTAGAAATATCTGACAGACCTTTAAAATTATAAGATTTGGGTTCCAAAGCTCTAGAACTTGCTGCAATTTGAACTTTAAATGTTACACCCTCTATAATTTTAGGTGATTCTTCTGTTTCTACCATAGATTCTGCATCTACTTGAAGAATATGACTCCCAACATTTTGATCGAGTTCTACTTTAAAATCTAGAATTGCTTTTTTTATTGAACTTGCCATTTTTGATTGTCCGGCTTTTGAATTTAGATATTTACCTTCTTGGTTATTGGTTAAAAATCCTACTTCAACCAAAACACTTGGCATATACGTATTTCTGATAACAAGTAAACTAGCTTGCTTTAAACCTCTACTTTTTCGTTTGGCCTTGTTAATAAAATTATCTTCAATTTTACGAGCTAAAACAACACTTTGCTCTACATAAACCTCCTGTTCAATACCAATAGCAATAGAGGATTCTGGTGAACTAGGGTCAAACCCAGCATAATTTTCTTCATAATTATCCTCTAGAAAAATCACTTCATTTTCTTTCTTGGCAACATCAAAATTACGTCCCGTATTTTTTTCACCTAACACAAAGGTCTCAGTGCCACTAGCCTGTGAGCTGTGTGCATTACAGTGAATAGATACAAACAAGTCGGCATCCGCTCTATTGGCAATATTAGCACGCTCATGCAGCGCCACAAAAACATCAGTCTTACGTGTGTAAATAACCTTTATATCTGGGTTTTTCTCTAATTCACGTCCTACCTCTAAGGTGATTTCAAGCGCAATGTGTTTTTCCTTATGACCATTACCTGTGTTTCCAGGATCATTGCCGCCATGTCCTGCATCTAAAACCACCACAAACTTTTCTTCCTGTGCATTTAACACATTGAAAGATGTTAAAGTAGTTATAAATAAAAAGGTTAAAAATACTATTGTAGGTTTTAGTGTCGTTTGCATATTTAATTTAATGGTTTATCAACTCGATTTATTACTTAGCGCTATATTGTAAACCAGTATTTTTTAATTTCTAATTATTATAAATTAAACACAAAAAAATAGCTGTACTTTTGGCGTTTCAAAAACCGAGCCATACTTTTACAAAAATACATTTAAAAGCATTGCATACAAAAAGCTTACACATACTTTTTACCTTGAGTTTTACAGTGTTTATCAACACTTTTAGCTTCGCTCAAGAATTACCTAAAAAGAACGGAACGATTCCAATTGAGCAACGCAAAGATTCTGCTCATATTGCTGTAGATTCCATTATTAAGCCTCCATTAAACACAAAAGAGATTGACTCTACACAACAGGACTCTGTAAAACAAAAAGGCTTATTAGAAGGTACTGTAAAGTATAAAGCTAAAGATTATGTTTCCTTGAGTCAAAAAATGAAAACCATACGTTTATATAACGAAGCTGAAGTGTTATACCAAGACATGGAAATTAAGGCTGGCGTTATTGTCATTGATTATAGTAAAAACTTAGTTTATGCTGGCCGTTTAAAAGATTCTACAGGTTACACGCAGCGCCCTGTTTTTACGCAAGGTGAAAATGTTATTGAACCAGATTCTATTATTTTTAATACTGAAACTAAAAAAGCACTCGTTTTTAATTCTAGAACAGAGCAACAAGGTTTTAAAGTGTATTCGCCAATCACTAAAAAAGAAAATGATTCCGTTTACTTTATGAAAAAAGGTCGATTTACAACGGCTGAAGATGAAGAAGATCCCGAATACCAATTCGTAACAAGTAAAATGAAATTGGTTCCTAATAAAAAAGTAATTGTTGGTCCAACCTATATGGAAATTTATGGTGTTCCTACTCCTATCGCATTGCCTTTTGCGTTTTTTCCTATGACACAAAAGCAAACCTCTGGTATTATTTTCCCATCTTTTGGTGAGGATAGTAATAGAGGTTATAATTTACAAAATGGTGGCTATTATTTTGCCATTAGTGATTATTTAGATTTAGCAGTTTTAGGTGACTATTACACCAACGGTAGTTATGGTTTGCGAATAGAAAACAATTATGCAAAACGTTATAAGTTTAGAGGTAATTTAAGCTTTAGATATGAAAATTTACTAAATAGCGAACGCGGATTTCCAGATTTTAGTCAAAGTACTATATATAACCTGAGGTGGTCACACAATCAAGACGCTAAGGCGAATCCTAATTCTCGGTTTTCAGCATCGGTTAATTTAGGTAGTAGCTCATATTACCAAGAGTCTATTAACCAATTGAACCAGTCTAATTTTTTAAATAACACCTTAGCATCGTCGGTTTCCTATTCAAAAACGTTTGCAGGCGAACCGCAAGTCAACTTAAGTTTAACAGCAACACATAGACAAAATACCAATACAGGTGATATTGATTTAACCTTACCTACAATGCAAGCGTCGATAGGTAGAATTTATCCTTTTGCGCCTAAAACAGGAACTAAAAAAGGTGCTATTCATAATATAAATTTTCAGGTCTCCTCTAGAGGAGAATACAGCATAAAAACTAACGATTCTATATTTGGTAAAGCTGAAATGTTTGATGATGCTATAACCGGAATGCGACACAGCATACCTGTAACAACCAACTTTAAGGTTTTCGATTATTTTAGTGTTAGTGCTAATGCCAATTTTGAAGAAACTTGGACACTTAATACCGTTAAAAAATTCTACGACCAATCTTTAGAAGAGGTCGTTTCTGTAGATCAAAGTGGTTTTGATCGTTTTTTAACCTATAATGTTGGAGCAAGTGTAGGAACTACCATATACGGAATGTATAATTTTGAAGAAGAAGGCGAGGATAAAAAAATAAAAGCGATACGCCATGTAATGCGACCGTCTATTAGCTATTCTATTAGTCCTGCTTTTGATCAGTATTATGAAACTTATGACGTCATTGATGCCGATGGAACCACTTCCGATCAGGTGGAATATACACGATTTGAGAACTCTCTCTTTGGAAGACCTGGTAATCGTTATTCTAGTAGTGTTGGTATATCGTTAGGAAATAATCTTGAAGCTAAAATTAGAGCTAAAGACTCCACAAAAGCAGAGCCAGAAAAAATATTTATATTAAACAATCTCAATTTTTCTACGTCGTATGATATTGCTGCCGATTCATTACATTGGAGTCCTGTTCGTATGAGCGGTGGTACTCAAATTTTAAATAAAAAAATGAGTATTAACTTTGGTATGACCCTAAACCCCTACGCATTAGATAGCAATAATAATGTTATTAATACCTTTAATGTTAATAATGGAGGAAGTCTATTTAGGCTTACATCTGCCAACGTAAATATGAGTTACACATTATCTAACGATAGTTTTTCTGGTGGCGCATCTGAAGAAAAAAATGCATCTGCACAAGAATCTGCGCGATCCGGAGGACGAACAGACGACTTATTTGGTCGCTCAGAAGATTATGCAGACAAACGGTTATCTGATGGAGATAACGATAAGGAAAACGAAGAAAACAACGACTTTTATAACTACAAAATGCCCTGGAGCTTAAGACTGGCATATTCTGCAAATTATACAAATACACGTCGTGAAGATGAAATTTCGTCACATTCATTAATGTTTTCAGGAGATGTTGATATATCACCTAAATGGAGTCTAGGTGCATCTTCTGGGTACGATTTTCTTAATCAAGGTTTTACCTATACGCAATTACGTTTTGAGCGTGACTTATTAAGTTGGCGTATGAATTTCTCATGGATACCATTTAGTAATCGTAGCTCGTGGAATTTCTTTATTGGTATAAAATCGAATCTACTTAAAGACCTAAAATACGATAAACGTAAACAACCAGATCAACGATTGGGTAACTAAAGGGCTTTTGTTAGTGTAGCTTATTTTTTCAAAACAATTTAGACACCAGAATAGTACTCCTGAATATTTTTATTATTTCTGCATTCTGAAATAAGCTGAGCTGAACATTCTTTTCCTGTTTGTTAATAATAGCATCATACTGAACTTGTTGAAGTGAAAATGTATTACTAAATTTGTGTTACACATAAACTTAAAAAGAGACATAGTTTTCTCCATTACTAAAAGCATGAAAAAAATTATAAACACTACCAATGCACCTGCTCCTATAGGACCATATAATCAAGCTATCTTATCAGGAAATACCTTATATACATCAGGCCAAATAGCCTTAAACCCTAAAACAATGGAATTGGTTATTGATGATATAAAGTCGGAAACCAAACAGGTTATGGAAAATATGAAAGCCGTTTTAGAAGCGGCGGACATGACATTTGAAAACGTTATTAAGTCCTCTATATTTATTAGCGACATGAATAACTTTAAGCAAATCAATGAAGTTTACGGTAAGTATTTTGACGAAGCTTCTGCACCTGCAAGAGAAACTGTTGAGGTGGCTAATTTACCTAAGTTTGTAAATGTTGAAATTAGTATGATCGCAATAAAATAGCTATATAACTATTTAAACTTCAGCTAATGTAAGTGCTTATCTTCAAATTATTGTATTTTTCAACTCGAAATACCTTTAAGTTATAAGCATAATTGTTTTAACCGTAAATAATATTAACTTAAATCTTAAAACCTAACCAAATTGATTGAAGTCCTTAAAAATAAAGATGAATGGAGAACACTTGTCTCTCAGGTAGAGCATGCCGATTTTTATCATACGTATGACTACCATCAACTTTCAAAAAAAATAGATGAAGAGCCAATTCTCTTAGCATATAAGGATGGTAATACTACAGTTGCTATACCTTTCCTTCTCAGAAAAATAAAAAACTCTAGCTATAAAGATGTTACATCTGTTTATGGATATGCAGGACCACTAACTATTAATTTAGATGAGCAGTTTGACTTCATAAAATTTCATAAATCACTCAATTCCTTTTTTAAGGACAATAAAATTATTGCCGTCTTTTCTAGACTGCATCCTTTTATGGATGAAAAAGAATCTGTTTTAGAAGGATTAGGACATATGGAATCCCTTGGTAAAGTGGTTTATATAGATTTGAATAAACCCTTAAAAGACCAAAGAGCATCATACAATAGAAGACTAAAAACATATTTAAATAAATCACGCAAACTTTGTACTGTAATTGAAGGCAATGTAGATGAGCATCTTGAATCTTTTATTCAATTATATACAGAAAACATGAAACGCGTAGACGCGGACGACAGTTACTTTTTTAGTACAGATTATTTTCATCAACTTTTAACGAGTGACGATATTGACGCTAAGTTATTACTCTGTAGACTCAACGAAACCCAAGAGGATATAGCAGGTGCTATTTTTATAAAAACAGGAGACATCGTTCAATATCATTTATCAGGTCTAAACGAAGATTATTTTGAACTCAACCCTATTAAGTTAATTATCGACGAAAAGCGAATTCAATCTACCTTGGACGGTTTTAGATATTTAAATCTTGGTGGAGGAAGAGGAAGTAAAGAAGATTCTTTGTTCAGGTTTAAGCGTGGATTTTCTAAAGATTTTAAATCCTTTAAAATCTGGAAACATATTGTTGATGAAGAGAACTATATCGCACTGACAGAAAATCATTTAGGAACATCAATAGATCACGAGAATTTGAATGCAGGATATTTCCCGGCTTATCGCGCTCCTATAACATCCAATTGTATCTCTTAAGACGGAGCTTTAGTATTGAATTACATAATCAATATCATAAATTTGCAGTCTAAAGACCATTACTATTGAAATTCAAAACATCAGAACTTAAAGATTTTTTAAACGAAAAAGTCAATCTCTACAACAACCCAAAATTTATTGAGAGCGACCCAATTCAAATCCCACATCAATTTTCTAAAAAAGAAGATATTGAAATTGCGGCTTTTTTAACTGCGACTATTGCATGGGGAAACAGAAAAAGTATTATAAAAAATGCCAATCGAATGGTTGAGTTGTTGGACTACTCCCCTTTTGAGTTTATTATGCAACACCAAGAATCTGATTTAGAAAAGTTGAGTCCTTTTGTACATCGCACATTTAATGGTGATGATTTTATGCAGTTTATAAAAAGTCTACAACACATCTACAAAAATCATAATGGTTTAGAACCTGTATTTTTAAAACATGCCGAAAAAGATTCTCTCCAAAATAGCATTCATCAGTTTAAAACCATATTTTTTGAAATTCCGCATTTAGGTCGAACACAAAAACATGTGAGCGATCCTCTCAAAAATTCGGCAGCGAAGCGCATTAATATGTATCTACGCTGGATGGTCCGTAATGACAACAATGGTGTCGATTTTGGCATCTGGAAATCACTATCTCCATCGCAATTAAGCTGTCCATTGGATGTACATTCTGGTAATGTGGCCAGAAAATTAGGTTTACTCAAACGCAAGCAAAATGATGGAAAAGCTTTAGCCGAATTAGATAAAGCCTTAAGAAAACTAGACGTAAAAGATCCCGTAAAATACGACTTTGCTTTATTTGGATTGGGTGTTTTTGAAGGCTTCTAAGTTTATATGACACCTCGTGTTTTCAAGAATATTTAAATACAGAATTCTTTTGACATTAGTTAATATGTAACACAGTTAGGATGTTCAACATTAATCTACGCTAACACTTCTACTATAAACAATTGTTAATAAAACATCATAAGACACGTACAAATGTAAACGTCCTTTTTTTTAATAACTTGTATTTTTGAGTATAACCAAATTTTATCCAAACATGTATATTGAAAATGATATTAAATTAGGCTTTAAAGATGTCATGATTCGCCCAAAACGCTCTACACTAAAAAGCAGATCCCAAGTGACATTAGAACGTAATTTTACATTTTTAAATAGCACAGCAACTTGGAATGGCGTTCCTATAATGGCTGCCAATATGGATACCGTTGGGACTTTTGAAATGGCCTTAGTATTAGCTAAACAAAAACTATTTACTGCGATACATAAGCATTATACAACAGCTCAATGGGACAGCTTTTTAAATTCAGCTCCTAAGGACATAATAAACTATATCGCAATAAGTACAGGAACTGGCAAGGAGGATTCAGAAAAACTTAAAACGGTTTTTAAAAGTCATCCTGAATTAAAATTCATTTGTATTGATGTTGCTAATGGGTATTCAGAACATTTTGTAGACTTTTTACAGCAAACACGAAATCAATATCCTGATAAGGTTATTATCGCTGGCAATGTTGTAACTGGTGAAATGGTGGAGCAATTACTACTCTCTGGAGCCGACATTGTAAAAGTTGGTATTGGTCCTGGAAGCGTATGTACAACACGTGTAAAAACTGGCGTCGGTTATCCGCAATTATCGGCTATAATAGAATGCGCAGATGCAGCTCATGGCTTAGGAGGACAGATTATTAGCGATGGTGGCTGCTCCACTCCTGGTGACATTGCTAAAGCATTTGGCGCAGGTGCTGACTTTGTAATGCTTGGTGGTATGTTTGCTGGGCATACTGAAAGTGGTGGAGAGCTAATTACTAGAAACGGAGAACAATACAAACAATTTTACGGTATGAGTTCTGCAACTGCTATGGATAAATATGTTGGTGGAGTCGCAGAATACAGAGCTAGTGAAGGTAAAACCGTTGAAGTACCATACAAAGGTGATGTTGCAAATACGCTTCAAGATATTTTAGGAGGATTACGAAGTACCTGTACTTATGTCGGAGCACAACGTTTAAAAGAGTTAACCAAGCGCACCACGTTTATTCGTGTTGCAGAGCAAGAAAATCAGGTTTATAATGGTTAAGGTGTTCTGTCATTAGAATTAATATCCAACAAAATAAACTTTTTATTTAGGACTATTCAAGAGTTCTAAATTCAGGTTTCATTTTAGTATCTTTAAGCTTTTCAAATAAAAATCCAACTCAAATGAAATATCATTTTACTCTCGTACTTCTACTTTGCTTTACATTCAGCTTCGCTCAAGATTTAAAAATCCCTGTAGATACAGCCTATGTTACTGAACATTCTGTTACCATAAAAGGAAAGCAAATAACGTATGAAGCTGAAACCGGATTCCAGCCCGTTTGGGATTCACAAGGTAAAATGATTGCTTCGCTTTACTATACCTATTACAAACGTACAAACGACACAAAAAACAGCAACAGACCAATTATTTACTCTTTTAATGGTGGTCCAGGTTCTGCGTCCCTTTGGATGCATATTGCTTACACAGGACCAAAGGTTCTAAATATAGATGACGAAGGTTATCCAACGCAACCTTATGGTGTAAAAGACAATCCAAACTCTATTTTAGATGTTGCCGATATTGTTTTTATAAACCCTGTAAACACAGGCTATTCTAGAAAAGTGGCGGATAAAGATGGCAAAATGCCAGACAACAAATTGTTTTTTGGTATAAACGCAGACATTAAATATCTCGCCAGTTGGATGAATACCTTTACCACAAGACATAATAAATGGCAATCTCCAAAATACATTATTGGAGAAAGTTATGGAGGCACACGAGTAATGGGTCTGTCTTTAGAACTTCAAAACAGTCAATGGATGTACCTTAATGGGGTTATTTTAGTATCTCCTGCAGATTATAAAGTGCTTCGTGTTGGAGGTCCATTATCGTCTAGTTTAAATTTACCTTATTATACAGCGGCAGCATGGTATCACAACATGCTTCCACCAGCGCTTCAAGACAAAGATTTATTAGAGATATTACCAGAAGTAGAACATTTTGCCATTAACGATTTAATGCCTGCTATTGCTAAGGGTGGATCTATTTTAGATGCCGAAAAGAACGCAATTGCCAAACAGATGAGTTATTATTCTGGTTTATCTGAAAAGGTGATTTTACAACAAAATTTAGATGTTCCGACACGGTTTTTCTGGAAAGAACTCCTACGCGATAAAACGGGTGAAACTATTGGACGCTTAGATTCGAGATATATTGGAATTGATAAAGTTGAAACTGGAACACGTCCAGATTACAGCGCAGAACTCACGTCTTGGTTACATTCATTCACACCTGCAATTAATTATTATATTCAAAATGAATTAGGCTTTAAAACCGATGTAAAATATAATGTCTTTGGAAATACTGGTCGCTGGGATAATTCAAATGATACTACTAGAGATGATTTACGCCAAGCCATGGCACAAAACCCTTATTTAAAAGTATTAACGCAGTCTGGGTATTACGATGGTGCAACTACGTATTTTGCAGCAAAGTATTCGCAATGGCAAGTAGATCCTAGTGGAAAAATGAAAGACAGATTCTCTTTTAAAGGCTACAGAAGTGGACATATGATGTATTTAAGGAATGAAGACCTCATTAAAGCAAATGATGATTTACGAGAATTTATTGCGAATTCATTGTCTAATGGAAAATCGGCTAAATATTAAGAGTTATCTCTATTATACTTTAGAAATTTACTATAAAATCTCAAATTACAACAACTAAATTCCAAGGCTTACTCTTACGGATAATAACGCTAACTAACTATATAGATTTTAGATGACGATATAATAGTTTAGACATTTGCTATGCCTTTTTCTTTTTTAAACTGAATATTAAAATACTAATTAAGGTACCAAATAAAAATCCTAAAAACAGATAATATTCAAAATGGAAGCTATTAATTGGAAAGCTAGGTTTAATGCCTTCTCATACATCAAAACTCGAGATCAACGGTAATTTTTCAGAAATATAAACTACTCTAAAACCCCAGAATAGAATTCCAAAACCAACAATAAATAAATTCCTTTTGTAATAAGTGGAAGTATTTTAATTTTCTGAATAATTAAATAAAGAATAGAGATAAAGCCAGTTTAAAGTACAAATATTAATTTTGACATAAATTGATCTGAATCCTTATTACTTATTAAGTCCACATTTTCGGCTTGAACTGCATCTAAAGATATTTCCCAAAACGGTTGATATCGTATAACACCTGCTACGAAAGGAATAACAATTACTACAACGTATTTTAATGTATTCATTTTTCAAAATAATAGAAATAAAAAAAAAGCCTCTCGAATATCGAGAGGCTTTATAATATAGATTAATGAGATGAGATTATTTCCCGTCCATTTTATCTTTAAGTGCTTGTAAAGCATCATTTGCATCACCTAAAGTTGGTTTAGCTTCTGCCGCTTGAGCTTCCTGTTTTCTAACAGCTTGCTTAACGATTTTAGCTTCTTCTTCTCTAAATACTGCTGTATGAGATGCTACAACACGTTTGAATTCTTTATTAAATTCAATGATCTTGAATTCTGCTTCTTCACCTTTAGCAAGTTTAGAACCATCTTCTTTCTCTAAATGACGTGCTGGTACAAATGCAACGATATCTTCGTTAAAATCAATTGTCGCTCCTTTATCTACCATCTCAGTGATAGCAGCTTTGTGCGTTGTACCTAATGCAAATTCAGTTTCGTATTTGTCCCAAGGGTTTTCCTCAGTTTGTTTATGACCTAAAGATAATTTACGACCTTCAACGTCTAACTCTAATACTACTACGTCTAAAGTATCACCTACGTTACAGAACTCAGATGGATGCTTAATTTTCTTAGTCCAAGATAAATCTGAGATATAAATTAATCCGTCGATACCTTCTTCTAATTCAACAAACACACCAAAGTTTGTAAAGTTACGTACAATACCTGAATGCTTAGAACCTACAGGATACTTCGTAGTGATGTCAGTCCATGGATCTGGTGTTAATTGCTTAATACCAAGAGACATTTTTCTGTCTTCTCTATCTAAAGTTAAGATAACTGCATCAATTTCATCACCAACGTTTACGAAATCTTGAGCTGAACGTAAATGCGTTGACCAAGACATTTCACTTACGTGAACTAAGCCTTCTACACCTTCTTCTACTTCAACAAAAGCACCGTAATCAGCGATAACCACTACTTTACCTTTTACTTTATCTCCAACTTTTACGTCTTCACCTAAAGCTTCCCAAGGATGTTTAGATAATTGTTTAAGACCTAATTGGATTCTTGATTTGTTTTCATCAAAATCAAGGATTACAACATTTAATTTCTGATCTAACTCAACAATCTCATTTGGATGGTTGATACGTGACCAAGATAAATCTGTAATGTGAACTAAACCATCTACACCACCTAAATCAATAAACACACCATAAGACGTAATGTTTTTCACAATACCTTCTAAGACTTGTCCTTTTTCTAGTTGACCAATGATTTCTTTCTTTTGTTCTTCAATATCAGCTTCAATTAAAGCTTTATGAGAAACAACTATGTTTTTGAATTCGTGGTTGATTTTCACAACTTTAAATTCCATAGTTTTATTTACATACTGATCGTAATCTCTAATAGGCTTCACATCGATTTGAGAACCTGGTAAGAAAGCTTCTATACCAAATACATCTACGATCATACCACCTTTAGTTCTGCATTTTACAAAACCGTTAACGATTTCGCCAGTATCGTGTGCATTGTTTACACGATCCCATGCTTTGATTACTCTCGCTTTTCTGTGTGATAATACTAATTGACCAGTTGCATCTTCACGCACATCAATTAATACTTCTACTTTGTCACCAACTTTAAGATCTGGATTGTAACGGAACTCATTAAGAGAAATTACACCTTCAGATTTAGCGTTAATGTCAATAATTGCATCACGATCTGTGATTGTGATAACTGTACCTTCTACTACTTCGTCATCTAAAGTGTCAACGAAATTTTCAGATACTAACTTTTCAAACTCTTCTAATTTAGTGTCCGCAACTTGCTCAATTCCTTCTTCGTAATTGTGCCAATCGAACTCCTTTAAGAATTTTTCTGGATTTGCTTGAGCTTCAGATACTACAGGAGCCTCTACTGTTACTGCGTCAGTTGCTTCAACCTCAGCTTGTTTTGTTTCTTTTTCAGACATGTGCTGAATTAAAATTTGTATTCTGTGTTTTTTAAAAGTTTAGCGAAAAACGTACAGAAGTTATTATTAAATTTGTTTTGTTCCTTTCCTTACTTTCTTAACATCGCTAAAAAGGAGTGCAAAAGTACTATTTATTCTCCTGAAAACCAAACACTATATTATGTGACCTAAAAATATATTTGGTGTCTTATATATAAGCTATCAATTTAATGCTATGCCTTATTAAGGTTATTACTTAAATTGGTATCTTTACAATACTATTAACAATTAAAAACTTAAAAAAATGATTAAAGCAAAATATCAAGGTGTTTTAGATTTAGGAGAACAACTAAATATCCAAAACGGAGATGTTAGTGAAAAAGACGGTGTACTTCAAGTAAAAGGTACAGCGGCTACACAATACGATAAGAACTTAATTTGGGATAAAATTAAAGAAATTGGTGGAGATGAGCCTGCAGATATTATGGCTGACATTAAAGTTGAAGACGAATCTGTTTATGCAAGACATACGGTTTCATCTGGTGAAACTTTAGGTAAAATTGCTAAGCAGTATTATGGCGATGCTATGAAGTATAAAGAAATCTTTGCTGCTAATACTGATATCCTTAAAAATCCGGATGTGATTCACCCAGATCAGGAATTAGTAATTCCTAATCTTTAATTTTAAAAAAAATTGTATATTTAAATATGTTTAAACATATATTTTAAAGACTTCTAAATTAGCGATAAGCCTTGTGTTTATCGCTTTTTTAATTTTCAATAATTTTTTGAGCCATACCAATAATCGTCTCCAACTGCGCTTCAATAGTTAAATCAGAATTATCGATTTCAATAGCATCCTCTGCTTTTACTAAAGGGGAATCCTCTCGTGTAGAATCAATATGGTCTCGTGTTGTTACATTTTCTAAAACATCTTCATAACTCAGCTTATGACCACGATCTATTAATTCTTTGTAACGACGTTTGGCTCTGGTTTCTGCCGAAGCCGTCATAAAGATTTTTAATTCTGCATCTGGAAAAACGACCGTTCCAATATCTCGACCATCCATAACGATGCCTTTGCCTCTTCCCATAAGCTGTTGTTGCTCAACTAATTTTCGTCTAACCTCAGACAAAGTTGCCACAGGACTTACAAATTTAGATACGCGAAGTGTTCTAATATCAGCTTCAATATTGTTTCCGTTTAAATAGACTTCAGCAAAACCAGCTTCTTTATTAAACTTAAAATTAATACTTATGTCTTCTAACCTATCGATTAAAGCTTCTTCTTTAAAAAAACCGTCGCCAATTAAATCGTTTTCTAAGGCAAAATACGTCACAGCTCTATACATGGCTCCTGTATCTACATATATATAATTCAGGCTTTTAGCTAGTAATTTTGCAACTGTACTTTTTCCTGTGGATGAAAATCCGTCTATGGCAATAATTATTTTTTTCATTTTATGCTGAATTTAATTCAGTAAGTAATCCCTTTTGAATCTCAATAGCTATCGGGAGGGAATCTTTATTTTTCTGACTTCATATGTCGTTAAAACAACATCGTTTTCTTAATTGTCTAACTTAATATTACTATTTCTTTTCTTTCTTTAAACGTATTGAAAACACTCCTAAAGTCCCCTCAAGGGGACAATTCTAACGTATCAACCTATTTTAAAAATTTTCAGGTTCTTCTTAAATAAATGAAATTCGAGTCTTTTCATAAATTCAAAAATGACTTTATCATAGTAAGAACAGAACGACTTAATATCGTCTTCTACCGTCTAAATCTATTTGAAGTCCGAAAAAACTTGTATTTGAAGCTCCTGAATATCTTGCATGCGTATAATTAAAACGCATTTTGTTTAGTTTAATTCCGACACCTACTGAAAGGCCCGAAAAGTTTCTCTGGTCTACAATTCGTAATTCCTCTGCTCGTCTAAAATTATAACCTAATCTAATATTAAAACCACCTTCAGGAAAAATTTCCGCACCTAAAATTAAGTGCCGTAATCCTTTATTCAAAAAACCAACTTTTTCTTCCGTTTGGTTGCCATCTAAATCTGTAGTTGCTCTAGCTGGATTAGAAACACCAATGGGCCATTTTTGTAAATTTTCTAAAGTAAGATGCCAACGTAAAGGGACATTTTCTAGCGTTTGAGACATTCCGAAATTAACCTCTAAGGGCAACGGTTCGTTTTGTCCTGCATACGTTGAAAATTGTGTCCCTACATTTCTAATGGTTAACGCCGCATGAAAATCGAGTTTTTCATTAATATACATGGCTCCAAAATCTAATGCTCCTCCTATGGAATTATATTGCTCTAATGCAGATGTAATGACTTTAACATTAGCACCAACATAAAAATCGGTGTACGGAATTTTGTAATTATAACCAGCAGATATAGCTGTTTCGTTACCACTAAAACTTCCTGTAGAATTTCCGTTTAAATCATAGCCGTCAAACGAGCCATAATTAATATAAGTGACGCCAAAATGAAAGGTTTGTACTCGTCTATCCCAAGTATAGGCGTAAGCAGCAGTTCCGTAGCTTATACCTCCTAAGTAGTTAGCATAATTTACAGCCAACTGATTGTTCATTTGATAATTTATCGATGCAGGATTGTACAGCGCTTCTGTAACATCATGATCAAAGTTGGTAATAATTTTTCCGCCTAAAGCCGCTTGTCTTGGTGAGGATACTAAATTCAAAAACTGATAGGTCGCCTCACCACCCAATTGTGCGAACATTGGTAGTGTAAAAAACATTACAAGAAAGGTGAGAATCCTCTTAATCATAGATTTTGCAAAATAACTAAATCTATCTTAAAACGATGATATGATTTTTTTATTTTTTGAGAGTTGTATTTTTCTAACGTAATTTCAACTTTTGACCGATTTTTATAACATCACTCTTTAAACCGTTAATCTGTTTAAGGGCTTTAACGGTTGTTCCTTTTTCTATAGCGATTCTATATAAATTATCGCCTTTCTTAACGACCCAAACTAACGGGTTTTTATCCTCACTAACGCTATCAAAATTTCGGACTCTTAACTTTTGCCCTACTTTTATAAGTGTAGTTTCTAAATGATTTGCTTTTTTTAATTCGTTTAAACTAGACTTATACTGTACGGAAAGTTTAAATAAGTTGTCACCTTCTTTTACAATATGAAAATCAGATTCAGCACCGGAACTAGTTTCGGTATTTGCTGATGCCTTTATTATATTAGAATCCGTTTCTAAAATAGGTTTTGTGTCTACCGAATCTATTTTGGTTTCAACAACTTCACTTTCAACACCCTTAGTTTCTAGTGTTACAGGTGCAATTTCACCAGTAATAATATTCAATTTTGCAGGCTTTCCATCTAATATAACATCTTTAAATTTTACTTCGTCTTGAGCATAACTACCCATCAACGAAGTAAAACTTATTAAAAATGTTAGTATTAGTTTATAGCCTTTTCGCATTTTGTACTTTTTGCTTTGTAATCGCAAGTTTTAAAACATCGCTCATATCTTTTACATAGTGAAACGTTAAACCTTTTAAATATTCTGGCTTAATTTCATCAATATCTCTACGGTTGTCTTCACAAAGTAAAATCTCTTTAATACGAGCACGTTTCGCTGCTAAGATTTTTTCTTTGATACCACCAACAGGTAATACTTTACCTCTTAACGTAATTTCACCTGTCATAGCTAAGCTCTTTTTAACTTTACGCTGTGTAAACAAAGATACTAAAGAAGTTAACATAGTGACACCTGCACTAGGACCATCTTTTGGCGTCGCTCCTTCTGGGACGTGAATATGTACATTATATTTCTCAAAAACTTCAGGTTTAATCCCAAACTCATCTGCATTTGCTTTTATGTATTCCATTGCAATAGTTGCGGACTCCTTCATAACCTTTCCTAAGTTTCCTGTAATGGATAAAGTGCCTTTTCCTTTAGATAAAATAGATTCAATAAATAAAATATCACCTCCAACACTTGTCCATGCCAAACCCGTTACAACACCTGCAACATCATTGTTTTCGTATTTATCGCGCTCTAATCTTGGACTTCCAAGAACTTCAATAACATCGTCATTAGAGATTTTAATATTATAATCTTCTTCCATAGCGATGTTCTTGGCAGCATAACGCACCATTTTTGCTATTTGCTTTTCTAAGCCTCTAACTCCAGATTCGCGCGTGTAACCTTCAACAATCTTTTCTAATTGCGGCTTTCCTATTTTTAAAGCTTTAGCATCTAAGCCATGCTCTTTTAATTGCTTTGGTAATAAATGACGCTTAGCAATTTCAACTTTTTCTTCAATAGTATACCCTGTGACATTAATGATTTCCATACGATCTCTTAGTGCCGGCTGAATAGTATTTAAGCTATTAGACGTTGCAATAAACATCACTTTAGACAAATCGTATCCCATTTCTAGGAAATTATCGTAAAACTCGTTGTTTTGCTCAGGATCTAAAACTTCTAACATTGCCGAAGACGGATCACCTTGACTACCAGTTGACAATTTATCGATTTCATCTAAAACAAACACAGGATTAGACGTTTGTGCTTTCTTTAAACTTTGAATAATTCGTCCTGGCATGGCGCCTATATAGGTTTTTCTATGACCACGGATTTCTGCTTCATCGCGCAATCCACCCAATGAAATTCGCACATATTCTCTACCTAATGCTTCTGCTACAGATTTCCCTAAAGATGTTTTACCAACACCTGGAGGTCCATAAAGACAAAGAATTGGCGATTTCATATCGTTTCTCAGTTTTAAAACCGCTAAATATTCAATGATTCGCTTTTTTACATCCTCTAATCCAAAATGGTCACGGTCTAAGATTTTCTGTGCACGTTTTAAATCAAATTTATCTTTGCTAAACTCATTCCAAGGTAAATCTAAAAACAGGTCTAAATAATTACGTTGAATTGAATACTCAGCCACTTGAGGATTCATACGTTGCATTTTAGATAATTCTTTTTCAAAATGCGTCTTAACCTTATCGTCCCATTTCTTTTTCTTAGCACGTGTTTTCATCTCTTCTATTTCTTCGCCAGAAGACACACCTCCACCCAATTCTTCTTGAATGGTTTTCATTTGTTGGTGTAAGAAATATTCACGTTGTTGTTGGTTCATATCACTTTGAACCTTAGACTGAATATCATTTTTAAGCTCAAGCTTTTGATACTCAAGATTCATGAACTTCAACGTCTGAAGCGCGCGTTCTTTTAGATCATTAATCTTTAATAGTTCTTGCTTCTCCTCCACTTTTAAATTCATGTTAGACGACACAAAGTTGACTAAGAATGAATCGCTTTCAATATTCTTAATTGCAAAACTTGCTTCAGTAGGAATGTTTGGACTTTCTTTAATAATGTCTAAAGATAAATCCTTTATAGAATCTATAATTGCTCTAAATTCTTCATTTTCTTTCGCTGGTTTTGCTTCGGAAATAGCGGAAATTGTTGCCGTTAGATACGGTTTTTCAGCAACGACCTCGTTAATAGCAAATCGCTTTTTACCTTGAATAATAACGGTTGTATTACCATCAGGCATTTTGAGCACTTTTAAAATTCGTGCTACAGTTCCTGTTTTATAAATATCTTTTGCCGTTGGATTTTCAACCGCTTCATCTTTTTGAGATACGACACCAATTACTTTTCCGCCTTTATTAGCATCATTAATTAGTTTTATAGATGTATCTCTTCCTGCTGTAATCGGAATTACAACCCCTGGAAATAAAACCGTATTACGCAACGGTAAAATTGGTAAAGATTCCGGTAAAGATTCATTGTTTATTGCTTCTTCATCTTCAGGCGTCATTAATGGAATTAATTCTGAATTCTCATCAAAATCCTGAAATGACAGATTGTCTAAGTTTAAAAAATTTGATTTCGCCATATATAATTTTGAGCCATTCTGTCATTAATCACAACAAAAAAGCATTCGTTTAAATGTATTAATAATTAATTTCACATTGAACATCAAAGGGTTATAAGATATCCAAAGTTATTCACACTACAGTAATTTCAATTGTTATGCCATTACCTTTGATTTACTAAAAGTATTTTGTTTTTTTTTTGAATAGGATCATCACTTCGAGTGAATTGATGCGATGATAATTGAATCAATAAGTATCGAGAAGCCATCTTAGCAAATGTTCTCTATAGATTTTGCTCATGCTTCTCAAAACATTCGAACTGACGAAAAGCATTCAATAAATAACTTTTTTTTATATCAACTGTAACAATACTAAAATAACATCATCTATAAGTAAAAGCAATTGTTTTTTTTGACATCAACCAATCAAAATATCGAACAGTTATTACAGCTTTGTAAATCTGGAAACCAACGTGCGCAGTTGGAAATTTATAACAGATATAACAAAGCCATGTATAATACAGCCCTTAGAATTGTAAAAGATTCTTTTAAGGCTGAAGACATCATGCAAGAGTCCTTTTTAACGGCTTTTACAAAATTAAACACGTTAGAAGACATCAACATGTTTGGTGCATGGTTAAAACGTATTGTCATAAACAATAGTATTGGCTATTACAACAAAATGGCAAAGCATAATGAAGTGCCTTTAGATACGGTTATCTATAAAGTTGAAGACAACAGTAACGACGGAATTGAGGAACATGAACAGCATAATGAGAAAGTGACACAAATTTTAGATGTTATGAAAACTTTAAAACCTAATTACAATTTGAGTCTTACACTGCATTTAATTGAAGGTTACGATTACGAAGAAATTGGCGAGATTATGAATATCTCTTATGCCAATTGCAGAACATTAATATCGCGAGCGAAAGAGAGTTTAAGAAAAAAGTTAGCAGTAATATAATTATGGAAAAAGATAATTTAGACAGCTTATTTGATGGTTTGAAGGATCAGTTTGATATTGAAACCCCTCAATACAACCATAAACAAAGGTTTGTAGAAAAGTTGAAGGCAAGTGAAGAAGCTTCTACTAAAGGTAAAAAGAAAACTAGTTTTAATTGGAAACCTTATTTAGCAATTGCAGCATCATTGGTCATCTGTTTTAGCATTTATACAACCTTACAAAACGAACCTAAAACTTTAGATCTAGCCAATGTTTCGCCAGAAATGTCTGAAACACAAAACTTTTTTACGGTTACCATTGAAAATGAATTAAAGAAACTCAACAAAGCGCGTTCACCTTTAACAAACAAAATCATAAATGATGCTTTAGTACAAATAGAACTTTTAGAAACCGATTACCAAAAATTAAAAACAGATTTAACCGAAAGCGGAAAAAACCAACGTGTTATTTATGCGATGATTTCTAACTTTCAAACCAGAATAGACATTTTAAATACCGTTTTAGAACAAATTGAAACTGTTAAACAATACAAATCCAACTCCGATGAGAACATTATATAAACTCTGCTTTTTTCTAATCTTGATGCCTACACTTTTGCTAGCATCAAATGAGACACCTATAGCGGCAAAACATGAAAAACAAAAAACGCTAAAAAAATCTTTCAACGTAAATGCTGATGCCACCTTTAATATTACCAGCAGATATGGAAATATTGATATTATTACATGGGACAAAAATCGTATTGATGTCCAAGTCACCATTAAAGTAAATGGTAATAATGAAAACAAGGTTAACGAAAGATTGAACGAATTAGATGTTGCCTGGCAATCTGCACCTCATAAAGTTTCAGCAATTACATCAATTGGCGGCAACAGTTATGATACGTCTTGGTGGAATAAAAAATTAGGAAACAATGTAAAGATAGAAATTAACTACTTGGTTAAGATGCCTATTACAAACAACGTAAAGCTCTTTAACGATTATGGCTACATCAATTTAGACAAGCTTGAGGGTAATGCCTATATAAAATGTGATTATGGTAAAGTCACCACCAAAGAACTCATGGGAACATCTAACACCATACGATTAGATTATACAAAAAACAGCTATTTTGAATATATAAACAACGCATCAATTGAAGCAGATTATAGTGAGTTTACAATCGCGAAAGTCAAAGACTTAAATTTGGAAGCCGATTATACAACGTCTGTCATTGAAATTGCTGAAAATGTCGTTTATGAATGTGATTATGGTTCGCTTAAAATTGATAATATTAACAATTTAGATGGAGAAGGCGATTATTTAGCGCTACGACTTGGCACCATCTACAAAACAGCCACAATAGAAGCAGATTATGGTTCCATAAAAATAGACCGCTTAACACCAAACACTAAAAAAATAAATATGGACACTGAGTTTGTTGGTATTACCGTAGGCATTGATAGTGATTATAATTTCGATTTTAATATTGAGATTGAATTTGGGTCCTTAAGAGAATCTGATGGGTTTCACTTTACAGAGAAACACACTGATAATTTTGGAAAGAAATATGTAGGTTATCACGGCAAACCAAACTCAAACAACGCTGTGCTTATAGAGTCTGAATATGGCAACATAACTTTTAAAAATAACTAAGAAATAATTTATCAATCAATTAAAATCAAAAAATCATGAAACTACTACAATCAATTACGGTGTTAATCTTTCTATTAAGCACCACTTTAGTATCTGCGCAATGGGGAAAATCAAAGAGAATTAAAGGTGATGGCAACATTATAACTACAACAGTAACTACGGCATCTTACAACGCTATAAATACTGCTGGTTCTATGGATTTCAAACTCATAAAAGGAAAAGAAGGCGACATCTCAATTAAAGGAGATTCTAATTTAATACCTTATATTATTACGGAAGTAAAAAACAATGCTTTATTAGTGAAAATAAAAAAGGGGTATAATTTAAAACCAACAGAAACGATTGTTATTACCATACCATATGAGTCTATCAGTGCAGTATCTTTGGCTGGCTCAGGTGATGTAGAAAACTCAGGTATCATAGAAGCAAACCATTTTAAAGTGTCCTTAGCTGGGTCTGGTGATATTGATTTACAAATTGCATCCAAAACTATAGAGAGTACTTTAGCAGGCTCAGGCGATATTGAACTAAAAGGAAAAACGACGAACTTAACAACAACAATCGCAGGTTCTGGTGATTTTGATGGTGACGATTTAAACAGCACTAATGTCGACGCTACAATTTCTGGATCAGGAGATATCAGCGTACATTGTAACGGCGAATTAAAGGTACGTATTTCAGGATCTGGGGATGTTAAATATTCTGGTAATCCAACAAAAAAAGACACCAAGATTTCAGGTTCTGGAAGTGTAAGTCATTAAATTTTATAATTATATATGTAAAAAAAAGGACAAGCGGTTTACTTGTCCTTTTTTATAATTCAATCTTAAAAGTGATTTAATAACTTCTATTCTGATGTTACTGTAATTAATATCCTAATCTTATGACACAAAAACAAGACACTTAATATGAGCGGTTACTGAAAGGACTTCACATGGATTGCGCATCAACCAATTTAAGACAAACCTTATTTATTCTTCTTTAGGAACTCTAAAGAGAAGGATAATACCTATTAAAAAGAAAACAAATAAGAATAAAATAGCATAACGCATTGAGGAATATTCAGATACAAAAGCGAAAATGAACATACCGATAACAATCCCTATTTTTTCTGCTACATCATAAAAACTAAAGTAAGATGCAGTATCTTCCGTTTCAGGTAAATATTTAGAATACGTTGACCGTCCTAAAGACTGAACCCCTCCCATTACTAAGCCTACTAAACCCGCTGCTATATAAAATTGCATTGGAGATTTCATAAAAAAAGCATATACACAAAGGCACATCCACATAAAATTAATTGCGATAAGTGAATTTATGTTACCAAATTTTGAAGCTGCCCGAGATGTTAAAATAGCACCAAGAATGGCAACCAACTGAATCACTAAAATACTAACAATAAGTCCAATAGTTTTTTCACCATCCGAAGCCCAATTAATTTCTTTTTCACCAAAATAAACTGCCATTAACATAATGGTTTGCACAGCCATACTAAACACAAAAAAGGCATTTAAGTAGCGTTTTAATCTTAAATTTTGCTTCAACTGAACCCAAACAGCCTTTAATTCTTTAAAACCATTAAAGACAACATCTTTAGTTACTTTATGACCCGATGAGACTCCATTTGGTAAAATTCTAAATGTATATTGACTAAATAATGCCCACCAAATTCCTACAGTAATAAACGAATATCGCATCATTTCAATTTTATCAGCATCGTCCTCTTGAGTCATTACCATAATTAAATTTACAACTAATAAAAGAACACTTCCTATATATCCCATTGAAAATCCTTTGGCACTGATACTGTCTTGCTGGTCTTCAAAAGCAATATCTGGAAGGTAAGAATTATAAAAAACCAAACTTCCCCAATAACCTATTAAGCCCATAAAATAGAACAATAAACTAAAGTGAATAAAACTAAGATTAAACCAATATAATCCAATACAGCCAATTGATCCTACATAACAAAAGAACTTCATAAAATTCTTTTTATTACCCACATAATCCGAAATACCCGAAAGAATTGGAGATAAAACTGCAACCACTAAAAATGTAAACGCTGTTACAATTGTAATTAATGTTTCTTGTTTCATTGTAAACCCAAAGGCAGATACTAATGTCTCTTTAGATTCAAATAATGAAGCATAAAACAGAGGAAATATAGAAGACGCAATCGTTAAGGTATACACTGAATTTGCCCAATCATAAAACGCCCAGGCGTTAAGAAGTTTTTTACTTCCTTTTTTAAATTCACTCATAAATGCAGGTTAATTATCTTTTATAGATATCAAAAAAAAATCATAAAAAAAGCTGCCCAAATTGAGCAGCTTCTAAAGTAAACAAATATATTTATAATCTTAGTTTATTGGTCTAAATGATGTGACACCAAATTTTTTAGCTTCAGCTTTAGCATTTGGTGCTAATTCTTGTAAATTCTTAATTCTTGTTTCGTTTGCAGGATGCGAACTTAAGAATTCTGGTGGCGCTTGTCCTCCACTAGCTGCATTCATTCGTTTCCAAAGTTCAGGAGCTTCATCAGGATTATAACCCGCAATAGCCATAATAATTAATCCAACTTTATCTGCTTCTGTTTCATGTGCTCTACTAAAAGGCAAGATACCAGCAACGTTAGAGGCGATACCAAAAGATTGATTGAAAATCCCTAAAGATTGCTCATCATTAGCTAATGCTACATTACCAACGACAGCCAAGCCTTGTTGTACATAAGCCGCGCTCATACGTTGCTGCCCATGATTTGCTAAGGCATGAACAACTTCATGACCCATAATTGCAGCAATTGCAGTTTCGTTTTCTGCTACAGGTAAAATTCCGGTATAGAACGCAATCTTTCCACCAGGCATACACCATGCGTTAACTTGTTCTGACTCGATGAGGTTATATTCCCATTTGTAGTCTTCTAAATAGCCTTGATGACCATTTGCATTTAACCAACGTTCTGCAGCAACTGATATTCGTTGACCAACACGTTTAATCATTTCAGAATCTGCTGTACCTGTAATGACTTTACTTTCTGACATCACTTGATTGTACTGCGCAAATGCAGATGGAAATAACTGATCGTTACTTACAAATGCCATTGTTTTTTTTCCTGTAAAAGGATTTGTTGCACACGATACCACGATAACAACAATCAAAAAACTAAACACTACTTTATTAAATTTCATACGTATACGTTTTAAATTAAACCCATTGATAAGTTTAACACTATTAATTTGACACTAATTTAAATAAATAGTCACTAAGAATGTGACTTAATTCCTTTTAAATGTAGCTCAGAAAAGTTTTTATCTACAGTAATAGACTCTATATTATTAACTCTTAAGCTTTTATGCGCTATAGTTTCATTATCTAACTGCACCTCAACTATATCGAATGGTAAACCATGAAATTGAATATTAAAAGTACTGTAAGGTGTTATGAATTTACCTTCTTTGTGTTGATTGATTATTAACTCATTACCTTTACCTGTAAGTTTAAAGTTTCTTAAACTATATCGCCCTTTTGTATAATCAAAACCATCATTAGCATCACTATAAAAATCACTTTCTTCTTTCCCATCTTTATAGTACACATCTAATGTGATTTCTGTGATTTCCTTTTCACCAACATACTGCTGAATTGGGTATTTAGGAATTATTGCTCCTTCTTTTACAAAAAAGGGCATACTGTCAATATCCGCATCTACCCACATTTCTTTACCACCTTTTACAACCTCATCGGTCCAAAAGTTATACCAATTTCCTCGAGGAATATACATTCTTCGACCTTTAGCATTTGGTTCTAAAATCGGACACGCTAATATTTGTTCGCCAAAAATAAATTCGTCCGTCCTATAATGTGTTTGCACATCATCTTGATCATACAACACCAAAGATTTTAATAATGGTGTGCCATGATCTGTATAATTCCAAAATGCCGTATATAAATACGGTAATAATTGATATCTAATTTCTATAAATTTCTTTACAATAGCTGTCACATCTTCATCAAAAGCCCAAGGTTCTTGATCTCCATGGTCACCTGAAGAGTGTACTCTAAAAAATGGATGAAATATTCCTAATTGAATCCAACGTGTAAATAACTCTCCTTGTGGTTGCTCGGCAAAACCACCAATATCACTTCCTACAAATGAGAAACCAGACATTGCCATACGCTGTGCTTGTAGGTTAGCTATCCAAAGGTGTTCCCAAGTTGCTACATTATCTCCTGTCCAAGTTGATGTGTAACGTTGTGTACCAGAATAAGCTGCACGTGTGATAACAAAAGGACGTTTTGGATATGAATATTTTTTAAGTCCTTGGTACGTTGCTCTCGCCATCTGCATACCGTAAATATTATGGGCCTTTCTATGACTACAAGGGTTACCGTCGTAATCATGACGAACATCGTCTGGGAATGTTTTATTTGGCACTTCCATAACGGCTGGCTCATTCATATCATTCCAAACACCTTTAATACCTACGTCTTCAATAAGTTCTTGGAATAGACCAGACCACCAATCTCTTACTTCTGGGTTTGTAAAATCTGGAAAATAACACTCTCCAGGCCATACTTTACCTTTCATATAATCACCATCGGCACGCTTACAGAAATAATCTTTTTCTAAAGCTTCTTTAAAAACGGAATACTCTTTATCTATTTTAATACCTGGATCTATAATAGCAACCGTTTTAAAACCATCGTCTAGTAATTCTTTAACCATGCGTTTTGGATCAGGAAAATATGCTTTGTTCCAAGTGAAACAACGGAACCCTTCCATATAATCGATGTCTAAATAAATAGCATCACAAGGTATTTGAAGTTTTCTAAATGTTGACGTAATCTCTTTTACTTTACTTTCTGGGTAATAACTCCATTTACATTGGTGAAAACCTAATGCCCAAAGTGGTGGTAAATGATGTGGTTTTCCAGTTAAATCCGTATAACTTTCTACAACATCGTTCATTTTAGGGCCATAGAAGAAATAGTAATTCATTTCGCCTCCCTGTGCCCAGAAACTGGTTACATTTCTACGTTCGTGTCCAAAATCGAAAGACGACTTAAATGTGTTATCAAAGAAAATACCATAAGCTTTACCATGATGTAAACCCGTATAAAATGGAATGGTTTTGTAAATAGGATCGGTGTCTTTACCGTAGGCGTAAGAATCGGTTACCCAGTTACTAAAACGCTTCCCTTTAAGATTAAGATGGTTTGGCTTATCACCAAGTCCATAATAACTTTCGCCATCGTTAGAAACTTTACTCATTTTAACGATGTTTCCACCATGTTCATAACTTTCCTCCCAATGGAAACCATTTTCATCATGGTTTATTAATGTTCCATCTTTGGCGTCATAAATTGAAGTTCTCATATCTTCCTTAGATATCTCACAACGCAATTTCGATGTTAAAACTTCAAAGCTAGTCTTAGTTTCGCCAATTTCTAACTTGTTGTAGCCAATACTTGCATATTGGGTAATGGCATATGAAAAATCATTATTAAAGTTTCCAACAGTAGTATATCTAAAACGAAGCAGACTATCTCTAACAACAGTTAACTCTAAAATAACATCATTGTCTGCTGTGAAGTAAAGTTTATCGACGTCTTTTTTAAAGTCAATTATTTTTGAAGGAAATAAGTTCCCTTTATTTTCTAATTCAGTATTTACAATCATAGGTCAATTTTTAAGCAAAAATCACCCGCAAAAAAACGGAAAAATTTCAACTTCTGAAAGGCTTAGCGGTGGATATTAAGAATTGTTATTAACTATTAGATTTTTGCTTAACGCTTTGCGATTTTGTTAATTATCGACCAATATTTAGCTTTATATGCAATTTGAAACCTAGTGTCTAGCTCAATTATTTGCTCTTGTAAAAACACTGTAAATTGATTTAGTGCTCCTATGTCAATTTCATGATCTTTTTTGGAAAAGTTTAAAATCACATAAGCCCCTTTAAGTATTACAACTTAAAAGGGCTGTGTTTATATCAAATGATTCCTTTTTAGAATCATAAATCACCATAAAAAAAGCTGTATTTAAATACGTCTAGGCTTTTAACTTTGTTTTTTTCTTAGGCTTTATTCGGGTTTCATACCTGAACGCAACCATACCTAAAGGTGGAATATTAATTTCCATAGAATGATCTCTGTAATGCCACGCATCAGCTTTAGTCGTTTTTAATTTGTTTTTATAGTCTCCTGTTCCGTAATATTTCTTTAAGTCACTATTAAAAACTTCTCTAAGTTTTCCTTTGTCAGGCACACCGAGTTTATACTTTTCCTTAGGAACTGGCGTCATATTACAAACAATTATTAAATCGTCCTTTTCTTCTTTTCCTTTTCTAATATAACTGTAAACTGAGTTTTTTGAATCTCCATAATCTATCCACTCAAAACCTTCTGCTTCAAATTGTTTTTGGTGTAGAGAAGGTTCGTTTTTATAGAGTGCATTAAGATCTTTTACTAATTCTTGTACTCCTTTATGCGGATCGTATTGAAGTAAATGCCAATCGAGACTAGTTTTAAAATTCCACTCACTACTTTGCCCAAATTCTGAACCTTGAAATAGTAAGTTGGTTCCAGGATGTGTAAACATATAGCTGTATAACAACCTTAAGTTCGCAAAACGTTGCCATTCATCTCCAGGCATTTTTCCTAAGATTGAAGCTTTACCATAAACAACCTCATCATGACTTAGAGGCAACATAAAGTTTTCTGTAAACACATAGGTCATTGAGAACGTTAAGTCGTTTTGATGAAACTGTCTATATACGGTTTCTTTACTAAAATACTCAAGTGTATCGTGCATCCAACCCATCATCCATTTCATTCCAAAGCCTAAACCTCCCATAAATACGGGCTTAGATACCATAGGAAAAGCAGTAGATTCTTCGGCTATAGTTTGTACATCTGGAAAAGCAGCATACACAGCTTCATTCATTTCTCTTAAAAATGACATGGCTTCTAGATTTTCACGACCACCGAACATGTTTGGTTCCCACTCACCATCTTCTCTACTGTAATCTAAAAATAACATGGATGCAACGGCATCTACTCTAAATCCATCCGCATGGTATTGGTCTAGCCAAAAAAGTGCATTACTTATTAAAAATGATTTGACTTCGTTTCGTCCATAATTAAAAATTAAACTCTTCCAGTCTTTGTGATAACCTTTTCGTTTATCTGGATGTTCATATAATGCAGAACCATCAAAGAATCCAAGTCCATGTGCATCTTCAGGAAAATGAGATGGTACCCAATCTAGAATTATCCCAATATCGTTTTGGTGAAGTTTATCGACCAATAATTTAAATTCTTCAGGGTATCCAAATCGCGATGTTGGAGCAAAATAGCCTGTAACCTGATAACCCCAAGATGGGTCATAAGGATATTCCATAATTGGCATTAACTCTACATGTGTAAAGTTCATCTCTTTTACGTAGTTGACCAAATCATCTGCCAGTTCTACATAAGACATAAATCGATTCTCTTCCACTTGTTTTTTCCAAGAGCCTAAATGCACTTCGTAAACAGAAATAGGTGCGTCTAACGCATTATTCTTTTTACGCTTTTTCATCCATTTAGAATCCTTCCATTTGTAATTATCGTCCCAAACAATTGAGGCAGTATTAGGATTGTGCTCCGCACGTCTTGCGTAAGGATCTGCTTTTTCTGTTTTAATATCGTTATTACTGCTTAGGATTTTATACTTATACTTGGTGCCTTTACCTGCTCCTGGTATAAATCCTTCCCAAATACCGCTAGAATCCCAGCGTACATTTAACTTATGCTCGCCTTCTGTCCAGAAGTTAAAATCTCCTACTACGGATACCATTTTTGCGGTTGGAGCCCAGACCGCAAAATACACTCCTTCTACTCCATCTAAAGTAGTAATATGAGAACCAAATTTTTCATATAAACGATAATGCTTTCCAGATTTAAAAAGATCAATATCAAAATCTGTAAAACGACTATGTGCAATTACTTCTGCCATTTATTGTTGTGGAATATATTATTTAATTTCTGTGCCTTTTGGAATCGTTGCACCTTTCTTTATCACCACAATACCGTCTTTTACAAAATACTGATCGGTCTCTGCTTCTTTTAAACCTGCACCTCCTTCAATCCTAACATTATCTCCTATTCTACAATTCCTATCAATTATACAGTTATTAATAAAGCAATTTTTACCAATTCCCATAAGGTTTTCAATATGTTTGGATTCCATATCGGCCAAAGATTCGTAGGAATCATTACCCATAGTATACGTGTTTTGTACTATAGAATTTTTACCTATTCTAGATCTAATTCCAATAACACTTCTTTCAATTTTAGCTGCATGAATAATACAACCATCTGCAATAACCGAGTTATTTATTGTTGTCCCAGAAATCTTGGATGTAGGTAAAATTCTAGCTCTTGTATATACTCTGTTTTCACCATATAAATTAAATTTAGGAATATCATCTGTTAATCCTAAATTGGCTTCAAAAAAGGAATCTATTGTCCCAATATCTGTCCAATAGCCTTCATATTGATAACTTAAAGTCTTGTGCTTATGTATGGCTTGTGGAATAATTTCCTTTCCAAAATCATTAGTATCTGGATTACTCATTAAATCTACTAACAAGTCTCTATTAAAAATATAAATACCCATTGAAGCTAAATAATGCCTACCTTCATGTTTCATTTCATCACTAACTTCAGATGTCCAATCTGGTAAAAGATCTGAACCTGGTTTTTCTATAAAAGAAGTAATTACATTCTCTTCATTCGTTTTTAATAATCCAAAGCCGGTAGCATCTTTAGCATTTACAGGATGGGTGGCAATTGTGATTTCTGCTTTGCTCTCTTTGTGTTTTTCAATCATATCTTCAAGATCCATATTATATAATTGATCTCCAGAGAGAATTAAAAAATATTTAAAATCATTTTGTAAAAAATGATGCATACTTTGTCTTACCGCATCAGCTGTACCTTGAAACCATTCGTCGCTATGCATCGTTTGTTCTGCTGCCAAAACATCTACAAAAGCACTACTAAAAAAACTAAAGTGATACGTGTTTTTTATGTGCTGATTTAAAGATGCAGAATTGAACTGTGTTAATACATACATTCGCTTAATATCTGAATTGATACAGTTAGAAATAGGAATATCTACTAATCTGTATTTTCCGGCAATAGGAACTGCTGGTTTAGCTCTATCTGCTGTAAGGGGATATAATCGCGATCCTTGGCCTCCACCAAGAATGATGCTCAATACTTCATCATTTATCATAGTACTTATTTAGTTTAGTTAGTTTATTTTATTGATGAATATAATTCTATGTACGCTCTTGCAGAGACTTTCCAAGAATGATCTATACTCATTATATGTTTTCTATTCGCTTTAAATTTCTTTTGTTGTTTATAAAATTCTTTTCCTCTGTTAATTGAGTGTAAAACGTCATGTACAGAAACTTCATTATGACAAATTCCAAAACCATCGTCTCCAATATCAATAACTGTATCTTTTAATCCACCAATACGTCTTACAACAGGTACGGTTCCATATCTTAGAGAGTACATTTGGTTTAAGCCGCAAGGTTCAACACGAGATGGCATTAGTAAAAAGTCTGCTCCTGCATAAATAATATGAGAGAGCTTTTCGTCATAACCAATGAATGCGTTATAATTTCCGCTGTGTTTTGGTATTAATTCAAGTAATTGTCCTTCTGTCTCTTTAGAGCCTGAACCTAAAACAATAACAGATATGTCTTTAGAGCGCAGTGCATAATCTATTGCATAAGGTAAAAGTTCAGCGCCTTTTTCACCAACTAAACGACCAATAAATGCAAATAACGGTTTGCTTTCATCTAAGTTAAACTGTGCACACAACCATTTTTTATTGGCTTTTTTCCCCGATTCAACAGTCGATTTTTTATAATTCTTTACAATGTATTTATCCGTTTCTGGATTCCAAACCTCAGAATCTATTCCGTTTAAAATTCCTACAGCTTTTAAGTTTTCGTGATATAATAACGACTCTAATCCGTTAGCACTATATTTTAATTCTTCCATATAGCTTGGAGAAACAGTTGTAACTCTCCAAGCACATTTTATTGCTGCTGCTAATGGGTTAATCATGTCTTCCCACATAATTAGTCCAACATTTTCAATATTAAAACTTGGAATCTTATACAAATTATCATAAGCCATCCATCCTTGATATTGAGCATTATGAATAGTCGTAATTACAGGGATTTTATTCAGCGATTCATACGTATAACTTTCTTGGGCCATAAATGGAATTAAGCCCGTATGATGGTCATGACAATGAATAATATTTGGCTTTTCTTTTAAAGTTAATATCCAATCTAAAGCCGCAATTTGAAAGGCTAAAAAACGATCGGTATCGTTATCTGTATACACACTCTCAGTGTAAAGCAAATCTTCAACATGCACAAAGAAAACATCAAAATCTAAAACTGAACCATCAATTTTTAATATGTTATAATTCAATTCTTTATTACCAAGTCTTAAATCAGCTTCATAAACCGAAGTAAATTTATGTGCTTGGGTAAATTTATTGTTATAAAAAGGCATTATAACAGAACTGTTTGCACCAATTTCATTTTGGTACTTAGGTAAAGCGCCAACAACATCAGCCAAACCACCTACTTTTGCAATTGGGTAACATTCTGCACTTATATGTATTATTTTCATTGACAAATATTAACAAATTGTTGATGCATTAAATTTAACAATAATAAAAATAAAGACAAGCATAATTACGAATGTAATTTAAAATTAACATTGGTATTACATTGTAATGATTAACAAATAACAACGACCAATGAAACAAACTATAATTTTAGACATTTTAATTTTGAAAAAGATAGCATTATTAACACTTATAAGTTTGTTTTTAAGTTGTAACAGTTCAGCTCAAAAAACAGAAACAAAAGAAAATAAAACCTTTAAGGTTACTAAAACCGAAGCCGAATGGAAAGCACAACTTACGGCAGATCAATACCACATTCTAAGAGAAGCAGGAACAGAACGTCCATTCTCTAGCGCATTAAATAAAAACTACGAAAAAGGGGTGTATCATTGTGCAGGCTGTAATACTCCATTATATAAAAGTGAACACAAATTTGATTCTGGTACTGGCTGGCCAAGTTTTGATCGTGTTATTGAAGGCAATGTTGCTTTTAGTACAGACACTAAAATTGGTTACACCAGAAACGAAGAACATTGTGCGACGTGTGGAGGTCATTTAGGCCATGTATTTAATGATGGCCCAAAAGAAACTACAGGAAAGCGCCATTGTATTAATGGAGATGCACTAAAGTTTGTACCTTCTGAAGATTAAATTACCTTAAGTTAGAAATCACTGAGACTAAGTTTTCTCTTGCAATTGAATTATAAAGGGGTTGCGAGCAGTATTTTTATGCTCAAACTTTTTATAGCCGTCAATATTCAAATTTCTATTTGACTTTCCTATCTTTGGCATCCATGCAAAAAACGATTAACATACTAAATAAGAAAGCAAAATTTCAGTACGACATATTTGATAAATATACGGCTGGAATTGTACTTACTGGAACTGAAATTAAATCCATCAGATCTAGTAAAGCATCTATTGCAGAAAGCTTTTGTGAGTTTAACGACAGAGGTGAATTGTTTGTTATTAATATGACGGTTGAAGAGTATAAATATGGTACTTATTATAACCACAGACCTAAAGCCGAACGCAAACTACTCTTAAACAAAAGAGAGCTTAAAAAGCTAAAAAAAGAAATGGATATAAAAGGTAATGCTATCATTCCTTTAAAATTATTCATTAACGACAGAGGTTTAGCAAAGCTTATCATTGGACTAGGAAAAGGAAAAAAACTCTACGACAAACGCGAAACCATTAAAGATCGTGACAACAAGCGAAATTTAGATCGTATTAAGAAAAATTTCCGATAAATTTAAGATTACTATTACCTTACGGCAACAAATTATAGTTTAAGTTTGATACCTATTAGGCAACCATTTCATTTTTATTTGCGTCTTTATAAATAAATACGGTTCATAATCGTTTTTATAAGAGATGCATGTATCCTTGGAAGTGTTGTGTTTAGCAAATCAATCAATACTATATGACTAAAAAACTACTCAATATTTTCCTAATTGCTTATAGCACACTAGCTCTTGCACAAATTAAAGGAAACATTACGGATCAAAACAACGAAGCACTTCCTTTTGTAAATATAGTAATTGAGAATACCTACAAAGGCACAACAAGTAATGACGATGGCTATTACGACCTCAATATCTCAACACCAAAAACATATACCATTGTTTATAGTTATTTAGGTTACAAAACTGTAAAAAAGACGGTTACTGTAAATCAATTTCCATATCAACTAGATGTTACGTTAACTGAAGAATCTGTCTCGCTAAACGAAGTTGTAATCGACTCTGAAAACGATCCGGCAAACGCTATAATGCAACAAGCCATAGCACAACGAAAAGCTAATCTTGAAAAAATTAAGTCCTTTAAAGCTGATTTCTATTCTAGAGGACTCATAAAAATAAAAGATGCTCCTGAAAAAATAATGGGTCAAGAGGTAGGTGATTTAGGAGGTGGTTTAGACTCCACCCGAAGCGGTATCGTTTACTTATCTGAAACCATTTCTCATCTTCAGTTTTTGAGTCCAGATAAATTAAAAGAAAAAATAACAGCTTCAAAAATAAGTGGTGACAGTAATGGTTTTAGTTTTAATAGCGCACTAGACGTTAATTTCAATTTTTATAATAATTCGGTGAATTTTGGAAATGAAATTATTTCACCAATAGCAAATAATGCTTTTAGTTATTATCGCTATAAATTGGAAGGTATATTTTATGATGACAGAGGCAACCTGATTAATAAAATTAGAGTGATTCCTAAACGTGTTAATGACCCCGTTTTTTCGGGCTTTATATATATTGTTGAAGACCAATGGGATATTTACGCTCTAGAATTAGATCTTACAGGAGTCCAAGCACGTATTCCTATGGTCGATATAATTTCGTTACAACAGAGCTTTTCATATTCTGAAACCGATGATATTTGGGCTCGAATTTCGCAAAGTATCGATTTTAAATATGCTTTATTCGGAATTAAAGGTGAAGGTCGTTTTACAGCAGTGTATAGTAATTACGAGTTTAACTCAGGACTTACAAGAAGTGATTTTAGCCGAGAAATTGTCGCTTTTGAAAAAGAGGCCAACAAAAAAGATTCTATATTCTGGAATGCCATTAGACCTGTACCTCTAACTTCAGAAGAACGTACAGATTACGTAAAAAAAGATAGTATTCAGGTTCTACGAGAGTCTAAACCCTATTTAGATTCTATAGATAATGTTAGAAATAAATTCAAACTAGGAAGTATCTTAGGCTACACCTATCAAAATTCACATAAGGATTACCGTTTGGGTTATGATATTCCGTTATTAGGAGTTCAGTTTAATACTGTACAAGGCTATACAGCTAATGCTAATGTATTCTACACAAAAAATTATGACGATTTTAATCGTTTCTTAAGCGTTAATGGGAACCTTCAATACGGATTTTCAGATGAACGTTTACGTGCTACAGGTGCTATAACTTATAAGTTTAATAGTATTAGTAATTC
This sequence comes from Winogradskyella marina, assembly GCF_015645385.1. Classification (GTDB taxonomy): domain Bacteria; phylum Bacteroidota; class Bacteroidia; order Flavobacteriales; family Flavobacteriaceae; genus Winogradskyella; species Winogradskyella marina. Next base: position 227,634 of record NZ_JADOET010000004.1, read on the forward strand.
ATTCTTGTCGTTGTCTGGTGGAGTTTCAGCGGAACAATTTAATCCTTCAAATCCTATTTCACCATTAATCAATTCAGTAAGCACACTCTTTTTTGAAGATAATTACATAAAATTGTACGACAAAAGTTATCTGGCTTTAAATTATTCGGAAGAACTTTTTAACGGCTTCAGGTTATACGCAGGTTTAAGTTACGAGCGACGAAAAGCACTCTTCAACACAACAGACCAAACATTTATAAATGAAGAAAATGATGTTTACACTAGTAATAATCCACTAAACGAAACAGCATTTGGTATAGCACCATTTGAAACACACAATATTGTAAAAGGAACAATAGATGCTCGAATTAATTTTGGTCAAGAATATTTAAGTTATCCAGATGCTAAATACAATGTTAGTAATGATGACTATCCAACTTTATACTTGGGTTACGAAAAAGGATTTGGTGCTACAGATAGCGATTATAATTTCGATCAAATTAAAGCAAGCTTAAGGCAATCGTTTAATATAAAAGACAAAGGTCGATTTATGTATAATGTAAAAGCAGGAACCTTTTTTAATGCCGAAGATATTGCCTTTATGGATTACCAACATTTTAATGGCAACCAAACACATGTCAGCACAGAAGGCAACTATACTAATGTATTCAACAATTTAGATTATTATTCTGCAAGTACAAACGACACTTATTTTGAAGGCCATGTGGAACACGATTTTAATGGCTTTTTACTTGGAAAAATACCTTTACTCAATAAACTTAATTTTAACTTAGTAGTAGGTGCTCATCTTTTAGCAAAACCAGATTTTAGTCCTTATCAAGAATATTCTGTAGGTATTGACAATATTGGTTGGGGAAAATGGAGGTTCTTAAGAGTTGATTATATACGTTCTTATCAAAGCGGATTTCAGAGTGATGCTATTATGTTTGGTTTAAAATTCTTTTAATATAACTATTTTGAATAAGTTCAGTTTAATTTTCTTTATTTCTATATTGTTTTTCAATTGTAAAAATGAACAATCAGAGTATGAAAGTTATACTTCTATTGGAGAAATTGAACATGCTTCATTCACTTTTTGTGCTATCGTACCAAGTGAAGTTGACTATTCATATCGAGTTGGTGAATGGATTTTTAAAAGTACCAATAGTTACAAATTAGCCAAAGGAAAATATGGAATATCAGTAGTTAACATTGATAGTATTGGAGGGTGTAATTACGAAATTATTACAAATACGATAAGTCTTAAAGAATGGGTGTTTTGGAATGAAAAAGGGGAAATTATAGAACCAACGAAAAGAATGATTAATTTAGTCCAGCCAAATCAAATGAATTCAGTAAACCCATTTGAACAAAATCAATAAAATAAATGAAAACGAATATCACATTATTTTTACTTCTAATTACACTAAGTGTTACTGCACAAGAAAAAAAAGATTACTCAAGTAAAGTCACAACTATAGATAGCACAGTTGCAACCTTATATTCAGTCATTTCTGGAGATAAAGAAGAAGCACGCGATTGGGATTTATTTAAGCATTTATTTAGAAAAGATGCGAAACTAATTCCAATAGGTGTAAAAGATGGAAAAACAACCGTTCGTTATATGTCACCAAGCGACTATATTAAAACTTCAGGCAATTGGTTGCAGCAAAACGGATTTCATGAAATAGAAATTAAACGAGAGACACAAACTTTCGGAAATTTAACACAGATTTTTAGCACCTACGAAGCTTATAAAAGTAAAGACGACAAAACACCTTTTATGCGTGGCATTAATAGCATTCAGTTGTTTAATGATGGGACACGTTGGTGGATTATTAACTTGTATTGGAAACAAGAATCTGAAGATTTTCCTATTCCAGAAGACTATTTGCCTAAAAATTAATGCTATTATTTACATTTCCTAACAAGGCAAGAATCACATTTGAGTATTGATTTATTCAACCTATTTTTATCAAAACACTTTCAAAACATTATTTAAATGATCATCTCACCAAAATCCATTTCAATAGTACTGATTGCTTTATCATTTTCAATAGTAAGTTGTGCTCAAAACACAACCGAAAAAACAACACCCATTTTTAAAGATGGAGAAGCGCAAATTGTTGATGCCTTTGTAGACACTAATAAATGGATTCGTCACGATTTATGGGTAGAAACCGAGTTTGATACGGATGGAGATGGTCAACCAGATCGTATGCACGTTGCTGTAACACGACCAGAACAAACTGAAACAGAAGGTTTAAAGCTACCTGTAATTTACGTTACAAGTCCTTATTTTGCTGGAGTGGCATCAGATTTACCAGGAGTTATGTGGGACGTTAATATTGAACTAGGAGAAACAGGAAAAGAGCGTGTTCACCCTGAAGTTACAAGACGAGGACAACGACCAATTATTTCTAATTCGCATCTTAGAAAATGGGTTCCAAGAGGTTATATTGTTGTGCATTCTTCGTCACCAGGAACAGGTTTATCTGACGGAGCACCAACCATTGGTGGAGAAAATGAAACGTTAGCACCAAAAACAGTGATAGACTGGTTATGCGGACGCGCAAAAGGATACACTGAGCGCGAAGGAAATGAAGAAGTTAAAGCCTATTGGTCAACCGGAAAAGTTGGTATGACAGGAACGTCATATAACGGAACTTTACCTTTAGCTGCAGCAACTACAGGTGTTGAAGGTCTTGAAGCTATTATTCCTATTGCACCAAACACATCGTACTATCACTATTACCGTTCTAACGGTTTAGTTCGTTCGCCAGGTGGTTATCTAGGTGAAGATATTGATGTGCTGTATGACTTTGTACATAGCGGAAAAGAAGAAAACAGGCCTTACAATAATAAGACTGTGAGAGATACCGAAATGAAAAACGGTATGGATAGAGAAACTGGAGATTATAACGAGTTTTGGGCAGGACGAGACTACCTTAACCAAATGGATAACATGAAAGCTGCCTTGCTAATGGCACATGGTTTTAACGATTGGAATGTTATGCCAGAACACAGTTATCGAATTTATAAGGCTGCAAAAGAAAAAGGACTACCAACTCAAATATTTTATCATCAAAACGGACACGGTGGACCACCTCCAATGACATTGATGAATCGTTGGTTTACTAAATATCTTCATGGTGTTGATAATGGTGTTGAAAAGGAAGAAAACAAATCTTATATTGTTAGAGAACATGATGATCCACAAGCACCAACAGCATATAAAGATTATCCAAATCCTGACGCTTCAGATGTAACCTTACATTTAACACCTGGAGGAGCTTCTATTGGAGGCCTAACATTAGATAAAGTTGCAGAGGCAGAAGAAATGTTTTCTGATGACGCTTCAATTTCAGGAAGCGAGCATGCCAAAGCAACAACCTCGAAAAACAGACTACTATACGTAACTCCAAAATTAAAAGAAGACCTTCATATCTCAGGTGTTCCAAATGTTACAATCTCATTAGCTAGTAGTAAACCTGCAGCCAATTTATCAGTTTGGTTAGTTTCTTTGCCATGGCAAGAGGGAGAAGACATTAAAATTACAGACAATATTATTACACGTGGTTGGGCAGATCCTAAAAATCATAAGTCTTTGACTAAAGAAGAAGATTTAGTCGTTGGTGAAGATTACACCGTCTCTTTTGATTTACAACCAGACGATCAGATTATAAAAGCCGGACAACAAATAGGTTTTTTAATATTCTCAAGTGATAAAGAATTTACCCTGCACCCAAAACCTGGAACAGAACTAACAATTCACTTGGGTGACACGTCATTAACCTTACCAGTAGTTGGTGGAAAAGATGCGTTTGTAAAGACTACAAACTAGTGTTGCCTTTCAACAGACCATATTAGTATATTTTACGAGGTATGAAGGACGTTTAAATCTAAACTCTATTTCAGAGGATACATTAATTCTTATCCTCTAACATTGGAACAAACCTAAAATCACCAAATTCGTGTTTTTCAAAATCCTTTGGTCCTTTTCTAATAAATAAGGTCATTACTTGTACATCATCTCCAACAGGAATCACTAAACGGCCACCAATGGCTAATTGGCTCAACAGCGGATTAGGCACATAAGGAGCACCTGCTGTTACGATTATACTTTGAAACGGAGCTTCAACTGGTAAACCTTTATAACCATCTCCAAAGATGAATTTCTTTGCTCTATAGCCTATTTTAGGAAGAAATTTAGACGTTTTTTTAAAGAGTTCATGCTGACGTTCTATGCTGTAAACTTTAGCACCAAGTTCTAAAAGTACAGCAGTTTGATAACCACTACCTGTACCAATTTCTAACACAGTATCACCTGGTTGCACTTGCAATAATTCAGATTGAAAAGCAACAGTATAAGGCTGAGAAATGGTTTGGTCAGCAGCAATAGGAAATGCCTTGTCTTGGTAGGCATAATCTATAAATCCTGAATCCATAAATAAATGCCTTGGAATTTTTCCAATTGCTTTTAACACAGATTTATCTTTAATACCTTTATTTATTAGTGTTTCAACAAGTTGCTGTCGCATCCCTTGATGCTTAAATGTATCTTTCAAAGCGTAGTTTAGTTTCTGTAAAAATAGCTCAAAGAAAAGCAATTTCCAACCTCAAAAAGTTCAAATTTTAAAATGAAATTCAAATTTTGATGATATTTTCATAAACTAAAACTAATCACATTAATAAGATGAAATGTTTTTAATTTTAAAACTTATACGAAAGAAAACAATTTATCATGTTTAAAATTTAGACAATGAACTTTTAGTCATTCTTTACGAATTATCTAATTCAAATCTACTATTTTTGTTAAAAACATAAAAATATGCTCAAAGTTGGTGTTCTTGGTGCTGGTCATCTTGGTAAAATTCATCTAAGATTACTCAATCAATCTAATAAATACGACCTTATAGGTTTTTACGATGCAGATCCTGAAAATGCTAAACGTGTAGTTGAAGAATTTGGTTATACGTATTTCGATTCAATAGACAATTTAATAGATGCTGTTGATGTCGTAGACATTGTAACCCCTACCCTTTCGCATTACGATTGTGCAAAAAAAGCCATCAAAAAAGGGAAACATATTTTTATAGAAAAACCAATTACCAATACGGTTGAAGAAGCAGAAACGATCAGAACTTTGGTTGCTGAAAACGAAGTTAAAGGCCAAGTTGGACATGTAGAGCGCTTTAATCCTGCGTTTATTGGTGTAAAGGACCAAATAAAAAGTCCGATGTTTATAGAATGTCATAGATTGGCTGAGTTTAATCCTCGTGGTACAGATGTGCCTGTGGTCTTAGATTTAATGATTCATGATATTGATATTATTCTTTCTGTAGTGCAGTCTCCTGTAAAGCATATTTCTGCAAGTGGTGTATCAGTGGTGAGTGAAACTCCCGATATTGCTAATGCAAGAATAGAGTTTAAAAATGGCTGTGTTGCCAACTTAACAGCGAGTAGAATTTCATTAAAAAACATGCGTAAAACGCGTTTTTTCCAAAAAGACGCTTACATCTCTGTAGATTTTCTTGAGAAGAAATGTGAAGTTGTAAAAATGAAAGATGCACCTAATAATCCTGGTGATTTTGATATGATTCTTCAAAATGCAGAAGGTATTAAAAAACAAATCTATTTTGACAATCCAAATATAACCAACAATAACGCTATTTTAGACGAACTAGAAACCTTTGCAGACGCTATTAACAATAACAAAAAGCCAATTGTAACTTTACATGATGGTACGGAAGCCTTACGTGTTGCCAATATGATTATTAATCAGTTTTAATTCCTATAAAAATGGGAATCTCAAAATAATATTCCAAAGTTATAAAAGAATAGATTACCGATTTATCGGGAATAAAAAATAAATTTTCAATGAAAAACATAGCAGTTATAGGTGCAGGAACCATGGGAAATGGAATTGCACACACTTTTGCACAATCAGGATTTAACGTTCAACTTATCGATATTAGTGATGCGTCTTTAAAACGAGGCATGGATACCATTGCTCGAAATTTAGACAGAATGGTGGCTAAAGAAAAAATTAGTGACGCTGATAAAGCTGAAACCTTAGCAAACATTACCACATTCACAAAAACAGAAGAAGGCGTAAAAAATGGTGATTTGGTTGTTGAGGCAGCCACAGAAAATTTAGATTTAAAATTAAAAATCTTTAAACAACTCGACGACGTTTGTAATGCGGATACCATTTTAGCCACAAACACGTCGTCTATTTCCATTACTCAAATTGCTGCAGTCACTTCACGACCAGATAAAGTTATTGGTATGCACTTTATGAATCCGGTGCCAATTATGAAATTGGTAGAAATCATTAGAGGTTACAGCACAAGTGATGATGTCACTACAACTATTATGGAATTATCTAAAACTTTAGGTAAAACACCAACAGAAGTTAATGATTATCCTGGTTTTGTTGCCAACCGCATTTTAATGCCAATGATTAATGAATCTATTGAAACGCTTTACAACGGAGTTGCTGGAGTCCAAGAAATTGATACCGTAATGAAACTTGGAATGGCACATCCCATGGGTCCATTACAATTGGCCGATTTTATAGGATTAGATGTTTGTCTTTCTATATTGAATGTCATGTACGACGGATTTAAAAACCCTAAATATGCACCTTGTCCTTTATTAGTAAATATGGTTATGGCTGGTAAATTAGGTGTAAAATCTGGTGAAGGGTTTTATGATTATGCTGAGAGTCGGAAAGCGGAAAAAGTTTCTGGGCAGTTTATGAAGTAGTCAGTGGTCAGTGGTCAGTGGTCAGTAATATTAATGCTTAGCTATCGAATAATTAAATAAATTATGAAATTTCAAGATTTACTTGCCTATAAGAAGGGATTTGATTTAGGCATGAAAATTTTGGATGTATCTAAATCATTTCCAAAAGAAGAGACCTATTCATTAACTGATCAAATTAGACGTTCATCAAGAAGTGTTTGCGCAAATATGGCAGAAGCCTATAGAAAACGACTTTACCCAAAACATTTTATAAGTAAATTAACTGACTGTGATGCTGAAAATTCTGAAACACAAACTTGGTTAGAATTTGCATTGGCTTGTGATTATATTAGCCAAGAGCAATTTAATGAACTCACAGACCAAAGTCTTGAAATTGGAAAACTTATAAATTATATGATTCGAAATCCGGAGAAATTCGGATCTCAAAAAATCTGAAGCGACAGAACACTGATTACTGAATACTGATTACTGATTACTGAACACTGAACACTGATTACCATTTTATGCCAAAAATAACCCCATTCAAAGCTGTAAAACCAACAAGAGCAATCGTTGGACTTGTTGCTGCGCGACCATATCAAAGTTACACGATTGATGAGCGCGAATCTCGAATGGCTTATAATCCGTTTAGTTTTCTTCATATTGTTAATCCTGGTTACAAATACGACCAAGAAGTTACAGGTGAGGAACGTTACAAGTTAGTGAAAAATCGATATTTAGAATTTAAAGAGGATGGTATTTTTATTCAAGATAAAAAACCATCGTTTTATGTGTATAAAATTGTCAATCGACATAAACAAGAGTTTAGTGGCATTGTTGCAGCTACAAGTGCTGAAGATTATGAAAATGACATTATTAAAAAACATGAGGATACGATTGCCAAACGTGAAGAAACCTTTAAAAGTTATTTACAAACCGTTGGCTTTAATGCAGAACCTGTATTACTAACCTATCCTGATAATGCTATAATTGCAAATATTATAAAGGAAGCTCAAAAGGAACATGCTGAGTTTGAGTTTACAATGACGTATAGAGATACTCATTGTCTGTGGAAAATAGATGATGACGACACCATTGCTACAATCCAAAATGAATTTGAGAAAATGAAGACCATTTACATTGCCGATGGTCATCATAGATCTGCTTCATCTTACCTATTACATAAAGATGAAAAAGCAAAAAACCCTAATCACAATGGTAATGAGTCATATAACTTTTTTATGTCGTATTTAATTCCTGAATCGGATTTAGTGATTCATGAATTTAACAGACTCATTACAGATTTAAATGGGTTATCAAAAGAAGCATTTTTAATACAACTAGATGCTTCGTATCGTATTGAAAACAGAGGTCAAATACCATACAAACCAGCTAAACCACATCATTTTAGCATGTATTTAGATGGTGAGTTTTATTCCCTTTATTTACGTAAAACAGCTTACGAATTTAAAACTGCATTAGACCAGTTAGACGCGCAAATACTTTACAAAACGGTTCTTCAGTCCATTTTAGGTATTAATGACTTAAGACATGATAATAGAATTTCGTATGTTAATGGCCAACACGACATGGTGACCATCAAAAGTGGTGTAGATAGCGGAGAATACGTCGTAGGTTTTGGTATGTGTCCTTCAAATGTAGAACAGATGAAACAAATTGCAGATGAAGGCTTAACAATGCCACCAAAAAGCACTTATATTCTACCGAAATTGAGAAGTGGGATTACGATATATGAATATTAAAAAAAGAGTTAATCGTTTATCTATTAGTTGTTGAGTCAGACAACTAAACAACAAACATCAAAAATGAACATTCAAGACAACTTAAATAATATAAAATCAACCTTACCAGAAGACGTCACTTTAGTTGCCGTTTCTAAAACAAAACCTATTAGCGATTTAATGGAAGCCTACAATGCTGGTCAACGCATATTTGGCGAAAATAAAATCCAAGAAATGGTTGAGAAACACGAAGACATGCCAAAGGACATTGAGTGGCACATGATTGGACATGTTCAGCGAAATAAAGTGAAATATATGGCTGAATTTGTAAGTTTAATTCATGGTGTGGAAAGTTTTAAACTATTAAAAGAGATTAACAAACAAGCAAAAAAACACAATAGAATTATTAACTGTTTGCTTCAGATTAAAATTGCAGAAGAAGATAGTAAATTTGGAATGTCTGCAACTGATGCTGCTACCCTTTTGCAATCAGATGAATTTTCAGATTTAAAGCATATCAAAATTACTGGTGTTATGGGAATGGCAACTTTTACAGATGATATGAAACAAGTTGAAACTGAATTTAAATTCCTAAAACACACATTTTCAGAGCTTAAAAACATAAACACGGAACTCAATACTATTAGTATGGGAATGAGTGGCGACTATAAATTAGCAATTGAATGCGGAAGTACTATGGTTCGTGTTGGAAGTAGTATATTTGGGTCACGAAATTATAAGTAATACATCATTTCGATACCATACTTCGAAGTAATCTCATACAATATTTAGATTGCTTCTCTTAGTTCGATTTAGTGTATAAACAACTAAAAGCAAATAACATCTACGCAATACTAGACATAGAAACCACAGGTGGTAAGTATAATGAAGAAGGCATCACCGAAATTGCAATTTACCAATTTGATGGCCATAAAGTAACCGACCAATTTATTTCATTGGTTAATCCAGAACGTGAAATTCAACCTTTTGTGGTTAATCTTACAGGTATCAATTCTAAAATGCTTAAAAATGCACCAAAATTTTATGAGGTGGCTAAGCGCATTGTCGAAATCACTGAAGATTGCATCATAGTTGCTCACAATTCTTCATTTGATTATAGAATTCTTAAAACCGAATTTAAACGTTTAGGATTTCCATTTAAAAGAAAAACACTTTGTACTGTTGAGCTTTCTCAACAACTTATTCCTGATATGAACTCGTATAGTTTAGGTAAACTGACGCGTGCATTAGGTATTCCTATGAGTGATAGACATAGAGCTAATGGAGATGCCATGGCGACAGTGAAATTGTTTAAAATGCTACTTAACAAAGATCTAGATAAGGTTATTGTAAAAAATGCGATTAAGATTGAAAAAAAATCTAAAATAGCGCCAAACCTATTAGATATTATAGAAGAATTACCTTCAGACACTGGAGTTTATTACATCCATAATGCCAACGGAGATATTATATATATTGGTAAAAGTAAAAACATCAGAAAACGAATTGTTCAGCATTTTACAGGTACAAATTCTAAGTCAAAGAAAATTCAGAAGTTAGTAAGTACAGTAACTTATGAAAAAACAGGAAGTGAATTAGCTGCGTTGTTAAAGGAAAGCGCTGCCATAAAAGCGAATAAACCCATTTTTAACAGAGCATTACGACGAACTATATTTACGCATGCATTGTATAGTTTTACGGATTCTAATGGTTATATAAATCTATTTATCGATAAATCTAACAGAGAAGAAGCTCCTATTACAACGTTCAATACAAGAGCAAGTGGTAAACATTTTATGTTTAAAGCGGCAGACGATTATAACTTATGCCAAAAACTCACCGACCTATACACTACAAAAACGAGTTGCTTTAAATACGAAGTAAAAGAGTGCAATGGTGCTTGTATTAATGAAGAACCAAAAGAATCGTATAATAAAAGGGTAAACGATCTTATAGAAAAGTATAGTTATTCTAATAAAAATATGCTTATCATTGATAAAGGTCGAGATATTGAAGAAAAAAGTGTTTTCTTAATAGAAGATGGGATCTTTAAAGGCATGGGATATTTTGATCTTAATCATCAAATAAATAATAAAGCGATTTTAAAATCGCTAATAACACCTATGGAGAACAATAAAGATACACAGCATATTATTCAAAGTTATCTGCGACGAAATAAAAGATTAAAAGTTGTTGACTTAAATTAAAATATATGACGTTAAGGTTAATACTAATAGTAGTTGTCTTTGCTACTTTTTATGGTTATTCACAGGTTACAAAACAAACAATGACTATAGAAAAACTATAATTTAACTTTTTCGTACATTTAGAATATGGAACCGAATAAGCAAGAAAATTGGAAAATAAAACTACATGAAGTTATCTATGAAGCAGATACACCTTCTGGAAAACTTTTTGATATACTATTGCTAATATTCATATTGCTTAGCATTATTTTAGTAATGCTCGAAAGTGTTGTTAGTATAGATGAAAAATACCACCAACTCCTTTATGTTGGAGAGTGGGTAGTTACAATTCTGTTTTCTATCGAGTATATTTTAAGAATAATATCGGTAAAAAAACCATTTAAATATATCTTTAGTTCATTAGGAATCATTGACTTCTTATCGACTATACCTATGTATCTCTCTTTCATATTTGTAGGTTCTCAGGCTTTAGTAACTTTAAGAGCATTACGATTACTTAGGGTATTTAGAATTTTAAAATTAGCGCGATATTTAGGAGCTTCAAACCACCTAAAAGCTTCATTAGTTGCTAGTCGTGTAAAAATAATGGTCTTTTTATTTGCCGTGATGATTACATCTATAATTTTCGGAACGATTATGTACTTGGTTGAAGGTGAAGCTAATGGGTTCGATAACATCCCAAAAAGCGTCTATTGGTGTGTGGTAACATTAACAACAGTAGGGTTTGGAGATATAGCGCCACAGACTCCATTAGGCCAATTTATTACCACCTTTATTATGATTTTAGGTTATGGAATAATTGCTGTTCCTACAGGAATTGTATCTGCCGAATATGTCAGAACGAGTCAAAAAGAAGATGCCGAAAATAAAGGACTTAAAAACAAAGGCTATGATCCTTATAAAAACCCAGATGACAATATTACGATTCAGCTTAATTCACAACACTGTTCAAACTGTTTTGTGTCTGACCACAGAGATAATTCAGAATATTGTTATAACTGTGGAAATGAACTCCATCCTAAAAAATCGTAGCTTAATTAATGTCTAAAATCTCCCAGAAGTATCTCATTACTATTGTTGGCCCTACTGCCATTGGCAAAACGGCATTAAGCATAAAGTTAGCTCAACATTTTAATTCTGAAATCGTATCCGCCGATTCGCGTCAATTCTTTAAAGAGATGGAGATAGGAACCGCTGTACCTTCAAAAGAAGAACTAAACGCTGCGAAGCATCATTTTATTCAACATAAATCTATTAAAGAACCATTTAACGTAGGTGATTTTGAACGTGATGCCATTTCTAAAATTGAAGAATTGCATCATACAAATCCGGTTGTAGTTATGGTTGGAGGCTCTGGTCTTTACGTCAAAGCAGTAACGGAGGGTTTGGATTATTTTCCAGAGGTGGACTCTAAAATTAGGACTTCGCTTAATCTTCAGTTTAAAACCGAAGGCATATCACCTTTACAAGAACAACTTAAAACCTTAGATCCCACTGCTTACAATTCTATTGCAATAGATAACCCTAAACGCGTTATTAGAGCTTTAGAAATTTGTATAGGAACCAAGAAACCCTATTCTTCTTTTCTAACAAATTCTGAAAAAATCAGACCATTTAAATCCATTAAAATCGGACTAAATGCAGATCGTTCTATGATCTACGATAGAATTAACCAACGTGTAGATATAATGATAGAAAACGGGTTACTAGAAGAAGCTAAAGCATTAGTACCACACAAAGATCTTAACGCTTTAAATACGGTTGGTTATAAAGAGCTATTTGCTCATTTTGAAGGAGACACTACCTTAGATTTTGCCATTTCTGAAATCAAAAAAAATACCAGACGCTTTGCTAAACGTCAATTAACGTGGTTTAGAAAAGATGATACAATTAGTTGGTTTGATTTTGAAACTGATATTGATGAAATCATACATCATATCAACTCTAAAATGCAGTAAAGACGCAATGTTTAATTGATTTTGAAACTGTTATATTTTCAAAAAAAAAAAAAA
>NZ_JADOET010000050.1 GCF_015645385.1 Winogradskyella marina
TTTGGCGTTAACGTGTAATCACCAGAATTTAATAAAGTAACCGTATGAGCTACATTGTCTTCTAAATATACGTTAACATCATTAGGCAAAGTACTTTCGTCTATACTAAATGTAAGTTGCTCTCCTTGATTTGAATTAACACCCAATGGAATTATTGTATTTGTTAAATCTGACGGATTTAGCGCTTGTAATGCTATGGGAAGCTCTGCATCACCTTCTACTAGATGTGAGTAAATTGCAAAGTTTGGTGCAACATTTCCTAATATTTTACCATCGTATCCAGGGTCTATACCTCGACTTGCATTCGCATTAAAATAAAACTCAGTACCATAACTGTTAGTAGCTGTACTCGCATTAAGCTTTAAAAAGGTTAAGACATTAGCACTACGTCCTGCTATAAAATCATCATCTGTACCCGTTGCTCGCATTGATGGATCAAAAGTAATATCGTAAGTATCTTGATATGTGGCATTGGCTGCCACAAAGAAACCTTGGCCTGGTGTCATTAATTTTTCTGATGCATTAGCCAATGTAATAATCGACCAACCATCAGATGCATCCCCATCATAACCATATATACCAGAGATATCTTCTAATATACTTAAGTTCGTTGTTACAGGATTCGTTCCATTATCTAAAACATGATTTAAAAATAATTCCATATCTAAATAAGACGGATATGGGTTTCCTATTAAATTCCAATCTGGGTAAGTCGCTCCAGTATTTCT
>NZ_JADOET010000051.1 GCF_015645385.1 Winogradskyella marina
AAATTAAATTTATTTTACCAATACCCAAACGGTAAACCCTGTGAATATTCTATTTTCCTTTATCAAATGTCCCCTTGAGGGGACTTTAGGGGTGTAAATAGATAAGTGGTAAATTAATAAAATGAAAAACAAAATCATTCCATACAACCCAGACCTAAAGGAACGTGCTAGGCAGTTAAGAAAAAGTAGCACCTTACAAGAAGTTTTGCTTTGGCAACATATAAAACAGCGTGCTTATGGTGTTCAGTTTCATAGACAAGTTCCTATGTTAAATTACATTGTAGATTTTTATTGTCATGAAATACGATTGGTAATTGAAATTGATGGCGATAGTCATGAGTATAATTTTCAATATGACGCTAAACGGCAAAGTGAATTAGAGGCTTATGATGTTACTTTTTTGAGGTTTTCTAACGATGACGTTAAAAAGAATATGTTTAGTGTGTTGTTGGTTATTGAGGAGAAGGTTGGGGAATTACGTGATAAATAGGAGGAACAACTTTGAAATTATTCTTGAACAGTCATGAACACCCCTAAGGTCCCCTCAAGGGGACATTCTAAACCAACAAACAAAAGTGTAAAAAATTAAATTTATTTTACCAATACCCAAACGGTAAACCC
>NZ_JADOET010000052.1 GCF_015645385.1 Winogradskyella marina
CGTTGGCAAACATTTTGTGCGTGTCAACAATTTCAAGGCTTTCAATAAGTTCTGTGATTAAGTAATTACACTGGAATTTAAATCTGAATCTAAAAAAGTATTACGCTCGATTTTTATACGTTTACGGAACATTACGCACGATAATTGGCTCGCCCAACTTCTGATCATTGCATCAATATTAGCGCAACCCTCAACTTTCTGCTGATAAGCGGAATGTCAAATCGTACGGCTGAACTGTTCGCAATGTTATCAATCCAATTTTAGTTGTTTAAACGAATCGACTGTGATTTCCCCAGATTTCGGCTAAATAAAAATTGACTCTCTTTATGGATAATACGGAATTTAATTCGGAGATTTTTTTTTTTGATTTTTAAGTAAAGTATAATACTTGACAAACAAAAGCCTGCGGAAACATAACGTGATAATATAATGGCTGAATAATAAAAAACGATTTGCCAACAATGTATATAATTTATAGCTGCTTCTAGCCTACTTACGAAAAACCTCTCGGTTTTTCTATTTCGATAATTATTTGCTAACTTACTCGCTGAAAACACGCTACAAATCATATACGAGACCGTTG
>NZ_JADOET010000053.1 GCF_015645385.1 Winogradskyella marina
AGCCATCACTGTTTTCATCATTAAAAATTCCTGTTTTTATCACTGCGATTCCGGCTTCTAATGGCAATTCCGTATCTGTTATATCATCTTCGAACTCGGTATCATCATCGGATAAATCTTCTAAGGTTGATCCATCTAGACTACTTGTTCCGGTAACGAGGGCTTGGTTACTTACCATGCCTGTATCAATATCGGCTTGTGTAATAGTATAACTTGCTGCGTACAACCAAACTTCATCGACATCCAAAATATTATCTCCGTTATCGTCTCCTGATGCTAGTGTAAGTTCACCACCTAACATAGCATCTGTAAGCACCACATCTGTTATGGTCGCTTGTCCTTGATTGGTCACCACAAAACTGTAGGTGATAGTTTCTCCTATGTTGGCATAGCCATCACTATTTTCATCATTAAAAACTCCTGTTTTTATCACTGCAATTCCGGCTTCTAATGGCAATTCCGTATCTGTTATATCATCTTCGAACACGGTATCATCATCGGATAAATCTTCTAAGGTTGATCCATCTAGACT
>NZ_JADOET010000054.1 GCF_015645385.1 Winogradskyella marina
TACAAACGGTAATTATTTTACAGGAACAAACGGCAGTGGTACTCAACTTTCTGCTGGTGATTCAATTTCAACGTCACAAACCATTTATATTTATGCTGCAATAGGAACAGCACCAGACATCTGTAGCAATGAGAGTAGCTTTGAAATCACTATTACTGGTGCACCAAATGTAGATACGCTTTCAGACCAAAATGTTTGTTCAACTTATACATTACCTACCTTAACCAATGGTAATTACTTCACGGGTTCTAATGGTACAGGAACACAATTAAATGCTGGTGAGCTAATCTCAACAACACAAACCATTTATATCTATAACAACATTGGAACAGCTCCAAATACCTGCTCTAATGAAAGTAGTTTTATCGTCACTGTAAGTGGCACACCAAATGTTGATACCCTTTCGGATCAAACAGA
>NZ_JADOET010000055.1 GCF_015645385.1 Winogradskyella marina
GACTTTCCAATCACTACTATAATTCCGTCACTTCGAGTGAAATTCCGCTTTTCAGGAATTTTGTATCGAGAAGCTTATAGGTAACCAAGGTTCTCTATACATTTCTCGCTCACTCGAAACACTCGAACTGACGACAGCCGTAAATTGAAACAGATACATTTATAACATTACACCTTTGCTTCTTTGCGACTTTGCGACTTTGCGTGAAAAATTACTCAGAGATACGCAGAGATTACACCGAGATTCATGGAGAAAAAAAGACAGGGATTGCAATAATTACCACTAATTCTATTACTTTCCAATCACTACAATAATTCCGTCACTTCGAGTGAAATTCCGCTTTTCAGGAATTTTGTATCGAGAAGCTTATAGGTAACAAAGGTTCTCATTACATTTCTCGCTCAC
>NZ_JADOET010000056.1 GCF_015645385.1 Winogradskyella marina
CAATAATTACCACTAATTCTATAACTTTCCAATCACTACTATAATTCCGTCACTTCGAGTGAAATTCCGCTTTTCAGGAATTTTGTATCGAGAAGTTTATAGGTAACCAAGGTTCTCGATACATTTCTCTCTCTCGAAACACTCGAACTGACGACAGCCGTAAACTGAAACAGTCTCGTTTATAACATTACACCTTTGCTTCTTTGCGTCTTCGCGACTTTGCGTGAAAAATCACTCAGAGATTCGCAGAGATTGCACAGAGATTCATGGAGAAAAAAGACACGAATTGCAATAATTATCACTAGTTCTATGACTTTCCAATCACTACTATAATTCCGTCACTTCGAGTGAAATTCCGCTTTTCAGGAATTTTGTATCGAGAAGCTTATAGGTAAC
>NZ_JADOET010000058.1 GCF_015645385.1 Winogradskyella marina
CTTAATGAGAAGTGCAACGAAGCATTAAGAAATGTATCGAGAACCTTATTAAACAATAGACAATCTAATAAACACTTCAAAAGCGTTGACGTCAGTTCGAGTGTCCCGTCTCTTTTCGGTCAGAACGCATCAAGAACTTTCACGTCAGTTCGAGTGTTTCTTAATGAGAAGTGCAACGAAGCATTAAGAAATGTATCGAGAACCTTATTAAACAATAGGCAATCTAATAAACACTTCAAAACCGTAGACGTCAGTTCGAGTATCCCGACCCGTTTTGGTCAGAATGCATCGAGAACCTTCACGTCAGTTCGAGTGTTTCTTAATGAGAAGTGCAACGAAGCATTAAGAAATGTATCGAGAACCTTATTAAA
>NZ_JADOET010000005.1 GCF_015645385.1 Winogradskyella marina
GGTAGCTTTTTTTTCGCCAGTGTTCATTTTGTGTTTTCATAAGTGACTGTAATTAATTGCTTAATTTTTAGTCAACCTATTTCAGGAAAGTTCATAGCTCATATTACATACAACGTGTTTGTGTATGATTTCGTTGCGTGTTTAGGCATTAAGTTAGCAAATAAATCACAGATAGAAAGTCCGCGAGGACTTTCGTAAGTAGACTATAACTAGCAATGAATTATACACGGTGTTGTGCAACGTTTTTTATTTCAAATGATTTCTTTTTTTCAACTATTCTTCAAAAACAGTTTCTTCTATATTCATCTTATTTTTTGTTTAAACTATTTTCTTTTCTATAGTTTTCCAGCTTTTCGATGACTAACTTATATTTATAAAATTCATCATTTTCGGTTATTGTTTCTAGAGAATTACCTTGCTCTGTAATTGTTTCTATATTTTCTTCTAAAACTATATTCTCATTTTCTTTTTTAAAGTTTTCAAGTTTTTCAATTACTTGTTTGTATTTGTAAAACTCATCTTTTTCATTGATTGTTTTCAACCAATCGTCTTGTTCAGTTATTGTTTCAATGTTCTCCTCTGTAATTAAATTATTTATTTTAATATCATTATCCGAACAAGCGTATAATATAATTCCAATAATTGCTAAAACTATTAATTTTGTTTTCATAATATTATGGTTATAAGTTAATATTTAATTTTCTTTCATTTATTACATCAAAAATCGTTCCGCTGTTGCTCTTAAATGTTGTACAACTCTCAAATATAAGCATATATCCGTTATATTTTTAAAACAGAACAAAGCCTATAATAACTTACCACTAGCTATTTTCAAACGACAACAAGCGTTTACAAACGAATGTAAGCTGTTAACTACCGGATATTATTTGGAAGCTGCTTCATCTTTGCCATGTCGAAACATAAGAACTCGATAGTATTAACTGTTTAACCATTAAATTTAGAAATTATGAACACACTTAAAAACAAAGTACAGTTGATTGGTAACTTAGGACAAGACCCAGAAATCACCAATTTTGAATCCGGTAAAATCTTAGCAAAATTCTCTATCGCTACAAACGAAAGCTATAAAAATGCGCAAGGCGAAAAGATTACAGATACACAATGGCACAATGTAGTTGCTTGGGGAAAAACAGCTCAGGTTGTAGAAAAGTATATTACTAAAGGCAAAGAAGTAGCCATAGAAGGGAAGCTTACTTCAAGATCTTGGGAAGATAAAGATGGTATGAAGCGTTACATTACGGAAGTTGTTTGTAGCGAACTTTTAATGCTTGGAAATAAATAGTATGTATTTAAAAATAAAACTAAAAAGAGCAACCCACAAGGTTGCTCTTTTCTATATACTACATTGTGAGGTTGTCATTTACTCCACTACTAACGTGTATTGTGGTGTTGGGTTTAAAGGACAGAAATATACATATTCTCCTTTTGATAATGTTGTAACATTACTAGATTCCGAAGTGTTATTTTCTACAGCTTTAGTCACATAAGCCGTTTGAATATGGTTTTCTGGTTTAGACACATCCGCTCCTTTAGGGACTAATACAAAACCAACTTGGTGACCAACATTCTTATTAGCAATTTCAAAAATGTAATCTCCTTCTGTTAAGGTTAGCGATTTCTGAGTAAATGCACCTGTGGTTTGTTCTAAAGACACTGTGGTGGCTTTAGGTTTCATTTTGTCTTGTGCAGTTCCTGTTAATGTAAAGGTTAATGCGAGTGCGATAAATGCGATTATTTTTTTCATCTTTTTAAATTTTGTGGGTTGTTTTTTAAATTATATAGTTTCTAATTCTAAAGGTTGTGCTACTGGGAAATCTACAGGAACTTGCGTGGTGCTATGTACATAATTAGAAATAGTTTTGTCACCAACTAATGCAATAGTGTCTATTAAGTTGCCTTTGGTGTAGCCAGCATTAAAAAAGTTTTTTAAAACTGTTTCGTCTGTTTTGCCTCTATTCTCAGTAATGTTTTTAGCTAATTTTGCTAAAGCGTCAAATTTGTCATTTACAGTAGAATATCCAGCTCTTAACTCTAATATTTGTTGGTCTGTAAAGCCGTTCATTTTTCCGATGGCAGTGTGTGCCGAAAGACAATAAATGCAATCGTTTACTTCACTAACAGCAAGATTTACAACTTCTTTCTCTTTAGCAGTTAAGGATGTTTTTGCGTTAGCAAAGTTGAGGTAGTTTTCTAATGCCGTATCACTATGTGCATAGGTGGCATATAAGTTTGGAACAAATCCTAAAGCTTTGTTGAGATTATCGAAAATAGCTTGGTTGTTTGTGCTTACGTCTTCTCTTGAAGGAACATTAAATGTATTCATAATTTTAATTTTTTATCCTGAAATGTATTCAGGTGTTATTCGTATTTATTTTGATTTTTTTGTTGGTACAAAGTTGAGATATAATTCTGCTGCAAAGAATGAATGTAATTCCTTTTAGCATGTCATTTTTTCCCGCTGTGTGATTTAGCTTATATATGGCTTTTCGGCATCACAGTAATAATCATGAATATGATATTGATCACAATGCATTTCTGTATTAATGGTGTGCGCTATTTTCTTTGGACTGTTTGCAAATATCTCTATGAGATTGAATATGGATTTGATTTTTAATTTCATCTTGTTATTGTTTTAATATTACAATGCAAAGATGCGATGGAAGTGGGTGTGATAAAATGAAGAAACTGCCCTTGGGCTTGTCAATTTTTCCTAACTAGAAGTTTTTAAGCGTTTTTTATAGTCTGAAGGTGACATTGAGGTTGTTTTTTTGAACAAACGACTTAAGTGAGAGGCGTCTTCAAAACCAATATCATAAGCAATTTCTTTTGCTGTTTTATCGGTGTAGACTAATTGACGTTGTGTTTCTAATACAATACGGTTGTGTATGATTTGTAATGGACTTCTGTTTAGTTTGGCAAAATTATTAGATAGGGTTTTGGGTGATCTAAATAATTTTTCAGCATAAAACGCTACACTGTGTTCTGTTTTAAAATGTTGTTCTACTAAAAAATTAAATTCGCGAAGTAAATCTACTTTAGCGCTTTTTGGAGCATCGGAAATGCCTTCTTTGGCTTTTAGTAAACGTGTGCTTTTTATAATAAATCGAGCCATTAACATACGAAGCATTTCGGCTTGTATGTTGTCTTCGGTTTCCAATTCGTCTATAAAAACGTCATGAAGCGTTTCAAACTTTAGTTGCTCAATGCTATTCAAATGAATAACAGGAATATTAGTGTTACCAAAAAAGAGAATACCTACACAGCTCACTTCTTGATCGTGATCTTTAATGCAGTAAAATTCGCTATTAAATTGGTAGGTGATCACATCATTTCCTCCGTTATATTGAAGATACTGAATAGGTGTTAACGCTAAGATACTATGCGGAGGAATTGTAAATGGTACATTGTCTATAGTTAAATCTACGGCTTCAGATTTTGCCCAAATAAAAGTGTATAACTCACATTGTTTCGCTGTTTTAAAGGCATGCAAATCAGTTTCATTTCCAATATTGAAAATGGCATTTGTAGAAAATTCTTTAAAAGTATGCGTCATAACCACTAAGTCTGATTAGTGGGTTTAAAATTACAAAAAAAGACATTTAGTTACGTGTTGGTTTGATTTGTAATAAAAAAGGCATCAGATTTTTTAGACTAACACTTAAACGTTTTCTGATGCCTAATTTTAAATAAAGTATGATTTTATAAATAGCAGATTTTTAAAAAACACATACAGTAACTCTAAATTCTTTTTTGACTTAACAACTAACAACTAACAACTAACAACTAACAACTAACAACTAACGACTCACTGCGCACTCCAACCTCCATCTAAAACAAAAGAAGTTCCTGTGATGGTTGTAGAGCTGTCTTTAGCTAATAATAGTGCCATATTTGCAATAGCTTCTAGTGGCACAAACTGTTTTACAGCTTGTTTTTTTAGCATTACTTTTTCTACCACCTCGTCTTCTGTCATGTTATGTGCTTTGGCTTGGTCTTTTATTTGTCCTTCTACCAAAGGTGTTTTTACATAACCAGGACAAATTGCATTACAGGTAATATTGAATTCAGCTCCTTCTAAAGCCAACACTTTTGTCATGCCTATAACTCCATGTTTTGCGGTAACGTATGCTGATTTAAATTCTGAAGCTCTAATACCATGAACGGATGATACATTGATTATTCGTCCAAATTTCTGTTTTTTCATTTGTTTCCAAACGGCTTTTGACGCGTAAAAAACAGCATTCATGTTAATTGCGATTATATTTTCGTATTTGCTATTTGGAAAATCTTCAATAGGTGACACAAATTGAATACCTGCATTATTAACTAAAACGTGTAAACTCCCAAAGGTGTCTATTGTTTCGTTGACTAAATTTTCTATGGCTTCGGATTGTAATAAATTAGCATTAGAAAAACCGACTTTAATATGATGTTTTTTCCCGACTTCATTGGCAATATCTTGTCCATTAGTTTCTAAACCATGAAACATAATATTATAACCTTCTTTAGCAAACTGATGTGCAATTCCTAAACCAATGCCACTTGTACTTCCTGTAATAAGAACCGTTTTACTCATGATTTAAAAATTTTTGAAGTTCTAAATTGAAAGCATCGGGTTGGTCTATAACAACACCATGTCTCGAATTTTTAATGACAACTAAGGTGGCGTTTTGCAACTTATTTACGTAGTCTTCCTTAAAGGAAACAGGTGTGTAATCCATATCTGAACCAACCACTAAAGTTCTGGTTTTTATATTGTGAATCTGATCTCCTAAACCCCATTCCATTAGTGTTGTAAATGATTTGTAGTAGGCGTTGTAATCGTTGTTTTTACAGCGTACTTCAAATTCATGTCGCAAATCTACTTGATGGTCTTCTGGAAACATATTATAGGAAATCTCTTTTGATAAGGCTTCTAACCCTTTGGTCTCCAAAAATTCGGTTCGGTTCTTTAAAAGATCTTCTCCTGTTTTGCCCATA
The DNA here is from genome assembly GCF_015645385.1 of Winogradskyella marina. GTDB lineage: Bacteria > Bacteroidota > Bacteroidia > Flavobacteriales > Flavobacteriaceae > Winogradskyella > Winogradskyella marina. Next base: position 5,002 of record NZ_JADOET010000005.1, read on the forward strand.
TCATTAAAATCTGGACCAGAATTTACAATGACTAGGTGGTCTAGATATTTTGGGTGTTTAGCAGCCATTTCAAAAGCCACAGCTCCTCCCATTGAAAAGCCAATAACCGTTGCTTTTTTAATATTGAGCTCATCCAGAAGTTGCTTTACATCTTCCGTCATTAGTTCAACACTATACGCATCTTGTGGTTTTGTAGAATTTCCATGACCTCTTAAATCTACCGTAATAACGCGATGTGTTTTAGAAAAGAAAGGGACTTGTGCGTCCCAATCTTTTTTTGTGGATCCTAAGCCATGAAGAAACAAAAGGACATTCCCTGTTCCATGATCTTCGTAATCAAGTTCTATGTTGTTAACTTGTTTTTTAAACATGTTTAAGAAACTTAGTTTAGGGTGTTTATTTTATTTTTGTTTTAAGCTAAATTGATACTTCAATTCAAAAGAAACTAAGGTTTCAATAGCTGGCGATGCTACAAACTCCCTAACCTCTGAGTTAAGTAAATTGGTAACACTAAGTCCCATTGATAATTGGTCTGTTACATTATAACCTGCATTAGCATCTATGGTAAAACCACCTAATTGTCCGTAGTTCCAAGTTCTTCCAACTCTTGCGTTTTCTACTATTTCGTTAACACCATCTCCATCTTGATCTTGTGTTTCGGCAGCTACATGTATACCTGAGAAGAAATCATACTTTTCAACATAGCGTCCGTAAATGGCTCCGTAGAATTTTCCTTTATTGTAGTGAAATCCAACGCTGAATTTGTTGTTTGGTGTGTTAATTGGTAATTCGCTTTCTAATACTTGTCCATCTAAATTCCCGTCGTTGGCAAGATCATCTGTATCTAAATTACGTCCGAAGTATGAATAATTAACAGACGTTCTAAAGCTGTCTGAGAAATAATAATTTAAGCCAACATCAAAACCATAAGTATCTACATGACCAAAGTTTAAATACGATAAAATAAATGATCCGTCAGAACCTTCAACAACCTCTCCGATTGGTGTATCTCCAACATGTGTTACATTGTTACCATTAGCAGCATCTGAAACCGTAACTAAAGGGCTAATAAAATTATCGGATTGGTTGTAATACCCATTGACATCAATAAATAATTTTTCAGATAACTGACCTTTGTAGCCTATTTCATAAGAATTGATGGTTTCAACATCTAATTTTGGGATTTTTGTACCATCCGTTAATGTAAAGCCTTCACCATTACCTATTACTAAGCCTCCAAATAAGTTTCCTTTAAGGTTTAAGATTGAAGGTACAGCAATACCTTTTCCGTAAGTCACTCTAAAGGTGCCGCTGTTTACTTTTTTTGTGATGGCTAATTTTGGAATAAAGTTAGAGCCGTATAAATCGTGATTATCATAGCGTCCTCCAAATAAAAATCCCCATCCAGAATCTTCTAATTTATACTCTAATTGTGTGTAAATTCCTGTTTGTGCTAAATCAATTCCGCCTTCGTCTAAAAGGTATGTTCCTTTAGAATCTGCCATGTCTAATTGGTATTGTGCTCCTAAGGTCACATAGAAATCATTCCAATTATTGTTGTATTGTGCTTCTGCGTTAAAACGTTGTGAGTCATCCTTAAAAACGGCTCCACGTTGTAATGGAATTCCGTCACCTGGATTAGGTCCAAATTGGAACCATTGTTCTGTGAATGAGCGCTCACGAGCCTCTTCTTCAGAAAACCCATTTTCTATAAATGATACATAGTTTTGTGTTCGTTGATTCATGGCATATGTATCTTCAGTTTTACTCCATGTATAATACGCATTAGCAAAAACGTTTTTAGATACAAATTTTAATTGTGCCACATCAATAGTCCAATCTTTAATTTGGTTTCTACCAGCACTTGTTACTCCAATATTATTATTGTTACTATGGCCATAATATCCAATAAGCTCAGATCCTTTTGTTGGCTTGTAGTATAAGGATGCTCCATATTTAGAAGATTCAAAATCACGATCTAAATCCAATTCCTTGTAGGCTGTTGTACCCACATATACACTATCTGCATAGTTAAATTCTTTTCCTTGAGAATGTTCAAAATGAAACTTATATGCAAACTTATCGTTTACCGCTTCAGCATGTCTTAACCGTGTTGTAAATACGCTTTGATTACCAACACCTAAGGCGACTGTAGTGCCTTCAGATTGTCTTGGATTTTTTGTAATTGTACTGACTAAACCGTTGTGTGCGTTTGGTCCGTAAAGTGTTCCGTTAGGTCCTAATAGTATTTCAACGCGTGCAACATCGTCTTTAGTTACAGTAGAGAAGGTTCCTAAAGGTAAACCAGTTGCAATTAAAGTCGATAATCTATCATCAGTAACTTGTAAGTTTTTGGCATTAAAAGCTGAGTTGAATCCTCTAATATTAATACCTGTACCTAAAACTCCAGTTCTTACAAAATCTACACCTTTTTGGCGCGACGCTAATTCTCCAATATTAAAACTTGGAAATTCTTCAATGTCTTTTGACGTTATAACGTTTACGGTTGCGGGTACGTCTGTTATTTTTTGAGGTTTTTTGTTTGCTGTAATCACCACTTCATTTAAAATACTATCAGTTTCGCTAAGTGTTGTATTTAAAGTTGTTGATGCACCTGCAGTTACCGTAATGCTTTCCGTAGACGTTGCAAAACCTACATAAGATACAGAAACAACGTAGGTGCCAGCAGCAATGTCGTCTAGCATAAACTTACCGTCGTAGTCGGTTACTGTTCCTTTGTCTAAAGCTTTAATGTAAACGGTTGCACCAGATAAAGGTGTACCACTTGCTTCTTTAATTATTCCTGATATACTACCACTATCTTGTGCGGCAATAGTAAAAGTACTAATGAGAGTTAGTAAAAAAAATAGTTTTTTCATAATATTAGACAATTGATTAAGTTAGTTTATTAGTTCTTAGGGCAATCTATTATGAAATTGAAAATAAATACTAATGAAAGTCGAAGCATTTGTGTGTGACTTTTTCTTTTTAATACAAAATAGGACTGTCCAATCGCTTAAAAGTACTGTTTTTATTACGATTAATTAGATATGCGACTTTAGCTCTAAAAAAGCTTCAGGTAAGTTGTTTGAAAGCCTGTCAATGACCTTAATCATCAATTGTTTTTGGTTTTTTGTAGGTTTAATCGCCTTGAGAGGTGCTTTAATTTCATCCAATAATCGATTCGAATTTATATGACCTTCCATATATCTAGACAACGAAATACTCCATGAAATATTAGGAACATAATTATTCTTTTTTTGGCGTTCGCTTTCTTTTTCAATAAGGTTGAATTTTGAAGCCAGTTTTAAAACGTCTTCGTATTTCTCTAAGATAATAAGCACATTAATATAAGATGTAAAAAAGTGATGCCAACGGTGGTTGAGGACTTCGTTTTTATATTGTTTTAAAAAGGTTTTAGCAGTTGCTTCTGCTAACTTATGCTTTTGAAGTTCAGACAACACACGAATGCGATAAGAACAATAACCAATTTTTTGATGGTAATTATGAGTTTCCTTATATAAATCGTGATGATGTTCTAAAAGTGAAAATGCTTCTTTTGGTTTATGATTTCGTAATAAAATAGCGACCAAATTATTCAGATACATCAATGCATCGTTATTATTTTGTCTAATGGATAAATAGCCGTAAAATTCTGCTATTTCAAATTCGTCTTGCTTAGAATGTAGTAAAACTCTACTCGCGTAATAATTAGATAAAATACGTCTCGAGTACATTTCACCTTCATTAAAGTATAAATCGAGTTGATCGAAAACGACTTTTAACTTTCCGTTTTCATTATAATTAGTGTACATAAAAGCGAGCAAAACAAAAGCTTGATATCTGTTTTTACCGTCAATATTTTTGTCGTTAAAAACAGCAAGTAACCAGTGTTCTAAATGTTTGGTATCGTTGTTATTTTTGGTGTACTGATTGGTGATTTCTGTTGTTGCTTTGTATAATTTGTCTTTTACAACAATGGCTTCATCATAATGCGGTTTGTACGTTTCTATAAAATCGGCTATGGTTTTATGGTCTTTATAGCGCATTCTAACCAAGAGATACGATTTGTATTCTTTGGCAAGCTCGTACACATTCTGAAAATTATATTCTATGCTTTTATAGGACGAAATGTAATGTAGAAACTCTTTTTCTTCCTTGGACGTTATGGCATCGGTTAAGATATTTTTGTTTAAAGTCATAATCCAAGCAATTGTAGTATCTACATCGATGCTTGCTAATTTCTTTTCAATCCAATCTTTAATATAGGAATATTTTCGCTTGTTTATTTCGGCATCAAAATCTTCATGCTTATTTTGAGATAGCGCGTTAGACATAACACGTGAAATAATACTGCGTTTTTCTACGTCTGTAAATTGATAACGGTCTTCAAGATATTTAGCTTCATTGGGCAGAATGGTTTTGCTAAATGCTGTGAATTTTTTAAGCTTTGTTTTCATTATTCATTCGCAAATTGCTCTATTAAAGCATTGACTTCCGTTGGCTTTTCATATTGCACAAAATGACCAGCATTTTTTATGAATTCTACCTTTACAGATTTTATATGGTCTGAAGCAATTTTACCAACATCTTCGATGCTAAGTTGTGGATTCATATAACGATTAGGAATCAATTGGTCCTTATCTCCAAAAAGCACTAAAGTTGGTAGCGAAATTGTATTCAAATCCTCGAAAACAGGTTCATCTAACATACCAGAAATACTATTGACAATCGCTTGGCAATGTGCTTCAAAATCTGATGCCTCTTTTATTCTTTTTCTGTCCTTTACCATTTTTGAAACATCGTCTGGTGTTTTATGAAAATTGAGTGCATAATTCTTTTCTATTTGAGCGTCTGGTGTGTTAGCAACAGTTGTTGGTGTAAAATACGCTTTCATTAACGTGGCATTGGTGGCATTAAATTGCTCTAAACCAGCTGGTGCCACTAAAATTAATTTTTCAATCCTATCAGGATACGTTGTTGCAAATTTTATGCTTGCTTGGCCTCCCATGGAATGACCAATGAGAATGATGTTTTTTAACTGTAATTTTTCAATAAATCGGTGCAACACGTCAGCAAAAAATGATGGTGTATAATCCGCTTTTGGTTTAGAGGATTTTCCATAGCCAGGTAAATCTAAAGCAATGCATGTGTAATCCTTTTTTAAGGCTTCAATGTTTTTAGACCAAGCATCAGAATTGCTACTCAACCCATGTACAAAGAGTAATGTTTTGTCACCATCTCCTTCTTTTATATAGCTGATATCTAAACTATCTAACGTTGTGGTAACGGTTTTAAAATCATAATCTGAAAGTAGTTCTTTCATCGGTTGTTTTGTGTTTTGGGAAAATAGAGTAGTGTTAAAAAGGATAATTAGTAGTAGTAAGCCGAGTCGTTTCATTCTTGTGATTTTATGGCGTTAAGATATTTATTTAGTTTCTTTCGTGAGACTTTTCCTAAACTGGTTAATGGAATGTCATCTAAAATAAAAATGTACTTCGGATGCTTAAAAGCCACGAGGTTTTTTGTTAATTCTGTTCGGATTCCTGTTACCGAAAGATCTTTGTTTGTTGAGGATACAAAGGCTATGCCACATTCGCCCCATTTTTCATCTTTTACGCTTAAAACAACCGCTTTTTTAATGTGTTTTATGTTTTCAAGATGCGCTTCAATTTCTTGTGGATAAATGTTTTCTCCGCCTGAAATATACATGTCGTTTTTTCGGCCTTTCATATATAAAAAACCTTCTTCATCACTATAAGCAAAATCGCCTGTAAACAGCCAACCTTTTTTAATCTTGGTACTTGTTCTCACTGAATTATTCCAATAACCAGGTGTTACAATATCACCTTTGATGCAGAGTTCTCCAACTTCGTTTGGTTTTACAATTTCACCAGCTTTATTCACAATTTTTATATCTAAATAAAAGTTAGGTTTCCCTATAGAATTTGGTTTCAATTCTGCCATTTTATGATGCAATGACGTAATGCTTGGTCCTGCCTCTGTGAGTCCATAACCTGGTCTTATGTAGCTGTTTTTTTCGTTTTTCCAGAAACTGACGAGTTCCGATGGTACTTTTTCACCACCTGAAATAATGTAGCGTAATTTTTTAAGATTTACCTTTTTAAAAACGGGTGTTTTTTGCATCATCAACAACATGGTTGGTAATGCCATAAATAATGTGGTCTTGTTCAGTTCTAGGAGACATAATATTTTTTCGGCATCAAATTTTTCTAACATGCCAATATGCGCACCTTTATGTAATAATGGTGTAACAAAGACATTCCAGCCAGAGGTATGATAGGGAGGTAAGGTGTTGATGGTAGAATCTCGAAATGTGATACCCAATTGCATAGATGTGTTTAAACTGTTCCAAAACAACATTTTGTTGGTGTAAATAACACCTTTTGGTGTGCCGGTGGTTCCTGAGGTGTAGAAAATGAATAACGGATTATCTTCTTTTATCTGAAAGGTTTTCGTTGTTGTATAATCTGAGTTTTGATAATAGTCAGCCAATACTTCAAAAGACGTCACTTTTAAGTTTTGAATTGGTAATTGTTCGGCTTTAGCTTTGTGGTTATTGTTATAGATGAATAAACTCGGAGTACAATCGACGACGAGTTTAGAAATTTCGTTAATAGATTGGCGATAATTTAGCGGCACAATAACCAAACCCATGCGTTGGCAAGCCACAAAAAGCACCAAATAATCTAAGCCATGGTCTGCTAAAACGGCAATACGATCGCCTTCTTCGAGATTAAGTGTTGTGAATTTTTCAATTAACCTATTGGCATAGATATGCAAGTCACTATATGTATAACTTTTGTTAGCATCATACGATGTGAGTGCAATTTTATTAGGCGTGTAATCTGCCCATTTAGCTGTCCAATCTAGTCTGTCCACGGTTATATTGTTTTAATTCATTTCAACATGAGTTGTTAATTTAAATATATGTCATAAATAGGGTAACTTTTTGTCTCAAACTTCAATTCTAATAGTTCATGCTTTACTTTCTGTTGTAATAATGTGTAAACTAAACGAAGCTAAAAAATGTACCATTAGGTACACTATGTAGGTAAAATTTTAGAAACGTATAATCAGCGTGCCTTTAGGTACGCTATATATTGTACCTAGAGGCACAATTTATACTGTCATTCTCTTTTAATTACCTATATCAAGTACCTAACGGCACTTTTTAAAACTCAACTTCAAATTTTTACCAATATGTGTTTGGGTAATGCATATGGGTTAACCTTTGATTTGTGCTGTTTTATTGTCTACTTTATAAATTATATAACCTACAACTAAGGATGCCATAATTCCGATGGCTGCGGAAACTCCTGGATTATTAACAGGTTCTTGCATGTATGGTGTAATTCTGCCATAGTAAATCCCAAAATGAACCACAATCGCAGTAATACTAGCAATAAAAACGGAACGTGTGGATACATGATTTAAAAATGTACCAAACAATACAGGAACAAAGGCTGCAGCAAAGTAAGCATAAACACCGTTTTGGGCAAAAATGGCAACACTCACATCTGGGTTTTTAATCTGTTCCCAACTTAATAAAAAGCTTACAATACCTAAAACAATGATGACCATTTTATTAATGGTTATGGTCTTTTCGGTAAACTTATCTTTAAATAATGGGTTAATAATATCAGACGTAATGGTAATGGATAAGGACTGAATTAAACTTTCTAAAGTAGATAGTCCTGCAGAAATCAATCCAACTACAATGACCAAACCAACACCAACTGAAAATTTAGTAACGACGTAAGTTGGTATAATTTCATCCATTCGAAGTTTTTCGCCATTTACCATAAAATCTGGGAAACTGATACGAGCATACAAACCTACAACCACGACTAAAAAGAAGACAATCATAAAGACAATTCCACTAATGAGGTAAGAATTTATTTTACTAGAATCTTTTAATAACAATGATTTTGTGATGATGTGTGGCTGGCAAACAATAGCGACACCAATAACGATTTGTGCTGCAATGATTTCGAAATAATCTCGAAACATAAAACTATCGGTGTTTGTTGGTTTTGTTAGATTTGGGTCAATGGTATTTAATTGGTCAATAAATCCTGTGATTCCATCTGCGAAATACTCATAACCAGAACCGATTAAAATAAGGGCGACAATACACATTATAATCGCCTGGATGGTGTTGGTATATACCATCGAATTGGCACCACCAAACATCATATAACCAAATACAAATGCTGTAATTCCCATGAGAACGTAAAAAGGATCGGCATTTAAGGATTTGGAAATCACCTGTGTTAATCCAACATTAATAAGTACAATAAACGTAATGAGTAAAAGGGCAATAATGCCAAAGAAAAAGGCATATTTTTCACTGTCGTAGCGTTTACCAATCCACTGTGCCATGGTGGTTGCTTTAACCGCATTTCCTTGTTTTACAAAACCTTTTGTAAAGACTATTAATGAAATAAACGCAGCAATAGGCAAAACAATGGCAAAAGAAATAACACCAGAAATTCCATAGAGCGCTATAAACCCTGGATTAATAATAAAGGTGGCGGCACTTGTCATGGAAGCAGCTAAAGACAAACCAACAACCCAAGATGGGAAACCAATGTTACCAACGGCATAATCTTTAATGTTTGTGTTTTTACGAGCTCCTCTAATGACGAAAAATAAGATTACTGCAGCGTAAACTGCTAATAAAATCCACATGTAAGTGACCAACTTGTCTGATGCTATCATTTTAATAAATGTCTTTAGAGACAAATAACAAACTTTAAAAATTTTTAAGGTTTGGTAATTTTGTTTCTAATGGTGTGACTTTTAAATATATTTTTAAATAAATATTGTTATAGTAAATATACAGGTGTATTTGTTAAGTGAGACTTAAAAAGTAATAAAAATGAGGTGAGTGGTTAATAGAATTGAATTATTCTGGCCAGATGGTTTTAAACTGTTCACAAACAATGAGCATGTCTTCTGTTGGCGTATCTCCATTTTGTTCTAAGGTAGTCGCAAAAAAGTCCCAATGTGCTTTTTTCCATTTTTTAAGGGGTTCAATGGTTGTACCCATATCTAATTCCGCATATTCTTTCGTTATTTGATTAAATGGAACGGTATCTACTTTTCTAATTTCAATTATTGCCTTTGCTTTTCCGTTAAAGTCTGTAATAATATGTTTTACACCTGTTTTCGGTAATGCTGCATTAGCATCTTTATACCAAGTGTATAAACCAGAACCTGCTTGCTTTTTGCTGTTTAAAATCAATTCTGCTAAACGATTTGCATCATCTTCATAGTTATGAAAATACCAAGATTCCGGAAGTTCATCTGTTTGGAATTCGGGATGAGATGCCGTGTAATTAGACCACATGTCGTAAACAGATTTATCAATTCCATTTTTGGTTTGGCTTTCTGTTTTTGTATCGCTTTTACAGTTCGTTAAAATTATAAGTAGAATAATGGCAAGGTGTCTCATGGTTTGCAGTTAATTACACCTCATTTTAGAAGGCTTTCTAAGGTACTGAAAAAACAAAAACAGCAACCAAATCTGATTACTGTTTTTCGTGATTAAATCTATTATAGATTTGAAGATTATTTAGAAAGTGATACTTTTATAGGTTAAGCCACTTTTTTTAGCAAATCAAAACAAGGACATTTTTTACAACGTTTGTTTTCCGACTTTTTATATTTCTTGCAACACTTTGATTTTACATTATCAAGTGTTTCAATACCAGAAGCCTTAAGCACTTTAATGCGTTCTTTCTTTAACTTCTTATTTTTCTTCTTTTTGCCCATTCTGAGTTTCCTTAGAAAAAGAAATCTTTATATTATGAGGACAAAAATAACTATTTATATTTAATCTAAATAAATTTTAACATTTAGACGCTACTAATAAATGGGTTAGGTGTTTTTGCTAACCTTATTGAGCTATGAATTTAACTTAATTCATTTTAGGGTCAGATCTAAGCACTCCAGAATTGGTGTGTACATTTCCGACCTCAGTAATTACCACTCCTTCTGGCCCTGCCATTTGCCAATGCGGTGATTCGGGCTCAGCTAACGATGCAAAATCTCCTTCGTTGGCTTCAATAATATAATTAGTGGTTGTTTTTCCGTCCCAATGGCTTTGAGGAACTACGACTTGTGGAAATTGATCACGATTGTTTTCTCCGACACCAACGATGTAACTTTTACCGTGTCTAACTAACCAACCTTCCATTTTTACCGGATTGCCTTCTGCTGCGAAATGCATATGCTCTCCTAGCATTTGGCCAGGTAGAAGAAAGATATCCATTAACATGTATTGGTCTTCTTCATTATTAACAAACATTATAGATGCTAATCCTAATTCGGCATAGTTACCTTGATTATAATCGGTAAGCCAAATTTTTTCACGTAGCCCATCGAAAATTGGATAATTATGATATTCAAGCATTTCTATTAATGCGTCTTTTGCTTTTTCTTTTAGAAATTGCCCTTCAGCATCATAGAATTGTTCATTAGTAAATTTTAATTCTTTTTTTATGGGCTCATTAACCTCTTTTGGGGCCTCTGTAGTTTTGTTTTTTTCACTGTTATTAGCGCAACTATTAAAGAGAACGGCAATTGATAATATGGTTAAGAGGCATAGTTTTTTCATCATAAAAATAGGTTTTAAATTTAAAGTGTATTGTAACATCTTTAAATATAATATAACCATAGATGAATAACTTGTACTTACCTCATTTTATAATACGATTTTGAGTGTCCACATTATTTGGGTTAATTTATTTTTAATCTCTAAAAATATTAAGTAAAATAAGATCTTATCAATAATAGCTGATTAGGGTGTAATCAACTAAAATGAGCCCTTATGAATTTTGTAAAATATATAAATTTGAATGCAGTAGATACTATGTTTCACTAAAGCTGTATCTTATATAATCGTGATATAAGTTAAGGTGCACTTAAGCTCCTGGAGTATCTGCTGCTGAGTTTACTGTAAGTTGTTGTATATCTCTATCAAATAAATACAAGCCACCTTTGTCATCTCCAATCATCTTCACCTTGTCTAGGATTGTTCTAGCCATGGCTTCTTCTTCAATTTGTTCTGCAACATACCATTGCAAAAAGTTGTGTGTCGCATAATCTTTTTCTTGTAAGGAGATATGAACCAATTCGTTAATGCTTTCAGATACAAAAATTTCGTGTTCTAGAAGTTTTTCAAACATCTCTTTGTATGATTTATGCTTTACGTTTGGTGCGTTTAATTCAGAAATAAAAGCTTGTCCACCACGTTCGTTAATGAACTTTACGAGTTTTAGCATGTGTTCGCGCTCTTCGTCTGATTGGCTGTACATAAAACTAGAGATACCTTCCAAACCTTTTACTTCTGCCCAAATGGCCATAGCTAAATAAATTTGCGAAGACTCAGCTTCTATTCTAACTTGTTTGTTTAATGCGGATTCTATAGATTTTGATAGCATATTTTTAGTGTTTTATACAAATATAGGGATAGTTAAATCAGATATAAAGTTTTTACTTAATTGAGAATGACTCTAAAAGAAAATGTCTTGCGCTAGTCTAAACGTATTTGAATGTGCATTTACTATAGTTTTTATATCAGGTGAATAACCTCCTCCCATGCTACACATTACAGGGATTTTGTTGCGTTTACATTGCTCTAAAACAAACTGGTCTCTGGCTTTACAGCCTTCAATTGTTAAACCGAGTTTTCCTAATTTGTCGGTTTTTATGACATCTACACCGCATAAATAGTAAATAAAATCGGGTTGTTGTTCAGCAATAAGTTTTGGTAATGTATGCTTTAATAGGTTGAGGTATGTCGTATCATCTGCGTTATTATCTAGTGCAATATCTAAATCACTTTGCTCTTTTTTAAAAGGATAATTACTTTTTCCGTGCATTGAAAATGTAAAAACGGAAGTGTCTTTTTGAAATATTTGAGCTGTTCCATTGCCTTGATGTACGTCTAAATCTACGATTAGAATTTTTTTAGCTAATCCTTTTTTTTGAAGATATCGTGCAGCTATCGCTTGGTCATTTAACATACAAAAGGCTTCACCACGATTAGTAAATGCATGATGCGTACCACCTGCAATATTCATAGCAATGCCATGTTGTAATGCAAACTCGCTGGCTTTAATAGTGCCGTCGACTATAATTATTTCGCGTTCAACCAAAACTTCATTAAGTGGAAAACCTATTTTTCGAGCAGCACGTTGGTTTAAAGTTATATTTAGTAAATCATAAAAATATTCAGGATCGTGAACAGCAAGAATATGCTTGTCATTAGGTTTTTCTGGTTCAAAAAAATTAGTGCTGTCGCAAGTGCCTTCATGCAACAATTGCTGCGGTAATAATTCATATTTTTCCATCGGAAACCGATGTCCTTGCGGTAAACTGTGTTTATATATGGGATGGAAAGCGATTTTTAGCATTTATAGCATAAGCGTTTTATAATTAGTTTTGAATAAGCACATCCTATTTTCTTTACTTATGAAGCTTCAACTGAATCCGTTTCCGTGCCACATCAACTTCTAAAACTTTCACAATAATCTGCTGATGTAAATGGACGTGCTCATTGACATCTTTTACAAAACTGTCGCTAAGATTAGACACGTGAATTAAGCCACTTTCCTTAATCCCAACATCTACAAAGCATCCAAAATTAGTGATGTTATTAACAATGCCAGGCAATAATTGACCTTCATGTAAATCGGTAATGGTTTTTATATTTTGGTTGAAGGTAAATACCTTGGCCGTTTCTCTAATATCTAAACCTGGTTTTTCGAGCTCTTTTATAATATCTTGAAGCGTTAATAATCCAATGGAATCGGAAACATAGTGTTTTAAATCTATATTTTGAAGTTTGGTTTTATTTCCAATTAATTCTTGAAGTGAAACGCCTTCATCTTTTGCCATTTGTTTTACAATCGCATAGCGTTCTGGATGCACAGCCGAATCATCTAAAGGGTTTTTAGCTCCTTTTATTCTTAAAAAAGCAGCACTTTGTTCAAACGCTTTGCCACCCAATCGCGGGACTTTTAAGATGTCTTTTCTAGATTTGAAGACTCCATTTTCGGTTCTATAGTTGAAAATATTTTCTGCTAATTTTGGTCCTATTCCAGATACATAACTCAGTAATGGCGTGCTTGCCGAATTGATATTAACACCAACGGCATTCACACAATTTTCAACAACGGTATCGAGTTGTTTTTGAAGTTTGGTTTGGTCTACATCATGTTGGTATTGTCCAACACCAATGGACTGCGCATCAATTTTTACCAATTCTGCTAAAGGGTCTTGTAGTCGTCGTCCGATAGACACAGAACCTCTAACGGTAACGTCATAATTAGGAAATTCTTCTCGAGCAATTTTGGATGCCGAATAAATACTAGCACCAGCTTCGCTTACCACAAACACCTGAATCTCGTTTTTAAACTGAATCTTTCGGATTAAAGCTTCGGTTTCTCTTGAAGCGGTTCCGTTTCCAATAGCAATGGCTTCAATTTTATAAGCTTCAGCTAAAGAGGAAATCTTTTTTATAGCACCTATACTATCGTTTTTTGGGGCGTGTGGATAAATAGTTTCGTTGTGTTTTAAATTGCCTTGTGCATCTAAACAAACAATTTTACAACCGGTTCTAAAGCCAGGGTCAATCGCTAAAACACGTTTTTCACCAATAGGTGAACCTAACAATAATTGTTTTAGGTTTTTGGCAAAAACAGTGATGGCAGCTTCATCGGCTTTGTCTTTGGCTTTACTTAAGGTTTCGTTGCTTAATGATGGAAATAGTAAACGTTTGTAAGCATCTGAAATGGCTAACTCAATTTGGTCGGCACAACTATTTTGGCTTCTTATAATTCTATTATCCATGAGCTCTAAGGCTCTAATAGCATCAATTTCAATTTTCACACGAATAAACCCTTCATTTTCGGCTCTTAAAATTGCTAATAGGCGATGTGATGGAATTCGGCTTAAACTTTCGGACCAATCAAAATAATCCCTGAATTTTTGTGCCTTATCTTCATCCTTTTTTGCCTTTACAACTTTGGTTGAAATTTGAGCATGTCGTTCCAATTGATTTCTCAAAAGGTTTCTAATATCTGCACGCTCATTAATCCATTCGGCTATAATATGTCTAGCTCCTTCCAAAGCATCATCTGGAGATGCAATATCACCTTTCGCATATTTGTAAGCTATAGATTCTATGTCATTTGCCTTCTGACTCATAATGATTTTAGCCAAAGGTTCTAAACCATTTTTACGAGCGGTTTCAGCTTTTGTTTTTCGTTTTTTCTTGTATGGTAGATAAAGGTCTTCAAGTGTTGTTAAATCTTGAGTTTGTTCTATCTTTTGTTTTAGCTCTTCTGTTAAAACATCTTGTTCTTCAAGCGCTTTTAAAATGGCTTGTTTGCGTTTTTCTAAAGCTTCAAATTGTTCTTTATATTTTACAATCTCACCAATTTGTACTTCGTCTAAATTTCCTGTGGCTTCTTTTCTGTAACGTGAAATAAAGGGAATGGTACAGTCTTCATTCAGTAATTGAATGGTACTTTTTATATTGGTTTTAGGTAGTTTTGTGGATCGAACTATGTAATCTATCATCATAAAAATGGCCTTATACATTTTTTAAGTATAAGGCCTGTAAGATATTTAACTCGACATTAATTGCCGAATGATTTAACAAAAGTTATTAATTAGTACCAGCTTCTTGCTTCGCTTCATTAATCATGGTTTCGTTAGGTACAATGGCGATATTCACACGTCTGTTTTTTGAACGTCCTTCAGCTGTACTGTTATCGTGTGTAGGTTGTTCTTCGCCATACCAATGGGTGGTGAATCTTCCATTACTTAAGCCTTTGCCCATTAAATAATTGGTTACAGCTTCGGCTCTGTTTTTAGATAAGGTCATGTTGTACGCATCATTACCTGAACTGTCGGTATGACCAACAACTAAAATATTAGTGTCTGGATATTCTATAAATACATTGGCTAAACTGTTTAGTGTTTCTTGTGACTTGGCATTAATATTATATTTTTCAGTTGCAAAATACACTCCACTTTGTTCGTCAAAGGTTAATACAATACCATTATCAACACGTTCAACCGTTGCGCCTGGAATTTCATTTTCAATTTCTTGGGCTTGTTTGTCCATTTTATTACCAATTAAAACACCAGCACCTCCACCTACAACGCCGCCAATAACAGCACCTAATTCGCTATTATTACCGTCGCCAACGTTATTTCCAATGATGGCACCTAATAAGGCTCCACCAGCAGCTCCAATGACTCCACCTTTTTGTTTGTTGTTAGCATTGTCTACAGCCTTACAGCTTGTCATTAATACTAAAAGTAATGATAAGGTTATGGCTAAATTCGATTTATAATTCAATAATTTCATGGTTCTATAATTTTGTAAAGTTCATTGTAATGGTGATGGGCTTTCCATCTAAGGTCACTATTTGTTGCCACTGCATAGCGGTTTCAGAAAGTGATGTGAGTTCTAATCTGAATCCTGAATTAGTTTCAGATTTACCTTTTTCGTTAGTAGGTTTTAATAAAAAATTATACAAGCCCGTGTCTTCGTTTACTTCGTCAATTGTAAATACGAAATAACGTTGGTCGGTAGCGCAAGACATGCCCGAGAGTGTATAAACACCTGTGTTGTTATTGGGGATAAATTGCCATGAGCTGTTTTCAAAACAAGCTTTGTTGGCATCGTTAAGCAATGTGATTTTTATGTCACCAATAGCTGATGAGGTTACAGATGTTAGAGTCCAGTTGCCTTTAATTACTTTTTTAGATTGTCTCACTGTTTTTGAAGCGCCACAAGCTAAAAAGCAAAAGGTTAATGCTATTAATGCTAATTTTTTCATAGTATTTGGAGTTATGATTTATGGTCAAAATTACTAAAAGGATAGGTGAGCGATTACTTGTAAAGAAAAAATAATTGATGCATTAGCAAAACTAAAACGATAAAAATGGTTCTATTTTGTTCACCAAACAAAATAGAACCAAACAATTAAATGTACAAGTTAAATTGTAATTAGCTTATTTGAAGTCCGTTAGTTACGCCGTCTTTACCTGTGCTGAGCGCAGTGGAAGTATCAGGATTTACAAACACCAAATTACCATCGTCGTCTTCAGTCATTAAAATCATCCCTTGGCTCTCAACACCTCTTAATTTTCGTGGTGCTAGGTTGACTAAAACAGTGACGCGTTTTCCAACTACATCTTCAGGTTTAAAGCTTTCTGCAATTCCTGAAACAATAGTTCTGGTATCAATACCTGTATCGACTTTTAAGACTAAAAGTTTTTTAGTTTTAGGCATTTTTTCAGCTTCGAGAATAGTACCAACACGTAAATCTAATTTGGTGAAATCTTCAAACGTAATTTCTTCTTTTTGCGGTTCAGCTACTTTATTAGCAGCTTCGTTAGCTTTTTTACTCGCGATTAATTTTTCTAACTGTGCTTCAATTTGCGCATCTTCAATTTTAGAGAATAATAATTCGCCTTTGCCTATTTTATGGTTGGCAGGTAGCAGTAACGCTTTAGAGCTGATATCATCCCAAGTGGATTCCGCATCAAGTTCGGAATGACAAAGGATTGATTTTAGTTTATTAGACGTAAACGGTAAAAACGGTTCAGATAAAACGGCTAAAGCTGAAGCGATTTGTAAAGCTACAAACATCACCGTTTTGGTACGTGCTTCGTCAGTCTTTACAGTTTTCCATGGTTCTTCGTCTGCTAAATATTTGTTTCCTAGTCGTGCTAAGTTCATTAATTCTTGGCTCGCTTCTCTAAAGCGGTAACGCTCTATAGAACTTGAAATGACAGCAGGATAAGCTTTTAAGGCTGCCAACGTTTCTTCATCTATAGTGTTATATTCTGAAGGTTCAGGAATAACGCCATCATAATATTTATTGGTTAAAACAACCACACGATTGATAAAGTTTCCGAAAATAGCTACCAATTCGTTATTGTTTCTTGCCTGAAAATCTTTCCAAGTAAAGTCGTTATCCTTAGTTTCTGGTGCATTTGCGGTTAAAGCATAACGCAATACATCTTGTTGATTTGGGAAATCGACTAAATAATCTGGTAACCAAACGGCCCAGTTTTTAGAGGTCGATAATTTTTGACCTTCTAAATTTAAAAATTCGTTTGCAGGTACATTTTCTGGTAAAATATAAGAGCCTTCTGCCTTTAGCATCGTTGGAAAAATAATACAGTGAAATACAATATTGTCTTTTCCTATAAAGTGAACCAGTTTAGTATCGTCGTTTTTCCAGTAATCTTCCCAGTTTTTACCTTCGCGAGCTGCCCATTCTTTGGTAGAAGAAATATAACCGATTGGTGCATCGAACCAAACGTAAAGCACTTTGCCTTCGCCACCTTTTACAGGTACAGGAATTCCCCAATCTAAATCTCTGGTTACCGCTCGTGGACGCAAACCGTCATCTATCCAGGATTTCACCTGACCGTAAACATTAGGTTTCCAATCTTTTTTATGGCCTTTTAAAATCCATTCACGCAAAAATTCTTCGTGCTTGTTTAAAGGTAAAAACCAGTGTTTAGTTTCTTTAAGAGTGGGTACATTGCCTGTTATTGCCGATTTCGGATTAATTAAATCTGTGGCGTTTAAACTCGACCCACAGCTTTCGCATTGGTCGCCATAGGCTTCTTCATTACCACACTTAGGGCAAGTTCCGGTTACAAAACGGTCTGCTAAAAACTGATTCGCTTCAGCATCGTATAATTGTTCGGTAACTTCCTCTACAAATTCATTTTTGTCGTAAAGTGTTTTAAAAAATTCTTGAGCGGTATCGTGATGAACTTTCGCAGTGGTACGTGAGTAATTGTCTAGTGAAATACCAAAATCTTCAAAAGATTTCTTGATGTTCGCATGGTATTTATCGACAATGTCTTGAGGTGTTACACCTTCTTTTTTAGCTTTTATTGTAATTGGCACACCATGTTCATCACTTCCACAAATAAAAGCGACATCATTTCCAGTTAGTCTTAAATAACGTGCGTAAATATCTGCAGGAACATAAACGCCTGCTAAATGTCCGATATGAATTGGGCCATTTGTATAAGGTAAAGCTGCGGTTATGGTATATCTTTTTGGTGTGCTCATGGATTTTTTATTTAGTCGTTCTGAAACGTGATGCCTTTGTTTTAGGTGTTCAGAAAGACAAGTGTTTTCACTAATTACAAGCTACAAAAGTAATCATTATTACGCCGAATTAGAAACAGGCATTTGCAAATTTTAAACATTAATATTTCAAGGATATAGTTAGGAATACATAATACTTGCCTGAAACCATTTTCTAAGTTCTGTGTTTTAACTTTATACTTAGAATAGGAATCAAAAAATTTGAACGTCTAAAAAAAAATGTACTTTTACAAAAAGCCCAATTTATGACTTTTAAACCTTATGTAATATTGCTTATTGTTGCCGTGATTTTTAGTGTAAATACTGATGTCCACGCTCAGAATGCAATTGATAATTCTTCTAAAATGACTTCAAACTTAATACAACCACCATATTTAAAAGCTGGCGATACGGTTGCTATCGTTGCGCCTTCAGGAATTTTAAAAAGTAGAGAAGGGGAGGTACAGCAGGCTGTTGCACTTTTAAAAGATTGGGGTTTGCATGCGGTTGTAGGTAAAAATGTTTTTAATCAAGGGAATCATTTTGCAGGAACCGATGATGAGCGTTGTGAAGATTTACAAAATGCCATGGACGACCCAAGCATTAGTGCGATTTGGTGTGCAAGAGGTGGATACGGAACAGTTAGGATTTTAGATAAATTGAATTATACCAAATTTAAGAAAGATCCAAAATGGGTGATAGGGTATTCAGACATTACAGCCTTACATAATCAGGTTCATAATGAAGGGTTTCAGTCTTTGCACGCCTTAATGTGTGTGAGTTTAACTAAGAACTTAGAGGATATAAAAGAAACCGTTTCAACGTTTAAATCGGCCATTTTTGGTCAGCCAGAAGACTATGCGTTAAAAGGCTCTAATTATAATAGAGTAGGCGAAACATCTGGCGAATTGGTAGGTGGAAACCTCACCATATTGCATACCATGTTAGGTTCTAAAGAAAGTATTGATACTGCCGGAAAAATTCTTTTTATTGAAGAGATTGGCGAATATAAATATCATATAGACCGTATGCTTCAGAGCATGAAACGTGCTGGATATTTTGATAACTTAAATGGTCTTGTGGTTGGTGATATGTCTAGAATTCGAAAAAATACAACGCCTTGGGGAACTTCTATTGAGCAGTTAATTTTGGATGCTTTAGATGATTACGACTTCCCTATAGCGTTTAATGTGCCAGCAGGACATGAAAAAGATAATAGAGCTTTGGTTTTAGGACGTACTGTGGATTTGAAAGTAGGTAAAGGCACAGCGACTTTAAAGTTTTCAGAATAATCTTTTTTGAAGTTTATAAAATAGAATCGCACCTAAAAAATAAAGGAGGATATCTATAACATCAGTTGTGTAGCGTGTGTTTAGTAGTGGCATTAACCATTCAAAATAGATTGAAAAATAAATGGTGAGTCCTAAAACCACAGTGAGTGGTACATATAGGGTTTCATTTTTTTTGATGATTCGCACTATTGCTAAACAGGAGCTTAAAACAATGGGCATGCACAGAAAGTCATTAACATAAAAACTTATCCAGTTTGGTAATGTTAGCTGTAAACGTTGGACGCTATAAATTGCAGATGCTACTAAAACACTGAAATAGAAAATAGGATGTTTTAAAATTTTCATGCCGCAATTGCTGAAAACACCCAAGCAATAAACATACCTATGGCAATAAACCCCATCCAAATAGAGTGGAAGACTCTAACAAAAACACGAACAACTAGATAGCGATGATCTTTGTATTTGTTGTAAAACGAAGGTGATTCCTCTTTTTGAATACGCTCGCGTTCACGACGTTCTTTTTCTGCTTTTTCAAATGCTAGTTCACGCCTTTTTTTATAAGACAAAAGTGTATTGCAGTTGGTGCAGTACGCTTTATTTGTGTTATAGATACCACAATTTGGACATTTAATATGACTAGCCATTTTATAGCGTTTTCTTATATAACAAAGATATGGCTATTTGTAGGATTTTATGTGCTTAAAACAAAGATGCTTTGACTCAGATTACATAGTGCTAACTTTGAATCTAACAATTTTGTATCTTGATGCAAACTGCAAAACACTATTAGTTTTATAAAAGTCATCCGTATCGAGGTGATTATTGAAAGCGATAGAATACGAAATCATGGCACAACACAACGAACTTGGTAAATTAGGTGAGCAATTGGCAACAGATTTGCTTATTAAAAAAGGGTATGAAATTATCGTTCGGAATTATGTGTTTCAAAAAGCTGAAATTGATATTATAGCTAAGCACAATAATTTAATGGTTTGTGTAGAAGTGAAAACACGAAACTCTGACTTTTTTGGTGATCCACAGGATTTTGTGACACCAAGCAAAATTAAATTGTTAGTAAAAGCGATGGATGCTTTTATAATTGAAAATGATATCGATTTAGAAACCCGATTTGATATCATTGCTGTTTTAAAGAATAAAAAGAAGGAACAGTTAACGCATTATGAGGATGCTTTTTATCATTTCTAAATTCCCGTGACAACGGGAATCCTATGAATAATAATGGAATTTTCATGGTGTATACTAATGCTTTCAAAAAGTTTGAGACAGATTATGTCCAAACTTTAATGATCTAGGTTTTTCTTCATGAGATTCCTGCATCCGCAGGAATGTTACCTATAAAAACTCATCTCATCAATAAATTGCCATACGTTTTCAGGTAACATAGGACGTACATTTTTACCATCCTTAATTTCATTTCTAATAAATGTGGATGAAAGCTCCATAATTGGTGCATCAATTTTTATAACCTTAGGATGATTATTGAATTGCGTGTCTATTTTGCCTTCAGATATTCTTGGATAGACATAAATATTATGGTTTTCTAAAATGAGTTCATAATTTTTCCACTTATGAAAACTTTTAAGATTGTCTTCACCCATAATTAGAGCAAACTCATGTTTAGGGTATTTTTCAAACAGATACGTGAGCGTATCGATGGTGTAATTTGGTTGCTTTAATCCAAATTCTATATCGCTTGGTCTTAGTTTGTCGTAGTCTTTAGTGGCTAAATGAACCAATTCTAAACGGTGGTAATTATCTAACATGCTACGCTTTTTCTTAAACGGACTTAATGGTGTTACCACAAACCAAATTTGGTCCATATCGCTATGTTCAGCTAAGTGATTTGCAATAGTTAAATGCCCAACATGAATGGGATTAAATGTGCCAAAATAAAGTCCGATTTTCATAGTTTGCTATCTGCTAAAAGGTTTAATTTGTAGTGGTTTTTATACTCTTGTAATCCATTTATATCCAAGATTGGCTAATTTACAACATTCATAGGGTTGCCTTCTAAATAAGATTTTAAATTTTCAACCGAAGTTTGCATCATTCGTTGTCTTGAAGCTTTTGGTGCCCAAGCAATATGTGGTGTAATGATACAGTTTTTGGCTTTTAACAATGGATTGTCAGCTTCAATAGGTTCGGTTGAGACCACATCAACAGCTGCTCCGGAGATTTTCCCTGAGTTTAGGGCATCTTTTAAATCGTCTTCTATAATTAGTCCTCCTCGCGATGTGTTTATGAGCATCACTCCATCTTTCATTTTGTCTATGTTGGCTGTGTTTATAATGCCTGTTGTATCATTGGTTTGCGGACAATGTAAGCTAATAATGTCTGAGGATTTTAATAATTCATCTAAAGCAACATATTTGCATGTTTCGGATTCTAAATCTGAATTTTTACTGCGATTATATGCTAAAATATTTAAACCAAAGGCTTGTGCCATTTTAGCTGTAGCTTGACCTATTTTTCCAAAACCGATAATGCCTAGCGTTTTTCCGTCTAGTTCTATGAGTGGACTGTTCCAAAAGCAAAAATCAGGTGCTGCTGTCCATTCACCATCGTTTACAGCATCGGCATGTTCGCCAATATGATGACAGAGTTCAAGCAATAAAGCCATCGTAAACTGGGCAACAGCCTGTGTGCCATACGTTGGCACATTAGTCACTGTTATGGCTAGAGATTTAGCAGCTTCAATATTAATATTGTTATAGCCTGTTGCTAAAATTCCTACATATTTTAAATGCGGCACTTGAGTTAAAACTGATTTTGACAAGGGTGTTTTATTGGTGAGCACAATTGTGGCATCGCCTATGTTTTTTATAATCGCTTTTGAATCAAATTCGGTACGATCATAAACTTTTAAATCGCCAAACTGACTGATGCCTTCCCAACTTAAGTCGCCTGGATTTAGCGTGTATCCATCAAGCACAACAATTTTCATTTCGTCATCTTTAAAATTACAGGTAAATTTAAAAATAAAAATTAGGGGAACAATGCTCAGTTTAACCAATTAATGAGGTTCTAGTTAAGCTAAACTGTTTCACCACGACTTTGTCATGTAAGACAATAATCGGAAAATGTTTTAAAAAGGAAAAAGGGTTATTTGTTTATAAAGTCAGATACCAGCTTATGGGCGTTTTCTAAGGCTTTGTCTAAGTCAGAATTAACCACAATCTCATCAAAAAGTGGTGCTGTTGCTAATTCTGCAGGTGCTTTAGAAACACGCATACTTATTTTGTCTTCACTTTCTTCGCCGCGTTCTTTTAAACGTCTTACCAATTCATTTAAATCTGGTGGTTTTACAAAAATAGCGAGTGTTTGTTCTGGGAATTTTCGTTTTATACGAAGTCCTCCAGACACATCAATATCAAAAATAACATGTTTGCCTTTGGCCCAAATGCGTTCAATTTCTGTTTTTAAAGTGCCGTAAAAATTATCTCTATAAACCTCTTCCCATTCTAAAAACTCATCGTTTTTAATTCGGTTTTTGAATTCTTGAAGCGATAAATAATAATAGTCTTTTCCGTTGATTTCATTACCACGTTTTTCGCGAGATGTTGCCGAAATTGAAAATTCTAAATTAAGTTCTTGCTGTTTTAATAAATGACGAACTATCGTTGTTTTTCCAGATCCCGAAGGTGCTGAAAACACAATGAGTTTACCTTGTATTTCGTTTTTGATTTCTGACACTTTTGAATTGTTTTTTACTGATGAAAACGGTGAGTAAGACTTTAAATTAGTTTAAAGCACATTCAACATTTGTTCCTTAATTTTTTCGAGTTCATCTTTCATCTGAACTACTAATTTTTGCATTGGAGCATAATTAGATTTAGAACCTATAGTATTGATTTCACGACCTATTTCCTGAGAAATAAACCCAAGTTTTTTTCCGTTCGAATCTTCCGAATTTAACGTCTTTATAAAATAATCTAAGTGATTATCGAGTCTTACTTTTTCTTCTGTGATATCAAATTTTTCTATGTAATAAACGAGTTCTTGCTCAAAACGGTTTTCATCAACCTTTTCCTTAATGTCAGCAATACCTTTTTCTAATCGCGCTCTAACACCATCAATACGCTCCGGATCCATAGCAATAACATCTTCTAGTAATTCTTTAAGCGTCGCTATTCTGTCTGTAAAATCTTGATTTAAAGTTTCACCTTCATCTTTTCTGTAAATGACAATATTAGAGATGGCTTCATTAATTCCATTACTAATAAGCGTCCATTCTTCTTCATCTATATCATCGCGCTCTGTAGTTACAGCATCTGGCAAACGAATGGCCATTTTTAATAACTCAGTTGTATCGCCATCGACGACTTCTTTGAGCTGTTTAATGTATTCATTTACTACGGTTTTGTTGATTTTAGAGCTAGTATCTTCACCTGTAATTTCTACATAAAGTGAAAAATCTACTTTTCCGCGCACTAAATGTTTGGCAATAAGTTTTCGTATATCTAGTTCTTTTGCTCTATACATAGAAGGCATACGAGCATTGAGGTCTAAGTTTTTACTGTTTAGAGATTTTAATTCTATAGATATTTTTTTGGTTGGGAGCTGTAATACAGATTTCCCATAACCTGTCATAGATTGTATCATTAAGATGATGATTTTTAATTGCGCAAAGGTACAAAATTGAATGGTTTTAAATAGTTTAGAATTCAACCGATTCTCACAACAGACTTTTATAACTTTGCAGACTTAAATTGAGAACAAAACTATGTACAAGAAACAATTTGAAATTCGTTGGAGCGATGTAGATGCTAATGGTCATTTAGCCAATTCTGCTTATACCAATTTTATGAGTCATGCGAGGATGTCTTTTTTCGCTGAAAAAGGTTTTACAATGCCAGAAATTATGAAGTACAACGTTGGTCCTGTGGTGTTTTATGAGCATATGTATTATTTTAAAGAATCGTTTTTGGGCACTCCAATTACAGTAACTATTGAAGTTTCTGGATTAAGTGATGATGGTATGTTGTTTATGTTTGAACATAATTTTTATAACCATAAAGGTGAAAATTTAGCCTACTGCGAAATGCAAGGTGCTTGGATTGATTTAAAAGCGAGAAAATTAACTGCTTTACCAGAACCTTTATTAGAATTAGCACATAAATTTCCGAAGTCTGAAGGTTATAAGGTGTTGACTAAAGAAGATACGCGTAAACATGGAGTACGACCGAAGCCTATGAAAATATAAGGGTTTATTTAAAGAAGAAGTAAGGTTATATGTCTTAGCTATGACAAATATAATTTGCTTT
Organism: Winogradskyella marina; assembly: GCF_015645385.1. Lineage (GTDB taxonomy): Bacteria > Bacteroidota > Bacteroidia > Flavobacteriales > Flavobacteriaceae > Winogradskyella > Winogradskyella marina. Next base: position 29,745 of record NZ_JADOET010000005.1, read on the forward strand.
TTTATTTAAATACAGCATGCTGTTTGAAAGATTTAATCTGAACATTCTTTATAAACGGTTTTAAAATTTGATTAGGTAAGTACCGTTTGTGTTTGCAGTAACATGTTAGTGTTTCTGGTTTTGCTCCGAGTGTACTTTTTATTTCAGAAGCCGTTCTGCCTAAGTTAATTTGAGTCGACTTTGTTGCAATTCCGAGTCTTACATAATCATTTAAGATTCTTGGGTAAATGGCAAATTCTTTGTTTTTGGAATAATCAATGCCAATAAAATGGGCATCGAGATTTGTATCGTTTTGCATGGCAGACAAAAAGCCAACTAATTTTTCATTGAGAAAATAGCCCTTCACTATAAATTGATCTTTAAAGGTTTTTTTAAGATGAACGTACGTGTCAAGATTTAATATTTGAGCGTTAAAGTTAGCATTGTCAATAGTGTTTTGATACAATTCCTGAAGCGCATCTTTATGTATTTCTATATCCTTTACAGAAAATAATTTGGCAACTAATGTGTCACTTTTAGCGTCTGCTCTATTTGCTTTTACTCTGTATTTAGATTTTAAAGCATTGGTGTAAGCTTCAAAAGACTGCCATTCTGGTTTAAGCGTTATGATCATATTAGGTTCAACTTGCATGGCAGCATAGTTAAAATCTTCTAAATGATTCGTGATAGGAAGTGATTCGTCTTTAAAATCTTTCACAAAAACAGCCATTAATTTTTTTGTAGAATTTGTTACCTGTCTTACGCCCTTGGCAATGGCTTTAAAGGTTTCAACCTTATCTTCTCCTTCTTTTATAAACGTACCATATTCGCCACTTAAAAACACATTACCACAGAATAATACTCTAATTTCATTATTGCAAAACATATTGTTTACGGCACGTCTAACTTTATCTGATGTTATCGTAATATTTTTAGTAATCGTTTCAATACCAATCGTTACAATTTGCGTATTGGCAAAGGCAATGGCGTCGTTGTTTTTTAGTATGAAAATATAATTAAATTCAATGTCTGTATTAGCACGTTCAAAGGCTTTTAAAAAATCAGGTGAATAGTAAATGTTTGTACAACAGTTGACACTATTCCAGTAATTGTTTGGAATAGCATCTATAGTTTTGAATATTGCTGTTTTTAAAGACAAATTAAGTGTTGTTATAATCTTTACGTTCTATCTTTTCTTGAGGTAACCAAATGCTAATGAGCCAAAACAGAATGGCAGCACCACCAAATCGCAACACGGTTAGTAACGAATGGTGATACAAAATTATCATTCATTACGGTGTTGTAAAAGTAAAATTAAGGCCACACAACAATCGCACCATTAAAAGTGCAAAAATTGCAAATCACCTGCTAACCATGAATGGCGTGTTTTGCAGCTTCAACCGTTTTCTTAGAATTACCTATAAATAGTTGGTTGTTGTATACAATAACAGGTCGTTTTAGAAACGTATAATGTTCTAAAATATAGTTTTTATAATCGTCTTCGGATAGTGATTTGTCTTTTAATCCCAGTTCTTTGTATAATCTTGCACGCTTGCTAAACAGATTTTCATAACTGTCAGTAAGGCGTCGCATTGTTTCAATTTGAGAGGTGGTAATAGCATCGGTTTTTATATCTTGAAGTTGAAATTCTTCAGGTAGGTTGAGCTCATTTATAATTCGAGTACAGGTATTACAACTGCTTAGGTAGTATATTTTGTTCATAGTCAACGCGAGTTAATTTATCTTTAAATATGGTTCTGCTTCATTATAAGGAATCATAAATTCTGTATAACCTAAATCGTAAGAAGCAACTTCGTAAACGTTGTAGATTAAAACTAAACCTTCTTCACTAAACCCTATGTTTTCTGGTAGGTGAAACGGTTCTCCAAAGAAAAAATTCTCAATAGTTAATTGATCTTTGTTTTGGTCTAAAGACGAGATAAACTGGGATTTTGCTACTGATGTAAAGCCATCGATATCGTTGATAAAATCATTGAGTTCAATGGTTTTTCCACTTTTGGCATCAAGGTTTAATAGCTTTATTTTATCGTTTCCATGCGCACCACCTTTAAATTCATACGTGCTGATGGCAATTGTAAGTACATCTTCAGATTGATAAATAAGTTCTGTTTCAATATGAAGTTCCCAAACCGGTTCGGTTATTTCAGTAAATTTATTTTTAAAACTTAGGTATTCTTCATTAAATGCTTTTAAAACCTCTTTTAAATTAGTCTTATTTTCAGGTGTATTTAGAGTTTCAATTATTGCATTTTCAACGTTGGTGTTAATGGTATTACTGAGTTCACTGTTTCCAGTTGCTTCGCTGTAGATTGCTGAAATTTCGGCTTCATAGGTTTCTTCGATTGAAATGGTGTCAAATGTCGCAGGCTTAAATTCTGAAGTACATGAATTTAATAGAAGGCCAATTATTAAAAATAGAATAATGTTTTTCACAGTAGTTGAGCTTATGTTTTATAAACAATAAAGGTATTGTATAGATTTGAATAGAACGAATTATCCGTTAAATTTGTTATGATACAGAAGCGATAATTCTGTTAATTTTTGAATGGGTTACCTTTAATATAATTATTATGAAATTTAATACAAAAACCATACATGGAGGACAAAAACCTGATAAGGCTTATGGTTCTATTATGCCTCCTGTTTATCAGACCTCTACATTTGCACAATCTACACCTGGTGGACATAAAGGTTATGCGTACGCACGCTCTGGAAACCCAACGCGTCATGCTTTGGAAAATGCTTTTGCCAGTATCGAAAATGGTACACATGGTTTAGCATTTAGTTCAGGATTAGCTGCAATCGATGCTGTTTTAAAATTGTTAAAATGTGGTGATGAGGTTATTTCCACTAATGATTTATATGGTGGAACTTATCGTTTATTCACCGAGATATATGAAAACTTTGGTATAAAGTTTCATTTTATAGGTATGGAAAATGCTAATCACATTGAAGACTATATTAACGATAACACAAAACTGATATGGGTAGAAACACCAACCAACCCAATGCTAAATATTATAGATATTGAAATGACCGCTAAAATTGCAAAGAAACACGATGTTCTTTTAGCTGTAGATAACACCTTTGCGACTCCTTATTTGCAACGTCCTTTAGATTTAGGCGCCGATATTGTGATGCATTCGGCCACCAAATATTTAGGTGGTCATAGTGATTTGGTCATGGGAGCATTAATGGTTAAGAATAGCGATTTAGCGGACCGATTGTATTTTATTCAAAATGCAAGTGGTGCCATTTGTGGGCCACAAGATTCTTTTTTAGCCTTAAGAGGAATTAAAACTTTGCATGTTAGAATGCAGCGGCATTGCGAAAACGCAAAAGCTGTGGCGACATATTTATCCAAACACCCTAAAGTTGAATATGTATATTGGCCAGGTTTTAAAAATCATCCCAATCATACACTTGCCAGCGCTCAGATGAGTGGTTTTGGTGGTATGGTTTCGTTTACGACAAAAGGAAATAATTACGAAGCAGCGATTAGAATTGTTGAGCATCTTAAGGTATTCACCTTGGCCGAGTCACTTGGAGGTGTAGAGTCCTTAGCTGGTCATCCGGCAAGTATGACTCATGCTAGTATTCCAAAAGAACAACGGGAAAATATTGGTGTTGTAGATTCGTTAATTAGATTGAGTGTTGGTATAGAAGATGAGGATGATTTGATAGCCGATTTAAAACAAGCATTGGATAAATAGACTAAAGAATATCATATTAAAAAAGACCAAATCGCGGGATTTGGTCTTTTTTATATCTGTTATATTGAAGGTTTAGTCAAATAAGAAAATGTAACCAACATTTAACCAAACTAACCAGTCATTTGTTTTATTAGAATCTAATTGGTGGTCTAATCCGTCTGTATAATCATCAAAAAAGCTTTGAATTCTTAAATCTACTATTAAATGTGAAATAGGACTCATATTGTATCGTACTCCTACGCTACCAACTACGGACCAAGTTGACCCATTAGTAGCATCTATAGAGCCTGGTTCCCAACTAGGATAAAAGTTGTTTGAATTATCAGGGTTCTGGTCACCGTATGTGGTTGATACATCAGGATTATAAAACACGTAATGTACACCTAAACTTGCGAATGGCCCAAATCTATCCCCTCCACGATTTAAAGCTCCTGTACTCAGTGGAAAGTACTCAAGTTGAACTCCTAAGTCGAAATTTTGAGATTCCCCAGAATGCGCTCTTAGTTTATCTGCCGCAACACTTGTTCGGCTGTCATCAACCCATTGCCCATAATGATTAAGTCCTGTTTTGTTCCAGGACAATTCGGCACGAATTTTAAAATGGTTAGTAAAGTAGTTGTTTCTAGAATACGAATAATAGTTAGCGAGATAGTCAAAGTTCATAAAATAAACAAGACCAATTCCAAACCCTACATTACCTGTGTTAGTTTCAAAGTCGTAACGCTCACCAAAGTCAGATTGATAAGCAACAGGACCTGCAATAATCCCAATTTCATGCGAAAAGCTTTGAGAAGAACTCAATTGCATTGCAAAAAGCAATAAAAATGCAATGAATAATTTTTTTATTTTTAATGTCATGTAATTTTGAAAATTGATGCTTTTACCAAGCAAATATATAAAAACTCGATAAACTACCAAATAAAACCGACAAAATGCATGTTTTTGTTTTTTTCATAAAATTTAACCCCTTTTCGATTTGAACAAGAATGATTACAATATCACATTTACTATATTGATATGTGTCTAATTACTAAAGTAATAAGGAAGCCACAATATATCAAAATATTCTTACAATTACCTGTTTTAAATAAAATATCGTAAAGTTTTCACAAAAATAGATTATTATTTAGAATTGGTATACGAATTATTTAATTTCGATAATAAATAAATACAAATGAGAGACAAAATTGATAGGTTTTTAGCAGAAGTAAATGCCAGAAACAGTCATGAGCCAGAGTTTTTACAAGCCGTTCAAGAAGTCGCGGAATCCTTAATACCATATATAGCACAACATAAATTATACAGTGGAAAAAACATTTTATTAAGAATGGTTGAACCTGAACGCTTAATTGCTTTTAGGGTGAGTTGGGTTGATGATGCGGGAGAAATTCAAGTTAATAGAGGTTATAGGGTTCAAATGAACTCTGCTATTGGTCCTTATAAAGGAGGTTTACGTTTTCATCCCTCTGTTAATGCAAGTATTTTAAAATTCTTAGCTTTTGAGCAAGTATTTAAAAATGCCTTAACCACATTGCCAATGGGTGGAGGAAAAGGCGGTTCGGATTTTGACCCAAAAGGAAAGTCAGATGGTGAGATTATGCGATTCTGTCAGGCCTTTATGAGTGAATTATTTAGACATATAGGACAGTTTACAGATGTTCCGGCAGGTGATATAGGAGTAGGAGCACGTGAGGTTGGTTATATGTTTGGAACTTACAAAAAACTAAAAAATGAATTTACTGGTGTATTAACGGGTAAAGGGCCAACTTGGGGAGGCTCACTAATTAGACCTGAATCTACAGGATACGGAACGGTTTATTTTGCGCAAAGTATGTTAAAGTTAAAGGATGACGCAATCAAAGATAAAACGGTTGTAATTTCTGGATCTGGAAATGTAGCACAATATGCAGCTGAAAAAGCAATAGAATTAGGAGCAACTGTACTTACTTTATCCGATTCTAGTGGCTATATTGTTGATGAAGATGGTATAGATTCTGAGAAATTGAAGTTTGTTATGGATCTTAAAAATGTAAAGCGCGGTAGAATAAGAGAATATGTTGATCAGTATCCAAATGCTAAATACTATGCAGATGAAAGGCCTTGGTCTGTAAAATGTGATATCGCGCTACCATGTGCGACTCAAAATGAGTTAAATGCTGAAGAGGCAAAACAGTTAGTAGGAAATGGTTGTATCTGTGTAGCTGAAGGGGCAAACATGCCTTCAACTCCCGGAGCTATCCATGAGTTTCAAAAAGCTAAATTATTGTTTGCTCCAGGTAAAGCGTCAAATGCAGGAGGCGTAACCACATCTGGATTAGAGATGAGCCAGAACTCATTGCGTTATAGTTGGTCTAGAGAAAAAGTAGATGAGCGCCTAAAAGGCATTATGCAAGACATTCACGACTCTTGTGTAGCATATGGAAAAAACGAGGATGGTTCCATAGACTATATTAAAGGAGCAAATATCGCTGGTTTCGTAAAAATTGCGGATGCTATGTTGGCACAAGGTGTCGTATAATCAAATTTAAAAAAGTATATTTTCAAGCTTCTGTATTCCTTACAGGAGCTTTTTTATGACATAATATATGATAAGCGTATAATTTATCGTTAGTATTAAATATATTTGAACAAACCTTATTTCTTAAATGAGTAACACTGTTTTTAAAATCTTTATTCTGGTATTTGGACTTACGGCTTCATGTTATAGTCAAGATTTCACAGCATTATGGCAAGGTCATTATTCCTATAACAATATAGTGGACGTCGTTAGTGGTAATCATACCCTATATGCTGCGGCTCAAAATGCAGTTTTTAAATATGATACACAAACCAATGAGATCACAACTATTACCTCTGTTGAAGGCCTTTCAGGTGAGCAAATTACTACCATTTATTACAGTGAATTGTATCAGTATCTGCTTATTGGTTATGAAACAGGATTAGTAGAGATCTATTCTGAAACCGACAATTCAGTATTATCTGTTGTCGATATATTAGATAAACAAAATATTACTCCTGTAAATAAAGGGATTAATCATTTCTTTGAGAATGAAGGCCTAATATATATATCTACAAATTATGGGGTTTCTGTTTATGATTTAGAACGCTTGGAGTTTGGTGACACATATTTTTTAGGTAATGGAGGATCTCAGGTCACTGTAACTCAGGTTTCAATTTTAAATAATGAAATTTATGCGGCATGTTTAGCTGGTAATGGTATAAAAAGAGCCGATTTAAACAATCCTAATTTAATAGATTATCAGCAATGGCAAACCGTTATAATGGGTAATTATTATACTATGAATACGATTAATAATAAATTGTATTCAGTACGTGATAATCGGGTGCTTTACGAAATAAATGGAGCTACAATAAATACGTTGTTTACATTTCCGGTATTGCCTCTAGACGCTGATATGTCAGACTCTAATTTGGTGTATTCAACTTCAAATACGATTTATGTGTATGATGAAAACCTAGGACTTGTCAATAGTTTTCAGCCTACGGAAGCATTTGATTCTAATTTTACTTCAGCAGTTAGTTTAGATGATTCTATATATATAGGTACGGAAGCCTTTGGAGTTCTAAACAATTCAATTTCTGCAGTAGGAGAGTATTCTGAAATTAAACCTAATGGTCCTTTATTTAATGAAACCTTTAGGCTTAATGCAGAATCTGGTGTGGTTTGGTCTAGTTTTGGGGATTATACAGAGGATTTAGTTCCAAGTCCAGTTAGAAGTAGAGGTATAAGTTATTATAGAAATGAAGTGTGGGAAAGCATTCCGTATGATAGTCTATTAGGAGGTAGAAACTTGTCTCAAATAGCCGTGAATCCTTTTGTTTCCAATCAAGTCTTTGTGAGTTCCTTTCAAGATGGTCTTCTAGAATTAAATGATTTTGAACCCACCATTTTATATGATGAAACCAATAGTGGTTTAGAATCTTTAGTATTACCAGGATCTCCTAATTTTAGGAGTTTAAGAGTTTCGGCTACGGCTTTTGATAGAACAGGATTGTTGTGGTCGCTATCTTCGTTGTTATTTGAACCTTTAAAATCGTATGACCCAATTACTGGCAATTGGAATAGTTATGATTTTTCGAGTATAATACAAGACGCTATTCGCGATGAGTTTGGCTATTTTGATCTTGCCATAGATAATAATGGTACCAAATGGATTGGAGCTTATACAAACGGAATTTATGCTTATAATGAAACAGTAAGTAATAATCCGCTTCGAAATATTAGAACCGAAGAACAAGGGTTGCCGTTTCCGAGAGTGAATGCGGTTGCTATAGATAATAGAAATCAACTTTGGGTAGGTACATTTACAGGCCTTAGAGTACTTTATAATACATCGGGTTTTTATGAAGATTCTAATCCAACCTTAAGTTCTATAATTATTTTAGAAAATGGTATTGCAAAAGAATTGTTAGAAGGCGAAACCATAACCGATATTAAAGTAGATGGTTCTAATAACAAATGGATTGGTACGGTAGATTCTGGCGTGTTTTACTTTTCACCAGATGGGCAAACAACTATATATCACTTTACCAAAGATAATTCACCATTACCATCTAATAGAATTAACGATATTTCCATAGACCCTAATGATGGCACTGTATATATCGCAAGCATAAAAGGTTTATTATCTTTTAAGGCAGGTGGTTCTAAACCAGGCAATACGTTAGAGGATGCTTTTGTGTATCCAAATCCTGTGCGTCCAGAATACAACATTCTTGGTTTTAACGACCTTAACGATATTAATAAAGGGGTTAAAATAAATGGCTTAACAGAGCGTGTAAATATAAAAATCACCGATATTGAAGGGAATTTGGTCGCCGAAGCCCAGTCTAATGTTAATTTAAGATCGTCTAATTCCAATTATAATTTTGCCATAGATGGTGGAACAGCTATTTGGAATGGTAAAAACCTTGCGAATAATGTGGTGAGAACAGGTGTGTATTTAATACTGATTTCAGATTTAGACTCTTTTGAAACCAAAGTGCTTAAAGTGCTCATAGTCCAATAAACATGCTTTCAAAAAACAACAGCATTGTGCTTTCTAAATTAAAATATAGAGATCACGACCTTATTGTTAAGTGTTATACTGAAGAACGAGGCGTTGTAAGTTATATGCTAAGAGGTGTTTTGAAATCTAAAAAAGGACTATCAAAAACGGTTTATTTTCAAGCCTTATCTCAACTTCAAATAGAGGAAAATTACAAACCCAATCAGTCGCTTCATTTTATTAAAGAGACGAAGTTTAATTACATCTATAAAAGTCTTCACACTAACATTTATAAGAGTTCAATCGTTTTATTTTTATCCGAAATTCTTTCCAATGTGTTGAAAGAAGAAGAAAAGAATGCCGATTTATTCCATTTTATAACCGCTTCACTTCAGTATTTAGATAATGAAGATCAGTTTTCAAACTTTCATTTATTATTTCTATTAAAGCTTACACGATACTTAGGGTTTCAACCTGAAAATACAGATCATCACTATCCGTTTTTTAATTTAGAGACTGGAGTTTTTGAAACGTCCAATCATGGTATCTACTCTGTTTCGGGTGAAAATTTAATACTACTAAAACAACTGTTAGGCACAAGTTTTGATGCACTAAATACCATAACCATTAAAGCAAAACAACGCCAAGAGTTTTTAAATCTATTGTTGCATTATTTTGAATTACATTTGGGAAGTTTTAAAAAGCCCAAATCTTTACAAGTGCTTAACGCGGTTTTTCATTAAGCCGAATTTACCAAAATTTTATAATGATTGTGAGTTCACAAGTGAAACGCAATAGCGTACATACATGTTTAATGTTTCTTTTTTTACAATTAACCTTTGGTCAAACGGTTACTGTATTAGAAGCCGATAGTCAGATGCCTATTCCTGGGGTTGCTGTTGTTAATGATATAAAAAGTAAAACGGTTATTACTGATTCTAAAGGAGAAGCGTCTTTGTCTGGTTTTAGCGATAACGAACTCATCTATTTTAAAGACTTTTTATACGAAGATAAACACTTCACTAAATCTGAAATTGCCAACAAGAATGGGGTTATTTACCTCACTCCTAAAGTGGAAGGTTTAGATCAAATCTTAATTTCTGCGTCTAAGTTTGAACAACATAAACGCGATATTCCACAAACCATAGTTAATGTGAGTGCCAAGGATATTGCCTTGTCTAATCCGCAAACCAGTGCCGATTTATTAGAAAACACAGGTAATATTTACATTCAAAAGAGTCAGTTAGGTGGTGGAAGTCCTATGATAAGAGGGTTTTCTACCAATCGGCTTTTAATTGCAGTCGATGGTGTACGAATGAACAATGCTATTTTTAGAGGTGGTAATCTTCAAAACGTCATTGCTATAGATCCGTTTTCGGTACAACAGACCGAAGTTACGCTTGGAGCAGGTTCTGTAGTGTATGGTAGTGATGCTATTGGAGGAGTTATGAGTTTTTATACCAAAAAACCTCAGTTTTCTGAAACCGATGATTTAGATTTTAGCGCTAATGCTTTAACACGATTTGCATCTGCAAATAACGAAAAAACAGGCCATTTAGACTTTAATTTAGGGTATAACAATTGGGCGTTTTTAACAAGTGTTAGTTATACTGATTTTGATGATTTAAGAATGGGAAGCCATGGGCCAGACGATTACTTGAGACCAGAATACGTTACGCGGCAAAATGGTGCGGACGTTATTGTTGCCAACTCAAACCCTAAAGTGCAAGTACCAACAGGTTACGATCAAATTAATTTGATGCAAAAAGTACGTTATAAATCGTCTGATGATTTGGATTTTGATTTAGGCTTGTATTTTTCTACAACCTCAAATTATTCTAGATACGATAGACTTATTCGTTACCGAGACGATGTGTTGCGTTCGGCAGAATGGAATTACGGTCCACAACAATGGTTTATGGGTAATTTTCAGTTCACTAAACTGAGCAGTAGTTCTAATTTGTATGATAAAATTCAAACGACTTTAGCGTATCAAAATTTTAAAGAGAGCAGAGAAGATCGCGATTTTCAATCTTCTATTCGTGCAATTAGAGCGGAATCTGTGGATGCCATTTCATTTAATTTAGATTTAGAAAAGAAATTGCACCCTAAAACAAGTCTTTTTTATGGCATGGAATATTTGCATAATACAGTACATTCCGATGGTCATGATAAAAATATTGAAACTGGAGACAATTCAGTGAGTCTTACACGCTATCCAGACGGCTCTACTTGGCAGTCTGCTGCGGCTTATGCCAGCTTAAAATATAAACCTAATTCTAAATTTGTATTTCAGTCTGGACTTCGTTATAATCAAGTGATTGCTAAGGCCGATTATACCGAGAACAATGTGTTTTTAAATTTACCGTTTGATGATGCTGAGGTGAATACTGGGGCCTTAACAGGTACAGCGGGAATTACATGGTCGCCAAGCGATTTATTGCAATGGAAACTTAATGCAGCAACCGCCTTTAGAGCTCCAAATATAGACGATATCGGTAAGGTGTTTGATAGCGAACCTGGTGCTGTTGTGGTACCGAATAAAGATTTAAAAGCAGAGTATGCGTATAGCGGAGAGCTAGGTTTAAAATTGAATTTTGAAAATAAAGTTATTATAGATTTAGCCACCTATTACACCTTTTTAGACAATGCATTAATCCGAAGAGATTATAAGCTTAATGGTGACACTGAGATGGTTTATAATGGCGAAGCGAGTACCATCCAAGCGATACAAAACGCTTCAAAAGCCTGGATTTATGGATTTGAAGCCGGAATAGAAGTCAACTTTACAAAACAATTACAACTACGTTCGCAATATAACAGTATTGGTGGAACTGAAGATAATAATGGTGTAGAAGAACCTATAAGACATGTGGCACCAAGATTTGGGCGTACACATTTGGTTTGGAAGAAAAACAAACTATTATTTGATGCTTATCTAATCTATAACGATGAATTGTCCAATAATCAATTAGCACCTTCAGAAACGTCTAAGGATTATATCTATGCATTAGATGCTAATGGAGATCCTTATGCACCTTCTTGGCACACGCTTAACTTTAGAACGCAATATCACTATAATGAAAGGTTAAGTATTACAGCGAGTTTAGAAAACATAACGGATCAACGTTACCGACCGTATTCTTCTGGTCTATCTGCAGCGGGTAGAAACTTAATTTTAGCTTTAAAATACACACTTTAATACCTTCAAACTGTAATTGCATTGCACTAATAGGTGTGTTTTGTATTATCACTTCTTATTGCCGAGGTTACTACGGACCTCACACGGAGTATCCATGGATTAGCCACGGGGTTAATACGCTATAGATACGCTATACTTATAGAGATGAATTTGCTTTGTTTGTTGGTTTTTAGGTGTAAAATAGGCGTTAAAACACTGAGCGCCTCCAATTGTTATCGGAAACGCTCAATGGTATAGGAAGGATTATTTTTTTAGATCAGCTTCCTGTTTTATTTTGTGGATGCTATGTTAGCGTTGTTTTATTGCTTTTTTACTTATAATCTGTCCGTTGGATAAGGTTATCTTTGCAATATAAGCGGCTTCACTCAATTTAGACAAGTTGTAGATCTCAGTAGAAGCATCACCTGTTAAGCTATACACAATTCGTCCGGTTACATCTATAATATCGACATGTTTTATGGTATGTGCGTTTCCAACCTTGATTTGAACATCACCATGTTGTAATTCTGTAATGGTTACGGTATTTGCATCTAATATGTTATCGTCTATAGATAATGTTGTTGGTGTAAACACAATTTCAAAACGGTTATTGAATTCGCCGGTTTCTGAGGTGAAGGTGTAGTCTGAGTTTTTGAGGTTGTGAGTGGTGTTTAATAGGTTGTCTTTGATGTAAATGGCATTTTCAGTCATAAAATCACCTTCGAATTGGTCTATTGATATGGTGTAAATAGTAGGTTCTGAAATAGTGGTGATAAGACTAAGAGGAATTACTTCTCCAAGCGTTAAGTTATTAGGATCTTTACCTTGAATTACAAATTGTTTTTTATCAGTGGAATTCTCAAGAAGTGAATATATAACAGCGTTAACATCTGTGGATAAGTTTCTAGGTGCATCATAATACATACCGTCATCAGCATCTGTAGCTCCATTAACATAAGCTATTAAAATTTGATTAGATGCTCCGTTGTCTGTTGTAAGATTTAACCATAGCCTATTACTTCCGGTAGTTGTTGAAGACCTAAAAAATTGGTCATTATTACCTGTAACTCTCATGCTATTATTAAATTCAACGTCTATTGATTTAATATCTCCACTTGCTGTTGTTGGTGTAACGTCATCATCCATAGAGACAAAGAACGCTTGACCAGAAGGAATAAATCTTGTGGGTGTTACGTTGTCACCACCCTTAGTTTGACCAGAGCCGTTAATAATTGCATAATCACTTTGTGCATAGTTTAAGTTTTCATTACCGTTAGCATTTGCATCGGCAGCTGTAGCGTGAGACCAAAAGAAAATAGCTCCAGTCATAGAACCTACTGATTCCCCAATACTTGCATTAGCTGCTAGAAATAAATCTGCATCAATAGCGGATGGATATGGGTTACCAATAAGGTTCCAATTGTTGTCATTTAATTCTGAGTCGTTTCTATAAATAGGGATGTTATAAATTCCATTATTGAAAGGCCCTTCAAAGATATAGTCTATTTGCGTTGGGAATGGTGCGAAATTATTTTGAGTTGCGGCATAGCCCACACCTGGTTGCATTATGGTAGCTCCATTAACAAATAGCCAATCGTCGCCGTTATCATCAACGTCATCTTGTCCTGCAACGGTGGCTCCATTGTTGTTGGTTTCTGCAGTAGCATCTAAGAAATTCTGACCTAGGTAGGTGTATCTTCTTCCTGTATTTGCTTCTGCCAATCCATCGCCAATGGTTTCGCCAAATACAGGTGCACTCCAATACACGTACTCATGGCGTGATTCTAACCAAGGTGTTTTTTTATACACTTGAATTTTGGTTTTATCCGATAAGATATTACCTGTCACGGTACCCGCGTCATTAACTTGTACAAAAGCTCCGTAAGGTTGCACCACTAAGCTACCATCTACAACAAGATTGTTTTCTACTTTTACATAGGTATTGTCAGCAATTATTAATTCATTACCGGTTGTAATTTCACAGCTACAGGCTTCAAAGCTTGTTTCTCCATTTGTAGTGACACTAGTGTCGTACGCGCCATTTATAACTACAAATTTATCTGAAGCGGGAGCTGTAGACCAAGTAGTGCCGTCCCAAGAAGCCGTTACTGCGTCTAATTTTACTGCATTACTAGCTTTGTAACACGTAACGTCATCTTCTCTCACTTGGCAATAGAATTGATACTCTAAATACGATATAGGATTTAAAATGTCTAGAGTTGCGGTTGCTACATTATCAAAATCAGCATTATTCGGTACAGCAACAAATGTTGCTGAGCTTGGTTCTAAATAAAACCATTGGTACGTTAAACCTGAGCCAGAAGGCACACCTTCAGTACCTGTAACTCCTATTTGAATAGTGTTTAAACAATTAAACACAGGAGGTGTTAATACTGAAACTGATGGTGGTGTTGCTAAAGCAAAATCATACACTCCAAAATTACTATAATCAGAATCGCTACAATCTGTCCAATCTGTAATATCCCAATCTGCAAGGTTAAACGTTGTGGAAGGCAATGCACTTGCTGTATTAATTCTGCTGAAATTAATACCGTTTTCACCAGTAACCAAACCGTTAGACCAATTATCGCTACCAAAAACTCCAAAAACATCTATTGAAGTGGCTGTGGAACTGTTATATAGTTCTATTAAATCTGAACTATCATATTTAAAGTTAATACCATTAGCACTATTAAAAGATTGGTGCGGAAGACTACCATCTAAACTTGCTGCTGTAAAATCACAGGATGATGTTCCGATACTAATGACGTGTATACCACCAGAAGCGATTGTTCCTGTTAAATTTAAAGTAGAAGATGCAGAAGCATTTCCGTTATTAAAAACTCGAATGCTATAATTGTTGAGGTTAATTGCTGATGCGGTACCGTTAAAAATTTCAACTAAAGACGAACTTCCGGTGGTTGCATCAGATATTTGGCTCATAAATAAATCCGTAGGTGGTGTAGATACAGCTGTAGTTTCACAGGTAGAAATATCATCACTTATAACGGTAAACGCATTTTCAGAAGAACAACCTGTAGAAAACAATACTGTAATGTCTCCGTCGGTAGCCCCTTCTGGTAACAGCACAACTAACTCTGAAGCAGATGTAGATATTGTAGTCATCGCTAAGCCATTAATAGTCGCCGTGGCACCTGTGAGGTCATTAGCAGATGTAATCGTTATTTCTGTATTTTCAGGTCCTTCAGTCGGCCACACAGAGCTCGTTAAAACAGTGCTACAGACTGCAGAACCTTCGATGTCGAATATATAAGGGTCTTCGTCGCTATCTGAATTTTCTATACTTACTTGTGCGGTACGCACTCCATCTGAGGTTGGGTTAAACTCTACTCTGAATTCTGAGCTAGATCCTGAACCCACAGTTGCGCTAGGTTGTAAGGTGACGCTAAAATCACTTGCATGGGCACCGATAATTTCAACTTTTGGAGTCCCCGTTAAATTTAAAGTGGTTGCTCCAATGTTTTCTATAAAAAAGGCTTTTTCAGGGCCTGTATCTCCCACGTTTGTGGAGGCAAACAACGTGTTGTTTAAACCGTATGGTGCGTTAAACCCATTGTCTATAGAGATATTATTTCCTTTAACATTAATCTCAGCATCAACAGGCTGTACGATATTAATGGTATAATCTTCAACTTCACCGTCAAAACTAGTTTCGCAAGGAGTTGGTGGGTCTATAGGATAATCTGTATCATAATATTTTGTAGAAACGCGCATTCTTGTTGCAGCTATAACAGCATTAGATGGTATTTCGATAGAGAGCGGACTTTCGTCTGTAGATCCATCTACGGCATTGTATGCTACTCCTAAGTCGTAATCTTCATTAGCATCTGAAAAATCACCATCGTTGTTCCAATCAAACCAAACCATTGTGGTTGTAAAGTATTCCCCATCGGTATTTACTCTCACTTCTAAATTATAAGTTTGCCCAATTGTAACTGTTGTAGATATGGCTGTGTAATCTGAATAAGCATTATCCGTATTATCCGAAGCATTATTGATAGTGTTAAATTGCACATTGTTGGTAAGGGTTAGGTAACCGTCACCTCCATCTCCATAAGAGTCGCAATAGGTTAGTGACGGAGTTGTACACACTTCTACACCTTCTGTCCATGTGGTTCCTCGTCTAATAAATATTTTAAAACAATAATTAGTCCCATTGGTTAAGCCCGTTATGGATTTGGTTGAAGCGCTAGAGGTGGTTTCGTATACCAATTGATTTGAACTTGCGTATACGTCGTTGTCATTTCCGGAATATGCAGAACCGTCTCCAGTTGGTGTAAATGTTACTCCTCCTTGATTGGCAATAATGATTAATTGATCATAGCATGCCGTTGGTAAAGGGTTGTTCCAGTTTAGCGTTACTTTATTTGTTAATGGTGTTGCTGTAAGGTTGGTTATATCTCCTTGTGCTAGCCCATTTGTCACCGTACTTCCTGCAGTGCCACCATTGGCCCATCCTGTTAATGTTTCACTAAAATAAGCGTAAACTGTAAATGAATAGTTGTTATCTTCAGTTAAACCTGTAATTGTAGCTGTAGTGGCTGTTCCTTTATATACCACTCGCCCTAGAGATACTGGTGTAACAGTTGTTGCCGCGGAAAAGTCTGTATTTGGAGTATAGGTGTTAGCATCGTCTTTTGTGCCTGTTGGGTCTGTACCACCATCTCTGGCAAATACCATATACCCTGTTGGAGTTACACCAGATGCTGGTGCGTCCCAATTTAAAGTAACGGTTGTATCTTCAAAGCAACCTTCAATATTTCTTGCGTTATTTGGCGCTTCGTTACTTAAATTTAACGTTACGGCATTAGAGGTTGTGTTCCCACAGATATTCGTAAGGATACAACGGTATTGGCTCCCATCCATTGGTGCAGATGTTGCAGCTGTGGTGTACGTATCTGTAGTGGCGCCAGACCCTCCGGTAACATTATTCCAACCTGAGCCTGTGTTCACTTGCCATTGGTAGCTGTCTGTGTCTGAAGAACTCACCGAGAATGTTGCTGTATCTGGTATGACTTCGGTTTGGTTAGTTGGTTGTGTTAATGTTGGTACACCATCTTCTATGACTACCGCGTAACTTAGTGCGTTATCTGACCAACAGGTACCAGCTGTGTCATAAGCTCTCACATAGTACGTACCAGAAGTTGTTGCTGTGTAAGTTGCTGTAGCGTTGTAGATTTCGTCGGTACCCGTAGGGTTTGTTTGCCAATAATTAATAGTGCCAGCTGCCGCAGTCCCAGAATAGCTTAAGGTTGTTGATGCACATGCCGGTGTGGTTCCTGATATGCTTCCTATTGGGGCTGCTGGTGGTGCACAAAGGCATGCATCGGCAGTAAGTTCAATACTATCTATTCTCCAATTTTCGGCATCGGATATAGTTGATGTGTACAATAATCCTATATATACAGCACTACCACTTAGTCCTGTTAAATCAAAAGTTTTGGTGTCACTTCCCCAAGATCCAGAAGAGCTTAGCTCATTTAATGTTCCTAAACTTGTCCAAGTGGCACTACTGGTATTCGCACTTGTAAATGTTCCATTAAAGTTGTTAGAATAAAATACTTCTACATTATTACCACTATATCGTTCTTCATAATCAATAACTAAGCTTTCATTGTCAAGAGTATCAAAGTTTATGGCGTCATTAAAAATTAACCAATCTCTTTGATTTGTTGCTCCACTATCATATCCGTTGATTACGGCGTAGTCATCGTAAGAAATCCATGATATTCCAGATCCTGTTTCACTTACTTGATTAAATGTACCTAGAGTTGAAAAATTTTCATCAATAATTGCAGTGTTTGCAGTGTCATCATCATTAACACTCAGTGTAGTTTCATCATCACTACCTGCTGTGGCACTATCTCCTCCAGCAACGTTTTGAATTTCAAAGGTGTAATCGGTGCTGTCGCTACAGTTGGTATTATCCGCAATATTTACGGTAACACATTGTGACGTAGAGCTATTTGCTGGAAACGTAATTCCTGTTGTTGAATACGTAACATGTGGTGTACTTGCAGAGGTTAAAACGATATCTGCAGTTGTTGCGGTTGCACTTTCATTGGTAATATCTACACAAATACTTGCTGTGCCATCGTCTTCATTAACAGAATAGGTTGTTGAAGCAAAGTTTAATTCGGTGTCAGTAGAACCACTACCATAACCTGTTAATACTAAATTTTTCAGTCTTACACCTCTACCACTCGTTCCATTGTTAGAAATTCTAATTTGTACTTGATTGGTTACACTATTTAAAGTAAAAGTGCCACCGTCAATGTATGAAGATCCTGTAGTTGTAGTACTTACCTCAGTTTGTGTAAATGTAGTTCCTCCATTAAAAGAGATTTCTATTTTTGCTGGGTTATAGCTACCACCTCCAAAGGAAGCAACATCTAAACTAAATTCCGCAGACGCATAAGCTGATAAATCATAAACAGCTGTAGTGATTATATCTGAAGGGTTTCCTGCATCTACTAGATAATAAGAACCTCGATCAATTTCTTGAGCTGTTATGTTATTGACATCAGACCAAGCACCTGAAGGATATGCTCCTCCGCCTGCTGCATCAAAAACTGTTGTCTGCCCATAACCAGACAAACTAAAGCACAAAAATGCTATAATAATGAGGGAGTATTTTTTAACCATAGGGATAATAGGGATTACATAATGAATTAATTCTAACCAAATATATGTGAAAATCACTGTTAGTCAGTGTCTTGCAAAGTAAGTATTTATTAACAAATTGTTAAGATTTCTTACGGTTTATCTATTAAGTGCTAAAATCATCGATGATGTGTTATTGCTTATCATTTCAATACTTTTAAGCCGCATTGTTGTATGTAGTTTACCACACTTTATTTCTACCTTATAAATGACTACATTTTCTTAATCTATTGTATTTTTGAATGGCATGGAAATCAATAAATCATACACCGTTAACGAAGCACAAAAAAAACTAGAACACTATTGTGCTTACCAAGAGCGTTGCCATAAAGAGGTGCGACAAAAACTACGGGATATGAATATGATTCCTGAGGCTATAGATGTGATTATGGTGCATTTAATTCAGGAGAATTTCCTTAACGAAGAACGCTTTGCTAAAGCTTTTGTTTCTGGGAAATTCAGAATAAAAAAATGGGGCAAAAACCGGTTGCTGCGCGAGTTAAAGTTTAGAGGTATTTCTAAATATAGTATTGATAGCGCGCTACAAGAAATTGATCTGGACGATTATTACAACACTTTAGATGCGTTGGTGCAAAAACGTATGGAGCAAGTTAAAGAGCCTAATGTGTATAAGAAAAAGAAAAAGGTGGTGGATTATTTGTTGTATCGTGGTTGGGAATCGGCTTTGGTTTATGAGAAGCTTGGTGAGTATTTTTAGGGGTGAGGAGGGGTTAGCTGTGAGCTTTGATGAAGATTAGAGTAATAAGGTTTGAAAAAAGTATTTTAAATTATGATAGTCTTACATTTTAGTAGCAGTTAATTTCATGAAAAAAGCCTTTACATGGGAATGAAAAGGCTTAGTATTCTGTTTATTATTTGTTAGAATGTAATCTGTTTTCTTAATTCTAACCGTGCAGCGTTTTTATCTACAAGTTGAAAACTGCACCAATATTTAATGTGAACTGGTTGTGTATATCAATTGGATCGTCTGTATCATATTTCGCTAAAGGAAAGTTGGCTTCTGTAAAAACACCAAAACCTTCTGAAAAGAAATAACGTGCACCAACATGGCCACCAAAGTTTTTAAGGCTTAGGTTTAATCCTGGGTACAGATCAAAGTTTTCATCAATATTAATTACATTTCCTAAGTTAGCATTAAAGCGTCCTTTTAAATCGAAACGGTCGCCAAAATCAAGATTTTCAATGCCATCGGCACCTCCTAAAGCATACGATGAGGATACACCAATAGAGATGTTTTCTCCTAATCCATGGTCGAAACTTACATTAATACCTGTAGCGTAATCTTGTATGTTAGCACCTACCTGAAATTTCTGGTCACCTTCGCCTATAAAAGCTTGCGCATTACCAAAACTAAAGGCTAGTAAAGCGACAACGAGTAAAATATTTTTCATGTTTTTCATTTTAAAAATAAGGGTCAAATATACAAATAGTATTTAATTAATGTCAGAAAATTAAATGAAACGATTGGTGTTAGTAATCGCTCTTTCGTTTTTGGAGTCAATCCATTTTTGTCCTTTTAAGCGGCGCATAAGGTTATCGTAATTTCGCATTATAAAAACGTTATAAATTGCTTTGCCAAGGTTTTTAGGGTTTCGAGCTATAGCGCGTAAACTCATCGAAAATCCTGGTGTTAGGTAACGCATATAATGCCAATACCCTTCTGGCATATATAGGGTGTCTCCATGCTTTAATTCGCAACTCCATCCTTTTACCTTTTTTAGTGCTGGCCATTGTTTAAAATCGGGATTATTAAAATCAATATCCTCTCTAACAATTAACGAATGTGGTACTTTGTATAAGTACTTATTTTGTTTTTGGTCAAATAATATGCATTGTTTTTTACCTTCAAAATGAAAGTGAAAAATGTTAGCCAAGTCAATATCGTAGTGCATAAAGGTATGCGAATCCTTTCCTCCAAAGAATAGCATCGGTAGCTTTTTCATGAGACGTAGTCCAAAATCTGGATAGGTGAAATCCTTTTGTAGTTGTGGAATTTCTTTTAAAATATTCCAAAGGAAAATGCGGTATTTTGTAGGTTCACGCTGCAGTAGATCTACATAATCGCTCATTTTCATTTTGGCGTGAGCCTGATTAAATCCATCTTTATAATCTACGGGTCTGTCGTCGTAAAGTGGAACGGTTTTATCTCCAGCCACTTTTTTAATGTAGTCTAAATTCCATTTGGAATAGGCAGGCCAATCTTCAATAAATTGCTCTATCACCACAGGTTTTTGTGGTTTGAAATAGTGCGTTATAAAATCCTCTTTGGTGATTGCTTTTACGCGAGGAATATCTTGCAGGTTGAGTTTCAAATGTGAACGACGTTTAGGTTGCAAAGTTAAGGAAAGGTTTTAAATTTTATGGATTCCTGTTTTCTCGGAAATAACAATGGGTATTGGTTTTTATATGAGGTTGATGGTTGGTTCTCGATTCGGTTGTCAAAAACTATGTTTCGGTATCTTTAATCAAAAGTTGTGTGACATACCTAAGAGCTTCGCTCTTAAGGTACAACAGTGAATAACACCCCTAAGGTCTCCTCAAGGGGACAACCTACAGATTAGACATTTTAGTTGCGATTATTGGTTGTTTTTTTGTTGGTTCTCGATACGATTTTTTATACTTCAACAATCACTCGAACTGACGTGACTATGAATTTATAACCATTGGGTGTCTCGTGATGTAGCGTCTAAGACATCGATGTTTAAAGCTGTTGCAATTTGTTTGGCGATATCAAAAGCTATTTCTGTATTGTCGGTTTCATAGGCTTCAATTTTTTGATTGGTGTTATAAAATAGATTCACTTTAATCACAGTTGTAGATACGTTTGTGCTTGCTGAGGAGACCCAAACACGTGTCGATTGCGTGGTTTTAAACACAGAGACGTATTTTATTTGCGGAAAGTCTTGCCATTTGCCAAAGGTTAAACCAAACAGGTTAATGGTATTGCGGTATTTTTTATGTTTAAGATCAATTTGGAGGCCATCCGTATGAAAAAAGTATAAACCTGCTCCGAAGAAAGGAATACAAATAAGTGTATCAATACTAAGGATTCCCAATAAAAAAAGACCAATACCATAAATAGTCTTTAATGTTGGTATTGGTCTTTTGTAGTTAATTGTAGTCAAGAAAAGTCGAGTTTACTTTTCTGATTGATCGATAGTGGCATCATCTGCCTCGATCTCTTTTTTATCTTTACCTTTTAAATACTCTGGTAAATCCATACCAGCCATATTAAACATTTCTTGTAAAGGAGGCACCGATTTATACATACCAGATAGGAAGTTAGCCGTTGACGATTTTCCGTCTTCGCCAGATGCTCCATTATCCCAAACGGTTACTTTATCTATTTTAATATTCTTAATTGCTTCGGCTTGAGCTTTTACTAATTCTGGTAATTTATCTGCAATTAATAATAATACGGCATCTCTACTATTGTTACCAGCCGCTTTTACAATTTGCTCCATACCAGACGCTTGCTTGGTTAAGATTTCATACTGACCTTGTGCTTCGGCTTGTGCTTTAAAAAGTATCGCATCTGCTTCACCTTTTGCTTTTCTTCTAATACGTTCTGCTTCAGCTTCGGCATCAATTTCAGCTTTTTGTTTATCTATTTCTGCAGGTACAATAATATCTGCCATTTGAGATGAACGCTCGCGATCTGCTCTTGCTGTTTCAGCGTCTTGCTCTGCAGCATAGGATTCTTCTAATGCTTTTGCCGCTTGTACTTTCTCTGATGCTATTGCGACACGTTCTGCTTCGGCTTCACGTTGACGACGTAAGGAATCTGAATTAGCAACAGCAATCTTTGCTGTATTTTCACCTTCAACCGCTTGTGCATTTGCAGCAGCCACTTGTGATCTTTCATCTTGTACAGCATTAGCTTCACCAATAGAACCGTCTCTTGTTTTCTCTGCAACCGATTTACGAGCTGCGTTAATAGCATGTGCTGCAGCTTCCTTACCAAGTGCTTCGATATAGCCAGATTCATCTACAATATCTGTAATGTTTACATTAATTAGTTTTAAACCTACTTTCTGTAGTTCGGTTTCAACAGACTGCGAAATATTCGTTAAGAATTTGTCTCTATCGTTGTTAATTTCTTCAATATCCATAGAAGCAACGACTAAACGTAACTGACCAAAAATGATTTCTTTGGCTAATTCTTGAACATCTTGTGCCGCTAATCCTAATAGACGTTGTGCCGCATTTTGCATCACATCTGGTTCTGTAGACACACCAATGGTAAAACGCGATGGTACATTAACACGAATGTTTTGTTTAGATAAGGCGTTAACCAAATTCACTTCTATAGAAATCGGTGTTAAGTCTAGGAATTCATAATCTTGAATCACAGGAATAATAAAAGCTGCACCACCATGAATACATTTTGCTGATTGTCCGCCTCCAACTTTTCCATAGACGACAAGAATACGATCCGAAGGACAACGTTTGTAACGCTTTATTAAAATAAGTAAGGTAACCACTATAAATAGCGCTACAAAAATGAGCAGCATTGGTCCGCCAAGACCCTCTGCATTAAAACTCTCTTGAATGATTAGTAAATTCATATTCATTTCGATTGGTTATTTGATTAAACTTAGTATTGGTGTGTTAACGTTCTATAAATCGGTCTTTAGACGCTGGTAATTCTTCATTATTTCCTCTTGAAGGTTCAATAGGTTTCCGGGTTTGGTCAACAATGAGAATACCATTAGCGGTTACATCGACCACTTTTATAATGGTGCCTGTTTTTAGTTCGGTTAATGAGTCTGTAAGTGCATGTAATTCGCGCATAGAGCCTTGTACGCTGACGTTTACTTTGCCCATTTTAGAACGGTCAGCTCCTATTGGTAAATAGACTTCACCAACCGCATCGAGGGCATTTTTGTAATTTAAAGTCCCACTGTCTGAGAGTTTACTAATAAAGTAAAATAACGCAGCCATAATTACCATCATTAACAAACCACTAATTATAGAAACCACTATGGTTACAGGTGTTGAAAGTCCGGCATCTATACAAGCAATTCCGCTCCAACCAAAAATAGTGAAGAAGCCAACGAGGTTTTTAAATGAAATAAACTGAAATCCTGCTCCATCAACATCGATATCAGCATCTATGTCGCCAATATCATCGGCATCTCCTCCTACAAAAGCCATAATCATAACTACAGTAAAAATGAGTGAACCAATAATAGCCACTAGCCAATATATTTTGGATAGAAATTCTAAATTTGAAAACCATTCTGTCATAAGAGTCAATTTATGTTTTGAGTTACTAAAGATACGACCATTGTAAGATTAAACAACCTTATTTGAAAGTAAATTGGTCTTGGTATTACCATCAACAATGCCTTGTAATAATTTTATTTTTAAGATGACATCTCGTTTGAATACTAAAGCTTCAAATTTGGAATGTTTACTGTGTTTTGATGGTAATTGAAGTACGGTCGATTTTATACTTTGGAGCCTCAAAAACGTTTTGAGATATAGACCACTTTCAATATATAAGTAGTCATTGAAGCGGTTTTGTTACAAAATAGTCTAAAACTTTTTAATGATATGGTGTTTTTCGACTTAAATTTTGACGCCATTATCAGCTAGAAGACGGTTACGGTATTTTGGTTTGTAAGATGTTAAACGAGAAAGCTAACGACATCTTCGATTTTAGAAATTAATTGAATTTTAATACCCGTATTTTTTAACGCTATTTTATTGTATTTAGACACAAAAATGGTAGAAAACCCTAATTTTTCAGCTTCTAAAATACGTTGTTCTACACGTTGTACAGGTCTTATTTCGCCTGATAAACCAACTTCTGCAGCAAAACAATAATCACTTTGTAAAGCGACATCTTCGTTAGATGAAAGGATGGCAGCGACAACGGCCAAATCTATTGCAGGATCATCAACTGTTATGCCTCCTGTTATATTTAGAAATACATCTTTTGCACCTAAACGGAAGCCTGCTCGTTTTTCTAAAACAGCCAGTAACATGTTGAGTCGTTTGGCATTAAATCCGGTTGCAGACCGTTGAGGTGTCCCGTAAACGGCAGTACTTACTAAAGCCTGAACCTCAATCATTAGTGGTCGTAAACCTTCTAATGTCGCAGCGACTGCGTTACCAGATAATTCTTCGTCTTTTTCTGAAATTAGTATTTCGGAAGGATTGGATACTTCGCGTAATCCTGAGCCTTGCATTTCGTAAATCCCTAATTCATTGGTAGAACCAAATCGGTTTTTGTTGGCTCTTAAAATTCTGAAGACATGGTTTCGGTCTCCTTCAAATTGTAAAACCGTATCGACCATGTGTTCCAAAATTTTTGGTCCTGCGATATGACCATCTTTGGTAATATGACCAATTAACAATACTGGTGTTGCGGTTTCTTTAGCAAACTTTATAAGTTCTGTGGTGCATTCTTTGATTTGTGAAATACTACCAGCCGAAGATTCTATATAATCGCTATGTAAGGTTTGAATAGAATCTATGACCACAATATCTGGTTCTAAGGCTTCAATTTGCTTAAAGATATTTTGGGTTTTGGTCTCGGTAAGAATATAGCAATTGTTGCTATTAGGTTGAATACGTTCGGCACGCATTTTTATTTGTTTCTGACTTTCTTCACCTGAAACATAAAGCGTTTTGTATTTTAAATTTAAAGCAATTTGAAGTAAAAGTGTACTTTTTCCAATACCTGGTTCGCCACCTAATAATGTTAAGGATCCATGAACCATTCCGCCACCTAGCACACGATTAAATTCGTCATCTTGCATGTTTAAACGCGCTTCTTGAGACGTGTCTATATCGTTAATCAGTAATGGTTTTGAAACCCGTTTAGAGGTTGCTTTTGTTGGTGTTTTCCAATCGCTTTTTTCGGGTTTTTGAATCACTTCTTCGGCAATGGTATTCCATGCTTTACAAGAGGTGCATTGTCCTTGCCACTTGGCATATTGACTACCACAATTCTGACAAAAAAAGGTTGTTTTTACTTTAGCCATGTTCTAGTTTCAGAATCCCAAAAACAGGATTATTAGAGTTTGAAACAGCTAAATTAAGACAATTTTAGTTGATGTCTTTAAACCAAGCCATAATAGCTAAAACTTTTAATGTGGCTAATTTTGAAGGCATATTAGTAAGCAGAAATGCCTTTGTTTTACCATATAAAGCTTCGATAAAGTAATCGGATGATAATCTGTGTTTTCTAGTTTTCTTCATCGTCCTCTTCATTATCATCAATCTCTTCATCTAAATCTGCGACAGTTAATTCGTCAATTTTAGAAAAGATATAATCTCTGTTAATATGGCTTACATCGTTTAAGGTTAAAGCAGATTCGTACAGTTTTTTAGCCTTTTTAGTTTTACCTGATTTCTCTGCAGATTGTGCTAAATAATAGGTGCCCATTAAAGATTCTGGATGAAGCTTATTCGCTAAATTACCTAATTTCTGTAGTGATTTTAAATCTTCGCGTTGCTCCGCGATTTTTATCACTTTCTGTATTTCGTCTTCACTAATTTCTTTTTTAATACCGAATAACTTTTCTATTCTTTTATATCTGTCCGTTAAGTAATTATCTAAAGTCCCTTCATAAGGTAATACTTTTTCTTCCAATTCTTTTTCGCGTAATGGATTATAGATATCAAAAATCTTTTCAAACGATTTGGCCAAAGCACTTGTGACTAACGTGTAATGATTTTCGTCTTTGAAATCATCAAAATAATACGTGAGATTCTGATTGTCAACAGCCTTAATTTGTCCGTTTGTAGCCAGTATGTTGTCTCTAAGGAATGGAATATCTTTTTCTGCTGTGGCTAAATAGTAAAAAATATCTGTCTTATAAACCGCTAAACGTTTTGATATGAAATTGTTTAAGGATCCAATAAAATCTGGGCTAATACAAACATAAGCCTGAAACTCTAGATCGTCTTTAAACAAATAAGAGTTGATGAAATTACCCATATTATCATGACCTACGGCAACTCTAAACTTACTTGTGTTGTAGTTTTTGTCTATATAAGGTAATAGTTCGTCTGAAACGAAGTTGTGAAATCTAAGTCCGGATTCTGTAGGTAATCCTGTGGTTGGATCGTAGTAACCGTCGTAAAAACGATTTTCTCCTTGCATAATACCAACGATAATTGATCCTGGCATATTATCGAAGTAGGTTTGAAAATCTACTTGTCCTACTACGGGCTCAAATAAATAATCTCCATCAAAAACAATAATTACCGGATACTTTTGATCAGAATTTGGATCGTAATTTTTTGGGAGTTTAACTTTTAGCTTCCGTACGTCGCTAAGTTTAGACGAGGATATTTCTTGGTAGGTGACTTGCGCAAAAGACGTTACACAAATGAGACATGTTAGAACTACAAAAATAGTTTTTTTCATGATAAGTAGGTTTAGATTTGGGGTTCCAAACATACTAAATTGTCGTCAAATAGTCAATTTTTTTCGATGAAATGCATTATTCTTTCATTTTATCTTGAATTTCGTACATTTTATCGAGCATCATTTCTTTGTCTACGGATTGCGAAGGCTCTAATAATAAGCCTGATTTATAGCGTTGTAGTGCTCTTTTTAAATTTCCTTGTTTCTCGTTGTACATGCCATCATAATAGGCACTTAGCATGGATTTTGGAAAGACCTTGTTAATTAGTTTAGATAATTTTTCTAAGGATTCTAAATCTTCTTTTTTATTACTAGCTGCTGCAATTGCTCTAATATCGTTTTCTATTAATTTTTTTTCAAAACCATAAAAATGTTCGATATCTTCATATTTTTTTACCAAATAATCATAAGGTGACCCTTCGAAAGTGAGCACTTTTTCGGAATATTCTTTAGCATTAATAGGTTTAAAAAGTGTAAAAATTTGATTTAACGCTTTTGGAATACCTCTACCAACTAACGAATAATGATTGGCATCTTCAAAATCGTCAAACTTATAGAGAAAATTCTTGTTTTCTATAGTAGATATCATAGCGTTACTTTCTAAAATAGAGGCTCTAATTGCTTTAATATCCGCATCTCCCGTTGCCATGTAATAAAACACTTCTTTCTCTAATATCGATAAGCGTTGCTTTAATCTATTTAT
Source organism: Winogradskyella marina (assembly GCF_015645385.1). Lineage (GTDB taxonomy): Bacteria > Bacteroidota > Bacteroidia > Flavobacteriales > Flavobacteriaceae > Winogradskyella > Winogradskyella marina. The sequence goes on from NZ_JADOET010000005.1 coordinate 57,442, forward strand.
CATTTCTGGAGCAAAATCTGGACTTAATGCCACATAAGCTCTAAATATAGGGTCGTCTTTAAATAAGTAATAATTTATAAAATTAGCACTCAAATCGTGCCCAACGACGATTCTAAAATTAGAGGCGTTATAATTATCTTCAATAAACGGCAATAATTCGGCCGCCATAAATTCATAAAAGTCAGCACCAGAATGTAACGGAAGATTGGAATGATTGTCATAATAAAAATCATCTATTCTAGTATCTGCTTGGTTAATACCAACAACAATACAATCTGGAATGTCTTCCCAATACGACTGGTAATCTATGTTGCCCGCAACAGGTTCAAACAAATAGTCACCATCTAAAACAATGATTAAAGGATAGGATCGCTTTTCTTCGGGATTATAATTTCTTGGCAATTGAATTTTTAATTCGCGTTTACCTTCAAGTTTATAGGAGTCAATGGTTTTATATATAGCTTGAGACTGACTATTAAAGCTTATAAAAAGCGCTATAAGAAGTAGGTAAAAGTTCTTCATATTATGCATAATTAAAAATTTAAAGTACGATAAAAATAAATTATAATATTGTTTTCTTCCTATTATATATAGGTAAATATAACAATGATAACCCGCCAATAATAATAATTACTAGCGTTTGCGTTGACCATACTATCCAACCAAATGCTCTACTTGGGTCGTCAGCTATACCAAATAACGAAAAGGCTATAACAATCGCTTCGGGAAATGAGCCAATTCCACCATTTGTCGCTGCAATACTAAAACTAGACAATATAAATCCAATTAGAACTGCAGTTAATGTGATGTTCTGTAATTCGGGTAAAGCAAAAGTAGTTACATAAAACATAAGCACATACATTGCCCAAATAAACAAGGTATGTCCTATAAAAGCCCACTTTTTTTTCATTTTAAAAATGCTAAGTGCACCTTCTAATAGCCCAAATAAGAATCCTTTTACTTTTAATGCGAATTTAGATTTACTTTTTTTTATAAACAGAATTAACATTAAAGCTCCCAAAGCTAATACTGAACCTCCTAAAAACAAAGAGGTTGCATTGAATTTTTCTGCGAAAAAATTAAAAATGAACTCAAATTCTAATATAAAAGCTACTGTTATTATGGCTAGCAGCATTAAAGTATCTGCTATGCGTTCTGCAACGATGGTGCCAAACCCTTTATCGAAAGGGACGTCTTCATAGTTTTTTAAAATCGTTGCTCTGGCAACTTCTCCTGCACGAGGAATCGTAAAATTAATAAGGTAAGCCGAATACACCGCCATAAGGCTATTGCCAAATTTTGGTTTAAATCCTAATGGTTCGGCCATAAATAGCCAACGATAAGCTCTAGATATGTGGCTAAGTATTCCAAAAGTGATACCAAGAATTATCCAACTATAATCAGCATTTTTAAAGTATTGAACTAGGGTTGGAATAGAAATTTTTGATAAAGAATACCATACCAATCCAACGCCTAAGAGTAATGGTAAAACAACTTTTAGAATGGATTTAGCTTTGGCCACCTAGCTTTACTTAAGGAGGTTGGTAGCTTCGTCTGGGAATACTAAAGAAGGCTTAAATACTTTGGCATCTTCGATATCCATAATGGCGTAAGTAATAAGAATAAGCGTGTCTCCAACAGCTACTTTACGTGCTGCTGCTCCATTAAGCGTGATTTCGCCACTATTACGAGGGCCTGGAATACAATAGGTTTCTAGGCGTTCGCCATTGTCATTATTTACAATCTGAACTTTTTCGCCTTGTATAATATTAGCAGCTTCCATTAAGTCTTCGTCAATAGTGATACTACCAATATAATTTAGTTTGGCTCCTGTAACCTTTACACGATGAATTTTAGATTTTACAACTTGTATTTGCATACCACAAAGATAATTAATTTAAAGCGATATTGTCTATTAATCTTATATCGCCTGCATATACAGCTATAAATGCTCTATATGACTTTTGAGTTGATTTTCGTTTCACTGGCTTTAAGGTCGTTATGTCTGCAATAATAAAATACTCTAGCTCTAAGAGCGCCTGTTTTTTAAATTGAGAACGAACCCATTCCGTTACTGTACCTGCACTTTTTGTGCCAAACATTGTTTTGGCAGTATTTAGTGTTTTATAAATAAAAGGAGCAGCAGATCTATGCTCTGGTGAAAGTCTTGCATTTCTAGAGCTCATTGCCAAACCATCTTCGGCTCTATGGATTGAGCAACCGATAACATCTACGTCTAGATGGTGCAGTTCTACAAGCTTTTTAATTATTTGTAATTGCTGAAAATCTTTTTCTCCAAAATAGGCGCGATCTGGTTTAACAATTTCAAACAAACGTTTTACTATGGTTCCAACTCCGTCAAAATGTCCTGGTCTAAATGCGCCTTCCATTTCATGCTCTAAGCCATCAAAGGTGAAACTTTGAGATACAATGTTGTTGCCATAAATATCGGCAACAGTCGGTGAATAAATAATAATGTTATTCGCGCTTACTGTTTTTAATAAAGCAATATCTGCGTCTAATGTTCTAGGGTATTTTACGAGGTCTTCTTTATTGTCAAACTGTGTAGGATTTACAAAAATACTCACAACAACAAGGTCGTTTTCTTTTAGTCCGCTATTTACTAATGATAAGTGTCCATTGTGTAATGCTCCCATAGTGGGCACAAAACCAATAGACTTTCCTTTAGCTTTTAGATCCTTAATATGATTTGATAAATCGGTTTTATTCTGAATGTTTTTCAATGCTGTAACAAAAGTTTAACGCATGCAAACATAATATAATACTAGCAATCTGCACAAATTTTTGTAATTTTGCATGTTTTTTACCATTAATTTCAAAAGCAGCAGATTTATGAAAGATAAACGAATATTGTATGTGTCCTCGGAAGTTGTTCCATATTTACCAGAAACAGAAATCTCTTCAATGTCGTTTGAAGCGCCACGGATGGTAAACAAACAAGGAGGTCAGATAAGAATATTTATGCCTCGCTTTGGAAATATAAATGAAAGAAGGCATCAACTTCATGAAGTGATTAGGCTTTCTGGAATAAACCTGGTAATTAACGATTTAGATATGCCATTAATAATAAAAGTGGCTTCTATACCAAAAGAACGCATTCAGGTTTACTTTATTGATAATGAAGATTATTTTAAGCGAAAAGCAACCTTAACAGATGAAAACGGTGAGTTGTTTTCAGATAACGATGAACGTGCGATATTCTTTGCAAAAGGCGTTATTGAAACAGTTAAGAAACTAAATTGGGCTCCAGATATTATTCATGTTAATGGTTGGTTGGCGTCACTACTTCCGTTATACTTAAAAGAGTTTTATAAAACAGAACCTTTATTTACTGAAAGTAAAATAGTAACCTCTGTATACAATCAAAGCTTTGAAGGGACGTTAGATAAAGACATGATCTCTAAAGTTAATTTTGATGAATTAGATGCCAATGCAACAGAATTGCTAAAGCAGCCCGATTATATCAACCTTATGAAGGTTGCTATTGATAATTCTGACGCTATCATTAGAGGTTCTGAAGATTTACCAGAAGAATTAGATACTTATTTAAGTGATTTAACAAAACCTGTATTGGACTATTATTCAATTGAAGAATTTGCAGATCCATACACAGATTTTTATAACAACACTGTATTAAACAGTTAATATTACCTATGAAAAAGAATAAAATTGCACTCCAGATCTTATCATTTGGCCTTATTGTTTCAAGTTTTATTGCTTGTGACGATGATTTTGCTACTTTAGAGTCTGACCTTCTTAATAGTGACGTTGCAACAAATTTTGATATAGACTCTAATCAATATGATGTTATTGCCTATACCAAAGCCTTAAATCCTGTACAAACAAATCAACTTGGTTTAACAACCTTAGGTATTTACGATGATGCTTATGGAAGAACAACATCGAGTTTTGTAACGCAGTTAACACCAACAACGTTTAATCCCTCTTTTGGAGAGGATGCAAAGGTCGACTCTGTTGTTGTTACCTTGCCTTTTTATAGTACAATTACAGGTGCTGATGACGATGGCAATCCTACCTACAGTATAGATTCAGTACTCTCTAAAGGAGAGGGCTACAATAATATAAAGTTAAGCATTTTTGAAAATAAGTATTTTATTAGAGATTTTGATCCAAGTGGTGGTTTTAATGAAGGGCAAGCTTATTACTCAGACCAATCAGTTTCATCGTCAGAAACTATATCCACGACAGCCCTAGAAGGTGAGGAGCTTACTTTTGTAAAGTTTGATGAGGAAACAGGGAGTATAATGACTGTAGTTGATAATGAAATTGATATCAACGAAAACGGTTATAGACTAATGGATGTTAATGAATTAGATGAAAATGGTGATAAAACGTTATTGTCTACTCAAGCACCAGGAATTAGAATTATGTTAGAACCTTCTTTTTGGGAAGAAAAGATACTAGATAAAGAAGGAGATGCAGTTTTAAGTAACTTAAATAATTTTTCTGAATACTTTAGAGGTCTTTATTTTAAAGCTGAAGCTATAAATGATGATGGCAGTTACCTTATATTAAACACAAGTACTGCTAATAATGCCAACCTTACTATTTATTATTCAAAACTAACAGCGTCAACTGACGATGATCCTGAGTTAAGAGATAGTTCAACGTTTGTACTTAATTTTGGAGCTAATAAGATTAATTTTCTTGAAAACGATTTTACATTGCCAGTAAATGATGGAGATTCAGACCTAGGTGATGATAGACTTTACTTAAAAGGAGGGGAAGGAGCTATTGCAGGAATAAAATTGTTTGACGGTTTTAATACCGAAGCAGGTATGAGTAATTTTGACGTCTTTAGAAATGACTTTGTCAATTTGGAAAACGATAAGTACGTGAGTTCTAAGCGATTAGTTAACGAAGCTAATCTTGTTTTTTACGTTGACAGAGATCAGCTAGATTTATTAAATGAAGATCCAGAGAACGAGCCTAATCGCTTGTACTTGTATGATGTATCAAATAAATCGCCGTTAATCGATTATTTTTTAGATGCCACTAACAGCAATTTACCTTCGTTTTCTAAAGTTAGACATCTTGGTCCTTTAGAACGTGTAGATGATGAGCCAAGTAATAAAGGTGTAAAATACAAATTGAAAATTACAGAACATATCAATAATTTATTAATTAGAGATTCCACAAATGTTGAACTTGGTTTAGCGGTTTCTCTAAATGTAAATATTGAAGATCCTAGTGTAAGTTTTTCACAGAGTAAAGAGCTGTCAGATGATGATTTAGATGCAACAGTGCCAATAGGTTCTATTCTAACACCAAGAGGAACTATTTTGTATGGTAATAATACATCTGAAACTAATGAAGATAAACGTGTATATCTAGAAATATTTTATACAGAACCAAATTACTAAAAAAAGAAACCTATGTGTGGAATTGTTGGATACATTGGCCATCGAGAGGCCTATCCTATTGTTATTAAAGGACTTCAAAGATTAGAATATAGAGGTTACGATAGTGCAGGTATTGCATTGTATGATGGCAACGCTATAAAGCTATCAAAGACCAAAGGCAAAGTGTCTGATCTTAAGGACAAAATAGATAATGAAATTACCACAGACGGAACTCTGGGTATTGGTCATACACGTTGGGCAACACATGGTGTACCAAACGATGTTAACTCTCATCCTCACTATTCTAATTCTGGAGATTTAGTAATTATTCATAACGGAATCATTGAAAATTATGATGCCTTAAAACAAGAATTAATTAAACGCGGTTACACGTTTCAGTCAGAAACAGACACTGAAGTTTTGGTTAATCTTATTGAAGAAGTAAAGAAAAACGATAATTTAAAATTAGGTAAGGCAGTACAAATTGCTTTAAACCAAGTTGTCGGAGCTTATGCAATTGCTGTTTTTGACAAAAATAAACCAAACGAAATTGTTGTGGCAAAACTCGGTAGTCCGCTAGCAATAGGTGTTGGTGACGATGAGTTTTTTATAGCAAGTGATGCTTCTCCTTTTATTGAATATACAAAAAACGCCATTTATCTTGAAGATGAACAAATGGCAATCATTAGAAGAGGCAAGGACGTCAAAGTACGAAAAATAAAAGGGGACGCTCTCGTAGATCCTTATATTCAAGAACTTCAACTTAATTTAGAGCAGATTGAAAAAGGTGGTTACGACCATTTTATGCTCAAGGAGATTTATGAACAACCAAGTGCTATTTTAGACACCTTTAGAGGACGTTTATTAAGTAATGAAGCGATCGTAAAAATGTCTGGTGTTGAGGATAACATGAAGAAATTCTTAGCCGCTGACCGAATTATCATCGTAGCTTGTGGTACATCTTGGCACGCAGGATTAGTTGCAGAATATATTTTTGAAGATTTAGCAAGAATCCCAGTTGAGGTAGAATATGCTTCAGAATTTAGATACAGAAACCCAGTAATAACAGAGAATGATATTGTTATTGCTATATCTCAATCTGGTGAAACCGCAGATACTTTAGCAGCTATTAAATTAGCAAAATCTAAAGGAGCCTTTGTATTTGGGGTTTGTAATGTTGTTGGTTCCACTATTGCTAGAGAAACAGATGCTGGTGCGTATACGCATGCTGGGCCAGAAATTGGAGTGGCTTCAACAAAAGCATTTACAACGCAGATAACCGTATTAACCTTAATGGCATTACGTTTAGCAAGAGCGAAGGGAACAATCTCTAGTTCAGAATTTAGACATCACCTTATTGAACTCGAAACGATTCCAGGAAAAGTTGAAGAAGCTTTAACGTCTGATGCTTACGTAAAAACTATCGCTGAAATTTATAAGGACTCTAAAAACTGCCTGTATTTAGGACGTGGATTTAATTTTCCTGTAGCTTTAGAGGGAGCTTTAAAACTTAAGGAGATTTCTTATATACATGCTGAAGGTTATCCTGCCGCAGAAATGAAACATGGTCCAATTGCACTTATTGATGAGCAGATGCCTGTAATTGTTATTGCAACAAAAATGGGACATTACGAAAAAGTAGTGAGTAACATCCAAGAAATAAAAGCGCGAAAGGGAAAAATTATTGGTATTGTAACAAAAGGTGATAAAAGTGTAAAAGAAGTAGCAGATCATGTGATTGAAGTCCCGGAAACAATAGAATGTTTAACTCCTCTATTAACTACCATACCTTTACAGTTATTGTCTTATCATATCGCTGTAATGTTAGAAAAAAATGTAGATCAACCGAGAAATTTAGCAAAATCGGTTACTGTAGAGTAAAATAAGCCCATAAAAAATAGTTAAAAACGCTTTAAGTTTGAGTAATCCTCAAATTTAGAGCGTTTTTTTTCGAATTTTTATTATGCGTGCATAGATTTTTGCGAATTTATTACTTAATTTTCATATATTTAATTAAATTGCTAATCTAACAAATTAACTAATTATCTAACATGAAGACAATCTTAAAGCTTTTCACTATGCTTTTTTGTGTGGCATCTTTTGCTCAAACCACAATAAAAGGTAAAATTATCGACAATTCTGGGTTGCCATTACCTGGTGCAAATATAATCGTTGTAGGTACAAGTACAGGTACTGTCTCTGACTTTGATGGATTCTACACACTAGTGGTGAATCAAGAACCACCATTTTCAGTCCGAATAAGTTATACCGGATTTGAAGCACAAACTATTGATGTTGTAACTAATAATCAAACTGTTGATGTCACATTATACGAAGGGAGTGCATTTGATGAAGTTGTAATTTCTGCATCTCGTACACCTGAACGAATTTTTGAATCACCAGTAACTGTAGAACGTTTTGGTTTAAAAGAAATTAAAAATACGGCTTCTGCGAGTTTTTATGAAGGGCTTGAGAACCTTAAAGGTGTGGATGTTAATACTAATAGTTTAACGTTTAAGTCTGTAAACACCAGAGGTTTTGCCACTTTCGCAAATACACGTTTTATGCAATTGGTAGATGGTATGGATAATTCAGCTCCAGCATTAAACTTTCCAATTGGAAATTTAGTTGGAATGAATGAAACGGATGTTTTAAGTGTAGAACTTTTACCCGGAGCAGCATCAGCATTGTATGGTGCAAATGCCTTTAATGGTATTTTATTTATGCGTAGTAAGAATCCTTTTGATTTCGAAGGTATCAGTGCTTACCATAAACAAGGTATTACATCGCAAGATGCAGGTGGAGATAACACATATAGAGATACTGGTATTAGAATGGCATACAAATTCAGTGAAAAATTTGCTGCCAAGGTAAACTTCGGATGGTTAAAAGGAACAGACTGGACTGCTAATAATTATAACGGTAAACCCGGAACAGGTGATACTAGAGAAAGCGTAGGGTACGATGGTATCAATATTTATGGTGATTTAGTATCTACGAATATTAGAAATGCTTCTGGATTAGGTATCATTCCAGATGTTGTAGTAAGTAGAACAGGTTACGAAGAAAAAGACTTAACCGACTATAATGCAGAAAGTATAAAAGCAGATTGGGGATTATACTTTAGACCATGGGAAAATGATTTTGAAATTCAATACGTTGGAAAATATGGTACAGGTAATACTATTTATCAAGGTAGTAATAGATACAATATTGCTGGATTTTCTCAGCAACAGCATAAAATTGAAGTGCGAAACGACAATTTTTTCGTTAGAGGTTATGTAGTTTCTGATGATGCTGGTGATTCTTATGACATGGTCTTTACAGGTGTTAACATTTTAAATGCTTGGAAGCCTCATTCTCAATGGTTTGAAGAATACATTGGTGCTTACGCAGGTGCAACCCTAGGTGGTGCTACAGATGCAGAAGCACATACTGCTGCTAGAGCAGCTGCAGAAACTGGTCGATTTGAGCCTGGCACTCCAGAGTTCGAAGCGGCATTTGAAAGAACTATTAATGATCCTAGTTTACTTACAGGGTCTCAGTTTAAAGATCAATCAAAATATTATCATAGCGATGCCAACTACAACTTTAGTCATTTATGGGATGCTGTAGATATTCAAGTAGGTGGTTCTTATAGACAATACAGTTTAAATTCTTCGGGAACTATTTATACGGATTTTGATGGTCCTATTGATTATTCTGAATATGGAATTTATACACAACTTCAGAAGGAAATAGACTTAAATGAAGATATGAAATTAAAACTTACGGGTTCTGCTCGTTATGATAAGTCTGAATTTTTTGATGGTTTTCTTTCCCCAAGAGTTTCTGCCGGTTTAACCGTAAATAGAGATCATAACATTAGAGCTTCTGTACAAACTGGTTTTAGAAACCCAACCACACAAGATTTATTTATTGGTCTCGATGCTGGTTCAAGGGTCTTAGTAGGATCTGCACCTGCAAATTTAGACCGTTATGAAAGAACTCATGCTGTCAATCCAGGAGGAATTGCTTTAGGTCAGCCAGCTTCGATTACGCAAACAGGACGAGCAGCCTATGAAAATTCATATTTAGCCTCTTCTGTGGATGCTTATTTAGCTAGTGGTAATACCGTTGACACAAGAGATTCAAGTTTATTAGAAGTAGGTAATTCTGATATCGTAAAACCTGAAAAAATTACGTCTATGGAAGTTGGATATAGAGGTAAGTTAGATAAGGTGATCATAGATATGAGCGTTTATTATAACAAGTACCAAGATTTTATTTCGGGTGAGGTTGTTAGTGCACCTTTATATGGAACTGTTGGAACTAATGATATTTCTGTTAATGCCATTTCAAATGGTGATTATAGAGATTATCAAACTTATAATAATTCAGAAGCTGACGTTAATTCCTATGGAGGATCTATAGGTTTAGATATAAAAGTTTTAGGAGGTTTTGATCTTGGAGGAAGTTATACTTATACAAAACAAGATTTTGATCAAGCTGCTTTCCCAGATTTTATAACAAGTTTTAACACACCAGAGCATAAGGCAAAGCTGAGTTTTGGTAATACAGAAGTGGCTAAGAATCTAGGTTTTAATGTCGCTTGGAGATGGAGTGATGACTATTACTGGCAAGCAACCTTTGGTAATGGAAACATTCCAGCTTATCATAATATAGACGCTCAACTAAACTTTAAAATTCCAGCACTTAAGTCTTCATTAAAGGTAGGTGCAACCAACTTACTTGGTGATGAATATTTTACGGCAATTGGAGTTGGAAGTATCGGCTCTATGTATTATGCATCTTGGACTATTAATAATTTATAAAATTAATAAAAATGAAAAAATTTAAATATATATTTCTTTCAGCTGTACTCATTGGGTTTACAGCGTGTAGTGATGATGATTTTGATTATAACCCTACACCAGAACCGTTACCGGAATTAACAACAGGATCCTTAGATTTTTCAACGTATGTTGCTGTTGGAGCATCGTTCACGGCAGGTTTTACTGATAATGCATTATTTATTAATGCACAAGAAAATTCATTCCCAAACATATTATCACAACAGTTTGCATCAAGCAATGGTGGTAGCTTTACACAACCTTTAATGAGTGATAATATTGGAGGTTTACTTATAGGTGGTATGCAAGATCCAAGATTTGGTCCGAGACTATTTTTTGATGGCTCAGGGCCAACGGGTTTACCTGCAACACCAACGACGGAAACAACAAACGTTTTGTCAGGACCATTTACTAATTTAGGAGTTCCAGGTGCAAAAAGTTTTCATTTTGTGGCACCAGGTTATGGTAATCTTGCAGGAGTGCCAGTAGGAGCTGCTAATCCTTATTTTGCAAGAATGGCCTCATCGCCAGACGCAACGGTTATTGGTGATGCTGTAGCTCAAAACCCAACATTTTTTACACTATCTGAGATCGGTGGAAATGATGTGTTAGGGTATGCAACTTCTGGTGGAATAGGTGTTGATCAGACGGGGAATTTAGATCCATCTACTTATGGTGGCAACGATATTACAGATCCTAATGTATTTGCACAGGTTTTTTCAGGTCTTGTAGATGCTTTAACTGCAAACGGAGCAAAAGGAGCAATTGCTAATGTACCTTATATAACCAACCTTACGCATTTTACTACAGTTCCGCATAACCCATTGAGTCCTGCGAACCCTAGTTTTGGACCATTAATTCCAACATTGAATGGAGTTTTTGGGCAATTAAATCAGGTATATGGATATTTAGAATCAGTAGGTGTTATTAATGATGCTGCAGAGCGTTCTGTAGTTTTCTCAGAAACTGAAGCAAGTGCTGTTCTTATAAAAGATGAAACTTTAACGGATATTTCTGATGACATAATTGGTGTTTTAAGTGCAAGTCCAACGTTTCCTGCTTTTGTAGAATCGTTTGGACTACCAGCCGAAGCAGCTCCTTTAGTAGCTAATTTATTTGGTGGTATTTATGGACAGACAAGACAAGCTACCTCTGAAGAATTGTTAGTGTTACCAAGTAGTTCTATTATTGGTACAGTAAACACAAGTACAATGGCCTTTTTAGAATCACAAGGCTTACCAGCAAGTCTTGCAGGACAGTTTTCAGTAGAAGGTGTTACAAATCCTTTAGAAGATAAATGGGTGTTATTACCAAGCGAACAACTTGCCATTAAAAATGCGACTGACGCTTATAACGCTACTATAGATGCCGTAGCTACATCTAAAGGTTTGGCAGTCGTAGATTTTAAAGGCATATTGGAAGAAGCTTCAACAACAGGAATTTCTGATGGCGACTTTACCTTAACAACAGATTTGGTTACTGGTGGACTTGTGAGTTTAGATGGAGTTCATTTAACCGCTAGAGGTTATGCAATAATGGCTAATAAATTTTTGGAAGCTATAGATTTAACGTATGGCTCTAATTTTATAGCTGCAGGTGTTAAAGCGAATACAGGAGATTACCCTACAAACTATTCGCCTACACTTCAATAAATACCCTTTATTTATTATCACGAAACACGCTCGAAATGAGCGTGTTTTTTTATTCAGTAAATACTATTATTTTTTTAAATAAAAACATATCTTTGCAGCGCGAAAAACCAACGCACTCAACTTGATTGAGAAACGTGTTTTTCATATTTAAACTATTGCAAAACAAAAACATATAAGTAATGTCAAAAGTTACAGGTAAAGTTGCACAAATCGTAGGTCCAGTTATCGATGTAGAATTCGCTGCTGGTTCAGAGCTTCCAAAGATTTATGATTCGTTAGAAATTAACAACCAAGATGGTTCTAAATTAGTATTAGAAGTACAATCTCACATAGGTGAAGATACCGTACGTACTATTGCTATGGATTCTTCAGATGGTTTAAGTAGAGGGACAGAAGTTCATGCAACTGGTGCTCCGATTCAAATGCCAATTGGCGAAGATGTTTACGGACGTCTTTTTAACGTTATTGGTGATGCTATTGATGGACTAGGAGATTTACCTAAGGCTGGTGATGCTGGTTTACCGATTCACAGACAAGCTCCAAAATTCGAAAATTTATCAACATCTACGGAGGTTTTATTTACTGGTATCAAAGTCATCGATTTAATTGAGCCTTACGCAAAAGGTGGTAAAATTGGTTTATTTGGTGGTGCTGGTGTAGGTAAAACGGTATTAATCCAAGAGTTGATTAACAATATTGCAAAAGGACACGGTGGACTTTCTGTATTTGCAGGTGTTGGTGAAAGAACACGTGAAGGAAACGATTTACTTCGTGAGATGTTAGAGTCTGGTATTATTAAATATGGTGATGACTTTATGCATTCTATGGAAGACGGAGGATGGGATTTATCTAAAGTTGATAAATCTGAAATGAAAGACTCTAAAGCAACTTTCGTATTCGGACAAATGAATGAGCCTCCTGGAGCTCGTGCTCGTGTAGCACTTTCAGGATTAACTATAGCAGAATATTTCCGTGATGGTGCTGGTGAAGGCCAAGGAAAAGATGTATTATTTTTCGTAGATAATATCTTCCGTTTTACACAAGCGGGTTCTGAGGTATCTGCATTATTAGGTCGTATGCCTTCTGCGGTAGGTTACCAACCAACATTAGCAACCGAAATGGGTGCGATGCAAGAGCGTATTACATCAACAAAAAGAGGATCTATTACATCTGTACAAGCGGTTTACGTACCTGCGGATGATTTAACGGATCCAGCTCCAGCAACAACGTTTGCTCACTTAGATGCAACAACAGTATTATCTCGTAAAATTGCAGAGTTAGGTATCTATCCTGCGGTAGATCCATTAGATTCTACGTCTAGAATTTTAACTGCTGATATTTTAGGTGATGAGCATTATGCGTGTGCACAACGTGTAAAAGAGTTATTACAACGTTATAAAGAATTACAAGATATTATTGCCATCTTAGGTATGGAAGAATTATCTGAAGAAGATAAAATGGCTGTAGGTAGAGCAAGACGTGTACAACGTTTCTTATCACAACCTTTCCACGTAGCTGAGCAGTTTACAGGTATTCCAGGTGTATTAGTAGATATTAAAGAAACGATTAAAGGATTTAACCAAATTATGGATGGTGAATTAGATCACTTACCAGAAGCGGCATTTAACCTTAAAGGTTCTATTGAAGAAGCTATTGAAGCTGGAGAGAAAATGTTAGCTGAGGCATAGCCGAAGCTAATACTGAAAACTTATTTCAGTAGCTCTTAATTTGAACCTCAAATAAAAACAAAAAGACCCTGAACTAAATTCAGGGTAGTAAAACAAGTTTTACTATGTATTTAGAAATTGTATCACCAGAAGCCACATTATTTAACGGAGAAGTTACTTCAGTAACGGTTCCTGGAATAAATGGTGAATTTCAAATGTTGAATAACCACGCTCCTATTGTCTCTATCCTTAAAGAAGGCCATGTGAAAGTTGAGAGTAGTAACGTTCAATTAGAAAAAGAGGTTGAAGCTAAATTTACAAAATCCGATAAAGGTGTTTGGTTAGCTATCAATTCTGGAACATTAGAAATGAAAGATAATAAGCTAATTATTTTAGCGGATTAACACCTATTATTATAAAATAAAAAAGCGCGAAATAACTTATTTCGCGCTTTTTTTTGTTTTACAACTTACCTAAAATTTTATCCATTACCCAAGCCGTATGCAGTCCACTTTTTCCAGTTGATGGATGTTGCGAAATCCCATTAATATGCTTTTGCATATTTTCAACATGATATAATTGTATTGGATTAGGATTATCTATTATAAATGTCTCGCTATTTTTATCAGTAATTAATTGAATAGGGTGATCACTAAAAATAGAAAAACATACTTCACCTTCACTACCAACGATTCTAACGCTGTCTTCTCTTTTATATGCACCAAAATTCCAAATAGCAGAACCTATAACACCTGAATCATGCAACCACGAACCAGAAATAGCATCTTTAGCAGTATACAATTCTTGTTGATTTAAACACACACCACTAGCCTCTTTAATACCTCCTAATAAGTAAACAAATAAATCTAGCCCATGACTTGCCAAGTCATCAAAATAACCTGCTGGTGCAATTTTAGCATCGGTTCTCCAATTATAATCATCCGATAAATCTATGGGACTAGGTGTACGCGATAAATTCCAATTAATATATCTTACAGCACCTATAGCATTGTGATCTAACAGTGATTTTACTTTATCAAATCTAGGTAAAGACCGACGATAATAAGCCACAAATAAAGGTATATCTCGTTTTGCGAAAGCAGTGTAAATAGCTTTACATTCTGTATAACTAGGAGCCATTGGTTTTTCTATACAGCAAATTTTTCCAGCTTTAGCTACTTTTAAAGCATAATAATGATGACTATCAGGCGGAGTTGCGATGTAAACGGCCTCAACATCCTTATCATTAATAAGCGCATCTGCATCGTCATAATACGTTTTTACATGATGTCGTTGTGCATAATCTTTAGCCAATTCTAAGCGTCTACGCATCACTGCGACAAGCTCAAAACCATCAACTAAACTATACGCTGGACCACTTTTAACTTCGGTAACATCACCACAACCAATAATTCCCCATTTTAAATTTGGATCCATTTATAACCGTTTTATAGTTTCTAATTCAACTTTCAGTTCTTGAAACATCGTCATAATACTACTCAATTTTAATTCCTTTTCATCGTATTCTTGGGTGTTGATACAGCAAGTGAATTCCCAAACCTCTAAAATAGTCTCGCGAGCAACCAAATAGGGTTGGTAGCTTTTATTATCTGAACTTAATAATAAACTTGTAGTATCTCCCTCTGGAACATAAACGCGCTTATAAACCAAACCATCATCCTTAGTTAATATAATATACGTGCGTCCATTTTTAATATCTGCAATATCTTCCAAAAATTTTGCCACTATAAAAGCTCCATCCTTTACAGGTAACATAGAATCGCCTTTAATAGGAAATGCTCTGTGTGTTCCAGTAGGTAAAAAGGGCAATTTTATTTTTTGAAGTTGCTCTATGTATTCTGGGTCATCATAACCAGACAAATAACCTGCAGAGGCCTTTGCTGGTATAATTTCTATTAAATCTTCATTGTTTTCGCTAACCGTTACCGGAAATAGCACACGCTTATTTCCTACTTCTATAAACGAGGTGTCTTTTGCCTTACGCAAGTCATTCTTAACTAAAATATCAATAGGAATATCAAAGAAATTAGACAGGTCTATTAAACGGTCTATTGGAGGCTCAGAACGGCCTTCTTCATAAGAACCCACAACAGAGCGTGTCCAATTAAGTTCGTCTGCAAAACGCTCTTGAGACAGCTTTCTAAGCGCGCGTAAATGTTTTATGTTGGCCTGAATTGGCTTCATTAAATTATAGTTTTAACATTAATTACTACAAATGTAAGCAATAAAAACTACACATAGTAGCTAATTTTACAATCTGCTAATAGAAATAATCAAGGATAGAGCGTAAATATTTTTATCAACCTATTGACATCTCTTTATCAGTTAGTTAAAATTTAGTCTTTGTTCCCTGTCTGCCGGCAGGCAGGTTAACTCTAAAAGCAAAGCGGTCTATTATCAAAAAAACAACGTTTTTTTTATGTATTTAAATTGTCACACCTATTTTAGTCTTCGTTATGGAACCATAAAACCAGAACAACTACTCGCTATTGCATCAGAAAATGGCGTACAAACGCTTGCATTAACCGATATTAATAGCACATCTGCATGCTTAGATGTAATGCGTTTATCTAAAAAATATAAAATAAAATCCGTCCTTGGTGTCGATTTTAGAAATAGAGCAAAACAACAATTTATTCTTATTGCTAAAAACAATAATGGTTTTCATCATATTAATAACTACCTCTCAAAATTTCTTCATAATTCAGATTTACAGATTCCTGAACGACCAGATGAAGCTATACCAGATAGCTTCGTGATATATCCTTATCAATCTGGAAAAGATTTTGAACTAAAACCAAATGAATTTTTAGGCATCACACCTCAAAATCTTAATCGACTTAAATTTTCAAAATGGAATCAATTCAAACATAAGCTCGTGGTTTTAAAAACGGTATCCTTTCAAAATAAAAAAGGATTCAATACCCATCGTTTATTACGTGCTATTGATAATAATACGCTATTGAGTAAACTTCCAAAATCTGAAGAAGGCAGTGAAAACGACATGATGTTACCTTACAATGAACTCTGCGACACCTATGCCGAATTCCCAAAACTGATTAGTAATACCGAACAACTTTTACAAAGCTGTAAAACCGATTTTAATTTTGAAAACGTAACACCTAAAAACCAAAAGTGTCTCACTAAAAATGAAACTTCAGATTATCAACTTTTGAAAAGATTGACTTACGATGGTATTCCCTATCGTTATGGCACTGACGTAGAACAAAAAGTGTACGACCGCATTGAAAAAGAACTCAACATTATAAAACAACAAAACTTTGTGTCTTATTTTCTTATCAATTGGAAAATCTTAGAATACGCACGCAGCAAAGACTATTACTACGTTGGTCGTGGTAGTGGTGCCAACAGTATTATTGCCTATTTATTGCGAATTACAGATGTAGATCCCATTGAGCTCGACTTATATTTTGAGCGTTTCATTAATTTATTTCGCCAGAATCCACCCGATTTTGACCTCGATTTTTCTTGGCGCGATAGAGATGATATCACGAATTATATTTTCAAAACCTTTAAACACACAGCGCTTATTGCGGTTTATAACACGTTTAAATTTAAGGCTTCTGTTCGCGAATTAGGAAAAGTCTTTGGCTTACCAAAAACCGAAATGGACAAGCTAACCCGAAGAAAATATAACGTTAATCAACTTGATAAGCTCTCGCAACTCGTTATTAAATATGCAACCTACATTCAAGGGTTTCCTAATTATTTAGGCATTCATGCTGGTGGAATTCTCATTTCCGAGAAACCCATTCATTACTACTGCGCCACATTTATGCCGCCAAAAGGCTTTGCCACCACACAATTTGATATGGTGGTTGCCGAAGATATTGGTTTGTATAAATTCGATATTTTAAGTCAGCGTGGTTTAGGAAAAATAAAGGAAGCTGTAGAAATTATTGATGCTAATTACACCGAACAACCACCTATTGATATTCATGATATTAAAGGCTTTAAAAAAGACGAGCGCATAAAAGATTTACTCAGAAACGCTAAAGCTATTGGTTGTTTCTATGTAGAATCACCAGCCATGCGTATGCTCTTAAAAAAGTTGCAAGTAGATAATTATTTGGGCTTGGTGGCGGCAAGTTCTATCATTAGACCAGGTGTTGCAAAAAGTGGTATGATGCGCGAATATATTCTGCGTTATCGTTATCCCGAAAAACGAAAAGAAGCGCATCCTGTGTTGCAAAAAATTATGCCAGAAACTTATGGTATTATGGTGTACCAAGAAGATGTGATAAAAGTAGCGCACCTTTTTGGTGGTTTAGATTTGGGCGAATCTGATATGCTGCGTCGAGGCATGTCTGGGAAATTCCGCTCACGACATGAGTTTTTAAAAGTGAAACAAAAATTCTTCGATAATTGTATAAACGATGGCAAACCTGAAGCTTTAGTGGCAGATGTTTGGCGACAAATAGAAAGTTTTGCAGGTTACGCATTTGCAAAAGGGCATTCCGCATCTTATGCTGTAGAAAGCTACCAAAGTTTATTTTTAAAAGCCTATTATCCGTTAGAATACATGACAGCGACCATCAATAATTTTGGCGGATTTTATAGTACAGAACTTTATGTACACGAAGCCAGAATGCACAATGCAACCATTGAAGCACCATGTATTAATCGTTCGTTTACGCAAGCCATTATAAGAGGAACAACCATTTATTTAGGCTTTATGTTTTTGCAATCTCTAGAATCCAAAACCATCAATCGTATACTTAATGAACGTGAAAAAAATGGGACCTTTCAGTCCTTAGATGATTTTATTGAGCGTGTACACATTTCTATTGAGCAGATGTCTATTTTAATAAAAATAAATGCTTTTCGGTTTACAAAAATCAATAAACGTGAATTGCTCTGGGAAGCGCATTTAAAAATTAGTAAAACCGTAATCCAAGACGACGTAATTACGCTATTTAAAACTCAAAGGATTAACTATAACACACCAGAATTGCCAAGTACCGACCTAGAAAATGCTTTCGATTCTATTGAATTACTCGGTTTTTCACTTTGCAATCCTTTCTTTTTGTTAGAAAAACCTTCGATTAGTAAGTTACGAGCCAAACATTTAACAAAACTTGAAAATAAGCTGATTATCATTGAAGGCTATTTAATAACCATAAAAAACACCAAAACAGCCAATGGAAAAATAATGCATTTTGGAACCTTTCTGGATCGCGATGGCGATTTTTTAGATACCGTTCACTTTCCGCCTATTGCTGCCAAATATCCTTTTAGAGGGAAAGGCATTTATAGTATTATAGGAAAAGTGATGGTAGAATTTGATTGTGTCACGATTGAAGTTTCAAAAATGGAACGCTTAGCCATTATTGAAGACCCACGTTATTCAGTAAACTCTTTGAATCCTACGTTTCAAAGGAAAAGAAGTTTTGATGATTTGAAGCGAGCCATTGCTCAGTAGGGACAAGTCGCGACTTGTCCGTACGTCGCGAATTGTCCAAATCAGGAATTAATTAGTGTTAGATTATAACACCCCTAAAGTCCCCTCAAGGGGACAATTAATAAAAAAATCTTTTAGATTTTTTTATTTGCAACAGTGAGACTGTCCCCTTGAGGGGACTTTAGGGGTGTTTTTCACCTCACAAGAAAACCCAAACTAAAAATGAACAACAACCGAAGCATCGTACATATGGATTTAGACACCTTTTTTGTGTCTTGCGAAAGGCACATGGATAGTAGCCTTAACGGTAAACCTATACTTATTGGTGGCACAAGCGACAGAGGTGTTGTGGCCTCTTGCAGCTATGAAGCCCGAACTTTTGGTATTCATTCTGCCATGCCCATGCGTATGGCAAAACAATTGTGTCCTGAAGCTATTGTGCTTAGAGGAAACTCTGGTATTTACACCAAATTTTCTAATGCCGTTACTGATGTGATTAAAGAAAGTGTGCCACTTTACGAAAAAACATCAATCGATGAATTTTACATAGACCTTACCGGAATGGATAAGTTTTTTGGTTGCCATAAATTAGCTTCAGAATTACGTCAGAAAATTATTAGAGAAACTGGTTTGCCGATTTCCTTTGGCTTATCGCTTAATAAAACGGTATCTAAAATTGCCACAGGTGAAGCCAAACCTAATAATGAAATACGCATTCTATCTGGTACCGAAAAACCATTTTTAGCACCACTTTCGGTTAGAAAAATTCCGATGGTTGGTAATGTCACTTATAAAGCGTTGTGCGATTTGGGTGTAAAACGTATTCAGACCATACAAGATATGCCAATGGAATTAATGCATAAAGTATTGGGCAGAAACGGACTTGTAATTTGGAAAAAAGCCAATGGTATAGACCATTCGCCAGTAGTGCAATACCACGAGCGGAAATCCATCTCTACGGAACGCACTTTTAATCAAGACACTACAGACGTCACAAAACTGAAAGGGATGGTAGTTGCCATGGCCGAAAATTTGGCATACCAACTGCGCCGTGGTCATAAATTAACAGCCTGTGTAACGTTTAAGATTCGCTATTCGGATTTTCAAACCTATACACAACAACAACGGATTCCTTATAGTGCCATGGACCATACTATTATTCCTGTGGTCTTGGATTTGTTCAAAAAACTATACCATCGTCGGCTTTTAGTACGACTGATTGGTGTAAAATTTAGCCATTTGGTAGAAGGTGGTCATCAAGTTAATTTATTTGAAGACAACGAAATGCACCTCAACCTCACTAATGCTATGGACAAAATGCGCGAACGTTATGGTGATAGAGCTGTAATGAGTGCTGCTGGTATGGAAGCAAAAACTATAAGTCGTTTTAATCCTTTTAATGGAGAACCTCCTCCTTTATTGGCTAATCGACGTCGTTAGAAATTACAACCTCTCAGATAACAAAAATTCCAAAAACAAAAAATGTGAACGAGAAATTGTATCTTTATAACATACGAGAATTAAAAAGATGGATTTAGAAGCAAGAAAATACAAGTTTATACAACAGCTATCTGAAGTCAATGAAACACTTTTAGATAAATTAGAATACGTCCTAAAAAAAGGAATACAAAGTTCTGGAAGAATTACTCTAGAAGACTATAATAAAGAGATTGATAAAGCAATTGAAGATATCGAAAAAGGGGAATTTCATACCCAAAACGAGGCTAAGAAAATAGCTGATCAATGGTAAAAATTGTTTGGCGGAAATTAGCATTATTGCAATTAAAAGAAGCTTTCGATTATATAAAAAAAGACTCCTTACAATCTGCTGAAAACGTAAGAAACACAATCTTTTCTGCAACAGATAATTTAAAATACAATCCTGAAATTCATCCTTTAGACAAGTATCGCAAAAATAACGATGGCACCTTTAGAGCTTTTGAAATTTATAATTACCGGATAGCTTACCAAATAACTAAATCTGAAATTAGAATACTTCGTGTTCGTCATACAAAACAAGAACCCTTAGGCTATTAGAAACCTTAAGACACCTAAGCTCTTCAAAACTCTACTTGTTTCCCAACCAAGCATCACGATTTGCTTTCTCTACTTCAGATAATTCATCTAAACTTGAAATAGCATAAGACATATCGACATCTAAAGTGAGTTTTACAGTGCGTTGTTTTCCAAAGCGTTCATAAACCACATCAACGGTTTGATTGGGTTTTACAGTACCTAAAATTTTATTCAAGTCTGAAGTTTCATTAAGTTCAATACCATCAATTTTAAGTAATTTATCTCCTTTTTCAAGACCTGCGGTATAAGCTCCAGAACCAACCAATGTATTATTGGTTATCACTTGATTGTTCAAACGTAATCCAAAAGCAGGCTGTGCTGTGTTCTGTTCTAACTGAACACCAACCGTTTTAAACAAGCTTTCAAAATCTGGCATACCGCTTTTATAGATATAATTGTTAAAAAAAGCATCACCAAATTCAGCACCAGCATAATCCTTTAAGGTTTGCTGTAAATCAGCAATGGTATAATAGGTTTCCGTCTTGCCGTAAGTATTCCAAACCAATGTCATATAATCATCTAGATTCAAGTTTTCGGCTCTAAGCGATAAATCTAAAGCCAAACCTAGCATACTGCCATACGAATAATAGGAAATAAAAGTATTGCTACGATTGATATCATCTACAGAACGTGCCGCATCTACAAACGGAGCTTGGTAGCTCATCTCAATAGGATTAAAAAACTGTCGTCCTGGTGAATTCCATACGTAATTAAATGTTCCTGTAAGTCCATTTATATAATCTTCTTGTGCTATAATTCCTGCTCTGGTTAAGGTTAAGTCATCATAATAACTGGTAAATCCTTCAGCAAACCAAAGCTCACCGCTCATATTAGCTTCTTCAAAATTAAAAGGCTCTAAACTTTGTGGTCGTATACGTTCTACATTCCAGCAATGAAAAAACTCATGACTAACAGTACCAATATTACGATCGGCTCCATCAGCTAAACTTCGTGTGCTGGTGACAATGGTAGAGTTTCGGTGTTCCATACCATCTCCTGTAGCATTAGGAATATAACAACCTAAAAATGTGTATTCTCCGTAATCGAAAGTTGGTAATTCGCCAAAAACTGCTTTTTGTTGTAAGATTGTTTTTTTAACCTTTTCAAAATAATCATCAAATTCCGCTGCGGTTCCATTGTGGTGTAATGCAAAATTTATCTTTTGGCCATCCACCTCAAACGAACGTACCATATGGTCGCTAATTTCCGTTGGACTATCCATAAAATACTGTAAGTTTTCAGCGGAATAGCTGTTACCTTCTACGAACTTTAACTGCGTTGCAATTTCCCAGTTTAGGTCTTCGCGAGGTTTTAACTCAATATTGAAGGTGTCATTCTCCAAACTCGGAGCATACATAAAGGTTGCTGGCATATTAAGATGCGCGTGCGTTTCATCAACTTGTGCGTAGGTGCCATCTCCATGATTGGCATATAAGGTGTAATTGACTATGATAGTGCCATCGTGATTATTCACAATCCAAGAATACGGATTGGGGCGTGTCGTTTCTAAAACATTACCCTTCCCATCTGTAACTTTTACCTTATAAACATTCTTAGCAAATTCGTGGATAGCATAACGTCCTGGTGAACTTCTCGACATTCTAAATTCAGTTTCACCGGATTTTAAACCTTTGAAAGTGGCCGTGATCTCAGCTTCATGATGTACTGCATTTTTAAACGAAATGGTATAACTCGTACTCCCACTAGTTGTTGATTCCGTGTCGGAAGTTTTGTCGTCTTTGCAATTCACTAAACATAAAAATGACAATAATAAAATTAGGCTTCGCATCTATTCAATTTTTTAGACACCCAAGATACTAATTTTTAAAACCTTTTAATCCTCTACGTATTCTAATATATCAGCAGGCTGACAATCCAAAGCCTTACAAATAGCTTCTAAGGTTGAAAACCGAATTGCTTTAGCTTTTCCTGTTTTTAAAATAGAAAGATTTGCGGTTGTGATACCAACAAGTTCTGCGAGCTCGTTGCTCTTCATGCCTCGTTTGGCTAGTATAATATCTAGGTTGACTACTATGGGCATGGTTATATGGTTAAATCGTTTTCTGCTCTCAAATGTTCACCTTCTTTAAAAATCTCTGCCATTACAAAGGCCAAAAGCATATAAATTACTGGAGTTAATGATAGGTGTGCAAGAGTTTGACTTCCACTTTCAAATCGAAGTACCGTATAACTTATCAGAATTGTAACCACAATAATATAGATTCCAATCTTCCTAAACAGTTTTGCATTACGACTACTAAATGTATGTAATGTTTTTACAGACAACATAATTTTTTCGAATGTTCTAAGTATTAGAAATAGTAACACGGCAACACTAATGACTTTAAAATAATTGATATACAAGGATACTTTTTTTAGTTTTTCAAAAGTATAAGGTTTTGAATCATATTTGGTATCCTTAGTATCCTCCTTCCAAACATCCGAGATTATAGTTGAAACACCTAGATAACTTGGATTAGCCTTTAACACAATCTCTTCATCTGCAAACCTATCTTTATCAATTTGAGCATATATAAGTAAGCTCGTAATACCTATTGCAGCAATTACTAATATGATTTTTAATAGCCTCGTTACCAAAATAGCGGTATTTAGAAGTGTGTTTTTAGTCATAATTATATAGTTAAATCGTTTTCTTCTTGAATTTGGGTTCCTTTCTTTAATAAAGTACTAAGAATAATAAGCGCTAAGCCAATTAAAAATAACGTAAAATTAAAGTCTAACCGTGGATTCATGGAAATAGAAACATATCTCATATTATAATCTAAAGGGTCAATCCCAATATAAGGTAGGTCATTACCTAGGATAAAATTAGACACAACCCTCAACAATACATCAGCGATCAATAAAAAACCAATTAGCCTTGTGGATTTATATAACTTTTGAGAAAACTCAAAATTAGTTTTTAAGTATTTGAAAATGTTTTTAAGTAAAAAGAATACTACTATTAATATAAAAAAACCTAAATAGCTTCTAAAAACCATAACCATCTTATTTCCCAATGTTTTAGGTTTAACAGTAACATAGCCATCACTTTTAAACGATGTTGAAATGAACTCATAATAATCTGTCATATCATTATTACGAATACTTACAATAGATTTAAAATCTAAAGAATCTTCAGAAGTTATCGGTTTAACATAAGTACCTGTTCCACTAGAATAACTTTGCCTCAAAGTATTAATACCTTCTTTTTCTAATTTAAAAAGCTCATTATTATACATTGCTTGTTTAGGGTTAATTGTAATCTTTACTGGCATTTGATAACCTATAGAATGATGGCTACCAGAAGAAAAACTTCCAATCTTACCATCTTCAGTAAAAACTTCAAAACCCAATGCTGCTACTATCCAAATTACTAAAACGTAAAATGAAATATTACAAAACCAAAATAAAATATTTACTAACGTAGATTTTTGTTGCATAATTATATAGTTAAGTCGTTTTCTTCTCTTATAGCCTTAGTGTCTCTAAGCACTGTGCTCATTAGCATTAAAAACAATCCCATCGCAATTATTAATAAATAGACCAATGTTTTTTCACTTAAACCAACAAAAACTTGCCGTTTAAAAAACATATTGCTCATCTCATCAATAACCCATAAAGCTACTGAAGAAAGAATCATAAGTTTTCCAGAATTGAACATGTCTTTTATGAGTTTAGTATTATAAAAATCATTCTTTAATAACAATTTTGTGGCCTTTCTTAATTTCCAAAGCGCAACGACAAAAACAGCATAAACCACAAGCTTTAAAAAAGTATAACGATAAAGCATGGCTTCAGTTTTATAAATTAATACATCTTCACCTATGCCAATAAAATCTTGTTTTAAACCAAAGAGAATCATTGCTAAAACAAAAATCCCTAAACCAATGCTAGCTAGAATAAGGAAAATAATAACATTTAGTATCGTATAAAGTGTTTTTGCTGAGCTCATAATTATCGTTTTACGATAACAAATATATAAAAATTATCGAATAACAATAATTCATTATTAAAAAAGGATAATTATACTAATTAGACCTGTCAGGTTTTTGAAACCTGACAGGTCTCACTATCTTTGAAACATGAAACATCCATAACGCGCTCTTGATCCCCAAAGAAATGATAAAATGGATATACCATGTGACCGATAATAAACAATAAATATAAACACATGAAACCCAATATCATCATTTCAGAAAGCCCTAGACCTATTTGGCAAATCCCAATTGCTGCATTATTTTTTACTATCGCGACAGCAATTACAATCTTTGCGTTCTATAGGTTAAGCTTTAATGAAGAAGGGTTTATAGCGTTTCTACATCAGTTTAAATCTAGTTTAATTTTTATTGCGCCTGGTATTGCTTTTTCCTTGCGAAAAAGTATTCATATCGATATCAAAAACTCAAGATTTAGACCAACTTATAGCGTGGGCCCATTAAAATTTGGATCATGGCAAACTATTAAAAACTATCAATACGTTTCTGTATTTCACCAACCAACAATTGGTGGTGATTATATCTTTGAAGTGAATTTATGGTACGACAACAACAAGCATTTTGAATTGTATGAAGAAAATGATTATAAAGAAGCTTTCCTCATAGGTTACGAACTATCTGAACAATTAAACATCGATTTATTAGACGCTACAGTTCCAAATGACTTTAAATGGATTGATAAAGACGAATGGAAAGCTAAAATAGCGTCTGGCAAAATTGATTAATTGTTTTTAGACCTGACAGGTTTCTTTAGTGCTGAACTTGTTTCAGTATATAACCTGACAGGTCTCCACTAGAATATAGTATCTTTGCTTCATGCAAGATACCTTTGTTACCATAGCCCGATTCCCGTATTCTACAGAAGCACAAATTGCCAAAGGCCGATTAGAATCCGATGGTATTGAAGTCTTTTTAAGAGATAATCTCACCATAGACACAGATCCTTTAGTGAGTCAGGCTATTGGAGGTGTAAAATTAAAGGTACTTGCTAAGGATGAAGAACAAGCGCGAGAAATTCTAAAATCTATTAAAGCTTATTCTGTAGATAACGAAGGAAATCCTATAGTTTGCCCCAATTGTAAAGGTCAACATATTGAAATGTACACTACTATCACTAATTTCAAATCCTTGATGTCTTTTTTAATTGGTCTACTGTTCTTTACATTGCCTTTTAGTGCACGTTACAAATATAAATGCGAGGATTGCAACACAGAATTTCCTATTAAAGATTAACTACTTCATCGTATGCACGTTTCAACTTTTTAATCACAATAAGCAGTTCGTCTTCATTTAAATGCCCAAATCCAAAACGAATAGCACAGGTATTTATATCTTGGTACAAAATGGTTTTAGGCAGAAATAAATCGAGTTTTTCAGCTTCTTCGGCTAGTTTTACTAACGAAATAGTATGTACAAATTGCAACCATAGCGCTAAACCACCTAAAGGTTTTTCCCAAGTGACAATACCTTCAAAATAGGAGTTTAAATACAGGCACAAACTATCGAGACGTTGTTTGTACGTGACAATATTCTTTTTCTTGAGTCGATAAATTTCGCCTTCAGAAATGAGCTCAGCAAGCATTTGCTCTTGTATGAGGTCTCCCTGTTTATCTAATAATTGTAAGTAGTTTTTAGCTTCTGAAATAAAATTTTCTGGTGCGACAACAAATCCTGTATGAAAACTGGGAAATAATGACTGCCCTAACTTCCCTAAATAAATGACCATACCATCAGCATCTGCACTTGCCATAGGTAACATCGCAGAACCTTCAAATTGAAAATCATAATCATAATCGTCTTCGATAATAGCAAATCCGTAAGTTTTGGCGAGTTGCAATAATTGCAAACGACGTTTAGCACTCAACATTACCGTTGTCGGATAATCTCTATGTGAACAGATATACACACAGCGTATGCTTTTCTTTACAAAATGCGTTTTAATATAATCGACATCCAAGCCTTCTTCATCAACCGGAATAGTACGCATTGTCGCGCCTGCTTCTTGAAAAATCATATTAGCAGCATAATTACTCAACTGCCCAACCAACACCAAATCATCTTGTTTTATGAGCAGTTGTGAAACCATATAAAGGCTCATTTCTGTGCTGCGTGTATTAATTAAGTGCTGTGGATTAATGTGAAATCCTCGTGAGGCATTCAAATAATTACAGAGTTGTGTACTAAAAACAGAAGGTCTTAAAGCAGTGGTTCTATTCCATTTATTAATTAAGGGTTTCCGTTTCATTGCTGCGCTATACCATCTCGAAAATTGATGCACAGGATGCAAGCGCAAATCGGGCTTACCTTCGTTAATAGAATATTTAGCCGTTGTTTCTTGTGCTGTGGAAGCCAAGTGAAACGATTTTTGAAACGGAAAACCAGCGACTTTTGGATAGGTATATGCCTGTTGCAAGTGCTCTGTTGTCGCCTTAATTTTTGCCGTTGAAGCTTCGGGCACTAACACAAAGGTTCCTCTATTCGCTATAATATCTACCCAACCTTGAGACGCTAACTCTTCGTAAATAGCAACAGCCGTATTGCGGTGAATGTTTAATAACTGACTAAAAACACGAGTTCCTGGCAACTTACTCCCTTTTTCTAAATAGCCACGTTGTATTGCATTGACGATTTGTTGTGCTACTTGAACATATACAGGTTGAACAATAGTTTTATCAAAAGTGATAAGCTGTTTTAGAATTTGACTAACCGGACTATTCATTGTTTTAAAACTGGACTAGTTTAATCGTCCGCGAAGTTACGACTTTTGCAGTGTTAAAATAAAACCATACAAGAACTAAGTTCTATAAAGCCAAAATAAATGAAAACGATTACCGCACTTTTTATATGTATTTTAATGGCGACGAGCCAACTCAATGCACAAGACGCACATCCCATTATAAAAACAGACTCTTTAAGAGAAGTTATTATTACCTCAACACGAATTGACCTCCCCTTTAAAGACAATTCCCGAACCATAAATATTATCACCTCTGCAGATATTAAAAGTAGTGCTGCTGTGACCATTTCAGATGTATTACAGCAAGTTGCAGGAGTCGATGTTAGACGTCGTGGTACTGGAGGAAGTCAGGCTGATTTATTCATTAGAGGTGGTGGTTTTGATCAAACCCTATTATTAATTGATGGTATAAAAATGGATGATGCACAAACAGGACATCACACCTTAAATGCCGCTTTACCATTAGAAGTTATTGAGCGAATCGAAATCATAAAAGGACCTGCTGCACGTATTTTTGGTCAAAATGCCTTTACAGGTGCTATTAATATTGTGACGAAAACGACATTAGATAATTCGGTTTTGGCAACTATTGAAACAGGTTCTTTCGGTCAGCTTAATGGATCGGTTACAGTAGGAAGCGAATTAGAAAACTCAACACATCTGCTTCATGTTGGTAGAATGACGTCGGAAGGCTATACCGATAATACAGACTATGATAACTCTAGTTATTTCTTAAAAAGTACGTTTAATAAGAACAAGCAAGCCATTGAAATGATTAGTATGTTTTCGGAACGAAAATTTGGTGCCGAAAATTTTTATACCACCAATCCTACTTTCAAGGAATACGAAGAAACCCAGAACAGTTTAATTGCCTTCACAACGAAATTTCAATCCGAAAAACTAAAAATACAACCACGTATCTACTGGAAACGCAACCAAGATATATTCCTTTTGAGACGGTTTGAACCTGAATTTTTTAGAAATATTCACGTGTCGAATAAAATTGGAGCAGAGGCAAATGCATCATATACATCTAAACTTGGTATCACAGGATTTGGAATAGATATGTCTAAAACGTACTTGCGAAGTAATAATTTAGGTCAACGTCAGCGTTTTATGACGACATTATTTTTAGAGCATAGATTTCAGTTTGTCGATAACCGATTAGATATTACGCCAGGTGTGGCAATGACGTATTTTTCGGATTTTAAATTTAATGCCTTTCCAGGATTAGATATTGGTTTCGATATTACCAATAACCTAAAAGCCTACGGAAATATTGGGTTTACCTACAGAATTCCAACCTATACCGATTTATATTATACGGATCCAGGAACTTTAGGAAATGAGAATTTAGAACCAGAAGAAGCCTTTGCACAAGAAATTGGTATAAAATACAACGCTCAAAACTTTAGAACCAGTCTATCTGTTTTTAATAGAGATGCCACCAATCTAATTGATTTTATAAGGCCAAACAGTTCTGAAGACGTTTACACAGCTACCAACATTGCAGAAGTTAATACCAAAGGTTTAGAGTTTGATGCGTCTTATTCGTTTAAAATGAATGACTTCAATCAAACCTTAGCTTTTGGATATGCTTATTTAGAGGATGACATTTTAGAACAAAACGAGGAACTTTCACGTTATGCATTAAATACTTTAAAACATCATTTCACCACACGATTAAGTACCAAATTATTCAAAAATATCAAGCAAAACATCATTTACAAATATGCCGAACGTACCACAGGACAAACCTATAATGTATGGGATGCTTCGGTTGTTATGACCTTAAAGCAAGTCGAGTTTTCTATAACGGCAAACAATATTTTTAATGCCGATTATATAGAATCTGGTTTTACACCAATGCCACCAAGTAATGTGTTGTTTGGCTTGCGTTATAAATTCCTTTGATAAAACGAATAGGTCATCTTTTTTGCATCTACAATTTCAGCAAAAACCAATAAAGCAATCGTATCATCCTTTTTTCACAAAAGCCATCTCATTTTTCCTCAAAATTCTGTAAATTCGCAGACTTATAAGAAAACAGAATAATGAGTACAAAGTTCCCTGAATATAAAGGACTTAACTTGCCAAACGTTGCAGACGAAATCGGTAACTATTGGGAAGCTAATAATATCTTCGATAAAAGTGTAACTACAAGAGAAGGAAAACCACCTTTTGTGTTTTTTGAAGGACCACCTTCTGCAAACGGTTTACCTGGTGTGCACCACGTTTTAGCACGTGCGATTAAAGATATTTTTCCACGTTATAAAACCATGAAAGGTTTTCAAGTGAAACGAAAAGCAGGTTGGGATACACATGGCTTACCAGTTGAGCTTGGTGTAGAAAAAGAATTGGGGATCACCAAAGAAGATATTGGAACTAAAATTACCGTAGAAGCGTATAACGAAGCCTGTAAAAAAGCTGTTATGCGTTATACAGATATCTGGAACGACCTTACCAAAAAAATGGGATATTGGGTAGATATGGATAATCCGTATGTGACCTACAAGTCCAAATACATGGAAACGGTTTGGTGGTTGTTAAAGCAGATATACGACAAAGATTTAATATATAAAGGCTACACTATTCAGCCATATTCGCCGAAAGCAGGAACAGGTTTAAGTTCACATGAGCTCAATCAACCAGGAACTTACCAAGATGTTACAGATACAACGGTTGTAGCTCAGTTTAAAGCCAAAGCAGATTCTTTACCAGATTTTCTTCAGAATGAAGGTGATATTTTCTTTTTAGCTTGGACGACCACACCTTGGACACTTCCTAGTAACACAGCGTTAACGGTTGGACCAAAAATTGAATACGTTTTAGTTGAAACTTACAATCAATACACCTTTAAACCGATGAATGTGGTCTTGGCTAAGAACTTAGTCAATAACCAATTTGATGGTAAATTTAAACGTGTTGAAACAAAACAAGAATTAATAGACTACAAGGAAGGCGATAAAAAGATTCCTTATTTCGTAGTTAAAGATTTCGTTGGAAAAGATTTAGTAGGAATAACCTACGAGCAAATATTACCATACGCTTTGCCAAACGATAATCCTGAAAATGCGTTTAGAATCATTTCTGGTGATTTCGTAACGGTTGAAGATGGTACAGGAATCGTACATACAGCACCAACTTTTGGAGCCGATGATGCCTTGGTTGCAAAACAGGCTTCACCAGAAATTCCACCTCTTTTAGTAAAAGATGAGAATGGCAATTTAGTGCCATTGGTAGATTTACAAGGGAAGTTTAGACCCGAAATGGGCGAATTTGCAGGTAAATATGTAAAGAATGAATATTATGATGATGGCGAAGCACCAGAGAAATCTATAGATGTAGAATTAGCCATTAAATTAAAGATAGAAAATAAGGCGTTTAAAGTTGAAAAATATAAGCACAGTTACCCAAACTGTTGGAGAACTGATAAGCCAATTTTGTACTACCCATTAGATTCGTGGTTTATAAAAATCACAGATGTAAAAGGTAGAATGCATGAGCTAAATACCGGGATTAACTGGAAACCAGAATCTACAGGAACGGGTCGTTTTGGTAATTGGTTAGCAAATGCCAACGACTGGAATTTATCACGATCTCGTTTTTGGGGTATTCCATTACCAATCTGGAGAACAGAAGATGGTAAAGACGTCATATGCATTGGTTCTGTTGCCGAATTGAAAGAAGAAATGGCAAAGTCTGTGAAAGCAGGCATTATGTCTGAAGATATCTTCTCTGAATTTGAAGTCGGGAACATGTCTGAAGAGAATTACGAAAGCATTGATTTACATAAAAATGTTGTTGATAAAATTGTGTTAGTTTCAGCATCAGGTCAACCCATGAAACGCGAGAGCGATTTAATTGATGTTTGGTTCGATTCTGGCTCTATGCCTTATGCACAATGGCATTATCCTTTTGAAAACAAAGAAAAAGTTGATGATACTTGGAGAAAGGCAGATTTCATTGCCGAAGGTGTTGATCAAACAAGAGGTTGGTTCTACACGCTTCATGCTATTGCAACTATGATTTTTGATGATGTTGCGTATAAAAACGTCGTATCAAATGGATTGGTTTTAGATAAAAACGGACAAAAGATGTCTAAGCGTTTAGGAAATGCCGTTGACCCTTTTGAAACCCTATCAAAATACGGAGCAGATGCCACACGTTGGTACATGATTAGTAATGCTAATCCTTGGGATAATTTAAAATTTGATAGTGATGGTATTGCCGAGGTGAGTCGTAAATTCTTCGGTACACTTTATAACACCTATTCATTCTTCACGTTGTATACAAATATTGATGGTTTTGATTATAGTGAAGCCGATATTCCATTAGAAGAACGACCAGAAATTGACCGTTGGATTTTATCAGAATTAAATACCTTAATTCAAAAAGTAGATAAATTCTATGAAGCTTACGAACCAACAAGGGCAGCACGTGTAATTTCAGATTTTACACAAGACTATTTGAGTAACTGGTACGTGCGTTTAAGCAGAAGACGTTTTTGGAAAGGCGATTACCAAGCTGATAAAATTTCGGCATACCAAACACTGTATACGTGTATGGAAACCATTGCGAAGTTAGGCGCACCAATTGCACCTTTCTTTATGGACCGTTTGTATTTAGATTTAAATGCTGTTACGAAAAAAGAAACATTTGATAGTGTCCACCTTGCAGATTTTCCAATCGCTAACGAAAGTGCTATTGACAAAGTTTTAGAACGCAAAATGGAGAGCGCTCAAACCATATGTTCATTAGTTTTATCGTTGAGAGCTAAGGAGAAGATTAAGGTACGTCAGCCTTTACAGAAAATCATGATTCCTGTAGATAATAAGCAGCAAAAAGAAGAAATTGAAGCTGTCGCAGATTTAATTAAGCACGAAGTAAACATAAAAGACATAGAACTCTTAGAAGACGCTTCAGATATTTTAGTAAAACAAATAAAACCAAACTTTAAGGCTTTAGGTCCTAGGTTCGGAAGGGATATGAAATTAATAGCAAATGCAATAAAAGAACTTACTGCAGATGATATTAAAACTATTGAACAAAAAGGTAATTTAGAATTAGTAATTAACGAAAAAACTGTTATCTTAGTTTTGGAAGATGTAGAGATTACATCGCAAGATATAGAAGGATGGCTTGTAGCGAATGAAGGTGCATTAACAGTGGCTTTAGACGTTACTATCAACGAAGATTTACGTAAAGAAGGGATTGCAAGAGAGCTTGTAAATCGTATTCAAAATTTACGAAAAGATTCAGGATTTGAAGTTACAGACAGAATTGATGTTCAGCTTCAAAAAGATGATCAAATTATTGAGGCCGTTTCTTCAAATGAAGCGTATATTAAATCTGAAACCTTAACCGAAGAATTACAAATTATGGACACAATAAATAATGGTATAGAGATTGTATTTGATGAGGTCAATACCAAATTATTTATTCAAAAACATTAATAATATGAGTACAGAAACGAACAACCGATATTCTGATAAAGATTTAGCAGAATTTAAAGCGATACTTCAAGATAAAATACAAAAGGCAGAACATGATTTGCAACTTATAAAAAGTGCTTACATGAATGACTTTGATAACGGAACGGATGATACATCACCAACGTTTAAAGCTTTTGAAGAAGGTAGCGCAACAATGAGTAAAGAAGCCAATTCAGCTTTGGCTATTCGTCAAGAAAAGTTTATTCGCGATTTAAAAAATGCGATTATTCGTATTGAGAATAAAACATATGGAGTATGTCGTGTTACGGGAAAATTAATTAACAAAGACCGTTTAAAGTTAGTGCCTCACGCAACACTGAGCATTGAAGCAAAAAATATGCAGTAATATTCCTGCTGCTTGTGCTGAACTGGTTTCAGTACAGTAGGAACCGCATTAATTGAGCATCTATTTTGAATAAAAACAACACTATAAAGCCTTGGGATTTTAATTTCAAGGCTTTTTTTATGCTTATCGGTTTTCTTTTTGTTGCACTGTCTCTACAAGCCCAAAATGTGCTTGAAAAGGAACTAACGGCAGAGCGTATAGATAGTATTGTAATTGATGGCAATCAAATTTTTAAAATTACAGTTGTAACATCAAAGACTAATCAAATTAAAATAGTGTCTACTTTAGATGGTGAGTATCAAAATGAATTTCAAGTGGAAATGCGTGAAAACAATCACACGCTTTATTTACATTTAGAGCATTTGTCATTTTCAGAAATCCCAGACGATAAGCGAAACGCACACAAGGTGATTGCTGCCACCTTACAATTAGAAATCCCTGAAGAACGCTCTTTAGATATTGTGAGTGATATTGGTTCTGTTGATTTAAATGGCACTTTTAATTCGCTGTATATACAACTATCTCGAGGGAGATGTTATGTTGAAGCTGATACAAAAACAGCTACGATAAATACGTTAGATGGTGACATAATTGTTGTGACTGACAATGCTGCTGTTACAGCCAATTCTAATCATGGAAAAATTACTGTAGATGAATTTTATAATGCAATTTCAACCTGGAAATTGAAATCTATTAATGGAAATATTACAGTTGAAAAGCCAGATTAAACCTTTATTTTTGTTTAAAACCAATAGATGTCTTTAAAGAAAGCTTCAATTATTATTCTTATTATTTTACTGATTGATCAAATTAGTAAAATTTATATAAAAACGCATTTTCAATTGGGTGAAAATGTAACCGTTTTTTCCTGGTTTAATATTGCCTTTATAGAAAATGATGGCATGGCTTGGGGAACAAAATTAAGTGATTTTACGTCGTTGATTTCTGATGAAACCGCAAAATTAACCTTAACCTTATTTAGAATTGTTGCTGTTACAGGCATTGCATTTTGGCTATTAGATGTTACTAAAAAGAAAAAATCTAAAACCTTAATTTTTGCTATTTCAATTATTTTCGCTGGTGCTTTAGGTAATATTATAGACTCTGTATTTTATGGTGTGTTGTTTAATGATAGCATTATGCAAGTCGCTACATTTTTACCAGAAGAAGGTGGTTATGCTAAGATGTTTCATGGTAATGTGGTAGATATGCTTCATTTTCCGATTTGGAGTGGAGTCATGCCAGAGAACTTACCGTTGATTGGAGGGAAATACTTTTCGTTTTTTGATCCTGTTTTTAATGTAGCTGATATGGCGATTAGTACAGGAATTGGTATTTTAATTGTGTTTAATAAGAAGGCTTTTGAAGAGCCTAAAGAGCAATCTAAAACTGAAACACTTGATTCGGGGTCACACAATAATCCAACTTAATATCCTCTTCTGAAGTTTCAAATGCTTCGTTTTCAGCTTCAAAAAAAGACAAGCCGATTTTTAAAGTTTCGGGTTTACATTGTGCTAAAAATCGATCGTAGAATCCTTTTCCGTAACCCACTCTGTTTCCTGTTTTATCATAGGCTAAAAGTGGTACAAAAACTACTTCTAATTGTGATGCTTGTATTGCTATACCATCAACAGGTTCTGGAACATTATAGGTGCTTTTTTTAAGTCTTGTATTGTCGGTTAACAAAAAATGCGTCATACTGTAATCTTTAATATGACTTTTTGAAATGATGATATTCTTATCCTTTCCGGCTAAAATATTAAGGATATAATCTGTGTTAATTTCTTTTTGCTCTTCTATCGTTAAAAAAACATGGTAGAAGGATTTATCCCAAATATCTAGCGTTAGCAACTTATTGGCAATTTTAATGCTAAAATCATCAACTTGAGTGTCGGATAATTGTTGACGTAAATTCTTATATTTTTTTCTTAATACTGCTTTTGTCATCAGTTTTCAATTTCGGTTGAAATATGGAATATAGCATCACCTTGATAGATTATTGGCGATTCATTTACATTAAAAATATACCCTGTGTTTGGTGCTTTTACAAAATAATTAAAGCTGCCATAAGGATCTGTTATATTACCTAAGACGTCCCCTTTGGTTACTTTTGCATTGATTTTTACTGTGGCTTTAAACATACCAGAATATTTAGCTCTTAACCATTTACTTTCTTCAATAACTACAGCGTTAACCTTAGGTTGAGACACTTTATATTTAGACCTTAGCATGCCTAAATGGTGTAAAACACGTTTAGCTCCATTAACACCAGTATTGGTAATATTAGAGTGAATGTTAAACGATTTTCCTCCTTCAAACAACAACATAGGCACACCTGCTTTATCACATGCGTTTCTAAAGGTTTTATTTAGATTTTGAGAATAGTATATAAAAGGAGCTCCAAACACATGCGCCAATTCTGTAAGGCGAGCATCATCTTTTACAATTCTAATTTGTGCTGCATTAAACCGATCTGATCCACCAGTGTGAAAATCCATAGCGAAATCTACATGTGGTACTAGTTCCGTCATTACAAAGTTTGCTACTCTACTGGCTAAAGACCCTCTGGCATTGCCGGGAAACACGCGATTTAAATCACGACCATCTGGAAATTTACGGTCCATATTTAAAAACCCAAAAACATTAATCACAGGGACACAAATGGTGGTCCCCGTTTTTGGTTTATTAATACCTTTGGCAATAATTTGTCTTACAATCTCTACTCCATTAACTTCATCCCCATGAATACCTGCCGTCATTAAAACTGTTGGGCCAGGTTTTTTAGATCGTTCAATTATAATAGGAACTTCGAGTGTGTTTCTAGTGTGTAGTTTTGCAACTTCAAAGGTTACTGTAACACCTTTGCCAGGAGCAACTTCGACACCTAAAATATTTAAAATATCTTTTGGCATGATTTGGGTTAATTTCTGTTTCGTTCAATAAAAGTAATAATAGCTTTAGCTATATTTTTTTGCGTTGCGCCTTCAATACCTTCGAGTCCTGGAGTAGAATTAACTTCTAATAATAATGGGCCACGAGAAGACTGTAACATATCTACACCGCAAACAGGTAGTTTTAAAACGTTGGCAGCACGCATTGCTAAATTGAGTTCGTCGTGATTTAATTTTATGATATTGGCAGAACCACCACGATGTAAATTAGATCTGAATTCACCTTCTTTTCCTTGGCGTTTCATAGCTCCAACCACTTGGCCATCTACCACTAAGGCTCTTAAGTCTGCACCTTTTGCTTCTTTGATATATTCTTGAACAATCACTCTAGCCTGTAAACCATTAAAAGCTTCTAAAACAGATTCTGCTGCATTTTTAGTTTCGGCTAAAACCACACCAAGCCCTTGTGTGCCTTCAAGTAATTTTATAATTACAGGAGTACCACCTACATAATCAATAACTTCAACAACATCTCTAGAGTAGTTAGTGAAAACAGTTTTAGGCATACCAATTCCTGCTTTACTTAAACGTTGTAAGCTTCTCAACTTATCGCGCGAACGTGTTATCGCATCTGAAGAAGCAATGGTAAAAACACCCATTTCTTCAAACTGTCTTACAAGTGCACAACCGTAAAATGTTACAGAGGCACCAATTCTAGGGATTATAGCATCAACATAATCTAAATAGCGATCCTTATAGTAAATGGTTGGTTTTTCCTTTTCTATTATGATATCACATTTTAAAGGATCAATGATTTCAACTAAATGACCGCGCTTTTCTCCCTCTTCAACAAGACGTCTTGTGGAGTAAAGTTCGGGGTTTCGTGAAAGAATGACTATGTTCATGTAATAGTGTTTTGTTTATGGGATTGATTCTTTAAATCGACATCTACCAAAAATTTGTTTTTCAAAAATTGGCGACCTATTAATACTGGGAATTTCATATCGTCTCTAGTGCTTAAAGTTAAGTTAATCTTATAACTTTTTCCAAAGAATACAACGGTTGTTTTAATTTTGTAGCGGTTTTCCTTGTAACCGTTACTGCTTTTTACGTCTGTATAAGTGTAGGTGTTAAAAACAACTTCTTCACTTTTAAAATTAGGATGACCTTTACTTTCAAAAATACAATAGAGTTTATCGTTTTCTTCTCTAATTTTAGAGCAGTGAATTGCAGATGTGTATGCACCAGTATCGATCTTTACATCAATAGTATTTAGCTTTAATTCTGGAAAGTCAACCCTATCAATACGTCCTAAAACTTTTTTTGTCATAAATTAAATATATAAAAAGTGGCACAAGGTAATGATAAAGTGACTGAAAATTACACGAATATTTTTATGAATTCTTACCTTTGGTTAAATGCCAGAATCTACCTTAGACATACAGATAAAAACGCTTCCTCATCAACCTGGTGTCTACCAATATTTTGATGCAGACGATCGTTTAATTTATGTTGGAAAAGCTAAAGATATAAAAAAACGGGTGAGTAGTTATTTTACTAAGCATCACGATTATGGTAAAACTCGTGTCCTGGTTAAGAATATCGCATCGGTAAAACATATTGTCGTAGAAACGGAAAATGATGCGTTATTGCTTGAGAATAACCTCATAAAAAAGTATAAACCCAAATACAATGTCTTATTAAAGGACGATAAATCGTATCCTTGGATTTGTATAAAAAAAGAACGTTTTCCAAGAGTATTTCCAACACGTCGTGTTATTAAAGATGGTTCAGAATATTTTGGACCATACACAAGTATGAAGACGGTAAAAACACTTTTAGGTTTAATAAAAGGCTTATATCAATTACGAACTTGTAATTATGATTTATCTGAAGCTAAAATCGAAGCCGGAAAATATAAAGTCTGTTTAGAATACCATTTAGGGAATTGTAAAGGAGCTTGCGAAGGTTATGAAACTGAAGACGAATATCACGCTAATATAATTGCCATTAGAGAACTATTAAAAGGAAATTTTAAAGATTCCTTGCAGCAATTTAGAATACAAATGAAGCGGCATGCAGAAGCCATGCAGTTTGAAGATGCTCAGAAAATAAAAGAAAAATTAGAGGTTTTAGAAAATTATCAGGCTAAATCTACCATTATAAATCCTAAGATAAGTAATGTCGATGTGTTTTCGATAGTTAGTGATGAATCTTACGCTTACGTCAATTTTTTACAGTTAAGTTACGGTTCTATTATTAGGTCGCATACCTTAGAGTTGAAGAAAAAACTACAGGAAACAGATGTCCAATTATTAGAACTAGCGATTACTGAAATCAGACAGCGTTTCAATTCCAATTCAAAAGAAATTTACGTACCTTTTCAAGTGAATTTAGGTGATGAAATAAAGGTAACAATTCCTAAGCTTGGTGACAAAAAGAGTATTTTAGAGTTATCCATTCGAAATGCGAAGTATTTTAGAATGGATAAGTTAAAACAAGTAAAACTTGTAGATCCAGATCGCCATGCCAACCGAATAATGGCGCAAATGAAAGCCGATTTGCGTTTGAGTGAAGAACCAAGACATATTGAATGTTTTGATAACTCTAACATTCAAGGTACAAATCCTGTGGCTGCCTGTGTGGTTTTTAAAAACGGAAAACCGAGTAAAAAGGATTACCGTCATTTTAATATAAAAACCGTTGAA
Source organism: Winogradskyella marina (assembly GCF_015645385.1). Lineage (GTDB taxonomy): Bacteria > Bacteroidota > Bacteroidia > Flavobacteriales > Flavobacteriaceae > Winogradskyella > Winogradskyella marina. Next base: position 96,671 of record NZ_JADOET010000005.1, read on the forward strand.
GGGCCAGATGATTTTGCTTCAATGGAAGAAGTGGTTTACAGGCGATACAAGCGCTTATTAGATGAAGACCAACCATTGCCGCAACTTATTATTATAGATGGAGGAAAAGGGCAATTGTCATCATCGTTAAAAAGTTTAGATGTTTTAGGTTTACGTGGAAAAATTGCAATTATAGGAATCGCAAAACGTTTGGAAGAATTGTTTTATCCAGATGATCCAATTCCGTTATATTTAGATAAAAAAAGCGAGACCTTAAAGATTATACAACAATTACGAAATGAAGCCCATCGTTTTGGAATTGAACACCATAGAAACCGAAGAAGTAAAGGAGCGTTAACTACGGAATTAGAGAATATTTCAGGAGTAGGAGAACAAACTATTATCGACTTAATGAAACAGTTTAAAACCGTTAAACGCATTGCCAATGCCAAGTTAGATGAGCTTGAAGCGGTTGTAGGAGTTTCTAGAGCAAATAAAGTATATAATTATTACCATAAGGAATAATTTAAAAAACCGAAAGGTTTATCATGACATTGAAACACATCATATTATTTGTATTTATAATTACGCTTTGTTCAGTAAACGCGCAGAAAAGCACAGCCGATTCTGAACCAAAAGTAGGTTTAGTATTAAGTGGAGGTGGAGCCAAAGGTTTTGCTCATATTGGAGTACTAAAGGTTATTGATAGTTTAGGGATAAAAGTAGATTATATCGCAGGTACAAGTATGGGAGCCATTATAGGCTCGTTATACGCAACAGGTTATACTGGGAAACAATTAGAAGTTATATTTAAGGAGCAAGACTTTGATGTGTTGATAAATGATGAGTTTTCTAGAGCTTCTAAGTCATTTTATGAGCGCGAAAATGCACAGAAATACGCCGTTAATTTACCCTTTGATAATTTTGACATCACCTTACCTTCAGCTTTGTCTCGTGGACAAAACGTTTATAATTTACTATATCACTTAATGCTTCCTGTTAATGATATTCATGACTTTAGCAAATTACCAATTCCATTTTTTTGTATCGCAACCAATATAGAAACTGGTGAGTCTTTACTTATGGAAGAAGGTCGATTAGCAGAAGTGGTTTCGGCGAGTGGTGCATTGCCTTCCTTGTTTCAACCTGTAGAAATTGATGATGCTATTTTAATTGATGGTGGTGTTACTAATAATTTTCCGGTTGAAGAATTACGAGCAAAAGGTATGGATGTCATAATAGGAGTGGATGTTCAAGATGACTTAAAGGATCGTGAATCCCTTAAGTCTGCACCAGAAATTTTGTTACAGATTAATAATTTCAGGACAATAAATGCCATGAAAAGTAAGGTGGAATTAACTGATATTTATATTAAACCAGACATAACAGATTATACTGTGATTTCGTTTGATGAAGGCAATGACATCATTAAACATGGTGAAGTAGCGGCAAGAGAGCAACTTGCTAAACTACATGAGGTGAAAGTAAAACAACCAAATTTTACGAAGCCAAAAGGTGTAGAAATATTAGATAGTTTAAGGATTACTAATATTTCCTTAAAAGGAAATGAACGTTACACTAGGGCCTTTATGATTGGTAAGTTAAAACTTAAAGATGATGAGAAAATTGGCTACGCCGATTTAAAACAAGGTATAAACAACCTAATTGCAACGAATAACTTTGACACGTTTAGATATTATCTAGAACCTACAGATAAGGAATCAGAGTTTAAACTTATTGGTAATATTAATGAGTCTGAAACGACCACATTTCTGAGATTAGCTATTCATTACGATCGCTTATATAAAAGTGCATTACTTGCTAATCTAACCAAAAAGAAGTTGTTACTTAATAACGATATAGCCTCCTTAGATGTTATTTTAGGTGATAATCCTAGATATAATTTTGATTATTTTATTGATAAAGGATTTTATATCAGTTTAGGAATCAAATCGCGTTTCAATAAGTTCAACAAAAACGTAAACCCTAGATTAGCTATAGAAGAAGGCTCACCTTTATTAACTGGTTTGAATAAAATTGATGCTAAAATTTCTGATTTTACGAATCAAGTGTATTTACAAACCATATTTAGGAAGGATTTTGCGTTGCGTTTAGGTGTAGAACATAAGCGTTTAAAAATAACCTCAGAAACCATTATCGATGAAGAAGAGGAAAGTAGATCTGTTTTCGAAAACACAGATTATTTAAGTGTCTATGGTAATTTAAAATTTGATAATTACGATAATTTTTATTTTCCAAAAAATGGATTCTATTTTAATGGGACTTTTCATCTATATCTAGATGCTTCGGGTTTTAATAAGGATTTTATGAATTTTTCTATAGCAAAAGCAGATATTGGTTATGCCTTTAGTTTTAGTGATAAACTTGCTTTAAAAACGGAAGCTAATGGTGGTTTTAAGATTGGGGACATTTCTACAAACTCTTTGGGATTTGCAATGGGAGGCTATGGCTATAATTTTATAAATAATTTTTATTCCTTTTACGGTTATGACTATTTAACCTTAACAGGAGATAGTTTTGTAAAGTCTACGCTAACTTTAGACTATGAAATCTATAAAAAGCACCATATAATATTTGCTGCCAACTTTGCTAATATTGGCGATGGACTTTTTGAATCAGGCAATTTTTTTACAGCTCCTAACCATAGTGGTTATGCTCTTGGCTATTCTTTAGAAACGTTTTTGGGGCCGTTAGAAGGGAAGTATACGTATTCACCAGAAACTGGCGCTAGCTCTTGGCTTTTTAACCTTGGCTATTGGTTTTAATTTGCTGAAAATTCAACAAAAAAAGAGACTATCCTTATAGACAGTCTCTTAATATATTTAAAAATAGTTATTATCTATTCTTGAGTTTCTTCTGCTGCTGGTGCATCAGTTCCTTCTGCTCCTTCAGCTTCTTCTTCATCGTCATCTGCATCTACAATAGCTAATCTGCTACGTCTTACTTGACATACTACAGTATTATCTGGGTGTAAGAATTTGTAATCTTCGTTTTCTAATTCTGTAATATAGAATTTACTACCGATTTTTAATGGAGTAATATCAATCTCAATAAAATCTGGTAATTTTGAAGGGATAGCTTTTACTCTAAGTTTACGATATGGCATTCTTAAGTTACCACCATTCATTACACCTTTAGAAGATCCTACGATTTGAATAGGAATTTCCATTGTAATTTCTTTGTTTTCGAAAATCTGATAGAAATCTATGTGTGAGATTCTGTCAGTAACAGGGTGAAATTGAATGTCTTGCATTACTGCATTGATTTTTTCACCGTTATCTAAGACAATCACAACTGTATGTGCGCTAGCAGTATATACAAGTTTTGAGAAAGCTAATTCTGGTGCCGAGAAATGGAATGCTTTGTCTCCTCCGTATATAACGCAAGGAACCTGACCAGCATTACGTAAGGCTTTAGTTGCTTTTTTGCCTACGCTTTCTCTTTGAGATCCGTTAATTGTAATTGATTTCATTTTTTGAAATGTTTTATTAAATTTTTAATTCCCTCATTTTGAGGGCTGCAAATTTAGAAATTTTAAATGAAAATACTAGTGTTAGTTCACTATTTTTTAATACTGCCAGTTTTATTGAAGGCTCGTCCTAATATCAACATTAAAAATTAATAATATAAAAGCGGATTACATTACAAATTTACTACTAATAGATTTGTTGTGATGTACATTATACATGACATCTGCAAACAAATCAGAGCAACTTAAAACGCGTATTTTCTTACTTTCTTGTTTTAAAGGAATAGAATTAGTTACAATTAATTCTTCTAGTTTAGAGTTTTCTAATTTTTCGTAAGCGTTTCCAGATAAAATTGGATGTGTACAAATAGCTCTTACACTTAGTGCACCACGTTCCATCATAAGATCTGCAGCTTTAGTTAGTGTACCTGCTGTGTCTACCATATCATCTACTAAAACTACATTTTTGCCTGTAACATCTCCAATTAATTCCATATGCGAGATTACATTAGCTTTAGCACGTTGCTTGTAACAGATTACAACATCGCTTTTTATAGCTTTAGAATACGCATAAGCACGTTTAGAACCTCCCATATCTGGAGAAGCAATAGTTAGGTTGTCTAAATTTAGGCTTCTTAAGTACGGTAAAAATATGGTTGATGCGAATAAGTGATCCACAGGTTTTTCGAAAAATCCTTGAATTTGATCCGCATGTAAATCCATTGTAATAATCCTTGTGGCACCAGCTGCTTCTAACATTTTTGCCACTAATTTTGCAGCGATAGGCACTCTAGGTTTATCTTTTCTGTCTTGTCTTGCCCATCCAAAATATGGCATAACAGCTGTGATATGTCTTGCAGAAGCCCGTTTTGCTGCATCTATCATTAATAGCATTTCCATTAGATTCTTTGGGCCAGGATGTGTAGATCCTATGATAAAAATACGTGTTCCTCTAATAGATTCTTCGTAAGATGGCTGAAATTCTCCATCGCTATAAGTCGATGTAATTACCTTACCTAGTTTAACTCCGTAGGTCTCAGCTATCTTTTCTGCAAGGTAGGTGCTTTGTGAACAAGCAAAAATTTTGGCTTCTGTGGTTTCGTATGGCATTTGTTGTCAGTTATTTAGTGGGTGTTGTGTTGGGTTTTTTATACGCATCAAATTTAGAAAATTATTTTACTACAAAAAGCATAAAACCTACTAATTTTAATAGTTTGACAGAAATATTTTTCTATTTTTGCAATCCGAAATCGCTCAAGTGGTGGAATTGGTAGACACGTTGGATTCAAAATCCAATGTCGCAAGACGTGCGGGTTCGATTCCCGCCTTGAGTACTAGAAAACCCTTAAGGTTAATTAATCTTAAGGGTTTTATGTTTTTTAGCGTTAGTACGTTAGTATTTGAGATATCAGAAATTTGTAATCATACGTTAGGAATAGTTTATAGCTAAACTTCAAAATACTAAATTCATTTCACAATAATTTTTTTAACCTGATTATAAAGATTTAGAAAATAAATACCTCTAGCGAAGCCTTTTATGGTTATAGTATTATTAGCAGGATCAAAGTTTCCTTTTGCCATTACAGAGCCATGTATATTTGTAATAGTGTAAGTGGTAATGTCAGTGATATTGCTATTAATATAAATAAAGTCTGTCGTTGGGTTCGGATAAACTTTAATAGAAGTTATATCATTTTCAAAAGTTTCAACACTTAAAAGGTTATCAAAATAGATATCTAAATAATCTAAACGGTTGAGTAACCAATTATCCATATATGTTTTTGAGGCTTCATCATAGTCATAGTTTTGCCAAATTAAACGCTCTCTTGCGTAGACCAAATTATCCTTTAATAAGTTATAATTTCCGGTTAGTCTAGAGTTTAAGGCTTCAGTGCTTAGCACTCCTAATCTAAGTTCAAACCAACGTTCTGCAATCATATTACCCATTGCTTCATCTGGTGTGAGGTGAATTAACCTATTAAACAGACCGTTCGATAAAATATCATCGGTTATATTGTCATTATTTCCAGACCAATTTGTGGCAAAGACACCATCTAAATCCCATGGTGCAAAGAAATAGGGTTCATCCTGATTATATTTTGCCGTATATAAATTTTTCCCGATATTGTCTGTAGCACGAAGAAGGTTTAGAAAAATAAAATAATCAAAAGCATTTTCAAGTTTTAATTTTTCGCCAATTTCATCTCTAAAATCTTGAAGGTTTGAATTGATAACAAAGTCGGTAAAGTCATAGAGATTTTCCCAATCTATAGCATCATCTGGATCGGGAAGCTTTAACTCATAATCACCCCAAATATCACTTGTATTATCATAATCTAGAAGCTCATTAAATATTGCATTACCAGACGTCCAAGAATCACCTTTGTAAAGCTCACCTCGAATGTCATTATTGTATTTCTTTAATTTTAATTGCTTTCTATCTACTTGTTCAGAAAGCATATATACACCATTGTATTCATTATTTAAAAACACATCTACATACATAACATTTGCGCCGGATTTTGCACCTTCTTCTTGGTCTAAATAATATGGCGTATGAATATCTAACCAAAGTTGATGAGACGAAAAAGCCCTTAATCGAAGTGGTTCATTATAAATTGCATCTAAAACCCAGTCGTCATCTTCGCGTAAATTTCCAAACTGCATATCAATGTTTTCGTCACCATTTGGGTCTTCCCAAAATTCTAAATCATAGGTTTTTTTGGGATAGGTTTGAGAGATTGCTCCGCGAAGCTCAATACCCATTTGTGCAGTTTTAATGTCTTCTAAATCCGCATACACAAACGTAGCAAGTCTTTTAGGTTCATCAATAATTTCCAATTCCGTATTGATCGATATTATTGGAAACACACTAAAAAACAATGCGTACTGTACATCATTATGTTCAACAGTATAGGATTCTTGATGGCTTATTGTGTTCGGTTTTACAGTGAATTCGTAATCCGTATCCAAAGACAAAATCACAGCATCATAACTCGAAAAATCAGGGAACTGAGTAATATCTATTTTACAAATAATAAGGTCGTTTGTAGTATCAATTTGATAGCGTCCTTCAGGAACCGAAATCTCATAATTGTTCTGGGCACTCAATAATAACGACACAAATAATAACGTAAAAAAGTAAATAGTTTTCATTGCTGCTTTTTAAAAACATAAAATAATTATAAAAAGTTAAATCGAAGCTGGTAATGCTTGAAAGTTTAATTTATTGCCTGTTGTTAGTTTGATTCAAAAACGAAGAAACCTTATAAATGTCACGTTTTTTTAGAATATTTATTTAGTTTATTAACCTAATTGTATACAAAATTAACCCAATAACTTTTTGTAGTCTTAAAATTTATACTACTTTTGGTTAACCAGATTGGTAAACCAATTAAAAAAATCTTTTAAGAAAGGTGAGTTTTGGCCATCTATAAAGTGTACACTAATTGAATATAATCAACTATTATATGAAGAAATATCTATTAACTTTCGGCTTATTACTACTGTTTTTTTCTTGTGGAGAACACATAAATTCTAATACAGAATCAAGTCTATTAATTTCAAATGCTTCAGAATTATCGGAAGCCATTAAAAACGCAGAGCCAGGTGACAACATTGTTTTAAAAAATGGGGTTTATAAAGATTTAGAGATTAAGTTCACTGGCGAAGGCACTGAAAAAAATCCAATTACTTTAAAAGCAGAAACACCTGGAAAAGTATTTATAGAGGGTGTTTCTAATTTAGAAATTAGTGGTAATTATTTAGAAGTTAGTGGCTTATATTTTAGAAATGGTTATACACCAACACGTAACGTTATCGCATTTAGAACAAGTGAAAAAAACGTGGCAAACCACTCTAAGGTTACAAATTGCGTTATACTCGATTATAATCAGCTCGTTAGAGATAAAGATGATAATTGGGTTCAGCTTTTTGGAAGATATAATGAGTTCAGTAATAATTACCTCGCTGGTAAAACCAACGGCGGACCAACCTTAAGAGTTGATATAAGAGGAAATCAAAGTATAAGAAATTACCATCAAATTATAAATAATCATTTTGGTCCAAGACCTAGAAAAGGTGGTGCTCGAGGAGAAACCATTCAGTTGGGAGGTAGTTTTTCTTCCATGTCACCAGGTAATAGCATAATAGCTAATAATTTATTTGAAGAATGTAATGGTGAAGTTGAAATTATTTCGAGTAAAACAAATTATAATGAAATTAGAAATAATGTATTCTATAAAAGTGAAGGCTCTGTTGTAACCAGACACGGAAATTATGTCACTGTAGATGGTAATTATTTTATAGGTGATGGAGTGAATGAACAATATGGAGGCATTAGAGTTGTAAATACTGGTCATTGGATTACAAATAACTTGTTCTATAAAATAAAAGGAAAAAATTTTAGAAGTCCGATTGCGATAATGAACGGTATTCCAAAATCGCCTTTAAACAGATATAATCAAGTTACCGATGTGGTTGTTGCTTACAATACGTTTGTAGATTCAGATGCGCCTTTTCAATTTGGTGTTGGGACTAATATTTCTCAGGCTGATGTATTACCAAAATCTGAAATTCGTTCAGCGAGACCATTGAGAATTGAAGTGGTAAACAATGTGCTTTATAATTCTGTTGGCGACCCAAGTCCAATTATTGAACATGACAAAGCCGATGGTGTCACCTTTCAAAGTAATATTATTGATAATAATGGAGTTAGTATAGCAAATAGTCATGGTTTAATTTCTAAAGAATTAACATTAACTGATTTAGGTTCTGATATTGCTGTTCCAGTCACTGGTTTTAATGATGTTGAGGTTTATAATGGTTTTGGCTTTGAGGATATTACAAAAGACTTATTAGGTGAGTCTAGAGGTGATTCAAATCAAATAGGAGCGATATTAAACACAGATACCTATGCGATAGATCTGCTAGATAAAACAAAATATGGTGCGGATTGGTTTTCAAATGATGTAGAAGCGAAAGAAACAAAAACGCATACAGTAGCAAATGCTGAGGAATTAAAGACCAAACTACAGGCTGCGGAAAGTGGAGATGTTATTCAATTAAACGACGGATCTTATCAACTTTCAAAATCGTTGATTATAAATAAATCAATAACAATTCAATCTAATGGTAACTCAGAAATTTTATATACTGGGTTGGCAGAAACAGCAGCATTAGAATTGCATCCGTATGGGAAATTAACCTTAAAAAACATCAAATTAAAAGGAACAGATACTCAATATGCGTTTGCAAGTTTAAAAGAAAACATGTCTAACCATTTTGGGCTAGAAGTCATAGATTCTGAAATAAGTAATTTTAATTATGCTTTAAAAGTGTACAAACAGTCTTATTCCGAGGAAATTACCTTTATGAACACAGCCATTTCAAATTGTGAAAACGGTATAGAACTATCTGAAGAAACCAATGATCGTGGTGATTATAATACCGAATATTTAAATATTATTGATTGTAAATTTTTAAACGTTCATAAAAACGTAATAGATTATTACAGAGGTGGATATGATGAGTCTACAATTGGTGGAAACCTTTTGGTTTCTAATAGTACATTCACCAATTGTGGAGCAAAAGAAGAAAACAAAAGACTTCTTAATCATAATGGTATTGTAAATGTAAATATTACAGGAAACACCTTCGTCAATAACCCTGTTCAATTTGTGTCTATTTTATGGGGAGCAAAAAATAATGTGGAATCAGAAAACACTTTAATTAATTCAGGACAAATTAAGACGGAAGAAAATTTAGAAATGAAATTAATGTATTAGGATCATTCTAGGAAAACCGAAACTGTCACTACTAATTATAGGTCATCATAAAATTAACTACATGAAAAAATTAGCACTTACATTACTATCATTTTTAGCAATTGTTGCTTGCAAAAACAACACTGATCCCAATTCAGAAACTATAAGTGAAGTCACTACAGAGAATGAGTCCACTACAAAATATCCAAGTGATGTTATTCCGTTTATGGACGAATGGAAAATTCTTTTAGGAGATGGCACAAGTGTTAGTGACCTAGTTAATTACGAGAAAAAAGATTTTTTCTATGTAGAAAATGAAAATGATGTAGACTGGGTAGTTTATAAAACGCCAAACTCGGGTGTCACTTCAAGAACATCGAGCAATACAAGAACAGAATTAGGACAAACAAAACATTGGATTCCAGAAGTCGGAGGTAAATTAACAGGGGTATTGAAAGTGCAACATGTTTCCACGTCTGGTGATGCAAGAGTTGCGGCTTCATATTCTGTAGTGGTCGGTCAAATTCATAGTGATGAAGGTCATGAAAATGAACCTATAAAGATCTTTTATAAAAAATTCCCAGGTCATACAAAAGGCTCTGTGTTTTGGAATTATGAAATAAATACGGCAGGTGATGATAACTCAGGCAGGTGGGATTTATCTACAGCGGTTTGGGGTGATGATATGTCTGTTGTAGGAGCGAGTGCGGATGAATACCCATTAGAACCAGAAGACGGTATTGCCTTAGGTGAGGAGTTCAGCTATGAGATAAATGTTTATCAGGGTATCATGTACCTTACGTTTACCAGTGATGGTCACAATACTAAGACGTTTGCCAAGAATTTGCTAGAATCAGAATTCACTACAAAAGAAGCTATTCCAGATCAAATATGGTCATTATATGCATCTATTGGTCGCGATGGAGTTGAGCGAGAAAATGCCTATGCAGGAGAAATAAATTACTTTAAACAAGGGGCTTATAACCAAACAAACGGAAAGAACCCTGAAGACAATATGGTTTGGAGCACAGGATCAGAAACATATGGTGGCGACATTGCAAAGCAATATGCAAACGGAAGTTATACAGAGGTGTGGTTTAAAGAAGCTACAGTGGGAGAAGGAACTGACCCTAATAATTAAACAAATCTAAAAAAGTCTGTTTCCCTTGAAAAATCTTAGAGATAGTATAAATAAAGTAATCTTCGTTATGGGAGTTTCAGGTTGTGGGAAAAGCACCATAGGAAAACTATTAGCAGAAGAATTAGAGATTCCTTTTTTTGACGGCGACGATTTTCATCCAAAAGTTAACATCATAAAAATGTCTAGTGGGCAGCCTTTAACCGATGCTGATAGACAAGGATGGTTAGAAACGTTAAATGAATTAGCTAAAACGCAACTAACTAAAAGTAGTTGTGTAATTGTTTGTTCTGCGTTAAAAGAAGCGTATCGACATACATTAAGTTTGGGTATTGAAGCTGCTACTAAATGGATCTTTTTAAATGGGTCTTTTAATCAAATTTATAATAGAGTGAATAAAAGATCTAATCACTTTATGCCGTCAGACTTATTACAATCACAGTTTGATATTTTAGAAAAACCTAAAGACTCCATTGAAATAGATATTAGTTTAACGCCAAAAGATATTATAAAAACTTTAAAGGAAAATTTAATGGATAAATCAGAAATTGGATTATTTGGTTTAGGTGTTATGGGAAAAAGCCTATGTCGAAATTTAGCTCGTAATGGATTTAAAATTTCCATGTTTAACAGGCATGTTGCAGGTGTGGAGGAAAATGTTGCCAAAGATTTTAAAGCACAATATTCAGATTTATCTAAAGCTGAAGCCTTTGATGATATTTCAGCTTTTGTAAATTCCTTGCAGACGCCCAGAAAGATTATGTTAATGGTCAATGCAGGAAAAACAATAGATCATGTCATTGAAGATTTATTACCGCATTTATCAGGGAACGATATTCTTATAGATGGAGGGAATTCTAATTATGTTAAAACAAAAGAGCGTTGTGATTATTTAAAATCTAAGGGTATACATTTTATAGGTGCTGGTGTGTCTGGTGGAGAAGAAGGAGCCTTAAAAGGCCCATCTATTATGCCAAGTGGCGACGCAGAAGCTTATAAATATATACAGCCCTTTCTTGAGAAAATTGCGGCGAAAGATCAAAATAACTTACCGTGCTGTACTTATGTCGGTCCAGAAGGCAGTGGTCATTTTATAAAAATGGTGCACAATGGTGTAGAATATGTAGAAATGCAATTATTAGCTGAGGTCGCTATTATTTTAAAAACTTTAGGTCAAAATCCAGATGCTATAGCTAATACCTTAGAGCGTTGGAAAGCTACTGTCAATAGCTATTTGCTTGAAATAACAACAGTTATTTTTAGGAAAAAAGAAGGTGACGATTGGTTAGTGAATAAAATTTTAGACAAAGCTGGTAATAAAGGTACAGGGAATTGGACAACCATTGCTTCAGCCGAGCTTGGTGTGCCCAGTACTTTAATTTCTTCAGCTTTATTTTCTAGGTATATTTCTTTTTATAAGGATGAACGCATCCAATTAAGTAAGGGTTTTGATAAAGGAGATCCTTCGGAATTACGTCTTACTACAACTGAGCTTTTAGAAGCTTATCAATTTGCTAGAATTATTAATCACTATCAAGGTTTTAAGCTTATAGCGGAGGCATCTGATAAATTCTCATGGAATTTAAATCTAAGCGAGATTGCTAGAATCTGGACAAACGGATGCATTATTAGATCTACATTAATGACGGATTTAGTAGAAGTTTTTAAAAGCACCACTAATATATTAACCAATACAGATGTCATAAAAGTCGTTCAGCAAACTAAAAAAGCGACAAAAAAGGTGGTGTCAGCATGTGTAACTAATGATCTGGTATCACCTGCTCTAAGTGAGGCACTTCAATTTTTTAATGGTATTACTACCCCATATGCGTCTGCAAATATTATTCAGGCACAGCGCGATTATTTTGGAGCACACACCTATCAACGACTAGATGATGATTCCGGAAAACGTTTTCATACTAATTGGATATAGAAACGATCAACCTACTAACTAACGACTAATATTATGGAAGCAAACACGCCAAATAAATCATTTCTTAAAAAAATCATTGCCATCATTTTGGGGTTTGGTCCTGGTATTTTTGCAATCGGTTACACTATCGGTACAGGGAGTGTAACAGCCATGATTGTTGCTGGTAGTAAGTTTAATATGCAATTACTATGGGTGCTTTTAATCAGTTGTGTTTTTTCTGGAGTCTTAATGTTTGCTTATGGTAATTATGCCTTAATTACGGGCGAAACCGCGCTTTATGGTTATAAAAAACACTTCAAATTTGGAAAAGTTTTAGCTATAGCAATTATCATTGGCATCACGTTTGGACAATGGAATTCGCTAATGGGAATCTTAGGGATTTCATCTAATATTATTTTTGAAATATTAGCATTGAATTTTGATGGGTTAAGTGCATTTAAATACGAAACTGTATTACTAATTGCGATTGTAATTATAGTTACCTTTTATTTATTAATGTTAGTTGGGAAGTATACTTTTTTCGAAAAAATACTGGTCATTTTTGTCACCCTAATGGGCTTGTCTTTTTTGTTGTCGTTATGTTTTGTACAACCACTTTCTATTGATGTCGTTAAAGGTTTAATTCCAACAATACCAGACGTTCCTGGAGGTAAAATGTTAGTGGCTGCCTTTGTTGGTACAACTATGGCTTCAGCAACGTTTTTATCACGACCATTATTTGTGAAAGGAAAAGGTTGGACCATTAAAAATTTAGACCAACAGAAAAAAGATTCTATTACCGCCGCGATTTTAATATTTATTATTAGTGGGGTTATTATGGCAGTTGCAGCAGGAGCCTTATTTTATCAAGGTAAAGAGGTGACTCAGGTTTTAGACATGGCAAATACATTAGAACCCGTTGCAGGTAAGTGGGCCGTTTCTATATTCTTTTTTGGAGCATTAAGTGCAGGTTTATCTTCTATATTTCCTTGTTTGTTAATTGCACCATTGTTAATAGCAGATTATCAATCTGGAGAATTAGATACCAATTCGAGACAGTTTAGAATTATAACGGCAATTGCATGTTTGGTCGCTTTAATCGGTCCTGCATTTGGAGCAAATCCTATAGAAGTTCAAATTTTATCACAAGTATTTAATGTTTTTGTACTGCCCATAGTAATACTCGGAATTATTTTGATGTTAAGCAATAAAAAAGTAATGAAAGGGTATAAAACGAACTTAGGTGTTTATATCGGAATGTATGCAGCTTTATTCTTCTCATTAGTGATTTCATACAATGGCATATTAGCGCTTTTAGATTATTTCTAACAAATAATTAAAATCAAAAAAAATGAATCTAAATAAAATAATAATGAATAAAAAAATCAACTCAGTTATAGCAAAGTTTTTAGTTGTTTGTTTATTTCTAGCTGTGCAAAGCTGTAAAAACGAAACAAAAGACGCAAAGAAATCAACAGAATTAAGTACAGAAAATGTAGCAAAAAAGGTATATGCTAGTGACGTAATTCCATTTTTTGATGATTGGAAATTAATTTTAGGTGATGGCTCTAATGTAGGTGTTGCCAATAATTTTGAAAACAAGGATTTCTTTTATACTGTAAAAGAAGGTAACGAGAATTGGGTCGTATTTAAGTCACCAAATGGCGGAGATACGCATGGAACATCGAATAATACGAGAACAGAATTGGCTCAAATGAAAAAATGGTATCCTAAGACAGCTGATGATAAATTAACTGCAACCTTAAAAGTAATGAATGTTTCAGCGACTGGGGATGCTCGAGTAGCTGCTTCACATGCCGTTGTGGTTGGTCAAATTCATAGTGCAGACAAACATGAAAATGAACCTCTAAAGATTTTTTATAAAAAATTCCCTGGTCATACTAAAGGATCCGTTTTTTGGCATTATGAAATCAATACAGCAGGCGATGATAATTCGGGGAGATGGGATTATTCTACGGCAGTTTGGGGTAATGATTTCTCTGTTGTAGGGGCTGAAGAAAATACGTATCCTGAAGAACCGAAAGAGGGTATCGCTTTAGGTGAGGAGTTTAGTTATGAAGTTGCGGTAAAAGATGGAATTATGACCTTGAGTTTTAAGAGTGAAGGTCATGAAACCAAAACATTTACAAAAAATTTAATAGAATCAGAATACACAACAACTGCAGATATACCTGAACAAACTCAAAAATTATTTGTACCTCTTGGACAAGATGGAGTAGAGCGCGAGGGGGCATATACTGGTGAGGGCTGTTTCTTTAAGCTAGGTGCTTATAATCAAACCAATGGAAAATCACCAGATGTCAATAAAAATTGGTGTTCTGGTGCTGAAACTCATAATGGTGATATTGAAAAACAATATGCAGATGGAAACTATGCTGAGGTTTGGTTTAAAACAGGAAGTATATCCGTAAGTGAAGCTGCGGTGTCTAATGAGGGGTATTTTTCTAAAAACGATTAAATTAATTAAAGATTATTATGATAAATAATAAATTAAAAGGTAAAAATATTTTAATAACTGCTGGTGCTCAGGGTATTGGTGAAGCTATTACGAGACGTTTTATTGATAGTGGTGCCAATGTTGTGATACACTATTTTTCTAGTGCGGATACCGCGAATGAATTGGTACAGTATGCGACCGAAAAAGGATTAAAAGCTGCTGCTGTTAAAGGGGATTTAACCATAGAACCCGACGCAAATGCTTTGGTTTCCGAAACTATAGCAAAGTTGGGAGGTTTAGACATATTAATTAATAATGCAGGCTCTTTAGTGGCGCGTAAAATGCTAAATGAAATGGAGACAGATTTTTGGCATAAGGTAATGGACATCAATTTAACTTCTATGATGTTAGTAACTCGTGCAGCAGCTCCGTATTTAGCTATAAATAGTAATAGTAGTATTGTGAATTTGGCTTCTTTAGCTGGTCGTAAAGGTGGACATCCAGGATCTCTAGTGTATTCTACGAGTAAAGGGGCAATCCTAACATTTACAAGAGCGCTCTCTACTGAATTAGGAGGTCAGGGTACTCGAGTAAACGCGGTGGCACCAGGACTAATTCTGGGTACGTCGTTTCATAATACGCACACAACAAAGGAATCGGCTGCCGCTACAACAGCAGGCATACCAATTCAGCGTGCCGGAAATGCAGACGATGTAGCTAGAGTGGTTCTCTATTTAGCGTCTGAATACGACGGGTTTATAACTGGTGCAACATTAGATATAAACGGTGGTGTTTACAATATGTAAGTGCTTACTGCTAGGAGTATTTATTTCCAAGGTTAATTTTGGATAGTTTTATGTTAAATGTCTATACTTTTTTTGGATAAATACAAAAATCATGTATATTGGTAAACCAATCTGGTTAACCAATTATTGATTAAAACAAATGGGAAAACGACTTCAAAGTAAAATTTTAATATTTGCTTTAATTACAAATGTGTTCACTGTGTTTTCGTATCAAATTGAAAACACAGCGAACATAGTAAATAATGATAATATAGTTTCAAACGTCATTCATCCCAAGCTTATTTTAACCGCTCAAGGGGTTGAAGATATAAGAGAGCAGTTAGGGAGTATTCCAATTTTTGACAAAACTTTAGCGAAAGTCAAAGCTGAAGTTGATGCTGAAATAACGGCAGGAATAGAAGTGCCAATTCCAAAAGATTATTCAGGCGGTTATACCCATGTAAGACACAAACAAAATTGGGTGATTTTGCAAAAAGCAGGTGTTTTATATCAACTTCTAGATGATGAAAAATATGCTAAGTATGTAAAAGATATGTTGATGCAATATGAAGCGATTTATAAAACACTTCCTGTGCATCCAAAAACAAGATCTTATGCAAGAGGTAAGCTGTTCTGGCAATGTTTAAATGATTCTAACTGGTTAGTATATGTAAGCCAGGCCTATGACTGTATCTATAATTACTTAACGAAGGCAGAGCGTACAAGATTAGAAACCAATCTGTTTCGACCATTTGCAGATTTTATTTCAATCGAAAATCCACAATTTTATAACAGAGTGCATAACCATAGTACATGGGGAAATGCTGCTGTAGGTATGATTGGTTTGGTAATGGATGACGATGAGTTGATTCAGCGTGCTTTATATGGTATTCCCGGAGCGGATTTAGACAGAAATGCTAAAGATGATGACGGTGGTTATATTAATAAGGATGGTAAAGCTGGATTTTTGGCAAATATAGAAGAGCCTTTTTCTCCAGATGGGTATTATAATGAAGGGCCGTATTATCAACGGTATGCTATGTATCCGTTTTTGATTTTTGCGGAGGCACTTCACCATGTAAAACCAGAGTTAGGTATTTTTAATTACAAAGGAGGTGTCCTGTTAAAATCCATAAATGCTTTATTAAACCTATCCGATGCGGATGGCGATTTCTTTCCGCTTAACGATGGTCAAAAAGGGATGTCTTATTATACTAGTGCGTTAGTTACTGCTGTAGACATTTCGTATCATTTTGGAGGGCAAAATCCCGAATTATTATCTATTGCAAAAGAACAAGATCGTGTTTTGTTAGATGATTCAGGTTTGGCTGTGGCTTTGGGCATTAAAAATGGATTTCAAGAGCCATTTAATAAAAAGTCGATCAATTTGTCTGACGGTCCAGATGGCACACAAGGTGGGGTTAGTATTTTAAGGACTGAAGATTTAGAACTTGCTTTTAAATATGCCGCACAAGGATCTAGCCACGGACACTACGATAAACTGTCTTTTTCCTTATATGAAAAAGGGGAGGAAGTCATTCAAGATTATGGTCTAGCGCGTTTCGTAAATATTGAGCAAAAAGGAGGAGGTAATTATTTAAAAGAAAATAAGACTTGGGCAAAACAAACTATAGCTCATAATACCGTAACCCAAAATGAAACATCGCATTTTACAGGTAAATATGACATAGGAAGTTTGCACCATTCTGATTTGCATTATTTTTCTTCTGAAAATAAAAATGTCCAAGTTGTCAGCGCTATTGAAGAAAATGCCTATCCAGGTACGACTATGCTTCGCACTATGGCAATTATTAAAGATGCAGATTTTGAAAAACCATACATGCTCGATATTATGAAGATAACTTCAAATAAAGCCAATCAATATGACTTGCCATTTTACTTTTTAGGACAAGTATTACAAACAAATTTCGAATATAAAACACCTCAAACTTTGAAACCATTAGGTACTGAGAACGGTTATCAGCATTTATTTGTGGAAGGTATTGCTAGTGGAAATAACGATAATTCTAAACTGTCTTGGTTGAATGATAATAAATTCTATACTTTAACCTCTGTAACACGTGCTAATGACGAATTGTTATTTACAAGAATTGGGGCAAATGACCCCGACTTCAACTTAAGACGCGAACCTGCAATACTGATGAGAAGAAAAAACAGTAAGCAAACAACGTTTGTATCAACTATTGAGGCTCATGGTAGTTACAGTCCAGTTACAGAATCCGCGGTAAATTCAAATAGTAGTATTAAAGCTGTAAAAATACTATTAGATACAGACGATTACACGGTCATTGCAATTACAAGTGTAAAGGACAATACAAAACTATTTATTACAGCGAATAGAGATGCAATGCAAAGTACAGTACATAAATTAGTAGTAGATCAAAAAGAGTTTACTTGGGAAGGCTCTTTTGTATTAATTGAAAATAAATAAAATAAAAATTATGAAACGATTTAGTGAAAAGTATGTCATCACAAAAGATATGGAATGGGAAGAGCTCGGAGGAGGAGTATCTAGGAAGTTCTTAGGTTACGATAACCAGATTATGATGGTACAAGTTAAATTCGAAAAAGGAGCATTAGGATCTCCTCATCAACATTTTCATACGCAAGCGACCTATTGTGTGTCGGGTAAATTTGAATTTGAAATTGATGGTGAAAAGAAAATTGTGGAGGCGGGTGATGGCGTATATATTGAGCCTAACTTATTACATAGTGCTGTTTGTCTAGAAGCAGGGATGTTAATTGATACATTTAGTCCGGTAAGGGAGGATTTCTTAAGTGGTGGTGCAGTATCTTATTTTGGAGACAAATAGTCTCAGAAATAACAACTACAATGATTAATTGTTAGAAACTGATGTTTTGAGGTAAAATAGCCACACCTGGGAATATTGTTTGCTATTTTACCTCAAACATTTGCTATTTTAACATATAAAAATTACGAAAACGTTATAATTAACAAATATTTGTATATATTTGGTAAACCAATTTGGTTAACCAGTTTGGTTAACCAAGAAAATAGCACGATAAAAGCTCTAAATTTAATTGTGTTAAACCAAGCCTATTCAACGGGGCTAATCAATAACTAATAAAATTAATCTAAACAATGAATTATGAATTTAAAAGTTAAACTTACTACAGTCGTTGCGCTTCTCTTTAGTGTAATGATTTTTGCTCAAGATGGCTTCACTGTGTCAGGTGTAGTGACTTCGGCTGCTGATAATATGCCTATTCCTGGCGCTAATATTATCATTGCAGAAACAACCACAGGAGCAACAACAGATTTTGACGGTAATTATCAATTACAAGTCAAGAAGGGAGATGTTTTAAAATTCTCTTACGTAGGATATGTTACTCAAAGTATAATTATCGATTCTCAAACAACAATTAATGTGCAATTAGTTGAAGATACTAGTGCATTAGAAGAGGTTGTTGTTGTTGGGTATGGTACACGTAAAAAATCACACCTTACGGGATCGGTTTCGAGTGTCGGAGGTGAGGATGTTGCAGCTGTTCAGGTTGCTCGTGTAGACGAAGCGTTAGCAGGTAAGTTATCTGGTGTTTTAATTCAGAACCAAGATGGATCACCGGGTGCTGCCCCAAAAATTCAAATAAGAGCAGCTTCATCTATTTCAAGTGCGTCAAATCCATTAATAGTTGTTGATGGCTATCCGATTTCAGGTGGTTTAGAAACTGTAAACCCAAATGATATCGAAAGTTTAGAGGTATTGAAAGATGCGGCATCTGCTGCTATTTATGGTTCTAGAGGTGCAAATGGTGTTATCTTAGTGACCACTAAAAAAGGAAAATCAGGTAAGGCGACTTTTAGCTATAACGCGTACACCAGTGTTTCTAGCAAATACCGTGATAATATTCTTAAATCGTCTAATGAGTGGGGTGCATTTGCAAGATCAGAAATTGCTGCAGGGAATTGGCCTGGTACTGTTAATAGTACTGATCCTGCTTTTTTAGAATACAGATTAAGTGCTTTAGAGAATGCACCAGGAGCGATTAGTCCAGAAGATTGGCTTTTCAGAAGTGGTAGTGCTACAAGTCACGATTTTAGCATGAGTGGAGGTTCAGAAGATGTAAATTATTTTGCTTCAATTGGTTATCAAGATGCGACAGGTGTAATAATCACTGAAGGATTTCAAAGATTGAACGCACGTTTAAACGTAGATGCGAAATTAGGAGAAAAATTTAAAGCAGGAGTAAGCTTTAATGGGTATTCATCTGATAGAGATATTTTAGGTCATGATATGAGAGATTTATTGAGATCAACTCCAAACAGTCCTATCTATCATACTGAAGAATCTATTGCATTTGTTCAAGCCTTAGATGCTCAAGCTCAAAGCTTAGGATTAGATGCATTTGATGTTGGCTATAGAGGTTCGGGTTATGAGGCTAGTAGTATTTATGATTTAGAACCAGGAATGGCATCGCAAGATTGGCATTATGGAAGAAGCAACAATGGTATTGGTGGTTCTGGTGATGCAGGTCCTGCCGCAAAGCTCGACAATACAGAGCGTTGGGAAAAAACATATTTTGGTAATGTAAGCTCTTATTTACAATATGAGATTATAGATGGTTTAAATGTTAAGACTGTTTTAGGTGGTGACCTTAGAGATACTCAGTTTTATGAACACAGATTACTAGGTTTTGATTCTAGAGCAAGAACGTCTCAAACCTATATGGATCAAACAGATCTTAAAGTCTCTTCAGTATTGAGTGAAACGACTTTAAATTACGCAAAAGAAATTGGTAAACATGATATCTCAGCAGTAGCAGGTGTTGAATTTCAAACGACAACTTTGATAGGAACTCGTTTAGATGGAGCTAATGTTCCAGATAGTAATGTTCTTAATTATAACTTGTTTGATCCTGCTGATATAACAGTAACAGAAAGAGATGAGACAAGAGCAAGAGAGAGTGTTTTTGGAAGAGTGAACTACGCTTACGATGATCGTTTCTTACTATCAGCATCTGTGCGTAGAGATGGTGATTCTCGTTTCGGATCTAATGAGCAATACGCCACATTTCCGGCGGTTTCTTTAGGATGGAATGTGCATAATGAATCCTTTTTAGAAAATAATAATACATTAAGCAGATTAAAATTAAGATTTAGCACAGGGTCTTTAGGAACGACTTCGTTTTTAGGATCATATGATGCTTTAAGTCTATTAGATCCTTCTGCAACGATCTATGGAACAGGATTCTTGATACCGTCAAATAGTGCCAATGATAATTTAACGTGGCAAACAAACACAGAGACGAATTATGGTGTTGATTTTGGAGTGTTAAACAACCGATTTACAATAGGTATAGATTATTATACATCAGATATTGAAGATATTTTAATTAATCAAGCTCAGTCTGAAGTATTAGGTAATCCATCTGCAATACTAAATGTTGGTGATGTTAGAAGTTCAGGATGGGAATTTGAATTAGTTGCTAGATTAATCAATAATGATAATTTTTCATGGAGCATGAGTGGTAACTTATCTACAGTTGATACGGAAATTACTAATTTAGGTGGTTTAGATGAATTACCTCAAGTAATTTATGGTATAAGTGGTAGAGGTCCTGTATTTAGAAATTATGTAGGTGGTAGCATTGGTGAAATGTGGGGATTAGAAACTACAGGAGAGGTTGAAATGGAATATGTAGCAGATGGAACAAGATATCCGAATGGTCGGTCTGGAGAGTCTTATGTTGTAGATCAAAATGGCGATGGTATTATTGATGCAACAAGAAGTGTTGCTGACGGTGGTGATTTAGTTAAAATTGGACAAAACACACCCGATTTTTACTGGGGAATGTCGCATAATATGAAATATAAAGATTTCGATATGTCACTTCAATTTCAAGGGTCACATGGTGCAGAAGTTTATAATGTAGATCCACTATACTACGGCTCTCAATGGGGAGGATTGTTAGCGGATAGTTTCGATGCTAATGACGATGGTATTGCTGATCACAATGGCGAATTTTATGTACCAAACAGAAATCAAACAGATGCTACAGTTCAGGATGCTTCTTTTATCGCTTTGAGAAATATAACTATAGGTTATACATTAAAAAATGATCTTACAAGTAAGATTGGCTTAAGCTCTGTTAGAGCATATATTGCTGCAACTAACTTATTATACATATGGGCAGATGATTATACATCATATAACCCAGAGGGTATTGCAACGTCTGGTAGCGATTATTTAGGACCAACAACATATGGTGCTCAATTTGGAGCTAGTCCAATTGTAAGAAGTTTTACTTTAGGTTTAAATGTTAATTTTTAAATAAAAAAAAATGAAAAAAATATATATACTATTAGGTTCATTACTGTTTATTACAGCATGTTCTACGGATTTAGATCAATCGCCCCCTAATATCGCTAGTTCCGATTCATTAACTGATTACGAAGGTGTTTTAAATGCAGCATATTATTACCAATTGGGAAGTGTTACTCCAATGGCAGTAATGGGAGAGTTTAGAGCAGACAACGCTGTAATGGATGAAGCTCCATATACAGAGTTCGATGAATATGATAATGGTCTAACAGCCATGGAAGATCAATTTTTTGGCCCTTTTTATACGGCTTTATATAAGTCTATTTTAAGTACAAATTCTGTTATCGAAAATTCCACGAATGAAACGCATATTGGAGAAGCAAAATTTTTAAGAGCTTTATCTTATTTTAAATTAGTTCAGGTTTTTGGTGATACTACAGTGAACTTATCGTCTTCACCAAGTCTTGAAGATACGTCTATCCTTGTAAGAACGCCTGCAAATGAGGTGTACAATGATGTTATTATACCAGATCTATTGGATGCAATAGCTGCTTTAGATGCTTCTATTGTAGATGGTAGAGCGTCAAAATATGCTGCGCAAGGCTTATTAGGTAAGGTTTATGTTACTATGGGTGATTTTATCAGTGCAGAACCACATTTAGAAGCTGTTGTTAACGGAGCTGCTGGTGCAGGCATTAGTTTAAAAGCTAATTACAATGAGATTTTTGGTGCTGTAAATGAGGTAGAAAATTCAGAAATTATTTTCGCTACTCAAATTTCAAGTTCTATTATAGATGAATATTCACCAGCTACCGATTTTTGGAACTGGTATGTGGGAGATGATCCAAAAGCCGACCTTCCTGTTGATCCCGATTTAATTGCTGCTTTTGAAGCTGTTGCAGGAGAGATTACAAATCCTACTTCAGATCCTTTACGACCAGATGGTGGTGATTTAAGAAGGAGAACTATTATTAAGACTAATGAAGTATTAGGTATTGACCCTGTTACAGAAGAAGAAATCGTTGTTGCAGAAGAAGAAGTTTTAACCATTTCAAAATTTCCGAAAGAAGGTGGCCTAGGTGCTGAGCACGATTGGATAGAATTAAGATTAGCAGATATTATATTATTATATGCAGAGACATTAAATGAAAATGGTGCTCCTGCTTCAACAGTATTGCCATTATTAGACGATATTAGAACAAGGGCTGGCTTAAATAGTTTAACAGGAACACAAACGACACAGGCCGGAGTAAGACAAGCTATTTTAGATGAAAGAAGATTAGAGTTAGCTTTCGAAGGACAGAGATGGTTTGATTTAGTGAGAACAGGAACCGTAGATGCTGAAATGGGATTAACAATTAATAGTGATTACTATTTATTTCCTGTGCCAGTTTCAGAAGTATTGGCTACTCGTGGAGTTATTACTCAGAATTCAGGATATTAATATATAATAGATTTCTTTCTTTGTAGATAATTTGAGTCATTCAAAATTTACAAGTTGGTTTTACAAAGAAAGAAATTAGCTCTAGGAATTAAGTTTTTCTAAAATATAAAGAAGTCAATTATAATTGAGGGATTATTAGGCTTATTTGAGTTAGTCGCTTATTGAATTCTATTGGTATTTAGTTGTATAAGTAGAATTCTTTAAGCACTAATATTTGTCTCATATAAACTGGTATTTGTATATTATTTATATAACTTTAGCGCTTTAAATCTGGTTAACCAATTTTAAGTTTAAGATATGAAATTAGAAGTAGCAACAAAAATAGATAGTATTGAGACGCAAAAAACGATTATTTCTAAAATAGGAGAGCTTATTAATTTAAAAAATCTCGAACCTGGTGATAAGTTACCTTCAGAGCGAATGTTATCTGAAAAATTTGAAGTCACAAGAAGTAACGTTAGAAGAGCTATTCAAAAATTAGAGTTTTACGGATTATTAGAATCTATTCCACAAAGTGGAACTTTTGTAGCTAATATTGGTGTGATCGCCATGAATGGAATGATAGAGGATATTCTAAAATTAGAGGATCCTAATTTTAAATCTTTAGTTGAGACTAGAATATTATTAGAACTAAAAACGGTCAGACTCGCGTCCCTCAGAAGAACGGATGAAGATTTAGAACGCATAAAGGAAGCTTTAGATGCCTATGAAAAAAAGGTATTAAAAGGTGAAGACGCAGTTCAAGAAGATTTGTTATTTCACTTAGCTATAGCTAAAGCTAGTGGAAATAGTTCGCTAAATAATTTTATGTTAATCATTACTCCTGAAATTATTACAAATTTTGAAAAATACCACGTTTGTGATAAAAGTTTATCACATCAAGGTATAGAGGAGCATAATTTAATTTTCGATGCCATTAAGAAACAAGATCCTAAATTGGCAAAACAAAAAATGAAAGATCACTTTAAAGTGTTATATCAATATTGCTATAACATTAAAAAATCACCTTAATTCAATTTAAATGAAAGAAATAGGTAAAAAAATTAAAAGTTTAAGATGGTGGGTTATCGGCTTAATTGCATTAGCTACCGTAATCAATTATATTGATAGACAAGCACTGCCTGTGCTTTGGCCTGACATTGCTGAGGATTTATATCCAGAGAAGTCAACATTTGAACGAAAAGAAATATATGGATTAATTTCAGTAATTTTTATTTTTTCCTATGCTTTTGGCCAAGCTATTTTTGGTAAGATTTTCGATAAATTAGGAACAAGGATAGGGTTCGCACTTTCCATTGGTTTTTGGTCTATAGCCACAGCATTACATGCCTTCGCTAAGGGAGTGGTAAGTCTTAGTATTTTTCGTACGTTATTAGGTGTTTCTGAAGCGGGTAACTGGCCAGGTGCTGCAAAAGCAAACGCTGAATGGTTTCCAACAAAAGAACGAGCATTTGCACAAGGACTTTTTAATTCGGGGGCTGCCATCGGTGGTATTGTTGCCTTTCCTACAATAGGGCTTCTATCGGTTTACTTTCATTGGACATGGATTTTTATATTAATAGGAGCATTAGGGGTATTATGGCTTATTCCTTGGTGGATTCTAGTAAAGTCACCACCTAAAAATCATCCATGGATAACTGATGAAGAACGTGAGTATATTTTAACAGGTCAAAAGAATCAAGATTTAGATAACGATGGTGAATTTGATGAAGGCTATAATCCGGATACGGGTAAAATGCTTAAGCATAAAGAAAGTTGGGGGGTAATTATTGCATCTGCAGCTTTAGACCCAATTTGGTGGCTATTTATCTTCTGGATTCCTATTTACTTAAATGAAGTATATGGAATGGATGTGAAATCTATTGGTTTCTATGCTTGGGTACCTTATGTTGGAGCAATGCTAGGAGCTTGGTTTGGTGGGCTGTTGGCTCAGAATCGCATCAAAGTCGGTTGGTCAGTAAACAAAACACGTAAGTTTGTAATTACACTTGGTTGTGTAATTATGTTACCTATGTTGTTTGCTATGGCAGACCCAGGAGGACCTACAACAGCGGTGTTATTTATGGCGGTAATTTTGTTTGGTTTTCAAACCGCTATTGGAAATGTTCAAACCTTACCAAGTGATTTGTTTGGAAGCAAATCCGTAGGTACACTTTCAGGGTTTGCCGGTACTGCCGCTAAATTAGGAGCAGCTGGATTAACATCACTAGTGCCTTGGTTAACGATGGGTGGTAATTATGCACCAGCATTTATTATTGGCGCAACACTAGCGGTAGTAACTGTGTTAAGTGTCTGGGTATTGATACCAAATATTGCACCACTAAAAAAATCAAAATAAATTCAATTGAATACATTATAAAAACAAGTATAATTTTAAGATTAAAAACAAATGAGTAACAAAGGAAAAGTAGCAGTTGTAACAGGAGCTACAGGAGGAATAGGTTTTGAAGTAGCAAAACGATTAGGTAAAGATGGCTATACTGTATTTTTAAATGGTATTAACGATAAAGCAGGTGAAGAAAGAATTAAAGAACTTGCTGCCGAAGGTATTACAGCAGAGTATTATGGCTTTGATGTTACCAAAGAAGACGACGTAGCGGCGAACATCAAAAAAATTGGTGATAAGCACGGTAAAATTGATGTGCTAGTAAATAACGCAGGTGGTTTAGGTGGTAGATCTAGGTTTGAAGATATGACGACTGAATTTTACAGAAATGTAATGGCGCTTAATCTTGATTCAGTATTTTTTGCGTCAAGAGCAGCAATACCTTACTTAAAGAACGGTGAGCATCCTTCTATAATTAATTATACATCTAACGCGGGTTGGACAGCAGGAGGACCAGGAGCTGGAATCTATGGTACGTCAAAAGCTGGTGTTCATGCAATTACTAGGGCATTGGCAAAAGATTTAGCTGAATATGGCATTAGAGTAAATGCAGTATCACCGGGTACTATTGATACACCTTTCCATGCACAAATCAAGTCAACAAAACCTGAGGTGTTTAAATCTTGGGCAAATAATATTATGCTTGGTAGATTAGGTCAGCCAGAAGATGTAGCTGGTGTTATTTCTTTTTTAGCAAGTAAGGATGCATCGTTTATTACGGCAGAGACCATTCAAATTGGAGGTGGACAAGCATTGGGAATTTAATTTCAATTAAGGTTTAGTTTAAGTTAAACTTTTGATTTGAATTTTAGCTGAGAAAGTGATTAAGCAATGTCTTAATCACTTTTTTTTTGCTCTAATTGTTATCGGTTTGTTCGTTATTTAGAATGAAATTTCCACTATAAGCTTTAGGGTTGAATTGAAACGCGAAGTGGTTTATTAACTTTTAGGGAAGTTCAATTTAATTATTTCGAGGAATCTCTAACAATCAATTCTGCATCTAAGATGATTTTATTCAAACTTTGTTTTACGTCATCTTTAGCCGCATAATCTAGAAATGTGTTTGCTGCAATACGACCAATATCTTTACTATGTTGATCTATACTAGTCATAGACGGGCTTACTAAAGATGTAAAAGGTTCGTTACCAAAACCGACCAACCGTATGTCGTTAGGAACATTTATTCTATTCTCATTTAACACTTGTAATGCACCCAGAGCAGCATAATCACTTGCGGCATAAATTGCATCAGGTCTATCTTTCAATTTTAGAAGTTTTTCCATTTTTAATCTGCCATCCTCAAGCGTAAGAGCACTTTCTACAATAAGACTATCATCAATAGGAAGTTTATTTTTCTTCAAAGCATCAACATATCCTCTAATTCTGTTGTTAAAGATTCGCGTTCGCCTATAGCCTCCAATATGCGCA
This sequence comes from Winogradskyella marina, assembly GCF_015645385.1. Taxonomy (GTDB): domain Bacteria; phylum Bacteroidota; class Bacteroidia; order Flavobacteriales; family Flavobacteriaceae; genus Winogradskyella; species Winogradskyella marina. The sequence continues at coordinate 123,761 of NZ_JADOET010000005.1, forward strand.
ATGCGCTTACAGCCTTTTTCAACCAAATGTTCAACGATAACATGACTACTGTCATAATCATTAATACCAACGTAATCTACATTAAGATCATTTTCACCACGATCAAATAGTATAAGCGGGATGCCGTTTGATTTTATTTTCTCGTAATGTGATAAATCAACAGTTTCATTTGCCATTGAAGCTATAATGCCATCCACTTGAGTGTATAAAAGCGTATCAATATTCTTACATTCTTTTTCAAAAGATTCATTAGATTGTGTAATGATAATGTTGTAGCCAGCTTTATTAAGAACAGCCTCCATATTTTCGAGAACGGAAGAAAAGAAATTACTATTAGTCCGTGGTACAATAACCCCAACCAAATTGCTTTTCCCTTTTCTTAAAGCGCTGGCCAAATGATTGGGTTGATAATTAAGTTCTTTTGCAACACGTTTAACGGCCTCTTTTGTTCTGTCACTAATGCGGGAATCATCATGCATTGCTTTAGAAACTGCTGCAGGAGAAATATTTAGCTTTACAGCAATGTCTTTTAGTGTTGTTCTTTTTTTATTCGCCAAGTTTTTATATATTTGCTTAATCGATTAAGCAAATATAGCATTTTAACAATAAAAATCAAATCATGTACGTTTTGATTTATTTTTAAACCAATTGCTTAATCGATTAACTAAAAATGATAATTTAACTAAATAAACAAATATTCAGGATGAAAAAAGTGGTCACTTTTGGAGAAATTATGCTAAGATTAGCACCTCAAGGTTTTTTAAGATTTTCGCAAGCTAATAATTTTGACGCCATCTATGGAGGTGGAGAATCTAACGTAGCTGTATCATTGGCAAATTACGGTGTACCAGTTGATTTCGTAACGCGTTTACCTAAAAATGATATTGGTGAATGTGCTATGATGGAAATGCGAAAAAGAGGAGTAGGCGTTGATAAAATTATCTATGGTGGAGACCGTTTAGGAATTTATTTCTTAGAAACAGGTGCCGTAAGTAGAGGTTCTAAAGTAGTTTATGATAGAGCACATTCTGCTATTTCTGAAATTGAACCAGGCATGGTAAATTGGAAAGACGTTTTTAAAGATGTTGCTTGGTTTCATTGGACTGGTATTACTCCTGCAATTTCTCAAGGTGCAGCAGACGCCTGTTTAGAAGCTGTAAAAGTAGCTAGTGAAATGGGTGTTACTATCTCTACAGATCTTAATTATAGAGCTAAACTTTGGACGTTTTGTGATGATGCACATAGAGAAAAAATAATGAGTGAATTAACATCGTATTGTGATGTTGTTTTAGGAAATGAAGAAGATGCTGAAAAACATTTTGGAATTCATCCTGAAGGTTTAGACGTTCATAAACATGGACACGATGTAAAAGCGGAAGCATTTTTATCGGTGTGTAAGCAAATGATGGAAAAATTCCCTAGAGCTAAAAAAGTGATTACAACACTAAGAGGATCTATTTCTGCATCTCATAATACCTGGGCAGGAGTTTTATATGATGGTAAAAAAATGTATGAAACACGTCAGTACCAAATTACAGATATCGTAGATCGTGTTGGTGGAGGTGATTCATTTATGGGTGGATTAATCTACGGATTATTAAAATATCCTGAAGATGATCAAAATGCATTAGATTTTGCCGTTGCAGCATCTTGTTTAAAACACACTATAAAAGGTGATGCTAACTTAGTTACCGTTTCTGAAGTAGAAAAATTAATGGGAGGCGATGCCTCTGGTAGAGTAGCAAGGTAAATTCATGAAAAGTTTACGGTCGTAATACACAGTACCAAAACGTTACTGAAAAAGTAGCTGAATACATACACTACAAAACGAATAAACATATAAAAATGGCAAATTATACAAGAATAGAAGTAGCAAATGTTATGAAACAAACCGGAATGGTTCCATTGTTTTATAACGCGGATATAGAGATAAGTAAAAAAGTAATTAAAGCAACTTACGATGGTGGAGCGCGTTTGTTAGAGTTTACAGCACGTGGAGATTTCGCTCACGAAGTTTTCGGAGAGCTAAACAAATGGGTTCTTAAAGAATTACCAGGAATGATTATGGGAGTTGGTTCTGTAACAGATGCTGCGTCTGCTTCACGTTTTATGGCTTTAGGGGCTAACTTTATCGTAACTCCAGTGTTAAGAGAAGACATCGCCATTGTTTGTAATAGACGTAAAGTAGCTTGGTCTCCAGGATGTGGCTCATTGACTGAAATATGTAGAGCAGAGGAATTGGGTTGTGAGGTTGTTAAGTTGTTTCCAGGTGGAATTTACGGACCAGATTTTGTAAAAGCAATCAAAGGTCCTCAGCCATGGACAAGTGTAATGCCTACAGGTGGTGTGTCTCCAACTAAAGAAAATTTAGAAGGTTGGTTTAAAGCCGGTGTAACTTGCGTAGGCATGGGCTCTAAATTAATTGCAAAAGGTGCAGACGGTAACTATGATTTAGCAAAAATTGAATCGGATACTAGAAATGCATTAAGTATAATTAGTACTTTAAAATCATAACTATTGAAATCGTCAGCTGTAACTATAAAAGAATTGTCTTCTTTATCTGGATATTCGATATCCACAGTGTCTAAAGCCTTAAATAATAAGCTTGAGATTAGTAAAGCTACACGCGAAACAATTAAAACTATAGCAAAGCAACATGACTATGTACCAAATAGTTATGCTGTTTCACTTAGAATGCGAAAAACGGGTTCTATTGCTGTAATTGTTCCTAAGGTTACCGAGGCTTGCTATGGTCAGACGCTTTGTCATTTGCAAAAATCGGCAGAAAAATTTGGTTATAGAATTCTATTTTATCAATCATTTAATTCTACGACTAAAGAGTTAAATTATATTAAAAGTCTTAGCGATGGCTCTATTGATGGAATTATTGTTGTTTCGGCAGAACATAGAGAAAAGTCACAATTTTCAAATCATTCATTTCCTGTTGAGCTACTTCATATTGACTGTAGTCAAACTCTCGAAGATATAAAACAACTTACCTACACGAGTTTAATAAATGTTTTAAAAGGTTAGCTTTTTCTGAGAAACCGTATTTTCAATCTTACATTGTAATAGTGTAATAAAATACAATCTTGTAGCGATACAAAACGATCACATATTTTTCATAATCTTTGGGATCTTTTTTTGAACTTAATCAATTCAAATAACGGATAAGAAGTTATTCAATAGAGTAGTTTTTTTCACGTAAATGGCTACTTTGGACTCAATACATTATTTACTTTTAAAAAATCTTAAATTCTGAAAAGAGCAATACAGTACATGATAATTAGTGCATTAGCATTTACATTTTTAAATGTATTTGTAAAGTCACTTAATAGCTTTAGTGTTTATCAGATTGTATTTTTTAGGTCTATCGGTACGTTGTTTTTTACAATACCATTTTTACTGAAAAATAAAATCTCTTTATTGGGACATAAAAGAGGTTTAATGATAGGAAGGAGTGTTTTTGGTTTAATTTCTATGACGTTATTCTTTTTGTCACTAAAGTATATAGCTATGGGAACTGCCGTTTCTATTCGCTATATAGCACCTATTTTTGCGGCATTTTTTGCATTGTTCATCTTAAAAGAGAAAATAAAACCATTGCAATGGTTATATTTTGCTATTGCATTTGCAGGAGTTTTATTATTAAAAGGTTTTGATTCACAAGAAGAAATAACCGGTATTTTATTAGCCATATCATCCGCTATATTTGCAGGTTTAGTGTATATCATGATTCGTAAAATAGGCACAGCTGATCATCCTGTGGTTATTGTAAACTATTTTATGATCATTTCGGCTGCGATTGGTGGCCTATTATCAATAAAAGGATGGATAAATCCATCTGGAAAAGAATGGCTTATCTTTTTAAGTTTAGGTGTTTTCGGCTATTTTGCACAATTGTATATGACTAAAGCCATGCAGGTTGGTGAAACCAATGAAGTCGCTCCTTTAAAATATTTGGAAGTTATTTTTACCATGATTATTGGCCTAGTTTGGTTTGGAGAAGTCTATTCCTTTTGGTCTTTAATGGGAATTTTACTCATTATTTTAGGTTTAACTTTAAATGTTGTTTCTAAGAGAAAACCTAAATCTTAAAACAAGGCTGAAGCTATAGCTTTTACATTATCACTTTTTCCCATGGAGTAATAATGAAGTACTGGTACACCCGCATTTTGTAATTCTTTAGATTGGTTTATAGCCCAGTCAATTCCAACTTGTCTAACATCCTTATTGCTTTTACAACTGTCTACAGCTTCTATTAACTCTTCTGGTAAATCTATTTTAAAAACTTGCGGTAACAATTGTAAATGACGCTTAACAGCAATAGGTTTTATACCTGGTATAATGGGTACATTAATGCCTTCTGCTTTGGCTGCTTCAACAAATTCAAAATACTTTTGGTTATCAAAAAACATTTGAGTGACAATATAATCTGCACCAGCATCTACTTTTTGCTTTAGACGTTTTAAGTCTGTTTTTAATGAAGGAGCTTCTAAGTGTTTTTCGGGATAACCAGCGACTCCAATACAAAAATCAGATTTGTCATCAGCTTCAAGAACATCGTGTAAATAGTGTCCCTTATTAAGATTTTGAATCTGACTTACTAAATCTTTTGCATATTGATGTCCACCTTCACATGCTTCAAAATATTGTTGATGTTTCATAGCGTCACCACGTAAAGCCATCACATTATTAATGCCTAAATAATGACAATCTACAAGTAAATATTCGGTTTCTTCTTTAGTGAATCCTCCGCATAGTACATGTGGTACCGTATCAACGTCATATTTGTGTTTTATAGCTGCGCATATACCAACGGTTCCTGGTCGCATACGTGTAATTTTTCGGTCTAAAAGCCCATCTTTTTTAATGTATAGATATTCCTCTCTAGACGTTGTAACATCTATAAATGGTGGTTTAAACTCCATTAAAGGATCTATATTATTATATAATTGCTGAATGCTATTTCCTTTTTTCGGTGGAATAATTTCGAAGGAAAATAATGTCTTTCCGTTAGCTTTTTTTATGTGATCTGTAACTTTCATGTTTACTTCCCTCGAAGGTGGGAATCTTTTTAATTAATAATTTATTTATCAATAGATTCCTGTTTTCACAGGAATGACAGTTAATCAGCAATATTTGGACTTAACCATTTTGTTGCCTCTTCATTTGAAATATTTCGACGTTTACTATAGTCTTCTATTTGGTCTTCTTTAATTTTTCCTAAGCCAAAATATCGCGCTTCTGGATTCGCAAAATAATAGCCACTCACACTTGCTGCTGGCCACATCGCTAAACTTTCTGTAAGTTTTACTCCAATGTTTTCTTCAACATTTAACAGCTTCCAAATGGTGGTCTTTTCTAAGTGATCTGGACAAGCAGGATAACCAGGTGCAGGTCTTATTCCTTTATAACTTTCTTTTATAAGTTCTTCATTGGTTAAATGTTCATTTTGATCATAATTCCAATGTTTGGTTCGCACTTCTTTGTGTAAATACTCTGCGAATGCTTCGGCTAATCGGTCTGCTAAGGCTTTTATCATAATCGAATTATAGTCATCATGGTTGGCTTCAAATTGAGCTGCCAATTCTTGAGTTCCAAATCCTGTTGACACACAAAAACAACCCATATAGTCTTGTTTTCCTGTTGCTTTTGGTGCAATAAAATCAGCTAAGGCTATGTTTGGTTTACCTTTTGCTTTTTTAGATTGCTGACGAAGAGTTAGGAATTTGTATGTCTCTTCACCTGTGAGATCTCTCGACTGCGCTCGAGATGACATTTCGATCTCAATATCATCGTCATTAACTGAATTAGCTTCAAACAATCCAAAAATAGCTTTTGCTTTTAAAAGCTTCTCTTTAAAAATACGCTGTAATAAAAGTTGCGCTTCTTTAAATAATATGGTTGCTTGTTCGCCAACCACATCATCAGTTAAAATGGCTGGATATTTTCCGTGTAAATCCCAACTTCTAAAAAATGGTGTCCAATCAATAAATTCTTCGAGTTTGGTGATATCAAAATCTTCTAAAATTTGAATGCCCAATTGATTTGGTTTTACAATCTCAGAGGTATTCCAATTTATTTTGAATTTGTTTTTACGAGCATCAGCTATCGTTAAATATTCTTTTTTCTTGGTGCGTTTTAAGAACTGCTCTCGGAAGGCATCGTACTCTTCACGAATTTGGTTTTTATAAAGCATACTGTCTTTCTTAAGTAAATCGCCAACAACGGTTACAGCTCTAGAGGCATCATTAATATACACAACAGTATTGCTATAATGTGGTGCAATTTTTACAGCAGAATGCGCTCTTGAGGTTGTTGCACCTCCAATAATTAAGGGAATTTCAATGTTTTCTTTTTCAAGGGCTTTAGAAACGTAAACCATTTCATCTAATGAAGGTGTAATTAGTCCACTTAGCCCAATGATATCAACCTTTTCTTTGATAGCGGTTTCCACAATTTTTTCTGGTGGAACCATAACACCAAGGTCAATAATTTCATAATTATTACAGCCTAAAACAACGCTAACAATATTCTTTCCGATATCGTGAACATCCCCTTTTACGGTTGCCATTAAAATACGACCTGCAAATTCTTGTTTTCCATCTTTTTCGGCTTCAATAAAGGGTTGTAGGTAAGCAACAGCTTTTTTCATAACTCGTGCCGATTTTACCACTTGAGGCAAAAACATTTTACCACTACCAAATAAATCTCCAACCACATTCATTCCAATCATAAGATGCCCTTCAATAACTTCAATGGGTTTATCTGAGGCTAAACGTGCTTCTTCAACATCTTCAATAATAAATTTATCTATGCCTTTAACTAAACCGTGCGTGATTCTATCTTGCAATGGATCATTTCGCCATTCGAGAATATTTGCAGATTGTGCGGACGAGTCGCGACTTGTACCAACAAGTGATTCCGCGATTTCCATCAAACGTTCTGTGGCATCGTCGCGTCTATCGAAAAACACATCTTCAACACGTTCTAATAAATCTTTATCTATTTCGTCATAAATCTCGAGCATTGTTGGGTTAACAATTCCTAAATTCATTCCATTTTTAATGGCATGGTATAAAAATGACGAATGCATTGCTTCACGCACAACATTGTTTCCTCTAAATGAAAAAGACACATTACTTACCCCTCCAGAAACGTTAGCATGTGGTAAATTTTCTCTAATCCATTTGGTGGCTTCAAAGAAATCGAGTGCATTTCTGCGGTGTTCATCCATTCCTGTTGCAACCGGAAAAATGTTAGGATCGAAAATAATATCTTGGGCAGGAAACTTTAGTTCATTAACCAAAATGTGATATGAACGTTTACATATTTCAATACGTCTATTGTAATTGTCGGCTTGTCCTTCTTCGTCAAAAGCCATAACCACAACAGCAGCTCCGTAACGTTTAATGAGTTTTGCATGGTGTTTAAATTCGGCTTCACCTTCTTTTAAGCTAATTGAATTAACAACACATTTCCCTTGTGCCACCTGTAAACCAGCTTCGATAATTTCCCATTTAGAACTATCGATCATTATTGGGATTTTAGAAATGTCAGGTTCTGAAGCTATGAGATTTAAAAAGGTAGTCATGGCATAAACACCATCTAGCATACCTTCGTCCATGTTAACATCTAAAATCTGAGCACCTCCATCAACTTGGTCTCTAGCAACTTCTAAAGCTTCATCGTATTTTTCTTCTTTTATTAAACGAAGGAATTTTCGAGAGCCTGTTACGTTGGTACGTTCTCCTATATTTATAAAATTACTTTCTGGTGTTACAACCAAAGGTTCTAAGCCTGAAAGTGTGAGATATTTTTTTATTTGAGTCATGTTAGTATTTTCAAAATGGATTCCGTCTACGCAGGAATAACAGTTTTTCTAGGTTCATACTTCTGCGCCACTTCTGCAATTGCTTCTATATGTGCAGGACTTGTGCCACAACATCCTCCTATTATATTAATGAGATGGTCTTTGAGGTAGCTTTCAATAAATTGCTGCATTTGTTTTGGTGATTCTTCATATTCACCAAAAGCATTTGGTAGTCCTGCGTTAGGATGAGCTGAAGTAAAAAATTCAGTTGCGTTAGATAACCTTTGTAAATAGGGCTTTAATTGTTCTGCTCCAAGTGCGCAGTTAAAGCCAACACTTAAAAGTGGAATATGAGATATAGAAGTTAAAAAAGCTTCAACTGTTTGTCCTGATAAGGTTCTGCCAGAAGCATCAGTAATTGTTCCAGAGACCATAATTGGAATATCGATATGGCGTTCTTCTTTAACTTCTTCAATGGCAAATAAGGCAGCTTTAGCATTTAATGTGTCAAAAATAGTTTCTACTAAAAGCAAATCTACACCACCATCAATTAAGGCTTCTACTTGTTGTTTGTAGGCAATTCGTAATTCATCAAACGTAATAGCTCTATATTCTGGTCGGCTAACGTCTGGCGATAAACTTGCCGTTTTATTTGTTGGCCCTATGCTTCCAGCAATGAATCGAGGCTTTTCAGGATTTTCTTTCGTAAATTTTTCTGCGACTTCTTTGGCTATGCGTGCAGATTCGTAATTAAGCTCGTAAACTAAGTCTTCCATATCGTAATCTGCCATGGCTATTGTGGTGCCCGAAAACGTATTGGTTTCTACAATATCTGCTCCAGATTCAAAATATTTGGCGTGCACTTCGGCAATAGCTTTAGGCTGTGTTAACGACAATAAATCGTTGTTTCCTTTTAAAGGAGATGGATAATCTTTGAAGCGTTCGCCTCTAAAATCTTCTTCCGAGAAATTATATTGTTGCAGCATAGTTCCCATGGCTCCATCGAGAACTAAGATTCGTTTTTGTAATTCTTGTTTTATTTTGCTCATAATGTTTATGTGTTCTCGATACCATTTTATTCTCCCGAAAGCTTTCGGGATCTAAAATCACTCGACCTGACGCTAGTTTTCTAGGGCTTGTTTTAAATCGTTAATAATATCTTCAGGATGTTCTAAACCTACAGAAACGCGTATCAATCCGCCTGTAATTCCTGTTTGTAGTCGCACATCTTCTGGTATTTTAGCATGTGTTGTAGATGCAGGATGTGTTACAATACTTCGTGTATCTCCTAAGTTTGCAGACAGTGATAATAATTGAATTGTATTTAGAAATTTTCTACCAGCTTCTATACCTCCTTTGATTTCAAAAGCGACTACATTTCCTCCTAGTTTCATCTGCTTTTTTGCTAATTCGTATTGTGGATGTGATTTTAAGAATGGATATTTTACAAAATTCACGTTGTGATGAGATTCTAAAAACGTCGCAATTTTTAAGGCATTTTCACAATGTCTATCAACTCTAACCGGTAATGTTTCTAAACTTTTTGAAAGAATCCAGGCATTAAATGGTGATAATGATGGGCCTGTATTTCGAGAAAATAAATATATTTTTTGAATTAATTCTGAGCTACCAACCGTTATACCACCTAAAACTCTGCCTTGTCCGTCTATTAATTTGGTTGCCGAGTGAATGACCAAATCCGCACCAAATTTAATGGGTTGTTGTAGGTAAGGCGTCGCAAAACAATTGTCTATAATAAAAATGAGATTGTGCTTTTTTGCGATGTCTCCCAAACGTTGTAAATCTAAAATATCGACAGCAGGATTTGTTGGGCTTTCTGCATAAATTACTTTAGTATTGGGTTGAATAAGATTTTCGATCTTGTCTAACTCATCAACTTTAAAATAACTATTTGAAATATTCCATTTAGGTAATATGTTATTGAGTAAGGTTTGGGTTGACCCAAAAATACTACGACACGATACAATATGATCTCCTGCATTAAGGATAGCTGCAAATGTTGAAAATACGGCAGACATACCAGATGCAAAGGCATAACCACGTTCTGCACCTTCCATTAAACAGATTTTTTCTACAAATTCTGATGTATTTGGATTAGAGTATCGGCTGTAAATATTACGTTGTTTTTCGTCTGCGAAAGAAGCACGCATATCTTCTGCATCTTCAAAAACATAACTCGATGTTAGATATAATGGATTAGAATGCTCTAAAAATTGTGAGCGTTCCATTTGCGTTCGTATGGCTTGTGTTTCAATATGTTTTGAACTCATTTTTCTACGGTTTAATTAGTACAAAAAAAAACGAAATACGTCTCAGACGTATGTATAGAAAAATGTTATAAAGAGTTGTAATTACAGGTGTGTAATTATGTTGGGTTATCTATCCAATTGTGCGATAAATGAATCGACAATTACGTAGAAGTTAGCACCTTCTTAATAAGTTTAAGGGTTGCTAAGGTTTCAAAGGGTCTAATCCCTCCACCTTTCTTGATAACATTTCAATACGTTGTTTGAACTTTGAAATACAATATTCCGAAAGAAAATAGTATAATACAAATTTTATTCACTTTATTTTAATAGAAACATGTTGCATTTTAATTGTAACTTTGATTTTCTCAAATAAAGTTGATTATGTTAGAAAATTTCTGGTTTAATGTGCAATATGGCATGAACCATGTTTTAGATATCAATGGTTACGACCATGTCTTATTCTTAATGGTATTAGCTGTGCCTTACGTTTTTAAAGATTGGAAGCGTGTGCTTATTTTGGTTACAACATTTACCTTAGGACACACACTATCTTTAATTATGGCGGCTTATGGTATTGTAAGTGTTAATGGAAAATTAGTAGAATTTTTAATTCCAATTACTATTTTAATCGCTGCACTTTACAATGTATTTACAGCAAGTAAGACATCTAAATCTAATAAAATTAGTGTACTGTTTTTAGTAACGTTATTTTTTGGACTTATACACGGTTTGGGTTTTGCAAGAGAATTTAAAATGTTTGCAGGTCAGAACGAAGGTAAATTAGGACTTCTTATAGAATTTGCTTTGGGCATTGAGTTGGCTCAAGTTATCGTTGTATTTGTTGTGCTATTTCTTGGATTTTTAGGTCAGACGATCTTTAGATTTTCACGTCGCGATTGGATGATGGTAATTTCTGCTGTTGTGATAGGGTTAGTGATTCCGATGATTATAGGAAGCGATTTACTTAATTAAGCTAAAAAAGATTGGTAAAACTTTAACGCGATGTAAATGGGTTATAAAATACTATCCGTTTATCTTCGTTACTAACATGATAGCTTTGTATAACACTTATTATTAATGCCAAAGACAAAACAATTACGTTACGATAAAGCCTATTTGCGCATTGCAAAAGAATGGGGAAAATTATCGCATTGTAAACGGAAACAAGTAGGAGCCCTTATTGTAAAGGATAGAATGATCATTTCAGACGGTTACAATGGTACACCAACTGGTTTTGAAAACTATTGTGAAGACGATGAAGGCTATACTAAATGGTATGTGTTACATGCCGAAGCTAATGCGATTTTAAAAGTAGCATCGTCTACACAATCTTGTCAAGGAGCAACGTTATATATTACGCTTTCACCTTGTAAAGAGTGTAGCAAGTTAATTCATCAAGCAGGAATAGTAAGGGTTGTTTACCATCAAGATTATAAAGATTGTTCAGGAATTGATTTTCTAAAAAAAGCAGGTATAGAATTAGAGCTTATTGAAGATCTAAATGAAGATTCTCGTTTTCACGAGAAATAATATGGCAACAAAAAATAAATACATACCACTTATTGTTGGTGTTGCAGTTGCAGCAGGTGTTATTATAGGTGGAAAATTAAGTTTTTCAGATACATCAGATAATCTCTTCAGTACAAATAGTAAAAAAAACAAACTCAATCGGTTAATAGACTATATAGATTACGAGTATGTAGAAGATGTAAATACAGACAGTATTGTAGATGTTACTGTTAATGGTATTTTACACAATTTAGATCCACACTCTACGTATATACCCAAGGAAGATTTAGAGCGAATCACTGAAAATATGAAAGGTGATTTTGTTGGTGTTGGTATTAATTTCTATCCGTATAAAGATAGTATTGCAGTAATTAGACCAACCGAAAATGGTCCAAGCGAACGTGCAGGTATTATGAGTGGTGATCGTATTCTTTTAGCAGATGGAGACACACTTTACGGTCCAAATATATCTAGTGACTTTATTAGTAAAAAACTTAAAGGAGATAAAAACACGTCTGTAAAACTAACGGTTTTTAGAAAAGGCGAAGATGAATTATTAGAGTTCGATGTTAAACGTAAAGCCATTCCTATTAAGAGTATAGAGGCTGCATATATGCTTACAGATGATTTGGGCTATATGAAAATGAATCGTTTTGCAGAATCTACTTTTAACGAGTTTAAGTTAGCACTTAGTGAGTTAAAGGAATTAGGAGCTACTAAATTAGCATTAGATTTGAGAGATAATCCTGGTGGATTTTTAGGAATAGCGGAACAAATTGCAGATGAATTTTTAGAAGATGGTAAGCTTATTCTGTTCACTAAAGATAAAAGAGGAAAGGAAGAGCGCGTCTATGCCACAAAAAGAGGAGAATTTGAAGATGGAGAACTTTATATTCTTATCAATGAAAATTCAGCATCGGCAAGTGAGGTAATCGCAGGTGCACTTCAGGATAATGATAAAAGTATTATTGTAGGTCGACGCTCCTATGGTAAAGGCTTAGTACAACGCGAAATGGCATTAGGAGATGGAAGTGCTGTACGTTTAACCGTATCTAGATATTACACTCCAACAGGGCGTTCTATTCAAAAACCATATACTAATGGTGATAGCGAAAGTTATTTCAATGATTATTACAAACGCTTAAGAACAGGGGAATTAGCACACGAAGAAAGTATAGAAGTAGATGATTCTTTAAAGTTTACCACGCCAAAAGGAAAAGTAGTGTATGGAGGTGGAGGAATCATTCCAGATATATTTGTGCCTGTAGACCGATTATTTGATAATGAAACCATCAATTATTTAAGACGACGAGGGCATTTTGGATATTTCGTGTTTGAAGAATTAGATAAGGATCGCACCATATATCGTGGTGTTTCTAAGTACGATTTTATTAATAATTTTGAAGTCAGTGATGATATTGTTATGAATTTTCAAGATTATGTCAATCAAAGAGAGCGTACCAATATTTCTTTTGTAGCCTATAATGCTGAAATCAGACGACTGATAAAAGCAACATTAGCGCGTCAATTATTTGATGATAATGCGTTTGAAGAAATTATAAACAAAGAAGACATTATGGTGCAAGAAGTTATTCTACTAAGCACTGAGTATCCTAACTTTAAACAGTAACTTTATCGTGGATTTTGGTCTGATTTCCGTCATTCCAAAGGGTTAAAATATCGGTTGCTACATGCGATCCGCTACCACATGCCATAGCAAATTGACTACGCCAACCTGCTAAAGTACCAGCGACATAAAGGTTGTTTTCAATGAGGTGATCCGTGTTTTTTAACCAAATTCTATCCTTCTTTATCGCAGCTCTTGGATGAGGTTCAATGTAAGTTTCTAAACCTGTTATAGTCATAAAACTTGTGTATCCAACTGCTATAACAACGATTTTAGAATTGTATTCGTTTTTATTGGTTGTTATTTTAAAGCCACCTTCTTCTTTTTGAATGGCACTTACTTTTTCATTTTCTATTTGTGCAATATGAGGATAAAGCTCTGCCAATTGATCTATTCCACTGTTTAGAATATCAGAACCTAAAGTACCAGGTTGTAGTCCCAATACATTATTAAATAATGCGTCTTGAAGATGTGATGTTTTTTGGTGTGCAATAATGCCAATGGATTTGTTTTCTGCAAACGGCTTGTTTTTGGCCGAACCTAAAACTAAAGCACAAGATAAACCTGCGGCACCACCTCCAATAATTAAAGCATCAAAAGACATTAGCGCCGATTATTTAATTTTTCAATTTTTTTAGAAATTCTAAATACTTGTAATAAAACAATTGCGCAAAGTGCAGCCAAAATAGTTATTAAAGCTGTTTGACTTTCTCCTTCAAAGAGGGCATCAAAATTTAGTTTTGTCGCATTAAAAATAATTAATGCTACTGCAATAATAGATAAGATGAGTGTAATTACTTTCATGTTAACGAATTTAAACCAATAACGCTTTTATGTTGTGAGCAAATAACTTTACGGCTATGGCTAACAAAATTACGCCAAATATTTTTCTTATAATGTTAATTCCATTAGATCCTAAAACACGCTCAATTTTTGCAGATGTTTTTAGGACAATATATATAACTATGACGTTGCTAATTACAGCGACGATAATATTTTCAATGGCAAATTCTGCACGTAAGGATAATAGCGTGGTTAAGGTTCCTGGTCCTGCCATAAGGGGAAATGCCAATGGAAAAACAGATGCTGTAACAGAACTATTTTCATCATCTTTATAAAGCGTAATGCCTAAAACCATTTCTAGAGCAATAAAAAAGATAACAAATGCGCCAGCAACAGCAAATGAATTAACGTCGATACCAATGAGGCTTAATAAACTTTTTCCGACAAATAGGAAAATTACCATGATCACACCAGCGATTATAGACGCTTTTCCACTTTGTATATGACCAACTTTTTTACGTAGATCTATAATAATTGGAATGTTTCCAATGATATCAATAACCGCAAAAAGGACCATGAACGCTGTAAATATTTCTTTTAAATTAAGATGCATTTTTATAGGGTTTTAAAATCTATTATAAGTTATACAAATTTAGGTCTTAAGTAATTGTTCTTCAACTATATAAAATCAAAATTTGATTGTATTTTTTGAAATTTTTTGCAAAGGTGCGATATTATAACAGATTTACAATAGTAAATGTGAATAAGTTTTAAAATAGGTATTTCTAAAGGGAACTACAACTTAAGTCTGTAAAGTTTAGTTGCACTTGAAACTTAAACTGTTATTTTTGCGACGTATTAGAACTAATTATATATGTTTCAACTCGGAAAAACTATAGTTTCAGAAGACATCATTGAAAAAGATTTTGTCTGTAACCTCTCAGCTTGTAAAGGAGCGTGTTGTATCGATGGAGATGCAGGTGCTCCGTTAGATAAAGAGGAGGTAAAAATTTTAGAAGATATTTACCCAAAAGTGAAACCTTTTTTGCGAAAAGAAGGCATAGAGGCTATTGAGGCACAAGGTACGTCTATAGCGACAGATTTTGGGGATTTAGAAACGCCATTAATTAACGGAGCAGATTGTGCTTATGTCATTTTTGATGATAAGAAAACAGCACTTTGTGGTATCGAAGAAGCTTATAATCAAGGTGAAATTTCATGGAAAAAACCAGTGTCTTGTCATTTATATCCTGTAAGAGTAAAGGAATACTCTGAGTTTTCGGGAGTGAATTACGAGAAATGGGATATTTGTGATGATGCTTGTTCTTTGGGTAAGGAATTGCAAGTGCCAATTTACAAATTTGTAAAGGAGGCGCTTATTAGAAAATTTGGTGAAGATTGGTATGCTGAATTAGAAAAAGTAGCAGAAAATTACAAGTAATAAACCTTTCTAATCATTTTTAATGAATAGGTATTTGTAAAATTATCTTGGTGCCAGAAGGACTTTCATTGTCA
This sequence comes from Winogradskyella marina, assembly GCF_015645385.1. Lineage (GTDB taxonomy): Bacteria > Bacteroidota > Bacteroidia > Flavobacteriales > Flavobacteriaceae > Winogradskyella > Winogradskyella marina. Next base: position 139,281 of record NZ_JADOET010000005.1, read on the forward strand.
TATAAATCTTCAATTTCTAAAGAATAGGAGTTTTTAAATTGTTCTGAAAAGTTAGCCAAACGTGCTTTGGTTATATCTATCCCAACAGAGTTACGATCTAGCCGTTTTCTGTCATTTATTTTTTTAGAAGCAAGTCTACCAATTCCGTTATCTATAATTTCTACAGTTATATGTTTTGATGAGTTTTTGCTCACATTTAAGTCTATTTTTTTGTTATTCGCTTTAGATGATAAACCATGCCATAACGAATTTTCTAAAAATGGTTGAAGTACAAGCGATGGAATTTTAGTGACTTCGGTATTTATTAATGGATCTACCTTAATTTTAAAATCTATTTCGTTTGAAAACCTTATGTTTTCAATATTTATATATAATTTCATGGTTTCAAGCTCATCATGAAGCGATGTCTCCTTTTCTTTTGAAGCCATTAATATTTTCCGGATTAATTTTGAAAACTTATTTAGGTAATATACCGCATTGGTTTTGTCATTATTAATAATATATAACTTAATGGAATTTAACGAGTTAAAAATAAAATGAGGATTCATTTGGCTTCTCAACATATCTTGCTCTAAGGTTAAAATATGTTTATCTCGTTTTAATGCTTTTGTTCTGTGTATAATATAAAGGGCGATGCCAATACCGCATAGTAAGAATGATGTATAAAGTAAGATTTGTTTATTTCGTTCTAAACGTAAGCGTTGGGCTTCGTTTTCTATAGCTAAAGCTTTTATTTGGTTGGTTTTGTTTTCGTTTTCATAGGCTATTACAATATCATTTACATACTGTAGGTTTTGCTCGGTTAAGATGGTGTTTTCAATTTCAACAGCATCTTGATAATACTTTAAAGCATCTTTAAAATTCTCTTTTGTTTGACTAATCTTAGACAACAACTTGCTGGTTTCGGCAATAGTTGATTTTAAATTATAAGAATTGGCTATGTTAAGTGCTTTTTTTAGGTGTTTCTCAGCATCTTCAATTTGATTGGTTTCAGTTTGTAATTGTCCTAGGTTGAGATATGAAGCAGAAATATAATACTGATCATCAAGGTTTAGAGATTTTTCTAAAGCTTCTAAAATAATAGGTTTTGCATCTTTGTAATTATATTGTTTTAGATATACGCGTCCTATGCTGTTATAGCAAATAACGCGACCTATCTCTGAATCAATACTATTATTGTAGTCTAATGAGAGGTTGTAATTTGAGAGGGCAATATCTAAGTTGCCTTTTGCTTCTTCAGCATAACCTATATTATGATAGTTAATAGCAAGACCCAGTTTGTTGTCTGCCTGTTTTTCAATTTTAAGCGATTTGTTAAATTGTAAAAGTGCTAAATCATATTGTTTTAAGGCGAGGTAAATATTTCCAATACTGTTTTGAGAGATGGCAATACTGTGGGTTATCGACGTCGTTTTATCAATAACAGAATAAGCAATCTTCAAAGCTTCTGTATGATAGTCTAATGCTAGTTTAACAACGTCCATGCGTCTGTATACCACACCAATCATATTGAGGCTTATAATTTTTAGCTCGTCACTTTTTGCCTTTTCTGCATAAGTGTCCGCTTCTTGGTGAAGTTCTAAGGCCTCGTCGTACTGAGAACGGTCTCTTTGTATAACACCTAAAGCATTAAGTGCAAAGCTAGATCCTTCATGCCAAGAAATTTCCTTGGACATGTTGAGCAAACGTGTCATTCTTGTACTATCGCGTTCAAATGGTTTGAGAACAGAATCTAGTATACGAAGTTGTGAAGGTGTATTTTCTTTTACATACTCTAAGGTGTGTTCAAAATTTGTTGGTTGCGCATAACCAAGAAAAACGATAAAGAAAAAGAGAATACAGAGACGTATAGGTTTGTCTGCACAAAAATATCTCATAGACTATAGTTTTTCTAGAAAATCTGACTTTCGCTGTCTCGCTACCGGAATTTTATGATCACTGTCCATAATAACATAACCTTCGTTTTTGATAAATGCTTTTATCTTATTTAGGTTAATAATGTAGGAGTTATGAATCCGAAAGAAATAGTGCTCTGGTAAAATGGCATCAACTTCTTTTAATTTTTTGGTCATAACTATTTTTTTTTCGTTTTGTAAGTATAGTGTACTGTAATTGCCGTCAGATTCTATATAAATAATTTCATCAATATCTAAAAAGAGTAATTTTCCATCTGTGTTAATGGTGATCTTTTTTTTGTCGAATTGCGAATTAAAGTTAATGAGCATGCGCTCTAATTTTGATGAGTTAAATGTGCGTTCATTGTGTTTCTTAATTTTAGAAATACAGTTTCTTAAATCATCTGAGTCTATAGGTTTTAATAAATAGTCAGTAGCTTCAAATTTTAAAGCTTTAATGGCATATTCGTCATAGGCTGTGGTGATTACAACAGCAAAATCAATGCTGCGCAGTTGTTCTAAAAACTGAAATCCTCCAATAGTTGGCATTTGCACGTCTAGAAATAAACAGTCTGGTGTGTGCGAATTTAAATAGGTTAATGCGTCATCAGGATTAGTAAACGACTCCATCACTTCAATCTCGTCACTAAAATTACTGATTTCCCAAATTAAACTTTGGATAGCTTTAGGTTCATCATCTACAATTACGGCTTTTAACATGCTTTAAAATTATTGAATATAAATATAGGAATATATTGATTGCTAAGAGTGTAAAAATGTGTGTATTGCATAGTTTTGTGTATAGAATGCAAAAATTAGTATGACCGTTTATACACTTTTTTTTACCATTCATACAAAACAATGTAAAAAAGTGGATTAATATGGTGATATTTGAATAATTAAAAGAGCCAGAAATTACGGCAAATTAGGGGTTTGCTTTTTGGCTTTTATGCTATTAATGATTTATAATTAGGATCTAAAAATTCTAATCTTTCATTACTGTGTTAATTTATAATAAATGATTTTATAATTATTTATTATTAGTTTTAGTTAGTTATTAGGGAAAAAAGAGCGTTATGTAAACGCTCTTTTTTGTTGCTTTATACTAATGAGATTTAGAGACCTTAATTACCAATAAACTCGGTTGCTAGCCTTAGATTTAACACGATTAAACTTACAAATTTTTTCGTGTTAAAATTACAGTAAAACACTGAAAATCAAAGAGGTGGCGTGTCTTCGGGCGATTGTCTTTTTTTTTTGACTCGAAACTAATTTGTTAAGAACTTGTTGACAATGTTTATAAAATTACCTTTCTTTTTTAATGACAATTGTCAATCTTTGTTGAGTGTAAAATAAAATGGATTTTTCTAGTCTTTAGATTTCAAAAAGCTGAAGAAAATTTTATTTTTTTTAAAATTCGCCCCTTTATTATAAAGGAAAAACATAGAACGTTTTACGGATTCATTAATACTTTTTAGAGTGGTTTAAAATCACTCTAATGACTAAATAGGCTTTAAATTAAAGAGATATGGAGATTACTCAAATTATTAAAAGAGATTATGAAACAAGTCCGTTTGTTTTAAATAAAATTTCTAATGCGATTGAAAAAGCAATGCTTTCTGTTGGAAATGGCTCTAAAGAAGATGCCAACACAATTTCTGTAGATGTGTTGCAGACTTTACTTGATAGAAAAGGAAAAGATCATAACTATTTACCTACTGTAGAAGAAGTACAGGATTTAGTTGAGGAAAAATTAATGCAAAGTGCTTTTCATGATGTAGCAAAAGCCTACATATTATATAGAGACGAACAAGCACGACTTAGAAAAACAAATATTTTTGAGAAGCGTATTAATTTAAAACCTTATGAGTATCCAGAACTTAATGAATATGTAGATGCGATAAGACACTCGTATTGGATTCATTCAGAATTTAACTTTACAAGTGATATTCAGGATTTTAAGACAAGATTGACCATTGTAGAGCAAAATGCGATTAAAAACACAATGCTTGCAATTTCACAGATTGAAGTTGCTGTGAAATCATTTTGGGGAGACATTTACCATAAAATGCCAAAACCAGAAATTGGGTCTGTTGGAGCCACATTTGCAGAAAGTGAAGTGCGCCACCAAGATGCATACTCTCACTTATTAGAGATTTTAGGTCTTAATAACGAGTTTAAAAACTTAAAGAAAAAGCCTGTAATAATGAGACGTGTTCATTATTTAGAAACAGCTTTGAAAAACGCAAAAAGTGAAGATAATAAAGAGTATGCAGAGTCTATTTTACTGTTTTCTCTTTTTATAGAACACGTGTCGCTTTTCTCTCAGTTTTTAATCATTATGGCTTTCAATAAGCATAAAAATATGCTAAAAGGTGTGTCTAATGTGGTTGAAGCAACCTCTAAAGAAGAGCAAATTCATGGTGATTTTGGAATTGATGTCATTAGAATTATTAAAAAAGAAAATCCAACATGGTTTGATGACGAGCATAGTACTTTAGTTAAAGAATTATGTAAAGAAGCTTTTATTTCAGAAAGTAAACTTATTGACTGGATTTTTGAAGCCGGAGAATTAGACTTCTTACCAAAAGATGTGATAAATGAATTTATAAAGAACAGATTTAATAATTCATTAGAGAGTATTGGTATTGAAAAAGTATTTGATATCAACGAAGAATTAGTAGCACAAACCGAATGGTTTGATGACGAAATTATTGGAACAAAGCACGGAGATTTCTTCGTAAAGCGTTCTATCAACTATAGCAAAAGAACAAAAAGTATAACCAGCGACGACCTATTTTAAACTATGAGCAACCACACTAACACAGATCTTGAGAACAAATTGAACACAGAAGCAACAAAGACGTCTCAACACGACGACTTAATCAAAGCGAGAAAAGAAGCTATTAAAGAAGCTAAGGCTGAACCAGAAATAAAATGGTTAACAGAGCATAGTCGTCAGTTTTTAGCCTCTGGTTACCTTACAGGAGATACTACTCCTGAGGAAAGAATTAGAGAAATTGCTAATAACGCAGAAAGAATTTTAGGCATTGAGGGTTATGCAGATAAGTTCTATGGCTATATGGCCGAAGGCTATTACTCATTAGCGTCTCCAGTGTGGTCTAACTTTGGAAAAAGACGTGGCTTACCAATTAGTTGTTTTGGTTCGCACATTTCTGATGATATGGGAGATATCCTTTATACACAATCGGAAGTTGGTATGATGTCTAAATTAGGTGGTGGAACGTCTGGTTATTTTGGTAAATTACGTCATAGAGGTGCGCCTGTAAAAAATAATGGTGAATCTTCTGGGGCTGTACACATTATGCAATTGTTTGAGAAAATGGTTGATGTAGTAAGTCAAGGTTCTGTAAGAAGAGGTCGTTTTTCGCCATATTTACCAATAGATCATGCTGATATTCACGAGTTTTTAGAAATCGGTACGGAAGGTAATCCAATTCAAGAATTAACGCATGGTGTTACTGTAGGTAACGAGTGGATGCAAGAAATGATCGATGGTGATGCTGATAAAAGAGCCATTTGGGCAAAAGTGTTACAACGTAGAGGAGAAATAGGGTATCCTTATATCTTCTTTAGAGATAATGCTAACCATAATGCTCCAGATGTATATAGAGATAATAAGCACGAAATTTACGCGAGTAATTTGTGTTCAGAAATTATGTTACCAACTAACGACAAGTGGTCGTTTGTATGTGTATTGTCATCTATAAACTTATTACATTATGATAAGTGGAAAGATACAGATGCGGTTGAAACTATGGTTTATTTCTTAGATGCCGTTTTGGAAGAATTCATTACTAAATTAGAAGTGTACCGAGATTCTGAAGATAGAGATAATAGGCAAACTTTCATGTTTATGGAAAAAGCTTATAATTTCGCTAAAGAAAATAGAGCTTTAGGTTTAGGTGCTCTAGGATGGCACTCATTATTACAATCTAAAATGGTAGGTTTTGATAGTAAAGAAGCATTTGACTTAAACAGTGAAATCTTTAAAACTATAAAAGATAAGTCGGTTAAGGCGTCTGAAGAATTAGCTAAATTATTTGGTGAGCCAGAAGTATTAAAAGGCTACGGAAGACGTAATACAACCTTAAATGCTGTTGCGCCAACAACCTCTTCGGCATTTATTTTAGGACAAGTATCTCAAGGTATTGAGCCAATTTGGTCTAACAGTTATGTAAAAGATATTGCCAAAATTAAAACGACAATTAAGAACCCTTATTTAGTTGCGCTTTTAGAAGAAAAAGGCATGAACACTAATGAGGTATGGAGAAGTATTAGAGATTACGATGGATCTGTTCAGCATTTAGAAGGACTTACAGAGCATGAAAAAGAGGTGTTTAAAACCTATTCTGAAATTGACCAAATGTCTATTATCTATCAGGCCGCAAACAGACAAAACCATATAGATCAAGCACAGTCGTTAAACATTATGGTACATCCAGATATGCCAGTTAAAGATATTAATAAGCTTTATGTTACGGCTTGGCAATTGGGTGTAAAATCATTGTACTACCAACACAGTATGAATGCTGCACAGAAGTTTAAGCAAAAGAAAGAATGTACCAGTTGTGAAGGGTAAATAAAATTCCTGCGAAAGCAGGAATCTTATAAAATTAAGTGTTAATTAAAGAGCCGCTCGTGTCAGTATGGGCGGTTTTTTAAGGCGTAATTTTGAAGTGTTAAAAAACATTTAGTTTATTAATAATGAGTTTTTTAGGTGTTTTATTTTGGAAACAGACCAAAATGTATTTCTAAATAGGTTGAACTATAAATAATTTGAAAAGTTAAATAAAAAAATATAAAATGAAGAGTTAGATGAAGACATAAAAAAAAGAGACATCGCGAAATATCTCTCTTGGTTTTTTGATTACAATATTCGGGGTCGGATCCAAATAAAAATGTAATTAATAAGAAACGAGATTAACTCATCTCACATTTTGTTCTGCAAAGAAACAAAATTTGAATACTTCTACCAAGTTAAATATTTCCACAAATGAGTTAGTGGCTTAAACTCGTAATGTTTTCAGGCTTTATGAACCTGAATTATTTATGAACCACTTTTTGTTAATAATTGTGTAAACGTTAAATATAGAGTTTATACATAAAATAAATAGTATAAATTATGCAAGTAGAAATATTCAAGTTTGAATCAGAAGAAGAACAAATGTTTAATGAAATTAGAACAGTAGAGATTGAAGGTGAAATTTGGTTTGTAGCAGCTAATGTTACTAACATATTAGGCTATTCAAACGGAAGAGATGCTGTTGATAGTTACTGTAGAAAAAAAGGTGTCGTGAAACACGAGATCCCGACTCAAAACGGAAACCAAATCGTTACATTAATTAAAGAATCAAACGTTTATAGGTTAATATTTGAGTCAAAATTAGAATCGGCTGAAAAATTTCAAGACTGGTTATTTGATGAAGTTATTCCTTCAATCAGAAAAAAAGGATTTTACGGAAAGATTAAAAGAAGTAAATCTCCTAATTTTTACTTAAGATATAAAGACAATCTTCATAAAATAGATAGAAATTACTTTTCTGTTATAAGTGAATTATTCGTAACACTAAATGCTGAATTGGAAAAAGTAGGTTATGAAATTCCAGACAGAGGAGAAACAGGTAAACAAATAATGCCAGATATTTCAGTTGGCATAATGTTTTCAAACTATCTAAAAAAAAATAATTCCGAATTTAATGGCTCTCATAAATATTATGACCATTCATTTCCTGATGAGAGACCAGATGTTGAGGCTAGAATATATCCTGTAGAAGCTTTACCAATATTTAGAAGATTTGTATTTGATAAATGGATACCTGAAAATGCTCAAAAGTATTTCAAAGATCGTGATCCGATAGCATTAGATTATTTGCCAAAACTCTTAGTAGGTTAAAAGGGTTATTATCTGAACTTAAAAAAGCATCTCAGAAATGAGATGCTTTTTTATTTAAATATAGATTAAGAGACCTATTATTCAACCAAAGTATCAGTCCCTAAATATTTATCTGCTTTATTGTAATACCAAGCTCTTACTTTAGGCATTTTAATACCATTTACGTTAGCTTCTTCTGAAAGCAATATGTATTCACCTGAATCTGGTTTTTCTTTACCATGCTCATCTGTTTTAAAGAACTGATAGATTTCCATAGCAAAGGTTTCAGGATTAAAATAGAAATACCATACATCGCTTCCTACTGCTTCGTCATAGGTGACTTTTAAAACTAAGTATTCCTTTCCTTTAAAGGTTTTTCGTTCAACAGTATCACTAAGATTAGTGCCTGGATCTTTCAATTTCATAGGTAAACCATATAAATACGAATAGTAGTTTTTATATAGTGTGGCTCTATCGCAAGTCATGTTTTTTTCTTTAGCAGAAATGCTGTCTAAAACTTGCCCGTTATAACGCATTTTACACTGTCCTTTATCTAAAGTGTAAGTTGTGGTAACAGTGTCTTTAGTAGCTGTAACACTAAAGTATTCTGCAGGTAAATTAATAGATATGACACTGGTGCGTTTGGGAGATTTGGGTGTTGTCATTACTACGGTAAACGTATTATTAAACTGACTCCAATTGTTGTTTGGATCATGGTAATCTATCGCGTTTTTTAAGACCTCTTGTGAGGTTATATCTTGACTATAACCCGAAATAGATATAACGAGTGCCATCAGCATTAAAATAAACTTCATATTAAATATTTTTCTACAAAGTACAATTTAACAAATAAAAAAAAGCATCCAATGCCGAATTGTTCGGGAGGATGCTTTTTTAAATGTACCCATAAATAGGTTAATGGAATTATTTTTCCTCCATAAGAGCAAAGAACTTATCAATGTTTGGCATTAAAATAATACGTGTTCTACGGTTTTTAGCACGATTATCTCTAGAATCGTTTTCAACTAAAGGTTGGTAGCTACTACGTCCAGATGCAATTAATTGTTCTGGTGCCACATTAAATTGTTTTTGTAATTTTCTCACTACAGAGGTTGCACGTAATACACTTAAATCCCAGTTATCTGCAATTTTATCTGTGTTAATACTTCTAGAATCTGTATGGCCTTCTACCATAACATCTAAGCTTGGCTCTGAGTTAATAACGTCAGCTAATTTCTTTAAGATTTTATCAGCTTTGTTTCCAACTCTGTAACTCGCCGTGTTAAATAACATATCATCATCTATAGAAATCATCACTACAGTTTCGTTGATGTCTACAACAATATCGTCGTCTTCATCTAGATCGCTAGTGTCCATAGCTTTGCTAAGGTTGTGCTGTATCGCTAAGTTCATAGAATCTTTTAACGTTTTTGCACCTGCTAATTTTTCTGGATCTACGTTTTGAAGCGTTGCGCGCATTTTTTCTTTACTTTCCCCAGAGGCTACTGTACCATCTTCAGAAACTTGAAATTTTGCTTTGTTATCAATTGTTAAGCCTTCAACATCTTCATTTAAAGATTGAATTTTAGCATTGTATTGGCTAACACGCGCTTCAATTGCTGCGAACTTATTTTCTAAATCTTCTTTTTCTACTCTTGTCTTCGTAAGCTCACTTACGGTTTCACCGTGTTGTTGCTCTAACGCAACGTATTTTTTCTTAGATACACATGAACTTAATACGACAGCGGTTACTAATAGGATTGAAATTTTCTTCATTTTATAATTTTTGGTTATTATAGTTTTAAAGTTATATATACGATTAAAGGTCGACTTTGGATGTTGAACGTCAAAATTATTTAACATTTTTGAGAATTTATTGCGATGTATTTGGCTTCGAATTATGATGACAAATACTTAAGGTTGTAGTCTAACTTATTAAAATTGATGACGTTGATTGGTTGTTCTTAGTTCGTTTTTCTACACAAAAAAAGCTTCAAATCGAATTTAGACTTGAAGCTTTTATTATAATGTTTAAAAAGATTTACGACTCTTCTTCTGTCGTTTGGATCGTTGCAGGCTCTACTGAACTATCATGAGAGTTGTAATATTCTTCTAACAGATTCATCACTGCCGTTAGTAAATCTTTTGTTTCTAGTAATAAACTAAAATATAAAGTTGTGTTCTTTGGGCTAGACTCTTCAGTCCTCGTCCTTGAAACTTGTTTATTAATTTTATCGGTTACCAAATCAAATAATTCTTTCTTTTGCTCAATTATAGTTCCTATTTGTTCAAAAGAATGGGAATCGAAAGCTGCTTTTGTATTATTGAATAACTCTTCGAGTGTTTGATCAATTTCTTTTAATTCCTTAATCTGGCTAAATTTAAGCTTCTTATGATTGTTATGAATATGCTTATGACTTGTTTTAGAGATGTACTCTAAAGATTGTGTCATATCCTGTAAATAACCTAAAATATTAATGTAGAAACTACTAGCACGTAAGCTGGTTTCATCTAGATTTTTAATAAAATAGAAGATATTATCTCTTAGAATATCAACCTCGTTAGAGAGTTTATTGACTTGCTTTTTGTTCTTTTTAAGTAAAGACAGATCTTGTTTTGCTAAGCCTTCAATAGCATTAGTGTAAATTCTATTTCCACGTTTTACAACATTCGAAATGTTTCCTGCACTTTCTATAATTACACCTTGTACTGATCTGCTTCCTGTTTTTGTTAAGCTATCTTCAGCGATGGTTGCTTTAGATTTTCTGTTATGAACAATAGAGCTTCGTATTAATAAACCAATAGCTACAAGTAACAAAATTGGGAACATAACCTCTAAGTTAAGGTTCAATAAATAAGCAACTAATGCTGCCGCAGAAAAGGCACTAAAAGCTGTAAAAAACCATCCTCCAATAACGTTGATAACTCCAGCAACTCTATAAACAGCACTTTCTGCTCCCCAAGCTCTATCGGCTAAAGAGGTACCCATGGCTACCATAAACGTAACATACGTTGTAGATAATGGTAGTTTTTCAGACGTTGCAATTGAAATTAAGACTGCTGCAACCATTAAGTTTACGGCTGCTCTAACCATATCAAAAGCGGGTAAATCTTCAGTTTTAACATGCTTAGGAGCAGTTGGCTCTTCAAATTGCTTATCTATCTTTTGTTGCCAAGAGTCTGGTAAGATATAAGCAGACATTTGAGACATTGCCATAGCACTTCTTACAAAAGAACGTGATAAAAAATTGGGTTGAAATCGCTCTTCTGTTTCTCCTTGGCTAGAGAGATCGAGTGATGTTTTTACAACCGATTTAGCCTTACTAGAAAACCATAAGGTTAATACCATTATCATTCCTGCTGCAAATAATAACCAGTTGTTTGCTGGTACCTTTTCTGCAAGAACTCCCATTGGGAATTGATCTGCCGATAGTCCTGAAGCTACCCACAACTCAAAAGCGTTATAGGCTGCCATTGGGACACCAATAAAATTCACTAAATCATTTCCTGCAAAGGCTAATGCTAAAGCAAAGGTTCCTACGATAATTATTAATTTATAAATATTAATCTTAAAAAATAAAATTAATACATAAGATAGTGCTGACCAGATTACCGAACTTGCAGCCAATATAGATAAGACATTGTTTTCTAAGAATTCCTTCATGGTTAATCCACCAAAAAGGTCATAGTTAGTACTTGCATAAGACGTCCCTTTTAAACCTTTTATAAAAATAAAATAGGTTAAAGCTGTTAATGCTATACCACCAAAAATGGCACCAACCCAAATCGCTTTTTCTTCAAAATTATATGAAAGTAAAAGCCTTGAAAACCATTGAACAATAGCACCTATAGTGAAAGCAACGACGACTGAGAGCAATATTCCTAAAATGATTTTAGTGGCCTCAGATGTATTAATGTATTTTGTAATTTCAAAAAAACCACCACCATCATGACCAATTTTTATCAATGATATAGCGACTGATGCTCCTAATAACTCAAAAACGATTGAAACTGTAGTAGAAGTCGGTAATCCAATAGTATTAAAAAAGTCTAGGAGTAAAATATCTGTAATCATTACTGCCATGAAAATAATCATGATTTCATTAAACATAAACTCCCCAGGATTGAATATCCCTTTTCGGGCGACCTCCATCATTCCACTAGAAAAAATAGCTCCAATAGCAACACCGACACTTGCGATGATTACCACTGTTTTAAAGGAAATAGCCTTAGACCCAATAGCTGAGTTTAAGAAATTAACTGCATCATTACTTACACCTACAACCAAATCAGCAACGGCTAAAATGACTAAAGCAATGATCATTAATAAATAAATATTATCCATAAATTCTTAATTAAAAAGAAACGTGCAAATATCTTTATATGCTTTTAGGTGAATGTTACCTTAATGTTATTATTAAACTGAGGACGCTGCAGTAGGTAGAAAATGAGTTCAGACAATTTTTACGGTAATGCATTAAAATGTGTAAATGTATTAACGCTAAATGCACTAAAGTTTTAACACCATTAAAGCCTCCTTATTTAAACTGAAAATGAGTGGCTTAATTTTAAATGGTACGGACTGGTTTTTCTATGTTAACTATTTTGAAATATGTAAAGGGTTAGAAAACAGTTAAATACATTTCTAATGTTAACTAAATGTTATGTAAATGTTGTTTAAATGTAAATTATATGTTATATTCGTAAGGCAAATACAAATTAAAACCCAAATAGATATGAAAAAGATAGCAATGATATTAGTACTATTTTGTGTAGGGTTTACTTACGCTCAAGATAAAAATCAACCAAAATTAGAGAAGAAAGGTGATGTAACTACAGCGACCTATTATCATGATAACGGTGAAGTAGCACAAAAAGGTACTTTTAATGCCGATGGTAAATTACAAGGCGAATGGACGAGTTATGATTTTGAAGGAAATAAAACAGCTTCTGCAACGTATAACGCAGGAAAAAAAGTTGGTAAATGGTTCTTTTGGGAAGGTGATTCTTTAAAAGAAGTAGATTATAAAAACAATGCTATTGTAAGTGTTGTTGAGTGGTCTAATGATAGAGCGTTAGTTTCTAATAATTAGACTTATAAGGTTTAATAAAAAGAGGTCGTCTATTTAGACGACCTCTTTTTGTTTATACTAAAATATTAGGATATCTACAGATTCATACTATAACCAAGGCTAAAAGTAGTTCCTGGATTTCTTGATGAAAAGTCAGCGCTGATATCTCCATAAGATTCATACTGGCTTAGACGATCATCGTTAAGTATGTTATCTATCTTTAAGCTAATCTTTGAGCGGTTATCTTCACCAAAGCTTTTAGATAGATTAAAGTTTAAACTATTAAAAGGCTGTGTATACACATCTGGGTTTTTACCAAATCCTACAACTTCTAAAGTTTTACCTTGTACGTTATAAAACAATCCGGTTTCAAAACCAGAGTCTGTATTGTTATAATTAAGGCCTACATTTACCAAATATGGTGATTGTCCTTGTAACTCACGTGTGTCATCTATTGTTTCTCCATCTCTAGCAAATTGTTGCCTCGATTCGTATTCTTGACCTTCACCTTTTGCCATTTCAATTTCAGATTTAATTACTGATACATTTACATTAAAGCTTAAATCAGTTAAACTTTCAGAGATGAAGCCAAAGTTTTTACGCCCTTCAAATTCAATACCATAGACTTGTGCTTCTGGTGAGTTTCTAGGTGTAAATTGGTTTGGTGCCACAAATGAATAGGCCACTAATTCAATAGGGTCTTTAAATCGTTTGTAAAATCCACTAACAGCAAACATTTGTGCTTTTTCTCCAAAAAACTCATAGCGTAAATCAAAGTTATTGATATAAGAGGGCTGTAAATCAATATTACCTAAAAATATAAGACCTGTTAATAAATCTGGAATCTGTACCACAGATAATTCTTTAAAGCTAGGTCTGGCTACCGTACGAAAGTAAGACAATCGCAAATTAGAAGCATCATTCACTTCGTAGATAAAGTTAGCCGAAGGAAATAAATCGAGTTCTTCAATGGTTTGTTCATTATCATACATTTCAGAACCAGAATTGTTCTGACCAGTAAATAATGTGGTGAAGTACTCTGCACGTAAACCAACGATGGTTTTTAACTTGTCTATAATTTTAAATTCATTTGATACATAAGCTGCGGCTGTATTTTGAGAAGCGTCGTAGGTGTTAGCGGGCTCAAAATTACCACGAATGTACGAACCAGAATTAGTTTCAGGCGTCCAAATATTACTCGGGTCTAAAATCGCATCTGCATCCCCATTAAAGCTAGAGGTGCTGATATCTCTAAAAGCAACTTCATATTTATAGATACCATAATCTCTTTGTTTATAGCTCGCTAAAGCACCAAACTTTAAAGCGGCTTGGTTATTAAATAGATTGTATTTTTTTGTAAAGTCTAATTTTCCTGTGAGATTCACTTCTTCTAAATCTCTCCATAAACGTTGAGGAAAACCAGCATCAGAACTAATATTAGTAGAGCCATCTGAGTTTAAAATAAACGTCGTTAATCGTACATCTTTATCGTAAACACGGCTAAAACTTGGTGATACTTTCCATTCTGTTATAAAATCGCTATCCACACTATTGTGTTGACCACCAATTAAAAAATTAGTTAAGGAACGTTGCGTATACTCTAAGTTGTCTTTAGCAACTGTAATTGCATTAGAAATTTCAGTCACTTGATCAAATAAGGCCGCTCTGCTTTCTCCACTTTGTAGGTGTAATACATTAAAGTTGTATTTTGAGTTATCTGTTTTAAAAGACAATCCTGCAAGACCACTTAATAAGACATTATTTTCTCCTAAATCACCTCTTTGTCGTCTATCAAATCTTAATTCATTAACATCACGATCTTCATCTTTTTGATACACCCCATTTTCAAAACCTTCATAAAATTTAGTTTCGTTTTTATAATTTATAGAGGCAATTACACCTAAACGATTATCACCTACTTTAAATTGGTTTCCGTAATTAAATCCTAAACTTAAGTTTGGTAAGCTTGTATTACGTTCTGTGGCTAAAGTGCTGTTAAATGAACGGGTAATACTTTCTAAGCTCGAATTATTTGCTGAAGCCGGATTTGGAATTGTTGCTGTTGATGAAATTGGTAATGCTCTAGAACCATCGTCAAAACCTAGGAAATCCGTACCACTACCTTCGTAACTTAAATAATTAGAGTTAAATGTCATATCTGGATTGTAGCTTCCAGAGACAGAAAAACTCATGGTTTTTTTAGAGGGGAAATCTTTAGTAATAATATCAACAACACCACCTGTGAAATCTGCAGGTAAATCAGCTGACCCTGATTTTATGACTATAATGTTTTCTAAAATATTCGTAGGAAAAACATCCATTTGAATGGTGTTCTTGTCGGGGTCAAGACCAGGAATATCCATATGGTTTAAAATAGATTTGGTGTAACGATCACCTAAACCTCTTACATATACATACTTTCCGCCTTGTACAGACACACCTGGGACGCTTTTTATCGCGGAAGCAATATCACCAGCACCTGCTTTTTTTATGCTTTCAATGGAAAGCCCATCTAGTAATACAGTTGAGTTACGTTGCATGTTTAATACAGATTCTTCTGTGTTTCGTCTAGTAGAGGTTGTAATTACGACTTCGCTTAACGCAGAAGACGAAGGGTTTAAAGTTACATTGACTTCGGTAACATTATTAGCTTTAATGATTACATCTGTGATGGCTTTAGTTTCATAGCCAACAAATGAATAGACAATGGTATAGGTACCTTCTTCTAATTCTAATAAGTATTCACCATCAAAATCGGTGGTGGTTCCCGTTGACGTATTTTGAACTACAACATTAGCAAAAGGAAGAACGTCATTAAACTCACCATCGAGTAATTTTCCTGTGACAGTTCCAGTTTGTTGTGCTGATAAAAATGAAAAGGAAAATAAAAGCGCTAAAAATAGAGTTGCTGATTTAAGCATTTGTTAGTTTATTTTAAAAACTAGAAAAATGCCCGAAAAGTAATTTCCGGACATTTAAATAATTATATTTTATTTATTAATTTAGAATGCACTTTGAGATGCTGTATAA
This sequence comes from Winogradskyella marina, assembly GCF_015645385.1. Lineage (GTDB taxonomy): Bacteria > Bacteroidota > Bacteroidia > Flavobacteriales > Flavobacteriaceae > Winogradskyella > Winogradskyella marina. The sequence goes on from NZ_JADOET010000005.1 coordinate 155,174, forward strand.
GTCCAACCGAATACAGATGTATTTGCACCAACAGTTGCAGTAGATGCACTTTCAATAGTTGTTACGTTATCTGTGAATTTAGCATCGTTTCCTTCTGCACCTTCTACGATGTCAGCAAGTGCAACACCAGCAGGTAAAACAATTTCCCAGTCAGAAAATGTTAATGCATCTGCAGCTAATTCAGTAACAGAATCTTCATCTTTAAAGCGTAATGTGGTATTTTCACCAAAGCCATAAGCTAATACGTTATTTAAGTTGGCAATTAAACCATCTCTACAATCTGTAAAATGTTCATTTGCAGCATCACCGATTAAAGTAATATTTGTCATAGTGTAACCATTAGTAGAGGTTCCTTCAGGGCCATCTAATTCTAACGCACTACCAGATTCGCTAGTTTGAATCACTAAAGCATTATCCATCGTACCAGACCAAGCTTGGTCAGCATCTAGTCCATCATCACCATGAGCCCAAGTAATAAAGTTTTTACCATTTACAGTACCACCAAACCATTCAAAACCATCATCTGCGTTAGCAACTACCTCAAGGTTTTCCATTACAGTACCAGTACCAACACCACCCATAGTGATGCCGTTGATTTCATTGTCAGAACCGATAGTAATTCCACCATGTCTCACAGAAATATATTTATAAGAACCAGAGTTGTCATCAGCGATGTCACCACCATATTGTCCGTAAGGCTCATTTGCAGCGATACCTTCAATTTGCGCAGTACCAACATTACCACTTACAGAGATAGGAGCACGACCTAAGATGATTAAACCACCCCATAATCCAGTATCATTTTGATCTAAGTTTGTTCCTGCAGCTTGTCCAACTTCAATGTTATCTAAGACTGAAGTCATTATAATTGGAGCGCTTGCTGTTCCGTTTGCGATTATTTTACCACCTTGATCTACAACTAAAGCAGAAGCTAATGATTCTAAACCTTGACCACCTTTAATAATAGTACCAGGCTCAATTGTTAAAGTTACACCTTCATTTACAACAACTTTTCCGTCTAATTCGTAAATGTTGTCAGAAGTCCATGTTTCGTTTGCAGTTAAAATACCTGTTTTTACGATGTTTTCGTTTTCATCCCCACCGCCATCATCAGTAGTATTATCATCATCGCTGCTGCAATTAAATGCAACTAAAGAAAATGCAAGTAAGAAAAGTAAATTTTTAATTGTTTTCATTTTGTTTTTTTCATTAAATGTTATGCTGCAAAGAAACTATGATTTGTTTCTTGACAGGTTATCTTAAAATTAAAGGTTTGTAATGAAAAGGTTAGATTACTGTTAGCTTAGTATTAACCCATTTTGTTTTTAGGAAACAATAACATAACATTGAAAAATTCTAATATCTAACTAAACTTTATATAATCAATTGTATAGCAATTTATATATCTTGCATCTTCTAATAGTAGAACTATGAACTGGGAACAATTACTCTCCTTAAAGCGATTTGGGGACACCAATAAAAGATTACGAAAAGAACAAGATGAAACCCGATTGGGCTTTGAGGTCGATTATGACCGTATTATATTTTCTTCAGAATTTAGAGGGCTTCAAGATAAAACACAAGTGGTGCCTTTATCTAAAACCGATTTTGTACATACACGCTTAACCCATAGTTTAGAAGTAAGCGTTGTTGGTCGGTCTTTAGGAAGAAAAGTAGGTGAACTCTTATTGAAAAAACATCCACATCTAGAAAATGTTCATGGATATAGAATGAATGATTTTGGAGCTATTGTTGCTGCTGCTGCTTTGGCTCATGATATTGGGAATCCACCATTCGGACATTCAGGTGAAAAAGCTATTGGCGCTTATTTTAAAGAAGGCAATGGTGCCGAATTTAAAACGTACTTAACCAAATCAGAATACCAAGATTTATGTGATTTTGAAGGCAATGCCAACGGCTTTAAGATTTTAACGGAAAGCAGAGCTGGTAGAGAAGGAGGTTTAAGATTGAGTTATGCCACTTTGGGAGCTTTTACGAAATACCCAAAAGAATCCTTACCCAAAAAACCGTCGAAACATGTTGTAGATAAAAAATATGGGTTTTTTCAAAGTGAAAAACAGATGTTTGAAGATGTTGCTACCGAATTAGGGTTAATAAAACGAAGTGATGCTTACCAAAGCTATGAAAGACACCCTTTAGCATTTTTAGTTGAAGCTGCAGATGACATTTGTTATACCATAATAGATTTTGAAGATGGTATTAACCTAGGATTGATTGAAGAAGAATATGCTTTAGAATATTTAATTAATTTGGTGAGAGGCAGTATAAAAACAGAAAATTACCACGCCTTAAAAACCACTGAGGATCGTGTGAGTTATTTACGAGCCTTAGCGATAGGACGATTAATAAATGAAGCTGCGTCTCTATTTATGCAGCATGAAGAAGCTATTTTAGCTGGTGAATTTGAAACAGCTTTGTTAGAGGTCAGTCAGTATAAAGCACAGATAAAAGATATTATTGATATAAGCGTTAAGAATGTTTACCGCTCTAAAGACGTATTAAATAAGGAAATTGCAGGTTACGAAATTCTTAACCAGCTATTAAAATCCTATGGTAAACTGGCATACAACTATTTTGAAGGTAACATGTCTAGTTATGATAAATTGTTGCTTAATAGTTTGCCTGAAACTGTAAAACTGGGTAATGATTCGTTATATCAAAACCTGTTAGCAGTTTGTCTTTATATTTCAAAATTGTCAGATACCAATGCGATGCTATTGCATAAAAAATTACGCGGTCAGATTTTATAACATATGCATTTTGTCGAATAAATTTGTTTTTTAGCCGAATATTTTATTTATTTACTTCATAATCAGCCCTCAGTAAAAAACCTACTTATGAAAAATAATATACTTGGCGGCTTGGTCATTTTCATGGTCGTAGTGACATGCCTATTGTTGTTAGATGATATTACAAACCCATACGAACAGCAGACCGTTTACGATAATGTTCAGGTTGATCAACGTAAAAACCAAACCGATTTAGCCATCCTTGAGGACGAAGAGTAAGTCCTCAATACTTTTTTTTATAGAAAACGAATCTAAGTGTTGTAAGTGCTGTAATTGGTTTACTGTTCCATGCTCAATAAACTTATCTTCGATACCTAAAGTTGTTATGGACTGTTTGTAATTGTTGGCATTTGCAAATGCTAAGATAACTGATGCAAATCCGCCTACTACAGTGCCATCTTCAATAGTTATAATAGCTTTGTATGTCGAAAAGATGTCGTGCAGTAATACCTCATCTAAAGGTTTTACAAACTGCATGTCATAATAACCAACAGCTTCTTTTTGGTCTAATAAATCAATGGCATCGGCAACGTTTTTTAGGAGTGTTCCAATTGAAAGTATAGCGATGTCAGTACCTTGTTTTATACAAAGTCCTTTTCCTATGTCGATGGTTTCAAAAGGCATTTTCCAATCTAATAGTTGGCCACGACCTCTTGGGTAACGAATGGCCAATGGGAAATCAATGCCCAATTGGGCTGTATACATTATATTCCGAAGCGCAATGGCATTACTTGGTACAAAAATCACCAAATTAGGAACACAATTAAGGTATGCAATATCAAAAACACCATGGTGCGTTGCTCCATCTTCGCCAACCAATCCTGCTCTATCCAAACAAAAAATCACAGGTAAATTTTGTAAAGCGACATCGTGTATCACTTGGTCGTAAGCCCGTTGTAGAAATGTGGAATATATATTACAAAAAGGAATAAGGCCTTGTGTTGCCATTCCTGCTGCCAGTGTTACGGCATGCTGCTCTGCTATACCAACATCAAAAGCACGATTTGGAATCGTTTCCATCATATATTTTAATGAACTTCCAGTAGGCATGGCAGGAGTAATGCCTATAATAGTATCATTTTTTAAAGCTAACTCTACGATGGTTTCGCCAAATACATCTTGAAATTTAGGTGGGATTTTTTCTTTAGATTTTAATGGTAATTCACCTGTTTTAGCATCAAATTTTCCAGGTGCATGGTATTTTACCTGGTCTAACTCAGCTTGTTTTAAACCTTTCCCTTTGGTGGTAATAATGTGTAAAAATTTTGGGCCTTTTACCGTTTTTAATCGTTTTAATTCGGACAGTAATAACGGTAAATCATGACCATCAATTGGTCCTGAATAATTAAAATTTAGAGCTTCAAAAATATTGTCTTGTTTTTCTGTGCCTTTTTTTACGTTGGTTAAATACTGTTTTAAGGCTCCAACACTTGGATCAATTCCTATGGCATTATCATTGAGAATGACCAATAAATTAGCATTAGTTACACCAGCATGGTTTAAACCTTCAAAGGCCATTCCGCTTGCTATAGAAGCATCACCAATTACAGCGATATGGTGTTTGTTCTCACCTTTGAGTTGCGATGCAATTGCCATACCCAAAGCTGCAGAAATAGAGGTCGATGAATGTCCTACTCCAAAGGCGTCATAATGACTTTCACTGCGTTTAGGAAAACCACTAATGCCTTTAAGTTGTCTATTGGAATCAAATATATCTTTACGACCTGTTAGTATTTTATGGCCATAAGCTTGGTGACCAACATCCCAAATAAGTTGATCTTCTGGAGTGTTAAAAACATAATGTAATGCAATAGTTAACTCTACCACGCCAAGACTTGCCCCTAAATGGCCTTCTTTTGTTGCAACGATATTGATAATAAAACTGCGTAACTCTTGGGCAAGTTGCGGTAATTCTTCTGGTTTTAGTTGACGTAAATCCGCTGGAAGATTAATATGTTTTAAAAACTCATTTTTCACGTCGTAAAAATACGAGATTTTATTAGTCTTCAATCAAAATGGTAATAGGTAAAGTGTAAGCCACCGAAACTTTTCCACTATACTGTTCTCCGGGCTTAAACTTAGGTAACAATTTTAAAACACGCCTAGCCTCTTCCTCTAGTTGCAAATGAGGTCCTCTAATTTTAATATTTGAAATAAGACCGTTTTTATCAATAGTAAATTGCGTTAAAATTCGTTGTTTCCCTTTAAGTCCCAAGTCACCTTGACCTAAGTCATAATTATCAGTAACAAATTGTGTTATTCGTTTTGAAAAATAAGCTTTCTTTTCGGATGTAGAGATGGTGTTTGGTGTGTCTAAAAACTCAGGTGCAGTATCAATATTAATAAAGTCTATAGGTTCATCATTTTTTAATTGAGGAGGTTCAATATCTCCCATAATCTCCACCATAAGTCCTGTTACTATAGGTGTTGGAGCTTGTACTATAGGTGTTGGAGCTTGAATTTTTTTAATCAGATCTGGCTTTTTAGGTGGCTTTAAGGTAGTTATAGAATCAAAATCTGTTTTAGGCGTTTCTGTTTCTGGTGTGTGAATGGTGTCTGCTTTTACGGTATCTACAATTTCGACAGCATTTATTTTTTTGCTATTTCCGTTTTGGTCAGAACAATTTAAAAGTGTAGTTCCCATTGCAATCAATAAAGCCAAAAGAAACACCTTATGAAAACTCGTTTGTTGTTGTATGATTTGTTGTGGGATTTTAATTCGAATGTGCTCTAATTGCGATATTTTAAAACGACCACAAAGTTTTTTACCCTCATTTGCAGCTAAATACTCTTGAATTTCGTGTTGAGACATTGTCGTGAAATCAATCACAGACTTTGAGCAAGATTGGCAAAACCGACCTTTTTCATTTGGAGTCATTTGCGACCAATCTTTATGGCATGGTTTTGGAATTGAAATAGAATAGTATGATTTCATAACTAACAGCTTTGTATACGTGCATCAAATTTCTTGCCGAATTTTTGCGTGAGGATGAGTTGGGTTTTTAATATCCTTAATGATTCCTTACTTTTGAGAAAAAGGAAATTACAAGTCTATATTGATTTTCTAGACTTAGTGTTAATTATCACCTAATTACTATGAAAAACAATAGCTTATTTCTGTTTTTACTCTTAAGTGTAGTAGCAACTTCTAGCCTATTAGGCCAAAATGATCTTAAGTTCTCAGAACATGGAGCATTAATAATCAATTATTTAGAAGACAAAAAATCAGATTTTAAATTTGCAAAACAAGATTTAGAACGATTGGTTGTAAACAATACACATTATTCTAAAAGTACAGATATAACTCAACTTTATGTTAACCAAACGTTTGAAGGTATTAGAATTTTCAATGCTATTTCTAGCGTAGCAGTTAAAGACGGTAAAGTTTTTTATTATGCGAATAGATTTTTAAACTCTATTTCTAATAAAGTTAATTCTAATACACCTACTTTTTCTCCTGTTTCAGCAATTCAGAAAGCTGCAACACAATTAGAATTAGGCAATCTGCAAAACATACAGCAATTAGAGCATGATGGAAACAATTATGTATTCTCTGATGCTGGCATTTCAACAGAAGATATTTTAGTTGAATTGGTTTACGTACAACAGGAAGATATTTTAATGCTTGCATGGGACTTTACTATCTATGGAAAAGATAGCAAACATTGGTGGAGTGTTAGAGTGAATGCTCTAAACAATGAAATCATAGAGAAGAATGATTTAATTTTAACATGTACGTTTGAAAATAACCATCAGCATTCTGATCACCAAAGTCAGTTAGATTTTAATAATTTAGTTACATCTCCAAATTCGTTTTTAGTTGATGGTTCTAATTATAATGTTTTTGCACTTCCTTTAGAGAGTCCAAATCATGGCTCAAGACAGATAGTTAATGAGCCTGCTAGTTCAGAGGCATCACCATTTGGTTGGCATGATGATAATGGCATTTTAGGTGCTGATTATACAATAACTAGAGGCAACAACGTTTGGGCTAGAGATGATGTTAGAGGTGATAACTCTGCATTTGGCGTATCTCCAAACGGAACAGCGACACTGAACTTTGACTTTCCTTTAGATTTTAATTTGTCTCCATTAGATAATCAAGATGCTGCAATCACAAATTTATTTTATGTCAATAATATGATGCACGATATTTGGTACCAGCATGGTTTTGATGAAGGTTCCGGAAATTTTCAATCTACTAATTACACTAATTTTGGGGTTGGGGATGATTCTGTTTTCGCAGATGCCCAAGATGGTAGTAGTTTTAACAATGCTAATTTTGGAACACCTCGTGATGGTTTTAGTCCCAAAATGCAAATGTTCTTATGGTCTCCTCCTGGAGTTAGCGTTAGTCCAAGGGTTGTAATTGATGATGGAAGTTTAGAAGGAACATATGAAGGTGTCGGAGCAGGTTTTGGAGAGTTTTTTTCTGTAGTACCTGTGACATCTAGTGTAATCTTGGCAACCGATGGAGCTGCCGATATATATGATGCTTGTGAAGTAATTACTAATTCGGCAACACTCACTGGTAATATTGCGGTTATAAGACGTGGAACATGTCCGTTCGGTGTAAAAGTTTTAGCCGCAGAAAATGCAGGCGCAATTGCTGCGATTGTAGTTAATAATGAGCCTGGTGCTGCTATTGTTATGGGGCCAGGAGATCAAGGAGAATTTGTGTCTATACCTTCACTAATGCTTCCACAGGCGATTGGCGAATCACTTATTACTGCACTTATTAATGGAGAAAATATTACTGCGAGTTTATTAGGACCAGATATTACAGATTTTATTGATAGCGATTTTGATAATGGAATTATAGCACATGAATATGGTCACGGTATTTCTAATCGATTAGCAGGAGGTCCAAGTGCAGCAAACTGTCTTTTTAATGAAGAACAAATGGGAGAAGGTTGGTCTGATTGGTTTGGACTTATGGTAACTATGAAGTCAACAGATGTTTCTGATGATGCCAGAGGAATAGGGACATTTGCAGTAAGCCAGTCTGTTAATGGTGGTGGTATACGTCCAGCACGTTATACTACTGATTTTGCTGAGAATGGATTTACATATGATGCTTCAAATACGCTATCTCAACCACACGGAATAGGTTTTGTCTGGGCAACTGTATTATGGGACTTAACTTGGGCATATATAGATAAATATGGTTTTGATTCAGATTTGTATAACGGAAATGGTGGTAACAATAGAGTTATGAAATTGGTAATTGATGGGTTAAAGTTACAGCCATGTAGTCCTGGTTTTGTAGAAGCTAGAGATGCCATCTTAGCAGCTGATATAGCTACAACAGGTGGAGTAGATCAGTGTATGATTTGGGAGGTATTTGCTGCTCGTGGATTAGGTTTTGGTGCTCAACAAGGAGATACAGACTCTAGAATAGATCAAGTAGAGGATTTTTCATTGCCGTCAAGTAGTGACCCATCATTGGCCAATTGCTCTAGTTTAAGTGTTGATGAATTTTCTAAAGATAGCTTAAATGTTTTTCCAAACCCTACACAAACAGAATTATCAATTTCAACACGTAAGAATTTTGGCGATGTTGCAATTACTTTAGTTGATCTTAATGGTAGAGTAGTGTTAGACATACGAAAAGAATTGTTCAACACTATTACTATAAATACGAGTCAATTGCAGTCAGGATTATATATATTAAAAATCAAAGGTGACAATTTTAGCTACAACGAAAAAGTAATTAAGAACTAGTAGATTTTAAACTATTTATGATAAACCCATTTGACGATACCTATTTTATGAAAAAAGCCCTTCAAGAAGCCGAAATTGCTTTTGAAAAGGGAGAAATTCCTGTTGGAGCAGTTATTGTAGTAGACAATAGAATCATAGCTAGAACACACAATCTCACAGAACTATTAAACGATGTTACAGCACATGCAGAAATGCAAGCCATTACATCAGCGGCAAATTTTTTAGGTGGAAAATATTTGACTAAATGTACATTATATGTCACTCTAGAGCCTTGCCAAATGTGTGCAGGAGCTTTGTATTGGAGTCAGATTTCTAAAATAGTTTTTGGAGCTTCAGATGCACAGCGAGGTTTTAAAACCATGGGAACGCAATTACACCCTAAAACGGAAGTGGTTGGTGGAATTTTAGCTGAGGAAGCTTCAGCACTTATGAAACGCTTTTTTATTGAAAAGCGTAATTTGAATTAAATGTTATAATTAAAAATTAAATGTTATAATTAAAATCGGAAATTGTTATGAAAACACAAGTCTTAATCCTATTCGCATTTGTATTTGTTGTGGGTTGTAAATGCAATAAAGTTGACCAAAAAAATTCAAAAATGGATAATACAGAATCGGTTTTAATTGCCAAGGGTAACCTTCATGGTGCAGGTTCGGAAGGGTTTACCAAGGAAAATAGGGTTATAGATAACCAAAGTGATTGGGATAATTTAATAGCGCAAATGAATTCTGTTAATACGGTTTCAGATCGTTTTACAGAAACCAAAATTGACTTTTCAAACTATACAATTATTGCCATTTTTAATGCTGTAAAGGGTAGTGGAGGTCATAGTATCAACGTGGATGTGACTTCAACATCTACAAACACTGTTGTTAATGTGACGTTTGCAAGTCCATCTGGAAATGCCACTAGTGTAATGACGCAGCCGTATTATATTACAAAAATTGAAAAGAGAGATTTACCAATAATTTTTAAATAAGAAGCACCTTTTAAAATTGAGCAAAAAAAAACGCCCAACCATTGGTTGAGCGTTGAAACTTGTAAGATATATACTTATAATACCTGCACGTTTGCAGCTACTAATCCTTTTCTTCCTTCTTCTTCATCGTACTCTACATTGTCACCTTCGCGTAATTCTACGCCATTAAGGTTTGATACATGTACAAAGATGTCTTTTCCTGTTTCTTCGTTGGTAATAAATCCAAATCCTTTTGAATCATTAAAAAATTTAACTGTTCCAGTCATTATAATATAAATAAAAATTAAAGTACAAAGATAAAAGAAAATTATAGCCTAAGGTTAAGAAATTGTTTTTTTTTGATTTAATCCTTTATTATTAGAATGTTATTCAGCAATCTATTGCTTTGAGTCCTTTTGGTTTTCGCGCATTTTGTCAAGATTTTCTTTTGTAAGCATATAGTCCTTAACGTCTTTATCTTTCCATCTGTAGTAAGAAAACAATGGAAAAACAACTAAGAATAAACCTACAACTCCGAAACCTATTAGTTTTTCAGAATACTCTAAATCTAAAATTAGGCCACATGCGATACTAATAATTGAAGCTAAAAAGGCAATAAAAGTAATGATTTTTATAGGTTTCATTTTGAGTGAATTTATTTAAACTCGAAATTGATTAGGATGTAAAATTAATTAATTCGGTACGATATGCGGTTAATAATTTAGATTTTGAAACAAATCCGTAATAACAACCATTTTTTATAACAGGTAAATTCCAAGCTTCACTATCTTGAAACTTTTTCATCACCACTTTCATCGTGTCTTTTTCATAATAGATAAAATCTGGCGGATTGTGCATAAAAGTTTCAACAGAAGTAGATTCGTATAGCGATTGATCAAACATTATAGTTCTAATGTCGTCTAAAAGAATAATTCCAACTAAACGTTGATAACCATCCACAACGGGAAACAAATTCCGACTCGATTTAGAGACTCCTTGTTTTAGCATGTCCCCTAAAGACATTTCTGGGTGCAGCGGAATAAAATCGTTTTCAATAACCGTATCCAAATGCATCATAGTTAGTACACTTTGATCTTTATCATGAGTTAATAAATCTCCACGTTCTGCTAATTCTTTGGTATAAATGGTGTGTTCCATATAATTCTTAGTAATCATATATGAAATCGCTACGGTTATCATTAATGGTAAAAACAGAATATAACCTCCTGTAATTTCGGCAATTAAAAATATCGCAGTTAACGGAGCATGTATAACTCCTGCGATCAATCCGGCCATTCCAATTAATGTGAAATTAGCCTCTGACACCTGATGTCCAAGACCTATATTATTTATTATTTTGGCCACAACATTTCCTAGTGCACTTCCCATTACCATAGTTGGTACAATAACTCCACCAACTCCACCAGCTGCAAAAGTTGTGGTCATTGCAATGGCTTTAAATATGGTAAAACCTATAAGTAACATAATAACCACCCAAATATTATCGGTGTATTTATCAAAAGGATTAGACCCTAGGGCATGTAGATAGTTTCCTTCAAATAAATCTTTGGTAAAACTTAAACCTTCACCATATAAAGGCGGAATAAAATACAGCATGATACCAATAGCGATACCTCCAACTAAAAGTTTAATGAACCGCGTTTTAAATCGGTCGAAAAACCCATAGATAGCAAAATACATTTTTGTAAAATATATGGATGCAATACCAGTTCCTAACCCTAATATCATGTAGAAGGCTGTGTCTCTTGGGTTGAATTTCTCGGTAAGGTTAAAATTAAAAAGCAATTCATCACCTAAAAAGAAATATGAGGTTAAAACGGATGATATAGAAGCAATTAATAGTGGTAATAAAGACGCAAAGGTAAGGTCTAAACTAAAAACTTCAACAGCTAAAACGATGGCTGCAATGGGGGATTTAAACATAGAAGCCACAGCAGCTGCAGTTGCACAGGCAATAAGTAAGGTGCGTGTTTTTTTATCGACATGTAAAATCCGACTTAAGTTGGAGCTTAATGAAGAGCCAGAGGTTATTGCAGGTCCTAATAATCCAACAGATCCACCAAAACCAACAGTTAGTGGAGCTAATATTAACGGATGATAGATCAGTTTATAAGACAAAAGTCCTTTTTGCCTTAGTAAAGAATAGAGTAGTGAAGGTATGGCACGTTTTATAAAAGGAGGAATAGACGGTGTTATTCCATTTTTAAACATATACTTAGTTAAAACGAATACCAAGAATAATCCAATTACAGGTAAAACAAAATAAAGTTGGTTATGAGAAAAAACAATTCCTTTTTCTAAAATCGATTGAATTGTATAGGTAAAGTTCTTTAGCGTTACAGCAGCAATACCAGTTAATAATCCAACAGCAACACTTAATAAATAAACAAAGTTTTTTTGCGATATATATTTATATCGCAAGAGAAGTAATTGTCTGATAATGTTTTTTGTCGGCATATTTTTTTTAAAAAAACCTGTTTAGCCCTTGTCTTTCAGGGTGCAAAATCTTGTTTATTAGATAAGGTTATGATGTAAAATTAATTAATTCTTGTCGGTAAGCCGTTAATAATTTTGATTTTGAAATAAAACCAATATAGATACCGTTTCTTACTACAGGTAAATTCCAAGCACTACTATCTTGAAACTTTTTCATAATTACAGTCATATTATCTTTTTCAATGTCAATGATTGCAGGTGGTTTTTGCATCACTTCAATCGCAAATATGTCATCGTATAATTTTTGATCAAACATAATTGGTCTAATATCATCCAATAAAATAACGCCTTTTAAAGTATTGTCTTCTTCGTCTATAACCGGAAAAATATTTCGATTAGATTTAATAACCGCTTTTTTTATGATGTCTCCTAATGTCATATTTGTGGTTACATGGATGAAATTAGTTTCAATAACTTTTTTTGTATCCATTAAAATTAAAACAGCTTGATCTTTATCGTGTGTAATTAATTCACCCTTACGAGCTAATTCCATAGTGTAAACGGAATGTGGAACATAGAGTTTTGTAATACTAAATGCGATTGCAGCAGTAATCATTAATGGTATAAATAAATCATAACCACCTGTAAGTTCAGCAATTAAAAAGATAGCTGTTAATGGAGCATGTAAAACTCCTGCTAATAAACCTGCCATACCAACAAGCGTAAAATTACTTTCGGAAACAGGTGTACTAAATAAGCCACAATTGTTAATGATTTTAGCAATGCAATTACCCATAATACTTCCCATAAAAAGGGTAGGTCCAAAAATTCCACCAACACCTCCTGCTCCAAAAGTTAAAGCACTAGCAATTATTTTGAAAAATACGAGTCCAGCTAAAAGAGCAATAACAATCCATATATTAGACACATCTAAATTTAGAAAATTATTAACTAGTGCTTTTTCAGGATTCCCAACAATAAGGCTATTCATAACATCAAAGCCTTCACCATAAAGCGGTGGAATAAAATAAATTAGGATGCCAATTGCAATACCACCAACCAGAAGTTTTTTAATTGGAGAGTTTAGTTGGTCAAAACGTTTTTGAATTCTCTGGTAGACTTCTGTAAAATAAATAGATATAAAGGCAGCACAGACTCCTAAAAACGCATAAAATGGGACATCAGAAATCATAAATTTATCTTCAATCCTAAAAGGCAATAACACATCATTTCCAGAAAAAAAATAGGATGTAATAATTGCAGAAAGGGATGCTAACAATAAAGGCAGCATAGAGGCAATTGTTAAGTCTAAGCTAAAGACTTCAATTGCAAAAATGATCGCGGCAATTGGTGCTTTAAAAATGGAAGACAATGCTCCTGCCGCTGCGCAACAAATTAGCAAGGTTTTCGTTTTTTGGTTCATCCTAAAAAGCCGAGCAATGTTGGAGCCAATTGCAGCTCCTGTTGCAACAGCAGGTCCTTCTAATCCTACTGAACCTCCAAAACCTACCGTTATCGGAGCTGTAAGAATAGAGCCGAACATTTGATAGCGTTTTATGATGCCTTTACGTTTAGAAATAGCGTGTAATGTTGAAGGAATACCATGGCTAACCTTTTCTCTAACCACATATTTTATGATTAAATACGCAAGAGTCAATCCAATTATAGGAAACAAAAAGTAAAATGCTTGGTGGTAATACTGAACTAATCTACCCTCTAATAAAAGTTGAATATAATGCGTTAAATTTTTAAGAACAACAGCACCAATACCAGATGTAAACCCAATTAAAATACTTAATAGATATACAAATTGCTTATGTGAGATGTGTTTAGCTCGCCATATCAATAATCTTTTAAATACAGGACGTTTACTTTGCATAAAATTAATCTATAAAAAATCCTGCAAGAAGCAGGATTTAATATTTTATGATTTTAAATTCAGTTTTAAACTCAACTCTTTTAGTTGCTCATCATCAATTGGTGCAGGTGCATCAATCATAACGTCACGACCTGAATTGTTTTTAGGGAACGCAATAAAATCTCTAATGGTTTCTTGGCCTCCTAAAATGGCTACCAATCGGTCTAAACCAAAAGCTAATCCGCCGTGTGGTGGTGCGCCATATTCAAAAGCATCCATTAAGAAGCCGAATTGAGCTCTAGCATCTTCATCAGAGAATCCTAAATGTTTCAACATTATGGCTTGTGTGGCTTTATCATGAATTCTAATAGATCCACCTCCAATTTCGTTACCATTTAATACTAAATCGTATGCATTGGCTTTAACATCTCCAGGATTGGTATCTAATAATTCTAACTGTCCTGGTTTTGGCGAGGTGAATGGATGGTGCATCGCATGGTAATGACCTGTTTCTTCATCTAGTTCTAATAATGGGAAATCAATTACCCAAAGTGGTGCAAATACTTTTGGGTCTCTTAAGCCCAATCGTGTTGCTAATTCCATACGTAAAGCACTTAATTGTGCTCTTACTTTATTGGTTTCACCGGATAATACACAAACTAAATCACCAGGTTTAGCTCCAGTAACTTCTGCCCATTTTGCTAAATCATCTTGATCATAAAACTTATCTACAGACGATTTAAAACTACCATCGTCATTACAACGTGAATAAATCATGCCTAAAGCACCAACTTGCGGACGCTTTACCCAATCAATTAATTTGTCTATTTCTTTTCTAGTATAACTGTTTCCACCAGGAACTGCAATACCAACCACTAGTTCAGCGTTATTAAAAACACCAAAGTCTTTGTGTTGTGTGACGGCATTAAGTTCACCAAATTCCATTCCGAATCTAATGTCTGGTTTGTCGTTTCCGTACAAACGCATGGCATCATCATAAAGCATTCTTGGGAATTTTTCAATCTCAACACCATTCACTTCTTTCAGTAAATGACGTGTTAAGCCTTCAAAAACATTAAGAATATCTTCTTGTTCTACAAACGCCATTTCACAATCTATTTGTGTGAATTCTGGTTGTCTGTCTGCACGTAAATCTTCGTCTCTAAAACACTTTACAATCTGAAAATATTTATCCATGCCACCAACCATCAATAATTGCTTGAAGGTTTGAGGTGATTGTGGTAAGGCATAAAATTGACCTTCATTCATACGAGAAGGCACTACAAAATCTCTGGCTCCTTCTGGAGTAGATTTAATTAAGTATGGTGTTTCAACTTCAATAAATCCATCGTTAGACAAATAGTTTCTTACAGCTTGCGTAACTTTTGATCTAAAAATTAAGCTGTTTTTTACTGGGTTACGACGTATATCGATGTAACGATATTTCATACGTAAATCATCTCCACCATCTGTTTTATCTTCGATAGTAAAAGGTGGTACTAACGAGCTGTTTAAAATTGTTAATTCTGAAACGACAACTTCAATATCACCTGTTGGAATATTAGGGTTTTTTGAAGCACGTTCTGTAACGTTTCCTTTAACTTGAATAACAAATTCGCGTCCCAATTTTGAAGCCTTTTCCATAATGGCTTTTGGTGTGCGTTCTTCATCAAAATATAACTGTGTAATACCATAACGATCGCGAAGATCTATGTATATCATAAACCCTTTATCGCGAACACCTTGAACCCATCCGGAAAGTGTAACTTCTGTATTGCTGTGTGATGCTCTTAACTCACCACAATTGTGACTTCTGTACATAGATTTTTATTAGAATTGCAAAAGTAAAAAATCCGAAGTAAAGACTTCGGATTTTTCTATTTAAATAATATTTTCAGTTAATTATCAATGGCAGGCTGAGATGAACCTTCAATTTGCGTATGTTGTTCAACCTCAGAAATTCGTAGGGGTTCAGAGGTGAATTTTCGTCTTCCCCACATTTTTAGTTTTACACTTAAGAAGAATAAAATAGGTACTACAATCAGCGTTAAGAATGTTGCTACAAGTAAACCGTAAATAACAGTCCAAGCTAATGGTCCCCAAAATACCACATTATCACCTCCCATATAAATATTGGCATCAAAATCTGCAAAGAGCGTAAAGAAGTTGATATTTAAACCAATAGCTAAAGGAATTAAGCCTAAAATAGTTGTAATTGCTGTTAATAGAACAGGTCTTAAACGCGCTTTTCCGGCTTTAACGATGCTTTCAAAAAGGTCCTCGGTTGTTAAATAATCATTCTCACCAAGATCTAATTCATTTTTCTTTCTGTCAATTAATAGTTGTGCATAATCTAAAAGTACAACACCATTATTCACTACAATTCCGGCTAATGAAATAATACCGACCATAGTCATCATAATTACGAATGCACTTCCTGAAATCACAATACCTCCAAAGACTCCTATAAAACTTAAGAAAATGGCAATCATAATAATGGTTGGCTTCGAGATGGAGTTAAATTGAAATATTAAAATGAAGAATATTAATCCAAGACCCGTGAAAAATGCTCCCATTAAAAAGGCCATTTGTTTATTTTGCTCTTCAATCTGACCTGTATAATCGATATGAATATCATCGGACAAACCTTTGTAACTTTTCATCTCATTTTGTATCTGAGTGACAATAGCACCTGCATCTGTATAGCCAGGTGATAATGCTGAATACACCGTAACGACACGTTTAGTGTCCTTGTGTTTTATAGCACTAAATCCAGAGTTGTTTTTCTGTTTCGCAACTGTAGATAATGGAATTTCCTTAATCTGACCAGTATTATCTCTAAAGGTAATGTTTTGATTAAACAGCGCACTTTTATCGTAACGATTGGCTTCATTAAAACGAACGTATATATCAAAATCGTCACCGTCTTCTTTATAAATTCCGGCTTTAGATCCAAATATTGAATTACGTAACTGATCTCCAATTTGTTTGGCAGAAACACCTAATTCTCCTGCTTTTTTACGATCAATCTCAACTAACATGGTTGGTTTGTCTTTATTGACATCGATTTTGAGCTCATCAATTCCTGCAATATTTTTAGAATTTATAAACGCACGCATTTGTTCGGCAGTTGCAATTAACTCATTATAATCATTTCCATCGATTTCAATATTTATTGGCGAACCTGCAGGTGGTCCATCGGCATTTTTTTCAACGGAAATTAAAACACCTGGATAAATACCAACTAATGCTTCTTGTACTTTTTGACGCAAGAGTTCGCTATCTTCTCCACGACGGAATTTATATTCGCGCATCGATGCTGTAATTTTAGCTTTATGTGGCATTTCTGCACCAGAACCCATATCAGTTTGAGGGTTTCCTGCACCTTCACCAACTTGAGAAACGGCACTTTCTACCAGAAAGTTTCTACCATTATCCATATACTTATTAGCGTTAATAACATCGTAAACACGTTTTTCAATTTGCTTAGTTATGGTATTGGTTTTCTCAATCGCAGTACCTTGTGGATATTCTATATAGACAATAATTTGATTCGGTTTGTTATCTGGAAAAAACTCTACATTCGTTCGTTGTGTGGCTAATGAAATTCCAAAGGCTATAAAAGCAGCAATTAATAATAAAAATGTTCCACCACTTAAAAAATATGGTCGTTTTTTTGAAAGTGCTCTTCGTAATTGACGTTCGTACCAGTTTTCAAGTCTAACCAATGCTTTAGTTTGAAAACTGTTGGCCCATCCTCTGATGAAAAAACGGTATGCCCAAAGCATAATTGCTGTAAAAACCATAATAGTTCCCATACCACGGTAAGGTCCTCCAATAATGAGAATTAATATACCGAAACTGGCAACAATGATAGTGACTTTAATAATTTGTTTTAAAGGCATATCCTTATCTTCAGTGGTCATATAACGCGATACTAATACTGAATTAAAAAATATAGCAACCGCTAAAGATGAGCCTAATACAATGGATAATGTTATTGGTAAAATTTTCATGAACTCTCCCATTATGCCTGGCCAAAGTCCTAAAGGAATAAAGGCTGCAACCGTTGTTGCTGTAGAAATAATGATAGGAAAGGCGATTTCTCCAATTCCTTTTTTAGCCGCTTCAATGCGACTCATGCCTTCATCTTCCATTAAACGATAGACGTTTTCAACCACCACAATACCATTATCTACCAACATACCAAGTCCCATAATAAGTCCAAAAAGCACCATGGTATTTAAACTATATCCAATCATACCTAAAATCATTAGCGACATAAACATAGACATTGGGATAGCGAACCCAACAAATAGGGCGTTTTTAAATCCTAAAAAGAACATTAAAACGGTTACAACCAAAATAACACCAAAGATGATGTTGTTGACTAAGTCATCAACCTGTCCGATAGTAACTGATGATTGATCGTTTGTGATACTTACTTCTAAATCTTGTGGGAACTCATTTTCAATGGCATCTTGCACAATGACTTGTATTTGCTCAGAAGCAGCAACCATGTTTTTACCAGCACGTTTCTTAACGTCTAGCATCACTACAGGTTTACCAGATTTTCTTGCAAATGTTGTATGGTCCTCTTCTTTAAAAGACACCGAAGCAACATCTCTTAAATATATAGGATTGTTGTTATCCGATTTCACTACAAAATTTTCGAGTTCAGATGGTTTTTCAATTTCTCCTATAATTCTTATCGTACGTCGTTGTCCACTTGCTTTTAAGTTTCCGGCAGATTGTGTAACATTTCCATTACTAATAGCACCAAGAATATCATTAAATGTCACCTTTGCTGCCATCATTTTATAGATGTCTACTGCAACTTCTACTTCTTTTTCTTGAGCACCACGAATATCTGCTTTTTTAATTTCTTGTAAATCTTCTATTTCATCCTGAAGATACTCAGCATAGTCCTTTAGTTTTTCAATAGGATAATCACCAGAGATATTAATGTTTAAGATTGGCATTTCTTCAGAAAGGCTCAACTCAAAAACATCTGGCTCTACTTTAGCTCCGTTAAATGTTGGCCAATCTTCGCCAGCTGTTTCAGAATCAATTTCGTCTTTAACCTTTTGCTTGGCTTGTTCTACAGAAATATTTTCATCAAATTCTATGATAACCATAGAATAATCTTCTTGAGACGTTGAGGTGATTTCTACAACATTACTAACGGTTTTTAGTTTGTCTTCAACAGGATCTGTGATAAGTTTTTCAATATCTTCAGCTGTGTTCCCAGGGTAGATAGTGCTGACGTATATTTTAGTCTCATTGACCTCTGGAAAAGATTCTCTAGGCATGTCGAAAAATGCAGAAATTCCCAAATAGAAAAAGACAGCAATAAGGACATACATGGTGGTTTTATTGTTAATTGCCCATGATGACCATGCAAATTCCTTTTCGGTATTTTTTTTGTTAGTATTAGTCATTAGATGTTAGTCTTTAGTCGTTAGATAAAAGTTGTTTCGCTTTAATCTTTAGAATTGTTGGTTGCTATTTAATATACTAGAAGCATTATTCTTCTATCTGTAAAACTTCAACAGATTGTCCGTCTCTTACACTTCTTGCTCCTTCTTTGATTATTTCGGCTCCATCTTCAAGTCCTTTTAAGACTTCAATAATATCATCTTGGGTTTTTCCAGTTTCAATAATAATACGCTTTGCTGTTCCTATATTGTTATTGTTTCTTTCTACGACAACATAGACATATTGTTCGCCTTCTGAATTTTCTGAAACGACACTTTGCGGAATTAATATGGCACTTTCGCTTGTGTAATCATTGATTTTTAAACGCGCAGATAAGTTTGGTTTAATTGTTTTGTCTGCATTTGGAATGCCAACTTCAACTTTAAAAGTTCGGTTTGCTGGATTTATAAAATCTCCAGCCTGACGAATTTTAGTTTCTAATGTTTTTCCTAAAACAGGAATATTTACACTTACATGTTTTCCTTTGGTAACATCGGAAACGTAACGCTCTGGTACTTCTGTTTCAATATACATATTGTCTAAATTTACAATACGCATTAATGGTGATTGACCTGCAGCAACAACACTTCCTTGTTCTGTAATAATATCGTCGATAGTTCCAGAAAAAGGTGCTTTTACTGTGGTTTTAGCAATTTGTTGCTGTAATTGATTTACGGCTTCTTCTTGCGACTCATAAGTAGATTTTGATTGTAAAAATTGAATTTCACTACCAATATTCTGTTCCCAAAGACGTTGTTGACGCTCGTATGTGGTTTTAGCTAATTCTGCCTGAATTTTTAATTGTGCCAATTGTTGACTTAAGCCACCATCATCAATCTTGGCGAGTGTTTGCCCTTTAGAAACTTTCTGGCCTTCCTTAACAAATACTTGGGTTAAAATGCCGTTGTATTCTGGTGTAATGGTTAAAAGATCTTTAGTTGTAACATTTCCTTGTAGTTCTAATACGTGATTAAAAACTTCAGTTTTAGCTTTAAAAGATGTAATCAATGGTACATGTTTTACGGTATCTAAGGTTTGTATTTTTTCATCTAAGCGCTTTATTTTGTCGTTAATGGCTTGTTGTTCTGCAACAAGTTCTCCTCGTTTTACTCTTATGGTTTCAAGGTTGCCATTTTCTATGACGCTTTCTACAGAATTCTTCTTTTCGCCTGAGCACGAAACCGTAAAAATTGCTATGATTAATAGTGGAAATATATATTTCATTTTTAATAGTGATTTATTAATTATTGATTGGTGTATTTAAAACGGTTTCTAATGCAGCTTTAGAGTTGACGACATCTAACATGGCTTGTAGTAACTCTTGTTGTGCAGTATATAATTGTGTTTGTGCTTGTCTGAGTTCAAAACTAGAGCCAATACCTTCAAAAAATTTGGTTTGGTTTTTAGTTTCAATACGTTCGGCTAAGGCGAGGTTTTGTTTTTTATTTTCGTAATCCTCAATGGCAAACTGATAGTCATTTTTAGCAGAAGCGATTTCTAGTTTTATGCGCTGTTCTGTTTCTGTTAATTCTGTTTTAGCTTTTTCTAAATTAATCTTAGCACGCTGTGTGGATGCATTTCGCATGCCTGAGCTAAAAATTGGGATATTTAGGCTAATGCCAAACACAGAGGACCCAAACCAGTCTTGACTTTTCTTTGTAAACGTAAATTCATCTGCATATGCAGAATAGCCACCATTTATAAATGCGTTTAAGGTTGGTAATGCTTTGCTTTTTTCAAGTTTTAACAATAATTCTTTAGAGGTTTTATCGTTTTTAGCGATTAAGTAATCTATGGTGCTTTCTGGATTATTTTCAGATTCTAACATGGATAAAGTGATGTTTTGATCTGTCAATGTTTCTAAATTATCCTTTAACACTATAGCATTGTAAATATCTAAACCTAAAGTGATATTCAACATTTGATAAGCCAACGTTTTTAGTCTTTGAACATTATTTAAATTACTTTTTACTCCAGATAACGTAATTTGTAGTTGCTCAACACTTTCTTCTTCACCTAACCCATTTTCGTAAATTTTTTGAGTTTCAAAGAGGTTTTTATCAAGTACTTCAATGTTTCGTTCAAAGATTTTAATACTTTCTTCTGCTAATAGAACATTCCCGTAAGCTTCAATTACTGCTTTTCTGATTTCTAAGTCGGTTTTTACTTTCGCGTTTTTCGAGATTTCTAAAAATACTTTAGCAGATTGTAAACCTACAATATAAGAGCCGTCGAATATCTTTTGATTTAGGGTCGCAAAGCCAGTCATGCTTTGTTTAGTTCCAAAAATGATTTCTGAAAATTCGCCAGGTTGACCACCAAAAAACTCAGCAGGAATCACTTGAACCTGTTGTTTTAAGTTGTTCTGGTAATCTAAACTAGCACTAATTTGAGGTAATCCGGTCGCTGTTGTTTCCCATTTTTGCTGTTCAGCAGCTTCAATATCGCGAGTAGCATTTATGGCAGTTCTATTGTGTTCCAAAGCATAGTCAATAGCTTCTTCTAGCGAAAGACTTATAGGTTGTTCTTGTGAAAAGCCTATTTGAAAAATAATAAAACCTATTAATAATGGAATTGCTTTTTTCATAGGTTATTTTAGATTGGTATTAAGTTGTTTAAGTGTTTTTAGCCCTTCTGAAGAACAGATGCCTCTTAAATGGTATTCTATATAATTATTCATTAACATGGACATTGAGAAATTTTCAAGCGGAAAAACATCCTGATCTTTTAAGGAGACCATACTATTAAAATAGAGTCGTGCTATAAAATCGATGTCAATAGAGCTTCTATAAAGGTTTTTTGCAACTCCGCGTTCTAAATTTTGAGTTACACAACCTATCATTTTGTCAAATTGCATACGTTTTAATGTACTGTAAATTTTTGGGTAATATTTTTGAAGCTGATATTGAGGTGATGATTTTTCATCTTTTAAATGGATTAATACAAACTTTTTGATTTCATAAATCTCCTCAATTGGGTTTTTGTCTGACTCGCAAATACAATCAATGCCATAAGAAATACGTTCAAAAACACGCATTACAGTAGCCTCAACGAGTTTAGTTTTATTCTTAAAATGCTGATAAATGGTTTTTTTAGAAATACCCATTTCATTAGCAATATCATCCATGGTAACGCTCTTAAACCCTAAGTTTAAGAACATGTCAGATGATTTTATTATGATTTTGTCTTTCATTTTTTGGTATTTCGCAATATGGTAATCTATATTATGATCGCGCAAAATTACGCCAGGAAACTTTAAAAACCAAAAAAGTTTCCAAAGTTTTATAGGTTTTTTAACAGGCTTAACATTAGCTTAAAATATGTTTAAAACATTATTTTTGCCTTATGCAACATATCGAACAGTATCAAAAGCCATTTCTAAAGTATTTAGAACGTTTTACAGTAGAGCGAGAGCCAAAGAATTTATACAGTCCTATTAATTATATATTGGAACTAGGTGGTAAACGCTTACGACCAATTTTAACCTTAATGACAGCTGAAGTATTTGATGAACATGCTGAAAAAGCTATGGATGCCGCTTTGTCTATTGAGGTTTTTCATAATTTCTCTTTAGTCCATGATGATATTATGGATGATGCACCTTTAAGAAGAGGACAGCAAACGGTTCATGAAAAATGGAACTTAAATACAGGAATCCTTTCTGGTGATGCCATGTTAATTTTGGCGTATCAATTATTTGAGAATTATGACGCTGAAACATTTCGAGATTTAGCAAAATTATTTAGTAAAACAGCATTAGAGGTTTGTGAAGGACAACAATATGATATCGATTTTGAAACACGAGATGATGTTACCATTCCCGAATACCTTAAAATGATTGAATATAAAACAGCGGTTTTAGTGGGAGCTGCCATGAAAATGGGTGCCATTGTTGCAAAAGCATCAGAAGCAGATCAAAATTCTATTTATGAATTTGGTAGGTTCTTAGGAATTGCTTTTCAGTTACAAGACGATTATTTAGATGCGTTTGGAAACCCTGAAACTTTTGGTAAACAAGTAGGAGGCGATATTATTGAAAACAAAAAGACGTATTTGTACCTAAAAACTATAGAACTTGGTTCTAATGACGACGTTTTAAATTTAAAGACCTTTATGTCTAATTTAGAGCTTCCTAACAGTAATAAAGTTGAAAAAGTAAAAGCCTTATTCCATAAAACTGGTGCTGCGGAAGCTACTCAAAATGCTGTTAAGGACTACACTAATAAAGCTTTTGAAGTTTTAGAAACCTTACATATTTCTGATGATAAAAAGCAATCCCTTAGATTATTTGGAGAGCAATTAATGAATAGACGTGTTTAATTTCTAATGAATTTACCATCAAACTTTGAAGATTTAATTGTTGAAGCAGAAGGCTTACAACTTTATAAGAAACTCATCATACAGCTCAATAAAGATTTATTGTATGCTAATATCGATTTAGAGTTTGATGAAGAAACATTGCCAACAAGTTTAAAACTCGTATTTCAGGAAACGGTTTTTTATCTTATAAATTCTAAATTTTCGGACTACCTTAACTTACTTTATATTGTAGATGTACCCGAAGCAAAAATTAAAGCATTAGATGGCAGTGATGTTTTAAAACTCTCTGAAGACGTGACGTTTATTATTTTGCAACGTGAATGGCAAAAAGTATGGTATAAATCTAAATATTCTTAGAATAATTTATATCGGATAAAATTATCCTATATAAAATAATAATTGTACCTTTGTCATCTAAATAATATTAAAAGATGTTTTCTAAAGCATGTGAATACGGTATAAAAGCGGCAATATTTATTGCTATTAATTCTTCTGAAAACAGACGTGTAAGTCCTAAAGAAATTGCAGAAGAGATTGATTCTCCACAAGCTTTTACGGCTAAAATACTACAAGCCTTAGTTAGACATAATATGATAAAATCGGTTAGAGGAGCACAAGGTGGTTTTGAAATCGATAAAGACAAAATTGCAACCACCAAACTATCTCAAATTGTTTATGCTATTGATGGTGACAAGATTTATAATGGTTGTGGCCTTGGATTACATACTTGCGATGAAAACCATCCGTGTCCTGTACACGATAAGTTTAAAGTTGTTAGAGATGAACTTAAAGATATGTTAGAAAACACAAGTTTAGAGCAGTTGGCATTAGATATAAAATCTGGAGTCTCATTTTTAAAGGTGTAAAAAAAATTTAATTATAAATAGGATAAAATTATCCGAAATAAAAAAACGATATGGAAGTACTAGAAAAAAACACAAAAAAGGAAATAGGCCAATATGTTGCCGAAGATTTTAGAACCGCAGCAATTTTCTCTAAACACAAAATTGATTTTTGTTGCCAAGGCAATAGAACAGTAGAGGAGGCTTGTGATAAAAAAGGTATTGATAGCAATCAGTTAATCGAGGAGTTAAATCGCGTTTTAAATTCTAAAGGAGGAGAAACTATTGATTATAAATCTTGGCCGTTAGATTTGTTAGCCGAGTATATTGAGAAAAAACACCATAGATACGTAGAAGAAAAAATACCAGTGTTACGTCAGTTTTTAGATAAGTTATGTAAAGTACATGGAAGCCGTCATCCAGAATTATTTAAAATTAATGAACTGTTTGTGGCGTCTGCTGGCGAATTAGCATCGCACATGAAAAAAGAAGAACTCATTCTTTTTCCATTCATAAAAAAGATGGTAAAAGCTAAAATAGAAAATGGAGCGGTACAATCACCTCAATTTGGTACGGTTGAAAATCCAATAGCCACGATGATGGAAGAACACGATAACGAAGGTGCTCGTTTTAGAGAGATTGATGCACTTACTAATAATTACAATCCGCCTGCAGATGCTTGTAATACGTATAAAGTGACGTTTGCAATGCTAGAAGAGTTTGAAAAGGATTTGCATTTACACATTCATTTAGAGAATAATATTTTATTTCCTGAAGCCATAAAGTTAGAAGAGCAGTTTGGATAATAGTAACCCTTAGTTAATTTTCAAATTAGAGAAAATCCTGAGATGTTATATCAGAACATTTTGGGATTTTTATCTTGTAATAAGTATATTTCTAAATCGTAACCTATAACGATGCCAAAAAAGTTAGTCCTCGTATGTTTAATCAATTTTCTAATTGCAGCCTTAATGGGTTTGGCTTTGCGTTTCTCGTTTTTAGAATCTATTGGTTTAAATTATAGGTTTTTAACGCATGCGCATTCTCATGTTGCCATGTTAGGTTGGGTATATTTAATGTTATTTACGCTCTTTGTTCATTATTTTATTCCAGATAAACCCAAAAGCTTTACACGTTTGTTTTGGCTAACCGAGTTTGCTGTTGTTGGGATGATGATTAGTTTTCCTATTCAGGGTTATGGGGCGATATCTATAGCATTTTCAACACTACACATTTTTTGCAGTTACTATTTTGTATATCTCATTTGGAAACACCAAAGGGCAAACACTACAGTAACTCAAAAACTACTGAAATTGGCACTTGTGTTTATGAGTGTTTCTACATTAGGTGTTTGGTGTCTAGGACCAGCAGTTTCAATACTAGGATCAGCTTCTGCATTTTACCAAATTGCAATTCAATTCTTTTTACATTTTCAGTTTAATGGTTGGTTTTTAATTGGAGTTATAGCGGTGTTTTTTCATATTTTAAACATTGAAGACTCTAAAACGTTTCGGCATTTTTTTGCCTTGTTGATGACTTCAACGGTGTTGACATTTGCTTTGCCAGTGCAGTGGTTTGCACCTCATACGAGCTTAATGTGGATTAATGGTTTGGGGGTTATACTTCAAGTTTTAGCACTTTTAAAATTCTTTCAGCTTATAAAACAGAAGCTAAACGTATTGGATAAACCTAAAAACATGTTCGTGTTTTATATGTGTTGTTTTGCATTGGTTTGTTTTATTCTTAAAGTTGTATTTCAATCCTTATCCATTTTGCCAGAATTTTCGCAAGTTGTTTTTAATCATCACAATTTTGTAATTGGTTTTATACACTTGCTTATGTTGGGGGTAATTTCTGGATTTCTATTTGCTTTTATGTTAAAAAGTAATTTATTCAGTACGTCTAAAACCTTAGATTTTGGTATTTATAGTTTTCTTTTAGGCTTTGTTTTAACCGAATTATTGTTGTTAATTCAAGGTGTTATGTTTTATTTAGGACGCGGTATTATTCCAAATTATTACAGCTTACTTTTTCTATTTAGTATCTTACTGCCTTTAGGCATCAGCTTCTTATTAATTAATATTAGTAAACATAAAAATTATGCATCAAAAACCACAAAAACGACATAAAGCATTGCAGCCCTTGAGTAGAGAACATCATCATGGCTTATTGTTATCTTGGAAAATTAGAGCAGGATTTAGTAAAGACGTCGATCCAAAACGCATTAGAGCTTATGCAGATTGGTTTTTTAAACATCATTTGATTCCACATTTTGAACTAGAAGAAATGCACATTTTTCCTATTCTAACCAATGATGAAAACGACTTAGTGAAACGTGCTTTAGCAGATCACAGACGGTTAAAACGTTTGTTTGAAGAACGCGAAGATGACATCAAGACTTTAAGTAAAATTGAAGAAGAGTTAGATAAACATATTCGGTTTGAAGAACGTGTTTTGTTTCCTGAAATTCAAAACGTAGCAACAGAAGAAGAGTTTCTTCAAATTGAAAAAATCCATCAGCCAGAACAATTTACAGATAACGAAAAGGATGTCTTTTGGAAGTAGTAATTTTAATATATGATTAATATCATTTTTCTTAATAATAAGATTCGGTAACTTTAGAGACAAGTTCGATTATTATGAAAAAGGTACTTTTACTTACGGATTTTTCTAAGAATGCTACAAATGCAATTTCTTATGCGATGCAGTTTTTTGCCTCCAAAACATGTACATTTTACATTATGTACGTGCATAAAGTAGGTGGTTATGTGTCGGACGATTTGTTAATGTCTCCAAAAAATTCTATTCATGATTCTATAACAGAAAAACCAAAAACGAAATTAAAAGCTTTAATCGAAGCGTTGAAAACTGATAATAAAACCAAAGATTATCAGTTTGAATATGTTATAGATTATGACGTGTTTACAGATGCCATTAATCAAGCTGTGACTAAATATGCAATAGATTTTGTGGTTATGGGAAGTAATGGTGCATCTAATGTTAAAGAGGTTATTTTTGGCAGTAATACGATTAACGTCATCAAAAAAGTGAACTGCAAAACTTTAGTCATTCCAAATAATTTTAGCTTTTTACCTGTTAATGAGTTTTTGGTTTCTCTAAATGCAGACGATGTTATAGACACTGATTTACTAGAAAATATAATAGATTTTATAGAGGGTTTCAAATTGAAACTTCATGTCCTGAGAATAACTTCAGAAAGTGAACAACCTAATCTCGCTTTGAAAGATAAAGAAAGACTAGCACTTTTAGATTCTAAGTATCACCTTATTGAACATGTTCCGGTAGATTACGCAGTGTCTAGTTATCTGCAAACCAATACCATTGATATAACTGCTTTTATAAAAAAAGATAAATCCTTTTTAAATCGTTTATTTAATGATTCACCAAGTAAAGAATTAACGTCTCGAATGAAGTTGCCGTTATTAGTACTACACTGTCATTAGTTTAGTATTGATGTTAAATATTAACACCTAATAAAATTATGATAAAGTCCTTAAATAGAGAAGAATGTGAGTTGGTATTAGGCCGAAGTTACATAGGTCATTTGGCATATATATATCAAAATAGACCTTTTGTTGTGCCAATAACCTATTTTTATTCAGAAAAGGACAATAGGATTATTTGTTATTCTGGTGATGGTCATAAAATAAATGCATTACGTCAACAAAAGGCAGTAGCATTAGAGGTAACAGAAATAACAACCATAACCAATTGGAAATCTGTTGTTGCTCATGGTCAGTATATAGAACTTGAACGCAGTAGTGCCAAAGCCTTATTACACGAGTTTTCTTTGGGTGTAAAAGATGTTGTAATGCGAAAAGAATTACGCGATTTAGATTTTATTAGTGAGTTTTCAGCGAAAATAGAATCTGACGAAACACCTATTGTTTTTGTTATCGAAATTAAAGAACTCACAGGGAAATTGAAACATGATTAAGTGGTTTTTCCTAAGTTAAAAAACTAAAGCCACTACTTTTTAATCATCAAACGTCGTTTTAAATAGACTTGGTTTAATAGTGATCATTACCCAAGCCCAATTGTTGGTATTGTCTTTATTGCCCGCTTTTAAAACCTCCATGGTTTCTGTTGCAAACATCTGCGAATAGCCGGCATTAAAACTGATGTCTTTTGTCCATTTATAGCCTATAATTAAATCCAATTCGGTTCCTAAGCTATTACTCATTTCATTATTTGTATTATCAATAACCGTAGCAGCAGAAGAAAATAGATGAGGTACTAATGTTGCAGAAAACTTATCTTTCTGATAGCCAAATGTGGCATTTATATCTAATAGACCAACGGAATTAGTATGATTTCCAACATAAAAATAATCCATTAAGCCATTAAACTTGTGGTTGGTGCCAAACCAAGGATTGAATGATTTTAATGTGTTTTCTGTTGCGTTCATATCTGTTCCAGAAAGATACTCTGCACCTAAACCTATTTTAAATTTAGCGTTAATTTTGTAAGATGCATTGGCTGCA
The DNA here is from genome assembly GCF_015645385.1 of Winogradskyella marina. Taxonomy (GTDB): domain Bacteria; phylum Bacteroidota; class Bacteroidia; order Flavobacteriales; family Flavobacteriaceae; genus Winogradskyella; species Winogradskyella marina. The sequence goes on from NZ_JADOET010000005.1 coordinate 184,126, forward strand.
ACATTAAAAGCACTGAGTTCTGTATCGGCAATTTTCCCTGTTTGAAAATAGACTGAAGCATCGGCATTAAATTTGTCTTTTTCAAAGGTAAACCGAGAACCAATGGTTTGATTATAATCCACCTTCTGTTCATTATTAGTATCCTCATAGGCTAAGCCATTATTCAATAGTAAAAAACTTAATCCTACGGCATCTATAGATGTGTGATACCATACATATTGAAACGCTTTATAATTATTTACAGTGTAGTTTGTTTCAAATAGTGTTTCTGCCGTTTCATTCATTGCCAAACCTAAATCTAAACGATTATTAGCGTTGGGTTTATAAGTTACAATTAAAGCATCATGACTTCTAGCTTGTTGTGCCCAACCAACACTACCAAATAATCTTTGGTCGTCATAATTAATTTCTTGCCGTCCTAATTTTAGTGATAATTTTGAATTGAATAGCAATTGCGCCCAGGCTTCATGTACTGTAATTCCGTTTTTGTCTGTCAGCGATGTTGTTGTTACATCTCCCCAAACACGCACATTCTGAAATGCTACGTATGCGTTTAATTTATCGCTTTTGTAATTAAAATTTAATCGCGTGCGTTGTGATATAAATGATGCTGCATCAATGTCATTTGGGATTAAGGTTTTGTAACCATGTCTATATTCAAAACGAGGTCTTAGTTCTGTAGACATTTCAAATTCTTGGGTGTAGGAGGTCATTACAACTCCCAGAAATAGGATTGTTAGAATGGTTTTCATAATAATTTTGGTTGTTATATCTACAAGGTTTTGACTTCGACTACGCTTAGCCGCCATAAAACCTCATAGGATGCTTATTTGGTTAGCTCCAGAATGGTTTCAATAGTTTCTTTGTTATTAACACCTAACCCTTCTTGTTGGTGTTTTAGTTCGCCTCGAGAATTAAACACACTAATAATATTTGAATGTGAAAAATCTATAGGAGAAATCTCTTTGTATTTTACAGAAAGGACATTAGCAAATTCGCGAACACCACTATCTGTACCTTGTAAAAATGTCCACTGTTCACCATCCATCGCGTTTTCAATAGCAAAAGCTTTTAAGCGTTCTGGTGTGTCTGTTTCCGGATCAATAGATACTAATGCAAATTGTACATTTTTAATATTTTCAGCTGGAATTTGAGCTTCAATATTTCGCATGTCGGCTACTAATCTTGGGCAAGCCGCTTTACAAGACGTGTAAATCATTACCATGACTAAAGTTTTTCCTTTTAAATCTTCGAGTACAATTTCATTACCTTCTTCCGTATGCCATTTACTGGTTAAGTTAAAAATGGATTCCTCTGAAATTTCATTGGTTTCTAATGCTTTTGAATCGTTTTCAAGTTGTTTTAAATCCATTTTACACACAGGACAAGTGCCTATTTCATCATAAGTTTTGTCGCCTTCACATTGCATAGGGCATTGATAAGCGGCCAATTCGTGTTCGGTGTTTTTAGAGTGGTCAGATTTACAAGATGTTACAACGACCAGTAGTAAAAACGTTGATAGTATTAGTCTTATATGTTTACTCACGTTTTTCATAGTAATTACCTTTTCGTGATTTTTATTTACAATTATCATTTCGTTTCTTCTTTAATATCTTGAACACAGCGAAAGCCTAAGTTTTTCATGGCGTATTTAGCTTTTAAGCTGCCTCTTGTGGCATAGCGCATAAAGGCTGCATAATTCATTAAATCGGTTGCATTTATAGCTGCACTTCCACAAAATAGGTTGTTGTCATTATCCATGTCTTTACGAGACTCACCTGTTATTAAAACCGAATTAAAATCTAGCGTCCACTCCCAAACCAAACCGTGTAAATCGTAAACTCCCCAAGCATTCTTAGGGGTTTCGCCAACGCTATTTTCTTTTGTTCTTGGCGCTTCGTACCAGGCTAGTATTTTTTCGTTATAAGATGGTTTTATGCGTGCATCTTTTGTGGTTTCGTCTGCCATGGCAACATATTCCCATTCGTCTACTGTTGGTAAACGTTTGTCTTGGCATTCGCAGTAAGCTTTGGCGGCAAACCATGATACATAATTAACCGGACTTTTAGGATTGATAGCGTCGTTGGGTTCTAAATCGTTTTTCCAATTAGTTAAATAACTTTTGTCTGCAAAAAGCTTTACAACTTTAGATTTTGTCCACTTTGGATTCTCTTTAAGAAATTGCTGATATGCTTCAATAGTTACAGGATAGATATCCATTTTAAAATCCTGGACTTCCACAACTGTAGAGTCTCGGCCGTATAAAGGAATGTATCGGCTACCTTCAATGACAGCCATATCTTTAGCTTGCCCAAACATAAAGGACTGTATCGCCAAGCTTACTAAGAACAAACTAAAGATTTTGGTTGTCATAACTTTGAGTTTATTGGTTTTTTACTTTTTCAACCATTTCTTTGGTGACTACTTCTTTAGAGTTTCCCCAACTGTTATAGACGTAAGTTAAAACGTTAGCTACATCGTCTGAAGAAATCATTTGCTTGGTCATTACACTGTTATATGTGTCTCCATTAACTGTAATTTCACCACTTAATCCATTGACTACAACACCAATCGCACGATTTACATCTGCATTTAAGTAATCTGAATTAGCCAAGGGTGGAAATGCATTAGGAATACCTTGACCTTCTGATTGGTGACATGCAAAGCAGGTTTGCATATATACTTGTTTACCAAATTTCATTTGTTCATCAAATGATTTTGCCGGAATTTCAGATTCTACAATTTCGTCAGTTGTTGGCATGTTTTGTATACCAGGACCTTCAGGCAAATAAATTCCTTCTCGTATCTCACCAGAATAAATTTTCTTGTCCTCTTCACCTTCAACATTTAAGATGCCTAAAGCTCCTTTATTAAAGGCTCTAAAAATGGAATGATCTACTAAAACTAATGAACCTGGTACATCTACACGAAACTCTACAATAGATGCTCCACCTGCAGGTATCAATGTAGTTTGAATGTTTTCATTTATTAATTCACCACCTTCTACATGTACTTTATCAAATATCTCACCAATTACATGGAAAGAAGAGACTAAGTTAGGACCTCCATTACCCACATAAAGTCTAACAGTTTCACCAACTTTAGCGGTTAATGCATTATCTCCAGTTAATCCATCGACGCTTCCATTAAACACAACGTAATCGGCTTTTTCGTCAACTGCTTTCTGCATATCAAAAGGTTGTAATCCACGTTCACCATTTTTGCCTTTGGTGTAAAAATCACCTTGCATAACGTAATATTCTTTATCTACTGGTGGTAATCCGCCTTCTGGCTCAACAAGAATTAATCCGTACATACCGTTGGCAATGTGCATACCAACTGGTGCTGTAGCACAATGGTAAACGTAAAGTCCAGGATTTAAGGTTTTAAATGAAAATGTTTTTTCGTGTCCTGGTGCTACAAATGAAGATTCTGCTCCACCACCTGGCCCTGTAACCGCATGTAAATCGATGTTGTGAGGTAATTTATTATCTGGATGGTTAGATAATGTAAATTCCACTTCGTCACCAACGCGTGTTCTTATAAAGCTTCCAGGTACAGAACCACCAAAAGTCCAATACATGTATTTTACACCTCCTGTTAATTCGCCCTCTTGTTCAAGAATTTCCATATTAACAATGAGCTTTTTGGCTTTTCGTCTTCCTACTGGTGTTGGTACATTAGGAGGACTTGTTAATTCTGCGATCATTTCTCTACTTACAGGAATTTCTGCGGTATTAGATCCTTCTTTTTTAGCGTTCTCTTTGCAAGATGTAAAAGATAATATTCCAATTAAAAGAATACTTAAGGCTAGTTTAAAATGTTTCATTTTGATGTGGTTTTAGTGTTTAATTCTCTTTCAAAATTTAATTAAGATGTTTTTATCCTAATTGAATTCAAAAGTAATTTAGTCTGTACTATAAAATCATGACATTTGTCATATCACTTTTAAAAAATACAAAAAAATTAACAGTTGTTAAACAAAGGATACGATATTATGTGAGTTCATCAATAAATAAATAGAAGGATGTGAAATAGAAGGATGTGGTGTTGTAAATGAAATCTACCGAAAAACAAAAGACAGATTCACATAAAAATTACATCCTTGTCTGGGAACGTTATTCCAATCTGCGTAGGTGGAATAGTTGGTGTCTAACATATTTTCAACACCGTATTTAAGGATTGTTTTTCCGAGTTTATGATAAAATACATTGCCTAAATTAAGATTCAAAATAGCATAATCTGCCGTTTCATTTTCGCCGTACAAACGACTATAATTACTTTGGTTACCGTTACCATCTAATTGTAATGCAGCATTGAATTTTGGTGTGTTATAATTGAATTCAGCAAAATATGAAACCGGTTTTATAAGTGGTAGGTTTTCGCCATTATTACCTTTTCCGTAGTTATAGCCAATGGTTCCGTTTACGGTAAAACGTTTAGATATTTTATAACTACTATTAAGATACGAGCTAAAAATAGAAGCATGGTCTAAAGCCGTATAAACGCGTACACCATTGGCTCCAATGGTCATTGAACTTACATTTGGTGTTAATTCTCCAATAATATAATCCATTATATAGAAGTATGAGGTTTCTAAGCCTATTTCAAAATCATTGAATTTTTGTTTGAAGTTAAGGTTGACATCTAAGGCTTTTTCATCTTTTAAATTTGGGTTGCCTATATAATCGTAATTATCAAAACTGTTAAATAAATAAAAGCCATAACCTTCACTAACCGAAGGTGCACGTTCACCATAACCTAAACCCAAAGATAGGTTGTAATTATCTTTTTTAAGTTGATAGGTTGACGCTAAACTAATGAGGAATCGGTCGTTTTGTTCATCTACATTGCCATGAAAAATCTCAAGACTTTGAACTCCGACGTCTTTAGCTATTTCGCTACTATGATACCCTAATCTTAACGAAGAGGCCAGTGTTTCATGCTCACTAAAATGAAAGTCATCTTTTATAAAAATACCAGAATACAAGGTTCTAATATCTGGCCATGTATACATAAACATATCTGGTTCTTCGGGATTATTTGAAAACATGGTCATTTCTGCTAGAGACTTGTTATAAAATCCATTTAGGTTAAGTGTAAAGTGATGTTGGTTTTTGATGAGTGCCGCTTTACTGTAAAATCCATACGTATCACTCCAGCCTGGCATATCCATTCTTATCGGAACTATAGGTCGCTTAGTGTCGTCCATAATATGAGTTATGGTATTGAAATACAATTTGGTTTCTAAAGACTTGAATACTTTACCCTCAGATTTATAGTAATGGGTTAATGATGTAATTAATGCTTCTGCTAAAGATACATCCATTGGTAAGGCAGGGTAACCGACATCTGTGGCTTTATCATAAATAAGATTGACATCTATGCTTTGAGTATCAGAAAATTTGTAACCCGATTTTAGAGACATATTATATTTTTCGAACTGAGAGTACAAGATTTCTTTGGTGTTTCCTGCATCGTAATTATCAGATTTTCTATAAACCCCATCTGCATTAATAAAAAATGAATGGCCTGTGTATCCTAAATCTAAACCAGTAGCTTTATAATTACCGTTGGTTTCATATCCTAAGTCTAATCCTGATTTATAACCAGAACCATTGAATTTAGGTGTTGGTAATTTTAAGTCGATCCCACCACCTATTGAGTGACCATGTTCTGTGCCTTCTTGTCCAGAACCAATGGCTACTTTTTCGAGATTAGAGACATCCACATAAGAAGTTATTGGGTCCATTTTATCTGTACAGGCACCAAAAATTTGCATGCCATCAATCGTAACCACTAAACGTTCACTAGCCATATTATTAAGTGTTGGTTCCCAAGCATAATTACCACGTTTTATCATGGTTATTTTGTTTGATTTTTCCAAGTAATTATCAATGCTAGATAATGTTTTTTCTTGTCTATGGTTACTTAATTTACGTCTAGATAGTACTAGAACTTCATCAAGTTTTGTAGTATCGTTTTTAATCGTGTTCATTTCTTCTTGTGCAAATCCAAAAGAAGACATTAAAACACCTATCATGATAGTTATTAGCGTTTTCATGGCTAAAGGTTTTAGCGTTTTAAATTATTAAGAAAATAGCTTTTGCTACTGTTGGTGATTTTTTACCAACAGTTTCCTTTTTTGATCCCGAAAATTGTTAGTGGGAAAGACGAACGACGGCTACGTATTTTGGGAATATATCTGTCATATTAAGCGCAGTTGAATTGTACTTATAAAAATACATTGGTTATGGTTTTTCAACTGCACTCAATAAAAACAGTGAGGCAGACATTAGAATTCCAATTCTAAATACAAGCTGCTAGATTCATTATTCTCTGTAACGTCTTCACCTTTTAAAACAGTGCCGTTTTCGTTTAAGAGTTTTAAGTTCAGTTTCCAATAACCCGTCATGGTTAACGATACATCTCCATAGTAGAAATTATCTGCATTATTGTACGTAAGATCTGTATTATTTGGTGAGCTATGGTTTCCCATGCCTGGCATACGTGGGTCTAAAGCAATGGTGTAATCTTCCACAACCGGAAACGCCATCATATTTTCCATTTTAAAGAGACCAACCTTCATCGTGTTTATAGCAATAGTTGGGTCTTTTGGTTCAATTAATGCGAGAATATATTTAGTATCATCACTTCCCATAAAACTTACTGAATTTTGATTTTCATATTGCATTACGCTAATAGTTTCTGTGACGGAATAATCTATGCCATCTATCGTATAATTGAGTGTTAATGACCAGCCAGAACCATCTTCATAAGTCATTTGGTAAATTATAAAACCTTCGTAAACCGTGTCTTTTCCTAATGCTTTTGTAATAACAGATTTAGGACAAGAATGCTGCATCGTTGGCATTTGCATTACGGGCATCCACGATAGTGTTGCATTTTCAATATAGGTGTCTGTGGTATTGTTTTTAATTCGAAGACTAACCTGATTATATCCGGTTTCAAATTGTCCTTTCTCGTTGTAAAGTTCTATAGTTTCGTTACCGTTAATTATGGTTTGAATTAGTTCTAAACCTTCAACTTCATTAATTTGTGTTGCGTCGTTATCGTCGTCTGTTGAGCATGAAAAGAATAAGGCTATAAAGGCGATTGGTAATATATATTTAAATTTCATCTGAATGTTTTTGAGTTGTTTTTGAATGTAATTATCCTGTTTGAAACCCTTTTGGGTTTCAAGAAAAGAATTTTGCGCATTGGTAGCGCATCATAAAAACTAGCTTAAATTTGGTGGAGGGGTTTCGATGTCGTAAAAGCCAGAAAAAGGCTGTTTTAATCTATAATAGAAAGTGTTTTGAAAGCTTGAAATTTTAGAAAAATCATTAACAGTATGTTCTAAAGTTGAATTGAGAACAAAGGCATCTAAACCTGTTTTATCAACTAAATTCATTGGTGTATCTGAATTAGAATCCGTGTTGTTTTGAGTTAATTGTTTTGTTAATTGGCATTTACCATTACAACCTTTTTGATTACCTTTTTGAATACAAAGTGTTTTAGCGATAAAATCTTGGTTAATCACAAAATCGGTTACAATAACCACGTTGTTTATAGTGTTCATCATTAAAACGAACGTTAAAAACAAGGCCGTAGCTTTATATATAACCTTTAATATCATAACGCTAAATTCGGACTAATTTGTCTTTAATTATATGATTTATGTCAGCTAACCTTAAATTTTAAAATATTGAAAGTAGGTAGCGGTTAAGCGTTTTAAGGTTGTGACTTTTTTCTTAAGTTCTAAAGCATTTTCTACATCTTTTATATCTGTAATTTCTTCTAAAATAGGAATTAATACAACATGAAGTTGGTCGTGTGCTTCGCCTTCCATATCGCAGCTTTTAATAATATAACTTGTTTGTTTTGAAAGTGCTTCGCCCAAAATTTTTCCACTCGATGATGAATCGTTTTTTAATATGGAGTCGATACGTTTCATACCAATATGTGTTTCTTTATTGGCTATCCATTTTTCGTTATTGTTTAGGGTTAAACCTTCAATTTGAATAGCTTCAGGTTCAACTTTGGCGGTTTCGTTTTTACAACCAAAGGTTAGGATTATAAAAAGGATGATAATGCTATTTTTCATGATCATAATTTTAAAAAATAAAATGTTTTTTGACTAAAAATCTTTTTTCTTCGACTTGAATACAATGCGTAAAACGGGCATCACAACCCAAATGGTTAACATTATAAAGGATATAATAAAACCAAAACTGGTACCAAAAAATTGTTTAAAAACAGCGCCAGTGTATCCTAATAATGCGGAAATGTCCAATTTTAATAAGATTAAAGTTCTCGATAAATCTATAGGATTTAGCATTGTTCCTATTAAAGACAACTTGTCTAATGGGTAATCTTCAAATAGAATTAAGGTCATTAAAAACAAGCCATCATAAATTACAGCGAGAAATAGCCAAAGTAAAATAGCGTAACCAAATCCTTTAATTTTATTCTCGTTAGTTAAGGCAATATTAAAAGCTAAAGCGGTAAAAATTAAGGTTAAAAATGTACCTGTAACAAGTAGAAGTGAAAAATCCCAAATGGCACTACTTTCAAATAAACCGTAAAACACAAATGGAATGCCTAAACCTAAAATTAAACTCATAGATAAGGATAAAGCGACACCTAAATATTGACCTAAAAATATGGACGACCGTTTTACAGGTTGAGCCAAAAGTAACTCTGTAAATTCTTGCGAATTATAATAATACATCACGCCAAAAATGGTGCCTATTAATGGCACTAAAACAATGATGACGTTCATTAATGTAATCACTGCTTTTGATAAATCATTATTTAGAAACAATAACACAACACCCAACAATAAATAGAAGGCGAAGTAGACGTAACTCCAGCGGCTACGCATCAAATCGTAAAAACTATATTTTAATATCTTAAGCATGGTTATCGGATAATATAGACGCAATCGCATGTTCAAAATCGGGTTGATTGGTCTTGGTTTTTAATTTTTGAATGCTGCCTTTAAAGTAAATTTTACCTTCGAGAATGAATACGATCTCATCGGATATTTCTTCAACAAAACTCATAATATGAGATGTTATAAGCACCGTTTTTCCTTTAGCTTTTTCAACTTTTATTAAATCTTTTAATCTAATGAGTGAAATAGGATCTAAGCCTGTGGTTGGTTCGTCTAAAATAATTAATGGACTATCGAACATAAACGTTAAAACAAGGTTCACTTTTTGCTTGGTTCCACCAGAAAGGTTACCTAATTTTTTTTCTAGAAAAGGTTCTAGTTTAAAAAGGTCAATTAAACGCTGGTCTTCATCGGTTTGTTTCCGTAAATCCTTAATCATTTTAATTAATTCTTTAACTTTAAGGTTACTCGGAAAGTTGGCAATCTGTGGTAGGTAGTCAATTTTATGTCTGTAATCAGAATTCTTTTTTATGTTTTCGCCATGTACCGTAATGTTTCCTTTATCTGGAATCACCATTCCCAAAACGGATTTTATCAACGTCGTTTTGCCAGAGCCGTTTGGTCCGAGTACCGCAAATATTCCACCTTCGTGAATGTGTAAATCAACACCACTTAATACTTGGTTTTTTCCGAATTTTTTATGTAAATTTTCTATGGTTACCATGTCAGTTTTTTTATTTGTGGGTTGTTGTCCAATAAATCATCTGGTGTAAAAACAGGCGATACTTTTTCAGAAAAATCGATGATATCTATAAACATACTGCGTAGCAAAATGATAGTTTCTGGGGTGCGGTTTACGATATAGGAAAACAGTTTTACGGGTCTGTAAGGCACATCTCCAATGCCATTTTTATCTAAATCGTAACCTGTATAATTACTCCAGTAATTTCTATCAAATGCATTGTCATTAACCTTACTATTATACGCAATGTCAAAGGAATTATATAAAAAATTGTTCTCTGTGAAAATATTGGTGTAACAAGCGCCTTTTACCTTAACAGCCCAACCATTTTCTTTAAATGTATTATGCTTGTAGCTGATACGATTAGAACCTTCTACATTAATCCCAATGGTGTTGTCCTCAAAGGTATTACCTTCAATTTCGGCATCATTAATTTCTTTGAGTAATAGGCCATAAGAAGCTGTTCCCCAATTTTCTTTAAACGTATTGTTGAACATTTTGATACGTTTTGAAAACATCACTGCGACACCAGCTCCGTTGTTTTCAAACGTGTTGTCTTGGTAGGTGTCATCGTTAGAAAACATAAAGTGTAAACCGTAACGTACATTTAAAGTACTTTCATTGTTCTTAATCGTACAAAAATCAGAAAACTCTAAATAAATGCCATCCCGAACATGTTGCACAAAATTATGTTCAATTTCTACATTTTTACTATACCACAATTGAATCCCATTGCCTGAATTATATTCCTCAACAGCTTCTCCAACAATCTTATTATGAAATATTTTACCGTATCTGGATTTTTCGATATAAATCCCAAAGAATAGTTTTTCTAAAACCAAGTTCTGAATTAAAAAATGTTTACTGTTTTTAACACGAATAGCGGCATAATCTTCAGTATAGCTATTACCAACATTTTTAATAAATAAACCGTCAACAGTAACACTATCAGAAATTATGGTTATGATTTCGCCTTTTAACTCTCCATCAATAACAGGATAATTTTTGCCGATTATAGTTAAGGGTTTATCCACAATTACGTTGTGTTCTTTGTATGTTCCGTTTTTAACAACAATGGTATCGAAACTTTTAGCGTTCGCAATACCTTTTTTTAATGTTGAATTAGGGCAGGTTTTGCAAACCTCTATAGTTTGGGCAATAGTTGAGTTGGCCATAAAAATGGCAGCTATTAAAAAGATGATGTGTTTCATACTACTAGTCGTTATGTTTGGCTAGTAAGGTTTCCCAAGTGTATAAATCGCCTCCTTTTTCTGCTTTAAATTTTTCAGCATCAGCCTTATCTTTAAAGGCAGAAAGAAATGCTCCCATAGGGCTAGGAATATTTTCACTTATTAGAAAGGTTGCTTTTGTAGCATCAATTAAAGTTTCGGGTTCCGTGTAATTATTAGATAAGTAGAGTTCAATGTCAGCGGTATCAAAATCATTCATGAAGTTGATCATACATTCTGTAGCATCAAATTTATAGACTTTTCCTTTTTTTGTTACAATTTCTGCGGCGTGGGTCTTGTCTACAATAGTCATTGAGCAAAAGTGGCAACCATCGCTTCCGTAAATTATCGGTTCGGGTTTTGCATTACAATTAAATAACAATAGTAATACTGTAATGCTAGAATAGTGTTTTAGTGTTTTCATGCCTTTAGTGATTTTAAATTACTGTATTATTTACTGTGTTGTTGGTTTTAAGCTTGCTTTTCTGCCTAACCAAAAAGCAACTAGTGTTAGAGCCATACCAACAAACATAAGATATCCGCCTATGTGTGGCCATGAATCTACATCAAAGTTTAGTAATTTTTGATAGCCAATTAACGGTGGTTTGTAACTCATTGGTGTTCCATCTGGATTGGTTACTTTAATAATAGCATGCGGGTCTAAGTTACTACCATAGTCTATTAACCAGTTGTTAAAATCGTACATACCTAAAACACCTAATACAGACATTAATGCAAACCAACCTAAAAAGTATTTATAGCTTATTTTTTCAAAAAAGCCCATTACACCAATGATTCCACCAAGAATAACCATGCCTATAATAACTTTAGGAAACACTGAGAACTCCCACATTTCTTCGGGCTTAGGAATCGTTTTCATGCCAATATAGTGGTTTAAACCATCTATATTTTGAAGGTCAAATTCTTGTACGCCTTTTATACCTTGAATATAAATATTCATTCCCAATGGTTCAGGATATTGTGGAGCACCTAGCATGATGTTCCATAAGGGAAATTTAAAAAGCCCTAACAACAATAAGGATCCTATTACCATTATAATTCCAGCCTTTTTCATAATATGAAATAGTTTTAATTAACCATTTAGGTAATAGTGTTTTAAAAAGAAAGGCGAGAGCGATATGTCAACTCTCGCCTTATATTAGGAAAATAAACACTAAAACAAAATCCTCCTAAATCCTTGTAATTAATTATTCACCTAAAGACCAGGACAATTCAATGTTTGAATCAGCAGGAGATACACGCACATAGCCTTGCATTTCTTGGTGTAACGCAGAACAGAAATCTGTGCAATAGAATGGCCAAACACCAACTCTTTCTGGTTCCCAAGTTAAAGTCCTGGTTTGTCCTGGTGCAATTAATAATTCAGCATTTCTAGCGCCAATCATAGCAAAACCATGAGGGACATCAAAATCTTGTTCTAAGTTAGTAACATGGAAAAATACTTTATCGCCAACCTTAACACCTTCAATATTATCTGGTGAAAAGTGACTACGTATCATCGTCATATAAACATGAACATTTTTACCATCTCTAACAATTTTAGTTTCAGCATCACTTAATGCTTTTCTAGGGTGTTCGTTTTCTGTTAATTTAAATATTTTTCGAGAGTTGTTTTTTACAATTTCTGCCGGAATTGCTGCGGCATAATGTGGTTCACCATGGGTAGGGAAATCTAAAAGTAATTCCATTTTTTCTCCAGAAATATCATATAACTGAGCAGAGTGTTCCATTTCTGGACCAGTTGGTAAATAGCGATCTTTTGTTATTTTGTTCATGGCAAACATGTACTTACCAAAAGGTTCTGCTGAGTTTCCTCCAGGAATTGTTAAGTGACCAACTGAGTAATAGGTGGGTTTTCTGTCAACAACTTCCCATGTGTCTAATTTCCATTTTACAACTTCAGAAGAAATAAAGAAGGTGGTGTATGCATTTCCTTTGCCATCAAATTCAGTATGTAAAGGACCTAAGCCTGGCTGTTCGACCACGCCTGCTAAAACATCTTCGAAATTTAAGATGGGAATACCATAGGCTTCTCCAGCAAATTTTTCGGCTTCGATGGCTGCTAACATTTTTGTAAATGAGTGTACGGTTAAGTTAGCTGATAATTTACCATTACCTACAATATACTCCCCAGAAGGATCTACATCACAACCATGTGGTGATTTTGGTGTTGGTAATAAGTATACAGCACCAGGAACATCTGACGGATTAACGACACGTACTTCTTTTTTTATAGTAGATGTTGCGGTGTGAGTAGCATCACTATGAATATTATGTGCATAATTAGCCGGCATCATTGTACCACCACCATTATTTACATATTCTTCAATTTTTTTCCAGTTGATGGCTGCAATAAAATCTTTATCGTTTTGAGACGCATTAACTTCTAAAAGTGAATTAGCTTCTTCTGTATTATAAGTAGTAAAGAAGAACCAACCATGAGATTTTCCACGTCCAGGATGTGATAAATCATAGTTAAAACCTGGCATTAGGACTTGGAATTTTATATCCATATGCCCATGTTCTGGATCTACAGATATGAACGATAAAGCCCCTTTAAAGTTTCCTTTGTAGTCTTTAATAGATATGTCTTCCTGTGGAATTGGAACAGAAAAACGTGTTCCAGCTACCACATATTCAGTATTTTCGGTAATAAAAGAAGAACTGTGGTTACCTGCACTATTTGGAACTTCAATTATTTCTTCAGTTTCAAATGTGGTTAAACTAATTCTAGCAATACGAGGTGTATTATTACCATTAATAAATACCCAACGACCATCTAATTTTCCATTAGTTTGAGAGATATCTGGGTGGTGAGAATCATCCCAAGGTACAAATCCATAAGACGTTTCTAACATCGGTTTGGTTTCTTCAGAATAACCATAACCATTGGTTGGAAATTGAGAGAAAACAGGAATCTCTTTAAACATACGTCCAGAGGGTAAGCCATAAACGGTAAGGTTACCACTATAGCCACCAGAAATAAAAGCATAGTGAGAATCATGCTCTCCAGGAGCAACATAAACTTTCTCAGCATTATTGCTAGATAGGGCTCCGGAGTTATTAGATTTACCAGAATTATTACAGCTTGTGAATGCGGCAAAAACCGCTACAATTGCCAGTGTTGATTTTAATATATTTTTCATTGTTTATAGATTTAATTAGTGTTAGCATTAATCAGTTGGTGGTAATAAAACTTTGTCTATAACGTGTACTATACCATTTCCGGTTTTAATACTTGCTAATATTCTTGCGCCACCAATCATGGGTTACCCCTATACAACTTCTACTTGAACGTAGCTGTTATTAGCTTGTCCTAATTTTTTATATTTCTTTAAAAAATCCTTAGAGTTGTTTGATTGGTTTCATAGGTGTCGTTTTTTATGATAAAAAGCTGTTCTCTATTCATCCTTCCTTTGAGTGATAAATTTTGAACATGCTTATTTCATAATTTATTATTTTAAAGTTCTAAAATATTCTAACACTGCTCTGGCATCTTCTTCGGTAAGACCTTGGTTTGCCATAGGCGCTCCATTAAATTCCATTAATAAATCTTTTGCTAAAGGGTCTTCTTTTACCATGCCTTCTGGATTTAAAATCATGTTCATTACCCATTCTGGAGATCGTCTTTTTAAGATACCTGTTGGTGCTGGGCCAATAAACTTCTTGTCTGCTTTATGGCAAGCGGTACACATTTTGTTGTAAACCTCCATGCCATGAGCAGCCATATCTTCATTAATTTCCGCATCTAATGTTATAGATGTAATTGGGCCAACTCCTTTATTAGAGAGTTCTATACGCTCAGAAGCAGCAACTTTTTTTTCGGTTTTAACTGGGGCTTTTTTTCCATAAGTAGATTCTTGTTTTTTTGAGTCATTACCGCCACAACTTAATACAGTTGCAATAGCGATTATCGATAATAATTTTAGATATTTTTTCATTGTTTTAGATTTTATTTTTGTCAAATTTAAATAGTAAGAATTAGAAATTATATGACTTTTGTCATAAATAGGATAAATTTATCCTATTTAATGATTTGCTTATTTCTTTTAGATAGAAGTAACCTAAACGTATTTAGATTGTAAAATCAGAAACCCTCAGTATAACTGAGGGTTTCGTTAAATTTATGTCAAGAAATTTTTAGTGTATATATTTTAGATTTTTTAAAACCTAAAACGGACAAAAGGCATCCAAGCTTCGGAATATATACTTTTATCTTTGTCGTAAAGGACATCATACCTAATACCAATAGTGACATTGCCACTCGAATAACCTGCTCCTATAAATAGGGCAGGATACCAGTATTCTTCATCACCAAAAGAAGTATATCTATCGTCAAATTTGCGGCTCACATGTAGTTGTTCAAATTCTGTTGAAATCTGAACTTCGCGATACGGATTGAATAGACCAATAAGACTTCCTCCTAAAACAGTAGATTTAAACACATCTTTTTGGCTGCTATATGAGAAGTTAAGACCAATACCAGTGGCGACGTAAGGGTTAAATCTGTAAAGTGCATTTGGTGCTAAAGATCCGCTAAAAAAGCCATCGCCAAAATTTAAACCAATACCTCCTCCATATTCTACGTGGCTCCAAAAACTATTCTTATTTGCAGTATGTTCTTGAGCGAATGATAATAATGCAGAAAAACATATTAAAAATGTACATAGTGATAATTTAATTCTGCGAAAATCCTTCAAATTTGTCATAGCTTTATTTGTTCTATTCAATATGTTATAAATATAATAAAACCTTATCTATATTTAGTAAAAGTTGTATTTTTGACTAAATTATGTTGAAACGACAACGTCTCAAAAAGTAAAATGGATAAATATTCCTTTCTCAACGCGGCACATACAGCATATTTTGCTGATTTATACGACCAATACTTAAAAAACCCAGATTCTGTAGAGCCTAGTTGGCGCGCCTTTTTTCAAGGTTACGACTTCGGATCAGAACGCTATGGCTCAGATAATGAGGTTTATGAAATAGAACCTGGACAGGTTTGTATTCCACCTGAAGTACCAGAACAACTTCAAAATGAGTTTAAAGTATTAAAACTTATTGATGGCTATAGAAGTCGAGGCCATTTGTTTACTAAAACAAATCCGGTTAGAGCACGACGTAAATATGCGCCTACACTCGGGGTTGAAAACTTCGGATTATCACAAGACGATTTACAAACCAATTTCTCAGCAGGTGAGGTTTTAGGTTTAGGATCTGCTACTTTACAAGATATTATAGACCATTTAGAAACTATTTATTGTGAGTCTATTGGTATTGAGTATATGTATATTAGACAACCTGAAGAGATTCAGTGGATTCAGAAAAAGCTCAATATTAATAACAATCATCCGGAACTCTCTGCAGATCAGAGAAAAGTTATTTTAAAGAAATTGAATGAAGCCGTTTCTTTCGAAAACTTTTTGCATACTAAATATGTAGGTCAGAAACGTTTTTCTTTAGAAGGAGGTGAAGCTTTAATACCTGCTTTAGATGCTTTAATTGAGAGTGCTTCTGGCTATGATGTAAAAGAATTTGTAATGGGAATGGCTCATCGCGGCCGTTTAAGTACCTTAACAAATATCTTTGGTAAATCTGCAAAAGACATTTTTAGTGAGTTTGATGGTAAAGATTACGAACAAGAAGTTTTTGATGGTGATGTAAAATACCATTTAGGTTGGACGAGCGATCGTGTAACGGATTCTGGCAAAAAAATAAATTTAAATATAGCACCAAACCCTTCGCACTTAGAAACCGTTGGAGCTGTAGTTGAAGGTATTGTTAGAGCTAAACAAGACGATAAATATTCAGATAATCCCTCTCAAGTATTACCAATCATCGTTCATGGTGATGCTGCCATTGCAGGACAAGGTTTAGTCTATGAACTAGTGCAAATGGCACAATTGGAGGGGTATAAAACCAACGGCACAATTCATATAGTTGTTAATAATCAAATAGGATTTACGACTAACTATTTAGATGCACGTTCTAGTACGTATTGTACAGATGTTGGAAAAGTAACACTATCTCCTGTATTACATGTTAATGCAGATGACGCTGAAGCTGTAGTGCACGCCGCATTATTTGCCTTACATTTTAGAATGAAATTTAAGCGCGATGTCTTTATTGATATGCTTGGTTATAGAAAATATGGGCATAATGAAGGTGATGAGCCTAAGTTTACACAACCATTATTATATAAAGCGATTGCTAAACATAAAAACCCGAGAGATATTTATGCAGAACGTTTGTTGAAAGAAGGTGTTATTGACAAGGATTATGTTTCCAAAATTGAAAAAGAGTACAAAGATAGATTAGAAGAAAAGCTTGAAGATTCACGTAAAGTAAAGAAAACAGAGATTACACCATTCATGCAAAACGAATGGAACAACTTTACAACAGCGCAAGAAGATAAGATGATGCAGCCTGTAGATACAGCATATCCTAAAGCGTCGCTTAAGAAAATTGCACAAACGATCTCTAATTTACCTGACGACAAGAAATTTATTAGAAAAATTCAGCGTTTAGTAGAATCAAGACAAACGATGTTCGATGAAGATCGTTTAGATTGGGCTATGGCAGAGCATTTAGCTTATGGTTCTATTTTATTAGATGGTAATGATGTTAGAATTTCAGGACAAGATGTGGAGCGTGGTACGTTTTCACACCGTCATGCAGTAGTAAAAGTAGAAGATAGTGAAGAAGAAATAGTTCTTCATAATAAAATTAGCGATAATCAAGGGAAATTCTATATCTATAACTCATTGTTATCCGAATATGGAGTGGTTGGTTTTGATTATGGTTATGCTATGGCAAGCCCTAATACATTAACTATTTGGGAAGCACAATTTGGCGACTTTAGTAATGGCGCACAAATAATGTTAGATCAATATATTTCTGCAGCAGAAGATAAGTGGAAATTACAAAACGGATTGGTGATGTTATTACCTCATGGTTATGAAGGCCAAGGTGCAGAACATTCATCAGGACGTATGGAACGCTATTTACAATTATGTGCTAAGGACAATATGTTTGTAGCAGATTGTACAACACCAGCAAACATGTTCCATTTATTACGAAGACAGGTAAAAGCAGATTACAGAAAGCCATTGATTGTATTTACTCCAAAGAGTTTATTACGTCATCCAAAAGTGGTTTCTACTGTAGATGAATTTGTAAATGGAAGTTTCCAAATGCTTATTGACGATGCCACTGCAAAGGCAGATAAAATAAAGTCTTTAGTCTTTGTAACAGGTAAGTTTTATTACGATTTATTAGAAGAGCGTGAAAACCTAGAAAGAGATGATGTTGCTTTAGTGAGAATTGAACAATTATTCCCTTTGCCAGCCGATGGTATGCGAGCTATAATTGAAAAATATAAAAATGCAGAAGAAATAGTTTGGGCTCAAGAAGAGCCAAGAAATATGGGAGCTTATGGGCATATGTTAATGCATTTTGATGAAGCTAAACAGTTTAGAGTTGTAAGTAGAAGACCTTATGGTGCTCCTGCAGCAGGTAGTTCTGTACGTTCTAAAAAACGACATAAAGAAGTTATTGATTATGTTTTTGATAAAACAAAAGATAATAAAAGAAAGTAAAATTAGAGTATCACACAAGGTGCGATAAAAATAAAAACAACGTAAAACCATAGGTTATAAATAAAACGATATGATTTTAGAAATGAAAGTGCCTTCGCCAGGCGAATCAATTACTGAGGTAGAAATTGCAGAATGGTTAGTGCAAGATGGTGACTATGTAGAAAAAGACCAAGCCATTGCTGAGGTAGATAGCGACAAAGCAACTTTAGAGTTGCCAGCAGAAGCTAGTGGAACAATCACACTCAAAGCCGAAGAAGGTGACGCTGTTGCTGTAGGAGCCGTTGTGTGTTTAATCGATACAAGTGCTGAAAAACCTGAAGGTGATGCTCCTTCAACCTACGAAAGTGGCGATGAAGGTGGTGGTGACAAGAATGTTGCAGATGATTTAAAGAAAGAGCAAGAGCAAACACCAAATACTGGTGAAAAAGCTGAGAATCCTGCGCAAAAAACATATGCATCAGGTACGGCAAGTCCTGCAGCTAAGAAAGTATTAGCTGAAAAAGGAATTGACGCTACTGCAGTTTCTGGTACAGGAAAAGACGGTAGAATCACTAAAGATGATGCTGTAAAAGCAGTGCCATCAATGGGAACTCCAACGGGTGGAAACAGAGGTTCTACACATAGCAAAATGTCAATGTTGCGTCGTAAAGTTGCTGAACGTTTAGTTGAAGCTAAAAATACAACAGCGATGTTAACCACATTTAATGAGGTTAATATGACACCAATATTTGAATTGCGTAAACAATACAAAGAAGATTTTAAGGCAAAACATGGCGTAAGTCTTGGGTTTATGAGTTTCTTTTCTTTAGCTGTAGTAAGAGCACTAGAAATGTATCCTGCAGTAAACTCTATGATCGATGGTAAGCAAATGTTAACTTACGATTTTGTAGATATTAGTATAGCCGTTTCTGGACCAAAAGGATTAATGGTACCGGTCATTAGAAATGCTGAAAACTTAACATTTAGAGGTATAGAATCTGAAGTAAAACGTTTAGCACTTAGAGCTAGAGATGGTGAAATTACTGTAGATGAAATGACAGGTGGTACGTTTACCATTACTAATGGAGGTGTTTTTGGTAGTATGTTATCGACGCCAATTATCAATCCACCACAAAGTGGAATTTTAGGAATGCATAATATTATTGAACGTCCTATAGCAGTAGATGGTAAAGTAGAAATACATCCTATGATGTACGTTGCTTTGTCTTATGACCATAGAATTATTGATGGTAAAGAGTCAGTAGGATTCTTAGTAGCCGTAAAAGAAGCATTAGAAAATCCAGAAGAATTATTGATGGATAATAATGTAAAGAAAGCTCTAGAGATGTAAATCTAGAACTCAATAAAAAAAGCGCAATCTCATTGAGATTGCGCTTTTTTTTTTGCTCCTAATAGAGCACCTAACTAAATTAACTAAAGAAATTAACAGCAATATTGGCTGAGATAACAATTATTGAACTAACAATTAATAAGATCATAAACACTTTGTCACTTTTTGAGGTAGGTTCATTTTTCATTGCTTCCATATTCTTATTGTGTTTTATATAAACTCTGAATTAATTAATAATCCAGAGTTTATAAGATTTATTTGTATTGATTAATAGCTGATGTAAAGTTGCAAATAATTATAACACAATACAATACGTGACTTTACGTATTTTTTAAATTTCTTTAAAAGAAAAAGGCCTTGAACAAAAGTTCAAGGCCAATTAATCCCTAAGAATTAATCAATCCTAATTTTTTAGAATTAACTAATAGCAAATTTATATGTTACAACCCCTACATTTGTAACATGAAGTAAAGGTCTGAAAAAATATAATATAAAACTATACGTAACTTTACGTATATTTTGAAAAATATTTTGAATTATGTATCAAAAAACGCTGAATTCTCTTTAGCCCATATTAATAGACTATTTTGTTTCCGCTCTAGTTTTAGTTTTTTTATGATGTTGCTCTTATGTTTTTCTACTGTTCTTGGTGAGATTAAAAGTAGTTCCGCGATTTCTACTCCAGTTTTGTTTTGTGAGATGAGCTTAATAATTCCTTTTTCGTGATTTGTTAATGAGTCAAAATTCTCAGGTAACTCATTTAGTTCTAAATATTTTAATAATTCTGGACTAAAGTAAGAATTGTCCTTTATAACAGCAGCAATGCAGTTTTCAATTTCTTCAAGTGCAAATTCTTTTAAGACATAACCATAAATATCCATTGTTTTTGCATCATAATATGTCTTTTCATCTTTTTCAAACGTAATAAGAACTATTTTGGTTGGTAGTTTTTCATTTTTGCATTTTTCAGCAATTTGTAAACCTGAAAGAAAAGGCATTTTTATATCTAGGATGGCAATGTCTGGTGTATGAGCTTTTATAAGTGTTAAAGCTTCTTTTCCATTTTTTGCACACGCTAAAACATTATATTTTTTTTCAATTAAAAAATCGTGCAGACCTTTTAGGACCAAGGGATGGTCATCTGCTATAATGATAGTAGGATTCATTTTTTGCTATTAATGATTTTAAAGGTACTAAGAATCTTTATCATATGAAATTTCTTATACTTATTTAATTATAAAGTCATATTATAACTTTAAATACAAGTATTTTTTCTCATAATCTATGATGCCTTTACCTTTTTTTAAGATATCTGCTCCAATAATGCCATCAACAGGATCTGCATTATGATTAACTAAACCTGTATTAACATGCGATAAATTAAAAAGGATTAATGCCACACGTTTTCTTTTCCATTTTCCAACTTTAATAGCATTAGATGTAGAGATTTGCGTCAACATGTCAGATGCTCCTGCGCCAACGGCTTTTATTTCAGAGTCTTTTACGTTGAGGTTAAAACGTTCAATAGCTTCAAAACCAACACAGCTGCTCGATGCTCCTGTGTCTAAAATAAAACGCCCTTTGACACCGTTAATAGTGGCTTTTATTTCAAAATGATTGGTTTTTGTAAGCTTTAATTTCACCTTAGAATAGCCTTTTTCTATAAGGAAGTCCTTTAACGTTTCCATGTTTTTCGTTTAAATATTAATAACCAACTTAAGAATGCAATTATCAAGCCTAAGATGATATAGAGTATGAGATAATCACTGTTTGAAGCTTTCGGTTCTGTTAAGTCACCAAAATAGACAAAAGCACTCCAATAATAAGGCGATTTTTTTATGTTAGAAATATCAGGATTTTTTAAATACGTTAATTTAGAGTCTTGATTAGCTGCAAACGCAGATTCCGTTTTTTTAAGGTCGCTATAAAAACTAGACATTAATTGAGACGTGGATAAGTCATTTATTTTCCAAAGCGAAACCATCAAGTTAGAAACACCTGCATATTTAAAACCACGAGCTAAATTCATACTGCCTTCGCCTTTTTGAAGCATTCCAACTCCTGTTTCACACCCACTTAAAACAACTAAATCGTTGGTTAAATCGAGTGTGTATAATTCTTGTACTTGTAGTTTTGAATCTATAAAATCGATATTAGCAGGTGTTGTAAAATTGCCACTATGGGCATGCGTAGAAAGATGTAAAATACTATACTCATTAATTTGTGCTAGAACATCTTGCTTGGTTGCATCGTTATACATTAAAAACGCAGTATTAATTTCACTATCAATTTGTTCTGCTTCGTTTAAGGAATATGTAAGTTTTAACGGACTATTATCAAAAACAGGAAAAACACCCAACGCAGAGTTGCTAAATTGATAGGGTTTTGTTTCCAAATAAAATGCAGTACTTGTATGATAAGCTATTCGATGTTGCTTCACCAGAAATGGCATTTCTGAATAATTTGAAGTTGTTGTTTCTTGCGTTAGTAAACTTTCAAAAGGAATAAAGTTTAAAATACCATCAGCTACAATTATTAGGTTTTGGTAGTCGCTAATGGCATTCAATTTTAATAATTCATAAAGTCTAAAAGCATTATGTGTAAACTGAGAAATGTTATTATTAATGACCGAAGCATTTTCAAAATAATCTATAAATGTTGATATACTTTCTTGTTTTGAAGTAGATAAATCTATACGATTAAAATCTATATGCTCTGGTGAGAGTATAAATTGAAATAATGCATTTTTACCATAAAAATAAGTGACTAAACTCGCTTGATCTGTTTTTAATTTCGATTTTAGGTTTTTAATATTGATAGGTTTCGAATAGTTAGAAGGAAACCTTTTGCTGATGGAATCTTGCAGTTGTTTTAGCGCTGTACTTGTGGTAATAAGTCGTAATTGTAAACTATCGCGTTCTAATAATTGAGCTTTGTTTACAGGTCTATTAAGTAGTCTGTTAGTAAATTGTTGTTGCTGTTTTAGTAAGCGCTGTTCTTTTAAAAGCAGACTGTCTGTAGGCTGTTGTTCTAAAAGTGTTCTTTTGTTTGTGTACCATTTTAAGGCCAAAGCTTTATGACGTTCGGCATAGTTAAAAGCACGAACTGCATATATTGGATCTCCCTTTTCTTGAAACATGTCATATAATAAAGCAATACATTTTTCACTTCGGTCTTTATTAACGCTTGCACTGAGAATATAACTTTCTTGACTTGTTTGGTCTTGCGTTAGTAATTGAGATACATAAAAACTTAAATCGTAATACTGTAATGCATTTTCGGGTTCGGTTTGTAATGCTGCATACAAATCAAAAATATCTATAAAAGTATTTTCTGGATATAAATCGGAAGTTTTTGGTAGATCAATACCATTAAAATTAGGTAATAAAATCGCCAAGCAATTTTTTAGCTTTGCAACAGCTTTATCATTTTCGTTACGTTTAAAATGTAATTGAGCCTCTTGAAAACTGAATTGTACTCGGTTTCGTGCTGAGGTGAGCTTGTTTATTTTTAAAGGTTTTATCTGGTTAAGACAGCGGTAGGCTAATTCGTAATCTTCATTTTGTAATGCAGTTTCGTACGTAAGTTGAAGTTCTTCAATGGTCCTAGTATTAAATCCGTTAATGATAAGATCGTTTTCTAATAACAAACGTTTTTGATCCGTTTCTAAAAGCAATTCACTTTTTCGTTTTATATAATTAAGGTTGCGTTGTTGCTGTTTTTTTAAGGCTTCAATTTGTAAGCCTTTATTCACGATAGCAATGACTTGTTGGTGTTTGCTTAAAGATTGGTAGAGTTTCGCTAAATTAATATAACCAGAAATTTGCTGTTCCTTATTATTTTGCTTTTCCGCAAGTTGAAGGTAATAGCTTATAATCTGTTCTGCTTTTATATAGGCATTGGTTTTGTGATAAAGAACACCAAGAGGAATAAGGCAATAGTCTACAATATCATAAGAATAAATTTTATGCGTATTATAAAGCTGATGCGCTTTTTCATAATTGTTAATCGCTTCCTTTTTATGGTTTATTTTATTGAAGTAATAGGCTTTATTAACGAGTAAATTTATAAAGGCGTAATACTCATCTTTGGTAGTGAGTTGTGTTTCAAATTGAAGACTGCTTTTATTCAGTTCATCTAAACCTCCCTTAGTTTGGTTTTTATTAAACGTTTCTGTGGCCACATAAATAGATTCTTCCAAATCTTGAGCAAAACCAATTCCTGCAATCAACATGACTATTAATATGATGCCTTTTTTCATTTATTAATAAACGTGTTATTGTTTAAAATCAGCTTTATGGTTAATAACATAGGCTATCAATAGTTCGGTTAAATCTTCATGGTATTCATAAAATTCTAAATTGCATTTATTCCATACTTCTTCAGCTTTTTCTTCAATCAGTTCTAACTCGTTTTGTCTTTCATATCTATTTTGAGGAACAATCCCGTTTTTAAACTCTGCATTAGCTCTTTTTATAATTTCCGCTGTTTTTTTCGCTCCAATTTCCAAAAGAGCATTCACAGTTTCTTGACTAAAATCGCCACTTGAGTTAAAATAGAACTGACCAAATCCACCATTGTTTATTTCCCGTTCTAAATTTTCTACTAAAAAGAAAGTCTTTTGTGATGCATTCAGCTTTTCAATTTTTTCTCCATGCTCAGACTTTTTATTTAGATAGGTGTCAATTTCCATAACAATTAAATCTCGATTTTTATATGTCAAGATTTTTTCTAAATCAAAATTTACTTGTGCATTTGTATTGGCAATGCATAAGGATGATATGTAAAATAGCAGTTTTTTCAAGTTATGATTATTAGTGTTAAAATTTCCAAATCGCATAGAGTTGTAAATAGTTGTAATTGTCTTCAATATTAAAAATATAACGGGCTCCAAGACTTGGGCCAATTCGCGCAAAGCCAGCAGTGGCTTCAACTAAAAAGCCTTTTCTAAAATTGGTAAACGATTCGGTGAGTTCTTCATTGGTATTTATGGTATTAAAAACAGGTGCATCTGGTCCTTGGCCTTCAAACTGTTCTATAAAAATAGATTGTTCTTGTTTCTCATTAACTGAAATGGTACCAACAATTCCGGCTCCTAATCCAATGTAATTATTTACGTTGTATCGCAGTAATACTGGAATTTCCCAATCAATATTACTATAACTACTATTTGTTGTAGTGCGTTGATAAAATTCAAATCCTGCTGCTCCTTCTACAAAGCCTTCTTCAATAGTGGTATTGCCATCATAAGAATGCAAACTATTTAATAACTCAACTTGCCAATACCAGCGATACGATTTATAAGGTGAAATTGTAGCACCTAAAAAGTAGCTTTCAGAATTTCTAAGGTCTGCAAACGAGTTGTATCCTGCTTTTACTCCAATGGAAATGCCTGGTAAAAATCGGGTAGTGGAATAGTTTGTAATTATAGGATCGTTTTTATCGAAAATAATAGCGGTTCTAGATTTGGTTTTCTTTTTATGAAAATCATCAGAAAACTTAATGCGATATTTTACAAAGCCTTTGGTAGAATCATAAACTTTTACATTCTTCTGCTCACTTCCTGGTAAATAGATGTTTTTAAAGGTGAAAATGGCTTGTTTTTCAGTATAAGTAGTGTCGAGGCAACTGTATTGAACGTCGTATTTGGGGCAGATTTTTACTTTAGGATACATATCTAAAACCTCAATAGATGATTTGTCAAACATATCTGGAATATCCGTTTCTAAACGAATAGTACGTGCTGGTCCTTCGCCATTATTCTGGAATCTAATTTTGAATTTTGGACGCTTATAACGTACCAATCTATAATTCAAAAACGACGCATTCGACGACATTTTATTTGGGTCGTGAGAGGTTACAATTTCCATTTCCATGTCTTTTACATGGTGATTATCATAACTATCATCTGGTACATAAACACCTCTTACAGAAATAATAGCTGAGGTATCTTTTAGCATTTCTTTAGTGGTTTTTAAACTGTAAAAGACATGCCGTTCTTCATTGGGTTTCATGTTGTCAAAACTGAGTTGGCTCGAATTTCGATAGGCAAACTTAGCATCATCTAAAGTCTTTGGTAAATTCTTTCGAACTGTTGTGTCTTGCTGTTGGGTTTTTAGTGTTAGTAGATCATCTTCGGCTGAGGCATAATACACATCAGAATCAAACTTTGAAGAAAATACAAGATCCTCATTTATTTCGCGCTCATTGTGATAGGCTCGCGTTTCTATAAGGTTGAAGTTATCTGCTTTGAATTTCGCTTCGTTATAAAACAGGAAGAATTTTCCGTTGGTTGTATAAGATTTAGTGTTTTTATAACTGAAAACCACTACAATATCTTCATTTGGTATAGGTTCTCTATTTCGCTGAAGGTTTAAGGCGCTATCCATTGAAGCTTCATCTTTATAATCTTCGTTGGCATTATTAACCTTTATTTTTTTAGGTCGTGTTGTTGGTGGTTTTCCGGTATCGTAATTATTGGTAGCCCATAATCTTACGGTATAATCTCCGTTGTTTTTATACGTTTTTTTAGGTGCTGCCTCTTTGCTAAACGTGCCATCTCCAAATTCCCAAAAATTGGTGTAAAACGCTTTTGGTGCGCCAGCAATTTGATTGAGTTCTGGGGCGTCTGCCTTAAATTCAATTTCATTTCCAAGACTTTTGTGCTCAATGTTAGCAGTTCTCCGTATGGTATCCGTCGCAACGTTGTTTTGGGCAAAACCAAAAACGGAAACGCTAAAAGTGATATAAAATAGGATTGTAGGTTTCATGTCGTGTATAAATTTTTCAAAGGTGGCGAGGTTAACGTTCAATCATTTTTTTTGGATGATATAATTTTAAAACAGGCCTGTTTGATAGCATTAAATTTAAGCATTAAAAATTAAGCTCATTTACAGATAGCACAAAAAGTCAGAAAAATTAATTTCTGACTTTTTTTAACTAAGTAGGTCAATTTGACTTATGGTAAACCATTCATCAATGCTGTCAACGAAGCTTCCGAGCCTACTGTAGTCTCCCCTAAATAAAAAGTTATAATAGCGTTTTCTTCTATAGTTACTGGTTTTATAGCGTATACCCATTCGCCTTCAGATTCAGATACAAATATGACATGACACTCTAAACCAATAGGGATTTGTCCGTAATGCTCACTGAAAATATTTAAAGTGGCATCGTAAGTATCTAATTGTGCTAAGGCTGGTAATTCACCATCGTAAGACAAATAAATAGCACTGTTTTGATTGTCGTAACCTGCAGGTGGTTGCACTTGGATTGTTGTTTTTGGTCGTGGATCGTTATAGAACTTATCTACATTTGTCCAACCAAAACCGTCAATAATTCCATAATAGTTTTCGCCTTCTAAAAATAAGCCTCCATCTCCATTCGCGTTTTCTTCATTTTCATCCCAAGCTAAGTTACCGTCAGCGTCTATTTCACCTGTCCAAAGTGTCATATCTGGATCTGGACCACCTGTTAAATCCGTAGGAATCATTAATTGGAAACCACAATTGGTGTCTAAAATTGTTCCATTTTGTGTTGCTTCTACAAAGAATTCTCCACCTGTAATTATTAAGGTCTTATCACCATTTGGTAATTTTCCCATAGTAGGTTTGTTGGTGGTTAACATGCTGCCTTTTTCAAAAATTTCAACATATTCTAATGTGACGTCTCCAGTTACTGGATTACCATTGTCTGTTAGGCAGTTGGTATTAATACTAATTTCAACACCATTTTCTGAGGTTAAAGAAATATAACCATCATCTGCATCAAAATTAAACATTTGAGTATGGTTGTCCATGGCAATGTCTCTGATGTCGGCAAATTCTTGGGCTGTAGGTGGCACATCATTTTGAAATCCATCATCTGCATCATCAGGGTTGCAACTAGTGGTGAGTATTGAGGTCATTAATAATAGGGCAAAAAGGCTGAATACGTTTTTACTTAAAATACGTTTCGTACTTGTTTTAATGTAAATGGTTTTACTTGTTTTCATAATTTTAAAATTTATGGTTATCTATCGTTATATAAACAGGGGTATAAAAGTGTTACCCTGTTTTTAAATTTTTCTTTTATAAATTTTTACTTGCAATAACTTTATAAGTTATAATGTCTCCTGTGGCAGCTAAAGAAATCATTCTTTTAGCAGCAGATTGAGATGATGCAAAGCCTTCTGATTTACCAAAATTGCTTTGAACTTTCCAGAAGTAAAGTCGTTTTGATGTGTCTTTTGCTTCAGATCGTAAAACCTTATAGCTTTTAATTTGCTTTTCTACAATAATATCGCCAGCGCTGAATAAACTAATCATGCGTTTTGCAGCTTCTACGTTTAATGATGTACCTTTACTTATTCCGTTTTTAGTAATAACTTTCCAATCATAAACTTCTATGATGTTGTCTGTTGTAATTTCTAATGATGTGTCATTAGTTGGGATCGTGTTTTTTGTTGTAGCGTTTAAAGTTGTAAATCCTAATACTACGGTTGCGAAAATTAAAATTGTACGTTTCATAATTGAGGGATTTTAATTACTGTTTTGTTCAGTTTTGTTGCACTGTTACACCCTTATATCAAAAGACCTTTTAAATTGTTACCCTTATTTTTATATTTTTTATAAAAAAAAAGCTACTTCGATTAGGAAGTAGCCTATTTATAAGGGTTTATATGGTGTAATTATTGTTTAATTATTTTCTTTTGATAGGTTTTTCCATCAATTATAACCGTCGTAATATATATGCCAGTAGGCCATTTTTTTACAGTAACAGTTTCTTTTTCTGATGATATTTTATTAGAATAAACCTCAATGCCTTTAACATTTTTTATGCTAACTGCTTTTGTTGCCGTTGAACTAAAATTACTAAAATCTAGAGTTAATTCTTCTTTTGCAGGATTCGGAAATGTTGAAAAGTTAACTGGTGCTTCCTCTCTGATGTCCATCTGATCATCTCCAAACGTTAAACTGTATTTGTAAACTTCATCGACCTCTTGAGGATTGCCTATAACAACGATATCGCGTTTACAGCAAGTGACCTCAAAAAAGATTTCTGTTGAGTCCCATGGTGAACCTACAGCTAATTTAAATTTATAGATTTTTCCAGGTCTTAAATGATATCCAGGTGGTAAAAAGTCGACAATATTAATATTGTTTGGTGCTTGGGTTATTGGCGTTACCCATGCAGAATGTAATACTAAGGTATCAGTCCAAGATACAGGGTTGAATTCAGTTAATTCTACATAATAACGGTCTTCACAGCTACTGAGCGATCCATCTACTAATAAATTATCTACCAAGCATAATTCCGTTACATCTAATGAACCATATTTCGAAGGGTATTGGTTTACAGCATTTGGATATCTAAATTTTGCAACTGCAGTAGCTCCCATGTTTGGTCTACAATCTTGACAATTAAATAATTGATGGTAACTTTGGTAGGTGTGCGATAACGGATTTGCTCCAAGTTTTCTGTCAATTCCAGTAATTACGAATTCACAATCATATATAGCTAGACTTTCTAAATGATTCTTAATTTTATTACTAACACTAAACTCATGTATTAAACTATTACTCGAGTTATATAGATTTATCTTATAATCTGGATAATTAATACTTCCATGGTTTTTACTAATTAGTAATCTATTATTAATATCTATATCTACAAAGCCTTTTGAATATTGAAAGATACTACTTCCTCCAGAGTTTAAATATTTAACTCTAAAGTCTACGAATGGATAAGAGGTAGACGTGTTAGCATTGTAAAACACCTCCCAATTAGATCGTAAGGCAATTTGATTATTGTCTCTTTCAAATCGACTTCCATATTCTGTATAATGAGAATATTGAGAAGATAAATTAAAATTACTAAACGGGCTAAAAGTAGGATTGTAAGTATAGCGTTTAATATGTAATTCTGATGCGGTAATACTACCTAATGAATATCCTACTACAAATTTTGAATCTTTCATATCCATTTGTATACTAAATGGACTTGAATTAGAAATTTTTGGAACATTGCTTATTGGCAAATACCCTTTATAAATCATATTTCTAAAAACCTTAACTTTTGCAAGTGTACCTTCAACACATCCAATTAGGACATCTCCATTTGGTGCAACTTCAATATCTGTTACGTTAGTATTATTAGCAACTTCAATTCGCGATCCTATTAAGGCACCTGCTGTGTTGTATTTTTTTAGATAAGTTTTAAAGGTGGTGCTTCCTGGAGATGTTCGGTCTACATATAAAACGTAAACATTGTTGTTGTGATCTAACCTTACCCTTGTGAATCCATGATAAGTTGAAATAAGTACTTGTGGAGATGTGGCTGCAAAGGTATTGCCGTTATAAATTTTTAAATAATTGGCGCAATCTTCACCACTTAACCAATAGGCAGAAGCATAAAAGGCTTTGTTTTTGTCAGAGGTAGAACTTACCCAATTGCTTATTGAAGCAGCCACAGAACTAGTTTGTACTCCCGGAGTTAGCTCTCCTTGTGCATTTGCAAACCCAAAAAAGGATATGAGCATTAGCACGATGATTCTTTGAATAGAATTTTTCATAATAAAAGATTTAGTTATTAATAAATGGATACCTTACCCATCTATTAATACATCAAAAGCTTTTGAAATTTGTTACCTTATTGTTGCAAAGTTTTTTTTAAATTCGTTGAAAATAAAGGGTTCATGAGCGAAAAAAAATTACACGAAGACCAGAAGTACATTGATGGCTTAGCCGAAAACAATACCTTTATTATTCAGGCTATCTATGATAAGTTTGCACCTAAGGTGATTAATTATATAAAACAGAATAGTGGAGATGCTTATGATGCGCAAGATGTTATTCAAGAAACTATTATTA
The DNA here is from genome assembly GCF_015645385.1 of Winogradskyella marina. Lineage (GTDB taxonomy): Bacteria > Bacteroidota > Bacteroidia > Flavobacteriales > Flavobacteriaceae > Winogradskyella > Winogradskyella marina. The sequence goes on from NZ_JADOET010000005.1 coordinate 214,795, forward strand.
CCATATATAACCAAGCTAAACAAAAAAAGCTGCAATTAACCTGTCCGTTTGAGGCCTATTTTTTCTTGCTCTGTAAACGAAAATGGTTTAATCAACTAAAGAAAAGTAGTCGAAAAGAGGTAACAATTAATGAAGAGGTGTTATCTAAAGATGACGATGCGCAAGTATTATCTTTTGAAACCTCAATTTTTGAACATAAACAAGCCCTATTTAATGAGATGTTTCAACACTTAGGAGATGCTTGTAAAGATTTGCTAAAAGCGACCTTTAAAATTAAATCGATGGAAGAAGTCGCTAAAAGTCTAAACATTTCCTATGCTTATGCACGAAAGAAAAAATCCTTATGCATAGGACAGTTGACCAAATTAGTACAAGCCTCGCCAAAATTTAACCAACTTAATTATTAAAGTTATGGAAGAACAAGATTATTTACAGTTTGAAGCTTATCTCACAGGAGATTTATCTCAGGACGATCTGCTTGTTTTTAACGAGCGATTGCAATCCGATGCTCAATTTAAAAAAGCCTTTGAGGTTTATAAAGATATGTCTGCTCATTTAGAGCATGAAATTATGAATGAACAAGAAATATCTGACTTTAAAGCTAATTTAGATGTTATATCTAACAAGCATTTCAACACAACAGAAAACAGTGACAACACGATTGAGACCTCACAAAAGTCGAGTTTTTACAAATATGCTATGGCTGCATCTGTGGTTATTTTATTAGGCTTCTTTATTTTCAACCAGTTTGGCAAGCCTAAATATGAAGATTACAATACGTTTGATCCTATAAGTTTAACGGTGAGAAGCTCAGAAGATGCTAATTTTAGTACAGCAGAGCAAAGTTTTAATGCTCAAAATTATGAAGACGCCATCAAAGCATTCAACACCATTTTAGAAAACGATTTTTCTAATTTAGAAATACAACTCTATAAAAGTATGGCTTTGGTGGAAACAGATCAGTTTCAAGAAGCAGATATGTTACTAAACAAACTAACCAATGGAAATACAGCGTATAGAAATAAAGCCAAATGGATATTAGCTTTAAGTTATTTAAAACAAGATAAAACAGCAGCGAGTATAAAAGTTCTTCAAACGATTCCTGAGGATGCTGAAGATTATACATCTGCTCAAGACTTATTGGATAAGTTGGATTAAAATTTTTAAATGTAAAACGATACCAAAGTCTTATTCACTTTAACATAAATACTAAATTGAAAGTCATCAAATCCAAGATGACTTTTTTACTTTTGCAACATGATTATTACAGATACACATACCCATTTATATAGCGATGCTTTTGATGTTGACAGAGCAGAAATGATACAACGTGCCATTGATGCTAATGTGACACGATTTTTTATTCCTGCAATAGACTCTACGCATACTGAATCTATGCTTCAACTCGAAAAAGATTTCCCAGAGCATGTTTTTTTAATGATGGGTTTGCATCCAACCTCTGTAAAAGATAATTACAAAGAAGAGTTACGTCTTGTAGATGATTTACTAGCAAAACGAAAATTTTGTGCCATTGGAGAAATAGGAATCGATTTATACTGGGACACATCAACACTAGAAATTCAGATTGAAGCTTTCAGGCATCAAATAAATTTAGCAAAACAATATCAGTTGCCTATCGTTATTCATTGTAGAGAGGCTTTCGATGAAATTTTTGAGGTTTTAGAAGCAGAAAAATCCGATGATTTATTTGGGGTTTTTCATTGTTTCACTGGCACTTTAGAACAAGCCCATAAAGCCATTTCTTATAATATGAAATTAGGCATAGGTGGAGTGGTTACTTTTAAGAATGGTAAAATAGATCAATTTATTAATCAAATAGACCTGAAGCACATTGTTCTAGAAACCGATTCGCCCTATTTAGCACCAAAACCATATAGAGGAAAACGAAATGAAAGTTCCTATATATATAAGGTGTTAGAAAAAATGTCGCAACTTTACGGAAAGAGTGAAGCAGAAATTGCAGCTATTACTACTGAAAATTCAAAAACTATATTCGGAATTTAAATGACAAAACAACCACATATTTTACTCATTTATACAGGAGGTACTATTGGTATGGTAAAAGATGCGGATAGTGGAGCGTTAAAAGCATTCGATTTTAATAGTTTACTTGTTAAAATTCCAGAATTACGTTTATTAGACTGTACTATTGATACCATTTCATTTGAAGAACCTATAGATTCATCCAACATGAATCCTAAATATTGGGGTGATATTGCAACTATTATAGGTGATAACTATTCTAAATTTGATGGTTTTGTGGTTTTACACGGTAGCGATACTATGAGTTATTCCGCATCTGCGCTTAGTTTTATGTTAGAAAACTTGGCAAAACCTGTAATTTTCACAGGCTCACAATTACCTATTGGAGATTTGCGTACAGACGCGAAAGAAAATCTAATTACGTCTATACAAATGGCATCCTTGCAAATTGAAGGTGTACCAGTAATAAGAGAAGTAGGTCTTTATTTTGAATACAAATTATATAGAGGAAATAGAACCACAAAACTAAATGCCGAACATTTTGAAGCCTTTGAGTCACTCAATTATCCGCATTTGGCAGAATCTGGGGTCCATCTAAAGGTAAATTATAAGCAATTGTGGGAACCGACTCCAAATAGTGAATTGATTTTACGCACTGCAATGGATACTAATATAGGAGTGCTAAAATTATTTCCAGGAATTTCTAGACCACTTTGTGAAGCCATATTAACGAGTAAATTAATAAAAGGACTTATTATAGAAACTTATGGTGCTGGTAATGCCACAAGCGAACCTTGGTTTATAAGCTTATTGAAAGCTGCTATAGCTAATGGATTGCATGTAATTAATGTTACCCAATGTGCTGGAGGCAGCGTAAACATGGGGCAATACGAAACGAGTTCGCAATTAAAATTAATAGGTGTGATTTCTGGAAAAGACATTACTACCGAAGCTGCAGTTGCCAAATTAATGTATCTTTTAGGAGAAAATGTTGCAAAAAATAAATTCAAGACTATTTTTGAAACGTCCCTAAGAGGGGAAATGTCCTAAAAATAAAAGAAAATAACACTTTTAATTTTAGTGTTTGAAGATTTTTTTGTTATTTGGCACAATGTAATTTGAAATAAATTTAGAGAGAGGTGGCCGAGTGGTCGAAGGCGCACGCCTGGAAAGTGTGTATACCTCAAAAGGGTATCGAGGGTTCGAATCCCTTCCTCTCTGCTGATATTTATCGCAAGAGTTACATATTTTTTTTTACCTTTAACACTTTAACTAATAAAATTAAGAATTAGAACAAATGAAAAGACTATTTTCTATCCTTGCCATAACATGTTTAATGGCTATCGGAACTGTTAGCGCCAATGCAACAACATTCGCAACCACAACAGCAACTGTAACAACTGTAACTCAAGATGACACTGCGTCTGAAGATTTGAGTTTCCATCAAGAATTAAAGAAACGTTTTATCGAAGGTGGTCCAGGTTTTATGGGCATTGTACTATTATGTTTAATTCTTGGATTAGCGATTGCTATTGAAAGAATTATCTTTTTGAACCTATCGACTACAAACACTAAAAAATTAACTCAAAATGTAGAAGATGCACTTAACTCAGGTGGTGTTGAAGCTGCAAAGGAAGTTTGTAGAAATACAAAAGGACCTGTTGCTTCTATATTCTATCAAGGTTTAGACAGAGCCGATGAAGATATCGATGCTGCTGAAAAAGCTGTAGTAGCTTACGGTGGTGTTCAAATGGGACAATTAGAAAAGAATGTATCTTGGATTTCATTATTTATCGCACTGGCACCAATGCTTGGTTTCATGGGTACAGTAATTGGTATGATTCAAGCCTTTGATAAAATTGAAGCCGCTGGTGATATGCAACCTTCTTTAGTAGCAGGTGGTATTAAAGTAGCACTTTTAACAACGGTATTTGGACTTATCGTAGCGATTATACTTCAAATCTTTTATAATTACATCATTGCTAAAATTGATAGTATTGTAAATGATATGGAAGATGCATCAATCACATTGATGGACTTATTAGTAAGACACAAAAAATAAAAATTAATTATGCACAAAATATTTAAAATAGTAGCCGCACTCCTTGCTTTATTTGGTATCATTTCTCTTGTGAGAATTTTAGCTGCCGGAAACGAAGCCATGGAAACGGGTGAAAAAGCAGGTCTATTTGAGCCTATGGCTTGGACAGCTTACATTATATTAGGATTGGTTGTGCTGTTTGTAGTGGTTTTTGTTTTAAAGAATCTCTTTACAAATACAGCGTCCTTAAAAAGTACCTTAATTGGTGTTGGTGCATTTGCAGCAGTATTAATTATTGCGTACGTAATTTCTGGAGGAGATATAACACCTTACAAAAATGGTGACGAAATGGCAACAGCTGGAGAGTCACATATGGTAGGAGCAGGCCTAATAGCATTTTATATACTATTAGCAGTTGCTGCAATAACCATGATGTTTTCAGGAGTTAAAAAAGTAATCAGTAAATAATATAAAATGGCAAAAAGAGCAGCACCCGAAGTAAATGCAGGATCAATGGCTGACATTGCCTTCTTATTACTCATATTTTTCTTAGTAACAACAACTATTGAGAAAGACAAAGGATTATTAAGAAGTTTGCCACCTATTGATGACACCGAAGTTGAACCGCCAGTTATTAAACAAAAAAATCTATTTACGGTTAACATTAACCGTAACAACCAACTCTTAGTTGAAGAGGAAGAAATTCCAATTACAGAACTAAGACAAGCGACCATAGATTTTTTAGATAATGGAGGTGGAACAAACCAAGCTGGTGAGTCATGTGATTATTGTAAAGGAGAACGTTCAGAGGCTTCCTCTGATCATCCTGACAAAGCAATTATCTCAATGAAACACGATAGAGAAACTACTTATGAGAAGTACATAGAAGTACAAAATGAGTTAGTTGCAGCTTATAACTTTTTAAGAGAGCGTGAGGCAACGAGACTATATAGTCAGTATTACCCTAATGCAGAAAAAGTATTTACTGCAATGCTTGAAGAGAAGGAGAAAAATCAATTTAGTAAGGATGAAGTACTTAATGAACGTATAGAAACCATTAAGAAGTTATTCCCAATGAAATTGTCAGAAGCAGAACCAGATAAAAAATAAAACGTAACAAATATGTCTAAGTTTAGAAAAAAAGATAAAGGAGGCTTGCCAGCAATTTCAACGGCATCACTTCCAGATATTGTATTTATGTTGCTTTTCTTTTTTATGGTTGCAACTGTAATGAGAGACAGTTCGCTAATGGTTGAAAACCAAATGCCAAATGCAGATCAAGTAGAAAAGCTTAAAAAAGATAGAACTATTTTTATCTTTGCAGGTAAACCTAGTAGTCAGTATAAGCAATTTGGGCAAGAACCTAGAATTCAATTTAATGATGCGTTTATTACTGTAGAAGATGTTCAGTCTTCGGTAAGTCAAGGTATTGTTGAAATGAATGAAGAATTGCAAAGTAAAGTAGTTATTGGCCTTAAAGTTGATAAAAATACCAACGCTGGTTTAGTATCAGATATTAAGCAAGAACTACGTAAGGCGAATGCATTAAAAGTAATGTATATCTCCAATAATCAAAAAGTAGAATAATATAATATCTTAATTTTATATATAAAGCGTCCTGAGCAATCAGGACGTTTTTTTGTTTAATAGCTATTAAAGATTTTGTAGCTTTATCACTAGGCTAGGTACGCATGAAATATATTATTACCGATAAAATTAAGTATTTGGATTGCAATACTAGCATTTAAAATAAATAGATATCACCGCATGAAAAGTTATCTTTTACTTTTACTGTCCTTACTCGGCTATTTTGGGTTTTCTCAACAAGATAACACAGATACCAACGTTCTCTATGAAAATTATAGAGAGGACCAATTTTATGCTTCTGTTACTTACAACATACTAAATAAAAAACCAGACGGTATTTCTCAAAGTGGTTTTTCCTCTGGATTTCACTTTGGTTTTATTAGAGATATGCCAATTAACAACAAACGAAATGTGGCAATTGGTCTAGGTATTGGTGCTTCAACGAATTCGTATAACCAAAGAAACGTATTAATTGAAGATATTGACAACACCATTAACTTCACTAATATAGACGAAGGTGATTATAATGTATCTAAAAATAAGTTTACAACATATTTAGTTGAGGTTCCTTTAGAAATTAGATGGAGAACATCTAATGCTAGTGATTATAACTTTTGGCGTATTTATACCGGATTTAAAGTAGGTTATTTGCTGTATAATTCTTCTAATTTTAAAAGTGAAGTTACAGATGTGAAACTTAGTAATAGTGATGGGTTTAATACGATTCAATATGGTTTAACCTTGAGTGCTGGTTATAGCACATGGAATTTTCATGTATATTATGGTTTAAACTCTATCTTTGATAATAATATTCAGTTTGAAGGTGAACAAATAGATATGAAATCTTTAAAAATTGGCTTGATTTTTTATATTCTATAACCAATAATTAAGCAAAATAAGTTGTGGCACTAAACCTGTAAAAACCCCTAAAATTAATTCTTGAGACGTATGCGCTTTTAGGTGTAAGCGGGAAGTTGCAATAGCACCTAGAATAATCATCATTAGCGCAATAGTGCCATTAATATTAATGTGATAATGCAAACTTATTGCCACGGCAAACATTAAAAAGCCTGAAGCTGCAATCATGTGAATGCTAGCCTTAATTTTAAAGACAGCGAGTATAAAACAGGTTAAGGTTGAGAATAAAATGCCTAAAAAGAAGAAATAAAGCTCTATTATTTCATCTGGTGTAAGTACACGTAACAAAATCAATACTAAAATAATACAGTTAATAAACAGTGGTATTAAGCGTTCTTTAGTGCTTTTTAGATATATAGAATTAACTTTATTAATTGTTTTTAATAGAAAGAATAACAGAATCGGTAGAATGATTGTAAGAATAACAATCGAAAATATTTTCGCATTTCTTACTGGAACTGGAATAAAACGAGGTGTTTTAGAAAAATAAAAAAGGATACCCAATAATGGCATTATTAATGGGTGAAAAACAAACGATATACTTTTTAAAATAAAATCTTTCATCCAAACTTCCTAAAGTTCTTTTCTTAAACGTGCCACAGGAATATCTAATTGCTCTCTGTATTTTGCTACGGTTCGTCTAGCAATTGGATAGCCTTTTTCTTTTAAGATTTTAGAAAGTGCTTCGTCAGTTAAAGGTTTCTTTTTACTTTCTTCGTCTATAACTGTTTCTAGAATTTTTTTAATTTCTCGTGTAGAGACTTCTTCACCTTGATCGTTGGTCATAGATTCTGAGAAGAATTCTTTAATCAATTTGGTGCCATAAGGTGTATCTACATATTTACTATTAGCAACACGAGATATTGTTGAAACATCCATTTCTATTTCGTCTGCAATATCCTTTAAAATCATGGGACGCAAATTGCGCTCATCACCCGTTAAGAAATATTCTTTTTGATAATGCATAATAGAACTCATGGTTACAAATAACGTCTGTTGACGTTGCCTAACGGCTTCAATAAACCATTTTGCAGCATCTAACTTTTGTTTAATGAACATGACAGCATCCTTTTGAGATTTAGACTTTTCCTTAGTCTCTTTATACCCTTTAAGCATGTTGTTATATTCTCGGGACACGTGTAGTTCTGGTGCATTTCTACCGTTTAATGTCAACTCTAATTCGCCATCTACAATTTTTATCGCAAAATCTGGAACAATATGCTCTACAATTTTATTATTACCAGCATACGATCCACCTGGTTTCGGATTTAAACGTTCGACTTCTTCAATGGCATCTTTTAATTGTTCTTCGTCAATATTGAACTTTTGCATTAATTTTTTATAATGCTTTTTAGTAAATTGTTCAAAGGCTTTATCTATAATGTGTGTTGCCAACTCTACATCTGGATGCTGTTCTTTTCGATGCAACTGAATACTTAAACACTCTTGAAGATTTCGAGCACCAACTCCTGCAGGATCTAATTGATGTACAATACCTAAGACCTTTTCAACGTCCTCTTCTGTAGTGTATACATTCTGAGTGAAGGCTAAGTCGTCAGTAATATCAGCTAATGAGCGACGTATATAACCGCTTTCATCTACACTTCCGACTAAGAAATAAGCAATTTCTTCTTCTTGGTCAGATAAACGAAACGTGTTTAATTGATTGATTAAATGTTGAGTAAACGATGTTCCTGCAGCATATGGTACAGTTTTTTCTTCGTCATCTGCGCTGTAATTGCTGGCTCGAGTACGATAATCTGGGATTTCATCGTCACTTAGATACTCGTCAATATTAATTTCTTCAGTGTCTATGGTTTCATTGTCGTCATACTCTGTTTCTGAATTATCAAATTCATCAAAATTGTCCTCAGAAGCTTCCGATTCTTTTCCTGTATCTAAGGCAGGGTTTTCCTCTAACTCTTGCTTTAAACGTTGTTCAAACGCTTGTGTAGGTAGCTGAATCAACTTCATAAGCTGAATCTGCTGTGGAGACAACTTTTGTGAAAGTTTAAACTGTAAAAACTGTTTTAAGGACATAAAATTTCTGTTGACTATAAATGTAATAAAACTATTTGATTTCTACCTATTTGTCACACTGAGCGTAACCGAAGTGTCAATTAAATGAGTTTTTAAGGACTTAGACTGCGCTCAGCCAAACATTTATTTTAAAACTCTGCATTCTGAGGTGTTCTAGGATAAGGAATTACATCTCTAATATTTCCCATACCTGTAGCAAACATAACTAATCGCTCAAAGCCTAATCCAAAACCAGAGTGTACAGCGGTTCCGTATTTACGTAGGTCTAAATACCACCATAATTCTTCTTCAGGTATATCTAAGGCTTTCATCTTTTCTTTTAAAACCTCTAAACGTTCTTCACGTTGCGATCCTCCGACCATTTCACCAATGCCTGGGAACAAAATATCCATGGCTCTTACGGTTTTACCATCGTCATTTAAACGCATGTAAAACGCTTTAATGTCTGCAGGATAATCGAATAAAATTACAGGACATTTAAAGTGCTTTTCTACTAAGAAACGTTCGTGTTCAGATTGTAGGTCTGCTCCCCATTCTGTAATAATATAATTGAATTTTTTCTTTTTGTTAGGCTTAGAATTTTTTAGAATATCAATAGCTTCAGTATAGCTAACACGCTTAAAGTTATTATCGACTACGAACTTAATTTTTTCAATTAAATTCATAGGGCTTCGCTCTGCTTGCGGTAATTTCTTTTCGGCGTCTTGTAAACGTTTGTCTAAAAATTCTAAATCCTCTTTATTATGTTCTAAGACATAGCCTAGAACAGATTTCATAAAATCTTCAGCCAAATCCATATTACCTGCCAAATCCATGAATGCAACTTCTGGTTCAATCATCCAGAACTCTGCAAGGTGACGTGTTGTATTAGAGTTTTCGGCCCTAAAAGTTGGTCCAAAAGTATACACTTTCCCTAAAGACATGGCGTAAGTTTCAGCTTCGAGTTGTCCAGAAACGGTTAAATTAGTTTCCTTCCCGAAGAAGTCTTCTTTATAATTTACAGATCCATCTTCATTTAATGGTGGGTTTTTTGCATCTAAATTTGAAACTTTAAACATCTCACCAGCTCCTTCTGCATCACTACCTGTTATAATAGGTGTGTGCATGTAGTTGAAACCGTTTTCATTAAAATATTTATGAACCGCAAAAGATAAAGACGAGCGTAAACGCATTACAGCGCTAAACGTATTTGTTCTGGTGCGTAAATGTGCGTTTTCTCTCAAGAATTCAAATGAGTGCTTTTTAGGTTGAATAGGGTAGGTTTCAGGATCAGAATCCCCTAAAACCTCTAAAGTTTTTACAACTATTTCTACAGATTGCCCCTTGCCTTGGCTTTCAACTAATTCTCCTGTAACGTGTAATGCTGCTCCTGTGGTGACACGCTTTAAAAGTGCTTCGTCAAAATTTTCAAAATCGACAACACATTGAATATTATTAATGGTAGAACCGTCATTTAAAGCGATAAATCGATTAGCTCTAAACGTTCTTACCCAACCTTTAATTGAAACATCTTGTAAGGTGACATCTTGTGATAATAATTGTGCTACAGTTTTTGAATTCATTTTATAAATAATTTTTGAATGCTAAAATATGTTTTTAATCTTTTTGTTCTTTATGGTCGTCATCAGTATCCTCTGATGCAATAATATTAATAGAAGGTTCTCTTAACACTTCTTTATTAGCAATATTTCGTTCTAAAGATAATAATAGTGAAGGTAATAACAGCAAGTTAGATAGCATTGCAAATAGTAAGGTTATAGAAACCAAAGCTCCTAACGCTACTGTTCCACCAAAACTTGAAATGGTAAATACCGAGAATCCGAAGAATAATACAATAGAGGTATAAATCATACTCACTCCAGTTTCTCTAAGTGCACCATAGACGGATTTTCTTATTTTCCAGTTGTTGGCTTGTAGCTCTTGTCTGTATTTTGCCAAAAAGTGAATGGTATCGTCTACAGAAATACCAAAGGCAATACTAAATACCAAAATGGTTGAAGGTTTTATAGGTACACCAACATAACCCATTATACCAGCAGTTACTAAAAGTGGTAATAGATTTGGAATTAACGATACAATTATCATTCTAAATGAACGGAACAAATACGCCATAAATAACGCAATAAGTATAATGGCAAGCGTTAATGAAATGGCTAAATTTTTAACCAGATATTTGGTTCCTTTTTGAAACACTAAAGCTTTTCCTGTAATAATAACGTCATAGCGCTCTTTCGGAAATAGCTTGTTTATTTCATCTTGAAGATCTTCTTGAATACGCTCCATTTTATTAGTACCAACATCTTTCATAAATGTTGTGATACGTGCATATTGCCCGGTGCTATCCACAAAATTGCTAAGCATATCTACATTAGAAGATGAGTTTTTAGCATAAGACAAGATGAAACTATTTTCTTGACTTGTTGGTAGTTGGTAGTATTTCGGATTTCCGTTGTAATAGGCTTGCTTGCTATATTTTACCAAACTGACTACTGAAATTGGTCGCGATAATTCCGGAATGTCGTAAATTAATTCTTCAAGCTCATCCATACGTTTTAAAGTCGCTAATTTCATAACGCCTTTTTTACGTTTGGTATCTATCATAATTTCTAATGGCATAATACCATTAAATTCAGATTCAAAAAACCGAATATCTTTAAAAAATTCTGTGTCTTGAGGCATATCTTCAATGAGACTACCAGAAATTTTAATCTGATGAATACCAATAATACTTGCTATAAGTAAGATGAGTGTTGTAATATAAATAGTGATTTTTTTGTTCTTCACCATGGATTCCATCCAACCTACAAAAGCACCAATCCATTGTTTGTTTAAATGTTCGAGGTGGCGTTTTTTAGGATAAGGTAAGAACGTGTACATTATAGGAATAATGAGTAAACACAATATAAAAATTGCCAGAATACTCAAGGATGCTACAATACCAAATTCTTTGAGTAAGGTGCTTTCTGTGAGCATAAATGTAGCAAAACCAGATGCTGTGGTTACATTGGTCATTAAAGTTGCATTACCCACTTTGGTAATGACACGTTGTAAGGATTTTACTTTGTTTCCATGCGATTTTACTTCGTGCTGAAACTTATTGATTAAGAAAATACAATTCGGTATTCCGATGACAATTATGAGGGGTGGAATTAATGCGGTAAGCACAGTGATTTCATAACCGAGTAAGCCTAAAATCCCAAAGGTCCACATCACTCCAATACACACTACAATAAGTGAAATAAAAGTTGCTCTAAAAGATCTAAAGAAGAAGAAGAAAATTAATGACGTTACAAATAGTGCTCCTCCAATAAAAATAGGGATTTCATCTATAATACTTTGTGAGTTTAACGTTCGGATATAAGGCATTCCAGAAACCCGTACATCGAGTCCTGTTTTTGCTTCATAGTCATCAATTTTTACTTGTAAGTGGTCTAAAATAAATGCTTTTCTTGCAGGTGTATTTATAATATCTTTCTTTAAATAGAGAGCGGTTCTAATGGTTTTAGTTTCCGCATTAAATAAAAAGTTATCATAAAAAGGGTACTGCTCAAAAAGTTCTTTTTGTAGTTGACTAAGCTCTGCACTACTCGTAATAGAATCGGTGATGAATGGCTCTAAATCAAATTTTACTTTTTCAGTGTTTTTAACTAACTTCTGAAGGTCTTTTATGGACAATACGGCATCAACTTCGTCATAACCTTTAAATGAATCGGCTAACGCATTCCAATCATTCAGTTGTTTAACTGAAAACAATGTAGAATCCTTTACACCCAATACAACAAGGTTACCTTCTTCACCAAAAATTTCTAAAAATTGGTTGTAAATAAGGTTGACTTCGTGATCGTCTGGTAATAAGTTTGCTTCGGTAGACGAAAAACGCATGTGTTTCCATTGAGAACTGAAAAACAAGGTTGCCAAAATAATGGCAATAAGCATAAAAATTTTATTACGTAGAATTAGTCTCGCAATAGCATCCCAAAAACCTGTGGTAAAAAGTTTTAACATGTTTTAGTAACTTCCTCAGAGTAAGCTCATAAGGTATTAATTGAAATCGTTCTTTAGTTTTGAATTTATGACCTCATGAGCATTAAGCGCGTTGAGTGCCAAAAATAAGCGGTAAAGGTAGAAAAAACCTAAGGAATTGTTGGTTAATTAACAGTAATATAATTTACCTTATAGTGAAATATTAAAGGTAAACTTAAAGGCCAAGTTATCTTCAAAATTAGGTAAGTGATAACCGCCATATCTATACGCAAAACTAAGCCCAAAACCGAAGATTAACTTGTTGATTTCAAAGCCAGATTCTGAATAGAGTTTATCAAGAGTATTAAACTGAATACCTTGATGTCTGTCAGTGTTATTCATATCTCCAATCGCATAACGTGATATGAGTACCAGTTGCGGTTTAAATCGGTTGGAAATATTAAAGGGTTTGAAGGTATGCTTTACTTGTAACGTTGAAAATTTATCGCTAAAAAACTCATTAAAATACATGGTTTCGAAACTGTTTAATCCGGCTACTGAAAAACGCTGTAAAATGGTTTCTTTCCGAATGTTATTTGGGTAAGCATGATACAAATGTGTAATAGGTGTGTTTCCTCCTGCAATTCCTGCTACGAGAGCAAGTCTTGTTATAGAAGAATTCTTGTGTTCGAATTGTTGTATAGTTCTGAAATTGAGTTTTGAAAAATTAAAGTCACTTCCAAAAACAGATTTATAGGCCTTCGTATATTGAAGTGTAAATTTAGGATAGCCATCTTTAGTTTCTATGAGTTTACCATTTGTCTCAGCGAACGAACTAAAGGGACTCCATTGTAAACTAACTTTAGAAGTACTAAGGTCGTAACTACTGAAAGAGTTGTTGTTTATTAAAAAGTTATAACTATAGGTCGGATCTATTTTTGAAATCGCTAATTGAGTTTCAGAAAGTAAATGGTTAGAGAATTTATGCTGTAGTGAAATTGATTTTGTAATATGTCTATGAAATAAATCAATGTTTAATAGACGTGGTTCAAAAAAGGTAAAAAAGCGTTTGTCGGTTAAAAATTTTGAACTTCCAGTTTCTTGTAAATCATCAACATAAGTGAGGTTAATCCAGGTGTCTGAAGCTTCATTTACTCTAAAACCTCCACCAATTTTATATTTAAGCGCTTTGTCTTTAAAACCATATACCAAATAACCATCTAAGCGGTAGTGTTCAGAAAATCGATCATTTGTAATACCTCCTAATCCACTTCTAAAACCTTCGTATTGATTAAATTTAACAAGGTATTTTAAATCTAAATTAAAGTAATTAAAGGGTAGGTATCCATTGCCAATGTTTTTAATAAACGCTGCTCTCTTAATAGAGTCCTGTACTGTTTTTGTAGAATCTGTTTTGTTTACGTGTGGTTGCTGTGCATTGCTGTAAGATGCAAGCGTTATAATTAAAACGACAAACAGGTGCTTTCGCATTTAGGATGTTTAAATTGTGTTATTATAAAAAGAGACTGTCTAAAAAGTTAAATAAAATAATTTTGTCATGCTCAATATGACATTATAGATTACTTTTTAGACAGTCTTATATTTTTTTAAGTGTTGGGACTACACTGTCATTATTTCTTTTTCCTTAATGTCTAGAGTTTCATCAATCTTCTTTACATAAGCATCGGTTAGTTTTTGGATATCTAACTCGGCATTCTTTTGTAAATCTTCAGAAACATCAGAATCTTTAATGTCGTGATTGGCATCCTTACGAGCACTTCTTACACTAATTTTAGCATCTTCAGCTTCTACTTTGGCTTGTTTTGCAAGATTGCGTCGTCTTTCTTCAGTTAATGGCGGTACATTTATAATAATAAAGTCACCATTATTCATAGGGTTAAAACCAAGATTAGCCAACATAATTCCACGTTCAATTTCTTGAAGCATATTTTTTTCCCATGGCTGAACCGTTATCGTTCGCCCATCTGGAGTATTGACATTAGCAACTTGACTCAACGGTGTTTGAGAGCCATAATAATCTACCATTACACTACCTAACATCGCAGGACTAGCTTTACCTGCTCTAATATTAGTTAATTGTTTTGTTAAATGCGTCATAGCAGCATCCATGGATTCTTTTGCAGTATCGATTATAAATTTAATGTCTTCGTTCATTGTGTTAACTATTTAAGTGAGAGTTATCAAAGTTTAAGCCAAGATTTAAATATTGACTTCTGTTCCTATATTTTCTCCAGAAACTACTTTTAATAAGTTTCCTTTTTTATTCATATCAAAAACAATAATTGGCAATTCATTTTCTTGACTTAAAGTAAAAGCCGTTGTATCCATAACTTTTAGACCTTTAAGTAAAACATCTTTAAAAGAAATCTGATTAAATTTAACGGCTGAACTATCTTTTTCCGGATCGGCAGAATAAATCCCATCGACACGTGTGCCTTTTAAAATGACATCTGCTTCAATTTCTATTGCCCGTAACACAGCTGCAGAGTCTGTTGTAAAATATGGGTTTCCTGTCCCACCACCAAAAATAACAACACGACCTTTATTCAAATGACTCATTGCTTTTCGTCTAATAAACGGTTCTGCAACTTCGTTAATTTTAATCGCTGTTTGTAAACGGGTTTTAATACCTGTATCTTCTAATGCGTTTTGTAAGGCTAAACCATTTATTACTGTTGCTAACATTCCCATATGGTCGCCTTGTACACGATCCATACCATTCATAGCACCTGCAACTCCTCTAAAAATGTTACCACCACCAATGACTATAGCAACTTGGACACCTAATTCTGTAAGTTCTTTAATTTCCTTAGCGTATTCTGTAAGTCGCTCTGGATCTATACCATATTGACGGTTTCCCATTAAGGCTTCTCCAGATAGTTTTAGTAGTACTCTTTTGTATTTCATTAGTTAGTTTCTATTGCTGTTTGATGGTGTAATGTTAGTTACCAAGTCTTAATATAACTAAATTAACTTGGTTGATTTCATTGAATGATTTAATGCAGAGCAAAGCTACGTAATTATTAGCTTCTGTAAAAGTGAAAAAATTGCTAAAAAAAAAGTCATTATTCAAATGATGAATAATGACTTTTAAAGTTATATCGTTGTTTGCATTGATCCGTGTTCACTAAACATTTTAGTGAAGTTGAACTTAGCAAATTGATTATCCTACTGTAGCGCGTTTGAAACCAGTAACAGTAACATCTCCATAAGAAGCAACGTAATCAGCAACAGTTTGCTTTTCGTCTTTAATAAACTTCTGATCTAATAAACATTGTTCTTGATCTAAAGTTGTGTTATCAGAAATAAAACGCTCCATTTTACCAGGTAAAATTCTATCCCAAATTTTCTCTGGCTTACCTTCAGCTTTTAATTCTGCTTTTGCAGCTTCTTCAGCTTCAGCGATAACTTCAGGAGTTAATTGAGCCATTGAGATATAACTAGGAACATTCTTTAAGGTTTTACCTAAACGTCCTAATTCAATATTATCTTTTTCAATTACTGCGATACGAGCTTCAGTTTCTGATGCAATAAATGCAGGATCAAAATCTTTATAAGATAATGATGTTGCTCCCATAGAAGCCACTTGCATTGCTACATCTTTAACTAAGGTTTCAACATTATCAACTTTAGCAGATAAACCTACTAAAGCAGCAATTTTATTAATATGAACGTACTGACCTACGTAAGGTGCATTTAATTTTTCAAAAGCAGTGATGTCTAATTTTTCACCAATAACTCCAGTTTGCTCAATTAATTTTTCAGAAACAGTCATACCACCAAAGTCAGCTTCTAAAAATGCTTCTTTAGTGTCATGGTTTAATGCTATTTCAGCTAATTCATTAGCTAATGCTACGAAGTTTTCGTTTTTACCAACGAAATCTGTTTCACATCCTAATACAATAGCAACACCAGCAGTGTTATCTGCATTAATTTTTGCGATTGCAGCACCTTCAGAAGACTCTCTGTCAGCTCTTTTTTCTGCAACTTTTTGACCTTTTTTACGTAAAACTTCAATAGCTTTATCAAAATCACCACCAGCTTCAACTAATGCTTTTTTACAATCCATCATACCAGCACCAGTTGCTTTTCTAAGCTTGTTTACTTCTGCTGCTGTAACTTTAACAGTGTTTTCCATAGTTTTTTGAATTTAAAAAGTCATTTAATTAATTTTCAAAATGAAAAGAACCAAATGACTTTTAATATTGTATAAATGTTATTTTATTCTTCTTCTTGAGATGCTACTGGAGCTTCTTCAGCTTTTTTAGCTGGCTTTGCTTTTGCTTCAGTTTTCTCTTCTTTTTTTGCGTCCTTTTTAGTCTCTCCTTTTTGAGATTTTGCGTCTTTTTCAGCACGTTCAGCTTTTCTTTCGTTTAAACCATCTGCAATAGCAGAAGTTACGATAGATAAGATTTTGTCTATAGATTTAGAAGCATCATCATTAGAAGGAATTAAATAATCTACTTCACGTGGGTCAGAGTTTGTATCTACCATCGCAAAGATTGGGATATTTAATTTTTGAGCTTCTTTGATGGCAATATGCTCGCGCATAATATCTACAACAAATATAGCACCTGGTAAACGTGTCATATCAGAAATAGAACCTAAATTCTTTTCTAATTTTGCACGTAAACGATTCACTTGTAAACGTTCTTTTTTAGATAAAGAGTTGAATGTACCATCTTTCTTCATTCTATCAATTGCAGCCATTTTCTTAACCGCTTTTCTGATAGTTACAAAGTTAGTTAACATTCCACCTGGCCAACGCTCTGTAATAAAAGGTTGGTTTACAGCACCTGCTTTCTCAGCAACGATGTCTTTAGCTTGTTTTTTTGTTGCAACGAATAAGATTTTCTTTCCTGATGCTGCTATTTTAGCTAAAGCTTCAGAAGTTTCTTCAATTTTTGCTGCTGTTTTGTAAAGGTTGATAATATGGATACCGTTACGTTCCATATAAATGTAAGGAGCCATGTTTGGGTTCCACTTACGTGTAAGGTGACCGAAGTGTACACCTGCTTCAAGTAATTCTTTTACTTCTACTTTTTCCATGTTGTAATAGTTTACGTTCTGTTAAATTAGCAATGTTCCATTTGGCTTTTAGCGCTTTGCTATTGGCTGTTGGCTTCATTTAGATGCTAAACTGTAATCCTGAACTCGTTTCAGGACCTTTAATTTTTTACCAAATAAAATTTGGTAGTTCTCAATAATGAGATTCCGATTTTAAATCGGAATTAGTTCAACTAAGAAATTTTTAAATTATTGCTATGCAATTTTAAAAACTTGAGTTTCACTAATAAAAAATAATAATCCAGAACCTGCCGAAGCAGATTCTGAATAAAAAATTGTTGGATATTAACGTTTCGAGAATTGGAATTTCTTACGCGCTTTCTTCTGACCGAATTTCTTACGCTCTACCATTCTTGGGTCTCTCGTTAATAGACCTTCTGGCTTTAATACTAGTCTGTTTTCAGGATCTAGTTCGCACATTGCACGACTTAATCCTAAACGTATTGCTTCTGCCTGGCCGGTGATACCACCTCCATATACGTTAACAGTAATATCAAAGTTGCCATCATTGTTAGTCAAGGCTAAAGGTTGGTTTACTTTGTACTGCAATGTTGCTGTACTAAAATAATCCGCCATGTCTTTTTTGTTCACCGTGATTTTACCTTTTCCTTCGGCAACGTACACACGAGCAACAGCCGTCTTTCTACGGCCAATTTTGTGAATTACTTCCATTAGTTAATTTCGTTTAATTTCATTGCTTTTGGTTTTTGAGCTGCATGTGCATGCTCTGTACCATTAACAACAGTTAGATTTCTAAAAAGGGTTGCTCCTAATTTGTTTTTAGGTAACATTCCTTTCACTGACTTTTCTACTAATCTGCTTGGGTCTTTCTCAAACAATTCAGTAGCTGTCAGGCTTTTTTGTCCACCTGGATAACCTGTGTGACGGATGTAACTTTTTTCCGTCCATTTGTTACCAGTTAAGTTGATTTTTTCAGCATTGATAACAACAACGTTATCACCGCAATCAACGTGTGGCGTAAAATTAGGTTTGTGCTTACCTCTTAAAAGTATTGCTACTCTTGAAGCTAAGCGACCTAAAGTTTGTCCTTCAGCATCAACTAAAACCCACTCCTTATTAACGGTAGCTTTGTTAGCTGAAACTGTTTTGTAGCTTAATGTATCCACACTAATTTGATTTATAATTGTGTCTTAAATAACACAATAGATTAAACATTCCTCTTCAAAAAAGAGTTTGCAAATTTACGATAAACAATTGATTTACCAAACCTTGTTGGTAATATTTTTATACTGAAAATCAGCGGGTTTAAAAAAAGAGACGTTATGTTAGTTTTTTGTAGCTCTAGTGAGTCTGTCGTTTATAGACTTTCCTAAGCCAAAATCTGGAAATTCTTCAGCTATAATTAGATCTAAATGTTCTGTGTCTAATTGATGTAATGCATTATATAATTTTGACGCCGCTTCTTCTAATCTTCCTAACTTAGATAAAACGATTTGTGTCTTTATAGAAGCACTTTCAATTTTAGATGAAAACACTAAGACTCCAATACGTTTATTGGGATAGCGATTAATGGTTTCTAAAACGTTATCTGTTAGAACCGTTTTTGTCTTTGGAGCATAATGCCGGGCTAACATACCTGGAGCATCCGGAATGTCTGCAATCTCACTTTTTACTGAATTTTTAATGTCAATGTGTCCGACAACCGTTTCAATAGCTTCAATAGCTGTTGATCCTAATCTGTAAATAATAGGCTCGTCATTTTCAAAACCTATTATAGTAGATTCTATACCACTTGTACAGGCTCCTCCATCTAAAACCATTTTAATAGTGTCTTTAAAATAGGTGTCTACATGTTGTGCTGTGGTTGGACTAATGCTACTAAACGGATTGGCACTAGGTGCTGCTAAAGGAAACTCTAGTCGTCTTAATAATTCTAATGTAGTGGGATGATTTGGAACACGAACAGCAACCGTGTCTTTTCCTCCGGTTATTAAATCTGGAATTATCGCTTTCTTTTTTAACACTAAGGTTATAGGACCTGGCCAAAAGGCTTCAGCTAATAATTGTGCTTTTTCTGGAATGTGCTCAACAATATTAGATAGCTCATCTATTGAAGGAATATGGACAATAAGCGGATTAAAAAAGGGGCGCTTTTTCGTTTCAAAAATAGCTTTTATAGCTTTTTCGCTATAGATGTTTCCTGCTAAACCATAGACTGTTTCTGTTGGTATAGCAACAATGTCTTCTGCCGTAAGAAGTCTAATAGCTTCTGATATATCTTTTGAAATAATACTCATTATCTTTTAAATACGATTGCAAAATTACTTCAAAATCTCATACCACTAAGATTTAAGACGCTTATTTTTCTTTTCTCTATTTTGTTGGTAAAGTGCATACCCTAATACAGCCATTTCCAAACCTAATATCGCTATTTTGGCCTTTTTACTTTTGGTTATGGCGCTTGTTAGTCCTAATACTTTTGTAATAATCATAATGGTTCATTTTTAAATTTATAGTGTTTTTTTAAAATTAGTAGATAAATAATAGAGCTTTTAACGGAAATGCTTTTAGAATTAACTGATATAAGACCTTATATAATTTTCTTCTTATCTATAAATAATGACGTACCATTTAGTAGTTTTGCTGCTTCAAAATTTAGATTATGATTTCAGTAGATAATTTGGCGGTAGAATTTAGTGGTCAAACGCTTTTTAGCGATGTGTCTTTTACCATTAACGAAAATGATAAAATTGCCTTAATGGGTAAAAATGGTGCGGGAAAATCGACCATGATGAAAATTATTGCAGGTGTACAAAGTGCCACACGTGGTAATGTGAGATGCCCAAAAGATGCTGTAATCGCTTATTTGCCTCAACATTTGTTAACGGAAGATAACACCACTGTTTTTGACGAAGCTTCTAAAGCTTTTAAACATGTGTTTGCGATGCGTGACGAAATGGAGGATTTAAATAAACAATTAGAAACCAGAACGGATTACGAATCGGACGACTACATGAAAATCATTGAGCGTGTGTCTGATTTGGGTGAAAAATACTATGCTTTAGAGGATGTTAATTACGATGCCGAAGTCGAAAAAGCATTAAAAGGATTGGGTTTTAAACAAGAAGACTTTACAAGGCAAACCAACGAATTTTCTGGTGGTTACCGTATGCGTATTGAATTGGCTAAGATTTTATTGCAAAAGCCTGATTTAATTTTATTAGATGAGCCAACGAATCATATTGATATTGAATCTGTAATTTGGTTAGAGGATTTTTTATTGAATAAAGCCAACGCCGTTGTGGTTATATCTCACGATCGTGCCTTTGTAGATAATATTACAAACAGAACAATTGAAGTCACGATGGGTCGTATTTACGATTACAAAGCAAATTACACACATTATTTACAACTGCGTGAAGATCGACGCGCACATCAAATAAAAGCCTATCAAGAACAACAAAAGTTTATAGCTGATAATATGGCATTTATTGAACGCTTTAAAGGCACATATTCTAAGACTAATCAAGTGTCGTCAAGAGAACGAATGCTCGAAAAATTAGAACGCATTGAAATTGATGAAATAGATACTTCAGCATTGCGCTTGCGATTTCCTGCAACGCAGCGTTCTGGTGATTATCCCGTAACGGTAAAAGAAGTTTCAAAATCTTATGATGATCATGTGGTGTTTAAAGATGCTAACATGTCTATTGCAAGAGGTGAAAAAGTCTGTTTTGTGGGAAGAAATGGGGAAGGGAAGTCCACTATGATTAAAGCTATTTTAGGTGAAATTGATGTGGAAGGGACTTGTGCTTTAGGCCACAATGTAAAGGTGGGATATTTTGCGCAGAACCAAGCCGCACTTTTGGATGAAGACTTAACCATTTTTCAAACGGTAGATGATGTGGCTAAAGGTGATGTTAGAACTCAGATTAAAAACATTTTAGGTGGTTTTATGTTTAGAGGTGATGATGTGGATAAAAAAGTAAGCGTATTATCTGGAGGTGAAAAAACCAGATTAGCCATGGTAAAACTCTTATTAGAACCGGTTAATTTATTAATTCTCGATGAGCCGACCAATCATTTAGATTTAAAATCGAAGGATGTGCTAAAAGAAGCCCTTCAAAATTTTGATGGCACTTTAATATTAGTGTCTCACGATAGAGATTTTCTTCAAGGCTTATCTAAAAAAGTCTTTGAGTTTAAAGAAAAACGTGTGATTGAACATTTTGAAACCATTGATGATTTCTTAGCTAGAAATAGAGTAGAGAGTTTGAAGGGATTGGATCTTTAATACTGGGCCTATAGCTTATTTGTAGACGTATCACAACCCTTAAATTACCCAAGCAAGCTACTAATATATTGTTAAAAGGAATCATTAGAATTAAATTTGCGGATCTTACAAAGTGATAACTTTAGGTCATGTTTTCAGTTTTTAATATAGATTGTGACATATTCGCGGTTGATTCGGAGTACACACGGAGCACACACGGAGTATATACGGGTGAACCTTTACTTGGTAGTGCTAGATATACGACATCGTGGTTTTCTATCCGTTGTAATGATAGTGTTAATAGATATCATTGATAAGTATTAAAATTATAGCGTTATAAAAAAACCACAACTATCGTTAGGTGTCAGTAACTCAATTAACTACTGATTTCGGTGTTTTTCAAGTGTTAATTGTTTCGTATTTGTGTTGTGATTATATTAATTTTATGGCTCTAAACAATAAAAAAAATATGATAAAAAATTACGCAATTGGCCTCATGTTATTGCTTACAGGAGGCGTTTTTAGTCAGGAAACAATTTCCTTTGAAACTAGTGAATCTTATACTTTAGGAACGCTAAACAACCAAAATGGTTGGGAAGTAACAGAAGGTGGTGAAGACGGTTTTATACAAAATCAGGTAGTTTCAGATGAGGAAGCAACTGATGGAACTTACTCCTTTAAAAATTCTTATGAGCCAAGTTTTGGTGCTCAATTTGCTCCAATCTTTGGTGCTGCAAAAAACTTTGACACTCCAAAATCATTTGAGGATTTTACATTCTCTTATGATGTTATGGTTACAGAAACTGGTGGAGCTGATTTTGAAGTGACCTTATTTGGTATTGATGCTAATGATGACTTTGTTCCAATAGCTGGTATCGCTATGGAAAATAGGGGTTTGATTTATACCATTGATAATATTTATTTTGGCGCGTTTTATATTGACGATGCCGAGTGGACTCCAAACACCTGGTTAAACATTAAAATTGAAGTGACTGCAGCAGAGTTAAAGTATTATTTAAATGATGTTTTAGTGCACACACGTAGCAATTTTACGTCTGTTGCTATTTTAGGTTTTAATATGCTGCATAACAATTATGGTGGCGACGCTTATTACGATAATTTTAGCTTTGAAAGCGGCACCTTAAGTGTTGATGACTTTGAGGATGCTTCAGCGTTGCGTATTTATCCAAATCCGGTTGCTGATGAATTAAAAATTAAAGGCATTCAGAAGGAAACGATAGCACAGGTGTCTGTTTATAATTTAAATGGACAGCAATTAATGGAAAGTACTTCTGTTGATGCACTAGATGTTAGTCGTCTTGTTTCTGGAGTTTATATGTTAAACGTGGTTACCAATGATGGTAAAACACATACAGAAGAGCTTTTGAAGAAGTAGAATAAAGCAATGTCTTTATTTAGTAGCCTTGATTATTATATAATCAAGGCTTTTTTTGTTTGGTAATTTTTTAAATTACTGTGGTTTAGTGTTTTGTTGGTTATTGAGGAGAGGGTTGGGGAATTGCGTGATAAATAGGAGGAACAACTTTGAAATTATTTTTGAACAGTCATGAACACCCCTAAGGTCCCCTCAAGGGGACGTTCTAAACCAACAAAGAAAAGTGTGAAAAATTAAATTTATTTTACCAATACCCAAACGGTAAACCCTGTGAATATTCTATTTTCTTTTATCAAATGTCCCTTTGAGGGGACTTTAGGGGTGTAAATAGATAAGTGGTAAAATAGTAATATGAAAAACAAAATCATTCCATACAATCCAGACCTAAAGGAACGTGCTAGACAGTTAAGAAAAAATAGCACCTTACCTGAAGTCTTGCTCTGGCAACATATAAAACAGCGTGCTTATGATGTTGCTTTTTTGAGGTTTTCTAATGATGAAGTTAAAAAGAATATGTTTAGTGTGTTGTTGGTTATTGAGGAGAAGGTTGGGGAATTGTTAGGAAAACACCCCTAAGGTCCCCTCAAGGGGACATTCTAAACCAACAAACAAAAGTGTAAAAAATTAAATTTATTTTACCAATACCCAAACGGTAAACCC
>NZ_JADOET010000059.1 GCF_015645385.1 Winogradskyella marina
TGTGTTGGATCTTGACCGTTTAAGACTTCTTCGTCTTTTGTGGTTAAGTCAAAACTATCAATACCATCGGTGAATAATTCACATTGAATAAAATCCGTTACTGCCACAACTGTCGGTAATGGGTGGACTATAATCGTAAAATCAACTAAGGCATAACAGCCTGTAACATCATTGGTTACCCTTACATAGATCTCTTGTTCTGGTGTCTCTGTATTAGTGTATTGTGTTGGGTCTGTTATGGCATTGTTTCCTGAGTTGGCATCGTCTAATCTTTCATAATAGCTTGCTGTAACTCCAGGCTCTCCATTTAGGATAAGTAGTTCATTTTCTGTTAAATCAAAGACTTCTACTCCATCTCCTGTATT
>NZ_JADOET010000060.1 GCF_015645385.1 Winogradskyella marina
TTATCACTAATTCTATGACTTTCCAATCACTACTATAATTCCGTCACTTCGAGTGAAATTCCGCTTTTCAGGAATTTTGTATCGAGAAGCTTATAAGTAACCAAGGTTCTCGATACATTTCTCGCTCACTCGAAACACTCGAACTGACGACAGCCGTAAATTGAAACAGACACTTTTATAACATTATACCTTTGCTTCTTTGTGCCTTCGGGCCTTTGCGTGAAAAATTACTCAGAGATACGCAGAGGTTACGCAGAGATTCATGGAGAAAAAAAGACAGAGATTGCAATAATTACCACTAATTCTATAACTTTCCAATCACTACTATAATTCCGTCACTTCGAGTGAAATTCCGCTTTTCAGG
>NZ_JADOET010000061.1 GCF_015645385.1 Winogradskyella marina
CAAAATTGCTCTGTGAATCTCCGCGATACCTCCGCACATCTCTGCGTAATTACCACTTTGCGTCTCTGCGTCTTTGCGAGCAACTTTTCAGTCTTCAGTATGAGGAAAAAGTTATTCGTTATTGAGTTATTAAATCGATGTCCCAAAACGCTCTGCGCATCTCCGCGAAACCTCCGCGCATCTCCGCGTAATTCCACTTTGCGTCTCAGCGGCTTTGCGCGTAACCTTTTCAGTTTTCAATGTTCAGTCTTCAGTATGAGGAAAAAGTTATTCGTTATTAAGTTATTAAGTCGCTATCCAAAATTGCTCTGTGAATCTCCGCGATACCTCCGCACATCTCTGCGTAATTACCACTTT
>NZ_JADOET010000062.1 GCF_015645385.1 Winogradskyella marina
TAAACTGCAATACAGATTGGTGTAATAACAAAGTTTATCATTTGTCGAGCTTTATAATACTTTTTCAGATAGGCAAAGTAAGATTTTTGAGCCATCGAAATTAGTTGTTTTTCTTTGCGATATAACGAATAGAACTCCAAGATAATTCGCAATGTAAGACTAGAAATCATTAGAATTAAACCTAAATTAAAAGTGTTCCATTGATTGAATGCATAATAAAATGCATAGATTATCAATACAATCACTGTTAAGGACATAACAGTAATACTGATATATTGACTGTTACGTTGCTTCTTTGCTTTTATGATTATATCTTTGGGATTAAAGTTTGATATTTCATTAGCTTGAATATCCCA
>NZ_JADOET010000063.1 GCF_015645385.1 Winogradskyella marina
TAAACTGCAATACAGATTGGTGTAATAACAAAGTTTATCATTTGTCGAGCTTTATAATACTTTTTCAGATAGGCAAAGTAAGATTTTTGAGCCATTGAGATGAGTTGTTTTTCTTTGCGATATAATGAATAGAACTCCAAGATAATTCGCAATGTAAGACTAGAAATCATTAGAATTAAACCTAAATTAAAGGTGTTCCATTGATTGAATGCATAATAAAATGCATAGATTATCAATACAACCACTGTTAACGACATAACGGTAATACTGATATATTGACTGTTACGTTGCTTCTTTGCTTTTATGATTATATCTTTGGGATTAAAGTTTGATATTTCATTAGCTTGAATATCCCA
>NZ_JADOET010000064.1 GCF_015645385.1 Winogradskyella marina
AACAATACCTGTGTCAACTCCTCCGATTATCCAATGATTATTCGTTCCTATTTCTGGAGTTAATCCATCTGTTCCGTCTGATACAACAACATCGGTTGTGCCGTCACTAACGGTTACAGTACCATTACCATTATCCGTTACCGTTACTGAAGTGCCGTCAACACCGTCTTGTCCGGATGGACCTACTAATGCATCTAAAAAGTCTTGTTCTGATCCTGAGTGCCCTGCTGCTAGCCATTCTTCGTATGCTGAATCACCATTTTGTCCTCCTGCAACAATACCTGTGTCAACTCCTCCGATTATCCAATGATTATTCGTTCCTATTTCTGGAGTTAA
>NZ_JADOET010000065.1 GCF_015645385.1 Winogradskyella marina
AATGATGAAAACAGTGATGGCTATGCCAACATAGGAGAAACCATTACCTACAATTTCACAGTGACCAATCAAGGACAAGCGACCATAACAGATGTTGTTCTTACAGATGATATGTTAGGAGGAGAAGTATCACTAGCATCAGGAGACGATAATGGAGATAATATTTTAGATGTCGATGAAGTTTGGTTGTATGCAGCAAATTATACTATTACACAAGCCGATATCGATGCAGGTGTTGTTAGTAACCAAGCCCTCGTTACTGGAACAAGTAGTCTAGATGGATCAACCTTAGAAGATTTATCCGATGATGATACCGTGTTCGAAGATGATATAAC
>NZ_JADOET010000006.1 GCF_015645385.1 Winogradskyella marina
TAAAGCTTCTGCGTATATATTAACCTTATTCCTCTCTTTTGTCTTTTCTGTTTATAACTCTAAATTAATGAATTGTAAACTTAAGATGTATATAAAAAATAACAGTTAAGAGCTAAACCAGAAGTTGTGTTCTTTTCTGCTATCTTTATTTATAATCTGAAAAGTAACAACCTATTTATCTGCTACTTCTCATATACGTAGACGTTGTAGCCAATTAAACCATACTAATGAAAAAAACCTTCCACTCATATTCATTTGTATTTTTATGATTTCCTGCAAAGGAAAAGTTACCGAAAATAAAAGAACTCATTACCAAGAGATAATCGATGGACCTGCCAATTTCCGTGATAAAATAAATGGTAAATTAATATTTGAACTAAATGATAGTATTGGTGTTCAAATTACTGATTTTAGGAAAGAGTGGTGTGAAGCTGGATTGTTTATTGGTATATCAGAGACTGAATATAGAAATGGTCAATTAAACCCTAATAGAAAAATTAAAAACTCAAGAAATAAAACGATAGGAATAACAAAAGATTCAGTCGACATTGTTTTTGATGGAGAAGAAGATGGAAAATATTTTGGTTTTATATCAGGGTTTACACATAAAAATAATATTAAAGAAAAATATCTTCTAGAAAAAGAATTAGAATCATACATTAATAACAATTCTAGAAAAAAATCAGACTTTGATTTCTTTATAAATAATTTTGACCTTGAGCTTAAGGAATCATTTTTGAATTACGAAAGCTATTTTAAATATGAAAATTGGATAACTGACCCTTCCCCAGGATTCAGAATATTGTTATTGTTTGAGGAAAGTGAATTAAAAGGTGTTTTACATTCAAGAAGTTTAAAATTAAAAAAATCTAACACATCCAAAGTTAATGACATTTATAAGGTAACATTCTTTGATGATTATCCGAAAGGAAAACAAGATAATTTTATAAGTTCTATAAAGGAATGGCTTCATGGTGTAGATTAAAAAAACTGGCTGCCAACACCGTGTATAATTAATTGCTTTTTTCTGCTTACTTGCAAAAATTCCTGCGGAATTTTCTCTGGTTCGTAAAAGTTTGCTAAATTAGTTGCTTAACCACACAACTAACCATACACAAACACGTTGGCAAACAGTTAAGAAAGTGAAACTCTATTCAATAACTTAACGCAACAAATCTAAATTTATAGATTTGTAATATGATAGTTTAAAATAACGTGCCGTAAGAGCATAAAACTTTTCCAACTCATCATCCATACAAAAATGTCTATGCCCTTACTCGTTCTGTACTTCAATTAAGCATTCAACACTTTCGTTTTTTTATCATAAGCCAAATTGTTTTTAGACTTTCCAAACTTGTTCAAAATCAGAACACCTATAAGTATGCCTAACATCCCTAAATAATGCCAAAAAACCAACTTTTCGCCATCTAAAACACCCCAAAGCACAGCAACAACGGGAATTAGGTATGTAAGCGAACTAGCAAAAACAGCTGAAGATTTTTGAATTAATTGATTCTGCATAAACTGAGCCAAAGCTGTTCCCAAAACACCTAATGTAATTAATGATAGTAAAGGAAAAACTTGTTGCTCACTAACGTTGATATAGGAATCATATCCACTAAAAAATAAAAAAAGAAAGCCGAATATTCCTGAAAAAGAAACAGCAATTGTGGTGACGTGAAGTGAATTCACATCAGATAGATACGTTTTTACAATATTAAAATTCAATCCGTAACAAATAGTTGCGACAATGATTAATAAAGCATATTCGTTTAACGAAAATGTGCTTCCAGTAGTAATCAAAATTAAAAAACTAGCAGAAATAAAACCTATAGCAAGACCCAACCATTGTAATTTATTAATAGATTTTCTAAAAAATAGTAGTCCAAGAACACTTGTAAACATAGGAACTAAAGCATTTAATATTCCTGCAAGTGCACTACTAATTTGAGATTGTGCGATACTAAACAGATAGGATGGAAAAACCATACTCAACAAGCTTACTAGTAAAATTACTGGAACTTTTTCACTTGGTATTTTTCTAATATGCCGAATGGCAAAAAAAAACATTACAAAAAAAGCAGATACTAACCGGATAGTTGCAGCCTGCCAAACCGTATAACCATTTAATCCATTTTTAATCAAAATAAACGAACTACCCCAAATTAAAACCAACGCTATAAAATAGAACCAAACTTTATAATTATTTTTTACTTTCATGTGTCTTTATTTATTGTTTTAATAGGTCACATGCTGTTCGCTAATAATCATTCCATTGGATGATGAAAATTTCAGCATGCTCGTTTCATCTCTAATATAAATTGAAATACAAAGGAAGGATACTCTATCAATTAAAAAAAATACTTAATTTTGATTAATTGATAACATATTTTAATCAATGAAATGACAACTACGCAATTACAAAACTTTTTGGTATTGACCGAAACATTGAATTTCAGAAAAGCATCGGAACGGATTTTTATTGCCCAACCCGCTTTAAGTAGGCAGATTCAGGTGCTTGAGGAAGAACTGGGTTTTTTATTATTCGACCGTTCACGAAAGCAAATTGCGTTGACTAAATCGGGAATATTCTTTAAAACGGAGGTTTCCAAAATTTTGAATCAACTCGACCAATCCATTAAAAAAGGAGTTTTGATTAATCAAGGAAAGGCAGGCGAAATTAAAATTGGACACGCAAGTTCGGCGATGCATACTGTCTTGCCAGAACTGCTACGATATATGGAAACAAATCTGCCCGACTTAAAATCAAGTCTCGTGGAGGGAACTAATGAAATGATATTCGACAAATTGAACGACAACGAAGTGGATTTTGGTTTTGTTCCGAACGCATTTATTCCCGATGGACTTTCGAGCCTTTCCATTTACAAAGAAAACTATCTTTTAATTTTACCCGAAGATCATCGGTTGAACACCTCTAATTTTAAGGATTTGGGGGACTGTAAAAACGAAAAATGGGTCTTGAATCCACAACCCGAGGGAGTTGGATATATGGAAGAAATTCTGAAAATCATTGGAAATTATGGATATTCCCCAAAAATCGTGCATCGTTCGCCGAATACATCCACAGTCCTAAGAATGGTTTCAGCAGGACTTGGAATCACGATGATGGGAAAATCGACCTTAAAAGGGTTTTCGCTTGACCTAAAAAGTATAGAACTTTCTGATTTGCCATACCAATTGGATATGAAATTGGTGTGGAAAACGGAACGGGAAAATGAATTGGAATCGTATCTAAATTTTTTGAAAAACTATTTGAAGATTTAAACATTGGAACACTTAACCCCTTACACACACTTATTCAATATCTTAACGCAACAATTCTAAATGAACGATTAAAAACAAAAACGACTAAGTCATTCTTTTATTTATGTTACGACTTGTAAACAATTGATTTTTCTCATCTGAAACAATGCCTAAAAAGCGTTCATAATGCTTTAGAACATCTGAAATCAATTCATTTTCAGTAAACAACTGAACATCATAACCTTCTCGCTCATCACCAAAATAAGACTTCGGGAAAAATACATGATTATTTTCTACAACATTTATATTTTGTTCATTCATCAAACTATCGGACACCAATTTAGACTCATTTCTAACTCCGTAAATAAAGTTATTGACTAAATCATACTCAACCTCGATTTCAATTTTATTAGGATCTTTAAAGGAATTGAGTTTAGCATTAACACCATTCTTTAAAAACTCTTTTTGTAAATTTTCAAAAGCTGGTTTTACCGTCTTATCAATATACTCATCTGTCGTTTTTTTATCGCTAAATGAAATAATTTGTCCGAGTCTTGATTTCCATGATTGCCCTGACCAAGGAACTGTAGAAATTGAATAGTCACGTTCGTAATAATTTTGATCAATGATTAAGGCTTTGACAAAACTTATTATAAAAAGAAGCATGATAATAGCAAAGGGTAAGGCTGTTATTAAGGTCATGGATTGCAATGCTTCTAAACCACCGGCACGTAACAGCATGAGAGCAAGAGATGCGAGTAAAACTCCCCACGTTACAATTTGCCACTTTGGAGATTTAGGTGCATTTCTTGTTGCGATCCCATTCATTACAAATATTCCAGAATCGGCAGACGTCACAAAGAAAATAATGATAATGGCTAAGGTTAAAAAGCTCGTGATTTCTGTAAATGGTAAATATTCTAAAAAACTAAACATCAACGCATCTGGATTATCCGCGAGCAAACTCAATGCACCATCTGCTATGTTTTGGTCAAACCAAACCGCACTATTCCCAAAAACAGACATCCAAATAAAATTGAACAAAGTAGGGATTATCAGTACTGCTGAAACAAATTCTCTAATCGTACGTCCTTTTGATATCCTTGCTATAAATATTCCTACATAAGGAGACCATGAAATCCACCATGCCCAATATAAAATTGTCCAATCAAAGAACCAAGGTTGCTTTGCTTCTTCATTTGCATACGTTGAAAACGTTAAGTCGAAAAAACTAGAAACATAGCTGCCCAGTCCTTCCGTGAAAGTTCCAATTAAATACACTGTTGGGCCCAAAAAAAGTACAAATAGCAAGAGTACAACCACACTCAATATGTTGATCCTACTTAAAACTTTAACTCCTTTATCAACTCCACTAACCGCCGAGAATACTGAAATTGACACCAAAACAATAACAATTAAAGCTTGATACAAGAAACTGGTATCTGGAACAATATTAAATTTTTCTAATCCTGAATTTAATTGTAGTACCCCAAAACCAAGTGTGGTTGTAATTCCGAAGAATGTACTACACAGTGCAAATATGTCAATTATATTTCCCCATTTCCCTTTAATTCTATCTTTTAAAAGTGGATAAAAACAACTACGTAAGGATAAAGGTAAACGGTAACGATATGCAAAATAAGAAAGTGATAAACCCACAACTCCATATATAGCCCAAGCATGAACACCCCAATGAAAGAAAGTGAATAGCTGTGCGTCATTTGCCCTTTGAACGGGTGAATTTTCAGAAAATGCTGTATGTGTGTAATGCTGCATAGGTTCGGCAACACTAAAATACATCAAGCCAATTCCCATACCTGCCGCAAAAAGCATTGAAATCCAAGAGAAAAAAGAATATTCTGGTTTGCTATTGTTCTTTCCTAACCGAATGTTTCCATGCTTAGTGAAAAGCAAAATAATTAAAAACAGAACGAACACCGTCACTGACCAAACAAAAATGAAGTACAAGTTGGTAAAAATGTAATTCTTCACAAAGTCAAGGATTGAATTGGTTGCTTCTGGAAAAATGGCAGATAAAACACAAATCCCAATGATAAATATCATACTTGGAATAAAAATACCTTTACTTAAAGTGGATTTTAATTTCATTTTTTTACAATTGATTTAAAAAAAATTGATCAAATTTCAGTTGACTTGCTCAAGTTTTTTGCTCTTTATCTTAAAGTCCAAATGTAAAAAAGATAAATTTAATCTAGAGCAAACACTGTCAAGAGATTCTGGGGAGGTTTGATACAAAAACGAAAAGAATCCTGAAAGATAACGTAACAAAATTGGAACAGAATTGAACGAAAATACTTGAATATAAAATTTAACTTTTTATAAGCACTACACACAACACCGTATAAAATTAATTGCTTAGTACGCTCCTCCTTAGTAAAACCTGCGAATTTTCCTCTGATTCGTTTCTTTTTAATTAAAAAGCAGCAAATAAATAATAGTAATTAGCCTATGATCTTAACTAACAACTCCTTAAGCAAGTCGCCTTGAGGTACTGCATTAGCACTTACTCCTTTACTTTTTACATCAGTTTCACGAAGCAAACCGATAACAGCACTTACTTTTTTCATCGGATAATGTCTGGCCGCATCAATATACTCGTTTACAAAATATGGATTTACTTTAAGTGCAGATGCTACACTACGTGGGTTTTTATCAGACATGCCATGAAGGTGCAATAAATCTGAAAAGAATTTAAACAACAAAGCAACCGAAACAACAATTGGATTATCCTTTGGGTTCTCTGCAAAATACTTTGCAATTTGGTGCGCTTTTAAAGCATTGCGTTGTCCAACAGCCTTTCGTAATTCAAAATTATTAAAATCCTTACTGATCCCTATGTTTTCTTCAATATGTTCTGGTGTAATCTGAGTTCCTTCGGGTAATACGATTTTAAGCTTGTTAAGTTCGTTGTCTATCTTACTAAGATTGGTGCCTAAAAACTCTACTAACATCTGAGCCGCTTTAGGTGAAATATTATAATTCTGACCAGCTAAGACACGTCTAATCCAATCGGCAACTTGGTTGTCGTACATTTTCTTACTTTCAAAAACAACACCGCCATTTTTACTAATTGCTTTATAAAGTGCTTTTCGCTTGTCTAATTTTTTGTATTTATAATTAAGAACTAAAACCGTTGATGGTTGCGGATTATTAGCATATTTCACTAACTGCTCAATAGTTCTGCTTAAGTCTTGCGCTTCTTTAACAATGACTACTTGGCGTTCTGCCATCATCGGAAAACGCTTGGCATTACTCACAATATCATCTATAGTGATATCTCTTCCGTAAAGAACCATTTGGTTAAACCCTTTTTCGGTGTCGTCCAAAACATGGTCTTCAATATAGTCCGAAATCTTATCGATATAATAAGCTTCCTCACCCATTAAAAAGTAAATAGGTTTAAGGTCACCTTTTTTTATTGCCGCTACAAGTTGTTTTACGTCGTCCAAAATTGATATAAATTCCAAAAATGAGATTCCAAATTCCAAGACTAATATTCAACATGATATTAAATAATATGGATTTTGGTAATCGAAAATTGTGATTTGTAGTATTCTGCTTTAACTTTGAAAAAATTAACGATTCTAAGTGTTACAAGAACTCAACTTTCCAAAGTTTGAATACCGTTTCAAAAGTACAGAAAATAAAGTATCTATTTTTGATGTCATTCGGAAAAAATTCATCATTCTCCAGCCCGAAGAATGGGTAAGGCAACATTGTGTTCATTATTTAATGA
The DNA here is from genome assembly GCF_015645385.1 of Winogradskyella marina. Taxonomy (GTDB): domain Bacteria; phylum Bacteroidota; class Bacteroidia; order Flavobacteriales; family Flavobacteriaceae; genus Winogradskyella; species Winogradskyella marina. The sequence continues at coordinate 7,022 of NZ_JADOET010000006.1, forward strand.
CAACCAAACAATACCCAAAATCATTGATTAACGTTGAAAAAGAGCTAATTATAAACGGTTTAAAAAAACGCTACGATATTGTTATTTTTAATTCCGATGGTAGTATTCATTTAATTGTTGAATGCAAATCGCACACCATACAAATTGATCAAACAACTTTCGACCAAATTGCACGGTATAACCTGGCCTTAAATGCATCGTTTTTAATGGTAACTAATGGTTTAAATCATTATTATTGTGAAATGGATATGGATGCTGAACGGTTTTCGTTTTTAAAAGACATACCTAACTATATTAAGAAGTAAATGCTACAAACCAAAGACTTAGCAATTGTTATTTTAAACTGGAATGGAAAAGACTTATTAGAACAGTTTTTACCATCTGTTATAAAATATTCCGACGAGGCTGTAATTTATTTAGCTGATAATGCTTCAACTGACGCGTCTGTTGCTTTTGTAACGAAAAAATTTCCTTCGGTAAAGCTTATAAAAAATACAGAAAATGGTGGTTATGCAAAAGGGTATAATGATGCTTTAAAACATGTTGAAGAACCACTACTCTGCTTATTAAATAGTGATATTGAAGTGACCAAAAATTGGCTTCAACCTATAATGTCTGAATTTAATAGTAATCCTACAACAGCGATTATTCAACCCAAAATTTTAGACTATAAAGACAAATCTCATTTTGAGTATGCAGGTGCTGCTGGTGGATTTATAGACAAATATGCATTTCCCTATTGTAGAGGTCGAATTTTTGATACTATTGAAAAAGACAACGGACAATACAACGATACTAAAACTATTTTCTGGGCTTCAGGTGCTTGCTTTTTTATTAAAAATGAGGTGTTTAAAACCTTAAATGGATTTGACGAGTCTTTTTTTGCTCATATGGAAGAAATTGATTTATGTTGGAGGGCTTTTAACTCTAATTATGTAACCAAATATATTGGAGCTTCAACCGTATATCATGTCGGTGGCGCAACGTTAACAAATACCAACCCTAAGAAAACCTATCTTAATTTTAGAAATAGTTTGTTTACACTAGTAAAACATACGGATTCCCATGTGGTATTTAGAGTGTTACTAAAAATGAGTTTAGACGGCATAGCTGGTCTAAGGTTCTTGTTTCAACTAAAACCGTCATTTTTTATGGCAATTTTAAAAGCACATATGTCATTTTATTACCACTTACCTAGACTTATAAAACAGCGTAAACAACTACCTAAACGTTCTGGATATTACGAAACACCGTCTATTGTTTGGTCTTATTTTATAAAAAATCGAACACAATTTTAATTGTTTATAAAACTGTTAAAATTTATGTTAATCCATATCGTACGCGCATTAGTTTTCCATAATTTTGTGTTGTTAAAATTAACAACTTAAACTGTATCGTTCAATTATGAAAAAATTAATGTTATTAAGTGTATGCTCAATGGTGTTTTTAGCATCATGTGTGTCTAAAAAAGATTACTTAGCCCTTGAAGCACAACAAAAAGAGACCCAAGATTTATTAAATACTGCAACCGTTAAACTAAATAGTTGTTTATCTGATGTTGCTGCAGCTAATGCTAGAGTGGAAACTATGAAAGATCAATTAGCAGATTTGCGTAAAGCTAATCAGGATTTAATTGATACAAAAGGTGATTTAACTATCTTAACTAAAAAAGGATCTGAAAATCTTGAAAAGTCTTTAGAAAGTTTAAAGGAACGTGACTTAAAAATCACAAGATTACAAGATGCTTTAACAAAAAAGGATAGTGTAACCCTTGCTGTTGTTACGAGTCTTAAAAAAGCTGTTGGAATCAATGATCCTGATATTGAAATTAATGTAGAAAAAGGTGTTGTATTTATTTCTATTGCAGATAAGTTATTATTCAAAAGTGGTAGTTATAATGTAACTAGTAGAGCTAAAGAAGTTTTAGCTAAAGTTGCTAAGGTAATTAACAGTAAGCCTGATTTTGAAGCTATGGTTGAGTCTCATACAGATAATGTACCTTATAACAAGCCACCATTAGTTGATAACTGGGATTTAAGTGTAAAACGTGCTACTTCAGTAGTTAGAGTTTTAGAAAACTTAGAAGTAAACCCACAACAGTTAATTGCTGCTGGTCGTAGTCACTACGTGCCTTTAGTAGAAAATGATACTGCTCAAAACAAAGCAAAAAACAGACGTACTCGTATTGTTGTAATGCCTAAAATTGATCAGTTCTACGAAATGGTAGAAAATGAAATGAAAAATTTGTCTGAAGGAACTGAAGACTAATTTTATAATATTTAGATATAAAAAAACCCAATGCGTTTGCATTGGGTTTTTTGGTTTTTATAACCTCTCTACTTCAGAGTATCGTAAGACTGCACCAATCTAATGAACTCCGCTCTATAACCATCTTTGTCCACTCCTCTTCCACTTTCTGCCAACTCAATGACTTTTGATGTTGATGCATTATTAAAGTATTTAGAAGTTCTCAGTTGCATACCGAATAATGCCACAGCTGATGCAAAATTCATATCATCAGAAGCCTCCACTATTTTAGTATCTTGAACATGCACCATTTCAATACTCTTGTCTTCATTTGGTTTTTTATACCTGAATTTTACCGTAAATAATTCATCTTCGTAATTAGAGGTAACTTCAGACTTTGTGTATTTTAATTTTGCCACTTTTTTTAAGTAATCACTTTTAATACCGACAGGAATTATCTCATACAAGGCTGTAACTGTATGACCACTTCCTAATTCCCCAGCATCTTTGGTATCATCTACAAAATCTTCATCGGCTAATAATCTATTTTCGTAGCCTATTAACCTATAAGCTTGAACTTTCTTAGGATTAAACTCTACTTGAATTTTTACATCCTTTGCAATCGTGAAAAGTGTTCCTCCAAATTCTTTACCAAACACCTTTTGTGCTTCTTGCATATTATCTATATAAGCATGATTACCATTGCCTTTATCAGCTAAAACTTCTAACTTTGAATCTTTATAATTGCCGTAACCAAATCCTAAAACGGATAAGAATACTCCAGATTTTCGTTTTTCTTCAATTAGGGTTTTCATATCATTATCACTTGAAGCTCCCACATTAAAATCTCCATCTGTAGCTAAGATGACACGATTATTTCCATTCTTTTTGAAATTCTTTTCGGCTAATTTATAAGCTAATTCAATACCTGCACCACCAGCAGTTGAACCTCCTGAACTTAAATTATTTAATGCCGTTAAAATGGCTTCTTTGTTATTGCCAGACGTAGGTTCTAAGACCACACCTGCAGCACCAGCATAAACCACAATAGATACCTTATCTTTTTCCCGAAGTTGATTAACCAACAATTTAAATGCACTTTTTAATAATGGTAATTTGTTCTGTGAACGCATTGAACCAGACACATCTATTAAGAAGGTTAAGTTAGATGCTGGTAGTTCGGCATTGTCATAAGTTTTACCTTGTAACCCAATTCTAACCAATTGTGTGTCTTTGTGCCAAGGTGTTGTTACAACTTCAGTATTAATGGAAAAAGGATGTTCATCGGTTGGTTGCGGATAATTATAATTGAAGTAATTCACCATCTCTTCGAGCTTTACAGCATTTGCAGGAATGGTTTCTCCATTGTTTATCATACGTCTTACATTACTATAACCAGCTTTATCTACGTCTATCGAAAACGTTGAAAGTGCAGCAAGATTAGTTCGCTTAAAAGCATTCTCTTCAATTTGAGTGTATGATTCGTTCAAAAAATTATCTATGTCTTCAAAATTAACCTTGTTTTTATGGCCTTTGGTTCTTAAGATGATTACACCTTTGGTTCCTTTATAACCGAAAACAGCTTTGCCTTGACTCGCATTAATGATTTCAATATGCTTAATTTTATCTGCATTAATATTTCTAAACTCACTTTCGGAAATTGGTGCTCCGTTTAAAATATAAAGCGGTTCTTTTGAATTGATTGAAGTCACACCTCTGATAACTACATTTGGTGAAGACCTTTGTGTTACGTTTGAATGTGTGACTGAAACTCCTGTTGCCTTTCCAGAAAGTTTAGAGGCTATTGTTGGTCTTGGTTTTACAGCGTGTGTATAATTATGTCTGTTAGAAGTTCCGTAACCCATGATAACAACTTCTTCTAATCTGTTATCTGACTTGAGTGCGATATCATAAACTAAAGCAGAACCAATAGTGACGCTTTGAGGCTTTAAACCAATATATGATGCCACGATTACATCACCAACCTTAACTTTAAGTTTATAATTACCATCAAAATCAGTTTGAGCACCAACAGTGCTTCCTTTAATAATGACACTTGCTCCTGGTAATGGCAAACCATCAGCTGCAGTTGTTATAGTTCCTGAAATTGTTTTTTCTTGAGCTATTATGTATCCAGAGGATAACATAAAGCATAACATAAGTACTAGATTTTTCATAATAGTTGATTTATAAGTTTATGTAAACCTATAAACAAACACTACTATGTAAAACCAATAATGAGTAAACGACCTATTTGAATGAGTTAAGCCCCTAAAATAGCTTTTATCGTTTTTTTACGTTGAATTTTACCATTAACGGTTTCCGAAAACTTATCTACAGTATAAATAGTTTTAGGTATTTCAAATTTCTCAACAGTTTTAAGCTCTTTAATAACCTTTAAAATAGCGTCTTTAGATTCTGTTGGATTTTCAACAATTAGTATTAGCTTTTCACCGAGAGTAACATCATCTTCTCCTGCGATTATGAAACGCTGTTTAATAACAGGCTGTAGTTTGTCTTCAATTTGTTCTGGAAACAACTTTACTCCACCAGAATTTATCACATTATCATAACGACCAAGCAATTTAAAGCTAGTTTCTGAATTTAATTCAACAATATCGTTAGTAATTAAAGCCTCTTCTACTAGTTTTGGTGCATGAATAATTAAACAATTTCTATCGTCTTGTTCAAATTTCACATTCTGTAAAGCGTTAAAATACTGCTCCTTTTCTGCAGATTTAGATTGTAATCTCCTAACAGCAACATGGGTTACAGTTTCTGTCATACCATAGGTTTCAAAAAACTTAGGTTCGCAATGCGCAATGCGTTCTAAAAGTGGCTTAGTCACTTTAGAGCCACCAACAATAATTGTTTTTATGTTGTAAATATAATTAAGTGTATGTTTTAACTGTAACGGAACCATAGCACAGAAATCATACGATTTTTCATAGTCAAAAATGGGTTGTGCAGATGGCTCAACAAAATCAATTTCTAAACCCAAAACTAAAGCACGTACAAACATCATTTTACCTGCTATAAAATGACTTGGTAAGCAATGTAAAGCTTTATCGCCTGGCTCTAAACCGAAAAAATTACCTGTAGCAATGGCCGAATTAACCATAGCTTGTTTCATGAGTTTAATTTCCTTAGGAACACCTGTAGAACCCGAAGTGGTTACATATAAAAAATCTTTGTTATTTAACCAATCGATTAAAAAATTTCCAGTGACTTTTTCATAAGGTTCTCCTTCTTTTATAAGACTATAAGCAACTTCCTTTAATTCTTCATGACTAAAGTGAAGTCCATTAAACTTAAAACGGTTGTGTACTTTGTTGTATTCTGGTGTCATAATTAATCAATTATTTTATAATTCTCTTTTGGTGGCTCTTCAACGTTTCCGAATAATTTATCCTTCCAATTAGTCCAGCCGTATTTTTTTGAAAGAATTAATAGCATTATAGGATATACAATTAAAACTGGTAATATAATTTCAGAAATTGACCCTAATTCTGGGCTAGATGTATCTTTAAAAAGCGCATCTGTTTGAAGTGCTGTCCAATCTGCCGTTACTAATAACGAAGCAATTAAATTGTTCCCTAAGTGAAACCCTAAAGCCAACTCTAAACCTTCATCCATCAAGGTCATTATTCCTAAAAGCAATCCAGTTCCAATATAAAAAATCATCATTTTCCAAAATCCAATTGCTCCTACCTCTGGATTTGCACTATGCGCAACTCCAAACAAAATAGATGTAAAAATTAAAGGAAACCACTTATTTTTAACTAGAACACCAATATGCTGCATTAAATAACCTCTAAAAAGATATTCCTCTAAACCTATTTGAAATGGAAATAATAATATACTGATGATAAACAGCACTGCAAATTTTCCTGGATTAAATTGAAATACTATTTCAGACGAATCTATATAGTACATTAGAAAAAACGTTCCAACCGTATAAATAGTAATCATTAAAAACGAAAACAATATGCGTTTAAAATCAACTTTTAATCGTGTTGTTGTTAATGATAAAAGACTTCGTTGATGTACAAATTTCACTAACACAAATAAGAGTCCTATCAAAAATGTAAACGGTAACAAGTTGATAGCTAAAACTACATTTGCTGGCAAATTCCAGTGATCCATCGCTTTCATTGCAGCTTCTAAATCTGCTGGATCAGCAAACACGTAAAACACAAAATTACTGATAAAAATACCTGCTACTAAAACCGTTGTTAATATAAACATCCAAAGTTCACGCTGACCTTTATAAGCTTGTTGAATATAATTCATATACTAAAATTCCAATTCTCTTTTAAATCGTAATACAAAGTTCCGTTATTTACACGTAATGGAGAAGAAAAATTGTTAGTAAATAAACTGCCAGTTCCTAAACCTTGAGGCATTGTATTTTTTAATGTATAGGTCCATTGCGAAATAGCATTTAAACCAATATTACTTTCTAAAGCGCTGGTTATCCACCAATTAATATTTAAACTTTCTGCAATGTTAATCCATTGTTGACTTCCTGTAAAACCACCAACTAAACTTGGTTTCAAAATAATGTACTGCGGTTTTATAGTTTGAAGTAATTCTTGTTTATTCTCTTCTAAAAAAACACCAATTAATTCTTCATCTAAAGCAATAGGCAACGGAGTGTCTTCACAAAGTTTTGCCATTGCATCAAATTGTTTTGGTTTAATGGGTTGCTCTATGGAATGTAATTGGTATTCCGACAGTTGATGTAATTTTTCTAGAGCATCCTTAGGTGAAAATGCACCATTAGCATCTACTCTAAGTTCAATGTCAGACACTGAAAACTCTTTTCGGATAGATTTTAAAATATCTAACTCCGTTTGAAAATCAATCGCTCCAATTTTTAATTTAATACAATCAAACCCTGTTTCAATTTTTTCTTTGATTTGAGTGCGCATAAAATCGTCATCACCCATCCAAACTAAACCATTTATAGGAATGCCTTGGGTTCCTTTTGTAAAATCTGAAGGAAACAATTCAAATTGATTTTTACTTTCTAATGACTTAAAAGCCGTTTCCAATCCAAATTGAATACTTGGAAATTCAATTAATTCAGTTAAAAGGTTTTCTAAACCAAAATGAATGTTATGACATGTCCATTTCAATTGATCTTCAAAATCGGGTCTATCATCAATAGATAAGCCTCGTAAAATACCACATTCCCCTACTCCAGTTTTACCGTCGTTTTCTAACACAATAAACCATGTTTCTTTTGTGGTCATTACGCCTCTCGAGGTGCCACTTGGACGTTTAAAGTTTAGAATATATTTATGGTAGCTTGCTTTCATCATAGAAATCAAAAATACTTAAATATTTTCGTAAATTAGAGCTCAAATAACAACTCTAATGCCCGATTTTCCTAATATCATTCTTTATGCCATTCCATTTTTTATATTGGCTATGATATTAGAATTATATGTCACTACAAAACAACACATTAACACCTACGAAACTAAAGATGCCTTCTCATCTATAGCCATGGGATTAGGTAATGTGGTAGTGGGTTTTGCCAGTAAAGCTGTAGTAATATTAGTATTCTTTTGGGTCTATGACAACTTTAGGTTGTTTACAATTCCTGTAGCTTGGTGGTCGTTTTTACTGATATTTTTCGCAGACGACTTTGCCTATTATTGGTTTCATCGTGTGTCGCACGAATGTCGTTTATTTTGGGCATCACATGTGGTTCATCACTCTTCAGAACATTATAATTTAAGTACAGCGTTGCGACAAACCTGGTCTGGTGGCTTTTATACGTTTATATTTTGGCTTTGGTTACCGTTGTTAGGATTTCATCCTGCTATGATATTGTTACAGATGTCTATTAGTTTACTGTATCAATTCTGGATTCATACTGAAGCGATAAACAAAATGCCAAAATGGTTTGAAGCGGTTTTTAATACACCTTCACATCATAGAGTGCATCATGGTAGTAACCCAATTTATTTAGATCGCAATCATGCCGGAATATTGATTATTTGGGATCGATTATTTGGAACATTTCAACCAGAACTAGCTGACGAAAAAGTAACCTATGGTTTAGTTACAAATATTAAAAGCTACAACCCTATTAAAATTGCCTTTATGGAATGGTGGCAACTCTTAAAAGATGCCTTTACAGGAAAAATGTCTTTAAAAGACCGCCTACTCTACCTTTTTAAACCACCAGGTTGGAAACATGATGGAAGTGGTAAAGTTAGCGATGATTTGCGCGATGAATGGTTACGCTCAATGAAAAAGTAAGACCTAGAAAAACAGTAGTTATATGACATTTGAAAATAAAGTTGTTTGGATTACAGGTGCTTCAAGTGGCATTGGTAAAGCCTTAGCGCTACAATTAGCAGAACAGAATTGTAAGTTAATTTTGTCTGCAAGACGTGAAGCCGTATTGTTAGAGGTTAAAGCTAAATGTTCGAATGCTAAATCTATTGAAATTCTTCCTTTTGATTTGGCGGACTATTTAAATATGACTCCAATCGCGGAAAAAGCACTATCATTTTTTGGTCAGGTAGATATCCTTATAAACAATGGTGGTATAAGTCAACGATCATTAATCATTGATACAGACATTTTAGTAGATAAGAAGCTTATGGAGATTGATTACCTCGGTACGATTGCCTTATCTAAAGCCCTATTACCTCATTTTATAGAAAAGCAATCTGGTCATTTTGTTACCGTTACAAGCCTTATGGGTAAATTTAGTTCCCCTTATCGTTCAGCATATTGTGGTGCTAAACATGCCTTGCATGGATTTTTTGATGCTTTGCGATTAGAACATGATAAAAACGCTATAAAAGTCACGATGATTTGCCCGGGTTTTGTAAACACCAATGTGGCTAAAAATGCTTTAACTGGTGATGGTTCTACCCAAAGCACACAAGATAAAGCCACGGAAAACGGATTAGAAGTTTCAGAATTTGCGAAACGAATGCTTAAGGCAATTAAAAAAGAAAAGTTTGAAGCTTATATTGGAAAAAGTGAAACGATGGGAGTTTATCTAAAACGTTTTTTTCCACGATTACTTCACAAGGTTATATTGAAGAGCAACGTGACTTAATTTTACATAGAATTAAATTTCCAATACTTGTTATTTGGTAAAGGTGCTTCAAAAGTGTTTATTTTATTCGTATTTGAATCTTTGTATGAAATTTTCCACGCATGAAGACAAACAGCTAAAGGAAAATAGCTTTCACCAGATCCATATTTATCATCACCAATAATAGGCAATCCAATATGTGCCAATTGTGCTCTTATCTGATGAAATCGTCCTGTTTTTGGCCTTACTTCTAAAAGATAACCATGTTCATTTTGATCAATTACTTTATAAGACAACATACAGTCTAAAGTGCCTTTTGATTTTGATGGCACAATATCTGCTCGTTTTTACTTATTATTTTTCACAAGGAAATTAACTAAGTTGCCCTTGTTTTTTTCAGGTTTATTCTTAACAATGGCTAAGTACGTTTTTCTTACTTTTCTACTACTAAACAACGTATTAAAGGTAACAAGAATACTCTTCTTCTTAGCAAATATAAGCACACCACTTGTGACTCGATCTAAGCGATGAATAACACCAACATAGGGCTTTCGCTTGGTTTTTAAGAAGTGGTCGAACACCTGATTTTCTACGGTATGCTTTTCGTACGGACTTTTTTCAGTAATGAGTCCTGCTGATTTATTAACTACGATATAATCGTTAGTTTCCTCAATAACGTCAAGGTTTGGCATTAATATAGACTTTATTAACGTCGTTTACGTTTCGATTTATATTTCTTTTTTCGACGAGAACCTTTAGAAGCATTAGATTCATAAGACGGAATGGCATCATCAAAAGTGTTTTTCACCGCTTTAAGATTTACACTCTTCCATCCTTTTTCTTTCGTTTCAGGTAACAAAACGTTCAATAAATCTTGTCTACCCACTTTATTCAAGGTCTTTCTAATCCAATCTTTGTTTTCTTTTTTATACCAAAAGAAGAAGCGATGTTGTTCCTCTTTTTCCTTTCTCGATTTTGGTGTTTTCGTCGGTTTCAACGTATAAGGATGATAACCACTATAATAAATAACAGTTGCAACTGTCATTGGTGTTGGTGTAAATCCCTGAACTTGTTCTAACTGAAACCCCATATCTTTTGTTTCGGCAGCCAAATTTGCCATATCTTCCACTTCACAAGCTGGATGATTTGAAATAAAATAAGGTATTAATTGAAGCTTTAGGTTCTTCTTAATATTAATCTTATCAAAACGCTCTTTAAACTTATGGAAATATTTAAACGACGGTTTACGCATTAACTTTAAAACAGGATCAGACGTATGTTCTGGTGCTACTTTTAAGCGACCAGAAATGTGTTTAGTCATTACCTCTTCTGTATAGTCATCTAATTCTTTAGGATCAGCATTTTTATTGAATTCTGGCACTAACATATCATGACGAATTCCACTACCAATAAAGGATTTTTTAATCTTAGGATGACTATCAACAGCCTGATATAATTCCGTTAATGGCTTATGAGAGGTGTCTAAGTTGCTACAAATCACAGGTGAAATACATGAAGGTGCCACACACTTATCGCAAATGGACTGTACTTTTCCTTGCATCTTATACATATTAGCAGAAGGACCACCAATATCTGATAAATAGCCTTTAAAATCTGGCATATTAGCCACTTTATCTACTTCTCTTAAAACAGACTCTTTACTTCTACTCGCAATAAATTTTCCTTGATGGGCAGAAATGGTACAAAAACTACAGCCTCCAAAACAACCACGATGAATATTAATGGAAAATTTAATCATTTCAAACGCAGGAATAGGCCCACGTTTATTATACTTTGGATGTGGTAAACGTGTGTAAGGTAACTCGAAAGACGCATCAATCTCTTCTTCTAACATTGTTGGAAATGGTGGATTTATGACCAGTTTCCGTGTGTTAACATCTTGAAAAATTCGTTTTGCTCTTAATTTATTAGATTCTTGTTCAATCGTTTTAAAGTTCGAAGCGAATTTTTTCTTGTCTTTTAAACAAACTTCATGCGACTGAATTTCGATATCTTCCCAGTTTTTATTCTTAGGAATAGCCTCACCTTTATTTAAAAGAAAGGCCGTTTGCTTTACCGTGGTTAAGCTAGAAAATGGTACTCCCTTTTGTAACAATTCTACAATTTCACGTAAAGGTTGTTCGCCCATTCCGTAAACCAACATATCTGCTTTAGACGTTTCTAAAATGGTTGGCATGAGTTTATCGCTCCAATAATCATAATGCGTAACACGACGTAAAGACGCTTCAATACCACCAATTAAAACAGGAACATCTGGGAATTTTTCTTTTAAAATTTTTGAATACACAGAAGTTGCATAATCAGGTCTAAACCCTTTATCTCCATTTGGTGTGTAAGCATCCTTATCGCGTCGCCTTTTGCTTGCCGTATAATTACTTACCATAGGATCCATACAACCACCAGTAACCGCAAAAAATAATTTTGGGATGCCTAATTTTGTAAAATCTTGTAAGTTATCATTAACACTTGGTTGCGGAACAATGGCAACTTTTAAGCCATAGCTTTCTAAAATTCGGCCAATTACTGCTGGCCCAAATGAAGGATGATCTACATATGCATCTCCACTAAACAGTATAACATCTAGTTCTTTCCAACCACGGATTTTCACTTCCTTGTTTGTTGTTGGTAACCAATCTGTAAGTTTATTCATTTTCATAGTGCTGCAAAGATACAGTTAAATTTGGTTCGTTACTCCACTGTAAAATATTACGACGCTAGATCAAATAAGAGCACGGTAATTTTGAAGTTTTATAACGTCTTTATTGAGTAACTCAGTGGTTTGAAGTCATGCACGTCAGTTTATAAACGTCGAGTAGTTTATCAACCATCATGTTTTCAGAAAAATTAAGATTAGCATGTTGGTATGCTTTTTCCCCCATAACCTTCAATACGTCTGGGTTTAATGTTATTCTTTCAATAATTTTAGCTAATTGAATAGGATTCTCAGATTCAAACAAGTAACCATTTTCACCTTCAATAATTTGATCGTAAGCTCCTTGAATATTTGACCGAATAACAGGTTTTTTCATCATCATGGCTTCTAATGGTACTAAAGGAAAACCTTCTACTCTAGAAGGCAGAATGAGCACATCAATCATATTATAAATATCATTTGGATCTCTAAAAGGAATTAAGGTAACCAGCTCATTCACCTCAGAATCATTAATTAAGTTAGTTAGCCATTCAATATTTCCATCTCCAAGAATGATTAGATGAATTTTTAAGTGTTTACAACGTTCAATGCCTTTGATTAAAATATCAATGCCTTTTCGGTAACTTATGCTACCAACAAATCCCAAAATTAGTCGGTCTTTTGGTATTTTGTTGACTTCCTTTAATCCTCTAACAGCTTGTTCATCTACTACGTTATCCTGCTCTTTTACACCATTAAAAATACGTTTTACTTCATCCTTTTTATAGTTATAATTAGACACTAAATCTCTTTCTAATTCCCTACTGATAGCTATTACATAATCTGCTTTTCTATTAAATATATGCTGAGGAATTTTCATGTTATGATACGTAACAATAAATTTCTTGCCGGTTAAAAACCTATAAATCGCAGCCAAATATGTAGTTACAGGATAATGTGCATGTATAACATCGGGTTTAATTTTATGTAATTGATATAATGCGAACGGAATGACATATAGATATGTAGCTAATTGTCGAAACCGCGTCAGTAATCTAATCTTGCCGTGAAGTGGAAAGGGCAGCTTTACAAATTTAATTCCTTTTGATTTCGCTTTTTCAAATAACCTAATTGCACTATCGTCTTCACCTGGTCCTTTTGATAAGATATTGACCGTATGATCTCTAGCTATAAGATTTTCAGCAACCGCATAAATATGCGTTGTAGAACCTTCAGCTGGTAAATATCTTGCAAAGAAAACAATTTTCATAACGTCTAATTGTTTTTACCATTTTCAGTTTTTGACATGGAACTGAAAAATAACCAATGCGCAGACCACTCAATGATTAGGTCCTCCTATATTTGTCATAATAGCGTTACAACTATAACTCTATATGCTCTCCAATCTCTAACAACATTAAATCCTTATCTTTTTCGAAAAATTTTCGTTTAGCGTCTTCATGATTAATTTCAATATAACCAAAAGTATCGTAGTGGTAACCCAGAATTTTATCACATTCAATAAAATCACTTGCCAGGATAGCATCTTCAACTCCCATTGTAAAATTATCACCAATTGGCAAAATGGCTAAATCGAGTTTAATTTGCAACGGAATTAACTTCATATCCATAGTTAAGGCAGTATCACCAGCGATATAAATGGTTTTGTGTTCTCCTTCAATAATAAATCCGCCAGGTTGACCGCCATAAGATCCATCAGGAAAAGAAGATGAGTGAATGGCATTGACATATTTAAGATTTCCAAATTCAAATTCCCAAGATCCACCATGATTCATTGGGTGACCTTCTAAATCTTTGTTTTGGTAATACGTTGCAATTTCAAAATTAGATACGATTACAGCGCCTGTTCGTTTCGCTATGGCTTCAACATCTAAAATATGATCTTGATGTGCATGCGTAACTAGAATATAATCTGCTTTTAATGAATCTATATCTATCTTAGAAGCTTTTTCATTTCCTGTAATAAAAGGATCGACTAAAATGTGAATATCCTTTATTTGTATGCCTAATGCGGCATGACCATAGAATGTAATTTTCATATCATTATAATTTTAAGGCTAAAATCTCCTTAAAATTAATATAAAATATAACCAACTCCTAAAAGTATTGCCATTAGAAATGTAGATAATGCCAATACCTTTAATTGACTATCAAAATCTTGTGGCAATTTTGCTCGTTTTATTCTTATAACATGAATTAATAAAGGGATAAAAGCAATTAAATATAAAAAATTATAAGGTTCTACATAATACAATAATGAAAACAAAACAGTAACGAACATAGCGCCAATGATAAGCGCAAAATGATACCGTTTAGCACGTTTTTTTCCTAACTTGATTGCTAATGTAATTTTCCCTGCATTCGTATCCGACTCAATGTCTCGCATATTGTTTAAATTCAATACACCAACACTTAATAAACCGACTGAAATCGCTGGTAATATAACGACATGATCTATACTGTGCACAAACAGTAAATAACTACCTAAGGTGCTAACGAGTCCAAAAAAAACAAATACAAAAACATCTCCTAAAGCACGATACCCATAAGGTGAATTACCCATGGTATAATTTAACGCTGCGTAAATTGAAAGTCCAGCAAGCATTATAAACAACAGAATATAAAGAATATTTCCAGGATTAAAAGCATTCCATATAAGCGCCACTGTACATATAATAACCACTATGATATTAAGCTTAATGCCGTCCATCATTTTACCAGGCGAAATAATTCCACTTTGAATTGCACGCATTGGACCTACACGTTCATCATTATCTGTACCTCGCACTCCATCACCATAGTCGTTTGCTAGGTTTGACAGTATTTGTAAACTAATAGTCGTTAAAATAGCAAAGGAGAAAACCCATATGTTAAAACGACCGTTATAATAGGCAAAACATCCACCTAGAATAATTCCTGAAACAGAAAGCGGTAGTGTTCTTAATCGCATAGCACTAAGCCATGGTTTAATTTTATTCATGTAATTAGGTTTAGATTAAGGAATCCATTTTTTAGGAAAGTTCGGCTTCCTCTTTTCTAAAAAGGCATCTCTACCTTCTTTTGCTTCATCTGTCATGTATGCTAATCGTGTAGCTTCACCAGCAAATACTTGTTGGCCTACCATGCCATCATCAGTAAGATTCATGGCAAATTTCAACATTTTTATAGATGTTGGCGATTTCGCTAATATTTCTTGTGCCCATTCATAGGCTGTATCTTCTAATGCTTCGTGAGGAATTACAGCATTTACCATTCCCATGTCATAAGCTTCTTGTGCGGAATAATTTCTACCTAAGAAAAAGATTTCTCTAGCTTTTTTCTGACCTACCATTTTTGCTAAATAAGCAGAACCATAACCTCCATCAAAACTTGTTACGTCGGCATCCGTTTGCTTAAAAATAGCATGTTCTTTACTCGCTAGAGTTAAATCGCAAACCACATGTAAACTATGTCCTCCTCCAACAGCCCAACCTGGCACAACCGCTATTACCGCCTTTGGCATAAAACGAATTAAACGTTGAACTTCTAATATATTTAATCGATGGTAACCATCGTCACCGACATAGCCTTGGTGTCCTCTCGCCTTTTGGTCTCCACCAGAACAAAAACTCCAAATACCATCTTTAGAAGATGGTCCTTCAGCACTTAAAAGAACAACACCAATATTTACATCTTCTCCTGCATCATAAAATGCATCATAAAGTTCTGAAGTTGTTTTTGGTCTAAAAGCATTTCTTATATCTGGTCTATTAAAGGCAATTCTGGCAACACCAT
Source organism: Winogradskyella marina (assembly GCF_015645385.1). Classification (GTDB taxonomy): domain Bacteria; phylum Bacteroidota; class Bacteroidia; order Flavobacteriales; family Flavobacteriaceae; genus Winogradskyella; species Winogradskyella marina. The sequence continues at coordinate 22,786 of NZ_JADOET010000006.1, forward strand.
TACATTTATGATACGTTATATCTTCATAAGACTTTGCAACTTTCCAATCAATATGGCTCATATCTATCATTGTTTAGAGCGTAAAAATAAGAAATTAATAATAATAAAATGAAGCCTATTTTTTACTTGATTTTACTATGTAACTACAGTATTTTTGCAGCCATAACTTTAATTTATAATGAATTACGACCCTACAATTTATAATAAAGACTATAAATTATATCATATAAACTTAGGAAGAATATTTTTATATAAAGATTATGTTGTGACCGAATTTAAAGAAGGTCTTGATATTAATTTTGAAAACTTTGATGAACTTTCACAGATTATTCTACATAATTTTAAAGATCAGCCTTTTGGTTTTATTGCTAATAGAACCAATTCGTATTCAATAAATCTTAATGATGCTGAGTTATTTAATAAAACATTCACTAATGCAAAAGCCTATGCTATAGTCGCTTACAGCAAGCGTACAGAACGTATTATTGAAATAGAAGATCACTTCTTTAAATTTAATAAAAAAGTATTCAATAATTTTGAAAATGCACTAAATTGGGTTGAGGAAACCTTATCAAAAACAGCATAGAATTTTATCGTAAATGAATACCGTCTTCTTTTATGTCTATCTGGCGCTCCTTATATAATGAACCTATCGCCTTTTTAAAACTTTTTTTACTCATTTGAAGTTGATTCTTAATATCTTCAGGATTGGATTTATCATGAAGTGGTATAAAACCACCATTATCATGTAGTTCATTAAGGATAAACTCTGCATTAGGTTCAATATTTCTATAACCAATTTGATTTAATGAAATATCTAATTTATTATCTGGTCTCACTTTTTTGATAATTCCTTTAAGCCTATCACCAACACTTAAGTCTTTGTAGATATCATCATTAAATACGAGACCTAAATGCGTTTTATTTACAATAACATTCATGCCTAATTCTGAAGGGTGAGAAACAATAAGATCTACCTCGTCAAATTGCTGAACCGTTAATTCTTTATTATCTAAAAAGCTGTTAGTTTTACTAGATGCTACCAAACGTTCAGATTCTTCATCTAAATAGCAGTACACTAAATACCAACCACCAGATTTCATTTTAAAAGCTTGTTCTCTAAAAGGACAAAACAATTCCTTTACCAAACCCCAATCTAAAAAGGCTCCATAATCCGTAATTTGATTACAGCGTAACAAAGCAAAATCACCTTTTTTAATAAAAGGCTGATCTGTAGTGGCTACTGGTCGTTCTTCGTTGTCTAAATAAACAAAAACCTCAATTTTATCACCAATTTCAAAAACTTTTGGCACATATCTATTAGGTAAAAGTACTTCACCGTCTTCACCATCACCTAAAAACAATCCAGGTTCAGTGTCTCTTAATATTTCTAATGTATTGTATTCGCCTAAGTTTATCATAATGCAAAGGTAAATATATTTTTACAAGATATTCTAGGAAATTGAATGGATAGTGAAATATAAAAGCATAAAAAAAGCGCTACAACTTTAAAATTATAACGCTTTACAATATATATAATTCTATTTAAGAATAAATAGCTTCTTTTTTAAAGTGTTTAGTCAATAAGTAGTAAACTACTGCTCTATATTTAGATCTGTTAGAACGGCCATAAGTTTCCATTACAGAATCAATAGCTTTATCTAATTCAGCACCTTCTGTTAAACCTAATTTCTTAATTAAAAAGTTATTCTTTACAGTTGCTAATTCTTTTTCATCTGAACCAGAAACTGTTGATGAGTCTGCATTATAAATTGAAGGACCTAAACCTACAGTTACTTTAGTTAATAAATCCATATCTGGATTCACACCACATTTGTCTTTTAAATCTGCCGCATACTTTACGATTAAATCATCTCTTTTACTCATTTTTATATTTGTTTTAAGTTAATAAATTATCCCCTTAAAGGTACTAATTTTTAGACACAATTAAAATCGAAAAGTCACATCTTTACTATTTTTTATCTTTTTATTTGATAAACTTAAAAAAATCTATAAGAATCTTATCATTACTGCGAGATGGTGTAAAAATCTCTAATAGCTTCGGATTTTTATTTCCTTTATAAAACGATTCTAATTGTAAGTCTAAATCTTGTTCGTTATTAGCTGAAACATATTCAAAACCATACATATCACATAATTGCTTGGCAGATAAGTGATGTTTGGTCTCAAAAAAGCGATCAAAATTTTCTGTGTTTTTATCACCTGGTAAAATCCTGAAGATGCCACCTCCTTCATTATTTATTACAATAATTCGAAACGTTTTTGGGATGTAATTATTCCAAAGTGCATTACTATCGTAAAAGAAACTTAAATCTCCTGTAATTAACGTCGTTCGTTTTTCGGCTACAATAGACGAGCCAATTGCTGTGCTCGTACTCCCATCAATACCACTTGTACCTCTATTACAAAACACATCGATACTTTTTGGTAATTGAAACAACTGCGTATAGCGAATGGCAGAACTATTACCTACTTGAAGCTGACTCTGTTTTGGAATGCTTTTTATAATTGTATTAAATACCTTAAAATCTGAAAACGGAAGCTTTTGTATATATTCCTCTTGTAGTTTTCGTCGTTTTTGGCGTACTGTAAGCCACGAGCTTTTATATGTACTTTTTGTATGATGTGTTACTTGAGGTAAAAAGGTGCTTAAAAAGGTGTTTGGTCGCAATTTTATATGCTTTTCTAAACAGAAAAAAGTATCATTTGCGCGTGTTAATCCAACGTGACAATGAAACTCGGGTTTATAAGTTCTTAAAAATGCTTTTATCTTTTTTGATACAATTAAACCTCCAAACGTGATTAATAGATCTGGTTGAAGTGCTTTAAAATCATCATCATTTAAAGGTGCAATTAATTTATCTATTCCTGGAAAAAAGTCGGGATGATGTAGATTAGATGTTGTTTCTGTTAAAACGATAATACTGTCATCGTCCGCAATTTCTTGAATCCATTGTGCTTCAATAGAATTAGGTTGTAAAACACCAACTAATATCATTTTTCGTTTCGCACTATGCCAGACATCTAATAAACTTTTAATTTCAAAACGATCTATCTTTTCTTCTCTATTTTGAAGTTTAAAAGGTTTCGGATTTATAAATAATTCCGTTGTTGTATCGTACAAAGGTTCATCAAACGGACAATTAATATGAACTGGTCCTGAGTTTAATTTTGAAATTGTAAGTGCATCATGAATTTCAGATTCATTATGTGTTTGAATATCTTTTTGTAGCCCTAAAAAACGTTCTAGTTTATTCTCAATACTTTTAAGGATTGGCCTTTCGTTTTCTAAAATAGCATTTTCACCTTCTTTTAAGTCTAGTTTTAGATGGGCATTATACAATACATGTTCTCCATAAACATTTTTTTGTTTTATAGTTTGTCCATCTCCAATATCTAAAAGGTGTTTAGGCCTATCTGCAGATATTACTACCAATGGAATATTGCTGTAATAAGCCTCTGATAGTGCTGGGTAATAATTTAACAGCGCACTACCCGAAGTACACACTACAGCCACCGGTTCTTGTAGTTGTTGAGCAATTCCTAGAGCAAAAAATGCAGCACAACGTTCATCAACTATACTGTAGCACTTAAAAAAATCGTCGTGTGTAAAACCAATAGTTAAAGGTGCGTTTCTACTACCAGGTGAAATAATAATATGCTTTACGTTATGTGTTTTACACAACGTCACTATGGTTTGTGATAAGGGTATTTTTGAATATATCATAGGCTCAACATCCAACTAGTAATGGATGGTGTTCATTTTTTCGAAAATTAATATTTTTTTATTCTAAAACCGTACTTATTGTTTTTGTTTTATTCACCGTTTCCTCCCATTCGTGTTCTGGGTTAGACCCTTTAGTAATACCACCTCCAACATAGATTTTAGCGGTAGATTCTTTGAGTTGCATACAACGTAGATTCACATAAAAGTTAGATTGCGTTTTTATCACAGCGTATGCATTGTTTTCAACATTACGCCTATTTGTATTTCTAGTTGTGGCTTGTTTTAAGTTTAATTCACCTAAGAAGCCAGTATAGTAATCTCTGTTATAGTTTTCATGTTGAAGAATAAAATCTTTTGCTTTTGCCTTTGGAAATCCACAAACAGCTGGTGTTGGATGCAAAGCGTCTATAATTGATTTTAAATCCGATGCGTCTTTAATTAAACTCGTTATTTTGGTTTTAAGGTGTAGTAAACTTCCTGCTTTAACTGTATCAACCTCAGATACATTAATTTGCTCTGTGTATGGTTGTATTTGTTCTGTAATATAATCAGTTACAATTTGCTGTTCTTCAAATTCTTTAGGTGTCCATTTTACGGTTTCATTTGCGTTAAAAGGCTGCGTACCAGCTAAAGCTATAGTGGTGAGTCGTTTGCCTTCCACTTTAAATAACAATTCTGGTGTGGCACCAATCCAGAGTCCTACTTTAGGATGAAACCAACAATAGACCATTGCATTTTTATACGCATTAAAAAGATGTTTAAATATGCTTATTGGATTAGTATCTTGAAGTGCTTTTTTTTCACATCGTGACAAAACCACTTTTTGTAAATCGGTATGCTCAATACTATTAATACCTTTTGAAACTAATTCAATATGTTGAAGTCTTTCTGTTGAATTCGGCTGAATCTCAGATGTTGTAAAAGGTTGTGTTTCTAAATCACGACATTCAATTTCTGAATATGAACAATTATCTTTGGGAAAAAGAATACTGTTTTCTTCGAGATTAAAAGGCGCAAATACAAAACCACTTTCTGAAAAATCTTTGGTATGATGAAGCTTTTCATCGTGTTGCAACCAACATTTAATTACAGCATTTATAGGTCTACTGTAAACTACAAATGGTAATTGATTTGCATACTGAATTTCTATAGCTTCAAAAAATGAAAACTCATCCATTCTTTACTTCTTTTTTGGCAGAGAAATAGTAGACAGTCTACATATGGAAATTAAATTATCGGCATCGTCCGTAACTCTGATATCTAAAAGTTGTGTGGTTCTTCCTTTGTGTAAAAAAGTGGCTTTGGCATAAATAAATCCTTCACTAATACTTTTAAGGTGGTTTGCAGTGATTTCTATGCCTCTAACAAAATAATTTTCTATATCGGTAAAAATATGTGATGCAAAACTACCTACACTTTCTGCCAAAGCTGCCGTTGCACCTCCATGTAAAACACCATCTGGCTGATGAACTTTTGGTGTCACTGGCATCCTAGCAACTAAAAAATCATCTCCATAATCAACAATTTCAATACTTAGGGTTTCCAATAAGGTATTTTTACTAGCTTCGTTTAGCTTAGCCATATATTCTTTCTTAGATAATTGCATAGAATACTGTAATTTTAGACCGTTATAAATTTTGTAATCGTAAACAAAGATACAGAAACCACTTAGAAAAAATGATTCCAGACGAGAAAGAAATATCATATAAAACCAGTAACTCCTACTCTACTTTAAATACCCTCACAGAACATACAAAAACGGTTTGGTTGGTCTGTCATGGCATGGGGTATTTAAGTCGTTATTTTTTAAGATACTTTAAAGCGTTAAATGCCGAAGAGAATTATATTATTGCTCCTCAGGCTCCGAGTAAGTATTACATTCAACCTAAAATGCATGTTGGTGCCAATTGGCTCACAAGAGTAGACACTGAAGCTGGAATTGAAAATATTATAAACTATTTAGACGCCGTTTTAGAGGCAGAACAAATTCCTAAGGCTATTAACTTTATCGTTTTTGGATATTCTCAAGGTGTGAGTGTGGCTATGCGCTATTTGGCGAGACGTCAACTTCATTGTTCGCAAGTTGTACTGCATTCGGGCGCAATTCCTATTGAATTAACTGGTAAAGATTTTGAGTATTTGTCTCATAATACAAAAGTGAAAATGATTTACGGAACTGAAGATGAATATTTGGATGAGAATAGAATTCAATTAGAAACAGATAAAGCACGTTCTATTTTTGGCAAGAAATTGACTATACTTCCTTTTGAAGGAAAGCATGTGGTTAATGTAGATTATGTCAATGATTTAGTCAGCTAAGAAAGTTAGATGTAATCATTCTACAAAATGAAGAATTGTAGCAAAACACCTAATTTACTTAAGTGTCTCGATACAATTTTCTCTAATTTAATTTTTAAAGATAGATTTTAAGACTTCTGTAAAGTTTTATTTTTATCCTTTAATATGGCTAATTGCTTTTCTAAAAATGTAATGGCTTGTTCTGTTTTGTAACTCGATTTTGAAGCAAAATCTTCTAGATCTTGTTTAAACTTGTCTTTACCAGAAGATGCCGCTTTAGATAAGTCTTCCTTTACCTCACTAAAATCGCTAGTCAATTGATCTTTAATCACCTTACCTTCTTTTTTTAACTTGTCTCTTGTTACACTTCCTTTATCTGGTGCTAACAAAACGCCAGCTGCTGCTCCAATTAATGCTCCTAATACAAATGTTCCTTTATTAATCATAACTTTTTTCTTTTTAATTAAACGTGTTTATTTATAGGTCGTGAAACATACAGTTTTGTTACAAACAACTTCAATACCATACTGTTATGTAGATTTTATAAATTTCGAATTTGTTTATAATCGTTAGATATAATTATGCTTTCAACGAAGAATTCAAATCAGTAACACGATAAATTGAACGTGGATAATCAGACATTCTAATACCTTCTTTCTGCAATTCTGTTAAGGCATTTTTTGCAATCCATTTAGCAGATTTACTTTCAAATTCTAGAATTTCATTAGCGACTTCTATGGCTTTTCTATTGAGGTCTTTATTTCGTTTTCCTATGTTTCTTAAAGCCCAATTCACAGCTTTTTTAACGTACAGTCTATCGTCAATTGCCGCTTGTTTAATAATTGTAAAGAATTGTTGAAACACCTCATTATCTGAAGTTTTATCTGCCATGCAATACGATGCTAATGTGGCGAAAGCTGCTCGTTTTTCAAATTCAGATGATCTTTTACTCCATTCATGTATTTTGGGAATTGCAAATTCACTTTTTGAGAATAAACCCATACAAAAACTGTCGCAAATCTCCCAGTTTTCAAACGTTATAACCCATTTTTCCATTTGTTCTTCAGAGACATCTTTGGGTTTAAAAAGTTTGCTACATAGTAAACGCGCTTCGTAAATACCACTATCAAAAAGTTGTAAAGCCAATTTGTTATTAGAGCCTATCTCTTTTGCTATTACTTTTAAATCCTTGTGATAAATTCCTAAAGCATTATTTGAGATGATACCGAACTTTTTCTCCTTAAATTTAACCTTCTGTTTATCTTCAAGATCGTATAGACGTTGTATAATTTCGGTGTAGGTCATTTCTAATATAAGATTTCTGTAAGATAAACAATTCCAAAAATCCAACCAACATAAAGTGATGTATAGGTTATAGCGTAAACTGCCGAGATTCCAATGTCTCCTTTTGTGTCCTTCGATTTATTAAAAACAAACTTTAATGCTCTGAAAAACACCCAATATAACATCGCTAAAATTATAAAAAGTGAAAACCAAAAAACGGCCTCCAAAACGACTAGAAATACAATTATTAAAATTGTCATTCCAATCCAAAGTAGAATAGATACTACCAATCCACCAATACCATCTCCTACCGAAATACTTGGTGTATCAAAAGATGGTGACGCCGTTCCTAGAAAATCTCCTTTTTTAAAACTTCTGAATTTTGGAAAATCATCAACAAGTCCAATGCCTTTGTAAAGTCCATAAGTCATGAATAAAAACAGTGTTGTTGCAATAATTCCTAAAGACAAATATAGATTAGACGTTAGGCTTCGGTTGTAGTTAATTCCTGTAAAATAAACGGTCAGAATCGTAATTCCTATGACGATTAATGACACTATAAATAGAGATTTGCCTTTTAAATAATCCTGTTTAATTTTCAATACGATGTGATTTGTTAAGATTTAAAAAACTTAAATCTGGCAATATGCTAAGTTAGAATTTTATCTGCAAAAACTCAAAACTTTAGATTACACCAATTATAAATGCGCAACACATTTATCAAAGCAAAGGTATTTGCAATAGCTTCAATATTTTTACCAGAAAGAAAAAACTTAAAAAAGAATTGGCATTTAAGACGTTAAGCCTTTAATAATAGCTTTAACCGGAAGAATTTCTGTAGTATGCTCAATACTAGGACCAGCAACCCAAACGGTTTTATAAGTGGCTTTTTTAGCTGCGTTTTCTGTTGCTTTCATCCCTATTGAAAAACGAATCATTTTTACCCATTTTTTAAGACTTTTATTCTTGTTTAAAAGGTTTTCAATCCATGTGGCTTTTGTTCCTATTTTCTGAACATAAGGTGTATTAATAACGGTACATGGTGTTCCAGAAATACGTTCGGTCATTATAATATCTTTGGCTCCGTAATCGACACAAGCTTGTTTATAGTCCTCTGTAACACCTGCTTCTACTGACGCAATAAACGGACTACCAACAGACACACCAGCAGCTCCATAGCTAATCATTTTATCAATATCTGCTTTGCAACCTACTCCACCTGCAGAAATTACTGGTATGGATAATTCTTTATTTAAAAGACTTGTTAATTCTTCTGGTGATAGATTTCCTCTGTGTCCACCTGCTTCATTATTTACTGCAATGGCAGCATCTGCACCTAATTGTTCAACCTTCTTCGCAAACCTTAAATCGGTTACATCACAAAACACTTTAATACCAGCAGCATGAGCTTGCCTTATGGTTTCCTCCGGACTTCCTAAAGATGTAATTATAAAATCGCAACCTTCTTCGCACAACACTTCTAATTGCCCTTTGTATTTGACGTTAGATTTATTTACAATTAAATTAAACCCAAAAGAACCACCTTCAACTTTATGAGCTTTTAAGTCTCTAATTGCAGCTCTTAGCTCTTCTAAAGTTCTGTAATTTAATGCTGGAATACAGCCTGCAATACCACCTTTCATAGCTTCTGTTACCATAGCAACGTTAGAAACTAAGAACATTGGTGCTTGTATAATAGGATGTTTTATTTTGAGAAGTTGTGTTAGTTGGGTTTCCATAATTCGATGAATATTAATAATGCGAATATACTAAATTTTATTATGCGCGCATAACACTTTCAACTCGACCGTCATATAGAAAACTAGCTCATTCTAACAAACTATTCCAGAAATCTGTAATAACCGCATTTTAAGTACGCTCCTTCAGGAAAAGAAATTGGATGATCAATATCGTGTTTGGTTTTAAGTTCAGTTTCAAAAAGTCGAGATTGCGTGTTTAAAACATGTTCATTTAAATCGAAAAAAGATTGTGCCAGCACTCTAGAAGAACATGACGCTAATACTAAAAGTCCATTTTTAGCTGTTAACTTCTCACCTAATTCGGCTAATTGCGCATATTTCTTTTTTGCTAAGTCTATTTCAGATTGTTGTTTTGCAAAACTCGGCGGATCTATAATCACAACATCATAGGTTTTTCCTTTCGAAATTAACGCTCTCATCTCATCAAACGCATCACCAGAAATGGTTTTATGTTTTCCAGAATACGGATTCAGTTTTCCATTTTCGCGCGCTATATCTAGCGCTTGTTTACTAATATCTAGACTTGTAACTTCGGTAGCGCCATTAGCTAAAGCATGCACCGAAAATCCACCAGCATAAGAAAACACATCTAAAACGGTTTTACCTTTACTCAGCTCTCCAACGCGTTTTCGGTTGGCTCTATGGTCTAAAAAATAGCCTGTTTTATGGCCTTTTATAACGTTTGCACTAAACTTAACATCGTGCTCAATAAATGTAACGACATCATTTTCTAATTTACCATAAATTACCTCTCCATCTGTTAAGTTATGCTTATCACTATTTTGAAGAGACCGACTTAATCGCATGACCACAGTTTGAGCTTTTGAAATTTGTTGTAAACTTTCTAAAATAGAAGCTAAATAAGGCAACCATATTTCAGAATATAGTTTTACAACTAAAACAGAATCATAAACATCTGCAATCAAACCTGGAAAACCATCATTTTCGCCAAATAAAAGTCGGTAGCTATTGGTATTCGTTTGAAGTAATTCTGATCGTTTATCAAAAGCCAATGCTATGTTATGATGAAAGAAGTCAGCATTAATTTGAACTTTAGTTTCCGCATTATGAATTATTTTTATTCGAATTGGCGACTCTTCATCATAAAGGCCAATTCCAACCACCTTATTCTTATTCTTACTAAAAATTATAGCTAAATCACCTGTTTTTGCATTATCATTTATTTTTACGATGCTGTTAGAGAACACCCAAGGATGGCCTTTGACCACAAATTGTTCGCCTTTGGCATTAAGTTTAACGGCTAAATTTTTAACCTTTATTTTAGGTAAAGCAATATTAAATGTCATAATTAAAATCAAATATTAATTTGAAGACCACAAAAATAACTTTAATAAAATGAAACCAGACATAAGAACACCACCAAGTTAACAGCTACGAAATGAGTAAGTTCGTAGCTAAATTCTTATATTAGCATTTCATCTTTAAAAATTATTATCGGGCTTTTCAACTTTAACCTTCATGAATTCTTATGAAAAACATTCTAATTTACGGTGCTTCTGGTCATGCTAAAATGATTATTGACAGTATTGAAAAACAAAATAATTACAACATAAAAGGTTTTATTGATTCCTATAAACCCTTACATGAAGTTATAAATAATTATGAGATCATTGGAAATTTAGACATGCTTCCTGAGCTCATAAACACTTTACATATTGAAGGCATCGTTATTGCTGTCGGCGATAACTATGACAGGCAACAAGCCTACAAAAACATTACTAATATTGCGCCACAGCTACAATTTATAACCGTTATTCATCCCAATGCTGTTATTGCAAACGATGTAATAATTGAAGAAGGCACCGTAATAATGGCCAATGCCGTCATCAATTCTAGCGCCAAAGTAGGCAAAAATTGCATACTTAATACGGCTTCTACACTCGGCCATGATAGTACGATGGCTGACTTTTCAAGTTTAGCTTCAGGTGTTAATATTGGTGGAAATACGCAGATTGGAACGTGTTCGGCTATAAGCCTTGGTGCTACTGTAATACAAAATATAAGCATTGGTAAATACACCATTGTTGGTGCAGCTTCTCTTGTATTAAAATCTATTGAAGACCTCAAATTAGTCTACGGAAATCCTATTCACACCATTAAAGATAGAGCTAAAGATTCAAAATATTTAGGCTAATCTATGTATAATATTCATTCACAACTTCACGGCGTTTTCCTGATGCCAATAATGGTATCTCATCGACATAATTAATTTTTATAACAGCATCGTCTCCAAAATGTGCTTTAAAATCTGAGATTAAATTTACTTCGTCTACCAACTCCTCCGTATTTAAGTTAAAATGGTATTCTTTTTTACTTTTCTGTACCAATTGGTATTGTTTAAATGATCCATAATCTAAAACTCTTAAAGACAAATGTGATGAAATTAACATCCCTTTCGTATTGTAAAGCTGATCTATTTTTCGTCCAGAAATTTCGGTAAAATATGGGACGCCATTTTCATCTCGTTCCATACTTCCAATATCTCCGGTGTCATATCTAATTAATAAGGTAGCCTTATTGTATAAATCAGTGATAACAATACGACCACGCTCACCATAGGGCAAAACCCGATCTTCGTACAAGTCTAGAATTTCTATTACATAGCTAGAATCGTTAATTCGATATTTAGAAGTATTATCCTGAATTTGCTGTGCCATAATCCCGGTTTCATTATTAGAGTAACGCGATAAGGGCGTAACACCAAAATATTTTTTCACCTCAGCTTTAGTAGTTGCTTTTAAACTTTCGGAAATAGTAATAATAGATTGGGACTTAAATCGGATGGGATTTTCCTCTAAAGTAGCGATATAGTCACACATTTTTTCTAGAGCTGTCGGATAACACAAAAAACTAATTGTTTTCTCTTTCTGGTTCAGTTCCACAATTAGTTTCGCAATAGCTTCATCTGATAAATTTAGGATATTCCATGGCTTAAAATTCTTAATTAAAAAATTCAACTTTGCTTTAACAGAAAATAATTTTGGCCATATTCTAATAAACACCAAATATTGCCCCAATTCATAATTTGATTTTGAAGAGAAATAGAGATTATCGGCCTGAATTTTTCGGACCTTTTCCTTATTTTGATACAAACGAAATGGCGATCCCGTTGATCCACTAGTGGCCACTAATTTACAAGCGTTTTTTTGAAACTTATCCGAAAAGAAGTCCTCAAAATTATCTCGGATCATATTTTTATTCACCACCGGAAAATCTTCTAAAGTTTTAAATGCTTTGTCCCTATAAAAAGGCGTGGTTTTAGTAGCATGCATTAAAAGTTCATCTAGTCGTTTGGAATTTTGACCTGCAACCCAACTCCTATCTTTAGCTTCTAAAATAGTTATGGTGTATTGATATATCTTTTTTAGTGGACTACCTTTAAGAACATCTAGCAGCCAAAATATCTGTCGTCTCAAATTCAATTTAATGCGTTTCTGTAAAATTAATTAAATTTTGATTTATAGCCGATTAAATCCAAATACTCTAAATTAAAAACGCAACCTGAATTAATTGAGGTTGCGTTTTCTTATTATATCGTTTTATGTGCTTTAATTTAGGTCTAATCGCAGTCCAAAAGAAATTGTATTAATATCATCAGGATTATTTTTAAAAATTGGATTTACGTCATATTTTGCATAAAAGCTCACATCTCGATAACCAATATAAGCACTTGGTCCAAAATTAATATTGTTCAAATTAAAATTATTTTGCTGTGTTACTTGTGTGTTTAAACCATTTTCATCGTCAAATCTTATAAATTGCGAGGTATAAATTCTAACGGCAAAATAACCTCCTAATCCCATTCTAAAACCACGTTGCGAACGCAAATAAGTTTGCTCAGTTTTACTGTGGTATTGTGGTTTTGATAGGTCTATTTCTATATGTATTGGAAGCGCAATTGCCATGTTATCTAACCGAGAACGTTTAAGCTCATAACCACTATCTTGAAGCGTGGTTTCATCATCATTTTTAACCAATATTAAATTATCTTCTTTCGGCTTGTAAGAATCAACCATCATAGAAAGTCCAAATTTTAAGTTCCAGAAGATTGACTCTTCTTTAAGTTTATATTTAAAAGTGAAACCCAATTCGCTATTTCCAAGAAGATTCGATTTAAAGCCATCACCATAATAACCACTATCATCGTTTAGAATTGTATTCATACCAAAAGCGACTACAAATTGTGTGGTTAATCGTTTTTCTACTTTTAACCCACTTATAGAATCATTGTAAAAATTCTCATCTTCAAAAACCGATATAAATGGTCTATTCTGTTCGTTTTCTTCGGCATACAAATCAAATTTACCGCTGACTTTATTTCTAATTAAAGCTTGTAATTTTTGCTCTTCATTAGACACAGCATCATTAATTCGTTTTGCGTGGTAGCTTGCGAGTTTCTTTTTTTCAACCTCAGCAGCTTCAAAAGTCATTTCCTTTTTTTCAACCTGTTCATCAAGCTTCTGAAGTGCTTTTTTTAAGGTGCTCTTTTCAACCGTAGTAATAGAGTCAATTCTGGAAGCGATAAGTGCTGCCTGAGCTTCAAAAGTGTTAGTCTGTCCCATTGTATATGTTGTACAGCATAGCAGGACGACAATTAAAATGTAATGTTTCATAATAAACTAATGATTAATAATTAGTGGTTAGGTTTGTAATTTCTATTCGCAACAGCCTCCTTAAATCCTTTTAGCTGTTTGGATGCTCGCTTAAAAATACTCTTGTTTTTTTCATCAAATAATTCCTTTTCCATTTCTACTAAAAGTGCATCGGATTCTAAATAGGGTTTTGATTGCGCTTTTTTATTTTTTTGCTGTTCTATTGAACGCTCTGTTACCGTCTGATTTAAAAGTTCTTCTGCGGTGATATATGGCATCGGATTTAACGTATTAGCATTTGCTAATTGTTCTTTATTGTCTGTTGTCCTCAGCTCATCCGTAGCGCTTTTATCATTAAGTTCTTCAACAGAAAGTGATTCTTTTTTTGCTTTAATACCATTTGATGCTTCGGCCAGTTGCTGATTAGAAGGTTTAACTTTAGAATTTAATATGGGCTGTTGCTCCTCTTTCTTCGATTGAACAGTATTCCGTGAGTCTTCTTCTGTTTCAGAAACTAAAACCTCCTTAGTTATTTTAGGTTTGGGTGTTACATTTTGGTTCACCTCATCTGGTTCTACTGAAGTCTCATTATCATAACCTATTTGTAAAGGTTGCTCGTTGCTGTCCGTTTTTAATACAAATTGGCTAGCTACAACAAAGAATCCTAATAATAAAGAAGCTGCTACTGCATAACGCAACCACAATTTTCGTTTCTTTTTAGGTTTCGTATTCAAGGCCACAATTAAGCGCTCTCTAGCTTCCGAAGAAGGTGAAATCTCCCGTTCTTTAAAGGTATCCTGAATTATTTTTTCTATATTATCTGGTTCCATTGTCTTTTAAATTTAATTGCGAAAGCCTATTTTTCAACAATTTTTTAGCATGTGCTAGTTGTGATTTTGATGTCCCAATACTAACATTTAGTAAGCCTGCTATTTCACGATGCTTATAACCTTCAATCACATAAAGATTAAATATGGTTTTACATCCCACCGGAAGTTGATCTATGGCATTTTGTATAAGCTCTGAGGTAGAATAATCAGAAGTGGTCGCTGCCTGTGAGAAATAGTAATCGCCTATTTCTACCACATTAAATTTGTTTTTCTGAATACGTAAATACGAAATACATTCACGGACCATAATACGCCGTAACCAACCTTCAAAACTACCATAAGGTTCGTATTTATGAATATTCTGAAGAGCTTTATGAAATGCTGTGATCATTACATCTTCAGCAAATTGTAAATCTTTAATATATTGCCTACACACACCAAGCATCTTTGCCGAAAACATATCATAAAGTGCCAGCTGTGCTTTTTGGTTGGATGCTTGTGCTAATCCAACCAAATCACTCACGTTTTGGTTTATAGATACTAGTTTTGACATGGTTTTATACTTGTAATTTAGTAAAGTTGGTTACAAACGACTACTTTAAAAGTGATTTTATATTCTGTACGTAAAATTGATGCCCGCATTTAAAATTCCACCTGGCGAAAAACTGCTGTACGTAGACACTATTCGTAATCCATAATTAAGTCGTCCACTTAAATTAAAGGTGGTTTGAATTCCTAAATCTACCCCTAACCCATTATTATCGTCTTCAAGTATCTTTTTTTCAAAATTTATAAATGAAAATCCAGCTATAGATTCGAGTTTGGTATTTTCAGATTTTAAAAAATCATAGGCCACTTGAATTGCATATTTATCTAATTTATAATTGGTATCTAACGCATCACTCCTCATGGTAGCATTTGCGGCTGATAAATATAAGCTCATATTAGAATTTATAGCATACCCTAAAGTTCCTTCGATGTTTTCTCCTGAGTCTTTACCGACCAACTGTTCGCTTAATGTAAATCCAATCGAAAACTTTGACCTATTGGTTTCTTCGTCTTGTGCTGCAACTAAATTGACACTTAAAATTAAGACTAACATTAAAATGTAGTTTACTTTTTTCATGATTCTTGTTTTTAAAAGGTTATTTTTTCTAATTGAAACTTTCCTAGGTTTTCGCTTCTATTAGTAAAAACGCTTTTAAAACAAAAAGGGTTGGATGAGAATTAAAAAAAAAGTTTAAAATATTTGTAAAACACAAAAAACGCAACCAAATTAATGATTGCGTTTTTTTATTTGTCATTCTGAACATCGTGAAGAATCTCTTAAAGAGATTCCGAATTAAGTTCGGAATAAGGTATTTAATTTGAGATGCCCACCTGCGTTGGCATAAGCGATTCACACAACTTTAGCAAAAAGCTAAAGTTGGTTCTCTGCTTACTTCACTTCTTCAAAATCTACATCTTCAACATCACTGCCTTCATCTGCAGCTTGTCCTTTTGCACCTGCTCCTGCATCAGTTGGACCACCTTCTGGTGCACCACCTTGAGCTTCTGCTTGTGCTTTGTACATTTCTTCGCTTGCTACTTTCCATGCTTCATTGATTTTCTCTAAAGCTGGTGTAATAACTGCGATATCTTTTGTTTCGTATGCTTTTTTCAACTCTTCAAGTGCTGACTCAATTGGTGCTTTTTTATCATCAGATAATTTATCACCAAATTCTTTCAACTGACTCTCCGTTTGGAAAATCATAGCATCAGCTTCATTTAATTTATCAGCTGTTTCTTTTGCTTTTGCATCAGATTCTGCATTAGCTTCTGCTTCTGCTTTCATCTTTTGGATTTCTTCTTCTGTTAATCCAGATGATGCTTCAATACGGATATCTTGAGACTTGTTAGTCGCTTTATCTGTAGCAGATACTTTAATGATACCATTGGCATCAATATCAAAGGTAACTTCAATTTGAGGTGTTCCTCGTTTTGCTGGTGGAATTCCATCTAAATGGAAACGACCAATTGTTTTGTTATCTGCTGCCATTGGACGTTCACCTTGTAATACGTGAATCTCTACTGATGGCTGATTGTCTGCTGCTGTTGAGAATACTTGCGATTTCTTAGTTGGAATCGTTGTATTAGCCTCAATTAACTTGGTCATTACATTACCCATCGTTTCAATACCAAGAGATAATGGTGTTACGTCTAATAAAAGAACGTCTTTTACATCACCTGTTAATACACCACCTTGGATACCTGCTCCTAAAGACACAACTTCATCAGGATTTACACCTTTACTTGGTGCTTTTCCGAAGAATTTCTCTACAGCTTCTTGTACTGCAGGAATACGTGTTGATCCACCTACTAAAATAACTTGATCAATATCACTCTTAGTTATACCTGCTGCTTTTAATGCAGTTTGGCAAGGCTCAATAGTACGTTTTACTAAATCGTCTATTAATTGTTCAAATTTAGAACGCGATAATGTACGTACTAAGTGCTTAGGTCCACTAGCTGTTGCTGTAACGTAAGGTAAGTTAACTTCTGTTTGCGCAGAAGATGATAACTCTATCTTCGCTTTTTCAGCTGCTTCTCTTAAACGTTGTAAAGCCATTGGGTCTTTACGTAAGTCCATATCTTCATCAGCGATAAATTCTTCAGCTAACCAATCGATAATACGTTGATCAACATCATCACCACCTAAGTGTGTATCTCCTTCTGTAGATAATACTTCAAAAACACCATCACCTAATTCTAATACAGAGACATCATGTGTACCACCACCAAAATCAAATACTACGATTTTTTGGTCTGTACCTTTTTTATCCATACCATAAGCTAATGCTGCAGCCGTTGGTTCGTTAATAATTCTACGAACTTTAAGTCCTGCAATCTCACCAGCTTCTTTTGTAGCCTGACGTTGTGCATCATTAAAATATGCTGGTACTGTAATTACAGCCTCAGATACATCTTGACCTAAATAGTCTTCAGCAGTTTTCTTCATTTTTTGAAGAATCATTGCAGATAATTCTTGTGGTGTATATAAACGACCATCAATATCTACACGTGGTGTATCATTATCACCTTTAACCACTTTATATGGTACACGTTCTGCTTCGTTTTTAGACTCAGAATACTTATTCCCCATAAAACGCTTAATAGAATAAACCGTTTTTTCTGGGTTAGTTACTGCTTGTCTTTTTGCTGGATCTCCAACTTTAATTTCACCACCTTCTACGAAAGCGATAACCGAAGGTGTTGTTCTTTTACCTTCAGCGTTTGGGATTACAACGGGCTCATTACCTTCCATTACGGAAACACAAGAGTTGGTTGTACCTAAATCAATTCCAATAATCTTACTCATAATTTTTATTTGTTAATCGTTTTCCGTCTACACGGAAATTATACTATTATTATTTTTATACTCGGTTTGTATAAGTCAATGATTATGCCATGACAAAAAATATGACATGATGTCACTTTAACAAATTGTTAAGTCATAATATATCCCACAACATTAAGAAAACTTCAGCTTAACGTTTTTAAAAAATTCTTCATGCTTTCATAATACTCAGTATATAATAAAGGAACACAGCCGTGATAGTTTTACATCAACTAAAAACAATCAAATATTATGAAACACATTTTACAATTATTATTTATCTTTTTCACATGTACAATCAGTGCTCAATTGAATACTGGAGACATGGCATTTACAGCTTTCCATGCCAATGATGATGACGATTTTGCTATGGTAACATTTGTTGATATTCCTGCAAATAGCAGCATTTATTTTTCTGATAAAGAATGGGAAGAAACCGAATTTAATTCTGGTGAAGCTAATTATGAATGGCAGACAGGTACTTCAATAATTTCCGCAGGAACAATTATTACGTTTTACACTATTAGCGCAACACCAAGTGTATCACATGGTAATATAGTTGGTGAGCCTGGTGGAATTTCCGCTTCATCTGAAGCCATATTTGTTTATCAAGGACCAGATGTAGATTCACCAACTACTTTTATTACTGCCGTTGCAAATTCATCGTCTGCTTATGATGATGGTGCTGGCACTGGACTTGCAGGTACTGGATTAACTGAAGGCTCTACAGCAATCACCTATGCCAACGGAACATCTTTAGCCACATATAATGGTCCAAGAACTGGTTTTACTGCTAATGGCTATATCGTAGCATTAAACACTATGAGCAACTACATTTTTGAGGATGATGCTAGTTTACCTTTTGATACGACTCCATTTGTAATCTCAACTACAGATACTAATCCTCCAAGTGTTGCTAATATTAATTCAATAGATCAAACGACTTTAGAAGTTATCTTTACTGAAGCGGTAACACCTGCTACGGCAGAAGCTACTGCTAATTATGCGTTCTCTCCTGCTTTAGCCATCAATTCAGTGACATATGATAATGCGACTTTAACAGCAACTGTAACACATTCAGGTTTTACTGAAGGGTTAGCATATAATGTCTCTATTAATAATCTAGAAGATGTATTTTCTAACACACAGACAACGGCTTATATCAGTGAAGATTTATTTTACAATGCCTTAACCTCTGGATTAATGATCACAGAAATAATGTATAATGCACCTTCTGATGATTCTAATGCTCTTGAATTTTTAGAAATTTATAATAGCAGTTCAGCTTCTATTAATTTAGGAGGAGTTACGGTTAACGACGAAGGGAATTTTATCTTTACATTTCCTGAAATGACACTTGCTACCGGTGAAATTGTATTATTAGCAACTGACAAAACCGCTGCTGAAGCTTTTTATGGTGAAACATTTTTAGATATGCCACAGGCTATCTCTAATGCTTTAGGAAATGGTGGAGAATTATTAGAAATTAAAAATTCTAATGGGGGTGTTATTTCACAAGTTGAATATAGTGATGATGTACCTTGGCCAACGTCTGCAGATGGTGATGGTCCATCTTTAGAGTTATTAAATCCTGATGCTAATTTTAATGACGGCACAAATTGGACACCAGCAACCAACTTAGTTGGACAATCTTTAGGTGACGATGTATTTGCATCTCCAGGAAGTTTTACACCAATAACGAACGTTATACCACAAATAAGTTTTTCAGAAAGCACTTATGCTGTTAATGAAGATGGAACATCAATAGACGTTACTGTTGAATTATCTGCTGTACCCAATGCAGCTGTTTCAATTGATGTGAGCTTAGTAACTGAATTACTAACTGCGACTGAGACTGATGATTTCACGTTTACAAATCAAACCTTAGATTTCCCTGCAAATGCTACTGATGCAATTACAATAACTATTCCTGTTGTAAATGATGCTTTAGCAGAAATGGATGAACTTTTTATTTTAGAAATTTCTAATCCGGTTAATGCAGTACTTGGTGCTTATGAAACTACTGGAGTTTACATTTTAGATGACGACAATATAATTCCTGTACCAACAGATGTATTAGATATTGAATACCTCTCTAGCTATTTAGTGGATGGTGCTGGTTCTGCAGAAATAGTTGCTCACGATCCGGTTTCAGAACGTTTATTTGTATTGAATTCAACAGGTCAAAAATTAGAGATTATAGATTTCTCTAATATCAATGCGATTTCAACAATTAGCTCTATTGATTTATCTACATATGGTGATCCAACAAGTGTGGCTTATATGAATAATATAGTTGCTCTAGGGATTTCAAAAGGACCATTAGAAGATGGCGTTGTTGTATTTTGCGATATTGATGGTGCAAACCTATCTGTGGTTACTGCAGGAAATCTTCCTGATATGGTTGGTTTTACACCAGATGGCACCAAACTTTTAGTGGCTAACGAAGGACAACCAAATGACGATTATTCTGTTGATCCAGAAGGAAGTATTTCTGTTATTGACGTTACTGGCGGATTAGGACATATTTCTCAAGCTGATGTTTTAAGTATTAACTTTAATAGTTTTGATAGTCAACTAGCGACTTTACAAGAAGAAGGCATTAGAGTCTTTGGTCCTAATGCAACCGTTTCTCAAGATATGGAACCAGAATACATTACGTTTTCTAACGATTCTCAAACAGCTTATGTGACGCTTCAAGAAAACAATGCCATTGGAATTATTGATTTAACAACAAATACGATTACCGATATTTTACCTTTAGGCTTAAAAGATCATGCTTTAGCAGGAAACACTTTAGATGCTTCTGATAAGACAGATTTCATTTTTCTAGCTAATTGGCCAATCAAAGGGATGTATATGCCAGATGCCATGGCGTCTTATGAAGTTGGTGGAGTCACCTATTTAGTAACTGCTAACGAAGGTGACGCTAGAGAATACGCCACGTTTGAGGAAGAAGAACGTGTTAGTGATTTAAACTTAGATTCTACCGTTTTTCCTAATGCTGAATTCTTACAGTTAGATAGCAATTTAGGTCGATTAACAGCTACAACTGCCACAGGTGATTTAGACAATGATGGAGATATTGATGAAATTCACGTATTTGGATCTCGTTCTTTCAGTATATGGAATACAGTGACTGGAGCTTTGGTATTTGATAGTGGTGATGATTTTGAACGTCTTACTGCAAATGACCCAACTTATGGGGATTTATTTAACGTGAGTAATAGTAATAACAAATTTAAAAACAGAAGTGATAATAAAGGTCCTGAGCCAGAAGGTGTAACTATCGCAGAAATTAACGGTGAATTTTATGCCTTTCTAACTTTAGAGCGTGTTGGTGGTTTCATGACCTATAACATTACAGATCCTAATAATGCTGTTTTTGAAAAATACATTAACAATAGAGATTTAGGTGAAGATGAAGGTGGAGATTTAGGTCCTGAAGGCATTATTTATGTAAAGCCAGAAGACAGTCCTAACAACAAAGGTTTAGTAATTATGGCTAACGAAGTAAGTTCTACATTAAGTTTCTATGCACTTAATAATAACACTTTAAGTACGGATGAATTCAATACAGTAACTGAATTTAAGATGTACCCAAATCCAACAACATCTAATCAGACGGTACACTTTAATCAAGCGGTTTCGGTTACTTTGTATGATCTTCAAGGTCGTGAAATAGCCTCAAAAATAGATGCTCTGGATTTTCAATTGCCAACTTTAACTGCTGGCACTTATATCTTGAAAACAAAAAATGGAGGAAGCTTTAAGCTTTTAATCAAATAAATCTGCTAATTTATTTTCCTGAAAAGCACCTTTAACTAAAGGTGCTTTTTTTAATTTTATGAAGATTAATTTTTATCATTTTGAAAGTTAAATTATAAAAAGGCATACTGTTTGATAATAAATAGCAATACATTAGTAATTAATTAAAATTTATATCATCATGAGAAAAATAGCCTCTTTAGTATTTGCACTTACATTTTTAATAATTTCTTGCGAAGGCGAACAAGGCCCTCCTGGATTTGACGGACAAGATGGAGTCAATTTTGTCGGACAGTCGTTTGAAACTTTACCGCTTGATTTTACCGCTAACAATAGCTTTGAACAATCAGTTCTTTTTCCTGAAAACATAGAAATAGATGACGATGACATGGTGTTAGTATATTTGCTTTGGGATGAAAACCCTGATACATGGAGACTATTACCTCAAACAATTTACACGGATAGTGGTGAGTTTCAGTACAACTTCCAAGATAATTTCACTGATGTAACAATTTTTCTTGATGCGCCTTCAGATTTTGATTTTAACACGCTATTATCTGGTGACACTTTAAACCAGGTGTTTCGAGTTGTTGTGCTACCTATCGAATATATTAGTAGTAATAATTTAGATATTACAAATTATGATGATGTCATGGAATACGTTCAATAAAACCTTGAAATTAACATGAAATATATTAAAAAGCTTGAAACCAATTTCAAGCTTTTTTTATTGTCGAAATTTTCAGCTTTGAATGAACATCTGCCTATATTTGCAACCAACAAAAACGATTTCGTAAATGGAGTGTATTTCAGTTTTCGACATGCTAAAAATTGGTGTAGGACCATCGAGTTCTCATACTTTAGGCCCTTGGCGAGCAGCAGAACGTTGGATTAAAGAGTTAAAGGATAAAAAACGATTCGATAAAGTAGACAAAATAACCGTAGACCTTTATGGCTCTTTATCTTTAACAGGAAAAGGGCATGCTACTGATTTAGCTGTAATCTTAGGCTTAACTGGTGCTGACCCAGAACGCATGCCTATTGAAGACATTGATACTATAATTAATGATGTTAAAACAAACAACGTTTTAATGTTCAATAATGAAAGAACGATTCCTTTCGATTTTAAATCAAATATTGTCTTTAATCGTAAATCGCTTCCTTTTCATTCTAACGGCATGGTTTTTACAGCGTTAATCAATGGTAGAAATTATAAATACACCTACTACTCTATTGGTGGCGGATTTGTAGTGCAAGAAGAACGAAAAAAGTCTAAGGCCAATAAGATTATATTCTATTGCACATTTCCTTATCCTGTAGCTTACGGTGAAGAGCTATTGAAATTTTGTGACCAACTACAACTCCCAATTTCTGGTGTGGTTTTAGAAAATGAAAAATCTATAAGAGATGAAACTGAAATAGATTTTGAATTAAAACGCATCTGGAACACCATGTTAGAATGTATGTACACGGGTTGCCATACGGAAGGTAATTTACCTGGCGGACTTAATGTAAGACGACGTGCTTACGACATGCACAAAAATATAATTGATGTCAATAGTTCGTATGACAGTCCTGAAGAATGGTTAGAAACCATAAGACAGACTGAAGTTAAATTCCGACAGATTTTAAAATGGGTGAGTTGTTTTGCTTTGGCTGTAAACGAAGTAAACGCCTCTTTAGGTCGTGTGGTCACTGCGCCTACCAACGGAAGTGCTGGTGTTATTCCTTCGGTATTAATGTATTATTTGGTGATAGAAAACCATGATGCCGATTTTGAGCATATTAAAAAATTCCTTTTAGTCGCAAGCGAAATTGGTAGTATCTTTAAAAAGAATGCGACTATTAGTGCTGCAATGGGAGGTTGCCAAGCCGAAATCGGAGTCTCTTCAGCTATGGCTGCAGGTGCTTTATGTGAATTACTTGGCGGCACACCAGAACAAGTTTTAGTAGCCGCTGAAATCGCGATGGAACATCACTTAGGTTTAACCTGTGACCCCATTGGTGGCTTAGTACAGATTCCATGTATTGAACGAAATTCTATGGGAGCGATTAAAGCCATTAACGCTGCAGAATTAGCATTAGATACGGATCCGAAGAATGTAAAAGTACCTCTAGATAAAGTAGTACAGACCATGTGGGAAACCGCAAAAGATATGAGCTCTAAGTACAAAGAAACTTCAGAAGGAGGCTTGGCTGTTGGAGTGCATTTGACGGACTGTTAACGTCACACCATTTACCTATATTTAAAATGTCATTTTTGAAGGTGTAATACAATTCTCTTGTTTTTAGAATTCAATAAAATTTATGAAGATAAAATACTGATTCTAGAATTTTATGGTGTAAATCAATTAGAAACTTAACAAATCTCATTATTTTTACATTCAACTAATAAAAACACAATGTCAGTAGCAAAAAAAGAATACAAAAGAATTACGGTTAAGACTTTAGTAGATATGAAGTCTAAAGGCGAAAAAATATCCATGCTTACCGCCTATGATTATACCATGGCAAAAATCGTTGATGGTGCCGGAATTGATGTTATATTAGTTGGTGATTCTGCGAGTAATGTAATGGCTGGTCATGAAACAACGTTACCCATCACCTTAGATCAAATGATTTATCATGCCTCTTCTGTAGTTAGAGGTATTGATCGCTCTTTAGTTGTGGTTGATTTACCTTTTGGAAGTTACCAAAGTGATCCTAAAGAAGCCTTACGTTCTGCCATAAGAATTATGAAAGAATCTGGAGGCCATGCTGTTAAAATGGAAGGTGGTAAAGAAGTCAAAGATTCCATAAAACGTATATTGAACGCTGGAATTCCTGTTATGGGACACTTAGGATTAACACCTCAGTCTATATATAAATTCGGTACTTATACGGTAAGAGCAAAAGAGGAAGTTGAGGCACAACAATTAAAACAAGATGCCCAAATGCTTGAAAAAGCAGGTTGCTTTGGGATTGTTTTAGAAAAAATTCCTGCAGCATTAGCTAAAGAAGTGGCAGAAAGCGTTTCTATTCCTGTTATCGGAATTGGCGCTGGTGCAGATGTTGATGGTCAGGTTTTAGTATTACATGATATGCTAGGAATGACGCATGAGTTTAATCCACGTTTTTTACGTCGCTATATGAATCTTTATGAGGAAATGACAACGGCTATTGGTCAATATGTAGATGACGTTAAGTCTGAAGATTTTCCGAATGATGAGGAACAGTATTAATTTAAATTGTTAGATATCTAGACATTATTAGATTGTTAGATAACTGAACCTAGAGTATGGCTCATAAATTTAAAGAATTGCTGATTTGGAAAAGAAGTAGGTTATTCTGCTCTGAAATTTATGCTATTACTTCAAAGTTTCCAGATTCAGAAAAATTTGGTCTAACCAATCAATTGAGAAGAGCATCAGTTTCAATTCCTTCAAATATAGCTGAAGGATCTTCCAGAAATTCTAATAAAGATTTCGCTCGGTTTTCACAAATATCAATAGGTTCAACTTACGAAATAGAAACTCAGCTTCTTATTTCCCCTGATTTAAATTTTATTTTAGATAAAGAACTCCAATCATGCCTTTCTGAATCAGATGAAATTATCAAAATGATTTCAAAATTTAAATTAATCTAATATTTTCTAAAGATCTAAAATGTCTAATAAAATCCTTTCAAATAAAAACAACCTTCAAGTCATTCATGAAGACAATCACATCATCGTCGTTAATAAACGTGCAGGTGATATTGTACAAGGTGACAAAACAGGTGACAAACCCTTGAGTGAGGTCGTTAAATCGTTTTTAAAAGACAAATACAACAAAGAAGGTAATGTTTATTTGGGTGTTGTTCATCGTTTAGACCGACCAACCACAGGTATTGTTATGTTCTCTAAAACGAGCAAAGCATTACCGCGACTAAACAAATTATTTGCTGAAAAATCTGCTAAAAAAACGTACTGGGCTTTAGTTAAAAAACAACCACCTAAAACTGAAGACACATTAATTCATTGGCTAAAAAAGAATCCTAAAAACAATAAATCTACAGCGTTTAAAAAGGAAGTTGAAGGTAGTAAAAAAGCGATTCTACATTATAAAGTCATTCAAAAACTAGATAATTTTTATCTATTGGAAGTTGATTTAGAAACCGGCAGACATCACCAAATTCGAGTACAATTGGCCTCCATAGGTTGTTCTATAAAAGGGGATTTAAAATACGGTTTTGATCGTAGCAACAAAGACGCAAGTATTAGTTTGCATGCCCGAACGTTACGTTTTATACATCCTGTAAAAAAAGAAGACGTTTTTATTACCGCGCCTTTACCTGAAGACCCACTTTGGAATGCCTGCAACCCTTAGCTAAAACTATTCTTATACGGATATTGTAATGTTAAGACTGTACCGTTTTCCGACTGTGAGGTTAATTGAAATGTTGCGTTCAGTAATTCAGCTCTTTTTTCCATATTAAGTAATCCAGATCCTTTTTCTGCTTTATCAACATCAAAGCCTTTTCCATTATCTTCTACAATAATATTTAAGAATTGTTCTTCGTAATCTAAAGACACCACTAATTGTTCAGCTTCGGCATATTTTAAGGTATTTGAGAAAAACTCTTGAAGAATTCGGAATAGAATAATTTCATCTTTTTTATTTTCAAAATTCACCTTTTCACCTTGTATTAATAATTTAGATTCAATTAATCCTGATTTATTTAACCGTGCAACCTCATTTTTAACCGTACTATCGAAACCTAGATTAAAAATAACGTCACTATTCAATGATTTTGAAAGCGCTCTAACTTCTTCTAATGAATCCCTTAAGGCACTAGCTGCATTTTCTACCTTAGCTTTTGCGTCGTCTTTAACCACACTTGCAGCTGCATTCATTTGCATAGTTGACAAAATCAACATTTGCCCCACATTATCATGCAACTCTCTACCAACATGCTTTAAAGTTTCTTCTTGAATTTCTTGTTGGGTTTTAACAAGCTCTTCATCAAACTTTCGTTGTTGATTAACTTTATCTATGAGTAGTTGGTTTTTTCGTTTCTGAAAAACCACAAAGAAAATAATAACTAGCGCAACTACAACTAATAAGACACTAATCATATAAACTAACAGATAACGTTCTGCATCTGAAGTAACTAAATGGTCTCTGGTTCGCAACATATTATGGCTATAGTAAGGGTTAAATAAAAAAGAACATTAACTCCTAAATAAATTTGATATTTTAAAATAATATAACTCCAATCTGCTGTTGAAAAATATATTTCATAAAAGACCATTGGTCCTAAGAGTAAAATCCAAAATAAAAATGCGGCATTTATATAGAAGTAAATAGATTTATAAAAATAAATAATCTTAGTGCTTTGCAGTATTTCTACTAAATAAACGCAGACACAGACAAAAATGGCCCAAAGGCTCAATGTCATTAAAAAAGGGTCTAACATTAAAAATACCTTTTCAAAATTTACAATACAGTAAATGAGAAATAAACTCGTGTAGATATAAAACACATATTTCACTGTTTTTTTATAAATATTCTTTTTTAAGATGTTGTAGTTAATAAATGAGATAAACGTTACAATACCAAAAAACCAAAATATCGTAAACCACCAATAATTGATTTCAATTAGTGTACCTTCAATTAAATAATACAAATCCAGATTATATAAATACTCTGGATAACTACCAATTAAATCGACTAAAAAGGCATAAATCAAAAAAAAGATTAAATATTTGGCTACTGTAAATTTGAACTTTTTATAATACAAAACCCCTGTTAAAGCAGCCAAAAATTCTATTGAATGTGAAATTACGGAATAATATTCTTTAAAAAACTCATGCATTTAATTATGTTTATTGAGGATAATTAGCTCCAGGTGGCATTCCACTTTTAGCCATATCCAATCCATCAGAATCACCTAAATCATTACCTCCATCCTGCAACGAAAACAGACCACCTTCGGATGTGTTTTTATAACCTGTAGGCACAAAAAACAAAGTGGTTAACCCTTTTTCTTTGTTCGTATCTGGATTTGCACCTAAATACAGGCGTAATCCGTCTAAGGTGTTGCCATTGTCATTTGCTTGTTTTTTTGCGTGAGCTATATAGTTTTCAATATCTTCTAAACTATACCAAGACGATCTATTATCTCCAGTCTTAGAACCTTTAAATAAAGAATCATTTATAATGTTATAACGCTCATTATAAGCTTGGTCTAAAGTTTTAATTTGTTCTGGTGAAATTAAACCTTTAGGAGGCTTAATATTCGGTGGTTTTGTTGACATGTCTTGATGATTGTTGTTATTGAAAAAATACATTGCTAATGCTCCTAACAGTATTCCCAAGACAAGTAAAACGAGTTTTTTCATGATTAAAGGTTGGTTAGTTAATACTGTGTGTAAATTATTAATTTTATTTAATATATTAAATGTTTTCTCACTTTAAAATACACTTTGTCTTAGTTTGAAGCTACTTCTAGCGGTTTTCTGACTCAACATATTAATTGATTTTTCTGGTAACTGTAATATTCTGGGATAGCCGCCTGTGGTTTGACAATCGCGCATTAACACAATGAGTTGTCCAGACGGAGTAAGTTGCACTGTTCCTGGTAAAACTGGTGATGTTAAAATAGACGCTAACTTATTATGAACTAAAGCATCTAGCTGGTAAGCCATTCTATTGTTGTTTTTAGAAACTTGAAACGTTTTACTAAAAAGTAAAGTTTGTTGGGATTTAGTTAATCTATCGAACTCAGGCCCCTTTGTGACATCCAAAATATCCGCATTCAAATGAGAAGGATTAAATTTTAATTTTGCATTTTTAGAGCGGACGACATTTGAAGTTGTATTGATTTCTAAATAATCCCCTTTGTGAATTCGGGAGTTGTCTGTAATTCCTTTTAACATGCTCCTACTTCCCAGAACTGATTCAGATAAAAAACCTCCTTTGACGGCAATATACGTTCTAAAGCCATTAATTAACCGTCCAAAAGACAATGTATCATCTGGTTTCACGGTAATTGATTTATACATATCAATAGCGTTACCATTTAAAACAGGATTCATATCAGCACCTGTAATTGCAATAGTTGTGGATTTTAAAAATAGTAGTTCTGCACCTGTCATGGTCATTTCTAAAACTGCGGCATCAATAGTGTTGTCAATGAGCTCATTAGCAAATTGACTCGAATAAGAGTCCATTGCACCAGAAACAGGCACACCATATGCTAAGTGTCCAAAGCGTCCTTCATCTTGGATTGTAGAAAAGAATCCTGATTTTAAAACTTTAATCATCAATTAAAAGGGTTTTTAAATCGAAGTTTGAATGTTTAATCTGCTCTTGAAACATTGCGTATTCAGATTTTGAAATAGGATGAAATTTCACCTTATCACCTGCTTTTAAAAAACATGGTGGATTATGTTTTGGGTTGAATAATTCCAACGGCGAATTTCCAATTATATGCCATCCTCCTGGACTATCTTGCGGATAGATTCCGGTTTGTTTTCCACCGATGCCAACTGAGCCTTTTTTTACGTTGAGATTAGGTGTTGTTTTTCGGTCTAAATGCAAGTCTGAATTCAGTCCTCCTAAGTATAAAAAGCCAGGTAAAAAACCAATAAAAAATACGGTGTAAATTGGTTCTGAATGTAATCTTATAATATGGTCTTTAGGTCGTTTTATTTTTTTAGAATATGAGACTAAATCTATGGCAAATTCATCCTCATAACAAACAGGTATTTTAAAAATATTAGAATCTATTTCATAGATCTCCTTTAGACTTACATATAGACTTTTTAACGCTTCAAATTCACTATTGACATTATCAATAGCTGAATTATATATTACTAACAATGAATTGTATGCAGATATTATGTAAACTTTCTGTTTAACATATTCCTTTTCAATAATTCCTTTAAAACACAACACGTCTTGAAGGATACTTTCATCAATACTTGCCGGCCATTCTATTAAAATAGAACGTTCATTATATTGCGAATATCGAAGTTTAAAACTCATACTTTTTTTATTGAATTTGAATATTATATTTCTTCAAATTATCGGATAAATATCTCACTATTTCAATAGCATTATCGGTATCACCATGCACACATATTGTCGATGCTTTTATAGGCACTTCTACTCCACTCACGGACTTCACTTTTTGGTGTTTTATCATATTTAAAATATGATTTAAAACAGCCTCTTTTTCATGCAAAATAGCGTCTTTATTTTTACGAGAAACCAATGACAAGTCTTCATTGTAATTTCTATCTGCAAAGGCTTCAAACAAGACTTCAACTTCTGCCTGTTTGGCTACTTTAGCTAAAACAGAATTAAAAGGCGCATACAGCTTAATTGGTGACGCAATACTGTTAATCACTTCAATAATTACACGTGCTGTTTTTTCATCTTTAGCTGCCAAATTATAAAGTGCACCATGTGGTTTTATATGATTCAAACACGCACCTTCATTTTGCAATACTGCTTGTAAAGACCTTATTTGGTGCTTTAGACTTGCGTATAAATCTGTAGCAGATAGCTCCATAATTTCTCTTCCAAAATTCAGTTTATCAGGAAACGAAGGATGCGCACCAATCTTTACGTTATCTCGAATAGCAAGTTTCACTATAGCCCTCATACTCGCAAGATCACCTGCATGTCCACCACAAGCTATATTACAAGACGATAAATACGGCATAAGATCGGCTTCGTTACCTATTCCTTCGCCGACATCTGCATTGATGTCTATTTGAATTACATTTTTCATTTTATAAAACGTTAAAAACACTCAGAATCCCTTTCAATCCTAAAAAGATGGTAATTACTAGAATTATAAGACCTAAAACATTCTGAAGTTTAGAATTCACATAAGCACCTAAAACAGTAGACTTATTCATTACCCATAACAGAAAACCAGCAATAACAGGTAACAACAGCCCATTAGCTACTTGGGCAAATTTTATAATTTCGATTGATTTAAATCCAATACTCGAAAACACAACTCCCAAAACCACAATAATCATCCAAACCGATTTGAACTTTTTAGATTTTAAATCCGCTTCCCAACCCAAACAACCACTAGCCACAAATGCTGCAGCCAAAGGTGCTGTAATCGCACTTGTAATACCAGCCGCAAACAGACCTATAGCCAAGAAGTATTTCGCAAAACTTCCAAATAACGGTTCTAAACCTAAGGCTAAGTCAGCTGTATTTGTAATCGTTTGCTTCTGAATAGCTGAAGCCGCAATGATAATACACATAGACACTGTTCCTCCTAAAATTACAGCAACTAGGGTATCTTTCTTTGCTATTGGTAAATCTTCCTTAGACTTCCATTTCGTTTTTGCTAATGACGCATGCAGAAAGAGGTTATATGGCACAACGGTTGTACCAATCAAAGCGATTACGGTTAATATACCATCTTCAGGCGCAACAGGAATAACTATACCTTTAAGAATGTCTAAAATATTAGGTTTTGTTAGAATTGCAGTCGTTATAAAGGCAACACTCATCAGAATCACCAGAAACACAAAGGCTTTTTCTAATACTTTATAATTTCCAATATACAACAACACAAAAGCAATAACTCCAATTATTAAACTTATAATATTGAGATTTAACTGCCCTATTTTCCAAGTTACGTCACCAACTATCGCTTCTAACCCTAAAGCACCTCCACTAATGTTTCCTGCTTCATAAGCTGCATTTCCAATAACAATGGCACTGACAATTAGAAGCAAAGCAATTCCTTTTACAATTGGATGTTTTATTTCTTCTCTAATAATTTCAGACAAACCTTTTTGAGAAACAATGCCTAATCGCGCTGCCATTTCTTGCAATACAATAGTTGCAAATATCGACAATACCATTGCCCACAATAATGCGAAACCAAAATTCACACCTGCCAAGGTGCAAACCGTTACTGTCCCTGGACCAATAAAAGCCGCTGCAACTAATGGTCCTGGCCCAATATTCTTGAAGAATTTTATCATTCTTTATCTATTGAATTTAGCGCGTAAATAGCAAAACTCCCTAACCAATGTCCACCTTCGTAACTATCTTCAACAATTCCTGGCAGTGAATGATTAATGTGCTTGTTTGCCAAATTCTGAAGATGCTGATATTCTGGCAAATCTTTAGCCACATAGTTTAAACTCCATGCTCTCGAAAAATTAACACCATCCAAATGCACTAATTTACCATCCGTTCTATCAGACACTTCTCCAACCGACCAATCGAAATCTTTAGCCTTTAATTCTGGTAGAAAATCATTTAGCCAGTCTTTAAAATCCTCTTTTTCTAAAACACGCTTCATTAATGCCGCTTCTTCCAAACAAGGGGATAAAAAATCGAATCCACTTGGCTCCCAAGCTATAGGGCAATCCTGATCGTTATAATAAAAGTCTTTTGCTCTATTTTCAATTACAGTTTTTAATTCTGTTTGCTCCACTGCAACCGCATAATCGTAGGCAAAACTCAATCCAAACGCCGTATTTGTATGCTCACCAACACGTATTGGATACTTTAGTTTTGGCAAAAATTCAATGTAATTTGCTATTATTAAATTTGTTAAAGGCATAAGATTTCCTTCTAATTCTCGAGCAATATCGCTATCCCAAGTATGCAATTCTTCCGCCAATTTTAATAACCACGCCCAACCGTAAGTCCGCTCATAAGACGCGTTGTGTTCGCCTTTAAAGTACAGTATTTCCTGTTCGATGTTTTCTTTTGAAATATTTTGAAGCAACTGTTGTTCAATAGCTTCTCTTTGCTCCAACTCTGGAAACTGTTTTAGTAAACTCACCAAACTCCAATGACCATGCACTGCCGAATGCCAATCGAAACAACCATAAAACACAGGATGCAATTCTTTTGGTGATTTTAAATCTGCAGCACTACCAATAGTTTGACCAAGCTTATTTGGGTATTCTACGTTAATACAGTTTATTGGCAACTGCGCTAAATGATTCGCTTGAGCCAAATTTAAAGTCGGAGTTTCTACGATTTCAACCTCTTGAATAGTTGATTCTTCTGTAGTTTGTTTTTCTTTTGGATTATTACAACTGAATGCTAAAAGAATAAAGGCTAATGTGTATAATTTTTTCATGTGTTATTTATGTATTAAAAATAAAGCTATTTTGAAGACAAATGCTTCTCAAGCTAAAATAAAAAAATGTTTTGCTTTAGCTATTGCCTAAAATGATTTACTGGCTTATTAAATTAGAGATTCCTGTGCCTACAGGAATTGATCAACCTAACCACCCCTCACGATCTAAACTACGATACTGAATCGCCTCACTAATATGAGCACCAGAAAGGTCATCCGCACCCTCTAAATCGGCTATAGTTCTCGCTACTTTCAGAATTCTATCATAAGCTCTCGCTGACAAGTTTAAGCGCTCCATTGCTGATTTTAAAAGCAACATTGACGCTTCATCTAGCTTACAATAGTTTCGAATTTGCTTTGTACTCATCTGCGCATTGTAATGGATATTATCTAAACCTATAAATCGTTCGGTTTGTCGCTCCCTTGCTTTGGTCACGCGTTTTCTAATCTCTACAGACGATTCACCATT
Organism: Winogradskyella marina; assembly: GCF_015645385.1. GTDB lineage: Bacteria > Bacteroidota > Bacteroidia > Flavobacteriales > Flavobacteriaceae > Winogradskyella > Winogradskyella marina. The sequence continues at coordinate 56,032 of NZ_JADOET010000006.1, forward strand.
ACCCTCATCAGCTAATTTTTCAAAAGGCACAGGTGTGACTTCAATATGAATATCAATACGGTCTAAAAGTGGCCCAGAGATTTTTCCCATATAACGTTGCATTTCGGCAGGAGATGATGTTATTGGCGCATCAGGATCGTTAAAAAAGCCGCTTGGACTTGGATTCATACTGGCTACCAACATAAAAGATGATGGATACGTCACCGTGAATTTTGCTCTAGAAATGGTTACTTCACGATCTTCAAGAGGTTGACGCATGACTTCTAAAACCTCACGTTTAAATTCTGGCAATTCATCTAAAAACAACACACCGTTATGTGATAGGGAAATTTCACCTGGCTGTGGGTAACTTCCGCCGCCAACTAAGGCTACATTTGATATGGTGTGATGCGGACTTCTAAACGGTCGTTGTGCCATTAAACCCGTATGCGCTTTTACTCTTCCAACCACGGAATGTATTTTTGTTGTTTCTAAAGCTTCGTGTAAGGTCATTGGTGGTAAAATACTCGGTAAGCGTTTTGCTAACATGGTTTTTCCCGAACCAGGTGGACCTATTAAAATAATATTATGTCCGCCTGCTGCTGCGATTTCCATACAGCGTTTTATAGATTCTTGACCTTTGACATCTGCAAAATCGAACTCAGGAAAATCTAAACTTTTATAAAATTCTTCTCGCGTGTTAATTATAGTTTGCTCTAGTGTTTCGCCTTTATCAAAATGATTAATGACCTGCATTATGTTTTCAACTCCAAAAACCTCAATCTCATCAACAATAGCAGCTTCTTTGGCATTCTGAACGGGAAGGATAATATGCTTAAACCCTTCTTCTCTCGCTTTTACAGCGATGGGTAGCGCACCTTTAAATGGCTGCAAACTTCCATCTAAGGACAATTCCCCCATAATAAGATAATCCTCTAAGTTTTCCGCTTTAATTTGATTAGATGCTGCTAAAATCCCTATGGCTAAAGTTAAATCGTAAGCCGAGCCTTCTTTTCTTAAATCGGCAGGAGCCATATTAATGGTAATCTTTTTTCCTGGAATTCGGTAACCGTTATTTTGAAGTGCTGCTGCTATTCTATAATTACTTTCCTTTATGGCATTATCAGGAAGTCCTACTAAATGGTAACCAACACCTTTATCTACATTTACCTCAACAGTTATAGTTGAGGCCTCTACACCGAAGACAGCACTTGCGAATACTTTTTTTAGCATAAACGATTAGTTTTCTTAAAAGTAAGAAAATCAGCGCAATAAAAAAGCCTTTCAAAATTATATCTTGAAAGGTTTTGTGTTCTATTAAAATATTTAGACTTAATTTTTAATAAACTTTTTAGTCATTTTTGTATCACCAGATTGAATCTCTAAGAAATAAACTCCTTTTATTAAACTTGAAACATCTAAACTGTATTCTAGGTTAGATAATTCAATTTCATTTAACGTTCTACCATTAATATCAATAACAGCTAATCTATCAATAATTTTATTTGATGCGATTACTAATTTGTTGTTTGTCGGATTTGGATATAGTTGAATAGTTTGTGTATTAAACTCACCAATCCTCAAAGTTTCAACAACTTCAGTATTTACTGTATTCGTCGTAATTGGTGGATTAAAATCGAAAAATATATCAGCCGTTCCGCTAATGATATCACCAACTTCTACATTACTTTTTGGCTTAATTTTGTAAGCAATGTAACCATGAGAATTAGGTTCGTCATTGGTACTATCCGCCAAATTGATGTTATTGAATATAAAGCTGACATCGGTTTCGTCCATTATCTCTACTCTACCTACATGACTTAAACTTTCCAATTGCATCGTGGTCCAATCTAATTTATCATCTAAAATATGTTCTACGCTTACGTTGATGGCACTTGCTGTTCCTGTATTTTGAAAACGGATTAAATAGTGTAGATATTTGTCCGCTTCTTCAATAGTGATTTCGTCGCCTTCTAAAACTGTGATGTCGTTTGGGTCGTAGGAACCGATTACGGTTTGCTCTAAAGTGAATACGTTATCTTCTTCTGTTTCGTCACCAGAAACTGGATTTATGGTTGCTGTTGATACAAGAATATCATCAATATTTGTTGTTGGTGGTGCAAAAACGTTGAATTCTAAATCTATGGTTCTTGTTTCAAAAGGGTTTAAGTCTGTAAAATCGAAGTTTAGTGCGTTTGTTGTTTGAGAAGCGGTGGTTTCACTTGCGTTTAAAAAGTTTAGTTTTGATTCGTCGAACTCAAAAACCACAGAACCACTTAATTGGGTTGTACCGATGTTGTTGTAAACTATTTGGTAGGTAGTGTTAAAACCTGGTCTTGGGTCATTTATAGATGGGTAAATACTTATGTTAATATCATTAATCAGCTGATTAGGTTCTAAACAAAAATTTGCTGTGTCAACATTTCCTAATCCAGAGTAATTGAAACTATATAATATTGGAGATGCTGTAAAATATGGAGGTAAGTTATCTCCAATAGTAACTGTAAAATTACCAGAATTTACAGGTATTTGATAATAACCATTGGCTAAAGTAAATGTTCCAAAACTTACAGATTCATTATTCGCTGCTACTAGAATGTTTGGATAATAAGCATCTAATTCATCACAGCCATCACTATTAACATCTACTTGAATAGTTCCGTTAATTTCATTACCTAAAACACCTAAGTTTTTGTATATTGATAATTTACCAAATCTACCTGAAATTACATCCATATCGCCATCTCCATTAATATCTGCAACATTCACAAAGGTATTTGAGTTATTTGAATCTATAACTAAACGTGTATTATTAAAATTACCCATGCCGTCAATATTTTCAAACCAACTCATAAACATATCGGTACCATAATTAGAACCACTCGAAATAACGTCTAAGTCACCATCATTATCCATATCGGCAATATCAAAAGAATCTTCTCCTAAGGAAGTTACTATAAATCGTTGTTCCCCAAAACTACCCTGCCCATCTAAGTTCTCTAACCACGAAATCGAATCTTGAATTTGATAACCACCTTCAGTATTTGTAGAGAAAATAATATCCATATCTCCATCATTATCCATGTCTTCAGCAGAAATATCCTTAATCAACTCTAAGTTAGATAAAATCGACTGCAGATCGCCAAAATTACCTTGACCATCTAAATTTTCAAGCCAGATTAATGTATTATGTTTAGCAATTAGAATATCCAAGTCGTCATCACCATCGATATCCACAGGCAAAACATACCTAGAACTATTAGAATTCCAGTCAAGAATTTGTGCTTCACTAAAATCACCAAGTCCATCCAAGTTTTCATACCAAGCAACTTTACTGTTACCAGCTGATGATGCAACCACATCTAAATCACCATCACCATCAAAATCAGCTGCTTTTACATTTTTCGCAATACTTTTTACATCATCAATAACTTGTTGATCACCAAAATTACCAAGACCATCTAAATTTTCATGCCATACTATAAAGCCTTGTTGGTTGGTAAGGGATAAAATATCTAAATCACCGTCACCATCAATATCGACGGCCTCTGCAAAAGCGGAATTGAAACCTACAATTTGCTTAAATCCAAATCTACCTTGACCGTCTAAATTTTCATACCATGATAAATCTTCTTCTGCGCAAAGAATATCTAAATCGCCATCACCATCCAAATCCTTTGCAGTTGCATAATTAGAATTACCTATGTAACTAAATGAAATGGAAATAAATTCCCAAAATTCACTTTGTTCGTTATTGTTTTTAAACCAACCAATTTTATCATCAGATCTTGAAACAAAAAACACGTCCTTATTACCATCATTGTCAGCATCAGCAACAACTAGTTCTGTGGTTGGATTATTTGGAGAAGTAATAAATTCATAATCTCCAAAACCGTTTTGTTCACCCAAATTTTTATACCACCTCAAACGATCTGTCGTCGGTATTATAATATCCTCAAAACCATCATCATCTATATCTGATAAAACTATTTTACCAAAACCAGAAGTTACGTAACTAACTAGCATACTTTCAAAATTTCCTTGTCCATCTAGATTTTCAAATAAGTAAATTCGGTCGGAAGATGATGCTAAAACATCCATATCACCATCATTATCGATATCAGAAACTTGCCAATACTTAAAAGATGTATAAGAAAGTGTGTTTGAAATATTATTTTCAGTAAAATCTCCTAAACCATCTGTATTCTCATACCAAGAAACATGTTGCCCTAAAGATGACCTTGAGATTACATCTAAATCACCATCATTATCAAAATCTGAAACATCAATATTACCATTAGAAGACTCAGTGGATACTATTATATTAGATTCACTAAAATTACCCATACCGTCTAGGTTCTCGTACCACACAAGATAATCTTCTTCCTTCGAAATTATATCCAAATCACCATCTGCATCGATATCTGCAGTATAAATCGATTCAACACCCAAAGCTGTGCTAGAAATGCTCTCTTGTGAACTAAAACTACCCTGGCCATCTGTATTTTTATAAACTGCAATTTTATTACCCTCTGACGAATAAGATAAAACATCTATATCTCCATCTCCATCAATATCCGCTGGAAATATAAGACTATCAAAATATATGGATTCGTTTACAGCAATAATTTGTTGCAATCCGAAATAACCTAGACCATTAATACTATCATACCAAAAGATTTCATCATCGGTAGATGACGCCGAAAGCAAATCTAAATCACCATCTCCATCAATATCAACTAAAAATAAAGAATTGGGTGCATTAACACCTAATTCTTCTTCTGCAAGAACTGTTGGATAGAAACCAATCTGCCCAAAACCAAACTGCAAACAAAAAACCAAAATAAGGGTAACGTAAAACTGTTTCATATATATAAATTTATAATCGGTAAATTAACTCTTCTCAACATCATTAACAAACTCCAAAGCACGCTGCTCATTATAATACACCTTCCCTTTTTGAATAAACCCAACATGCCCACCATATTTGGGCATTTCTAAAAATACATTAGAATTCTGTTTCGCTTCTTTTACAGGGTAGCATTCGGCTGATAAAAAGGAATCGTTTAGTGCATTAATAATTAAGGATGGTATTTTAATATTTGGCAAGAATTGCAGACAACTCGCTTTCTCGTAATAGTCTAACGCATCCTTAAAACCATGTGCTTTTGACGTATAAACATCGTCAAAATCAATTAAAGCTTTAATTGAATCAAAATCCGTAACTGATATACTATTAGGAAATTGCTCTAATTTCGGTTTTAACTTATCTTTTAAATGCGCTAAGAATCGAATCGCGTAATGTTTGTTTTTAAAACTCATTAATTCTCCACACGACCCTCTTAAATCGCAAGGTGTTGATACCGCAATTACAGACTTTAATTCCTTAGGAAGTGCTCTACCTTCTCCAACATATTTTAATACCATATTAGCTCCTAAACTAATGCCTTTGATATAGATTTCATCGTATTGACCTTTTGATAAAACATGTTGCACTACGGCATCTAAATCTTCTGTAGCTCCAGAATGATAACTTCTAAATAACAAATTAGGTTCACCACTACAACTTCTGAAATTTACAGCGCAAGCATCGATACCGTTTTCATTAAATAGTTTTGCAGCACCTGTAATATACGGACGCTGAGCACTGCCTTCTAAACCGTGCAGCAGAATAATGACTTTATTAGATTTTTCTTTCGCGTAGCTCCAATCTAGATCGAGAAAATCAGTATCCTCTAAAATGATACGTTCTCTAGTTTGTTCTACACCATTAACTTTTCGAGCTAAACCCGAAAAAACAGTAGACACAAAACTCTTTCTAGCCCAAAATGGTGGTTTGTAGGTGGATTCTATAATTGGCATTATCCGTATTCTGTATTTAGTTTTTTAATAAAGTGGTTATGCTATACGTCAGTTCGAGTGCAATTGACTTTTTTCAATTTTGTATCGAGAACTATTTAAAGCATTTATGACTAAAGACTTCTCGATACAATTTTTCATGCTTCGAAATCACCCGAAGTGACAACTATGATGTGATTGTTATACATTACTTAAGCACAGTAAACTCTATTGATGAGTCATTAAACACCTTATGCGTTTGCTTTTTGAAATCACTTTCCTTCGCTTCAAATATATTATCTACGTAAGTCTGCGGATTGGCATCGATATACGGAAAGAATGTACTCTGTACTTGCACTTGAATCTTATGTCCTTTTTTAAACGTGTGAAACACATCTTGCAACTTCAAATTAACTGCAGTTTTCTCATTTGGCACAAATGGTTCAGGCTGAGACATACTATTCCTAAAACGTCCTCTCAGGACTTCACTTCGCACCATCATGTGATAATTACTCAGTTTTAAATGATCCTGAACATCTGCTGTGTTTTTAGTATCCGACGGAAAAACGTCAATCACTTTTACTATCCAATCGGCCGCGGTTCCTGTGGTAGATACGTTTAGTTTTGCCAAAATATCACCTGCAAGTGTAACGTCGTTTTCTAAAACTTCAGTTTCAAACGTTAGCACATCTGGTCGTCGAGATGAAAAACGCTGATCGTCAGTCATGAATTTTCGAGGTGTAAAACCTACTTTTATATCTTCGGTATATGGAACTGGTTTCTTAGGATCACTAACAAATTCAGAAGCAGCATACATTTTATTTGGCAGCTGTGTTAAACGTTCATAAGGCTGCATATAATAGTTTTCCTTAGTCGTGTTTTGAGGTGGCCAAGTGTCAAACGACTCCCAAGTTTTAGTTCCTGTGTTAAACATATACGCTTCTGGTAGCCCTGTTTCTCCAGTCGCTTCACCTTTTAAGAAATGATTAAAAAATTTAGTTTCAACATTTTTTTGAAAATCATCTGATAACTCATCTCCAAAATAGATATTCCCGACCACTTGTCTTTCGCTTCCTCTTGCCCAATCTCCATGACTCCAAGGTCCGAAAACCACCGTATTATAATTGTCACTATGTTTTTCTATGCTTTTATACGTACTGAATGGACCGTATAAATCTTCGGCATCAAACAAACCTCCAACAACCATTGTTGCTGGTTTTATATCTTTTAAATGTTGAATAATACCTCTACTCTGCCAAAATTCATCGTAAGTGACATGTGTTTTTATTTGTTCCATAAACACATTGGTACTATCATAAAATTTATTCAATTTACTTAAGGGTGTGTGATCTAAGAAAAACTGATGCTGATCTTCTGTGCCAAAATTCGGAAAACTATACCATGACTCAGTTGTTGGTTCATCTTTCATAGCACCAAATAATGCTGTTGCTCTCCAATAACTTAATAAGAACGCACCATTATGAATAAAATCATCAAAAAAGAAATCTCCAATACAAGCTTGTGGTGAAACCGCTTTTAAGGCAGGATGCGCATCTAATAACGAATAGGTGGCATAAAATCCTGGATAAGAAATACCGTAAGTTCCAACATTACCATTATTGTTTTCTACATTGTTTACTAACCATTCAATAGTATCATAAGTATCACTGGCTTCATCAAATTGTGTTCCTGTTTTATTCGGGATATAAGCACGCATATTATCGTAAACGCCTTCACTATTCCAACGGCCTCGAACATCTTGATATACCATAATATTACCTTCTTCCATAAGGTATTTATTAGGGCCTATTTTAGATTTAAACTGATCCTCTCCATATGGTTTGCAACTGTATGGCGTACGCATCATTAAAATCGGATAGGTTTTAGACGTATCTTTTGGGGCATAAATAGTCGTATGGAGTTTAATACCGTCTCGCATTTCTACCATAACCTCTTTTTTTGTGTAATGGTCTTGTGGATTATAGATATCTACAACCTCAACTATGGCAGGTTTTTCAATTGTTTTAAAGCCTTTATCCGAAGGCTTATCAACTGATTTACAACTTGAAAATGCAATAATAAATAATAAGAAAAGGTAAATTCTTTGGAAAATCATTTTGGTTAAATTTTAATGGTTCTAAGGTAATTAATTTTGAAGATTATACCTGTCAGGTTTTAGAAACCTTACAGGATATAATAGCGTTTTATACAACTTCAACTGAAGTAAACTCAAATTTTCCACCGTTAAAAAGCCCTTTATCACTCAGCTTTAAAGCCGGAATAACCAACAAAGCCATAAACGACAAACTCATATAAGGTGCATGAAGCTGACTTCCTAACTGTTTTGCCATCTTATCTAATTCGGAATATTGTTTACCTATGGTTTCTGCATTTTTATCACTCATAATTCCAGCAACTGGTAACGGCACTACTTTTTCTTCGGTGTCACTAATAGCACAAATACCTCCTTCATTTTCAATTAAAAGATTAACCGCCTTACAAATAGCTTCGTCTGAAACTCCAACAGCAATAATATTATGAGAATCATGACCAACAGAGCTTGCGATAGCACCTTCTTTTAAACCATAATTTTTTATAAAAGCCAATGCAGGTTTATCGTTATTATAACGGTTTACAACCGTCATTTTTAAAATATCTGTTTTAGTGTTTGACACTAGATTGCCATTTTTAATTGTAGACGCGGCAATGATTTCATTAGTTACGAGTTCACCATCTAAGCATTCAATAACTCTGATATCTTTTGCCTTAGATTCAAATTTGAAATCAGAAACTTCTTTTTTAGCCGTGTTGAAATTATTTAAGTTTTGAAACGCAACATGTTTTATTTTTGAAACTCCGTTATCGTAAACTAAGTCACCATTTATATAAGTTTGAAGTGTTTTAAAATCTTTTAAATCCTCTAGCACAATACAATCGGCATCATCACCAACATGTAATAAACCAACATCTAAGTTGTAATGTTTAACAGGGTTCACACAAGCTGCCTGCAATACTTTAAAAATGTCATTTCCCTTAGCCACAGCTCGAGCACAGACTTGATTAATGTGCCCAAGTAACAAATCATCAGGATGCTTGTCATCGCTACAAAACATCATATCCTCATAATGCTCGTCTAGTAAGTCAATTAAGGCTTCAAAGTTTTTTGCGGCACTACCTTCTCGGACAATGACCTTCATGCCTTTGTTCAATTTTTCTAGACCTTCTTCGTAAGTAAAACATTCGTGATCTGTTGAAATTCCAGCAGAAATGTATTTGGTTAAATCATCGCCTCGTAATCCTGGTGCATGACCATCAATGGGTTTATTATACTGTTTTGCCCAGTCTATTTTCTTTAAAACTTCGGCATCATCGTAAATAACACCAGGATAATTCATCATTTCGGCTAAATACTTAATATCCGGATTTGCCATCAACGTTTTAATTGCGTCAGAATCTATAATAGCTCCAGCCGATTCAAAACTCGTTGCTGGCACACAAGATGGTGCTCCAAAATTGAATTTAAAAGGGGTTTGCTTTCCGTTTTCAATCATGAATTCCACACCTTTTACTCCAAGCACATTTGCGATTTCATGAGGGTCAGAAACTGTTGAAACTGTGCCGTGTTTTACAGCAATTTTAGCAAACTCCGAAGGCACTAACATAGAGCTTTCAATATGAATGTGTGCATCTATAAAACCCGGTAAAATGTAATGGTTTTCTTCGCACTCTTTTTCTTCAACGGATTTTATTTTACCGTTTTCGATGGTAATTTCTCCTTTGAAGATTTTACGATTTATAATGTCTACTATGTTTCCTTTTAATTTCAAACTATATAATTTATATTACTATCACATAAACAAATAAACAAACCTATTTGCTTTGTAATATATTAGTTACAACCACTTAACTAAACACTAACTTTAAGTATTGATTTTGTGGTTTTAGTGATTTTAAAGCGTTCGTCTGCACGTTTTCCCACTACCCAAATCACGTAATCACCTGAAGTTAAAACCCAAGTATTTTCTTTTTCTACTAAAGAGGTTTTTTCGTCTTTAAGGTATTTACTGACTTTCTTTTTTCCTGTCATTCCTAACGGTTGAAAACGGTCTCCTTCTTTCCAAAGTCGTAATTCCAAGGGAAATTTTAAAAGGTCTTTATCAACGTAAATGATGTGTTTTGAGGTTCCAGAAATGGCATCTACTTCATCAAAAAATAGGTGTCCAAACGGTGTTTCAGTCTTAGTATTATTTTCTTCAATTATAAGAGATGCTTCACTTGGCTCAGAACGACATAACGCTGTTAAAATTAAATGGTCGCGATGTTTAATTAATCGATGCGTATTTGACTTTACCAATTTACCAGATTGCGCCTCTAATAAATCCACGACATCATTCCATTCTGGAAATCCGTAAGGTTTAAAAACTTCAAACAAATACGCTTTTGGATTGCTTGTGTTTTTAAATTCTGAAATTCTATACGTTGTACCAAGGTTATCCTTAGACACAATAGCGCGCTCAGTAAAATCACGTAATTGCTCATCAACAATTAACGCGGTATCACTAAGATTACTCAACGTATTCTGAAAACTGTCTAATAATTGCGGATTGATTTCCTTTAAAATTGGCACAACTTCGTGTCTCAACTTATTCCTCAGGTATTTTCTAGAGGCATTACTCGCATCTTCTCTCCACCTTATATTTTTATCTTTTGCATAAGCTTCAATTTGCACTCTAGAAAACGGCAATAATGGTCTTGCCACATTAGCGTTTATCATCGGAATTCCGGTTAACCCGTTTAAGCCTGTTCCTCTTGTAAAGTTAATCAGGAAGGTTTCAAGATTATCGTCAGCGTGATGTGCTGTTAGAATATAATCGAAATTTAATTGCTCTGCTAAATCTTTAAACCAGTCGTAGCGCAATTCACGAGCAGCCATTTGAATAGAGCGTTTGTGTTGGTTTGCATAGACTTCTGTATCAAAATTTTGAATAAAAACTTCAACATCTAATCCTTCGGCTAAATCAATCACAAAGTCTTCATCTTTATTACTTTCTTCTTCTCGTAAATTGAAATTGCAATGCGCAAGGGAGAAATTGAGTCCTAATGTTTGGCATAAATGTGCTAATACTACACTATCTATACCGCCAGAAATAGCAATGAGTAGCTTGCATTCCTTTAAAAAGGAAAGGTTTTTATCGATATGATTTTTGAATTCTACTAGCACTTCTCAAAGGTATTGAAATTATTTGATGAGAAATAAGAAATTAGAGATGAGAAATGAGACAACGATAACTTCTGACTGAGAACTGTGGACTGAGAACTGTGGACTGTGGACTGTGGACTGTGGACTGTGGACTGTGGACTGACTACTAAAGTTAAACTGACAATAATCATAACAACCTAATCGCTTTTTAATTATCTTTAAGAGAATTTAAAATTATAGGTTTATGAGTGTCTCAGAAAAATTATTAGAAAAATCTGCACGAACTACCTTTGATAAAAAGGTTCTTTCTGCACTACCACATCTTCATCCATACGTAAAACACAGAATTTACATCGCTGAAACCACAGGTATTTTACCAAAAAACATGTTTTCCTCCAATGGACTTATCGATGAAAGTATTATTATTTTATACAATGATGATTTTGATGTTGAAGCGGATGCAATGGCTATAAAATTAGAACTTTTTAGAATTGTAGATAATTTTATGAATGTGCTATTTAAGAACGAAGCCTATCATAAAAACACCATAAGTACTGATGAAATTCTTAAAAAGGAAATCTCTAAATTAAGTGAAGATTATACTGTTGATGGTGATTTTGATTATATACTTAATACAGAGCTTAACGATATATCTTACCATCAAGATGAGGACATTTCTTTAAATTTATATTCAGACAAGGAAGCTTCCATTTTACATGCTTTTGATGTTAAAGACCTTTCTGCATCGCAGTCTTCAAAAGTATTTAGTCAGTTTTACAATTGGTTGCCTTTTAATGTGTCTAATATTGTGGATTTATACATCATTGGAAAATTAGATTTTGAATCTATTGCCAAGGTTAAGAAGATTGAACAAAAACGTGTTGAAGCTATATTTGATAAGGTTAAGCGTACTTTTAGACGACATATAGAATAATAGATGTTAAGAAAATTAAAATATTACTCAGAGCTACACTGAAGGCACGAAGATGCACAGAGAAATTTTTCTAAATGATAGTATTTCTGGAAACTGAGATTAAAAGCTATCCTTCCAGAGCTTCACGCATTGCTTTTGCTTTTATTAAGCACTCTTCATACTCTAGTAAGGGATCGCTCTTTGCTGTAATGGCTCCACCAACAGAATAAGAAATATAGCGTTTTGAACTGTTATAAAGTATGCTTCTAATGATAACATTAAAATCAAAATCGCCATGTGGTGTAAAATAACCTACTGCGCCAGAATACAAGCCTCGTTTGGTTTCTTCTAAAGCTTCAATGATTTTCATGGCTGAAATTTTCGGAGCTCCTGTCATGCTTCCCATCGGAAAAGTGGTTTTTAAAATATCAACTGGATGGGTTTCTGGCTTTACCTTAGATTGAATTGTAGAAATCATTTGATGTACTTGTAAAAACGAATACACCTTACATAATTCTTTAACTTCTACACTTCCCTTTGTTGCTGTTTGCGATAAGTCATTGCGGACCAAATCTACTATCATAATATTTTCGCTACGCTCTTTAGGGTCTTTAGATAAGTCTTGGGCGAGTTTTAAATCTTCAATCTCATTATCAGAACGTTTCGCGGTTCCTTTAATAGGTTGAGATATTACAGTATCTCCCGTTTTTTGAATATAGCGCTCTGGAGAGGCAGACAACATATAATTACTTTCAAATTTCAGGAAACTTGCAAATGGAGGTTTTGAGATATCATTTAACGTCTTAAATGTTTCCAATGGGTTTATCTCGCTACCTTCAGCATAAAACTCTTGGCAGAAATTAGCTTCGTAGATGTCTCCTCTATGAATATGAGCGAGCATTCGGTTTAGCTTTTCAAAATAATCATCTTTATGGATTCTTAGTTTGATTTTGATAGCATCTAGATTCTGAGACTTCTCCACTGCGCTCGACGTGACAATACAGCGAATAGAACGTAAATCATCCTCAATCTCATCATCTACCATTTTTAGATATTGAATTTCAACGCAATTATCTTTAATTAAAAAGAGCTTTTTAGGTTGAAAGAAATACAAATCAGGAAAACCTAAACCATCAAAATTATTGGATTCTAACTGTTCTGTTGTGTTTTTTAAATCGTAAGTAAGGTAACCAAATATCCAATCATTGGTTATGGATTGATATTCTTTTAAACGTTCAAATGCATCAAAATAATCGGTACGTATCGTTGTAAAAGCATCAACAGCCAAAACAGCATCATAGTTACTGTATTTATCTTTGTGGTTATTAGAATCTAACCAAACGACATCATCAAATTGCTGACTCCAACTTAAAAGTTGAAGTTTAAATGTGTCGGCATTTGTTATACTATGGAAATTTACGGTTCTCAATACTATTGTTGTAGACCACAAAATTAATCAGAATACTTTGAAATAAAATATAATATATCTTTTCATTTTATTTTAACAAATTGAGCATTTTCCTAAAAAGTATACTATTTTGCTACTTATTCACCTATTAAATCTCAAACATGAATTGTTGCCGCTTCAATAAAAATGTTTCGTTTTACATTTTAATCTTCGTTTTCTTCTTATCGTATTCTGGTTTTTCACAAGAGCACAGCCCTTATGAATTACTTTGGAAAATAGAAGGCAACAACTTAGAATCTCCGTCGTACCTCTTCGGAACAATGCATATAGATGATGCTAGAGTTTTTAACTTTAGTGACGCTGTAATGCCTGCCATAGAAAGTTCAGAGTTCTTTGCTTTAGAAGTTAATGCCGACTCTCTAATGACGGCTATAATGCGAAAAGAGTACGACATCACTGCAAATGATTTCTATAAAAACCTACTACAACCCAATGATTATAAACGACTTTTAAAACGTTTTGAAGAGGTTAATGAGTATTCTTTAGTGGATTCAGAAATTATGAGTCCAGATCAGATTGTAAGCATGCTTATTCCAGATATTGACAAAGATGATGACAAAGCAACTTTTGTAGATTTTTACCTTTTAAGTCAGGCACAAACAATGAATAAAACTATTGTTGGTTTAGAAGATATTGATGACCAAATTAATTATTTTGATAACCTTTCGGATGATCAAAAAATAAATAAAATTTTAAGTCATTTAGATGTTGATGTAGATAGCATTAATAGAACAAAGGAAATAATGACCAAAATATATGCTACTGGTAATTTAGATAAAATCGAAGAGTTTATAAATGAACACGATGTTATTGATGATGTCATGATCTCTAGAAATAGAGTGATGAAAAATAGCATTATAGACATTATGAAAAAAGGCAGTCTGTTTGCTGGTGTTGGTGCAGCTCACTTAGTTGGAAAAGAAAATGTTATTGAACTGTTACAAAAGGAAGGTTACAATGTGAGCGTCGTTGATGCCAAATTTACTGGTGTTGCAGATACTTATAAAATTGACACATCAAAAGGCTATTGGTATAACTATATAGATCAAGAATTAGGGTTTAAACTTGAAGTTCCAAAAGCACCAAACATACATCAAGATTTCGATAAGTTTATTATCCATGGCTATGGCGATTTTCCAACAAGTACCAGCTACCTTTTTATGGGATTTGACACGGGTTACAATTTAGCACAGCCTCAAATTGACACCTTATTAGAAGCTATGATTTCTAACATTATTGAAAAAAGAGAAGGTGAAATTATTAGTCGTGAAAAACTAACTGATACAGATAAATATGGCTACGATATTTTGTACAAAATATCAAACAACAAAATTATAAAAGCAAGATTTGTTATTAAGTATAATCATTTTTATTATTTCTCAGTTGAAACAACAAAAGAACAAATCAACGAAAACTATGTTGATCGTTACTTTAATTCAATTACTATCGATGGTATAAAGCCTAAAAAGAAAACTACAGGATGGCGAGAATTTAAAAGCGAAAATGGTGCTTTCACCATTCAAATACCTGCGGATGCAAAAGAGGTCTCTAGAGAACAAGCAAATCCTATTGATCCTGAAGGTGAGCCCTATTTCCTTAACCTTTATATGGCCACTGACACCAAAAACTTAAATAACTATTTGATTCGGTATAACGACCAACCCATGGGATATTTTCTTCAAAATCCTGCCGTTGCATTTAAAGAAACCGAAAATGGATTAACACAAACCTCTAAATTACTGTCAGAACCTAAAGTTATTGATTTAGATGGTTTTGAAGGTAGAGAATATGAAATACTACTTAACAACAAATTCCATTGTATTGTACGTGCCTATTTCAGAGGAAACAGAACGTATCTATTACTAAAACAAAAACTTAATGAAACAGATAAAGTTAGTGTAGACGACCTCTTTTTCGATAGTTTTAAATTATTACCATATAAAGAATCAAAACTTACCGATTACGAATCACCAAATAAAGATTTTAAAATAAAGCTGTTTGAAAGGGTAAGTGAAACCATAGATACACTAGATCTTGGCGACTCTAATGTTATTGATTCTCACGACTACACAACTGTAAACCCAAATACTGGTAGCATTTATCAGTATGGTTATAATAATATTGGTAAATACTTCAGATTAAAATCTCATAAAAAGTTTATTGACGACTATAAAAATGGCATCCTCGAATATAATGATAGCATAGTTGATGAAAAAACCATAGTTAAGAATGGCGATTCATTGATTCAGTTTACAGTGAAAAACAA
The DNA here is from genome assembly GCF_015645385.1 of Winogradskyella marina. Lineage (GTDB taxonomy): Bacteria > Bacteroidota > Bacteroidia > Flavobacteriales > Flavobacteriaceae > Winogradskyella > Winogradskyella marina. The sequence goes on from NZ_JADOET010000006.1 coordinate 71,696, forward strand.
ATTATTTGAAAAGACGAGTCGTGTTACGGTTAACCAGATTTGGTACAACAACTACAGAATGCATATTGCTAAAGCTATTGTAACAGAAGAAGAAATGCAAACGGGTATTGTGCAAGACATATTTAGCTCTATTGATGTAAAACCGGTAAGCTCTAAAATTAATATTTCTGAATCTAAAGCGCAATACATTATTGAAGACTTAAAGTCAAAAGATTCAACAGTTTACAATTATGCTTTAAGAGCTTTTGAGTATTATGAGTTTGATAAAGATGATTTGCCAGTTATAAATAAAGCGCTTAATCACAAGTTTTCAGATGAAACTAACGATGTTATAAAGGCTTATTTAATTAATGAATATAGCTTAATTAACGATGAAAGCTCTCTAGAAGACCTTGAAACATTTTATAACAAAACCACTACTTCAGACGATTTAAAAACAGCCATTCTGCTTGCTATTCAAGATATTGAATCAGAAAAATCGTTACCTCTTTACAATAAATTATTGTTTTCAAATCCTCCAACACAAGAAAGCTCTTATGAATATAGCTTGCTGCAACCCTTTAGAGACTCCTTAAATTATACCTTAGAAAACTACAATAAGCTGTTAACATTATTACCTATAACTAAATACAGAGACGACCTTATTTATATTTCAAATGACCTTTATGATTCCGGATTAGACACTGAGAATGTTATCGTTTTAAATTATAACAAAATACTAGATTATTTAACTAAAGATGCTGAAGTGTATTTTAATCTGCCTCCACTTTCAGATGAAAACGAACACGAATATGATTACACCTATTATAATATAATGGTGGCTTACTTAAGTAGTTTTAATACCGTAAAATATGACGATAGTATTAGTAATGCTTTCACCTCAAAACTTTTAAAAGAAGATGATAATAATAAATGGCTGAGGTTATTGGCTATTACTGCTCGTGTGTATAATAACTACTCCATTTCAGACACGCTTTTACATGACTATTTGGAAGATAAATATTTCAGGTTTGAGATTATGGAAGCTTTTCATAAAATCAATACACTTGAAGCTATTGACAAAAAGTACCTTAAAGAAAAAGAATTTGCTAAACTGTCCTTTTACAATTATGCAGGTGGTGACGGAGGCTATCCAGATGACATCACGTTTTTGAAGAACATTAAGAAAGATGGTGCTGAGTTTTACGCTGTTAAATTCGACTATATTGATGAAGCGTCTAAAGAAACAACATCATATTTAGGTATTGTTGGTCCTGTTGAAAACGTAGCTCAAACTACTGAATTTAAAATGTATGATTCTTACACCTATTGGGATGAATATGATGATGAATGGGAAGCTAAAATAGAGACACTAATTACAGATTTTTTATAGTTGTAGAAAATTTCAGCTATTAACAACTATCTTTGCACCTTAAATCAGCAACGTGACTTTTCAAGATCTTAATTTAAATACACCTTTATATAACGCCTTAGACGACTTAGGGTTTACAACTCCTACTCCAATTCAAGAAGAATCATTTAGTGTGGTGGCTTCTGGAAAAGATGTCGTTGGTATTGCGCAAACAGGAACAGGAAAGACTCTTGCCTATATGTTGCCTATTTTACGAAATCTAAAATTCTCTAAACAAGATAACCCAAGGGTTTTGGTTTTGGTACCAACACGAGAACTGGTTGTACAAGTGGTTAGTGAGATTGAAAAATTTTCTAAGTACATAAACAATCGTGTGTTGGGTGTTTATGGTGGCACTAATATTAATACGCAGAAACAAGCTGTAGCACAAGGTCAAGACATAATAGTTGCGACTCCTGGTCGTTTGTACGATTTGGCTGTGAGCAGAGTTTTACAATTAAAATCCATTCAGAAATTAGTGATAGATGAAGTTGATGTGATGCTCGATTTAGGGTTTAGACATCAACTCCTTAATATTTTTGATATTCTACCTCCGCGTCGTCAGAACATTATGTATTCGGCAACGATGACAAAAGATGTTGATGATTTAATTACAGACTTTTTTAAAAATCCGACAAAAATAGCAATTGCTGTTTCTGGTACTCCATTAGAAAACATAAAGCAACAACGTTTTGATGTGCCTAATTTTTATACCAAAGTCAATTTATTAGAACATTTACTTCGCGATAAAGACAACTTTTCAAGAGTCTTAATTTTTGTGGCTTATAAGAAAATGGCTGACCGACTTTTTGATAAGCTTGAAGAATTATTTCCAAGTGAAACTTGTGTTATTCACTCTAATAAAACGCAAAACTACAGGTTGCGAAGTATTGAGCAATTTAGAGAAGGTGAAAATCGCTTATTAGTGGCTACAGACGTTATGGCAAGAGGTTTGGATATAGAAGATGTATCTCATGTTATTAATTTTGACACACCAGATTATCCTGAAAACTATATGCATAGAATAGGACGAACTGGTCGTGCAGAACAAGAAGGACACACCATATTGTTTTCTACAGAAACTGAACAAGAAGGTTTAGAACGTATTGAGGAATTAATGCAAATGAACATTGAAACGCTCCAAATTCCTGAAGATGTTACAATTTCAACGGAATTGATCGAGGAAGAACGTCCACAAATTAGAGAACGTAATAACCCAACAAAGCGTCGCGATGAAGATGCACCTGGACCTGCATTCCATGAGAAAAAGGAAAAAAACCAAAAGGAAAATTTAGGTGGTTCTTACAAATTTAAAATTGCCGCAAAATATAAGAAGCCAAAAACTAGAGGTGATAAGAATTACAATCGTCGGAATAAGAAATAAGAACTAAGCTTCTACTCTAGCGTTAATAAATCATCGCAGTGACGATTATAATCTAAGCACAGAATTTCTAAGGTTTCCAAAAGTAGCGCGTTCAATTCTACATTATCTGGTTTAATTGCATAGGCCAATTTAAATTCTGAATACGCTCCAGAAATTCTCCCTTTATTTAATCTCCATTTTCCAGATTTTAATAAGAAGTTAAAGGCATAATTATCTTTTTGAATCGCCCAAGCCAATTCTTGTTGGTGACGTAATCTAGAATCTTCTATCCAACGTGGAATTGCTAACGCAATTACTAAAACCATTATTAAAAACAAGATGATACCAAAATTATAACTGCCTTCATTATTTGAATATTGAAGTTTAAATTCTCGACTATAGGTTGGAACAGCAGTAAATGAGCCTTTTCGTTGCATAGAAAATGGCTTACGCGGTCGCATAGCGTAAATCCATTTTTGCAATCCTAAACCCATATAACCCATAACGTTGCTTTATCTTATAGGTCGCAAATGTGAGGGTTTTGTTACAGCTATTTCGTTGTAAAAAACAAAAAAGACCTGTCAGGTTTTGAAAAACCTGACAGGTCTGACATTAGTTGTCAATACAATTCCTGTTCTATAAGTTTTCTCAGTTGCAAAATTGAAATACCATCATCAATATCCATCTCGTCACTCCAATGTTTAAAATCAATGTAACCAACTTTAGTAATCGTATTAAATTCTCCTAAAATATGATCTAGGTATAAAAAAGCTAAAGTTTTATGTTTGTTTGGATCTGAATCCATGTTTTTGATATATATCTCAATATCTACTTTTTCTTCATTTTCATTAATTACTGTTCGTATTTTAATATCTGAACTTGGATATTCTACTCCATCAAAATTCAACTCTATTTCGTCATTAGGTTGCCTAAACTTTTTCACAATCCAATTGTCTAAATCTGGTTTGGCGTCAAATAGTTTTTGTGTTGGCAGAATCCCATCCTTCATGCCATCTGGTGTAATAATTAGAACTACTTTTTCATCAGAAAGTGTCATTTCAGGAAACAATAACGGATTGTACTTTTTAAGTGCTTTACTTAATCCATTATAAACGGTATAATCTTCAAAATCTGAGTGAATAAAGGCTTCGAGTTTTGTTTTATTCTTAACGACCCAATTCCAAAACCGTTCTTCTTTTGTTGATGTATTGAAAAATGAAAATAACATACTTTTTTACAGATTATTTAATGGGTTAGAATGTATTATAATAAAGATTATATCTTTTGATAAGTAATAATATACTTGTTCCACAACCAAGTATAAACGCAACTAGATTAAAAATTAAGAGTGATTTTTTTTCAATGCCGTAAAAATTTTTATAGGTGTTTTGTCTATTTAATATATAAATTGAAATAATCGGAAGAATCAAAACCGCAATAATTGTGAGAATATAAACGACGTCGAATGTCATTACTTCATACGTCATATCAAATAATGAAACTGCAAAAATGTTGCATTTAAGTAAATAAAAGGAACTAAGTAATAGAAACCAACTTAATTTACTCTTATATAAAACTGCAAAAACGGGAATTAACAAATATAGCAACGGTTTAAATAGACTATAATAACTCAATGTTCTCAGAATGGACGTCATATTATATTCATTTTCATTCCGACTATGTAATTCTGGAAACTGAATTATAGCACTAATTGAGTAAACAATAAATATTAGAAGTATTATAACATAAACAATATATACTGGCTTAAACCATTTCATTCTAATTGCTAACAGCCTTCAAAGAATCCAACTCTCGTTGCAACGCATTAATCTTATCTGAATTATCTTCAGCCTTTGGAATACGCATTAACGAATCAATAACTTGTTCCACAATATCTTCATCCTTTGGTTCTTCTTTGTAGTAATAGCCAATGCCTTCACTAGATCTCCACGCTTCGTTTAATTGCTTATATACTTCTTCATCCCAAGTGCTTGGATGTTTTACATCGATCCAAATGACATCTCTGTACTCACTATCAATCAACACCAAATCTGGTGTTGCAGAACCATCAAATTGTTGTGCGTCTGTAGAACTGATGGAAGAAATGGTTCCTAAGAAAAACATACGTTTTCTCCCGGCGATATCTTTTATATAAGGTCTGAATTCAACAGGTGTACTCGCACTCCAATCGTATTCCTTCCGCGATTCTTTAACTTTAAGTGGCATGGCAGACACACCTGCATAACCTTGCTTTTTAGTAGCATGATCGTAGTAAAACATGGCATCCGTTCCGTCTGCAGGTACAAACACACTATAACTTAAACTGGTACGTTCATCACCTACAGGTTCTAATCCAAACCAATGATATAAACCACTGTAGGCATCGGAATTTGATCCTGAAAAATCAAAATCAGTAACATAAGGTTGTTGATTCTGGTCTTTAGGCATTAACGGTATTTTAACCGCTGTTTTCATATTCCATGGCAAAGGGTCGCTAAAGCCTCCTAAAAACTTTAAGGATTCGGCTTGTAATTGAGATACCTCTTCCGCTAGTGTATTTTGTTTATTTAAAAATGGATAGTTCTTTATATCATCTGGACTTACAAAAGTTCCTTTTCCGATGGTAATTCGTTCTAAATAATCGTTAAAGTCATGTTCTCCGCTATCAATAATCATTACACCACCAAAACTTGGGTATGGAAAAAAGAAACCTTTCCACTTAATTAAGCTGACCACTTCTACCCAATTACCGGCATCATTCTTCATATAAAATGTATCACTTGGTTCATAATTAAATAGCATCCAAGGATTAAAACGTTGCACAACGGCATTGTAGGTGTTTCTACTGAATTTTAAGGATTCACCTATTGAAAATGTGACATCAATTCTGTTTTCATTAGAAAATCTTGGAAAAGGCGTTGTACTACTTACCGAAAACACTTCTTCAGTATTATCACTAATACGCTGCATCACATACTTCTCACTAGGCTGAATGGCCATGGTCCATTTATTCTCAGTACCAATGCGCACCAAATGTGGTAAAGACACATCCTTGGTTTCACCAACACTCTCGTTGGCCATTGAAAACACATTTCTTAACGGCTGTATACGTTCGTTTTGCGTTAATGGTAATTCGTTAATTTCTACTTTATTGAGATCATTAAAAACATTGTAAGTTTTCATGTAATCGTACATTTTATAGTGCCAACCAACAACATATAGAATTCCGAAGAACACAATTAATAAGGCTAAAATACCTAAACGACTACTGACATTTGCTGATTTTCTGAATTTTCGTAAACCCAAAAATAAAACCAGTAAACTGATTATAATGACGAATATGTATTTGCGTAGAAATAATAAAACAGGTTGATAATCGTCCCTAAAAAAGAACAATAACACAACCAATAGCAATGCCGTGAATATTACGATTCGTTTTTGTTTGCCTCCTTTGTTCCAGTAGTTTTTTATCATGGTAATGCTTCCTGCGAAAGCAGGAATCTCCTAGTTTAAATTAATATTTCTAATTATTTAAGTTTCAAATGCTTTATGAGATTCTTCGACTGTGCTCAGAATGACATTTAGAATTACATAAGTCCTTTATCCTTTAAACGTTCCCGAGCACTTTTTTCATTCATTTTTGCTTCAGGTTCGTTTTCAATTTCTTTTTTAGCTTCTTCTACGGCTTTGTTATCCTTGTTTTTTAGGTCTTCTAAAAAATCTTTTCCTTTTTCAACAACATCATCAAATTTATCTTCCAAGGATACGCTTTGTTCTTCAATAACTTCAGACGATTTAATTATAAAACTAGCCAAGTAAGTACCTATAAGTGTGCCCACGGCAAATGAGGCAAATGCGGATATCCCGTTATAACTGCTAAATACAGCAATTGGTGTTAAAAACTCAATAATTAAAGCTGCAACCAACACCAGACTTACCACAAAAATAAGACGCGGTAAAAGCGATTGTTTATACACAAATCCTTTAGGATTATTAGCTTTCATTTGTAGTTCTTTACTATTCACTATTTTATTTAAAAAGCGATAGGCACCATTTCCATTGGACTCTCTCCAGTACAGAAAAATTCCAAATAAAATGGCTGCTATAAATATGACGAGTTCTATTCCCATGGTTGTTTTGTTTTAAATTTAATTTTGAATTCAACGTCAAGTATAGGATGACAAATATTATACTAATATTACTAGCGTTTGTCATCCTGAACTTGATTCAGGATCCATTAATATTCCCAATCTTTTGATAAATCTATCCAATCTTTATTATCCTGTTCAATTAAATCAATTTTCCATTGACGATTCCAATTTTTCAATTGCTTTTCTCTTTTAATGGCATCGTTTATATATTGAAAAGATTCAAAATACATTAATTTATTTATGTTATACTTCGAAGTAAAACCTTTCACTAATTTGTTTTTATGTTCATACATTCTTCGATCTAAACTATTCGTAACACCAATATATAATGTTCCATTTTTCATATTGGATAAAATATAAATATAGTATTGATGACCATTTCTTTTCATATTATGGATTCCGCATCAAGTGCGGAATGACAGTTTCTATAAAATTAGTCTAAAAAACTTAAATATTATTACCAATCCTCCCAATTACCCAATCCCTAAAAGAATCCTCCCAAGTCTCATAACTCTTATAAAACTGTTCCTTATCGTACCAATATAAAAATAAAACATCCCTTGGTGCAATGTTAATTAACAGCTTATGGATTAAATCGCGATGCTCAGAAGATAATGACGAATGCGGTTGATGTAACGCAAAGTAAAAGGTTTGATCTACGATGTCTTCAATTTTATAAGCATTGCTACGTTCTAATTTTTCAAGATAGATTTCCACGCTCATCACTTGTTTTCTAGCATTGATATCTATTTTGTTTAAATAACTTTTAAATAGTACATTATCATTCAAAATATCATTAATAGGATGTTCCGTTTCTTTTAAAAACTGTGCCAATTCATATTTTTTAATGCGGTCGTAATTTGGTGTTTTTACCATGTCTTCCAAATCACATTCAATAATTAAATGGTCTTTTAATTTATCGACTAATTCTGGTTGCGCAATGTGGTAAATTAACACATCATGGATCGTATCTTTTATAGCTTCTTTATAAGCTTCTTTATTTTCAAAAACCACAATAGGTTTTATAAAGTCTCTCAGTACATACACACCACCAAAAGCTCTAGTAAAAAATGAATTAGTAGAAAAATGTAAAGGGTGTAAGCTTAAGTCCCTATGTCTTAAATCACCATATGTATTTGCCGAATCTAAAAGTTGCTGATGAATATTCTCATCTATAAAATTGTTACCGGTTTTAAAGATATCAACTAATGCTAATTGGTCTTTTTGAACTTGTTCTAGATGATCAATAAGCCTAAAAGTGATATTGATATTGTCATATTTTAAAACATCTAATGGCTCGTAAAAGACATCAATATTTTGGTCAAAATCTATGCAAATAGCAGAATCTCTGGTAATATCATTAATTTTTTGACCATGGGTTCTAAACACATGTTGCATCATTTCTTTATCAAACGAGTGAAATGGCAAATAAACCGGTTTACCTTTTTGTAATGGTGTAATAATAATGCCATGTGGATTTGCCTCACCATGATTAAGGTAATGCATATTCTTATGTTCTTCAGCTACTTCTGGACTCCAACCCATACCATCAATAAAAAACGACTTCAATTTGGTTTCTGCAAAGCCCATCGTTTTTAAGCATTTGTTATAACGCTCCACTAGTTTTCCGCTTATGGGAATAAGTTCGCTGCGGTATAAGTTGGCTTGTTTTAGTTTTTGCATAGTTATATCCCACAAAAGTGGTAATCTCATATTTTACGCTGAGTTTCGCTGAGTAACACAGAGATACACAGAGTTTATTGTTATTATTTAATTTTTTAATTCATTAGATTCCTGTTTTTACAGGAATAACAACTATTCTAATAATTTATTAATCTGAGCATATTGTACTAACATAATGGTCTTAGCATCAATAATCTCTTCATTTGTAATCATTTCTATAACTTTAGAAAACGGAAGTTCTAGAATGTCTATTTCTTCATCTTCACTATCTAAACCACCGCCTTTAGCAATTTTCATGTTTTCATTATATGCGGCTACGAATAAAAACATCTTTTCCGTTAAAGCGCCTGGTGACGTATAAGCAGTTAATACTTGCTCAGCATCGTTTATTTTATAGCCTACCTCTTCCTCAGTTTCTCGAATAATAGTTTCTAAAGCACTATCGTTATTATCAATTGCACCAGCACAAGCCTCAATTGACATGCCATCTGTATTGTTATTTTCATAAGCTGGCATGCGGAATTGTTTGGTTAAAATTACCGTTCTTTTTTCTGGATTATATAATAAAATGGCCGCACCATTTCCACGATTATAACACTCTCTTGATAAACGTTTCCATTCGCCATTTTCGAATTGATAATCGTAATCTATTCTATCTAGTTTTGCCCAATCATTTGATAGGTTTGTTTTGGTTATGTTTTTTAGGTTGTTATTCATATTAAAAGCCTATCCTAAATCCTTTCCATAAGAAAGGACTATATTAACGTTATTGTTCTTTAAATTTCCTTTGTTTTTACATTAAATACTTCTCTAACTTCTAATCTCTAAATTCTCATTTCTCTATTTCCAAACCTTTACTTCCCAAACTGCGCTCTCGCTTCAGTCTCAATATTTAACTGATTCACTCTTGCATCTACTTTTCGTTTAAAATCAGTATCTGCAATGGTTGCCACGTTATCTAAATATCTTATAACCTCTTGTCGTCTTATATCTGAAAAGTTTAAACCTTTCATATTCGCTTTCATCAATTCTTGAAGCATCTTAAATTTGGTATCATAATCCTTTTTGAAATACGTTTCAGGATTCTCAAACCAATCTTTTTCTAGATCGAAATCTGTTAATCGTAATGAAATTGCTGACTGAATGTTTCTAACATCTCTCGAAGAGAAAAACGGAAATATTTTTTGAATCTCTTTGTATAAAGCGGCATAAAACATGTGATCGTTATTTTGATGCAACTTTTCAACTTTATCAAAGGTATCATGTACACGCGCTTCTGTTGGATGTTCTACCAAATTTAAGATTTCGCCCATACTATTTGCTAAACCTTGGTCGGACAAATATTTATATACTTCAGGATCATTCATGTTTACAAAATCGGGCATGGTTTCCTTTAACTTCTTCCACCAAATGTAATCTTGATCTACAAAATCGTGTTCCGTACGTGCACCATCAATTTTAAATCTTCCTTGTACACGCGAAATCACAGCTTTATCCAACATTTCTGGTAAATTGGTAAATAAACCAATAGAGCTGTTACCATAATTCACCGCATAAGCTCCTTCAGTATATCTTAAAAACACACCAATCACTTCTTTTACACCAGCCGAAACACCTTGTGCAGTTCGTTCTTGTAGGTTATTTTCGGCATCGTCAATTGGTGCAAAAATTAAGCGTGTAGGATCTTGTAAAGGTTTCATCCACTCCACCATTTTTTCGGCAGAACCACCCTGAAATGTAGATATCAATGTATCTGGCATTGGGTGGAATAAAAATGGAATCTCTAAATTATCGGAATGTTCTTTTAATCGGGTTGCAATAGCTGCAATTAACATACTTTTCCCTGTTCCTGGTATGCCGTAACCCATAAACACAGGCATAAAACCACCTAGTTCTTGAAATGGGTTTTTCTTTGCTTCAATATCATAACTCAACAAACGCTCAGTTAAACGACGTGCAAAATGCTTGGCATCTCGGTTTCCTACAATTTGTTCGAATTGTATTTTATTGAATTCGATACTTTTTGCTGTACCTTGAAATACATTTTCCCATCCTGAAACTGCAAAATCACTGTTTTCTAATTTGTAAGTTCTGTCTGAAACGGTTTCTGTATATTCTAAACTACTTTTTCGAAGTTGAATTTCATCTATTAAAGCCTCAAAATAAACGACTGTAAAATCAATAACATCTTTATCTGATTTTATAATCTCAGGATGCCCTAAATACTTGTCGTAATAAAACAATTGACACGATATACCTTTTAAAGGTGTTAATAGTGACACCTCAGGAATACCTGCAAACTTCTGTTTCATTACAGATAAATCGTCTGAAGCATGAGGTTTTAAATCGTGAAGAATCTTATAAGCCGTTGCAAATAACATGAAAGCGGTTGCTGTATGCATTTTACTTTCATACTCACGTCTTCCAGAATTATCTAATGCCGATTTGTTCTCACTTAAACTCGATAAACCTGAAGCATCGTAATACGAATCCTTAATCCAAAGCCCTAAGTTTATGCCTTCTTGAACAGCATACAAGGATTGATTTAGATAAATAGGCAGTGCAACCGATTCTGGTAATAACCGCTTTTTTAACGCTAAAATGGTTTTTGAAACCGACGTTACATTAACATTGCTCCCATTGTTGGCTCTCGATAAATACAATAAAATTGATTCGTCTTTGGCATCATTATCTCTATTCTTTGCACGTTGACTTTGCTCCCATTGAATGGATTTTAAATAAGAGGTTGCTTCATCGCGAAGCATATCTAATTCGTTTTGTTTTATTGGGAAGGTTGAGTTGTGTTCCATTGTTTTTAGTCTTCAGTTTTCAGTCTTCAGTTCGCAGTACTTACTGTTGTGGCTTACTGTTGCGTTAATTTAGTATTCAGTTGGCAGTCTTCAGTATTCAGTACTTACTGTTGCGGCTTATTGTTGCGTTAATTTAGTATTCAGTTTTTTAAATCATTTAATCTTATTTTGAAAAATCACATTATGTTACACCAACTGTGGACTGCCAACTGAGGACTGCCAACTAGAGGACTTACTTTGTATTTATAATCCGAATTTACCAGGATTCTTCATCATGTAATTGATAAGTTTTCCTATTTCTTCACTTTTATATTGTAATTCTTGTTTTTTAGTTTCAGTTATATATTCACATGCTAATGCAAAATCTAACCACAATTGAGTCTCTGAATTTTCACTATCTGCATCTGACAATTTGCTTTTAAAATGCTTTTCATATTGACGTTTTCTATATCCTTCAGCAATATTGGAACAAACCGCTCTACTCGACCTTACCATTTGTGATGTTAAGCCAAACATTTCGGACTTAGGAAAATTTTTAGTCATATGAAATATTTCCATAGCTGATTCAAATCCTTTTTGATATGCCAACAATGTTTTAAACGACATATTATACTTTACTTTTTATAACTGCTAACTGAGGACTCTAAACTGCTTATTTGCACTGGTGCCATCGCCAACTTATTCATAACCTCAGGTGTTTTATTATATAGCATTTGAATTATTCTATGTGGTGCAAAAATATACCGTTGCCTATATGCGGCATCCCAACGTTGATAGGTTTGCTTACTAAAAAAGCCACCCTCTTTAAATTCGCTTCCGGATTTTAACTCGTCTACCTTAAATGAAACTGCAAACGATTCTAACGGAATTTCCTTATTTGCGATACTCTGTAAAATAGCATGAGTCACTTTGTTTTCGTCTTTAGCAAATACATTATGAATTGGTCCTAAATCGACACGCTTAATTAATTTAGGTAGCACTTTAGGTAAACGTTTATCAATGCCATATGCCATAGTATCTAAAGCCATTTCTCTATCTGCAATAGTTTTTAAAGCCCTGTAAATTTCGTTGCGGTCATTTAAAGGATCTTTACCATCGTAATTAAAGTACATGTAACAAATAAATGGTCTGTTATGCGACACATCGTAGAAACTCCAGCTGACTAAGTATTCTGCCGGCGAACCTTCTGGAGCTGTTATAATTTTACCTTGAACAAAACGGTTAAAAATATATTCTTTCTTTGCTGATGTATAATAAACAATAGATGCCGCTTGAAAGAGTTTGCGTTTAGAAATTGGCTCTTTCTTTCGCATTAATGTATCTAAAAACTCTTCTTTTAAAGTATCTACATCTGTGAGTTTACCTAAATAATCTTCTCGTAAGGCGAGATCGTTAAACAAATAGCGGAATTCTAAATAATTAGGAAAGCTAGAGTCGGTTAAATCGACTTTCATGTTTTCCTCTTCGTCATACATATATTTTACACGCATGGCTTCAATAGAATACAACAATAAATCGCTGTATTGTTTAAACAAGAGTACTTCTTGCTGATTTAATATTTGTTTTTGTTGAACAGCAACAATGAGTTCCTTTAATGTGAAATCTATCATTTTGTGATAGAACACATATTGTTCTTTGGAATCTAATATTGCGGAGTCTAAAGGTGTAACTATCATTTTTGTAGGCCGTTGGTAGTATTTTGTTTCCAATAAATCATGAATACCAATCTTTATATTTTATTACAAATTATACTTTTCTTTACATAAATGGATTTCAGAAATTATTTTTTCTCCATTATTCCCGTATGTAATTTCTGATTTTGTGTCACACTCTAAATGATTATTCGATCTACTAATAAATATTATAGTCACAATTGAAAGTAACACTATTATAACAGAAAAACTGATAGATTTATTCATATTCAATTAATTTTCAACATTCACTTTTTTTTGTTTTTATCCCATTCACGCTTTACAATAAAAATCAAGAGAACGACTAATGAAGAAACTGCAGAAATTGCTATTGAAGAAATAATATCTTTCTCATGCCGAAACATATAATTTCCAATTGACGAGAACACAAAGAATATGATTAAAAATAGTAGCAATCCTCTATTAGTCATAGTTCTTTCTATTTTGTTATAATTAGTAATTGTTTCCTTCTATGAACTCGAGTTATTGCGTTAAGGATTGAACGGCCTGTTTGAGCTCCTCGCAGAGAGCGAGTAGTGAAAGCCTGACCTACTTTTGTCATTAAAAACAAAAGTAGGTAACGCCATTATTAAATTACCCTAAAAGATCATCTTCACTAGCTTCTGGTTTTGGTTGGCCTGCTGGCTCTCCTCCTCCATCACCAGTTGGTGCATTTGGATCTACTTTATAATATTCATCAAAAATTTCTTTCATGTCAATACCATAACGGTCTGCAAAGTTCTTTTGGATTTCTGCATCTTTAGTTCTGATTTCTCCTAAGGCTTCTGCATAACTGCCGTAAACACCTTGCATTACTTTTTCGTGAACCGGTATATTATCCATCATTTCTTGACGCGCTTTAGCACTTGCGGTATGCATGGCAGCCAATGTTTCTCCAATATGCTCATCGGTTTTAACCCCTAAATGCTCTAAAATAGCTGCGAATTCTTGATCTGTACGTGCTTTTAATGCTACCACATAACCATCGTAATATTTAAGTCGCTCGTCTGTATCTGACTTTAATTTTGCACGATGTGTTTGTAAATTACTACGTAACGACGTTAACACTTTAATGGTAAGATTATGCTTATGCACAAAACTATCCTTTGAAGCTGCTAAGGTGGTGTAAGCATTTTTGAGACCTTCTAACTCTTCAACTTTTTGCTCTAAAGTGGTTACTTTGGCTAAGGCATCTGAATATTCTGTAGATTGTTTATCTGCTACTTCTTCTAAAGCCTGACGTGCTTGTTTTAAAAGTGCATACTGCTCTTCGAGCTTATCTTCTACTTCTTGTTTCTTTTGAAGGGCTTTTGTATGATTATTAGAAGCTTCTACTATGGCCGTTTTAAGACTTTCTTCAACTTCTTTTATTTCGATTTCTCTATCTTTTAAACGTTGGATTGCCGCCTGACTTTTAAATGACAACTCGTTTAATAACGTCTGAACATCTGCAGTTTCGATACGTTGCTGAAACATAGCTTTTGCTTTGTTGTCTGAAGCATCGCGCTCTTTCTGTGCATTTTGAAGTTCTTGTTCTGCATCTCTTATTTTACTTTTTCGTCCCCAAAGATTATTCCACCACGTATCTGGTTTGTTTTTAGCGTCTTCTAGTTCAACTTTTGCACGCTCTAAACGTTTAATAGCATCGTCAATGATTTTTTGTTCTGCAGCATTTAGGGCCGAAAAGCCTTCAAACATTATACCTACTTCATCTTGGTAATCTGTTAAGTCTTTAATGGCATCTAATAAAGTAGTTCTATCTTTTTCTGCCATATCTACAACATTGTCTAATGTTGCGTTTAATATTTTCTGACGACTTTCTGGGTCATCTTCTTGAGCCAGCTTTGACTTCATTTGGTCAATCGCTTTTCCCCAATTGACATCAACTTTTTCAGTTTTTTCTTGCGAATTGGTTTCTAATAAATCAAAATCATCAGGCATATTTGTCTAGTGTTATTAAGTTGAACAATTTAAAGGATAACAATTTCGGTAAATTTTTAAGACTATAAAAACTTTAATTGCTAAAATATAAGTAGCATATATTTTGAAAATGTTACAAAAAATAAAAAATATTAAATTTGCTTAACAGTTAGATAACTTTCTGTTTCCCTTAAAAACACAGTGGTTTAACGGACTTTTTTAACAGTTTATCGGTGTTATTATGAACTAAAAGATTGTAAATATTTTAATATTAAGTATTTAACATCAACTTTTTTTCTATATTTACATTATAGAATCCAAATCTACAAAGTAAAATGATAAATATTAACCTGTTTTCAAAGGCTATAATTGTGACGACAACACAACTTACAATGATTTTAATAGCTGTGGCAACGATTTTTCTTGTTTTTATTTTAGTAGCAATCCTTAAGATGTATAAGCTCAAAGCAGAAAATAGAAAGTTAATGCAAACTAACGCTTATACGGATTATGAAAAATCTGGTGAAGATTTATCAAGCGGTCATCTTTATGATGATAATTAATAAATGACTATGAGTCTTATAGTATTAATTCCTTTTTTTATATTTTTTGCCATATTTATCTTTTATAGTAAAGCTGATTTGTACGCACATGAGCATGATGCATCTATAAATAGGGAAATAGGTAATTTTCAGTCTAATTTTGAAGACTTACAAAACTTAAATATTGAAAACAATTATTACCTAAATAATAATCACATCTACAGTGATAAATAAAAAGAGCCAGCAATTTGCTGGCTCTTTTTTTCGTTTAAATGCAATTAAAATTATCGCACTAATTTTCTATACTTAATTCGTTTTGGCATGATATCTCCACCTAAACGTTTCTTCTTATTTTCTTCGTAATCACTAAATCCTCCTTCGAAGAAATAGACTTGTGAATCACCTTCAAAAGCTAAAATATGCGTACAGATTCTATCTAAGAACCATCTATCGTGACTAATAACAACGGCACAACCTGCAAAGTTTTCTAAACCTTCTTCTAGCGCACGTAATGTATTAACATCTAAATCATTAGTAGGCTCATCTAAAAGTAATACATTACCTTCTTCTTTTAGTGTCATTGCTAAATGTAAACGGTTTCGCTCACCACCAGAAAGTAGTTTTACCTTTTTATTTTGTTCACCACCAGAGAAATTAAATCGACTTAAATAGGCTCTAGAATTGACTTCTTTTCCACCCATCATAACCAACTCTTGCTCGTCACTGAAGTTCTGCCAAATTGTTTTTTCCGGATCAATGTTAGAGTGTTTTTGATCGACGTAAGCAATCTTAGCTGTTTCTCCGACTTTAAATTCTCCTTTGTCTGGTGTTTCTTCTCCCATTATCATTCTGAAAATGGTTGTTTTACCAGCACCATTTGGTCCAATAATACCAACAATACCTGCCTGAGGCAAATTAAAATTTAAATCATCATACAATAATTTATCATCGTAACCTTTAGCAACACCAAGGGCTTCAATAACATTAGTTCCTAAACGTGGACCGTTAGGAATATAGATTTCTAATTTTTCGTCGAGTTGTTTTTGATCTTGACTCATAAGTTTGTCATAGTTCTTCAAACGTGCTTTTTGCTTTGTTTGACGACCTTTTGTCCCTTGACGTACCCAATCGAGCTCGCGTTCTAAGGTTTTTTGACGTTTAGAAGCTGTTTTGCTTTCTTGCGCCATACGTTTCGATTTTTGATCTAACCAAGACGAGTAGTTTCCTTTCCAAGGAATACCTTCACCTCTATCGAGTTCTAAAATCCAACCCGCCACATTATCTAGAAAATATCTATCGTGTGTTACAGCAATAACCGTTCCTTTATATTGTGCTAAATGATGTTCTAACCAATGCACAGATTCTGCATCTAAATGGTTGGTAGGCTCATCTAATAATAGCACATCTGGTTCTTGTAATAATAAACGGCATAACGCTACACGACGACGTTCACCACCAGAAAGCACTCCAATTTTTTTATTTCCATCTGGAGTTCTTAATGCGTCCATGGCTATTTCTAGCTTGGTATCTAATTCCCATGCTCCTGCAGCATCAATTTGATCTTGCAATTCAGCTTGACGGTTCATAAGTTTCTCCATCTTATCTGGATTACTATAAACTTCTTCTAAGCCAAACTGATCGTTAATACTATTGTATTCATCTAGAATGGCAACCGTTTCAGCAGCACCTTCTTTAACGACTTCCATAACCGTCTTTTCATCATCTAGTTGTGGCTCTTGTTCTAAGTATCCAACCGAATAACCAGGTTGAAAAACAACATCACCTTGGTAGTTTTTATCGACTCCTGCGATAATCTTTAATAAGGTAGATTTACCTGATCCGTTGAGACCTAAAATCCCAATCTTAGCTCCATAAAAGAAGCTTAAGTATATATTTTTTAAAACAGGAGTGTTTGCTCCTGAAAAGGTCTTTGTAAGACCAGACATTGCGAAAATTACTTTTTTATCGTCACTCATTTGGTTGTTAGTTTTTAAACTTTAGTCAAAGAGATATAAAGTTTTAGAATTAATAATGTTTTTAAAAAAGCGGTTGTTATAAAGTACAGTTAAGAAATTAAACTCTACCCTTTAGCGCATTAAATACCCATGCGATGCAGAAAAAACCGCCTCCAACAGCTGCGAATCCCCAACCTGCAACATCATCGTACCTAAATGCTCCAAGAGCAATAAGCCCAAGTCCTACAAATATCATAATCCAGGTAGCCCAAGACAGTACTGTATTTTTATTCATTGCCATAATCAATCTTAGTTTAATAGTTAGTTAATTTACAAATATCGTATTTTAAATAAACAAAATGCCACAATTGGTGATGCTTCTATCATAAATAAATTACAATTTTAGCATAGGAACTTCAATACATAATAATTCACTGTCGGAATATGATGTGACAGTAAAACTATCAATTTCTGAAATTCCGACAGCATCTCTAGCGTCTAAAATGTCTCCTTCCACTTCAATGGATCCAAAGATATTCATCATATAAACTCCGTGTTTTTCACTTTTCAATTTATATTTGAACGACGTTCCTTTAGATAAGTCAATACGTGAAATTTTTACATCTTGATGAATTTTCAAACTCTCATTATCCGCATCTTTAAAAGACGTTACTACTGTTTGAAGTTTATTTTTTCTAGCGTTTGCATTAAACCGTTTTTGATCATAACGAGGTTCTACATTTCGTTTTTCGGGAATAATCCAAATTTGAAACAAACTCAAATGTTCATCAACAGATCCGTTAATTTCAGAATGCTGAACTCCTGTTCCTGCTGACATTACTTGCACCTCACCTGGAACTACAGCTTGCCATTCAGTATTCATGTTATCTCGATGTTTTAAAATGCCTTGTAATGGCATTGTAATAATTTCCATATTATCGTGTGGATGTGTACCAAAGCCCATTTTTGGTGCAATGACATCATCATTTAAAACTCTTAAAGCTCCAAAATGTACTTTTTCGGGATTATGCCAACTTGCAAAACTAAACGAATGATTAGCCTGTAACCACCCATGGTTTGCAAACCCTCTGTCTTCTGCTTTATGTATTATTTTTTTCATGATATGAGATTACTGCATTCGTAGGAATTGGTCAACGCATTTTATCTAACAAGTCACTTAGCTGGTTGGCCTCATCTTCATTCAGGTTTTTAATAATCTCGTTATTAAAATCATCTGGAATGGACTCTAAGAGATTCATACCCGTTTTGGTGATTGCAATTTTTACAACACGTCTATCATTCTCAGACGGAAACCGTTCAATGAGGTCTTTAGCACAAAGTTTATCCATTAATCGCGTGGCGTTTGGTGAACGCTCTAACATTCTGCTTTTAATGGTTTTAACCCTTAGTGGTTTGTCAGCGCCTTTTAATATTCGTAATATATTATACTGTTGTTGAGAGATGCCATAGTCTTTAAAAAATATATTCTGACGACTCGTAATCCAATTTGCTGTATAAACGATATTCAGCATGGCTTTAATTCGATTATTCTCGAAGGTTGAATTGATATCTTTTGCTATGTTTCCCATATAAGTCTTTGGTCTTTTGAAGAGATGGAGTTTAAACTTTTACAGCAGAATACTGTTCGCTTCGCTCTAACATCTTTTTAGCATAAGGACAACTTGCTGTCGCTTTTAAATTGTTTTTTATTAAAAAATCTATGGCAGCATTAATCAGTTTTTGTCCTAGACTTTGCCCTCGGTAAGCGCTATCAATTTCTGTATGGTTAAGGTCAATAGTTTGGTCTTCGGTATATACATAAGTCATCTCACCTATCTCTTTATCTCCGTCTAACAGGTAAAATTTATTTTCTGATTTTGATTCTATATGTTTTAATTCCATGATTTAAATACTATTTTTAAATTGTTTGACTTGCGTTAATAATTCATTATTTAACTCTGTATTGGTAATCTTTCCTTCAGAAAAGTTATCATTAAAAGATGGAAGTGAATATTTTCCAACGATATCAGCATTATGTCGCGGAAAACGATCTAAAGCTATTTGTAAAACCGATTGTCCGCCTCTAGCTCCTGGTGAGGATGCCATTAATAACATAGGTTTTCCTAACCAATTTTTCTGTTCTGCTCGCGACAACCAATCGAATAAATTTTTAAATACAGCTGCATATGATCCATTATTTTCTGCTAATGATACTATAATGCCATCCCCTTCTTTCAGGATATCTAAAAATTTGATGGCATTTTCTGGAATACCTTCTTTGGCTTCCAAATCTTTACTAAAGATTGGTAAATCGAAATCATTAAGATCTAAAATTGTAGCTTTTGCATTATCTACAAGCGATGCTGTATAGGTTACTAATTGTTTATTGATTGAATCGGAACTGTTACTACCAGCAAATGCTATTATATGTTTCATTAAAATTGTTTTTTTTGAAGTTTAAATTTACAATAAAATCATATATATCCCAAGGAATATAATTCCCTGTATTATATTTTAACAAAACATTCACTTTCCAAACATGGATTCGTTTTGTAAATTCGTACAAAACAAAGTAAAGCTATAACCTTATAAAAGACACCCGCTTTTGTGGGCAAAAAAATATGGATATCAAATTCAATAAAAACGAAGATCACAATAAACTTTTAGTTTCTGATCTAAAAAAACGTTTCGCTCAGGTAAAATTAGGTGGTGGCGAAAAAAGCATCGCTAAACATCACAGTAAAGGTAAGATGACGGCTCGTGAGCGCATAAACTACCTGTTAGATCCTAAAGCTAAATCTATAGAAATAGGTGCATTTGCAGGTGATGGTATGTATGAACAATATGGAGGCTGCCCTTCTGGAGGTGTGGTTGTAAAAATGGGTTATATACAAGGAAAGCAATGCATTGTTGTGGCCAATGATGCTACAGTAAAAGCTGGAGCTTGGTTTCCTATTACAGGAAAGAAGAATTTACGTGCTCAAGAAATTGCTATTGAAAACCGATTACCGATTATTTATTTAGTAGATAGCGCTGGAGTTTTCCTCCCAATGCAAGACGAAATTTTTCCAGACAAGGAACACTTTGGACGCATTTTTAGAAATAATGCCGTAATGAGTAGTATGGGAATTACCCAAATTGCTGCTGTTATGGGAAGTTGCGTTGCAGGTGGAGCGTATTTACCTATTATGAGTGATGAAGCGTTGATTGTTGATAAAACAGGAAGTATTTTCTTAGCTGGAAGTTATTTGGTAAAAGCTGCTATTGGAGAATCAATAGACAATGAAACTCTAGGAGGTGCAACGACACATTGTGAAATTTCTGGGGTTACAGATTATAAAGCCAAAGATGACAAAGCTGCTTTAGACAAAATAAAATCTATAGTTGATAAAATTGGTGATTTTGATAAAGCAGGTTACAATAGAGCCGATTCTAAAAAACCTAAAGAGAATCCTGAAGATATCTACGGCATTCTTCCAAAAGGTCGAGCGGACCAATATGATATGAAAGAGATCATAAAGCGCTTGGTTGATAATTCTGAATTTGATGAATACAAAGAAGATTATGGTAAAACCATTATCACTGCTTATGCGAGAATTGAAGGTTGGGCTGTTGGTATTGTGGCTAATCAACGAAAACTAGTAAAAACTAAAAAAGGCGAAATGCAGTTCGGTGGAGTTATTTATAACGATTCTGCAGATAAAGCCACACGTTTTATAGCGAATTGTAATCAGAAAAAAATTCCTTTGGTATTTCTTCAAGATGTAACAGGATTTATGGTGGGTAGTAAGTCTGAACATTCCGGAATAATTAAAGATGGCGCTAAAATGGTAAATGCCGTTAGTAATTCTGTAGTACCTAAATTTACTATTGTTTTAGGAAATAGTTATGGTGCAGGAAATTATGCGATGTGCGGAAAAGCTTACGACCCAAGGTTGATTGCTGCTTGGCCAAGTGCAGAACTCGCTGTAATGAGTGGAAATTCTGCTGCAAAAGTATTGCTTCAGATTGAAACGGCTTCGCTTAAAAAGAAAGGCGAAACCATTACTAAGGAAAAAGAGGAGGAATTATTCAACAAGATAAAATCGAGATACGATGACCAAGTGTCTCCATATTATGCAGCTTCTAGAATTTGGACAGATGGCGTTATTGATCCTTTAGATACCAGAACTTGGATTTCTATGGGCATTGAAGCCGCTAACCACGCTCCTATTGAGAAACCTTTTAATATGGGAGTTCTGCAAGTATAACATGCAGAAAGACAACATAAAAAAACAGCCTTTGTATGTTATAATATTATTGATATTAGCAGCTGAGGCTGTTTTTATTTTACCTTTTGTATTGCAACGTATTTTTAGACCAACATTTCTTGAAGTCCTTGCTATCAATAATGAAGATATTGGATATTGCTTTTCAATTTATGGTATTGTAGCACTGGTCTCCTATTTGTTTGGTGGTCCATTAGCTGATAAATTTCACCCCAATAAGTTGATGGCTTTAGCACTACTCTTAACTGCTGTTGGCGGTTTATATTTGGCGACATTCCCTAATTATTTTGAGCTAAAGATTTTATATGGCTATTGGGGTTTTACAACCATTTTTTTATTTTGGGCAGCAATGATTAAAGCCACTAGAATTTGGGGAGGCGACAAAAAGCAAGGTTTGGCTTTTGGCTTCTTAGATGGTGGTCGTGGTTTAGTAGCAGCTGCATTTGGCTCTATTGGTGTCTTTGTATTTACATTATTTATTGCGACTGATATTTCTAATAGTACACTTATAGAACGTAAAGAAGCTTTTAAACAAGTAATCCTAGTTTGTTCTATACTTGTTGCATTAATAGCTTTATTGGTTTATTTCTTTTTAAAACCACTACAAACCAAATCAGCTCAGAAGCAATCAGAATTATTTGACAGGTCAAGTTTTAAAGTATTATTAAAAATGCCATCTATTTGGTTGTTGATGCTCATTATTATTTGTGCTTATACAGGTTATAAAGCGACTGATATTTTTACACTTTACGCTACTAGCGTAATGAAATACGATCCTATTGATTCTGCAGCTATTGGAACTTTCCTTTTATATATTAGACCAGTTATTGGAGTGGTTATTGGGCTTTTGGCAGATAAAACGAAACCGTCTTTATGGCTTATGATAGGATTTATAGTCTCTATAATATCGAGCTTGTTATTTACGTCTGATCTTATTAATGCCAATACGACGTTGCTATTTACCATCAATATTTTGCTTTTAGCTATTGGAGTTTATTCTTGTCGAGTGTTGTATTTTGCAACCTTAGATGAAGCAAAAATTCCCGTTGCTTTAACCGGAACTGCTGTTGGATTGATTTCTGTAATTGGCTATACTCCTGAAATTTTCTCAGGTCCACTTTTTGGAATTTTATTAGATAATCCGGATAAAATCACAGGTTTACAGAACACCTTTATGGTATTAGTATTATTTAGTTGTATTGGGTTATTAGCTTCGTATGGTTTTTACCGTACTACCAAGAAAAGATAAGGCATAAAAAAAGAGCGCAAATTGCGCTCTTTTTTTAATATGATATAAAACTATTACTGCGTTAAACCTTCACGCTTAGCTTTCTTTTCTGCTTTCATTTCTTTTAAACGTTCCATTGTTGAACCAAATAACCAATAAGGGATTACAAAAGTCATAAGGAAAATCATTAACCAAAACCCAATTGTTAATATGGTTAAAAATGCTAAAAATCCTAAGTACTGATCAAAGTCGAACATAATAATTGTCGTTTTTTACGTTTTGTTGGTACAAAGATATAACCAATTAATAAGTTTTACAACAGGTAAGCCGTGTTTTATTAACAGGAAATGAACAAAACTGCGTTGTAAAGTTTTTTTATTGTTTTAAATTTTTAACGTGATAATCTACTAAGCCTTCTATTGGTCGTCTTACAAAATTACCCACTTTAAATCCGTATTCTTTTGCAACTTGCTTAATTTCAGCTTGACCAAAATAAGCGATAGAACCTGCAAAGTGAACTGGAACACCTGATTTTAATTCATCTTTATACTGAAGAATCATATTTTCGGCAAATAACCGAATGCCTTTGGTAATAATATTACTTATATATTCTGAATCTTTATTTATAAACATAAACTCAGCATGATCTGCGAGATAGGCACTTGGATTGGTTTGCTTATAAAGATTATATTTAATAAAATCTGCATCTAAATTATGCTTATGCGCAAACGCAACACTAATGGTATCTGGCATTTTATTAAAGAAATAGTCTCTAATGAGTTGTTTACCGAAATAATTTCCGCTGGCATCGTCCATTAAAATAAAGCCAAGACTAGATACACGTTGGTGTAGATCTTTACCATCAAAATAACTACAATTAGATCCGGTTCCTAAGATACAAACCACAGCAGCTTCATCATTAGACTCAATACATGCTCTTACTGCAGCGTAGGTGTCTTCTCTAACTTCTACAATGGCGTTTTTAAAGTAAAACTCTAGTATTGATTTTAGTAGTAAAGTTGGCTTATCAGTACCACAACCTGCTCCATAAAAATAAATATGAGTCACCTCATCAGCAAGAGCCATTAACTCTTTACTCTTTCGAATAATTTTATTTAGTTTTTTTTCTGCAACAATGGCTGGGTTTAATCCTTTGGTGCGGATTTTATCAACGCTTTGTTTACCATCGTCATCAATGGCAATCCAATCACACTTTGTAGACCCTCCGTCTGTAATTAAAATCATGAAATTAAAGTATAATAAAAATTCCGTAGACTATGACTAATTCATAATCCTACGGAATTTTAGAATTATTACAATGTTATATATTATAAGCTGTTTACTTTTTGAGCTAAATCAACCAATTTGTTTGAATAACCAAACTCATTATCGTACCAAGACACTAACTTAAAGAATGTAGAGTTTAATTCAATTGACGCATCTGCATCAAAAACACTAGTGCGTTCTTCACTTACAAAATCTTGAGATACTACAGCATCTTCTGTATAACCTAATACACCTTCCATAGAAGTTTCAGAGGCATTTTTCATAGCCGCTTTAATAGCTTCTAAAGATGTTGCTTTCTTTGTTTTAACCGTTAAATCTACAACAGATACATCTACAGTTGGTACTCTAAATGCCATACCTGTTAACTTTCCGTCTAATTCAGGTATTACTTTACCTACTGCTTTTGCAGCACCTGTAGAACTTGGAATAATATTGTTAATTGCAGAACGCCCTAAACGGTAATTTTTACGTGAAGGTGCATCTACAGTAAACTGTGTAGACGTTGCCGCGTGAATTGTTGTCATTAAGCCTTCTTCAATACCAAAGTTATCTTCAATTACTTTAGAAATTGGAGCCAAACAGTTTGTTGTACAAGATGCATTAGACACAATAGTATCATTAGCAGTTAACTTACTATCATTAACACCCATTACAAACATTGGTGCATCTTTACTAGGTGCAGAAATTACTACTTTTTTAGCACCACCATCAATATGGTATTGTGCTGTTTCAAGCGAAGTAAAGATACCTGTACATTCTGCAACTACAGTTGCTCCTGCTTCATCCCATTTAAGATTTTTAGGATCTTTTTCAGCAGTTACACGAATTGTTTTTCCGTCTACTATTAATTGTCCGTCCTTTACCTCTACTGTTCCATCAAACCTACCATGTACTGAATCGTACTTTAATAAATATGCTAAGTGATCTACATCTAATAAATCATTAATTGCAACAACATCAACGTCGTTACGCTTTACAGTTGCTCTAAATACAATTCTTCCTATTCTACCGAATCCGTTGATTCCTAATTTTAAATTTGCCATTACTCTATCTTTGTTTAATTTTTGTTCTTATTTATATTGACATTATATCAGAAACTCTTAAAAGTTCCTTGTTTATTTTTGATTTTCCTTTTACAGCTTGGTCAAATGGTGTTAAATCAATAACATCGTTTTTCATACCAACCATGTAATTACTTTTTCCTGTAATTATACTTTCTACAGCTTTTACTCCCATTCTACTTGCAAAGACTCTATCGAAACATGAAGGTGCACCTCCACGTTGCATGTGTCCAAGTACAGATACTCTTACATCGTAACCTTCCATATTCTCATCGACATAATCCTTAAGTTCAAAAACACTTTTACCTATTTTATCACCTTCGGCAACGACAACGATACTCGATGATTTTCCAGATTTTTTACTTCGTCTCAGCGATTCAACTAACCTGTCTAATCCTAAATCTTCTTCGGGAATTAAGATTTCTTCAGCACCACCTGCTATACCAACATTTAATGCAATGTGCCCGACATCTCTACCCATCACTTCAACAAAGAACAATCTGTTATGCGAGCTGGCTGTATCTCTAATTTTATCGATAGCATCTACAACTGTATTTAAAGCTGTATCGTATCCTAATGTATGCGTTGTACCAAAAATATCGTTATCAATGGTTCCAGGAATCCCCATAACTGGAAAGTTAAATTCCTGATTAAAAATCATGGCTCCTGTAAAACTACCATCTCCACCAATGATCACCAAAGCATCAATTCCTGCTTTTTTTAATTGGTCATAACCTTTTTGTCGACCTTCTTTTGTTCTAAACTCTTTAGAACGTGCAGATTTTAAAATTGTACCACCTTTATTAATGATACCTTTAACACTACGTGCATCCATTTCAACAAAATCTCCATCAATGACACCTTCATATCCTCTATAAATACCGAAGCATTGAATATTATGAAAAGCACAAGTTCTTACTACGGATCTAATTGCAGCATTCATTCCTGGCGCATCTCCTCCAGAAGTTAAAACACCTATTTTTTTTATTGTTTGTAGCATTTACGTATTTATTTACAGTAAAATTAAGAAACTCTTCATATAAAAAAGTGACTATTGTCATAAAAATAATTACTAAAAAACAATTCAAACGTTTTCGTTAATAAGTATTTAATAACTATGAAGATTTTGAAGGATTTAAGGCTTCGATTTTGACTTTTCTTCTTTCATTGTCATGTAACTTGGCAATAAATCATCCTCATTTTCTTCCTTTTTATTTTCCTTCTGTCTGCTTTTATCTTTTTTGTTTTTTCCAGAAAAGATAGTTTGAAGTAATTCTTTGAACGTATCAAACTCTACATTATAAGACAAACCGACACCTTGCGTATAACCAATTTCTTCACCAAAGTTTCTAATACTATTTTCTCTATTAAACACTTTAGCTCTAAGCGTACCATCTTCATTTAATAATAAATCGATCTGTACATCACCACTAATTACTGTTTGACTCGCACTTCCAAACGGTACACCAACCTTACCATTTACTAATACTTTATCGCTAATTTTGGTTTGAAGTGTTAATCCAAATTTATTATTGGTTTGTAATTCTGGTGTGTCTTGTCCTAGTTCTAAATCAATGCCAATATCTAAGTTTCCGTTATTTGTTCCAAATAGATTATTTACAATTCCTGTTAATCGTTCTGAAATAGTACCCGTAAAATTAGCACCACCCAAACTACTTGAAAACCCTCCTGTTGCTAAAAATATTAAGGCTTGATTATCGCGTTCATCTTTAGAAGCCAACCTATAATCTAGCTCTGATTTAACCGTTGAACTTACGTTTGGAAATCTAAAATCGAATTGAGGATCTGGCTGCTCTAACTGACCTGTTAAATGGATTTCCACTTCGACATCAATACTTTGATTTATTGGATTATCTAATAACACAGAAGGGTTAGCGCTACCAGCATACAGAGCTTTGAGGTTAATTTCTGCGCCCAAAGGATCTCCTTCCCAAACGATACTTCCACCTTGTTCCACCTTAAATTTCTTTTCAACAAAACCACCGTATTTAAAATTATAGGTTCCGTCGTAAACCACAAAATCTCCCCACATATTAAAGGTTCCATTGGTATTAATTAAGAAATTTAATCCTCCTACTCCTCTACCTTTTATGGTGCTTCCGGCTTCTTTATCTATTACTATTTCTATGGTTGCGTTTTGGTTTACATTTAAATCAAAATCTAAAACCAATCCTTTAACTTCTATAGTTTCCGTTAGCTCTCCTTTAACTCTGGCTGCTTTTTCTTCAGGACTTAAAAAGTGTATAAATGAATTATCCCCAAAACTTTCAGAATCATTAAGCGGAATAAAAAATTCAGTTCCGGCTTCAGTTCTTCCATTTATAACTTTGATGGTTAATTGATCTGTTGGTCCTTTAATTTCAGCTCTTCCTGAAATAAATCCTGTTCCATAGTACAATTCGTCTTCAGATTCTTCTGTGTTTAACACTAAAAGTCGGTCTGTATTTAATTCTAATCCTAGTTTCCAATCTGAAAAATTATTATGCGCAATAACTCCGTTTAAACTTCCTTTAGAAAAGTATTTAGAATCTGTCATAGCAACATCATTAAAGATAAATTGCTGACCTCTTAGCGATACCTTAGAGTCAAAATCAAATCCATAATCTACATTAAGATACGGAATAGATAAACCAGCTCTATCTAATAACAACTCGCCATAAATTGCGGGTTTTTTTAAACTACCTGTTACATTGGCATAACCAGATACCAAGCCTCTAATATTACTAATAACTCCTTCGCCTAATGGATTTAATGGATCTAATAAAAACTCTTCGAAATTAACATTTAGGTCTATCTCAGGGTTATTATCGGCAACATCTATGGTTCCTTTTGCGTCTAATGATTTTAAATTATCATTAATTAAAGTGACATCTACATTATAGTTGGTTATAGAATTATTACCTTCAATATTGGCTTTAAGATTTCCTAAATCGTAATCGTTTACAAAAAAGCCACTTATTTCTACGTTAGATTTTGGTAAATATACTCCGTCTTTTTGCACCACATCTAAATTACCATTTACAATACCTTTGAGTGCCAAACTATCTATGCGAGGCGTAATTTTTACTAACTCAACATCTTTAAAATCTACATTAAAGTCTTTGTTGGTTGAATCTGTTACTTTTCCTGATACTAAAATTTCTTCGCTATCGTGGGTTATTCTGATTGGAAAAATGTCGAATGTTTTAAAGTCCCTATCAAACGTTACTTTATTTAAGGTGTCTTTTTCAGAGTTTAACTGCCAATCAAACCCTTTAAATTTTAAGTCAGATTTTCTAATGCCTACTACAGATTTATTAGATTCGTCTATAGTGTAAAACAGATTTAAATTAAAATCATCAGCATTATTTGTTCCTCCTTTAAATTCAGACTTAAATAATAAAGTATCTCGTTTTGTAACGTTTATAAGGCTAAATTGAGAAGCGTTATAAATCCCAGCACTTAGACTATCAATCTCTACATAGGTATTATATAAGGGATTACTATTATCAACATCTATATTAATATTGGTGGCAAAATAATCTTGAAATTTAATTTCAGGCGAATTAAAGGTAAGTTCAAAGCCTTTTTCGTCGGTTTCAATACGGCCTTCAATAAAAGTATTTTTTCCAAGGATGAGATCTTTGAAAAATACGGTGGCAATTTTTGAATAAATATTGAATCTAAAATCGACATACTGATTGGCATCAACGACATTCGGAACATAATTAGTGTAAATACTTCCAACAGAGTTTTCTACTAAACCTAAGAGGTCTTTAGTTTTAAACTGTCCTGTAATTTTACCATCTATAATATCTGGTGAGTTTATAGAAATTGTACGCTCATTATCTTCAAAGGTGGATACAATATCAAAATCTTGAAAATTGTAATTACTATCTTGATTTTTATACGTTGTGTTCTTAATATTAATAGCTCCAACGGCATTATCTAAAGTTGTACCTGTTGCAGACATAGTTACTAATCCTCTAAACTCCGAAATACTATCTCTAGTAACAAAATTTAAATTGCTTAGGTTAGCATAACCAACGTTAGCTTTAAAGTCGAATTTTTTAAGGTCTTCAGAAAAATCAGCTAAACCATTGAAATCAATTTGTAAGTTTAAATCTTCTACTTTTACTATACCGTTAAAAATACTATTTCCAAGATCTCCAGAAAGTGTGATATCTCTATACGTGTAACCGTTATAATCTAACACAAAGACATCTCCTTTTACATCTGTCTTTAAATTTTTTACTGTAAACCCTTTCCCATCAACATCTAAATTTAAAGAGGTCGTTTTTACCAATGGATTATTGATGAGTTCTCCAATATTAAATTCATCTAAAACAATGTTTCCGATGTAACTGGCATTATCAATATTATCTATGTTTGTAAGTTGTAAATTAGATTTAATAAAACCTAAATCGGTATCGATATCTAAATCGGCTTCAACGCGTTTAGCTGTAATAAATGATGTTCCGGTTATTTTGAAATTACCAACTTTTGAAATCACACTTGGAATAGACTTACCTAACAGTTTTGGTAGTAACGCTGTTAAGTCTCTATAGTTTGACGCTAAATTTTGAAAATTTCCACGCAAAGCAAAACTATCATCTTCCTTACTAAATAAATTTTTAAACGTAATATCACCAATGATTCTGGTATTTGTAGTTGTACTAATATTGAGATTTTTAGCTTCAAGATTATTTAGTGTACCAGATAAATCTGCATTGAAATTTGCATGCTGACTAACACCAAATTCATCAAAAAACACGTTGAGTTCTGTTAAGGAAATATCCGACTCTCTAAAACTTGCGACTACATTAACCTTGTCTGTAAATTGTTTAAAATCTTCTCGGTTGTAATTAAATCTTAAATCCCCTTTTAACTCAGATTGTTCAGTGGTTATGTTAAGATCTCCAAAAGACATATGATCTAGTGTATATTCAAAATTTGCCATTAAATTCTTAACCGCAATGCCTCTGCTATCTATAAAACTGAACTTATTAATACGAGAACTTACCTCAGGACCATTAATTAAAAAATTAGTGGTATTTGCATATAACTCTGTGAATTCAAATATTTTTGGTGTTTCTAAATTTTCGTCAGTTAGTCTAAATATTCCTCCTTCAATAGAAACATCGCTCGAAGAAAATAGAAACTCACTAGGACCAACTCTTGGGTTATCGCTGTCAAATTTCGCAACAAAAACATCTAAATTAGTATCGTTTTCTCCTTTATAGGTTTTTAAGTTAAATAACACATCTTGAAGATCAATATCCCCAAAATTGAGTTTACTGTTCAACAAATTCCGAAAACTAATAATCGAACTGTTTAATTCGCCAACACTAATAAGCGTATCTTGTTTGTAATCTCTAATCAGTATATCTTTCAACTCAACATCACCATTGATCTGAAGCCCAACACGACCAATATTTATATCTGTTTTAAAATCGTTATTTACTCTATCGGTTGCGTATCTTCCTAACTTAGTTTGTACAGCCGGAATCGATAGCACCAAAAACAAAATGAAAAAAAGCAGCAGTATAATTGCCACAATTTTCCCTAATATTTTGAGTATCCGTTTGATGATTTACTTTATGATTTCTTATTACCTTTGTCCTTACAATACGTTGTTAATAAGGTAATGGACTTTACCTGGTAAAATTAACAATTATTGTGCCTAATATCGACTATGGAAAAAGAAAATATTTATATCCTTGGAATTGAATCATCTTGTGACGATACAAGTGCTGCAATTCTTTGTAATAACCAGATTTTAAGCAATATAGTTGCCGACCAAAAAATACATGCCGAATATGGAGGTGTTGTTCCAGAATTGGCGTCGCGAGCACACCAACAAAATATTGTTCCTGTTGTTCACCAAGCGCTTGAAAAAGCAAACATAAAAAAAGAGCAATTAAGTGCAATTGCCTTTACACGAGGTCCTGGATTAATGGGTTCTTTATTAGTGGGAACGTCTTTTGCTAAATCATTAGCTTATGGTTTAGATATTCCGTTGATTGATGTTAACCACATGCAAGCTCATATTTTAGCACATTTTATAGACGAAAAAGATCACAACAAACCACCATTTCCATTTTTAGCCATGACGATTTCTGGTGGACATACACAGATTGTAAAAGTGTCTAGTTATTTTGAAATGGACGTTCTTGGAGAAACGGTTGACGATGCCGTTGGTGAAGCTTACGATAAAAGTGGAAAAGTTTTAGGCTTAGGTTATCCTGCTGGTCCGGAAATAGACAGACGTGCACAACTTGGAAATCCGAAAGCCTACCAGTTTACAAAACCAAAAGTTGATGGCTTGAATTTTAGTTTTTCAGGATTAAAGACTAATATCCTTTATTTTGTTCAGCGTGAAGTGAAAGCGAATCCTAATTTTATTGAAGAAAATCTCAATGATATTTGTGCCTCAATTCAATATACCATCATCGGAATTTTGATGGCGAAGTTAAAACTAGCCGTTAAACAAACTGGTATAAAACATATTGCCATTGGTGGAGGTGTTTCTGCAAATTCGGGTATTAGAAAAGCCTTAAAAGATGCTGAACAGAAATTTGGATGGACAAGCTACATTCCAAAATTTGAATACACTACAGATAATGCCGCCATGATTGCTATTGTTGGTTACTTGAAATATTTAGAAAAAGATTTTTCTGATTTTGATGTGATGGCAACTGCACGATTGAAACTGTAATTTTAAAAACACCATTTACGTTCTCTGTGTATCTCTGTGGAACTCTATGTGTATCAGTGTAATTACAATAACGGAGAGATACACGGAGAAAATGAGATGCACGGAAAAATGAGAAATAGAATCATAACCTCGGTTAAATTCAGAAAATTACATCTTAAGAAAATCTATTTTCAAAATTGTTAAAACATCTGTTAACATCCTTACAACCTTTACTTCAATAGTGTCTTAAAATTTAGTTGTTTTGCAATAACCCAAATCAAACCAAATTCAATTCAATTATGAAACACTTATTTACACTTTTACTTTTTATACCTTTATTTAGCTTCTCTCAAGACGCATTTGAACAACAACTCGATTCAATTTCAACCTCAGAAGAAGCGACATCATTTATAAAAGAAAACAGATCTAGTAAAGGCAAATTGTTTACGTTCAATAAAGCAAAACATAAAACCAGATTAGCTAACGACCTGTTTAATTTGTCCAAAGGTGGAAAAAAAGTCATTAGAACAGACTTTAAAAAAACCTATTATAAAGTAATAGATAAGGCTGAAGTAGATTATTATAAATTCAATATCATTGTCATTGATGCCTCAAAATCATCAAGCAAAGAAGCCATATCTAAACGCAATAAAGTACTCGCACAATACCACGAAGGTTATAGATTTAAAGATTTAGCTAGACATCATTCTAGTGGAAATACCGCAAAAACAAAAGGAGATACAGGTTGGATAAAAGCAGGCGATATGTCAGCGGCTTTTGATGCTGTTGCACTTAATGAAAACCATGGCATTAACGATGTTTTTACGGTTGATGACATTGAAAATAAAAAATACTACCTCGCTATTAAAACTGAAAATAGAACACCTATTGAAGAAATTACAGTTTTAAAATTCACAGAAGATATTGAGTAATGCAGTTATTCTACAACGCAAATATTTCCGAAAACGATACCAGCTTTAGTTTTGATAAAGACGAAAGCAGACATATTGCAAAAGTTTTACGAAAAACTATTGGAGACACCTTACATATTACCAATGGTAATGGTTGGTTATTTACTGCCGAAATCACATTAGCAGATCAAAAACATTGTACGGTTTCTATTCTATCTAAAAGCAAAGAGCCTAAACGTAATTACAATCTTCATTTAGCTGTTGCACCAACAAAAATGAACGATAGATACGAATGGTTTTTAGAAAAAGCTACTGAAATTGGTGTCGAAAGTATTACCCCAATAATTTGCGATCATAGCGAACGCAAGGTTGTAAAGATTGAACGTTTTGAAAAAATAATTCAATCTGCCATGAAACAATCACTGCACTATTATTTGCCAAAATTAAATGCGCCAATTACTTTTAAAGATTTTATAAATCAAGATTTAAAGGGACAGATTTTTATTGCGCATTGTGAAGAAACAGATAAAAAATCTTTAAAGTCGCAATTACAACCTGCGGTAGATATCACTATTTTAATTGGACCAGAAGGTGATTTTAGCGTTAAAGAAATCGAAATGGCCTTGCAGCACCAGTTTATTCCTGTAACTTTGGGTGAGACACGTTTACGAACAGAAACAGCTGCCATTGTTGCTTGTCATTCTGTGGCGTTTTTAAATGAATAGACTAATGAGACTCATTTTTACTATATTTTTTTCACTTTTTACTTTGTTCTTGTTTTCTCAAGACGTCGCCATTTTAAAATATAAAGGTGGTGGAGATTGGTACAGTAACCCTACAGCTTTACCTAATTTAGTAAAGTATTGTAATGATAATATTGGTACTAATATTAACGAAAGTATTCAAACTGTAGAAGTAGGAAGTATTGATATTTTTCAATTTCCTTTATTACACATGACAGGTCATGGCAATGTGTTTTTCTCCGATGATGATGTAGAAAACCTAAGAAACTACCTTATTTCTGGTGGCTTTCTTCATATTGATGATAATTATGGCATGGAACCTTACATTACTAAGGAGCTAAAAAAAGTATTTCCGAATAGTGAATTAATTGAAATTCCTAAGGATCATAAACTATTTAGTGCGGCTTTTGAATTTCAGAATGGATTACCTAAAATTCATGAACACGATGGAAAAACACCACAAGCATTTGGGATTTTTCACGACAGCAGATTAGTCTTATTATTTACTTTTGAAAGTGATTTAGGAGATGGTTGGGAAGATCAAGAAGTTCACAACGACCCTGAAGATGTACGTGAAAAAGCACTTAAAATGGGAGCTAATATCGTAAAGTATGTTTTTGAGAATTAGATTTATTGGAATCAAGAACAAAGACTAAACAGATTATGAAGAGCTTTTCTCTTAAATATAAAATTGTTGCTTTCCTATTAGTTTTGGCTTTTACATTTCAAACTATGGAATCTATTAATAGCCATACTTACGCTACTGGTTTATCAAACTTTCATGAAGATTGCCCAAAAGGAATAACGTGTTGTTTTGGTCATTCCTACCATTCTATTTATAAATGCGGAAAAGCGAATCATATTAATTAAATAATCAAAGTAACGTTTGAATCAGCGAAACGTCATGCTTCGTGTTTCTATCTTCTAATTTTATGCAACTCAACCATTACAATTCCAACTTCAAAAAACAAAAACACCCAATTAAAGTCATTTGCGATAATGTTACCAATGCTCCAAATATTGGAAGCTTATTCAGAATTGCCGATGCCTTTGGTGTAGAAGAACTCATTTTTTGTGGTTCAGATATTCCATTTGGAAAACGCATGACAAAAACGTCGCGTTCTACTGAAAAGTATGTTAGCTATCGTATTGAAGACGGAATTGAAACTCAAATTAAAGCTTTAAAAGCTAATAATTATTATTTAATTGCTTTAGAAATTTCTGAAAACAGTCAACCATTAACAGAGTTTAAAATACAAACTAATCAACCTATTGCATTAATTTTGGGTGATGAGAATTTTGGAGTTGCAGAAGCTGTGCTAAAGCAAGTGGATGCTGTAGTTCATATAAATATGTTTGGAAATAATAGTAGTATGAATGTGGTACAAGCCACAGGTATTGCACTTTATGAAATCACAAAACAACTTAACAATTAGTTTTCCTGAAAGGTTTAAAATACCCTGTTGGTATGAAATATAATTTTAAAAATTACACCTAAAAGGTCTACAAGTCCTTGCTGAATTGTGAACAGATAGCTACCAAGCAATGCTATTCAACATCTTTAACTATATTTAACCCATAAAAGGAGCTAATTAAAAGCAATAAATACGAATACATGAATTCAAAAATAATAGCTAACGGTATTTTAAGAGCAGTGGGAATTATGCTGGCCGTAATTTTAGTTTTGTATTTCCTTTTCAAAATTCAGTCTGTAATCGTTTACATTCTTTTAGCTGTTGTTATTTCGTTAATCGGACGACCAATCATTTTATTTTTAAGAGAAAAATTAAAGTTCAATAACACCGTAGCTGTAGTAACCACAATGGTGGTTTTACTAGGTCTTTTTGTGGGTCTCATTGGTCTCTTTATCCCTTTAATTATTGAACAAGGGCAAAATTTAGCCTTACTAAATATTGAGCAACTTCAAGTAAATATTGAAAATCTATACGACCAAATAATCACCTATTTTCAATTTAACCAAATAGATATTGAACAATCAATTGAAGACTCGCACTTGCTCTCAAAATTAGATTTTGCAGTAATACCTAACTTTTTAAACAGCTTTATCAGTGGCTTAGGTAGTTTTAGTATTGGTTTGTTTTCAGTACTTTTTATTTCGTTCTTCTTTTTAAAGGACAGCAAGTTATTTGAAGATGGTTTAATGACTTTTATTCCAAGTGGAAATGAAAAACGTTCTAAACGCTCAATTACAACTATCAAAGACTTATTATCGCGCTATTTTGTTGGACTTATCTTTCAAATTTTAATCCTATTTGTTATTTATACCATCATTTTATTAGTCTTTGATATTGACAACGCCATAGTCATTGCATTTTTATGTGCGCTACTTAATCTTGTGCCTTATGTTGGCCCTTTAGTAAGTGGGTTTTTAATGCTGCTACTAAGTATGTCAAGCAATTTAGGTGAAAGCTTTAGTGACGTTATTTTACCAAAAACGACTTATGTAATGATTGGTTTTATTATTGCACAATTGGTCGATAATTTCTTTAGTCAGCCATACATTTTTTCGAAAAGTGTAAAATCTCATCCTTTGGAAATTTTCTTAGTAATTATCATAGCAGGTATTTTATTTGGTGTGGTTGGTATGATTGTAGCTATTCCAACGTACACAGCTATAAAGGTTGTTTTAAAAGAGTTTTTATCAGATTACAATATCGTTAAAAAATTCACTAAAAACTTATAGTATTAGATTGAACGAATCCTTACTACATATTGATATTCAGAGTTTTATAACTGATAATATAAACTCAAACACTTTAGACTTATTATTAAAAGGTGTACCGTTTGAAACCGTTGATTCAAAATTAATTATAGAACAAATTGAAGCAAAAAAACGATGCCAAAAAAAGTTACCGACCTGGTTTAACGCTAAGAACATATACTATCCTAATAAGCTAAATATTGAACAAACGTCTTCAGAAACAACTGCTGAGTTTAAAGCAAGTTTAGTTGCTAGAAAAACACTTATTGATCTCACAGGAGGCTTTGGGGTTGATGCGTATTATTTCTCAAAACAAGTACATCATGTTACGCATTGTGAAATTAACTCTAAACTGTCAGCAATAGTAAAACATAATGCAGAAACGCTCAACATTTCTAATATTACATGCATTAACGACAATGGAATTGAAGCCTTAAAAGATATCGATAAACCATTCGATTGGATTTATGTAGATCCATCGCGTCGCGACGATTCTAAACAAAAAGTGTTTCTGCTTTCCGATTGTGAACCTAACATAAAAACGCATCAAGATGTATTTTTAAAGTATGCTAAAAATGTGATGATTAAAACCTCACCATTGTTAGATTTAACAGCGACACTTTTAGATATAACAAACGTCAAAACGATTTATGTGGTTGCAGTACATAATGAGGTTAAAGAGTTACTATGGATTTTAGAACGGCATTTTGAAGGAGATGTTGAGATAAAAACGGTTAACATTCAAAAATCGAACACGCAGTATTTTAGTTTTAAATTTAGTGATGAGCCTGAAGCAATAGAAACTTACAATGAACCACTCACCTATTTATACGAGCCAAATGCTGCCGTTTTAAAATCGGGTGGTTTTAACTCTGTAAGTCAACTTCTAAAAGTTGATAAACTGCACAAGCACTCTCATTTATATACTTCAGAGGAGCTTATAGATTTTCCTGGTAGACAATTTAAAATTGAAAAGGTATTGCCTTATAACAAAAAGGTTTTTTCAAAAGAAAACATAACAAAAGCGAATGTTACCACTCGTAATTTTCCATTGTCTGTAAATGATATTCGAAAAAAACTAAAAATCAAAGACGGAGGACATACGTATTTGTTTTTTACAACAAACCTAAATGAAGAAAAAATAGTTTTAGTTTGTTCAAAGGTTAATTAAGTTATTACAAAAAGCCTTTTTGCGCAATAACCATTTCATTTCCCCAAAGTTTTACTAAATATGAAATATCTATAGGAAAGAAGGATGAAGAGCCATCTGTATTATATTTCACGGGACATTCTATACGATTACCGTCTAAAATTTCAGATTTATTTTTACCATTATCAGAAATATAGATAACACCAGAATCAATTTTCTCGTACACTTTTTTTAAATCTATAATCGCGAATTTTAGAAATTTGGAAGACTCATTTACCTCCTGTTTTGAGCAATCTAAAATTCCGTAAGTAAAATAATGAGCTTTCATTTTAAAGTATTCTGATTCGTGACGGTCTTGGTGTTTATTTTCATCACGCCTATAACGAATTGTAAAATCAGTAAAAGATTTATATGTCTTTTCTCTAAAACGTTCTTGCACAGTTTTTACAACATTTTCATTTAAAAAAACGTAATCAATACCGACAGTCATATCAATATATTTAGCGTAACTTTTCTTTAATTTAACTTCTTTCCAGTTAATGGGTTTATAAATGCTAGGTAATGCAATATGTTTATGCACATAATCTGTAAAAGCTCTATCATTTTTATATTTAGACATTTTAAAATTTCAAAGTTATAGTTTTACTTTTGGTGGATTTACAACACAAATTATTCTTATACCAATCTGATAAATATACACTTAAATAAATGATATAAAATTTTATAAAAAAACTCAAAAAAATTGTTGCGTTCTTTAAAATGTTGCGTTACATTTGCATCCGCATTTGAAGGAATGTTCTTTTATATATTGGAGAGGTGCCTGAGTGGCCGAAAGGAGCGGTTTGCTAAATCGTCGTAGGTGGAAACACTTACCCAGGGTTCGAATCCCTGTCTCTCCGCTAGTTTTACTGCAGCTTATGCGATTCTGTAAGTAATATTAATGATAATCATTTTCGGGGTGTAGCGTAGCCCGGTTATCGCGCCACGTTTGGGACGTGGAGGCCGCAGGTTCGAATCCTGCCACCCCGACTTTTATTGAATTTTTAGAGTTTTACTCTAAATGGTCGCATAGCTCAGCTGGATAGAGCACCTGCCTTCTAAGCAGGCGGTCCTAGGTTCGAATCCTAGTGCGATCACAAGAAGCCTTAACATTTATGTTGAGGCTTTTTTGTGTTTTATAATGATGTTTACTAGCTATATTTTATTCTGAATTAAAAAATAAAAAGCAAAAGAGATTATACATAAACGGATTAATGACCTTATGAAATAGAGCATCCCAATTTATAATCGGGACGGTCCTAGGTTCGAATCCTAGTGCGATCACAAGAAGCCTAACTAGAAATAGTGAGGCTTTTTTTAGTGTGGTTTCGGTACGTATTCTACAATCTATATTTTATTCACAATATCCTAAAACAAGTTCTATGTTGGACGAACAATATTTTTTATAGTTTAAAAAAATCACAGTATTTCTAAGAAATATTTATATATTTGCGCTCGCTTACCAAAAATGCGAGAGTAGCTCAGTTGGTAGAGCGTCAGCCTTCCAAGCTGAATGTCGCCGGTTCGAACCCGGTCTCTCGCTCAAAAGACTTCATCAGTTTATGAAGTCTTTTTAAATTTATAAAACACACATTAATTAATTTTATAGTGTATTAAATATAGATTTTTAAGCTTTGGGGGAGATACTCAAGCGGCCAACGAGGGCAGACTGTAAATCTGCTGACTACGTCTTCGCAGGTTCGAATCCTGCTCTCCCCACTATAATTTAAAACAAAACTTATGAAAGAACTTATTGAAAATATCCAAAGTACTTACGAATCTTTTAACTCTGATGCAGATTCACAATTAGAAAGTGGAAATAAAGCAGCAGGTACACGAGCTAGAAAAGCTTCTTTAGCTTTAGAAAAGCTTTTAAAAGAATTCCGTAAGGTTTCTGTAGCGGAATCTAAAAAATAATTACTAAAAACTCCTCTTTAAAAATAAAGAGGAGTTTTTTTTTACAAAGTAATTACTTATTAATTTCTATTCCCGTTTATACCCTAAAAGGTACTTCACTATCTATATCATCAAAATTACGTTGAGACACTAATTTATGTTCTAAAGGTTCATAGAGTTCAGATTTCATATTGCTACCATTAAATTTAGAGGTCCAATACACTAATTTTTGTAGGTTAAGGTTTCTAAAGTCTTCGGATACCTTTTCAGAAAATTCACAACCGCTAATACTTAATACTTCCAGCTGTGTTAATGATGCTAGTTCTACCGGTAAAACAACTTGTTTGAAATTGTTTATTCCTAAAACACGTAGATTTTTTAGATTGGCAATCCAAGTTGGTATTTTTTCCTCTTTATGATGTGCTCTGATAAAAAGCGTTTCTAAATTCAACTCAGAAATCGATTCAGGATATTTATCTCCATTTTCATCTAACCCTTCTAACCAAAGGTGCTTTAAAGTATTCCAACGCGATATTGCTTCAATACTTTCATCACTGATGTTATTACAATGTATCAGTTTCACTGCTTCAATAGTATCAACATTTAGATTGTCTATGGTTTTAAGCGCGACACTTTGCATTCTTAATTTTTTAAGCTTCGGTAAAGTTACAGCAGGAAAAGCATTAAAACCTTTGGCTTCAAATACCCCTAAAAACTCAAGGTTTGGTGTATGTGTTAATAAATGCTCTAAAGCTTCGGTACTTCCATTATAATCATCAATTCGTAATACTTTTAGATTCGGGTGTTTAAAAACGGTTAATGCATTGTTATGTTCTGGATTGTCTTTCTTAAACGTAATCGTGAGCGTTTTTAAATTCACGAAGTTTTTAAGTAAACTTCCTAATTGACTCACATCACTGGTAAAATCAAACGATTCAATTTTTTCTGGATACCTAAATTTTTCAAAATCTAATACATTATTTACATCATCATTTCTATGTCCTAAATCAAATTTAGCAGCACCAATTACCGTATAAAATTCTTGTAAATTAAGTATTGGTGTGGCCTTAACTTCCAAATGAGACACATCAAACTGTTCTGTTCCTGCTTTTATGCCTTTAATTTCTGAAATAGTTAAATTGGTAATATGTTTAGGTAAATGGTCGGTGTCTACAACTAAAGCACTCGCATTTTTAATGGTCAGGTTTTCTAACTGCGTTATTTTTGAAAACACATTAGGAAAAATTCTAACAGCTAATTTTATATCTTTAGTATGCCACTCTTTAAATCTGTATAATTCTACATTTTTAAGTTTTGTACATTGCTCAATACCTTCAAAAAGCCAATCTAATTTATGCTCTAGTTTGTAATGAAGCGTAGTTAGATTCTTAAATACAGCTAATGATGTTTTATGCGGAATTTCTGGTGCTTCACAATCTACTGTAATCGTCTTTAAATTAGGAAAAAACGAAGCATTGTCTAACACAAAGTTCAGAAGTTTAGGCGAATCTATTCCTATAGACTCTCGCAGACTAACTTCCGTCATTGGTGCAATATTTATATAACTATTCCCAATTTTGGTCACTAATTTAGGTCTAGACTCATCTCCAAAAAATAAGGTAGATGATATGGAATCTATCTTAGGGGCATGAAGTTCAAAAAGTTCTAATTTTGGTAAATCTTCAAAACCATATGGTAAGCTAGCTATGCTTTTAGATAAAACCTGAAACTCTTTTAGTTTCTTTAAATGGCTAACATCTCTAGGTAATGCTGTTAATTCATTTAAGTAAAACAATTCTATACGTTTTAAAGATGCAGGAAACACGACTTGAGACAGGTCTTGCACGCCTACATAACGTAGTTTGAATACTTTTAATTCAGTAAGGTTTGTTAGCCAATTAAAATCGGTTAGATTCATATTAGGAATAATTTTTCCAATCCAATAATCACCTTCAATACGTATTTTTTTTAAGGCTGTTAACTGAGACATTGTACTTGGAAACTTTTTTAAAGAAGGCGCAACAAGCTTTAGTTTTTTTAAATTTGATAAA
Source organism: Winogradskyella marina (assembly GCF_015645385.1). Lineage (GTDB taxonomy): Bacteria > Bacteroidota > Bacteroidia > Flavobacteriales > Flavobacteriaceae > Winogradskyella > Winogradskyella marina. The sequence continues at coordinate 113,254 of NZ_JADOET010000006.1, forward strand.
TTACCAAAATCTTCTGGTAGCTGTTCATAATCACCTTCTAGATCTATTTCTTCTAAAGACGTTAATTTTGATATCTCTTTAATAATACTATCATATTTATTGCCTTGTCGTTTTAAATGGATTTCTAAACTTTTTACGCCGTTAAATCGGCTTAATATATGTGGATGTTCTAACAAGCGATCTAAAAAATCTGTCGAAGAATGAAAAAACCATAGTTCTGATGCTCCACCAATTAGGTTATATAATTTAAGAAGGTCTAAGTCTTCAGATAGCAATCCATATTCTAAAATAGAAATCATTCTGGCTACGCGCTTTCCTTTTTGTGTTATTTTTTTTCGACTTTTAAAAGCTAATTGCAAAGCTTCTGGGGCTTGTTTTTTTATGATGTTAGCACACTCTGTTCTATTTTTTTTATTAGATGTTGCTTTTGCAATCACAAAAATTTCATAATAAAAATCCTCTGGAAAGTTTTTACACTTTTTAATGTCTTCATAATATTCATCCATTGTATAAAACTTGAAAACAGGTGTTTCTACTGGTTTTGTCATAGTAATCGTTAATTTTTAAAGTATAAATTTCTTTTTGAAACAGTTTTTTTGAATTGCGGTAGGTTGTGCTTTAATTTCTTTAACAGTACAGATTATATTTTTCATCTCTGTTATCAAAATCCTCTTTTAATATTTTATTTCCAGCTAATGCGTAAAATTTAGAGGATTTCATATTGTTTCCATTAAATTTTGAATACCTGTAAATTAAATCCTCTAAATTCAGATTCTTAAATTTATCAGAGACTTGTTCTGTAAAATCACAGCCTCTGATACTCATTATTTTTAATTGGGTTAATTCGGCTAATTCTTCTGGTAATGGACAATAAAACTGTTCTATTCCTAGAACTCGTAAGGATTTCATTCTGCCTATCCATTTTGGTATTTGTCTTTTAGTTAAAAATCCATCAATAAAAAAGGTGTCTAAATTTAAGTCTGCAATGGTCTCTGGGTAGGTTTCAAGATCTTTACTAATGTGTTCTAACCAAAGAAACTTAAGCGTTTTCCAATGCGATGCCGTAACCATAGCATTGTAACCAAAATTGTCACAGAATAAAACTTTAAAAAGTTCTATGTTGGGCACTGTTAAGTTTTCTATAGACTGTATATCATCGCTATAAAATAATTTCAGTGTTTTTAGTTTGTTTAAAGTAACTTTAGGTAAGTCGGCAAGTCCTACACAATCGTAAATTTCTAAAAATTCTAGATGAGGCGTATGCTCTAATAATAATTTAATAACACTAGTGTCACCATTAAAATTTTTAATGGTTAAGTTTTTTAAATTATGGTGTGTATAAGCGGTTAAACCATTGTTTTGTTCGGCATTATCTTTATTAAAATCAATGGTTAGTGTTTGTAAATTACAAAGTGCTTTTAATGCCTTATCTAAGCCTTTTACATTACTATTAAATATGAAATTTTTAATGTTTTCAGGGTCTTTAAAATTATCAAAATCTAGAATCTCATTTTTAACTCTATTTTCATCGCCTAACTTCATTTTTTTAGCACGTATTACCGAATAAAATTTTTGCAATGCGGTAATAGGTGTATCTATTACTTTTATATGATTTACCTCAAAATCTTCAACACCTGGCTCAATGACTTTTATATCTGTAATGGTAAGACTATCTGTCTTTATAGGTAAATAATCTGTATTTAAAACTAATGCTTTTGCACGGTGCACTTTTAAGGTTTGCAAATGCTCTATTCTAGAAAATGCTTGAGGGAAATTAGCAACATCAGCGTTTGTCATTTTGGCATTAGTCGCATCGTATATTCCGAAAATAAGAACGTCTTCTAGCTTTTTACATTCGTGAACACCCTCTAAAACCCATTCTAAATGATGTGCTAATCTATACTTAAGATTTTTAAGTTTTTTAAATGCAGAAAGCGTATGTGCACTTCTTCTTTTTGGTGCATCACAATTAATTTCTATCTCTTTTAAATTAGTAAAAGACAAGGCATTATCTAATACAAAACTAAGAAGCTCTGGATGAGTGAAATCGATTCTTTTTAGCTTAGTTACAGGTGTTTCACCGTAAGGCATAAACTCTGTATGGAAACCTAGTAAACATTTAATATTTGGTCCAAAAATAAAAGATGCTGGAACTTTCTTTAATTTAGATAAATGAATAACTTCTAAAACCTCTAAGGTTTTAAATTCACTAACAGATGCAGGAAAGTGTTCTAGCTCCCTCATACCACTTAGCCTTAATGTTTTTAGTTTTGGTAAGTGACCAAGTGTTTCTGGTAAAGCGGTTATATTTTCTAACCTAAAAAGCTCTAATTTTTTCAAACTTGCCGGAAGCTCTACATTAGAGAGGTCTTGTACCGTAAAAGAACCTATTCTTAAATGCTTTAAACTTGTCAATTCTTTAAGCCAAGTAAAGTTAACTATGTTAGGATTAGGCTCGTCATTACCAAAAGAAAAACTCCCCCTAAACTCCAACTTTTTAAGTGTTTTTAACTTGGTTATTCCTACGGGAATCCATACCAAATTAGGTGCTGCTAGTATAAACTCTTTTAAGTTAACTAATCGTTCTAGTTCTTCTGGTATGTATTTATAATCAATTTCAAGCTCAAGTTTCTCTAATGAGGTAAGTTGCGTTATGTTGTTTACAACGTTACTAAAACCTTCTTTCTGTTTAGAAGTGTTAATTGTTAATTCTTTAATGCCATTAAACTGACTTAAAAGCCGTGGTGTTTCTATGAAAAGTTCAATAACTTCTTTACTTCTATATTCAAGCGAAAGCGTTAAACGCTTACAAACAAGTGTGTATAGTTTACAAAGGTCTAAGTCTTCTGAAAGTACACCGTACTCTAATATAGTGATCAGCTTCTTGTTAAAAGATTGAGAATCTTGTATTGTCGTTATTTTTTTTCGGCTCTTAAAGGCGAGTTGTAAAGCTTCTGGTGCCTGTTTTTTTATGATATTGGCACATTCGGTTCTAATCTGCTTGTTTTTAGTAGATTTAGCAAGTACAAAAATCTCGTAATAAAAATCTTCTGGGTAATTTTTACATCCTTTAATTTTTTCAAAAGATGTTTCGTCTTCATAAAAGTTGAAACCAAATTCGTGTTTAGCAAGTATCATAAGGCCGTTTAAGTTTATGTTACAAACCTATTTTAAATGTAGCTGTGTTTTGTCACTGTATTCTGTGATATTTGAAACCTAAAAAAAAAGCCTTTATAAAAATCACTAAATACCGTGAGTTTAAACAAACAGATTTCTTTTACCTTGCCATCAGTAATTCAGTTTGTTTAGAAAAAGACAAACCATTGTTAATGACCATAGTTAAAAATATTTAAGAGATATGATCCCTATAGAAGATGCTAGAAAACACTTGGAGAAATACGCAAAACCAGCCGTAGACCGGTTTGAATTTCGTGCGTATTCTGAGCCTTATCGTGTTTTAGCAAAAGTACTTGGTGGTATAGAAAAAGAGAAACACGTTTATTATAATCAGCACGATTTTATTGCCGCCTTTGAAGATCCATTCAATATAAATCCTTGGACCACACCAGAAGGAATGCGTTTAGGAATGCAATTATATGGTGTTATTCAAGCGCCATACTTAGCAGCAATGTGGGATTTTATAAACACCTTACCGTATCAAGATTCTTATAACAGGCAAGCCTTTAGATCGCGAGATGGCGAAGATGTTATACACAAAAAAATAGTCAGTTTTAGAGCATTTCTGAATTCTAGTAGAATGGGATTTGGTGGATTATCTTTAGTGGAACAATTTCAATACAACACGTATTTTTCTGGTAACCAAGACCTTTTTCTAGCCATTGTTTTACACAATGCAGAAGGCGCATTTGATGCCTTGCTTGACGATATTATTCAAGGAGAAGATGAGATTGGTGGCGTAAGTTCAGATATTATCAAGGCCTTATTGTATTCTGAAGAGGAGAAACATTGGGAAATGGTTGCCAAATTACTACTTGCAGCGCAACGTCAAGAAGGTTTACGCCAAACCATAATAGAAGCTTTGGATAGCTGTAGTCTTACTGCATTTAAATATATGTTACAAGTTATTATAGATAATGATCTAGCCCGTTTTAGTAGTGTAAATAGAGCGGTTTGTACCTGGTTTAATCTGAATTGGGAAACGCCTAAAAAAGCGCTTATCAATCGTATATTAACCCTTGCGCAATCTTTAATTTTTAACTTAAAAGAAGTAGATACTTATTTAAAAAGTAAAGATAATATTGAAGTGCTTGTTGGGCTTTGGGCCATTGGTATTTTAGATGTAGATACAGCCAATAGAAAAGCATTAGACATTGTATTTGACAACGACGACCGAAATAAAAAGATACTCGCGTTGTATTTTATGAGTCAAACTGATAAAACAAATGATGCGCTAGTACCTTATTTTATAGAGAATATTGGAAAAGATTACGCCTTAGACCATTGGATGGCGGTAAACTTACCAGAAACGTCTTTAGATGATACTACGTTTGAAAAATTACTTACTGTCGCTAAAAATGCTTCAGATAAAGGAAAGGTTTACGAAAGTAAAATATTCTCGTGGTGGAGTTTTATCCCAAGGTCAGACTATTTCTTCAATTTTATAATGAATAGTGCTACGGAAGCACAATTAGAATTAATGGCACCTGATTTTGAAGACTTTCCTTCAGAATTTAGAGAGGCTTATTTTAGAAAAGTATTTCCTAAAAACTACAGCTATTCGTTATACTACAACAAAGAACAAATAAAGCACAAAGTAGAATTAAATTACGATAAGAATTCTTGGAAACGCGCTTTAGCAAGACGAGCCATTTATAACAGAAACGAATTGGTAATGGCTACAGGATTAAGCCTGTTCTTTAAAATGCACTTGTACGATACCGAGTTAGAGATTATTGAAGATTTATTAAGGCGAAAAAGTAAAATGTTACGGACTTCGCTAATACAGTTATTAATAAACTTACCTGTAGATACTTTACGTCATAGCACCACTAATTTAATTCAGGCTAAAAACATAGAACAACGTATAGCCGCTTTAGAAATTTTAACGATTTTACACGATAATAACAGACAGTCTAATTTTACTGAAGAGCAAATAGCACTTTATAAACAGCGCCCTAAAATCACTAAAAACGAGCAAGTTTATCTCGATAAATTTTCTGACAACACAGAAGAATATAATTACACTAACGGTTTTGGGGCTATAGATTATGATAATTTATCCCCGCTTTACATCCCACAGTCACATTTTAAAACCAAGACCAATATTTTTGATAAGCTAGGAATTTCCACTTCAGAGGCTTCTGGGTTTAAATTCAAAGATTTTATTGATGTAAAGAAAATTGTGACTCAAGTCAATCAATTAATTGATATAGTCATAGAACATCGCGACCACGAATATCAAATGTTAGCCTACGATGGTGAAATGCGTACCACGTACCTTAACAAAGGGATTCACGATATGAAAAACTTAGGGGAAGATGCTACAGCTTTAGAACAACTGCATAGTTTACCTCTAGCCGACCTTTGGATTTCTTGGTATGAAAAAAGCAAGCTTAACGATTTTGAAATGTATTCGGTCATTCGCTACATCAATAACAGAGAAGCCCCTTTTGGAGCCTACACGATTCTTCAGCCTTATTTACAACAATATTATCCAGATTTGTCTGGTTTAAATTTAGGAGAAACACAAAGTTATTATTCTAAATCTAAAACCTACAACAAAATTCTAAAGCGTTTGTTTAGAGCATTCGCAGATGATAAAATGGTGGGTGATTTTAAGTTTAAGCTATATGAGGATATGATTGCTAATTTTCCAGAAAAATACAAACTCACTCAATATCAAGAGAAAAGTAGCTATTACAGTACCGTAACTTATAATTGGACAAGCATAGTACAAGCAAATACACCTAATTTTGGTTTAGATAATCTAGAGCAACTAACTAACGAGCAACTGTATAAATATTGGGCAATTCAAATGTATTTATCGGCTCAAAATATGGAACATCCTAGTGAGGCCACTACCATTAAAGTGCTTACCGAAGAGAATATCAATAAGAGAACGTTAAAGTTTCCAGAGGTAGAAGTTACCCTAAAATTATACAGATACGGTTTAATAAATGATGACGATTTATTATTCCAATCGCTGAACAATCATTCTATAATGAGCATTATGGATGGTGGTTTTAATTACAGAATGAACTTTAATAAAGGATTAAAACGTAATAGCATCCCAAAACACGTTTTTCTACCTTTAAAAACCAACCTTTTAGAAACAGAATTAGAACGTGGTGATTTAGCAACACCGGCTTCTGGCTATATTAGTAGTATTCATCGTGTAGAAGGAGTAGATTATGTGTTTCGCATTTTAGAACGTTTAGGAAAAGATACGTTTGAGCGTGGTTATAGTTATTACGGCGACAGTAAAAAATCAAAATTCAGTACAATTCTTAAACGAACGGCCTTTAAAGATACAGAATCTTATGCCGATTTTGCCAAACTAGCCGATGCTTCTAAAGTAAGTAAAAAACGCTTGATAGAATTAGCATGTTACGCCACACAATGGGCCAATGTTGTGGGTGAATATTTAAAAATTGAAAATCTAGAAAATGCCGTTTGGTGGTTTCAAGCGCACGCTTCAGAATATATGAATAGCGAAAAAGAAACCATTATCGCGCGTTATTCTAACATTCCTAAAAACGACTTTGCACTTGGTGCCATAGATATCGATTGGTTTAATAAAGTGTACAAAAATTTAGGAAAAACTAATTGGAAACTGCTTCACGATGCCGCCAAATATATTACCGATGGTAATGGGCATAGACAAGTAAAACTCTATTCTAGCGTGATGCTTGGTGAAGTTAAAATCACCGAAACACTAAAGAAAATTAAAGACAAACGTGATAAAGATTACGTGCGCGCTTTAGGTTTAATTCCGTTAAGTAAAACCGTACCAGAAAAAGATTTATTAAAACGTTACAACCTGTTGCAAACCTTTTTAAAAGAAAGCAAACAATTTGGAGCGCAACGTCAAGAAAGTGAAGCTACCGCTGTAGAAATTGCATTAGACAATTTATCTCGTAATGCAGGGTATAAAGACCGCGTGCGTTTCAGTTGGGCAATGGAGGCCAAAGGCACACAAGCCATTATGGAAAACGCGGTAGTCACTATAGATGAAACAGTTATAGAACTTGGTATTACAGACTTAGGTAAAACCACAATTAAAGTGACCAAAGCCGGTAAAACTCTAAAAAACATACCAGCAAAACTGCGTAAAGACAAGCAAGTCGTCGCTTTAAAAGAAAATAAAAACTACCTATCTAAACAATACAGCAGAACGCGTTTATCATTAGAAAACGCAATGGTTAATGAAGATGAATTTGCGGCTAAAGAAATTCACGAGTTAATGCAACATCCTATTGTAAAAGCCATGTTGCAAAACTTAGTATTGTATGTGCCAGAAAAAGAAATTTCCGGTTTTTACAACAATGGCACCTTGGTAGATACCGATGGTAAAGTACAAGCATTGGCAGAAGACGATGTGTTGCTTATTGCACACGCCTCTCATCTACACCAATCGGTTGCTTGGGATTTGTATCAGAAATATGTGTTTGCAGAGCGCATTACCCAACCCTTTAAACAAATTTTTAGAGAGCTGTATTTAATCACTAATGACGAGCGTGAGCATAGTAACAGGTCTGAGCGTTACCAAGGGCATCAAATTCAACCTAAAAAAACGATTGCTTTATTACGTGGTCGTGGTTGGACGGTGAGTATGGAGGACGGCTTACAAAAAGTATATCACAAGCAAGGTTTTATTGCTACAATGTACGCTATGGCAGATTGGTTTTCACCATCAGACACAGAAGCACCAACTTTAGAAGTGATTCAATTTCACGCTATAGATAGCTATAAAAACATTCCACTTACAGAGATTCCGCCAGTAATTTTTAGCGAAATTTTGCGAGACATTGATTTGGTAGTTAGCGTTGCGCACGTTGGTGGTGTAGACCCAGAAGCCAGCCATAGTACAATGGAAATGCGTGCTGCCTTGGCCAAAGCTTCGGCTCAATTATTCAAGCTTCCAAACATCACGGTTAAAGAGCGTCATATTTTTATAAAAGGAACTTTAGGCGAGTATACCATTCATTTAGGTAGTGGTTTAGTGAGCAAAAACGGATTGGCATTATCCATCATTCCGGTGCACAGTCAGCATCGCGGACGTATGTTCTTGCCATTTGTAGACGAAGATCCAAAATCGGCAGAAATTATTTCTAAAATGAAATTACTTGCAGAAGATAACAAAATCCAAGATCCAACGATTTTGGCACAAATTAATAGTTAATAATAGTATTAGGGCGTTACCTCGCTTAGGCGAGGTCGGGCTTTCTGTTACAAGTCCTCGTGCTATCGCACTGTGGGCTTTCCACGGCAATCCCTAACGCAAAAAAAATCCGTATACCAATGGAACTGACATTACAACTTAAAAGACTAGGAAAGAAAAAAGTAAAAGAAGTGCCTTTTACCTTAGAATCGCATCCTAAAAACTTAGAAGAATTATTAATTGGCTGTGTCAACCATCAAGTAGAGGCGTATAATAAAAAACGAACCGAAGTAAACGTCATCGGATTTTTAAGTCCAGCCGAAATACAAGAACAAGCCCAAAGGGGTAAAGTTGATTTTGGAGAGATTTCCAACACAACACTAGCCAATTATCAAGAAGCTATAGACAATGTCTTGCTAGCCTTTAAAGACGGATTATTCGTGGTTTTTGTAAACGATGATGAAATCACCGATTTAAAAGCACCGCTACAACTTACGTCTAATAGTGTCGTTGCCTTTATCAGACTTACATTTTTAGTCGGCACCTATTGGTAAATTGTAGCTATGAAAACCTTTGAACAAGACTTAGCAGAACAAATCATGAATGAGCATTCGGTTTGGGCAGCATTATTAGCCAATACCAATTTGGGGAATTATGCTTCAAGCTTATGGAACGTCACTCTAAAACCAGAAGATGTTACCATAAATAGTGATGATAAAACATTCACATTTCAACACGCTAATTTTCAATTTGATGTCGAAGCTGGATTATCTTTTGGTGATGACCATTCCCAATACACAAAACAGGTTTCCGGACACGGCACGTTTCAATCTAAAGATTCCAAAACTATTGAACTTAAAACTTTAAATACAGATAAAATCACAACCATTAAATAAACAAATTCAAAATATAAACATCATGAAAAATTATTCAAACGCCATTATTTTTGGAATAGCCATCGTTGCATCTTCCATTTTCTTAGGAAAAGCCTATACCGACCGAAATAAAAAAGACGGTGAAATTCAAGTTACAGGCCTAGGAAAAACAGATTTCTCTTCCGATTTAATTGTTTGGGAAGGGAGTTTTGGTTCTACAAGTATAGATTTAAAACAAGCTTATATCTCTCTAGAGGAGAATAAAAGTATTATAAATACCTATTTACAAAAGAAAGGAATTCCATCTGAAGAGATTGTCTATTCTGCTGTGCAAACCCGACAAAAAACCAAGCAATTATACACTATTAATGGTGATTATGCAGGCGAGGAATTTGTGGGTTATGAATTAACCCAGTCTTTAGAAATTAAATCTGAGGACGTCGATAAAATAGAGAAAGTCTCTAGAGAGATCACCGAATTATTAAATCAAGGTGTTCAGTTCTATTCGCAAGCACCACGCTATTATTACACCAAATTAGCTGACCTTAAAATTGAAATGATTTCTAAAGCGACCGAAGACGCGAGATTACGTGCCGAAAAAATTGCAGAGTTTTCAGGAGGCGAATTGAGCGATTTAGAATCGGCTAAAATGGGAATCTTTCAAATTACAGGACAAAATTCAGGCGAAGATTATTCTTGGGGTGGTACTTTAAACACCAGTTCTAGAGAAAAAACAGCTTCTATTACTATGAAATTAGTTTACAAAGTAGACTAATCCCCTACTCGATTTATATGTTAAAAAAGGTATTCTTATCCATGAGAATACCTTTCTTTATATCTGAAATTAAATATTCAAAAAAGACCTTCAGTAGAGCGAAGTAAAACACATTACAATGGTTGAAATTATAAAAGCAAACGCCTCACATTCTAAACTCATTGTAGACATCGGAACACAAGCGTTTAGAGAGTCTCACGGACATAGTGCTTCTAAAGCCGACATAGAAACTTATATTTCTAGAACGTATAACAAGGAAGCTATCCTAGAAGAATTTAACAATGAGAAAGTCTGTTATCATCTTATTTCTTGTGATGGTGTTATTGCAGGATTTTCAAAAATTCAATTAGATACAACCAACAAAAACATAGCTGATTTAAAAATTACGAAGTTAGACCGCATCTATCTTTTAGAAGCGTTTCACGGCAAACAAGTAGGGGCTAAATTGTTTCAATTTACTATTGAACTATCAAAAAAACAGCATCAGAATGGCATTTGGCTTGCGGTTTGGACAGAAAACCAAAAGGCTGTAAAATTTTATCAGACCATGGGCTTTAAAATTGTAGGCGCTTTTGATTTTAAAATATCGGAGACGCATAGCAATCCTAATCATATTATGTATTTAGAATATTAAAACAATGAAAAGCGCAGGTCTTGAAACGACAACGGATAATTCTTCAAAAGAGAAAAGTGACAAAAACACCTTCTTTGTCATCAATGTTTTTGGAGCGCAACTTTACGATAAACCTGCGTTAGATTCAAAATTGATAAAACGCATAACCGTTGGAGATAAAATTGTTGCAGAGCACATTCTTGAAACCAAACAATCCATACACATTGGTGAAGGCTTTCGACTTCATGGACATTTTATTAAAGTAAAACATCAAGGCTGTTCTGGCTTTATTCACAGTTCAGACTTGACAACTTTTAGACCTCAATTAGAACAGGTATACGATAGCGTTTTTATTCCTGATTTTAAAGGAAAACTAATACATAAAACAACGGATAAAAGAATTGAAAATTTTAACAATAAGCCTTTTGAAATTGAGGAAGATATAACCACCTATGAGCATATCGTTCATACCTATACCGATTTTAATGATTGTTTTGAGAACACGTATCTATATAAAGACATGAGATTGCATGAAGTCTATCACCAATTACCTGTGCATAATCCTAAAATTGATATCACTTCAAAAGGAAATTTTATTCTCATGCCTAAGTTTATAGAAAAGAAAGACAACCAATACCTATTTAAAGGAGTAGGCATCACACGCAGTGTGGCAATAAGTAAAAATAAAGATGGCCTGTTTTTAATTTCGTCATTAGACTGTCCGTAAATATCGTCAGCACCAAACATGCTAATTGTCAGATATAATTAAGCTGTTCTTATTCGTAAGAACAGCTTTTCTTTTTCAATAAATTAAATAAAAACATCCTGTTTAGATAAACCACTAAATCTCATAATGGCTGAAAACAGTGATAAAAAAAAAGAAGTGTTGCTCTAATTTTGTATGAAACAAAAAACATTCAATATTATGAGTAATACCATTCACGGACCAGAAAAAACACCTGAAGAAATAGCTAAAATAGTAGAGCAAACTGAAAATAGCGATAAAAAAATCTATCCTATTTTAAAACCTGGCGACTGGGTTGGATTAAAAGCAGGCGCATTGAGTTCAACTTTAATTCCGTCTGAAGATGGTGCTGAAGTTGTAATTGGTTACGGTATGGATACACCTGACAACTTTGTGTTTTTAACCAAACAGCATTTAGAAACTATGGATGCTAAACAAATTACGCAAGAAGCCTTCACCAATTTAGAGAACTGCGATCCAGGATTAGAATTTGTTGGAGCATTAGATAATAAAGCCGTTGGTGCTAACGGAAACGACTTTTCTAGTGAAGCCATTCTTTCTAGAACGCATATGCTAAAAGCACATGCTATGTTAGACGCTGAAGAATTACTAGTATCTATCCCTAGAAGAACTTGTATGACTATTATTTCTAGACAAGCAGATGAAGACACTATTAATAAGTTTGCTTTTTTGCACAACCATACTTGGCAAGATGATAGTTTTGGTAACGCACCTATTACAAATTCATTTTTTATTGTAAAAGACGGTAGTATTGTAGGACATATTCCTTTATAATTTCTAGAATTTATTAAAACCATAATTACCGATGTACAAGCATCGGTAATTATTTTAAACCTTAAACACACAACAATTGAAAAATCTAGATTTCAGTATTAACGGTAGAGTACAAAATTTAATGGTAGATGTTTTTGAGTCGGTGAGCGCTTCCAAGGAAACCGAAGTTAAAATCAATGAACTTTTAGATACAAGAAGCATTTTTGAGCTCGTCTTCGACATTGTGAATGCATCAGGATTTTACAACCAAGATGAAAATTTCAATCTTATTAAAGCTTTAAATATAGATACCAATGGGGCTAATTTTGAAGATGCTTTGTTTGCTACCTGGGTAACTATGGGTGAAAACCTTAACACGGCTAAAACACAAGAAGAATTTAATGCAAAATTTGCTTTGTTTGTGCCTATTATTTTAAAACGTATGGAAGCAATTAACCGTATGTCGGCTTAATATCTTTTCACATTACCTAAATTCTTTTTAACCTAAGAATAACTAACGCTTTAGATTATAACTTTATACAATGATTCTAAACCCTTCCAACCTTACTAGATATTACAAGCAATTACAGACGCAACCCAATTATCCAAAAGCTTATTTATATGAGCTTTTTGCTATTGGTAAAACGTCTAGAGATGAAATTATTGTTTCAGAAATTACTAAAACTATAGAGCAATATGGTACAGCAGAGATTATTGCGGCTTTTAAAACCCGTAATAAATTGCCTGAAGATGGTGAAAATTCAGGAGAAATCTTAGAGACCTTGCTTAAGTATGGACTTAAAGACCCATTATTTCCCATAGGTAAAATCTACAACGCTTTTCAATTTTCTTTGCTTTCTATTAGAACAAAAAGTATTGCAGAAACACTAGAAAAGCAACCCGATCTTATTTCGCGTTTAAACGGTGTTACCAGACTAAAAATAGCCAATGTATTTACTAATGGTTTGCCAAGAGAAATTTGTGATATTACTTCTTTAACGGCTTTAGAAATTAAAGGCGATTACCAAGCATTACCCGTTTCCATAGGGAATTTACAACTACTAGAAAGTGTTACTCTAGAATTACCAAAACTCGCTTCCTTTCCTGAATCGTTTTGGTCTTTAAAAAACATAAAAGAACTAGAATTAAGCGACATAGAAACAGATTTCCAAGCGTCGCTTCAGCTAGAAAAACTCACAAAACTAGAAGAATTAGGCTTCTACGTCGTCAATTTAAAAGACACTTCTCAATTACAACTTCCTACAAGTTTAAAAGAATTAGATTTTATAAGATTAGAACACTTAACAAATCTTCCTAAAAGTATTGCTACACTCGTAAACCTTGAAAAGTTTAATTTATTTAAATGTCCACTGTTAGTTGAAATACCAAAGGTCTTTCACAATTTAAACAAGCTTTTTGTTCTTAAGTTTAAAGCAATTCCTCTAATTAAAACCATTGAAGACAATCAAATATTTACCAAGAGCTGTGAATACATCACTTTAGATGATAGTTTACAAATTGTACCAGGAAATACGGTCATTCCAAATACTGAATTATTAATCAGAGATACTAAAACCTTAAATTACGTATTATCTCATCCTGAACGCTTTACCTCTTTAGAAAAAATAATAATTCAATATATCACAGATTTTTCTGAAGTCACACTCGGTTTCGGACAATTAACAACACTTAAAGCTATCGATATTCATCAAGGAATTCATATGGAAACCTTGTTTCAAGATATTGAAAAATGTACGCAATTACGCTATTTAAAAATGTACGGCGCCAGTATAGATAGTATTCCTGAAGGTTTAAAAGACTTGGAATATTTAGAGTATTTAAGTTTTAATAGTTGTCGTGAATTGGTATTAAATGCTGCTAATTTACCTTCTAAAATAAAAGAATTATACCTATTTGATATTAAAGCCTATGTTCCTGCTGAAAAATTACTTGAAACAGAACAGGCTTATTTTGGGAATTTAGCTATTGAAGAACCTAAGGTTTTATTTAGCAACTTAATAACTAAATCGCTTCATTTTTCGGGTATTAATGAATGCGAAAATACGCAAGAAGATTTAACGCAATACTTACCAAAACCAAAACTATTAACCACACTAAAAGCTTATACCAATACCGGTCATTTTAAAGATGTACTTCTCTATTGTATAAACTTAGAGCATTTACATTTAGATAATAATGAAGCTAGTCTTGTGCCTTTAACGTCTAAACCTGCGCCTCAATTAAAATATTTTAAATTAGATTTTTATAAAGGCGACAACTTAGAATCTATTATTAAAAATATGCCCAATTTAGAGGGCTTAAATATGGCACATTATGACGTTTCAACTACGTTTCCTAAAGTAACGTTGCCGAATTTAAAAGCTTTAGATTTAAGTTATACCACTTTTGAAAGTCTTGAAACTTTAGAAGCACCTGTTTTAGAATCTTTATACATCGCTTTAAGTTATCAATTTGGAATGGAAGGCTACTCAAAATTAAATCAGTTTAAAGCCTTGAAAAAATTAAGTTTTAGAGGCATTAGTGACGAGGTAAATAGTATTCCGGAGCGTATTTCAGAATTAAAACTAACCGAGTTTTTAATCAACCATAAATTTGAAGTGTTGCCAGAATTCATTCAGCATATGACCACTTTAAAAACCTTATCCTTAGGCGGAAATGACTTTGTAGATTTACCAACTTGGATAGCCGATTTACCTCATTTAGAACGTTTAGATATTGATGGTTGTAAGTTTGAAAATGCCGTGCCAGAATACTTTCAGAAACTAAAACTGAAAGAACTAAAATATTACATCTCTGGTTTTGATGGATATAATATGAATCAAAAAAAATACAACAACTTAATAACACCAGGTTATACGGAGTTGAAAAAAGAATTCAGTAAAGAAGCAAATGTATAATTTTTGATGCTATTTAGTATTTAAACCAAAACTATGAACATAGAAAAATTAATTAGAACTCGAGAGCCTTACCAAGAAAAATTATTTGACAGTTTTTTAATCGAAAACATAAAGTCGTACGAAGAACTTATGGACGTTTATCAAACCTATAAACAAAATCATCCTGACAAAACCATAATCCTAACGCTTGATGATTTAGGTCAAGCCGAATATACTAGCGGTCATGCTTGTGATTACAATTCTCTGCTAGATACAGACGGTTATGATTTATCTGGACTCGATGAAGCTTGTTATGATGAAGATGACGAGCATTTGGGGCACCTTTCTACACCTTCTGAATATTTTATTATCCGAGAAAACTTTTTGAAACAAACAAAAGGTATTGATTTTAAAACCATTTGTGAAAAAGGCATAGACAATTCTGATGACGATGTTTTAGATTTAGAAAACATTAATGAATCTCCATTGGCTTTTTTAGACCAACAGGTGATTCTTAAAATTCTTCCTGTTGATAAACCATACGAAGGACTTACTGGCTTTCCGAATGGATATTTTGATGCCGACTTCAGTCCTTTTGAAAATTATGCGTTATCAAAACACCTCTTTGACACCTATAATCTTGAACTTTTTGGCATAGGGGCTTCTTTTTTAGGATTTATTAGAAATGAAAAATTAGAAGACAATGAATTAAAAACATTGGTAATTGACTTAGCAAAATTGTATAATACCACAGAATCAGAGTTTGAAAAATTAGCAGACATCATTAAAGATAAAAATCATTTGTTTTTAAGATATACAGAGTAATTTCAGGACTAAAAGAAAAGCAAATTAAACACGTCATAACATATAATATTCTCTATATGGAATTCATGTAAAGTTATGAGAAGTTAATATTGCCTTACCTAAAAATATAAAAGCCAAGTTTCTTCAGAAGAAAGAAACTTGGCTTTTATATTATAACTAAAATTACAATTAATTTCTGTTATATCTCGTAAGCTTAAGACTTATCGCCTTGACGCTTTACAATAATAGCTTGTAATCGTTGTTGAAGACCTTGATCTTGTTGAATTTTTGCAGCAAGAGACTCGTAATCATTTATAGAAATTCCTGTAGACTCTATACTCGCAATAACCTCTTTTTCAATTTCAGGTTGCATTTTTTCTAATTTACTTGTTGCATTTCCATGCTTTTCTTTTTCAGCTTCCGTAGCATCCGATTCTTTATTTGGATCCATAACCGCCTGTTGAATTTCATTAAAGCGCTCTACCTCTAGACCTTCTTCTTTAATTACGGCTATCATTTTCTGTTGGGATTTCTGATTTTGAATTTGAACCTCTGTAAAGGCATCAGCAAATTGTCCCAATTCCTTATCAGAAACGTCTTGTTCTTGAGCAAAAAGACTCATCGATCCCACAATAAAGGCGAATAGAAATAAACTTTTGTTTTTCAGTGATTTAATCATAGTAATTGTTTTATAAGATTTACTCAAACTTATAAGTTATATTATATACCAACAATTAAAACGTCGGTCTTAACGTTACTTTATAATAATTTAAGGCTTTTTAAGAAACCTTTAATAGGCAAAATATTTTGTAAGAATATTACTTTAAACTATAAGGCGCATCGGGAATTTAGTATCATAAATAAAATCTCCCTTAAAGAACTATTAGGGTTTAGTACTCACACTGTTGTCAAAGCTGTTAAGTATTAATACATCAAAAAGTCCAATGACATGGCGTTATTGGACTTTCTTAAATTGAGTAACAGTATTTTTATTCTTAAGGCTTATTCTGCTGAATAGGCTTTAATTAATTTGTGTAACGTCATTTTGGTTTTAAATAAACCTCCATCATCGTGACGAAAAATATAAAGTGTTTTACCATCGTGTCTATCAACAAATAACAAATCCCCTTCTGAATTTTTACCAATAGTGATGCTCGCAGATAACATTAAAGTAGACCATTGTTTTCCTTTTTGGTCGTACATCGTAGATCCCATAATATCATTTAATGTAATGGCATGAGCTCTTAAGGCACGAGCTTCACTCACTTCCATACCATCAATATTTGTTAAGGAAATCATTTTCTCAAAACTAAATAGTTTAAAATCTTCATCTTCTACAGTAACTGTTCTCGGTTTTTCTGAAATGAAATCTCTATAATTTTTTCTAAACAAGTTCTTAGCAAGATCAATGCTTTCTATAATAAAATCTGTACTCATAATTATATTTTTTTTAATATTAGTTCTTCGTATTTTCTTTTGTTTTTGTATCTACAATTTGTAGTAATGTTGGCATTCGGTATTTACCGTGCATACGCTCTATGGCGTTACAAACCTCATCTCTATCTGTACCAATAGAAGTTACATACAATGGTTTTTTACTTTCGCCACGACACACTTCCTTAAATACAGACGTTTTAGACACAAACTCAGATTTCGCAATTCCAACAACCGGAATTTTATGGTCTAAAGCTTGGTACAAATAGCCCCCTAAACCCAAATGTTTTTCTTCTAGAATCACGTAACCATCAACGATAATTAAGTCTACCTCCTCTAAATTCACTTGTTTAAGCAGACTTAAAATACACGGCAATTCGCGCTTATAAAAGGAACCAGGTTCGTACGGTTCTACACCTTCAATAATATCAGTGTAAATTTTTATTGGTACGTCGTCTTCCCAATCGTTAAAACTTACCGCTATGGTTTTGGCTTTTCCGTCGTAATAATAAGTATCAAAAGCGAGTATCATAATTTTAGTTTAGTTTTCATTTTCCATAGCGTCATTAACTTGGAAGTTTTCAATTTGTGTGATGGTGTTTTCTAAGTTCATTTTATGACTTGGTTAAAGATTATTCTATTCTAAGTAACCTTCTCGAATAAAAGAGAATTCTTTATCCATCAGCATTTGTAAATAGGCTTCAAAACTATCTGCAATCACTTCAAACTCATTTGGATCGTGAAGATACCTCACCACTTGACCTATTTTTCCTTTATCAGAAGGACTATAGTCTATATAAAGCTGAGAGGTTCCGCCGTTATTTGTGCAATTTGCAAAATGAAGCCAATTAAGGTCTTTTGCGTGTTTTAAGAGTTTTTCATCGATGTCTACACCATCATATCCTTCATATAAATAATCTTGAAAATTATAGGGTGCATCACCTTGGTTAACTAAAATTTGCTGAGACGACAATAAATAATAATCAAGTTTAAACAGATCTGAACCCAATAAGGTTAACGCAATATCTTCATCGCCATAGGTTCTCCAATACGTGCCATCTACATACTGTAATAGATGAATTAATGCCTCAGGGATCGCAGGACAATCGGTTTTAAGCTCATTTATTTTGTCTTGAGACGCACCGTGTTTTACGCTTTCAAAATGATCCCAAATGGCTTTGCCCTTAGCATTATAATAAGCGTTTTTTAATCCAGAAATGTATCTGTCTACAGTGTTATTCATTCTATTGTTTTTTCAGTTATAAATTCTAATACATCGGAATTCATTACATGATCATAAGATCCATTTTGTAGTTTTAACGTATCGATATAAAAATCTGAAGATTTTATACTATAAACTTTAATATGCCCACCATTTCCTTCTTTTACCCAGTCTTGAAAACTTTTTCTCATGGTATTCTGGTTATCCCAGACATATAATTTACCTAAAGATTTTTCGATAACCCCAAACTCATTATAATGTGTTGCGTCTAAAGTACCCGTATTTACAGAACGAAAAACAAGGTCGCCATGTATAATTTTTTTATCAAAAACTAAATCCATGCTTACATCTTCCTGACAGTTAAAAAACAACCAAGAAAATGCAAGTAGGGATAGAATCACTAATAAAATGTATGTAAATGTGGTTTTCATTTTAAAAAGAATGCGTTACATTATTTTAAAACAGGAATAATATGCTCCCAATTTAAAGCTGTTGCAAAGTCTAAAGCTGTTTTTCCTGTGTTGGTCTTTAAGTTTTTATCGGCACCTAATTCTAATAAAATGTCTACAGCTATTTTATTTCCCGCAATAGTTTCTGTGTGTAATCTCGTGACTCCATTTTTATCTGCAGCTTTTACAACATCTAGATTAGCTTCAAAATAGTCTTTAGCAGGTTGTTCCATCACTTTGCTCATTGGGTGCTCAATAAGGTTCTCTTCATTGTCTTCCTGCTGATAAGCCACTAGAATATTGTTAGGGTCTCCAAAATCTAATCCCCAAGCCTCATCGTGTTGCTTTCTAGCTTCCTCCGTCATATCAGAACGTAAGACTTGAATGGTATAACCGCCATACGTTTTGCGGTCTATAGCTAGCATCCAATCTGATATTTCTGAAACTTTTCTGGTAACCGTATCGCCTTCGGCAACATTAGTTAATAGGTTAGGTGAATTCATTAAAACACCAGTAATATGTTCCCCATCAAAAGCTATTTCGCTAATCCACATATGTTCTACAGTAGGTTGGTCATCTCCTTCTGCCATTTGTTGAAAAGGAATCTTTACCAACGCTAAATTATGTGCAGGAACCACACGTTTTGCTTCCCAATATAGTTCTCTCCAGAAATAGTTAAACGTGTCTTGTGCTTTGAGATAAGCTGCTTTCATTTTTTCGTTTTGTTTAGCAAAAACGATATTGTTGTCTTGACTCATTGTTTTATTTTTTTTAAGTTTAATTATCGTGATTTAATAAAAGTCGTAATACAAACTCCATTGGTTGGTGTCGTTATTTTTGGCGAACATTAAACTGCCGCCATCAACCACGTTGAAATTTGCCTTATAATCTGATACAATTTGAAACACAAACTGAAAGCCTTCTCCAAAACCATCAGCATCTCCTATACCAGATTGACAAAAAGAGGGATAACCACCAATTTTATGATCGTAAATATGATCTGTGATATCAAAATAATCGTCGATAACTCCTTCGTTTTCTAGCTTTAAAATTTCGGCTTCATCCTCTAGAGATAAACCGCCACCATCCCATAACGGGAAATCATTGTCGTCTAATTCTGCCTGTAACGGAAAAGCATTTATAAACGAGTCTGAATTTTCTAGGTTTTTAATTTGAATATTTTCTAAGTTGCTATATTCTCTTATTACCCAACGGTCTCCCATATCTTCAAAACATTCTGGCCATTCTGCAGAAACAAAAACGGTGATGAGTTTTGTATGCTTAAAACTTGGATGCACGTAAGGCAAATTAGGAAGGTAAAACTGCGCTAACGGAAACATTTGATCTCCGTTTTTATCTAACGGAATGTCTTCATCGTCGTGATAAGCAAAGACTTTACCAATCCAACTTTCTTCAATGGTATTTTTTGGTCTAAAGCCGCCTGTGGTAAATTTGGTAATCGGTTTAGATATTTTATTTTTTAGGTCTTCTACAGTCATTTGTGTGTGTTTTATCCAAACATGGTGCTATCCTCAAAAGTTTTACCATCGTAAGATTGTGCAATTAAATAATGATTCCCAAACATGCCATCTTCATTATAAATGACGTCTATCAAATCTTTGGCGTAAAAATGAATAGCTGTTATCGTTAACTTCTCTCTGAATTCTGGCTTGCTTAACTCTGGATATCCATTGTCTTCATCGGCCCAGTTTTCATTATAATTTTCGTAAAACGCACTTACGATTTCATCTGTAGCTTTGTTCTTTTTATCTTCAAAATCTTCAAAAAATGAATTTCCTAAAGCAATCATGTCCTCTAAACTAATGTCTTCTAAATTAAGGCTGATATCAATTTTTTTCTGATCTAATTCAATTGTTGTTCTATAACAATCTTCACTTCGTGGATCTTTTTTGAGCGTATCTTCTGTTATTTTCATTTTGAATATATTAAATAACAACAGGTTTAAGTTATTGTTAAGTACACTAACAAAGATTAAACTTTCCTTGTGTTTTTAAGTAACGGATTTCAGTGATATTGTAATATGAGAAGCTTTACAAGGTTGCTTTATGCGCTTTAAGACTTTGAATGAGCGAGTCGATACTTTTTAATTTCTCTTCATATTTATTTTTAATAGCTGTTTGCGACACTTCGCTGATTTTATCAGAATCAAAATCTAAAAACTCTACACTTTCTAGAAAGTCAGGAATAGCATCTGCAACATTTGTAGATGACTTTGGTTTAAACAACAATATTGATGTCGGTTCTTCAGTTTCAAATCGCTTAGCAGAGATGGTTTTAAATGTTTCCGATTGAGTCAATGAGAAGGTCTCTTTTGAAATGGTGTAATCATTTAATGCTATTTCTATATTTAACGGAGAGTTATTTCGATAAATAATACCTTCTACAGGTTCTTTGTTTAACAATTCATCTAATGACGACCGTTTAGGCTTTGTTATTTTTACTGTTACGATATCAGTTAAATCACCTTTATCTTCAAAAATATGTTCTGGAAAAATAGAATGGTATATATTATCCCCTTCAATACTAGACCAATTTCCGTCTTCATAATAGAGCTGTAACGGATCGATAACTACAGTATATTTTACCTTATACTGTTTAATATAAGGTTGAAAATCTTCATTCAGGATTTTTAACTGACTTTTATAGAATGACATAGTTTTTAAAGAGCGTTCTGCTTCTTTTTTAGATACTATTTCAGGTAATTTGTTCTTTAATTCCGTGACTGCATCATACATTTTTGTTTCCAAATGAGACGTTGTAAATAACGAATAATCATGTGTTTTACTACCCTTGTTTTCAACAGACGTATTTGTTATTTTTTCTAAAGCAGCGTTTTCTGAATCTAACTCCATATCTACAAAACGTGCATCCGACAGTTGTTTCCCTTGTATTACAAATACTCTAGATGTATCAGGCACCGAAAGCTTTGTTATAACGATAGGATCTTCAATCGTAATTTTTGTCGGTTGCACCTTTAAGACTCTGTTCACGTCTCCTTTTTGATACCTTGGCTCATTTAGTGTATAAATAATTTCAAATTTTAATAGGTTTTTGGGTAAATAGTACTTCGTGTCATTTGGTTCTAAAACCAAATTATCCTGATATAATGCTGAATACGTTTTTTTACTGCAAGAAGAACATAGGACTAAGATTAGCACTATATAAAGTAAAGAGTTTTTCATATTGAATGTGTTTATTTAACAATTCAAAATTAGAATTTACACCACTCTATTTTATCCCTGAAACTAGTGAATTTGATACATACTGAATTCAGGTTAATCTATTATAAAGACCGTTTAAAACAAAAAAAACACATTTTTACAAACGTGCTTTTCTTGCTACATATTACCATAAAGTGTCATTACTTTTATGACAAACATCCGATTCATCTTTATTATAGATCTACCATTTTATAACGGGTTCATCTTTCCAGAAAATCATACGGAAGTCTTCGTAATGATTTGCGGTCCCAATGGTATGATTATCTCTAAGACCTTTGTTTAATTGTAATTTATGAAGCATGCCTGAAGCAGCACCAATCCACAACGTATTCTCATCATCAGAAATGGTCATTCCGGTAATTGTAGATCCTAAAAAGTGTTTCCAAATAGAATTTCCTTTAGTATCAACGGCTTTTATATAACCAAAAGCATCTCCTAAAATATAGAATTCTGAAGTTGAAATACCACAGTAAACGCGCATTCCATCGTCAATAGTGATACAATCTTCACCGGCTTCATAGGCTGGAATATTAATGTTTTCAAAATCAGAAGTGGCTACACCAATGGTAATACCGTTATAAAAATGACACGAATTGGTAATTAACTGTTTATCGTCTTTAGAGAACATACAGAAATCTGGATAAGCAGATTGCGTGCCTATTTCTGTAATTTCTTTACCATTATGATCTAAAACCCTATGGTCATAACATTGGTCGCCAACTACAATGTACTTATTGTCATTAGAAAGCGTTGCATTTTCCATGTCCATATAAGGTTCCCACTCGTCATCTTCAGGATCTGGTAAGGGGTGAATCATATTTTCATCTGTATTTGAAATAATATAAATTCCGTCAGAGGATACTAAGAGCACTTTAAGTCCGTCGTTAAAAGGAATCAATTCTGTAATTCCAATATCTTTTGCTTTATCTAAACGGAATGTTGCAATAATATCTCCTTCCCAACCTTGTGTGGTACTAATGGTGTTATTTGTTGCAATTGCAAATACATTATTTTGTTTCGATTTTCCAACAGCATTAATAGAAGCATCAAGCTCTAAAATATCCTTATTATTAAGAATGTAAGCCTGTCGTTGCTCATAGGCTGTTCCTGTTACAAATATAATTTTCTGTTCATCTATAAATTGTAACTGCATAATACTTTGCCCTTTCTCTTTCATTAATTCAACTAAAGGCGTGTGCGCAGGCGGAAAATCTGCTCTGAATTGAGTCACTGTATTATTCTCATTGGCCGCTTTTAACCCTTGAAAAATCGCTTCGCTTAAATGTCCTCTATCATCCTTAGGTTCTTCGCCTTTCCAGTTTTCCCAACCTTTAGTTTCACCAAATTCAACCATAGCATTGACATCAGTAGCATATTTACGTCCCTGTCGATTCCATTCGTCTTTAATCTGTTGCATATCTTTATTTGTCCTTTCCATGTGTTATGATGTTGAAATAGTGAAACTAATGTGGCTTTATGTTAATTGTGGGCTTAGTGAAATAAGATGGCTGTTTTGTTGATAAGGCTAAATTTAGCAGCATCTAAAAGTGTAGCACAAACCAAGGTTTCCACCCAAAAATCGCCTTTATCTTGTATTTTTTGATTGATTTCCGATAAATTAGAGATGATATCATCTTCGTTTAACTGAATATCTAAGTACTTGGTTAAGCTTTTTAATTCTCTCAACAAATCATAAGAAGACCCAATCATCGCTCCAGGAACAGGATGCTCATCATTATCAAAAAGAACCTCAGGTAATTCTACAGGAAGATAAAAACCTTCTGCATCAGAGTGTGTTAAAAGATGACTAGACATATACGAATAGTGCTCCTCTAAAATAGGATCTTCTCCAGGTTCATCATCGATAGGAAATGGTGTTGGCGTCCAATCCCAATTTTCATTATCTCTATTTTCCCATACGTGTGCAGCAAAACGTTTTAAAAAATGTAAAAACAGATAAGGAAAACCTCCTGAATGTAAAGATGCTCGATCTAAAGTTTCTGGCTCGTGGTGTGGTTCTACATTATTTTTAGCTAAGATGCTATTGATATTTTCAAAAATCACTTTATAAGCCTGATACCCTTCTGGTTCGTTTTCTATAAAGTCTGCTAAAATGCCGCTCGTAATTGCTAATCCCATAATATTGCTTGTTTTATTTTTACATGACAAAATTAGAGCGGAACGTGACGCTTTTTATCACTGAATCTAGTGATAATTTTAAATCGTGAATATTTGCCTTAGATAATTAAGGTCCTAAAACGCACAAAAAAACACGCTAAAAAATAGCGTGTTTTTTAATTAAACTAGTAAAACCCAGCATTAGAAGCCCCTTATCTTTCTATGCCAATTAACCCCCATTATCCCTTACATTTTTGACGTAATAAAAGTTCCATTGTTATCTTCAGCCAAAGTTTGCATAAAATTTAAGTCTGCATCTTCCCCGAAAGCAATGGTATGAATAATAACATCATTTGTATTTCTTTTTTTAACTTCCTCTATTACCGTATTGGGATTGTCATTAGGTAAGCCATCACTCATTAAAACAATTTCCTGAACGTCTTCCGTAGCTATAGCCTGTAGCAAACCTTCTAAGGTATCAGTCCCGCCTTGAGCCGTTAAGTTCTTCACAAATAAATTAGCTGATGTTCGCGCCATATTATCTGCAACCTTAAACGTATTAGATTGTTTTGTAACTGAATTATTAAACGCAAAAACTAGAAACTTTTTCCCATCTGGCAAGCCTTTTATTGCCGGTATTAAATTACGTTTAACAGCCCCTAACTTGGTAGCCTCTTTAGTCACTTGCTTCCCTAATATGCCGCCTATTTTTCCACCAATAGCTTTACTAACTTTGTTTCCTGCTGTATTTCCAACTTCTCTCATCACCTGATCTTCAACAGAACCTTCATCAATACCTTCCATACTTCCTGAAATATCAATGAGGTATAGCGTATTTAACTCTGAAGTTTTAATGTCGTAAAATTCATCGGATGTTTTCACAGCATAGCACGAATGTAATAAAACACACAAGGTTATTAATGTGACAGCTTTGGTTATGGTTTTGAAATCAATCATCAATTAAATTTATTTTAGAGCACAAATTTAACCCTATATCGTATTCGTATAGGCTTGCATAAGAATTTGACGGTAAGTATTTAGGAAATGCCCTACTTGAGAGAGAATTCAACTAGACTAAAGCATCGATATATTCCAACAAACTTTTTTTTCGACTTTGAGACACCGGAATCGCATGGTTTCCATCTAAAACAACTTCTTCTCGACGCTTATGGTAAGATGAAATGTAATTTAAGTTGATAAGAAAACTCTGATGGACACGAAAGAAATGATCCTTCTTTAATTTTTCATCAAAAGACTTAAGTGGTTTAGAAACTAAAATTCGACTTTCATCTTTGAGTAAAAATGAGGTATAGTTGTTGTCGGATTGGGCAAATAAAATATCCTTAAGCTCTACGATATGAATGGCTTCAGAAGTTTTTAAAACCAACTTTTTTGAAGTCGTTTTTTCAGAAACATTATGCATTAACGCTTTTAGCTGACGTTGGTAATTAGTTTTAGTTAAGGCTTTAAAAACTTTATCGATAGCTGTTATTAAGGTTGTTTCGTCATAAGGTTTCAACAGATAATCTATTGCGCTAAACTTAAACGCCTCAATCGCGAATTTGGCATAAGAGGTGGTAAAAATAATTTTAAAATCAATGGTCTTAAAAAGGGCGAGGAATTCAAAAGCATTGCCATCGTCTAGAAACACATCTAAAATTATAAAATCGGGCTGTTTTAATTGTATTGCACTAGCCGCCTCTACAATAGTTTTGGCGTTTCCGATGACATTAATATTGTCATATGCCTCTAAAATGGTTGAAGCATAAGCCAAAGCTTGTGGATCGTCTTCTACTATAAAACAAGAAATTTGTTGTTGCATAAGACGACAAAGATACTACATTTCAATGGTCTTAAAACTTAAAATCACCTTTGTTCCTTGCGTGTCTGAGGTGACCGAAATAGTCCCTTTAAAACCCTTTGAGCTTCGATTAAGATTTTTTAGTTGCTCACGGATGATGGCCATACTCATGGATTTATGTAAGCGTTTCGCCTCATCTTCTTTTACCTCAAACCCTTTACCATTATCTGAAATAGACACATATAAAACACTTTCCTTTTTATAGTAAGCTACCGCAATATGCCCTTCATGATTAGCGTTTAAACCGTGTAAAATGGCATTTTCAACAAAAGGTTGTGTTATTAATGTAGGCAGCAAATCAAAATCCTCGGTAACGGAGTCCGCAACATCAATGCTATAAGTAAAGGCCTTATTGTAATTAAGTAATTGTAAATTAAGGTAAGATTCTAAAGCTATTTTATCATCTTCAACACTAATAAAATCCTCATCTGATTTTTCTAAAACAAGCCGAATTAATTTTGCATAACTCGTAAGATAGGTTTTAGATTTTTCTTTATCATTTTGTTGAATAAAATTTTGAATACTTTGCAAGGCATTAAATAGAAAATGGGGATTTAACTGTGTTTTTCTTAAGCGTTGCTGTAACAAAACTTTATCCAGCTGTTGTTTCATTTTGTAATTTTTAAACCCAAAATAGCCTAATACAGCAATCAATATCGCAAATAGTCCTAATGCTAATAGTAGATTATGTTGTTGCGCAATGGTCAGTGCTTGCAATTTGTTTTCTGTGTCTAATACAGTAATACGCTGCGCTTTTTTTTCAGATTCATATTTTTCTGTGAGTTCCGCTACCTTTTCCTTTTGATGGGCCTCTACAATAGAATCCTTTATCTCGTCTTTTAAATCGGCATAATACAAGGCCTTTTCATTCTTCTGCAAACCTTGATACGAAGCTTTTAAACTATTATAGATATGAGGCTTTAAATTAATTTCCGCCCCTACAAGCGCACTATCTAAATATCGTATCGCCGTTGAAAATTCTTTTTTCTTTAAATAGGCATAACCAATATTATTATAGGTTTTACTTAGCGTATTAATCTTGTTGGATGCTTTTTTTAAGCCGAGCGCTTTTTCACCATAATATATAGCCTTGACATAATCCTTAACTTCTGTAGAATAGTATAAGGACAAATTGGTATAAATGGTTGCTAACACTTTAGTCGCCTGAAGTTCTAAGGCCAATTCTTCGGCTTCAAATAGGTGTTTTAAGTATTTTGAATATTCCTTCTTACTGTAATAAACACTCGATAAATTCACCAATACTTGAAGCTTTATACCAGTATTAAAGTCACTTAATTCTAAGGCTCTTTCAAAATAAATCTGGGCATTTTTAAAATTTTTTAAGGTTGCATTTATGGTCCCGATATTAGAGTAAGTACTCACTAATTTTTGAGAATTTGCCGTTTGCTCTAAAAGTTCTGCAGCTTGCATAAACAAACTTAACGCAGCTTCAAAATTTTGTTCGTAATACTGAATCGTTGCTAAGTTATGTAACGCTAAACCTTTAAAACGGTTAGACAAAGGACCCGCTATCATATTATGAAGAAGAGCTTCCGATTTTGAAAAGTCGTTTTTCAATATATAAAGTCCACTTTTTTGTAAACGTCCTTGGGCTAATAAGGTGTCGTTTTCTAAAGTTGTTGCAATTTTTAAAACCTTATTGACGTAAAGAAACGAACTGTCAATTTGAGTTTGTGCTAAAGTTTTAGATCGCTCTAAGAGTTCAGCAATTTCATTAGGAGTGTTTTGTGAATATACATAAGATCTTCCACATAGAACGAAAAGCAATAGTATATAAAAATACCCCATCCCACCTGTAGACATTCTGCTTGTATAATACGTAAGTTTAAAGCCAATGCTATACGTTTTGACTGCCCGATGGGTCATAACTTAATTAATTTATAAAATTCTATACTAGTGAACTTACGTTTTTAACCTTCTGCACATACACAAGCTTAAAAAAACCAAGATTCATTTCAGTGGTCAAAAAACTTACAACCACTCCGCTTCAATCCCCATCTGCTCAAACTCCTTATAAGCTTCATCGGTAGCATAACACAAAGTTACTTTTTTTAAGTTAGGAAATTGCTTGGCATCTATAGCGGTTTTAATATCCCAATACTCCACATCACCACCAGAAAACGGAGATAAATTCATATAAATATCGTTTCCGCCGTCTTGGTAAAAATCGGTAATTTCGGAAGCTAAGCGTTTTGGTATCGGTAGATCTTTAAAATATTGGGTGACTTCCGCAATGGTTTCGTAACCTTCTTCATCAATATCAATCTCACGACCTTGAAACCAATCTGCAAATTCATACAGATCAAATACAGGTTGCATCAGTTCTTTCATATACATCAACTCTTCAATTATAGATAATTTAAACCCAAAATCTACAAACGTCAGGACTTCTTCTTCTAAAGGTTTTATGATGTATTTATCTTTAGGAATTCCAGCGCCACGTACATAAGGCGTGTATTCACTAATTTCAATAGCCTCAGTTTTTTCGCTTCTTACAGCAAACCAAGCACTAATGTCATTGACTACCAATGCACCACTTCTATCTCCTTTAAATAATTTAACGTGCTGCTGTTTATGCGACTTATAATACTGTACAATATCCTGATTGTTAAAATAAAATATACCACCAAAAATTTGCTTCGGACTAAATTCATAGCCCTCCAATTTTAAAGCTACAGTTATTGATTCTGCTACCTCTCTATTTTTAGAATAGGCCAAAATTCCTAAGTCGTCCCAAGTAAAAACCGTCGTATTTTTTCCTTCTGTAGTTCTGTAATCTTCATTCAAACACGCTTTTAACTGTGTTAACGACACTGGAAATGTGATGGTCTCTGAATTAATTTGAAACCCTTTTGAGGATAAATGTAATGCAATCATAAGCTAGTTTTTAAGAGTTTCAAAAGTAAGTTGCTTCTTGAAATAAGTAATGCCTGTATTCCGTGATTTTTTCGTGGTGAATAAGACTAACTCAATTAAATAGTTTCCATCTGAAATTAAATATCACAGTTTTCAGGGATAAAAACCAAGAGGACATAATTTAACTTTGTGGAAAACCTTTTTTATGGAAGATAATACCAAAACGGCTGCGTTTTTAGAATCTTTAAAACGCAACAACGATAAAATAAGAGACGATCGTGCCAATGCTATTGCAGAAGATGCACAATTAATGTACAAACGTGAAACCGAAGATTTAGCCCTGGCTTTAAAACGTTTAAAACGTGAACAAGAAAATATGCTAGATATGAGCCCGACAGATGCCAACAGTTTGGTTCTGGCGTCTGATTTTGATGCGAGAGATTATGTGGCAAAAGACTTAGAAATGTCGGTTAAAATAAGAAACTTAGAAATTAAATTAGAATTAGCCAAAAAGCGTTATGCGCATTTATTTGGAGGCACAATAAACGAATTATAATTATGGGAGGAGGAAGATTTAGTAACGATGCTTACAAACGATTAAGAAAAATAAAAGATTACGGCAATAAGTCTAGAGAAGAGATTTTTACCTCTAGAGAAATAGATCCAGAAATGGATCCAACAAAAGCCATAGTTAGAGAGTCTAGAGACTCTGAAGAACATCCGGAAACCGTATCTATTATTGTAGCCTTAGATGTTACTGGTAGTATGGGCTTTGTACCAGAACATATTGTTAAAGAAGCTTTACCAGACCTTATTGGCTCTTTAATGGAAGCCGGAATTGAAGATCCGCAAGTCTTATTTTTAGGGATTGGCGATTTTATTTATGATCATGCGCCGTTGCAAGTCGGGCAATTTGAATCGTCTGCAGAATTGCTTGACCGCTGGTTAACGCGCGTTTATTTAGAAGGCGGTGGCGGTGGAAACAATCAAGAAGGGTATAACTTGGCACATTTGTTTGCTGCGCGTCATACTTCGATTGATTGTTGGGAAAAAAGACAACAAAAAGGCTTTTTATTTACTATTGGAGACGAGCCTGTTTTCCCTACTATTCCTGCTGAAATTATTAAAAGATATACATCCGTAGACGAAGCAGAAACGATAACTACAGAAGCTATTATTGCAGAAGCTCAAGAAAAATATAATGTATTTCATATGCATTTGGAGCATAACGAATGGGCAAAACAAGAAAGTCGTAAAGGAAACTGGAAAGTACTTTTAGGTGATCATTTTATTGAGATCCCGGACTTTAAAACCGTTGCTAAACGTATTGCTAATGTGGTAATTGAAAACCATAAACCTTATAATGCTTCAGCAGATACCAACACCGCTTCTGATAGTACAGAAGTAGAAAACATGTTGTAATGTCAAAGTGTAGTTTAGTTATAGATTTAGGATTTGGAGATGCTGGAAAAGGCTTAACAACCGATTTTCTGGCATCGCAACATCCTGAAGAAAGTCTTGTCGTTCGGTTTTCGGGCGGACACCAAATTGGGCATACTGTAAGTACAGAGGCACTAACGCATACGTTTAGCAATTTTGGATCAGCGACTTTATTAGGCGTACCAACCTATTATTCTGAACATACTACCATCTTCCCTCCTGCTGTTTTAGGCGAAGGGGAATTTTTAAAAAGTTACCAGCCCAAATTATATTTCCATCCGTTAACGATGGTCACTACATTTTATGATATTGCTTTTAATAGAGCGATTGAAAAGCAACAGCATCACGGCTCTTGTGGCTTAGGTTTTGGAACGACCATTGCGAGACATAAAGCTGAAGTTTACCTATATGCAAACGACTTACAGTTTGATTGGGTTTTAAAACAACGTTTAGAAAGTATCAAAAACTACTACGAAACCTGTTTAGAAAGTCAACCAAAAGCTGTACAAGACTATTATAAAAACGAGCTGAAAGATTATAACGAAGCCTATTTTATGGAAAGTTGTTCGGCCATACAAAAGTTTTACAGGATCGCCTCATTATCTGATTTAGCAGACCAGTTCGAGCATTTTATTTTTGAAGGCAGTCAAGGCATTTTACTCGATACCCAACACGGTTTTCATCCGCATACCACGTGGAGTTATACCACATCTAAAAATGCGATTCAGCTTATCAAATCACATTTAAAATCGATTTCAGAAATTGATATTTATTATGTGACCCGCTGTTACCAAACGCGTCACGGCAACGGCCCAATGGCAGAAACCGAAGCTGTAATCCTTCAGAATAATGAAAATGAGGCGAATGTCACTAACGAATTTCAAGGCGTATTTAGAACACAAGCTTTAGATGCCGAATTACTGAATTACGCCTTAACTTGCGATGCCATTCATCATCAAGATTTACAACGCAACAAACATCTTGTAATAACGTGTTTAGATCAATTACCTTGTTTTTCTTATAGTAATTTACTTCAAAAAATAGATTGTATATTCAATACGGTATATGGAAGTTATGGGCCAAAACGTCAAGATATTAAGAGAATTTCTCTAAAATAATTTGTATTCATTTTTTTCAAAATCACTAGTTTCAGTGATAAAAACAACAATGTTCCAAAGTACCTTAGCATTCTAAATTTACAAGCGCAAATGGCCAATCACATAGCATATTCAGACGAGTTTAAGGATTTACAATGGACAGATTTTAATTTTGAAACCATTCAAATCGATACCTTTCCAATACTTGAAAATCCAGAACATTATAGTAATTCTTTTACGTTTAGAGATTCACTTTTAGAAGCTATTGAAAAAGCGTCTGGAAAGAAATTATTAAGCCTCATTTTTATTACACCAGATCATGAAACCATTCATAATTTCTATGGTGTTGCGTATTTAGAAGACAAAACTGTTTTCACTGTTGAAATAGAAAATACTACAGCATTTGAAGCGTGGTTTACCGTTATTCATGATGAACAGCACAAAAGTGCTACAGTCTATAATTTTAGTGATAATGGCTATAATTCGCAACCCACTTCAAACTTAAAAGACATTACGTTTTCAGAACATACAGGGGCTTTTATAAATAATTTTATTCCGAATGCATTTATAGCGGAACAATTGGCCAAAGAGAAAACCGATTTTCTAGCACCACATATTCAACTTGATGCAGAAATAGATATGAAAGCCTTGGTCGCCTCTTTTATCGGTTTAATTTCAGAAAAAAGATTAACGCTTCATCCACCTACAAATAACGAGGCTATTTATGAAGCATTTGAAAAGGAAGCCGGATATCCGTTTCCGCAGATAATTAAAGACTATTTAAGCCTTCATAACGGTATAGACCGTTGTGCCATAATGAGTGCTCAAGATATTTATGAAGAATGGAAACAGTGGAAAGATATTTACGACGATTGGACGCAAGAAGAGTTATTAGATACCTATTCTACTAACGAGGGAAAAACATTATTAATGTATACTACGTCGTATTGGATTCCGTTTTTTGATTTAGAAAATGGTAATTTTTTAGCTTTTGATTTTGCGCCTAATACCAAAGGAAAAGCAGGGCAAATTATTCGTTTTGGTGCTGATCAAGAAATTGGATATATCGAAGCCGACGACCTTGTTTCCTTTTTTGAAAGCTTAAGAGGACCAGAAAGCGAAATTGAAGACAACGAATGGTTTTATATCGCTCAATAACCTTGATAGAAACCTATTAATTTTGAATACCACTCAGCATATGTCTGCCATTTTTAAAACACATATCATCCCAAATCTAAAGCTTGATACTTTAGAAACTTCAGAAACAAAAGCCATACATCAGGTTTTAGAACTATTGGAAGCTACAGATACGGATGCTTATAAAAACATACAAAGTAATAGTGATTTCAGCGGAATTACTACTAATTTCACAACGCAAGTCGCGCAACACATTTACTTTCATCCTAAACGCTATACCGACACCACAGAAGGGATTACTTTTGTCACTGCTTGGTTGCCTTTATTAAATGAAGGCATTTATCCAGATGAAAAAAGTGTAAACAAGCTAGTTGAATTTTTGACTTTTAATCTAGGCTATTTTCAGTCGGAAGCTTTTTCTGAAGCAACAGAACAGCAACTCTTTCAAGTTATAAAGATTTTGGCTAAAAGCCCTTCCGAAGCCGCATTGCCTATCGCTCAGTTTTTAATACTACGTATTTTTGATATTCGAGATGTGTTGAGTTCTGAGTATTTAATTCAGAATTGCTTAAAACACAATTTACTTTCCGGAACCTATGCCGTAAAACAAGACGACGATACTATAAGTACGTTTCCTTTCACCATAGATTCCAACTTTATTAATTGCTTTTTTGAAGGGAATTGGGAACTGTTTATTCACAAATTCCATCAATTATTACCGGTTGGTCGTGTGTATGAGAAATCCGCATACGATATTATGACACCTTGGTTCAGTAGTGATTTGGCCTCTTATTATGAAGTCAACCCAAACCGTGCTTTGAATGCAACTGAAGCTTTAAAGGAACGTTTAATTTGGGCAGATGCTCAAAGTGACGCCCTGTTACACTTAACAACAGCCGAAGGGAACTACCCGTTAATCCAAGCATTGGCGAACAAAAAATGGGATTCTGGAGATGTATTATTATTCAATACACGAGATACAAATATCCCGAAGCGACAACAAGATGCAGGTTATAATAATTTTTTAGAGTGGTTAATTGCCGATAGTGGTGCCAACTTAAACTCGGAAGCCTTTAAAGATTATGGTATTAAAATTTTAAGCGAAAATACCGCTAACAATTTACCTATAGAATGTATTCCGTTTTGGTTTCAAATAGCACATCCGCAAACGGGATTTAAAAATCATTCTGAAACCTTCAATTCTCTTTTTTCTAAACTATTTTTAGAAGATGACAGTTTCGGTTTACTACCCACAATGCGACATAAAGGCGAAGATGTTCAGATTACAGGATCATTTGTAATTCGCACCATAGCGCAATCGCATTCAAACGTATTGCTTTGGTTTGAACGTTTACAAATGGATGGTCTAAAAAACCCTTTAAATCAGTTTTTAATTAGAGCCTTATGCGATGCTGGTGAAGCATTATTAGAATTATTCCCTGCAGAGGAGCAAGAAAAATTACAACGCTTTTTATTAACTTTAGCTTATTCATCTCGGGATGCAAGCGCTGTTGTTAGAGCAAAAAATATTCCGCTTATAGCAGAAGCCTTAGGATTTTTATGTGTGGAAACAGGAAACTTTACGCGTGTTAATGAAATTTGGGCCCTTAAAGATTTAGATGCCAATGCGATTGAGGTTTGTAACCAATTTGCACGTAAGCATTATATCAACGAAAACCGTCCGCTAACCCTAAATATTATTCAAGCTTGGTTTAATTATTTAGGCGATTATTATTACAGTGTAACCAAAGAAGCCGTTTGGGTTCCCGAAGCTTTAACCACCCAAGGTGAGCGTGTGGCGCAATACTTTAACCTTCAGAATGAAGATGTAGGTTTCTTTTTAGACCGCTTGGTAAACCGCGTGCTTAGTTTTCATAAACGTTGTAAAAGTAAGGAAGCATCTAATCCTATTTTTAAAACTATTTCCGCAGATATAGAAGTCTTTCTAATTGATTTTCTAGGCAAGTTAAAAAATGAAAAACTTCATCTAAACACCATCACGCATCTATACGAATATAGTAATAGTGACGATTCTCGTTTCAGTAGTAATGATGCTTTATACGACCAAATTGAAAGTTATAGTCAGTTTGTTTTAGAAACTGAAGCTGCTGAATTAGAAGAAGCCACAGAACAAGATGCTGAGGAAACTCAAGAATCAGAATCCGCAGAGGAATTCGTAAATGCTGTTCCTTCTTCAACGATTGATATAAATGCTATTGAAGTGAATCAGCATTATATTGAGGCGCTACTCACCAATTTAGAAACCTATAAAACGGCAGGTTGTGAAACCGAACTGTTAAACTTTTTCAACACGCATATCGAAGATTTAAAAACGTGGTTAAGTAATGATGATACTGGTTTAGAAATGCGATTTGGTCAAACCCTATATATGACTTTATTAGATGTCGATTTAGCACCAGGAACCCCATTAGAAACTTACGGTAACCTTAGCAAAAACATATTTGTACACTTGGTAAAAGGCAGCAATTTAGCGAACTCTTACGCTATGGGATTAAAAGCGATTTCAAAGTCTGGAGCCTATTCAGACCCACTAGCCAATGCATTATTGCAAGTGGCGGACCAATTAAATGCTTAACATAATGACACAAGATATCACACCGAAAATTCAAGACCAATTAAATTTATCGGCCTTGATTTTAAAGAAAAATCATAAGCAAGCTAACTTAAGCAGTTGGTCCGGCTTTAACTTAGAAGATAAAAAGCACGTAAAGCAAGCCGAAAGATTATTAACCATTTTAGGTATAAAATCAGGCTTACATTTGCGCAATAGTTTACAGCATTACGAAAGTGGATTAATGGTTTCTCAAGCTTTTGAGAAACTAGCAGCTGAGTTTAGAAACGACACCACAGAAACTTTTGAAGCCAAATACCGAGCTTTAAATAACCCTCAAACACAAAACACCTATAAAACGGTGTGGAAATATCGTTTTAGTTTAAAAAACCAAAAACTAAGGGGATATGAAATAGCAATGTATATTTTTCAAATGCGATTAGGTCTAGTTTTAGGTTTTATCACTACCGAAGAAATGATTTTACGTTTAGAAGAAGTAAATACCACCATAAAATCTACCTTTTCAAGCTGGGGAGAATTTCATAGAAATGTATGCATAGGAGATGAATATGTATTAGGAGTTACAGAACAGGACGTTAGTACATTTCCTAATATGAGCACCTTATGGGATCACTATCAACGCTTACACATAGAACACGCCGAATGGTTTAAAAACTGGAACAAATGATTATATCATCAAAAGACATCATCACCTACATAGAACAAGCAGAAGCGTATTATAAAAATAACCAGTACCAGGCTTTACAGACGGTAATTGATAAAATTCAAGAATATGTAACTTTATTGAGTGAACCCGAAGATTTCGCCAGGTTTTATCGCATTTACATGCGCTATCTAGGCGTTTATGAAGAAATGAATATGCCTGTTTTAAAGTCGTATTTACAAGCTTTAATAGATTGTGGACAAGTACAAGCATCAGATTTTGAATACGTCTGTAGTTTTTACAAAGACTGTGAGCAAAGTGTTTACGAGGATGCTTTAGTTCGTTATCCGTATAACGACAGCTTACAATTACATTATGCTTTTAAATTGCAAAATGAAAAACGTTACCAAGACGCTATTTTGGTTTTAAAGTATCTTTTAGAGTGCTATCCAGCCTTAACAGAAGCTCGTTTTTTACTTTGGGATATCCAAGCCGCACAATTAGAACATATTTGTGATGCTGATGAAGAGGCAGATTGTAATGAGTTATTAGATTTAGCTTCGGCAACGCACAACAAAACCGTTTTAAAAGGCTTACAATTAGATGAGCGTTTAGACCTACCTAGCCAAACTTTAGCCAATATGCAAGTGTCTATGTGGGAAAACAAATCTATAGACAATAAAGCCTTGTGGAATTCAGAATGGAAACATTTAGAGATAACGGATAAAACCCGTATGCTATTGGTAGATTATTTCCAATCGTTTATGAGGTACGATATGGTGTCTCAAATTATAAAAGACCCTGGCGAGCCACAGCTACCAGAAGAAGACTATAGTAATTTTGAAGCGTTTAAAATCTATATGCAAGATTTTGCAAACTCGGGATGGCAATTGGCGCAGCATTATTACCTACGCTATGGCGATTCGGCTTACTATCATACCAAAGACAGAAATGTTTTAAATCAATGTGTACAACAGGGGTTAACCTTAAATCCTAAAAACCCGAACCTATTCGTTTTAAAAGCACGTGCTTTTTTCTTTGTTAAAAATTACAAGCAAACTGGAGAAGCTTATCACGACGCCTTTAGAAACGGCCTTAGAATGAGTGAGTATCTATTTTATTTACTAGAAGTGAATAGCCGTATAGAAAGCTGGCAAGGGATTTTAGATATTGTGGAACAATTTCATAGAAGACAGCCTACAACGCTTAAAACCTTATTTTTTAAAGCACGTGCTTTGGTGAAATTGTCGCGTTTTGATGAAGCATTGGTTGTTTTGAATGAGGCCTTAGAAGATTTCCCGTTACCATCACATTCTTACGCGCCTTGGCTGTATAATTTAAGAATGATTATTCATATGAATAATCAAAACTACACCGCGTTTTTTGAAGATATGCAATCTGAAATCAATTATTATAAGATTGGCGATACAGATTACTGCAGCACTATGAATTTGTGTGTGGAAGCCCTTTTAGAAATGAGCGATTATAAAGAATGCCACAAATATGCCATTTATAATCACGAACAAGGACAATTAGCACCAGAATTGTATCCTATTTTTAAGTGGATTTGTTATTATGATTATTTACCATTACCCGAAGATTTAGCACCAGCCTCTGAAGCCGATTTGGTTGAAATGCCAACTACGTTTATAGAGTTTAGAAATAATGGTTTAATCCACTGGATTTTAAATAATTTTGATGCCGCCATCGGTAATCTTAGTCAAGCCGCACATATGGCAAATAACAAAGCCTTTTACCTTAAAATGGTAGCGAGTTGTGCAGAAGATAGTTTTGATAGTGCGGAAGCTTTATCCGCTTACAAAACCGCAAAAGAGCAGGCCCCAGAAGCAAGCGATTACAAAACGTTTTTTAAGTTATATAATTTTTATAATGAAGAAAATGAGCCAAAAAAAGCATTAGAAACACTTCAGCATTCTATACAAAGTTATCCCGATTACACCTTTTTTGATTTTCCTAGGGATGAATATAATATGATGTTGAGAAGCCATAAAATGCTATCTCAACAATTAGAAGATGTAGACGGATTTACCAAATACAACGCTATGTTTTTAAGTAAAGATAAACCATCAGTTCAGGCCTTATGTGATCAATTAACGCATGTAAAAACCCATTTCGCATCGGATGATTTTTTACTACATAATATATTAGAAGAACTTTCACAACACGATGAAGATTTTCAAAATGAAGAAAAAGAACTGTTAAAAAAGACCAAATCTAAAATTAGGGATCTACATTTCAACTAAAAGGTGTTACGTTTACACACCATTTCATGAAATTGTTTCCTATACATTTTTTTGTTTCTGTTTGCCTTATGCTAGGCATAAGCTTGTCGATCTCTGCTCAAACTACAGAAGACAAACTATTAGACTCGTTGTCTGGTGCTTATTCCAGAAATTTACATACAAAACCTCAAGCCGCTAAAGAAGCAGCACTGCAGTGGCTTAAGGAAAGTAGACGATTAAATAAAAACCTTCAAGAAGCCCAAGCACTTTATGCTTTGGGGAATTTGGCTAATATTATGGGCGATTATAAAAGCACCATAAAGTATACCAATGAAACCATTGCCTTACTTAAAGCATCAAATATTGAGAAAGGGCTTGCCGCATGTTATAATATTTTAGCCTCTGCTTATAAAAGTTTAGGCGAATACCCTAAATCTATTGATAACTTTATGGAGTGTTTGCGATATGCAAGACTAACGAATAATCAAGTGCAAGAGGCTAATGCCTATCAAAATATTGCTACATTATATTTACTTCAAAAAGACTATAAAAAATCTGCAGAAAATTTAGATCGTGCAGCGGAATTGTATCGCATAAAAGGAGATGTAGACGGAGAGTTCACTACCCTATTTAATTTTGCAAATATCTATAAAGAACAAGGTAAATTCGAGCAAGCACGAAAACATTACCAAACTGTTTTAGAGTACAGAGTAAAAGAAGGAAACAATGCAGTTGTGGCTTATATAAATATTAATCTCTCACAGATGTTAGTGCTCGAAGGTAAATGTAGAGAGGCCATAATTGCATTAAAAAAAACCTTAGTATTATTAGAAGAACTCAAATTTCACTCTGACATTGTTATTGTATTAAACGATTTAGGGCTATGCGAAAGCAAACTAGGACATACAAAATCTGCCATCAATTATTTTCAACGTGCCTTAGCCATTGGAGAGAAACAATCCTTATTTCAATATAAATCTGACATTTATAAAAACTTAGCGCAACTTTATGAAAAAGAAAATAATTACAGAAAAGCATTAGAGTTTTATAAAAAGGGAGTTGCAAGCGTAGCTGAACAGAACTCTTTAGATAAGGAAAAATACGTCGTAGAAATTCAAGAGCGTTATGAGACAGAGTTAAAAGAAGCCAAAATTCAACTGTTAGAAAAAGAGCAGAAATTAAGCGATGCCGAATTGCAAAAAGCAGAATTAACTGTAAAGCGTCAGCATGTTTTAAGAAATGCCTTAATTGCCGGTTTTATTTTGGTCTTAATTAGTCTTGTTATTTTAAGATTATCGTATGTGAAGCGCTTACGTATTCAAAAAGAATTGAGTGTTCAGCAAGAGAAATACGCTAAGCAGAAACTTTCTGAAATGATGAAAGATCACAAACTATCAGTGATTGAACGTTATCAAGAAGGACAAGACGAAGAACGATCGCGCTTAGCACGCGAGATTCATGATGGTATTGGAAGTGATTTGGCAAGTATAAAAATTGCCTTTGAGCATTATACAGAACAGCACGAAGAAGACCTAAAATCGAAACGCATTGCAACCGCTATAAGTAACGCCTGTATTGATTTACGTAGCTTATCGCATCAATTACATCCCCTACCCTTTTCAAAAATAGGTTTTACAAGTTTCTTAAGTGATTTCATTAATCAGGTTATTAAAAAATCTGATCTTAATATACAAACGTATTTATTTCCGAGAGAAGACATTGATTTATTACCAGACGAACTTTTGGCAGATGTTTATCGCATTGTTCAAGAACTAATTAATAATATCATAAAACACGCGGAAGCCTCGCATGCAGATGTGCAACTCACCAAACATAAAGATCATTTAAATATTGTGGTTAATGATAATGGAAAAGGGTTTCAAAAAAGTAAAAAACAAGGCATAGGGCTCCGAAATATTAAGGAACGATTGCAAAAGATAAAAGGGACTTTAGATATTGATAGTAATTCAGGACATGGCACCTCTATAACTATAGACATTCCTACAAATTAATATATTTTGAAAAAAGCAAATATAATATTAGCAGACGATCACTTAATGTTTCTAGAAGGTATAAACACCATTTTAAGCGATATGCAAGAAATAGGTGACGTCCATTTAGCAACTGAAGGCAAACAAGTATTAAGATTGTTGAATCAATTTGAAATTGATTTAATTATTAGCGATATCAGTATGCCAAAAATGGATGGTATAGAGCTACTTACAGAGCTTAAGAAAAAACATGATAGTGTAAAAATTATTATGTTGAGCATGCTAGACAATCACAGAACGGTACATAAAGTGATTCAAAAAGGAGCCGATGGATTTATCCCTAAATTTACGAGCAAAGAGGAGTTACAAACAGCTGTCAGAACTGTTTTGGATAATGAACACTATTTTTCTGAAATTATTAAACAACGCTATATGGAAAGTGTCTTTGAACGTAAAAAATATAAAAACATAGAATTGTCCCCACGTGAAAAAGAAGTTTTAAGTCTTTTGGGAGATGAATTGACGTCAAAGGAAATTTCAGAGAAACTATTTATTTCGGTTAATACAGTAGAAACGCATCGTAAAAATATACTCTTAAAAACGGGGTCTAAAACGACTACAGGTGCTGTAAAATATGCTATAGAATCTGGCCTATTTGATTAACAAAATAATTTATTATTTTGTTCTAATACCTTCAGCCTCTATGGTGCTTATTATTTGTCTTAGTTCTTCTGAGTAAGACGTAGTATCATTTGCATCAGTTAATAACTCGCCACGATAGATAAATTTAGTATCGAAATCAAAATATACCACATAAAGACCTGTTTGTGGATTTCTCCATTTTCCTTTTCCGTTATTTACAATTCGTTTATCCTCTAAATACTGTAACCAGGCGCCTCTAGATAGAGACGATTTATCCATATAAATTTTGCTATTTTCAGTGGCTATATAATGAGGGTATGGGATTTCTAATTTACTTTGTATGTTTTTTAGAACCATTGTTTTTAGACGTTCAAATCCCGCTGCTTTTTTAGACAACACCATCGACTTTGCTTGCCACTTATCATCGTCTACCTCTAATGGAATCGTTATAAATCCATTAGGGTGTGTCGCTGTTTTAATTAGTAAACTAAATTGAAAAGCGGTATTTATCTCTTTAAACGATTTATTTAGTCTGTTAATGAAACGCATTATTACGTCCTCTAATTCCTGTGGTTCTATATCTCGTTTAAAATTTAAATCAATAGTTTCTGTAGAAAAGGTTATTTCTG
This sequence comes from Winogradskyella marina, assembly GCF_015645385.1. Taxonomy (GTDB): domain Bacteria; phylum Bacteroidota; class Bacteroidia; order Flavobacteriales; family Flavobacteriaceae; genus Winogradskyella; species Winogradskyella marina. The sequence goes on from NZ_JADOET010000006.1 coordinate 154,696, forward strand.
GAATATCATTTTTAAAATCGGTAACCACAGCTTGTCTAGCTTCGTAACGGGCAATTGCATCTTTATATAAATCGTCTACCGTTATTCTATCTGCTGCAGCATACATAGACAAGGTGTCGTTTTCTAATATGTTCTTCAGGTTAAGATGGGTGTAAAATGCAATTTCAGGAATATCTTTATCATATATAAGTACACCGTACATATTAGGATCCATGGTTGCGGCATTAAAAAACAGACTTAAATCACTATAACCGAGTTTTCCTTTGTATTTGTTTTGTAAATATTCTTCTAGATTACGTGCTGCCTTCTTTTTAGGAATTCCGATATACTTGGAGCACCCAGCTAAAACAAGGATTAATATTAGAAAACAAACTATAGATATAATTGTAATTTTCATGGTTTTTAAATTAAAAAATAAATGTAGCGTAATCTATAAGCAAAGCACTCACGGAATTCAGTGAGTTTCTTTATTCCCTTATTAAGGGTGTTTTTAAACCTATGACTTCCTATACCTTTGAAGTATTAATTAAATTAAAATAACGAATTATGGGATTACAAGAAAAAAGAGCAGCAAAATCTATAGAGGATCAATATTTAGCGGATTATCAAAAAGAAATTAATGAGATTGTCGGTAAAGAATTGCCAATTCATATTAATTGGGACACTTTTGAATTAGATTTTATAAAGTTTGTGCCAAGTGTATGTTTACAACGTCTTACTGACGGTATAAAATTGGTTTGTAAAGACGATATGGGAAAAGAGGCAATGGCAGAGAGTGTAAATTCGATTGAAGTATACTGCATCCCAAATGAAGGGGCTGAAGCTAAAAAAGAATTAAAATTAGAGGATGGAGTATTTTCTTTAACAGCATGCTGGGGTGGTCATCACAGTGGTTATTTTATAGATTTAACAATCCGTGAATATCTAGAAAATAATTTATAGTCTCAACACTATAATTAAAAACAAGGAGAAGCCAAGATTGTGTTTCTCCTTTTTTTTATCAAATAATAAAGGGGTCATAGTAGCATAAAAAAAAGCCTTTAAGATAATTCCTTAAAGGCTTTTTTTTATAATTGTTTATGGAAAACTTTGTACTAACTTAGTTTCACATTATTAAAGGACACCCCTTTCATAATTACGTTAAAGTACGCATCACTGTGGGCATTATATTCAGAAAAAGACTGACTAAAACTGACTACGGTGGCCTTTTCAAATGCTATAGTTACAGAAGCTGATTCTTGATCTCTATGATAAACCTTAGCACTACCAGACCATTCGCCAGGTTGATTAGAAATCCATTCCATAAACAAAGGATCATTAATCATTTTTATTGTCCCTGAAAAACTGACTTCTATCGGTTTTTTTTCCTCTGTATAATAATCATTACTAAAGCTATAATCACAATGACTTAAGACAAAAGATTTCGTTGTATTGTTATCTTTTCTTATTAATAATTCTATTCGACTTACTACATTAGAATCTTGCATATTGATTTATTTAAAGGTTATAAAAATTTTTCGATTTGATCTTGTAATTGTTTCGCCTTAAAGAAACTCTTTAAGCCTTTAGAGGTATCTATTGTAATTGTAACAACCTCTTTATCTCGTTTTAAGCTATTTTCGCTTCCTAAACAGAAATTAATAGTAGAAAAAGCCTCTGTAAAAGCAGCTTTTGCCAAGTGATCTGTTGCTATTATAGAAAGCGTTTCTTTTAATAACGGTACAACTTTTGAAGCATAAAACTTATCCAAATCTTCAGGAGTTCCGTCGTGCACATAACCAATAGACATTTCTTTTTCTAAAGCGTCTTTAGTTTCTAATTCTAAGTTTTTAATATCTTTCTTAAGCTGAAGTACTGTTGGTATATCATCTGCATCTGGAGTAAAAGGAATATTTCCATCAGATAAAAGGTAAGTATGCTTATTTATGTTACTCAAAGAAATCGATGAAATAGAGCGTACTTCTATATATTGAAATTGCGCATCGCGATCATAAATATCACATAATAAAACTACTTTTTTCTCTGCATCATAGTTGACAAAAAATCCAGAAGCAGTGTCTGAATGTGTAGAGATTGCAACCTTAGGCATACGCGGTCTTTCTTCTTTTCTTTCTATATCTGCTATTTCTTGTACTATTGCTAAAACCTCATTAGTATCTAATACCGGTAATTGTAACATTGTTTTAAAATCCATATTTGTAAGTTTTTGTTCCTTACAAAATTGAACATTTAAACACATACTTTTCTAACCGTATTCAGGGATATTGTAACATTAGTAATTTTAGTTTACAACAACTGTATGCTTCTTAAAAAGCACTGTATTGAATATAAAGGCCTTAAACCCAAGGAGTATTATGCTTAGATAACAATCTTTATTAAAGTGTCCTAAAAAGTTAATTGCACAAAAATAGTATCCGTTTTTAGGTTTCAGATAAGTCTCTTTTTAATTCAGAATTGAACATAATAAATGAGGTAATTTTATTTTACTCAGGATACTCAATCCTTAAATGGTAAATATTTGCCAATTTAGATTTTAGAACTTTTTTAAGTGACTGAATCTCTTTAAAAGTAATATTCGCATTTAAAAACTGACCACTTTCCATTTGTTTGTTAATAATGTTTTCTACAAAATCATTAATTTTAGTAGTTGTAGGTTCTTTTAAACTCTTTGAAGCCGCCTCTACACTATCGCACATCATTAGAATTGCAGTTTCCTTACTAAATGGTATTGGTCCAGGATATCTAAAATCTTTAATATCTACAGATTCATTTGCTGCCTTTTCTTTCATGTAGAAATAATAAACTAAACTGGTGCCATGATGCGTTCTTATAAAATCTATAACACGATCAGGTAAATTATTTTTTTTAGCGATTTCAATGCCGTTTATCACATGATCTATAATAATTTTCGCACTTTCTTTATTCGATAATTCATCATGTGGATTAATACCTGTACTTTGATTTTCGGTAAAATACGTTGGATTATTCATCTTACCAATATCATGATATAAAGCTCCTACCCTAACTAGCATGGCATTTGCACCAATTTCGTTGGCTGATGCTTCAGCTAAATTGGCCACATTTAACGAATGATGAAAGGTTCCTGGTGCTCTATTCGATAACTCTTTTAGCAACTTGGTATTAGTATCAGAAAGTTCTAAAAGTGATACATCAGAGACTAATCCAAAGATTTTTTCATAAATGTAGATTAAAGGTTGCACAAACAACGTCGCTAAACCACAAAGAATAAACATTCCAAAAACTTCAATTTTTAAACCTGTTAATTGTCCTTCGTGAATAACAAAAAATGCAAAGTATGCTATGATATAAATAAATGTTATTTGACCTACTGAAATAAAAAGATTGGCACGCTTATACAATTCTGAAACCGTTAAAATAGTCACCATACCAGCTATAATTTGTAGAAACATATACTCATAACTATTTGGCACTATAAAACCTAACAGTAAAACGGTGAGTACATGAGTAAACAAGCCTAACCTAGCATCAAAAAACGCTTTTAAAACTAAGGGTAAAATACATAAAGGCACTACATATATAAACTGAGAATTAAAATTGATAACCAAGGTGCTTAACAATATCATTAAGGCAATATTGAAAAATATAAAGGTCACCTTTGTATTATTTAAAAAGACTTCCTTTCTATACTTACTTAGAAATAATAGCAGCATTAAAAGTGCTAATGCCACCAGCAACGTATACGCAATTAGCACCCAATTGTAATTAGCAGAATTCCATACCTGAGACTCATATTCAGACTTTAAGGATCTTAAAATTTCATACTGAGCATCTTCAATAACTTGTCCTTTTGAAATAATAAGTTGATCTTTTTCTACGCGACCTCTAGTCAGCGATATTCTGGATAACTCTTCCTCAAGTGCTTTATCTGTTAAGCTACTATTTAATTTAGTGTTCGGTTTTATAACGTCGAAAAAAACAGAAATTAATTGTTTTTTTAATTCTGTAGGTATTGAATTACCTAAGTCAGCCTCAATGTGTTGGCGTAGATTACTAAGCTCCAGTAAGCTTCCGTACTTAATTTCCTTTTCAACTTTATTTGCGGTTGCTAGTTTTACTGGTCTGTCATCAGCGTAGTTATAATCTAAATCTAATATACCCGAACTGTATAAGTTTGTAATAATGGATTTTCCTTTATTATATAAATCAGAGTTTTCATTACTAAAATTACTAGAGTCTTTAAATACCTGATTAAATCTCATTAAATAATCAGATAAGACGTCATCTTCTATACCTCTATTAATTTCAAAATAAACTAGACTACTGTTTTTAATTTCATTCTGTTCAGATTCAATTTCAGCGTTAGACTTTTTAATAGCAAAATTAAATGGCGAATATAAATTTTCAGACTGCCATGGTTTTCCTTTCTCAAATGAATACCTAAACTTTCCTGTTTTGGGAAACAGGTAAACGATAAATAAAGTTGTTACAATGAACAACAAAATCTTATAGACTAAAGCGTGATTCTTATACCACTTATTGTAGAACACATTCATATGTTTAATCTCATCGTTTTTTAACGGTCACACCAGACTGCCGGCTGGCAGGTGGAACATCCATATAATTATACCTTTAGGAAATAAAATTTAATTCCTAATGTTTCATATACAATCAAATGTAATAAATATTAGAATTTTAGACGGCTAATATCATTAATACATTCTCAAATCTCTTAAAAAATGTTTAATTTCGCATCAAATAACATCAAACATAATCACAATGAATAAGGACGTCGTTATAGTTTCAGCAGTAAGAACACCAATCGGTAGTTTTTTAGGAGGTTTATCTACAGTGCCAGCACCACGTTTGGGAGCTACAGCAATTAAAGGAGCTTTACATAAAATTAACTTAAAACCTGAATTGGTAGATGAAGTTATTATGGGAAATGTAGTACAAGCTGGTACAGGACAAGCACCTGCAAGACAGGCGGCTATTTATGCAGGATTACCAAATACTATTCCTTGTACAACACTTAATAAAGTGTGTGCCTCTGGAATGAAAGCTGTAATGCAAGCTGCACAAGCTATTCAACTAGGAGATGCAAACATTGTGGTTGCTGGTGGTATGGAAAACATGAGTTTAATTCCACATTATTACCACGCCAGAAGCGCTACTAAATTTGGACCTGCTACTTTAGAAGATGGTATGCAAAAAGATGGTTTGGTAGATGCTTATGATAATAATGCCATGGGAGTTTGTGCAGATGCCTGTGCTACAGAATACAAATTCTCAAGAGAAGATCAAGATGCTTATGCTATTCAATCTTACGAACGCTCTAAAGCAGCTTGGGAAGCAGGTAAGTTTAAAGAAGAAGTGGTTTCTGTTGAAGTCCCTCAACGTCGTGGCGAACCTGTTATCGTTGATAAAGATGAAGAATTCGCGAATGTGAGAATGGATAAAATTCCGGCATTACGACCTGCATTTTCTAAAGACGGAACAGTAACAGCTGCAAATGCTTCTACGATTAATGATGGTGCTGCTGCATTAGTATTAATGAGTAGAGAAAAAGCTGAAGAATTAGGTTTACAACCCATTGCCATAGTAAAAGGATATGCAGATGCAGCACATGAGCCAGAATGGTTCACAACTGCACCTGCTAAAGCATTACCAAAAGCACTAGCAAAAGCTAATATTGATATAAAAGATGTTGACTTTTTTGAGTTTAACGAAGCTTTTTCTATTGTTGGTTTAGCAAATATGAAAATTTTAGGATTAGAAGATAGTAACGTTAATGTTAATGGTGGAGCTGTATCATTAGGACATCCATTAGGTTGTTCTGGTGCTAGAATTCTAGTAACGTTAATCAACGTTTTACACCAAAATGATGCAAAACTTGGAGCAGCTGCTATTTGTAATGGTGGTGGTGGAGCATCAGCATTTGTAATAGAACGCGCTTAACTAAACCTTATGCAATACGGCATTTGCAATCTTGGAATTGTACCGATACGACTAGAACCTAGCGATACCAGTGAAATGGTAACGCAAGCTTTGTATGGTGATTATTTTAAGGTCTTAGAACAACGCAAAAAATGGAGTCGTATTCGTTTTGCTTTCGATAAGTATGAAGGTTGGATAGATAATAAACAATATCTCGAAATAGATGAATCTAATTATAACGATTTAAATACATCTGATATACATTTATCTAACGATTTAATTGAATTTGTTTCAGATAATTCTAATAACTTATATCCTATTCCGGTTGGATCTGACCTAAATGGCTTATCACTATTTAAGCATCAATTTGATGGTGTTGCACTAACTTCAAAAAGTCCGAAAGAAAATATTGTAAAATCAGCATTTTTATTTCTGAATTCGCCCTATTTATGGGGAGGAAAAACACCTTTTGGCATTGACTGTTCTGGCTTTACCCAAATGGTTTATAAACTTAATGGATATAAACTATTAAGAGATGCCTCAGACCAAGCAACCCAAGGTGAAGCTTTAAGTTTTATTGAAGAAAGCGAACCAGGTGATTTAGCTTTTTTCGATAATGTAGAAGGTGATATTACACATGTTGGCATTATAATGAAAGATAATTACGTTATTCATGCACATGGAAAGGTAAGAATTGATCGTTTAGACCATAGTGGTATTTATAATATTGAAAAGAACACACATACCCACAAACTAAGGGTCATTAAAAAAATAGTATAAAAAAAAGCGACTTTTTTAAGAGTCGCTTTTTTTTTACACTAAGTAGTTGTTTTTAATTACCATTTGCAGAAGCCTGCATAGATTCAACTTTAGCTTTCATAGCTTTAAATTTATCCATTTCACCTATAGCACTATAAATATTCATTAAAGTTCTAGCAGCATCAATGTTTGTGTTTTTTAATTCCAAAGCTTTCTCTAAATAAGGAATTGCACTATGATAAACTTCAATACGCTTTTCTTTTAATTCATCGTACTTAATGTTATCAGCCTTACTAGTTCCTAAGCCATTCATTTCTTCAACGATTTTAGCTTCACCCTCTAAAATAACCACTGCTATATTAGTATAAGCATCTACATAGTTAGGATTAATAGCAACTGCTTTCTCGTAATACTTTATTGCTGCTTCAGAGTTTCCTCCTTCTGCTGCTAATACACCTAAGTTATACTGCAATTCTGCATTGTTTGGGTCTTTTTCAGTAGCTTCTTCCATCAACTCTCTAAACTTCTCTCTGTTACCCATTTTAAGATATACATTGGCTTCAGATAGTAATAATCCAATATCATCTGGATTTTCTTCTCTAGCATCTGCCATGGCACCTAAGGCTTTTTCATTGTCACCTTGAGAGACATAGATTAAAGCAATATTTTTCACAATTTCAGCCGTTTTAGACGGACTTCTTTGATCTCTTGGAGACTTATGTAACTTGGCCTTTACTGATAAATCTCTAGATACTTTGTCACCAAAACTTTCTTCTACACCAGTCTCAACATTTGTAGCATAATAGTTCATTTCTGCTCCATCATAACCCATGTTTTTAAGTTCAATATAATACTCTAAAGCTGTATCATAATCTGGCTCTGTAACTGCAGACGAGGCCGCGTAATATAAATATAAGGTGTCTTTTGGAGACATTCTATATACTTTCTCAAAGCGTTTTGCTGCTACACTATAATTTTTATTGGTAAAAGCATCATTAGCTTTGGTCAAAAAAGAATTAACCATATTTTTCGACATTTCATTAGCCTCTTGGGTATATTTTAATTTCCCCATTTTAGATTCTAAATCTTTCAAGTTATCTAAACTTGTAATAGCGTCATCTATTTCAGCATTTGTACCTGCACCATTGGCGTATAATGCTTGTGCTTTTAATAAGTAAAACTTAGCTTTAGACTTATCATCCATGCTTCCAATCAACGCTTCAGCTGAAGAAGCCGCTGCTTTAGCATCAGCAAAATTTGAATCTTTAAGTGCTTTTTCAATTTCTCTTATCTCTTTTTTTTGTGCATAAGACAATGAAGTAATTGCAAAAACTAGCATTATTGTCAGTAATTTTTTCATCTTGTATTAAATCGTTTTGTTGTTAATTATTCGCTTTCTGTGTTATTATTATCAATAGCCGTGCCATCCTCATTGACATCCTCATTGTCACGAACCTCAGCATCTATATCTATTTCCTCTTCTTCATCTTTCATTACTTTAGCTACAGCTGCTATAGAGTCATTTCCTTTTAAGTTAATTAGCTTAACACCTTGTGTTGCTCTTCCCATAACTCGTAAATCGGATACTGCCATTCTAATTGCAATTCCAGATTTATTTATAATCATTAGATCATCTTCATCTGTTACATTCTTAATAGACACTAAGTTACCTGTTTTTTCTGTAATAGAAATAGTTTTTACACCTTTTCCTCCTCTATTAGTAACTCTGTAATCCTCTAAACTAGAACGTTTTCCATAACCGTTTTCCGATACCACAAGAATATTGCTTTCCATATCATCTACGGCAACCATTCCTATAACTTCATCGGTTTTTTCATCTTGAAGTCTTATACCACGTACACCAGATGCATTTCTACCCATTGGTCTTGTCTTGGCCTCTTCGAATCGGATGGCTTTACCAGATTTTAAAGCTAACATCACTTGGCTTTCACCTGTTGTTAGTTTTGCTTCTAATAAAACATCATCATCCTTAATTGTTATGGCATTAATTCCGTTAGAACGCGGTCTAGAATATTGTTCTAAAGCCGTTTTCTTAACCTGACCTTTCTTAGTTGCCATTATGACATAATGACTATTTATGTAATCTTCATCCTTTAAATCTTGTGTACAGATGAAAGCCATTACCTTATCATCTTGCTCAATATTTATTAAATTCTGAATTGCTCTACCTTTTGACGTTTTAGAACCTTCTGGTATTTCATAAACACGCATCCAGAAACATTTACCTTTTTGTGTAAAGAACAACATATATTGGTGGTTTGTTCCTACAAATAAATCTTCTAAGAAATCTTCGTTACGCGTAGTTGATGCTTTTTGTCCAACTCCACCTCTATGCTGTGTTTTATACTCTGATAACGGAGTACGTTTAATATAACCAGCATGAGAAATGGTAATTACTACTTGTGCATCTGGAATCATATCTTCGATACTCAAGTCTCCTCCAGCATACTCAATTAAAGAACGACGCTCATCACCATACTTATCTCTTACAACTTCCAATTCTTCCTTAATAATATCCATACGACGTTCTTTTCTGTCTAAGATATCTTTAAGGTCTATAATTGTTTTCATGATGTCTTCGTACTCTGCACGTAACTTGTCTTGCTCTAAACCTGTAAGCTGACGCAAACGCATCTCTACAATAGCTTTAGCCTGTATTTCTGACAATTTAAAACGTTCAATCAAATTGTTTCGAGCTTCTTCTGCATTTGAAGAGGCACGAATAATTTTAATAACTTCATCAATATTATCTGAAGCTATAATTAAACCTTCTAAAATATGAGCACGTTCTTCTGCCTTTCTTAATTCATACTTCGTACGTCTTACAACAACCTCATGTCTGTGTTCTACAAAATAATGGATTAAATCCTTTAAGTTTAATAACTCTGGACGTCCATTTACTAAGGCAATATTGTTAACACTAAAAGACGTTTGAAGTGCTGTATACTTATATAATTTATTAAGAACGATATTAGGAATAGCATCTCGTTTTAAAACGTAAACAATTCGCATACCATTTCTATCCGATTCATCACGAATAGATGCAATACCATCCATTTTTTTATCGTTAACCAAGTCTGCAGTCTTTTTAATCATGTCTGCTTTATTAACTTGGTAAGGAATTTCAGTAACAATGATACACTCTCTACCTTGTACTTCTTCAATAATCGTTTTACCACGCATTACAATACGTCCACGACCTGTATGAAAAGCTTCCTTTACACCATCGTAACCATAGATTGTTCCGCCTGTAGGGAAATCTGGTGCTTTTATATGCTGCATTAATTCATCCACTTCAATATCGTTATTATCGATATAGGCAATGGTTCCATTAACGACTTCTGTTAAGTTATGTGGTGGCATATTGGTAGCCATACCAACGGCAATACCAGAGGCTCCATTTACTAAAAGACCTGGAATACGCGTTGGTAAGACCGTTGGTTCTTTAAGCGTATCGTCAAAATTTAATTTATGATCTACAGTTTCTTTATCAATATCGGCTAACATATCTTCAGATATCTTACGCATTCTTGCCTCTGTATAACGCATTGCTGCCGGACTATCACCATCTACAGACCCAAAGTTACCCTGACCATCTACTAACATGTAACGTAAACTCCATTCTTGAGCCATACGTACCATAGCATCATAAACTGAGGTATCTCCATGAGGGTGATACTTACCTAAAACTTCACCAACTATTCTTGCTGATTTTTTATGTGCCGAATTGGCCCTAATTCCTAGTTCATGCATACCATAAAGTACACGTCTATGAACTGGTTTTAAACCATCTCTTACATCTGGTAATGCACGTGACACAATGACCGACATTGAATAATCAATGTAAGCCGATTTCATTTCATCTTCAATGTTAATTGGAATGAGCTTCTCTCCTTCTGACATATATAAATTTAATTAGTTTTTTCGTACGTTTTCGTAACGCGCTAAGATAACCAAAATACTACTGTTTGTAAACAAAATCCATTCAATTTTTGGGAATTTTTATTAACAATATTTGATATCTTTTTAGTTGATAAGTATCTGTTTATTTCCTTTGATTTAAAACACTTTTTTAGTCTCTTCGTTTATAACATATAATTAAGGTATAGTTTTTGCCTTATACTCAATATGTTTTTATTATTTTTAAAGCAGAAAGGAATTTAATATGGATGATAATTTTTCCCCAAGAGTTAAAGATGTTATTGCTTACAGCAAAGAGGAGGCTTTGCGTTTAGGTCATGATTTTATTGGAACTGAGCATTTAATGCTTGGTCTATTAAGAGATGGCAATGGCAAGGCTATAGATATATTAAGCGCATTAGACGTAGATCTCAATCACCTAAGACGTAAGGTAGAGATATTAAGTCCGGCGAATCCTAATATCGTAACCAAATCGAACGAAAAAAAGAACTTGCACCTAACAAGGCAAGCCGAACGTGCGTTAAAAACAACCTTTTTAGAGGCAAAACTGTTTCAAAGCACTTCCATTAATACAGCACATTTACTATTATGTATTTTAAGAAATGAAAATGACCCTACATCTAAGCTTTTAAATAAGCTTAAAGTAGATTATGATAACGTTAAAGAAGAATTTAAATCTATGATTACTAGCGAAGATGATTATTTAGACACTCCAAAAGCAGAATCGTTTTCTGATGACAATATGAATGATGAAGAAGAGGCTAAGCAAAATCCATTTGGTGGACAAGCTAACAAAGCGAATAAGAAATCAAAAACCCCTGTTTTAGATAATTTTGGAAGAGACTTAACGGCTCTTGCAGAAGAAAACAAACTAGATCCTGTCGTAGGACGAGAAAAAGAAATACAACGTGTTTCTCAAATTTTAAGTCGACGAAAGAAAAACAACCCGTTACTTATAGGAGAACCTGGAGTTGGTAAATCTGCCATTGCCGAAGGTCTCGCCTTACGCATTGTAAAACGAAAAGTATCTCGTACCTTATTTAATAAACGTGTCGTTACTTTAGATTTAGCAAGTTTAGTAGCAGGCACCAAATATAGAGGTCAGTTTGAAGAACGTATGAAAGCCGTAATGAACGAGCTAGAAAAGAATGATGACATCATTCTATTTATTGACGAAATACACACTATCGTTGGTGCTGGTGGAGCTACAGGAAGCTTAGACGCTTCTAACATGTTTAAACCTGCTTTAGCAAGAGGCGAAATACAGTGTATTGGCGCAACGACTTTAGATGAATACAGACAGTATATTGAAAAAGATGGTGCTTTAGAGCGTCGTTTTCAAAAGGTTATTGTTGAACCAACTTCTGTTGAAGAAACGGTTGAAATTCTAAACAATATTAAAGGTAAATACGAAGAACATCACAATGTTAATTATACAGATGAAGCCATTGAAGCGTGTGTAAAATTAACGAACCGTTATATGACCGAACGTTTTTTACCAGACAAAGCTATTGATGCTTTGGATGAAGCTGGTTCTCGTGTTCACATTACAAATATCGATGTACCAAAACAAATTCTTGAATTAGAAAAGGAACTTGAAGAAGTTAAAGAAACCAAGAATAGCGTCGTTAAGAAGCAAAAATACGAGGAAGCTGCAAAATTAAGAGATGACGAAAAGCGTATTGAGAAAGAGCTATCTGCAGCACAAGAAAAATGGGAAGAAGAAACCAAACAACACAGAGAAATTGTAACAGAAGATAATGTTGCCGATGTCGTTTCTATGATGACCGGAATTCCTGTAAATAAAATTGCACAGACAGAAATCAATAAATTGTCTAAATTACCAGAACTAATTAAAGGCAAAGTTATTGGTCAAGATAATGCTGTTGCAAAAGTTGTTAAAGCTATTCAACGAAATAGAGCTGGACTTAAAGATCCAAATAAACCTATTGGGTCATTTATATTTTTAGGACAAACAGGTGTTGGTAAAACTCAATTGGCCAAAGTTTTAGCACGCGAGTTATTTGATAGTGACGATTCTTTAGTGAGAATTGACATGAGTGAATACATGGAGAAATTCGCAATTTCTCGTTTAATTGGCGCACCTCCTGGTTATGTAGGTTACGAAGAAGGCGGTCAATTAACAGAAAAAATAAGACGTAAGCCATATGCTGTTGTCTTATTGGATGAGATAGAAAAAGCACATCCAGATGTCTTTAACATGTTACTTCAAGTATTAGACGATGGGTATTTAACAGATAGTTTAGGTCGTAAAATTGATTTTAGAAATACAATCATTATAATGACGTCTAACATTGGAGCGCGTAAACTAAAAGATTTTGGGTCTGGTGTAGGATTTGGTACAGCAGCAGCTGTAGCTCAAGAGTCTGACCATGCAAAAGCAGTAATTGAAAATGCACTTAAAAAAGCATTCGCACCAGAATTCTTAAATAGAATAGATGATGTTATTGTCTTTAACGCCTTAGAGAAAGACGATATTACTAAGATTATTGATATCGAATTGGCTAAACTTATCGATAGAATTAAAGATTTAGGGTATCATCTTAAACTAACAAGTAAAGCCAAAGGTTATATTGCTGAAAAAGGATTCGACAAACAATATGGTGCAAGACCGCTTAATAGAGCAATTCAAAAGTATGTTGAGGATGCACTTGCCGAAGAAATCATTAATTCTAAAATTCACGAAGGTGATACCATTTCAATGGATTTAGATGAAAAAAATGATGTTTTAAGTATTAAAATTAAGTCTCCCAGTAAAACAACAGAGTCCTAGTTGATCTCAAATTGTTAAAAAAACTCTTTCTAATCGAAAGAGTTTTTTTTATCTTATACGTTTGAAACCAACATTAGACATGAACGAAACCCTAAACTTCGATTTTTGTAATATGACAATTTATGATCATTATGTCATTGTTGTTGTAAATGAAGGCGTTATTGTCTCTACAGAACACAATAATACACTTATTAAAATAACAGAAACCTATTTTCCCAACAAACCCTTTGTTTATATTACACACAGAATCCATTCCTATTCTGTAAATCCTGAAGTTTATTCTAAAACTGCTCAAATTAAGAATTTAATTGGTTTGGTTGTAGTTTCAAAGAATTACCAAGCAAAAATTAATGCCAAAATTGAAAAAATGTTTTTCAAGAAACCTTTTGAGATTTTTTCAGAATTAGACGATGCTAAAGCTTGGGCTGAAGACTTAGTTGCCGAAAAATAAAATATACTAATCGAATGGGTCACTGTAGACATGATTGATAACTCCCTCGGTAATAATTACATCGTCACCTCCAATTATAGCACTTCCAGAGAATGTAGCACTAAAACAAGTGTTTTTATTCACAGTTACGTTACTTAGCAATTCTGATTGAACAAAATCACCTTCAGCTGAACTTGCATTTTGAACACGTAAATAATTGAACTCTTCAACAATATCAGAACCAGTTTTTTTATACGGAAGCTTTAAAGTTATTGCATGTGTATTTTGCTGAGGCGAATAAACTCCGTACGACATATACAAACTTAGCGTATGACCTGAACCGTCAGAATCTAAATCAATTCCTCTTCCAAAAATTTGAAATTCCATAATATCTCCGTTAATTTTCATTGTAGCAGATTCCGTTTGAGGACAAGGAACACTATCATCATCTTTTGAGCAAGAATTTAGAGTAAACAGACTAATAAAGACTAGTAATAACTGTTGAATTTTCATTTGTATGGACTCGTCTTATTTTAAGTTATAAGAATTCAAAAATAACTCTTCTATTTCTATATCTACATCTTTTAAAAATTGAATTGAAGCTTCTATTGAATCATGTAATACTTCATCAACCTTAATAAAAGGTACTACTTTTCTGTATTGCTCTAAAAACGATTCTAATAATGGTGATGTTTTTAAAGGTCTTCTAAATTCTATAGCTTGCGACGCATTCATCAACTCAATTGCTATAACACGTTCTACATTTTTAACTAAGGTATACGCTTGTGTGGCTGCATTAGCTCCCATACTTACGTGATCTTCTTGTCCGTTACTAGACACAATACTATCTATACTTGCTGGAGATGCCATTTGTTTATTAGCACTCACAATACTTGCTGCTGTATATTGCGGAATCATAAAACCAGAGTTCAATCCTGGATTATCCACCAAAAAAGCTGGCAGACCTCTTAAACCAGATACCAATTGAAATACACGACGTTCAGAAATGTTTCCTATTTCGGCCATAGCTATTTTTAAATAATCTAAGGCTAAAGCTAAAGGTTGACCGTGGAAGTTTCCACCCGAAATTATTAAATCTTCTTCATGAAAAATATTAGGATTATCCGTCACTGAATTGATTTCAGTTAAAATTACCTTTTCAACAAAGTCTAAAGTATCCTTTGTTGCTCCATGAACTTGAGGAATACAACGAAACGAATATGGATCTTGAACATGTTCTTTTTCGCGTGAAATGAGCTCACTTCCTTTTAAAAACTCATTAAATCGTCTTGCCACTTTACGCTGACCAGGATGTGGTCTTACGGCATGAACCAAATCATGAAAAGGGTCTAAACGTCCATCAAAAGCATCTAAAGAAATACTAGCAATGATATCTGCTAAATACGATGTTTTATGAGACATTAATAATAAATACACACCATACGCACTCATAAACTGTGTACCATTTAATAAGGCTAAACCTTCTTTGGTTTCAAGCCTAATCGGTTCCCAATTAAATTCTTCTAAAAGTGTAGCAGCCTCATATTCTTTATTGTTATGCACTACTTTTCCTTTTCCTAACAACGGTAATGCCAAATGAGCTAATGGAGCTAAATCTCCTGAAGCCCCTAAAGAACCTTGCGTAAATACAAATGGAAAAATATCATTATTAAAAAATTCAATTAAGCGCTCTACGGTTGCTAGCTGTACTCCACTGTGCCCATAACTCAACGATTGAATTTTTAAAAGCAACATCACTTTTACTATAGATTCTGGAACCCGTTCCCCAGTGCCACAGGCGTGAGACATCACTAAGTTTTCTTGCAATTGACTTAAATCTGAGTCAGAAATTTTTACATTATAAAGCGAACCAAACCCTGTATTAATGCCATACATTGGTTTTTTTTCATTCGCCAATTTATTATCTAAATAGGTTTTACATTTCTGTATCTTATGTGTCGATGCTTCTGATAGTTTTAGCTTCTTGTTTTTATAAAAAATATTATAAATTGTTACAATATCTAAAGCATCTGAAGAAATAATATGATAATTATCCATGAAGAGTTTATTAAAGGTCTTCAAAATTGAGAATTATTTTGGATTTTACCATACAATAATTAAAATTTCATTGAATTCTAACACAAAATAGTTTCGGTTTTTTGATAATTTAAAAATATAAGCACAACTCATTTGCAAATTATACAAAAAAACAGCGGTTTACACTTGAATTTTGATTTCTTAGCAATTAACAACTCATAGATAATTTTATCATAATTATAATATACTCCTCGCGCTTTAATTCTTATTTTTGTTTTCAAATTTTGGTAAAAAAGCATATTAAACTGTAATCATTTTAACTAATGAACTAACAGTATCCTGCTTATAAACATTGAAAAAATAAACTAACACATGAAACGATTATTATTACTTTGCATTACAGCTACAATTTTTGCTTGCGAAGGAGAACCTAAAAATTATGTAACACTATCTGGACAAATTGCAAATCCTGATGAAAGTAAAACCTTAAAGGTTTTTAATAGAGATAATTACGAAAAAATCATTAACTTAAATGATGATGGTACTTTTAGCGATACTCTAAAAGTTGAGGCTGGCGATTTTAACTTTCAACATGGAAAAGAATATGGGCAAATCTACTTAGAGAACGACAATGAAACATCTTTAGAAACTGATTATGAGAGTTTTATTGACTCTATGGTTTTTAAAGGAGATGCTTCAGATCTAAATAACTTTTCAGTACAATCGTTTTTAATTTCTAAAACTTACTTTACTGAAGAACTCGTCGGTTCAAGCGATATGAACAAAGTAGAAGAAGCTATTGCAGATTATAAATCGGCTTACGAAGCGTTAAAGGAGAAATATACAGATGTAGATTCTACTCATGTTGCTATGATGGACAGAAATATAAACATGTCTGTGGATCAAATTAAAAAATTCATGGAGGCTAAACAAGCGACTCTTAATGCGTTTCCAAAAGGGACTCCATCTCCAAGCTTTGAGGATTATGAAAATTACGCTGGTGGATCAACATCACTTTCTGACTTAAAAGGTAAGTTTGTATATATTGATTTATGGGCAACTTGGTGTGGTCCTTGTATTAAGGAAATACCTTCGCTTAAAAAAGTTGAAAAGCAATACGAAGACAAAAACATTGAATTCGTTAGCATTTCAGTTGATGAAGGTCGTGGCTACAAAGGTGATGCTGATGCAGCATATGAAGGCTGGAAAAAAATGGTAGATGAAAAAGAATTAAGTGGTATGCAATTAATAGCAGACAATGGTTTTATGTCACAGTTTATCCAAGACTATAAGGTTAATGGTATTCCAAGATTTATATTAATTGACCCTAATGGAGATATCGTGAGTGCTGATGCTCCAAGACCTTCTAGTTCTAGTTTAATAGATTTATTTAACGAGTTGAATATCTAAATTAAAAACTCAACATTTATAAAAAAGCCTATTTAAGCAATCTTAAATAGGCTTTTTTTTTATTGCTTTTTCTGTTCTGGCTCTTGTTGGTTGTCTTCCTGTTGCTGTTCTGGTTGCTTAAACAAATCGATATAAGCCTCTCCGAGAGTTTCAATAATGTGTCTCGCTATTAAACTTTGGTAACCGTAATCTTCTATAGAGATATCGCCTGATTTTCCATGTAAATACACACCAAAAATAGTTGCAGCCAAAGGAGAATAGTTTTGCGCTATTAATCCAGAAATCACTCCTGTTAATACATCTCCACTTCCTGCTGTTGCCATTCCCGGATTTCCTGTGGTGTTGATATATAATTTGTTTTTGTTTACTGTAATAGAGTGTGCTCCTTTAATTAAGACAATAACATTATACTTTTCTGAAAATGCTTTAACCCTTTTAAGCATATCAAAATCATCTGTCCATTGGCCTACTAAGCGCTCTAGCTCTTTTAAGTGTGGAGTTAAAACGGTTTGTTTTGGTAACAGTTTTAAGAGCGATTTGTTTTGTGCTATTATATTTAAGCCGTCGGCATCAATAACTAATGCTGTTTTATTTTTCTTCAGAAATGCTTCAATGGCATTCACCGTTTCTTCCGAAGTACCAAGGCCTACTCCAACACCAATGACAGTTGGTTCAATTTCAAAATTAATATTTGAAATATGTGTTTCAGAGTCATCTGTAATAACCATTACTTCTGGTATAGCTGTTTGTAAACTGTGATAACCACATTTAGGAGTATATGCAGTAACCAAACCTGCACCAGCACTTAAGGCGGCTCTACTCGCTAAATTAACAGCTCCGATTTTACCATAACTTCCTCCTAAAATCATAACATGGCCAAAATCACCCTTATGCGCAAACTTTTTTCTTGGCTGATAAATGGGTAAAACTTCATGCTTAGAAATCAATTCAACTTCGGTTTCGGTTTGCATTAAATAGTCCCGATCTATACCAATATCTAACACTTCCCATTGCGTGGTGTATTTTTCTGTCTTAGGTAAAAAGAATACCAACTTAGGTGACTGAAAACTCAATGTATAACCTGCAAATACAACAGCATCATCATCTTCTACTGCTTTATCTGAATACAAACCTGAAGGCATATCAATAGACAAGGTGAAGGCTTTAGAAGCTTTAAATTTTTGAAATAAGGCTTTTACCCAATCATTTGGTGGTCTATTCAACCCAATACCAAAAATAGCATCGACAATAATATCATCGGCTCCAATTTGAATGTCTGCAAATTCTTCCTTGCAGCTCAACATTGTTGGCCATGTTTTAGTCACATTTTTAATACGATCATAATTAACCAAAAAATCTTTAGAACGCTTATCACTACAGTTTACAATATAAGTAGCCACATTGTAACCATGCGTTATTAAATGTCGCGCCAAAACAAGTCCATCGCCACCATTATTTCCAATACCACAAAACACATGAATTGGTACTTGTGCACCTTGCATACGCGCATGCATCCAATTAAAAATTTGTGTTCCTGCACGCTCCATTAAGTCTGTAGAGGTAATATTTTGGCGTTCTGCAGTTAGTTTGTCTCCTTCGTAAATTTGTTCTTTAGAAAATAACTTCATGTGTTTATATCTGTTTATTTTAACTTATATGGAACGTCCACATAATGATCTGATTTAGGGATGGAAATTTCTTTGTGTTTGTTTCTCACAATCGTTTTAAAAGCCTTGAAAAATAGCTGATTCCATTTCATTATTATTAGAAAGACCTATCCTTTTTTAATAAATCCCTAAAAAGGTACGATTTGTTTTTTTTTTGTTGTAAAAATAATACATTTGATATGTAATGAATAAAAAAATAAACATATCAGCAATTTCTAATGCACAGTCAATGTGTATTTCTATGTTTATTATTTCAACACGAATTACCCTTTGGGGTAATTTATAATATGCTCTCCGTTCCTTATTGTCTATATAGACATTTTATTCTCTTAAACTATAAATTAATATGAAAGTTCTCAAATTTGGTGGAACATCTGTAGGTTCAGCCGAAAACATAAATAAAGTCATCTCTATTTTAGATCAACAATCTAAAACAACCAATATTGCTGTTGTGGTTTCTGCCGTTGGTGGCATAACTGATAAGCTATTAGAAGCTGCAAGTTTAGCTTGTGATAAAAACCTAGACTATAAACAGAAATACGATACCATATGGTCAATCCATAATTCTGTCATTGAAGGACTGTTTTCAAACACCAAAAATGATAAGGCACTTCAAAAACAACAAGACGAATTACAAGAGTTAGTTTCAGAAAAACTAAATGCTTTAAAAAGTCTGTTAAACGGTATTTATCTCATCAATGAATTGTCACCAAAAACTAAGGATAAATTATTGAGTTTTGGCGAAGATTTGTCTTCAACAATTATTTACCACACCTTACATTCAAGATCCGTAGATGCGACCTTAAAAAATTCGCAAGAACTTATTACAACAGATGCTAATTTTAATAATGCAACCGTAAACTTTAAAATTACGAACCCTAAAATTCAATCCTTTTTTGAGTCAAACTCAAAAGCCATTGTTTTACTACCAGGTTTTGTGTCTAAATCTGTAAATGGAGACATTACCACCTTAGGTCGTGGTGGATCAGATTATACAGCTGCCATTATTGCTGCGGCAATGGAAGTAGATGAATTACAAATCTGGACAGACGTTAGTGGTATGTATACCACCAATCCAAAACTAGTAAAGCAAGCTGCACCAATTGTAGAATTATCGTATAAAGAAGCTGTGGAATTATCGCATTTTGGAGCCAAGGTTTTATATCCACCAACAGTAATGCCAGTGCTTAAAAAGAAGATTCCGATTGTGATTAAAAACACGTTAGATCCTGAAGCTATAGGCACAACGATTACGCAGAATGTAACACCAAATGGAAATTCGCCAGTAAAAGGTATTAGTAATATAGATAACGTCGCCTTACTCACTTTACAAGGTAACGGTATGGTTGGTGTTCCTGGTTTTAGTAAACGCTTATTTGAAACATTAGCTCAAGAAAAAATTAATATCATTTTAATTACGCAATCTTCTTCTGAACATACCATTTGTATTGGAATATCAGATTTTGATGCACAACGTGCTAAGGAAGCAGTTGATGCCGTTTTTGAATATGAAATTACACTTCATAAAATTGATCCTATTGTACTAGAAACCAACTTATCTATCATTGCTGTAATTGGAGATAAAATGAAAAATCACCAAGGTATAAGTGGAAAGATGTTTAGCACACTTGGTAAAAACAATGTGAATATTAGAGCTATTGCGCAAGGAGCTTCTGAACGAAATATTTCGGCTGTAATTCATAAAAATGATGTAAAAAAAGCATTAAATAGTTTACACGAACAGTTTTTTGAAATCAAAACCAAACAAATCAATTTATTTATTACTGGAGTTGGTAATGTTGGCGAACGACTTATTGAACAAATAAAACAACAAAAAGCCTATTTAAAAGAAAACTTCAAAATTAGCCTAAGAGTTGCTGGATTATCAAATTCTAGAACCATGGTTGTCAATGATGATGGTGTCAATTTAAAAAACTGGAAAAAGGAACTTGAAAATGGTGAAAAAGCGCGTTTAGATGGCTTCTTTGAGCATGCCAAAAACCTAAACTTAAGAAACTCTGTTTTTATAGATATAACAGCAAACGAAGCTGTTTCTAATATGTATAGCCATTATCTAAAAGAAAGTATTTCTGTTGTGGCTTGTAACAAAATTGCCTGCTCAGGTAACATTGAATACTACAACGAATTAAAAGCCTTATCAAGACAATATAATGCGGCATTTTTATTTGAAACTAACGTTGGTGCAGGTTTGCCTGTCTTAGATACTTTAGGTCATTTAATAGCTTCGGGCGATAAAGTAAATACAATCCAAGCTGTCTTATCTGGAAGTCTTAACTTTATTTTCAATAATTTTAATGCAGAAACCACCTTTCACGATATTGTAAAACAAGCACAACAAGAAGGTTATACAGAACCAGATCCTAGAATAGATTTAAGTGGAATTGATGTCGCTAGAAAAGTCTTAATTTTAGCTAGAGAAAGTGGTCATGCCGTCGAATTATCTGATTTAACTAGCGAAAGTTTCTTAACTGAAAAGGCATCAAACTCTGATACGGTTGATGATTTTTTCCAAACATTAATAGAAGACGAATCGTATTACCAAGGGTTATTCAAATCGGCTCAAGACAATAACTGTCAATTAAAATTTGTAGCAGAATTTAATGATGGAAAAGCTAAAGTTGGACTTCAAGAAATTCCTGAAGGACATCCGTTTTATAATCTAAAAGGAAAAGACAATATTGTAATGTTTTACACACAACGTTATCCTGAGCAACCTCTAATTATTAAAGGTGCTGGTGCTGGTGCAGATGTTACAGCTTCTGGTTTGTTTGCAGATATCATTAGAATTGCTAATAATTAAAATGAAAAAAGTTATTTAGTTATTTAGGCTGTCTGAACAACTCAATAACATAATAACTCAATAACTCATTATCATGAATGAAATAAAAATATTTTCGCCTGCAACTGTGGCAAATGTAGCATGTGGGTTTGATGTTCTAGGCTTTTGTATCGATACTATTGGTGATGAGATGGTCATTAGAAAAACAGAAGAAAAAGGTATTAAAATCACTAAAATAGAAGGTTACGATTTACCCTTTGAAGCTGAGAAAAATGTTGCTGGAGTTTCTGCTTTAGCCATGTATAATGATTTACAACCCAATTGTGGATTTGAAATTGAAATCTACAAAAAGATAAAACCAGGAAGTGGTATAGGAAGTAGTTCTGCAAGTGCTGCAGGAAGCGTCTATGGAATGAACGAGCTTTTGGGAAGACCATTAGATAAAACCAAGCTCACGTACTTTGCCATGAAAGGCGAAGCGTTGGCAAGTCAGTGCGAACATGCCGATAATTTAGCTCCTGCAATTTTTGGAGGGTTTACATTGGTTAAAAGCGCGAGTCCATTACAGATTTTAGAGCTACCTACTCCATCAGATCTATTTGTGACCTTAATTCATCCACAAATTGAAATTAAAACATCAGAATCTAGAGCGATTTTACCCAAAGAGATTCCACTGAGTAATGCCATTGCGCAATGGGCTAATGTTGGTAGTTTGGTTCATGCTTTACATACTTCAGATTACAATTTAATTAAAGAAGCGTTGCATGATGTTGTTATAGAACCCTATCGCAAGCAATTGATTCCACATTTTGATGACGTAAAAAATGCGGCATTAAAAGCTGGAGCCTTAGGTTGTGCGATTTCAGGATCTGGACCTTCAATTTTTATGTTGAGTAAAAGTGAAGATACAGCTCGGAATGTTGAAAAAGCCATTAGAAAAATATATTCAAACACAGATATCGTATTTGAAACTTATGTTTCTAAGATTAATGTTGAAGGCATTCGAGCGTTATAAAAGACATTCAGAATACGTCGAACTAAAAGTTATAAAACGAAGCTTCACCGAGAGTTTTCTTTAAATAGTTAACTTAATTGAAGCGCATACTAATTTAGAACACATTTAAAAATGAATTACTATAGTTTAAACAAAAAAGCACCAAATACAACCTTTGAAGATGCTGTTGTTAGAGGATTAGCACCAGATAAAGGTTTATATTTTCCTGAATCAATTACGCCTTTAGAAGATTCGTTTTTAGAAAACATTGAGCATAAATCAAACACAGAAATTGCGTTTGAAGCCATTAAGCAGTTCATAGTTCCTGAGATTCCAGAGGATGTTCTAAAATCAATTATTGAAGATACTTTAAATTTCGATTTTCCTGTTGTAGAAATTAACGAAAACATTTCAACATTAGAATTGTTTCATGGACCAACAATGGCGTTTAAAGATGTTGGCGCGCGTTTTATGGCGCGATGTTTAGGGTATTTTAACCAAACCAACACTAATGATGTTACTGTTTTAGTTGCCACATCTGGAGATACTGGAGGTGCTGTTGCTAATGGATTTTTAGGAGTAAAAGGTGTTAATGTCGTAATTCTTTATCCAAGTGGTAAAGTAAGTGATATTCAAGAAAAGCAGTTAACAACCCTCGGTAAAAATATTACAGCATTAGAAGTTAATGGTGTTTTTGATGATTGCCAAGACATGGTAAAACAAGCATTTACAGATAGAGAGTTAACAGACAAAATGCAATTGACTTCTGCAAACTCTATAAATATAGCGCGTTGGTTACCACAGCTTTTTTATTTTATGTTTACGTATAAGCAATTAAAATCCAAACATAAAGATATCGCATTTTCAGTACCAAGTGGTAATTTTGGAAATATCTGTGCTGGAATGGTTGCGCAAAAATTAGGTTTACCTGTTAAACATTTTATTGCTGCTAATAATGCTAATGATACGGTTGTAAATTATATGCTATCTCAAACATATTCACCAAAACCATCTGTACAAACCATTAGTAATGCCATGGATGTTGGTAATCCTAGTAATTTTATTAGAATACAAGAGTTACACGATAATGATTTTGATGCTTTAAAATCTAATTTATCTACGTACAGCTATTCAGACGATGATACAAGATCAGCATTGTTAGAGTTACATAACGATTTTAATTATGTAGCAGATCCACATGGAGCGGTTGGATATTTGGGTGCAAAAGACTATTTAAAATCTAACGATGCACATGTAGTGTTTTTAGAAACTGCACATCCAACAAAATTCTTAGACATTGTTGAGGACGTTATTAGAGAAAACATTGATTTACCAGCTCAAATTGAAGCTGTAATGGATAAGGAAGGTGAGTCTATTGAAATTGGTACGTATGAAGAATTAAAAAGCTTTTTATTGGCATAATTATTCTTTCTTTAGAAATGCTTATGTAAAAAATATGCCTAAAACCCTATACACCATATATGTCATAGAACTTTCTAAACGTGTGTATACGGAAAACACAAAGTTCAGAAATGCAAATCCTCAGTTTAATGGCGTTTTAGAATGTTTGTACGTTGGCATGACGAGCAAAACACCCAAAGAACGCTTTCTTCAGCATAAAACAGGCTATCGGAATAAAAAAGGACACAAACTATCTTCAAATATTGTTGAGAAATATGGCACGTATTTGCGACCGAGTTTATACAACCATATCGATCCCTTTTTTACTAGAGCTGAAGCCATAAAAGCCGAAGAACAAATTGCGTTAGAATTACGTCGCGAAGGTTATGCGGTTTGGTTTAATTGAACTAATTTAAAAGTAATCACAAAAAAACAGTACCTATAATTAGATACTGTTTTTTAAAATTTTATAGAAAACACCTAAACTGAATCTTCTATTTATAAAATAAAGCGAACTTATTATCTAGAATAATTAGGCGCTTCCTTAGTAATAGTGACATCATGAGGATGACTTTCATTGATACCAGAACTTGTAATTTTCACAAAGCGTCCGTTTTCTTTTAAGGCTTCAATATCTTTTGCACCACAATAGCCCATTCCTGCTCTAAGGCCACCAATAAATTGATGAATACTTTCTACCAATTCACCTTTATATGGCACACGACCAACAATACCTTCTGGTACTAATTTTTTAATATCGTCTTCAACATCTTGGAAATAACGATCTTTACTACCTTTTTTCATGGCTTCAACCGATCCCATGCCGCGATAAGATTTAAACTTTCGACCTTCGTAAATAATCGTTTCACCTGGACTTTCTTTTGTTCCTGCTAAAAGCGATCCTAACATTACTGTATCTGCACCAGCAGCAATAGCTTTAGGAATATCTCCTGTATATCTAATGCCACCATCTGCAATCACTGGCACACCTGTGCCTTTAATCGCTGCTGAAACTTCTAGAACTGCAGAAAACTGAGGAAAACCTACACCTGCCACTACTCTAGTTGTACAAATTGAACCTGGTCCAATACCCACTTTTACGGCATCTGCTCCGGCTTCTACTAAATATTTTGCTGCTTCACCTGTCGCAATGTTTCCAACGATAACTTCAAGTTGAGGAAACAGTTTTTTAATTTCTTTTAAAACAGCAACAACACCTTTTGTGTGCCCGTGAGCTGTATCAATTATTACGGCATCAACACCTGCATTTACTAATGCCGAAGCACGTTCTACGGCATCACCTGTAACACCAATGGCCGCAGCGACACGCAATCTTCCATAGGTATCTTTATTAGCATTTGGTTTCTGTGTTACTTTTGTAATATCTCTAAATGTAATCAGTCCTTTTAGGATGTAATTATCATCTACAATTAATAATTTTTCAATTTTATTCTGTTGAAGAATTTGTTCGGCATCTTTTAATGAGGTTCCTACAGCAGCAGTCACTAAACGCTCCTTGGTCATTACATCCACAATAGGTTTTTTACCATCGTGTTCAAAACGTAAATCTCTATTGGTTACAATGCCTTTTAAGGTTCCATTATCACCAACAATAGGAATACCACCAATACTGTGTTCTGCCATATTTGATTTTGCATCAAAAACCGTAGCAGTTAAGGGTAAGGTTACCGGATCGATAATCATGCCGCTTTCAGCACGTTTTACACGTCTCACCTTATCGGCTTGTTGCTCTATGGTCATGTTTTTATGCAATACACCAATACCACCTTCTTGTGCCATAGCAATTGCCATTTTACTTTCGGTAACCGTATCCATTGCTGCAGAAATCACAGGAATGTTAATCGTAATGTTTCGTGTAAATTTGGTTTGAATATTAACTTCGCGAGGAAGAATTTCAGAAAATGCTGGAACTAAGAGTACGTCATCATAAGTGAGACCTTCTCCAACAATTTTAGTTTCGTGTGCTGTCATGGCAATTAAGATTTAATTGCGTGCAAAGATAAGCTAATATTTACAATCTAGTGTTACTAAAACGTAACTTCTAATGTTGTAAACCAATTACGAGGAGCAGATGGTATGATACCAGGTCCAGGATAACCTGTAGCACGTCGTGTAAAGTAAGCATTATCTAATACATTATTGACACCCGTTTCTAATTTAAACCTTTTATAGCGATAAGATATTGAGAGGTCTAAAATGTCATATTCAGGAATTTCACCAATGACGCCACTTAAATTGGATGCAACAGAATTAGTAGCGTCCGTAAATTGTCTTCCTAAATACGTGTATTGCATATTCGCCATAAGATTTTTATAGCCGAATTTTAAGCCTGTTTTTAAATTTAAATCTGGCACAAATTCTACCTTGTTACTTTTAATTCCGGGTTGTTCAGAGTTGGTATATTCTGAAGAAATAAAAGAGGTATTAATATAATAATTAAAACTGAAATCGGTATTCAGTTTTAAGATTTTCTTCAAGTTAAAATCAAATAAAGATTCTACACCATACATCACCGCGTCACCAATATTACCACGTTCACTAACAACACTTCCGTCCTCCTGTTCTTTTTGAACAAAACCTATTCGATTATTGTATAATAAGGCGAAGGCACCAACATCATAGGATACGATATTATTATAATTTCCCCTTAAACCAAAATCTAACGTAAACCCATCTTCATCCGTAATGTCAGGATTAATGGCAAAAGCAGGGTTTACAATATTTATATCTGAAAAGGTTACAGAACGATAGTTTTGTGAAATATTAGCGTAAGCTTCTAAATTTGTGGTAGGTTTATAACTTAAACCTAAGCCTAATAACACAAAATTGCGTTCAAAATCACGATTATCTTCTACAGTGTCTTCAAAAATAACATTACCTGCCGCATCTGTATTTATGCGTTTATACGCCCCTTCACTTTGTGTTTTTATATACTCGAATCTAAACCCTGGCGTCACAGAAAATTTATCATTCAGATAGAAGATATTTTCACCAAAGACTGCAACATTTAGATTTGGAAAATCAAAATCGGATTGATCTGAATAGTTCGGAAATTCGTCGGTTCTGATATTAAAATCGGGACCTATTCCATCGGAACCTGGCCCTTGTTGTTGACTGTTATTAGCCTTGTAAAATTTAGAACCGATTAAAAAGGTGGCCTCTTTATTAAATATGTGATACTTGCTTAATAATCGTGCTTCAAAACCATAATTATTGAAATCACCTTTTATTAAATCGCGCTCTGTATTAGGATCTACCTGATCGACACGATTGGTTCTAAAGCCTAATGCATTTCTTGAAGCATTCAACCCGAAAAAATTAAATGTAAAATTAGTAGCTTCTGAAAATTGATGGGCTAATTTAAAATTGTAGAGTAACCAATCTACTTCAAACCAATTTCGAGCTCTATTACTTTGGTAAGGATCTTCATTAAACATGGTATCGGTTAAACCACCGGCTTGTTGTGCTAAATAATCTAAATATGTAAGTTCGGCAGTAACAGACGTATTTTTATTAAATTGATAACCAATATGAGCGTATATGTTTTTAGATTCGAACTCTGAATTCGGCCTAAAACCATCGCCTTTTTTATAATTGAAAAAGGTATAATAACTCCATTTATTGCTCGTCCCACTAAGGCTGGTAAAATTAGTGTACAAGCCAAAACTTCCTAAAGTATTCCTAGTAATGACTTCTAATGGTTTGTTAGGATTTGGTTCTTTCATTACAAAATTAATGAGTCCTCCAAACTGCGTTCCATATTGTAAAGATGCCGCTCCACGGATAACTTGTATTTGTTTTAATCCTTCTGAAGCTGGGGAATAATAACTTTCAGGATATCCTAGGACGTCTGCGCTAATATCGTAACCATTTTGCCTCGTATTAAAATTTGCGGTTCTATTAGGGTCTAAACCTCTACCACCGATATTGAGTTGTAGTCCGGCATCATCATTCTGATAAATATTTAAACCTGCGACTTGGCTGTAAAGTTGCCTCGCATTATTTGTGGCCAAATTGGCCATAGATTCTTCGACTAAAACCACCTCTGTTTTCTTTCCGGCATAAATTGCAGTTTCTTCAACATCCTTTAATCTACTTAAATTAAAAACCTTAGATCTTCGCGCTGTAATTTCAACGACCGTTAAGGCTTCGCCAATGGTCTCTAATTGCTGGTTTAAAACAACATCATTTTCAACGGTGATTGTAATTTCTAGTATTTTAAATTCATAAGAAAAATACACCAAATTCAAGGTTTGCTTTTGGGTTGTAAATTCATAATAGCCATTGGCATCGGACTTGGCCAATAAACCAGAAACTTTATCATAAACCTCCACATTTTTCACCGGTTCTTGGGTTTCCCGATTGGTAATAATACCAGATACCTTTTGTTGTGCATGGAGTGCAAATGCAAACAAAACAATTATTATAAATGTACTAAAGTCCTTTAATGTCATCTTTAAATGGTAAAATCCAATTTTTGGGTTCAAATGATTCTGTTTGTTTTAGCAAATCCACTTTGGGGTCAATGTAGCGTTCACTAGAGCGACCGTTTAGAGCCACAAAACTATCGACGTAAATTTCAATATTTTTATGCCCTTGTGATGCAAAATGCTGTTCTAAATATTTGGCATACTCTAGAATAAAATCGGGCTGTGTGCTCATTTGTTTCTCTTGAAACGGTGTTAAAAAATCTGAATTATCTACAGAAAATGAATGTCCAGATACGGGATCAACCACTTTAAATTCTGTATAACCTGCTTTTTCCATTAACATGACACGCCAAGAAAAACGATAGCCTTCTTCGGTCCAAAATAATTCGTTAGGATACAACAAATAACGAAACGGCAAAAGTAATTGAATCGTAAAAAATAAACCTAAGATTGGCAAAATTATCTTTTGATTTTGAAATTTATAATTCGAAATTTCAATAGTAGCGACTTTTAGCTTTAAAACGCTGAATAATTTTCGAAATCCATTTAAAATACGCTCATGTACATCGGCATCGAAAAAAATTAGAGTTGCTACAATCATGACATAAGGAAACATTCCAATAGGAAACAACACTCTTGTAAAGACATGGAAAAACACAATTAATGCAAAAGCAAAACCCCGTGTGCGCTTATAAAGCATAAAAAAAGGAATGCTTAGATCATATAACATTCCAGACCAACTCATGGCCATATGAAACCATTCTTGTTGCATCACATTTTCGCCAATAAAAGGTAAATCATATTTGGAAGGCAACCATATTTTTAAAGGCATGGTTTTACATAACCAATCACTATTTATTTTGGCCAAACCGGCATAGACATAAACGATTCCTAATAACAGTTTTATGCTATTAATAGTCCATTTCGGAATTTGACGGTATTCCTTTTTTCTAATTATAGCGTCTAAAGAGAAGTACGCATTGGCGGGTAAAAAACACATTAAAAAACTCAATATACTTATAAAATAGTAATGATTGAGGTATGTAGTTTTATCCATAAATTCGATATAGGTAAAACTTATAAAGAACGTGATAATGGCGATGCGATATTTTAATCCTAAGGCCACAAAGACTGCAGATAAACCGCATATTACAAATAGAAGATATGTATAATTACCGATAGGTTTTACCCATTCAAAACCATAATACGAAAAGTGAAATTGAGGTTCTAAGTACAGTTTTTCAATCCAACCATAAGACCAAAACCTAATAATGCTTGCTAACATCATGAGACCAAAACCTATTCTGAACACAGCCAACGGCGCAGGATGGGTTTGTTTATTGAAATATGATGTAAGTTTAATTAGCATAATGCAAAAAAAGGATTCTTATTGAATAAGAATCCTTTTTGAATTTAATTTTTTAATTCTAGTCACCATCAGCATCAACATAATCGACACTAACATTTAAGGCTTGTAACATATCAACCTTTAGTAAAACCACAGCCATTTGCAAAGCATCATAAGCTTCGGTCATTTTAGTGTTATCCATGGCAATCTGGTCCGCAAAACTATCATCTAAGGTATTAATTTTAGATTGTGCGGTATCAAACTGATTATTTATAAGTACACTTAAATCTTCCCCATTTTTTATGGTATTTAGGTAGTCTAAATAAGAGGACAAACTTTCTCCTGTGGTAGTGCTGTTATAATGTTTTCCATTAAAAAAATCTTTCACAGCGGTTAATGCTTCTGTTGCTAGCGTTTTTGAAATATCACTTCTATAATAAGCTTCTACTTTATCTGGCAACGGCGTTGTAGAGAAATTACCGGCAGGAATCCCAATTTTATTGGCTCTTAATCCTTTTTCGTAATAAAACATAAAATCGTTAATCAGTTTATTAATAGATCCTGTAGCCGTATTATTGGCATTATCGATAAACGTCTGACTGTAGGTTGCCCAACTTTGCGTGACATCTTGCGTTAGCGATTCCATTTGATTTACTAAATCTGAAACATAAGCCAAATATTTAGCCGCATCTGCATTTGATGTATAATAGCTTAATATATCCATATCGTTATCCGCCAAGCCATATAACATATAGTCTAAAGCAGGAAAACCAACCGCGTCATTATTATTAACATTAGCTAAATCATAATTCTGAGATTGAATATTATTTTGAATATCTGTAATATTTGTGGGATAGATATTCATCTGGTACCCAAAATTAATCTCTTCGGCTCTACCGATATTAAACATTTCAGCAGATTGCCATATTTTATAGGCATTAAACCAAGCCGTCCTGAATGAATCTAGATTGGCTTGAGTAGGTGCATTTACAAAACTATCTTTTTCAGTTACCATATTGGTCACTGCGATATTTAAATCTTCATAAACCGGAACAATAATATTATCCGCCCAATTGGTTAACATCGCAGTTCTGTCAAAATTATCGGTTACACCTCCTGAACTCTCATCGGAAGAGCTACATGCCACGGCTAGTGCAGTGATTGTTAAGATTAAAAAAGCTTTCTTTAACATAGTTATTATTTTTTAAATTGTAAAAACAACGAAGTATAAACGTCCTAATGAAAGACGGTTTATACTTTGAGGTTTTTGGCGTATTTCTTAGTTAATAGTTTGCGCAACGGTAAAGTCGAAACGATCAGCAATTGCAGTAGAAATAGCATCTAGAGTCTCTGGAGTTATGTCCCAAAATCCGTTACCTTCAGAGATCTGAGCCATAAATGCATCAACCTCTGACTTACTAAAATAAGGACTATTTGTACCAGGTTGACGTGTAAATTGAAGACTGTATACAAATCCAAAACCTTCAGATAATTGGTGGAATGCGCTTGCCATATCGCCTTCTGCTAAGACTTCTTTTCCTCTTTGTAAATAATAAACACCTCTAACGGCTAAAATTTTAGAAATATTTTCTTTTATGATTTCAGCTTGTGCATCTCTTACGGTATAATTTTTAGCCACAATTGCAGCTCTACCCAATTTAAAAGCATCATAAACCGTTTGAGCAATCCCAGCAAAATCTTCATCAGCCTCTACTCTATCCATATATTCGCTTAAAAATGAATCTGCATCTAAAGTTGGCATAGTCGCATCATCTTCCGCACCATATAAATAGCCAAATGCTTCATCCCATTTATGCTCCATAGTGGTATAAGATTTTCCTTCTTCAACGATATCATTATCATTATTAGAAATATTAGAAGCTTCATCTAACACCGCAGGACTTAAATAATTATTAAGAATTTGGTCTGTCATTAAACTTCCTATTAAACCTTTTGCAACAAATTGATTAAGTTCAAAACCTTTAGCGTTAATATATCTTACCGTTCCACCACCAGCTTGTTGTAATTGTCCTGCATTTCCTGCACTTGCTGTATCATCCCAATTTGAAAATACATTTGTTGCTTGATCTGAAATCCAAGCGTCAAATTGTGTTTTTATAGCATTCGCATCGGTCGTGTTTGCCGAGAAATAATCTTGAGAAGCTGCCACTTTACTTCTAAGACTTTTATCTGAAGCATTTAAATCTGCATCTAAAAAATCATCGGCTCCTTCAACGTGCGCAAACATAGCATCTAATTGAGCTTCTGAATAGGCATTATCTTTAAGTGCTGTTACAAATTCCTCACCCATTGCAATCCTAGTGGTTTGACCGCTAAAACTTACCGAAGAATTTCCGTCTCTTGAAAATTCATAAGTTACAGGGGTATTGACTTGTGGTCCCGAAGCCCCATTATCATCATCACTGGAACATGACATTAATACTGCTGCTATTGTAAATAAACTTAAGGCAATTTTTTTCATTTTTTTAATACTATATTATTCTTATTAAGACTTGATATAAATAATTCACGCAAAAATAAGACAAAATTTAATTTGACGCACTTTATTTAGACTAAATTTAAATAAAAAAATGAAAGACCTCTTATACATCGTATTAACAACACTATCATACCGCAATTATAGCCTTAGAAAGTGTTTTAAGATTTTGAATTAAATACGAGGTTAATAACAATCCATTTTAAGCTGTCCATTGGTTTCAAAATCACTTAAAGGTTGACTTAAGTGGGTTTTGGTTATGGAATTTAGGACGTCTAAAACCCTATTCTGCATAGCAATTGAACCACATATCATTATAACTCCGTTATTATGTAATACTTTAGAAAACAACTCTTGATGTTCTAAAATTAAATCCTGAACGTAAACTTTAGTTTTTTGTTCTTGCGAATAGGCCACATTAAAACTCGTTAACTTATGTTTTACCAACGCGGAATCTATAATACTTTCATACAGTTTTAGAGATTGTTTTGTTCGTCCGCCCCAGAATAGATGTGTTTTTATTCGCTTTGAATTATCGTTAATCATACCTAAAAAAGGAGCAATACCTGTTCCGTTGGCAATCAAAACGACCTCTTTTGTATCGATTGGAAAGTGAAAATCGTAATTACGCCTTACTTTAGCTTTAACAATCTCGTTGACTTTTAAGTTGTTAAAATAATTAGAGCAGACACCTAACTCATGCCTTTTAATACTTAATACAATATCGTTTTCAATCTTACCTATTGAATATTGTCTTTCAATAAAATCGGCATCAGGAAACATTGATAATAAGTCACCTGATATAAATTTTACCTTTTTATTAGGTCGCAACTGTATCAAAAATGAATCGTCATTATTAGGTTCCGTTTTATTGATGACTTTAAATTCCTTTAATTTTTTTAAATTGACCTGAGGTTTTTGAAGTTGAATTTTTAAATCTTGAGCTGTTTGATTATTCCATTGAATTATCCAACTTTTAAATGATTCAAACGACTGATTATTAATTTTAAAGAGTGGTAAATGTTCTACGAAGCCATCCTGCTTTTGAAGCATCGAATTCACATCAATAGCGTATTTGCAGTAATCGGGATACATTAATGACCCAAAGCCAATGACCGAATACTGAAGTGTCTGAGCCTGATTTACGTTCTGAAATAACTGTTCAAAATTTGAAGCACTTGTTGGAGCTTCGCCTTCACCATAAGTTGACGCAAAAACAATAATGTGTTTCGCTTTTTTATATGCCGAATAGTCATTTAGAGTGGACACAAAAACCGAATGTCCTGCGGCTAATAAAGCCTCGTAAAATAATTTAGCTGTGTTAAAAGTATTTCCTGTTTCTGAACCGACTAAGATGATATACTCTGCTGTATCCTTTTTAAACTTGTTTTTAAGTTTTGACGATTCTTTTCTGCGCTTTAAAGTCATGGCAAAACCTGAATAGATAAAAAATAAGGTCGCCAAACTAGCCAAAAACAAAATTATTGACCAAATTATAGTGCCTTCGCCAGTATGCAGAATTAAACTCCAGTTAGATACTAATGCACCAAACGATGTATTTTGATGGCTAACAATTGAACCTGTATACTGATTAACAAGTAGTTCTTTGTCGTTCAGTTTTACAATAAAGTAATCTTCAATATCATCGGAAAATGGAAATTCTACATGTTTTACATCTCCAAGGGAAATATCTTGAAACGTTTTTAAGTCTTTTATTGCTAATTTTTCTTCGGGTTCTACTTGCTCTGGATATTGGTGAGAAATTTTTTCTACAGGAAACATATCGAACCGTTCTAAGGATAGAAAAACTCCTGTTAACGTTACAATTATTATAGGTATCAATGCATATCTACCAATAACCACATGGTAATATTGATCAAAATTTTCCTTGACCACCTTTGAGAAAAATCGTTTAAATCCACCTTGTCGCTTCAAGATTAACTTAATACCTGTAACCGAAATTAGAAATAATAAAAAGGAAACCACTCCAATTAAAATCCGACCTGTTGTTTTTAAAAACAAGGAACGATGTAAGTTGGTCGCGAATTCAAAAATGGGTGCTTTTTTAATGATGTCACCTATTTTTTCACCAGTAAATGGATTAATATAAAACGTTTCGCTGTTACCTTCTTTGGTAATGACATCTGCACTAACAAAGTCGTTTCTATCAACTTCGATTGTAAAAACTTCTTCGTATTCGGTATCTAATACACTTAGCGTTTCTGCAAGTGAAACCTCATTTGCATCAGAAACTGCATACGATTTCAACTGATTTGAAATAGGTTCAAACGCCAAAATAGCACCAGTTACCGATGCTATTAAGATGAATAAAGAAGAAACCACAGCCAATACCAAGTGACTGTATCTCCAAATGGAAATGGTCATAGTATCGATTTATTTTTGAGGCATCATTCTTATGTAACGGATAAAACCTTGACCTTCTACTTTAGACTTTACGTTTTCAGAAGTTAACGCAATTTCAATATCTTTTTCGTAATATTCTTGATCTTCTACAGCGGTCTCAAACCGAAGTTTATAACCTTTATCTAATTTGTCATTATCAATTTCTATGACATTAATTGTACGCTCTCCTCCACTCACAGTTGCTCCTGTAATGGCATCGATATCTGTTCGTCTTTTTCCGTAAAATTGCCACCAAGACTCAACCGTATTATACCACTCGTCATCGTCTCCAATAACGTTTAAGGTTTCTTCGTATTCGCCTTCAGGATTTAATAAAGAAATAACTATGTAAGCTCCTTCACCTGTATAATTTGTCATTTGAATCATACATTTATACTTTGTAGATTCTGTTGGTGTAGTAAATGAAACTAAACTAAAAACGACAACACTTAGTAAGGTTATTAATCGTATATTTTTCATATGATCGTAGTATTACTTTAAAAATTCGACTGAAATATTATTCTTTTTAAGCAACTCATTTTCAATGGCTAAATCGTAGGCAGACTCTTCAAAATCTGTAACAATTTCTTTTTTTGCACCATTTTTTACAAGAAATTTAAGCACTACATCATCAGTAGCCTTTAATGCCGCAAGATGTAAAGGAGTATTGCCATCTTTATTTTTTGCATTAATATCTTGATTAAATTCTAAGGCTAATTTTAGTAGTGAAATACTATTTTTTTCAACCGTTAAATGAAACCAATTATTTCCATTTTTTTGAACTGCTGTGAGATCTAAACCATGAGATTTAAGTAGGTCTAATTTTTTTGTAAACTCCTCCTTATTTTTTTCTGAATACGAGTTTATTACATAATAGACTAAGTTATTGCCATCTGAATCTATACTATTTGATTTTGCTCCTTCTTCAAGTAAGTACGCAACAGTATTTGTAGCGTTGCCTTTTACCGCTAAAGCCAATGCCGATTCCCCTTTTTTATTTGTAGCATTAATATCTTTTACATTTTTTGCAAACCTTTTAACTACCTCTAATTTGTTACGAGATGCTGCATTTATAAACGGTGTATTTCCGTTATGGTCTGCTTGATTTACATCGAGTCCCTTGTCTAATAAATAGTTTAAGACCTCTGTATTGTCACTATTATATGCTAAAATGTGTAATGGTGTTTCTCCTTTTGAATTGGTTACATTAGGTTGCAAACCAACACGTTCTAAGTATTTATAAATACCTATATCGTTGGGTTGTCTTCGCATACCATGAGCTGCAAAAATAAATGCTTCATGTGTTCCTTTTATACCTTGTTTTAATAAGCTATTGAGTATTTCGGTATTTCCAGATTTAGCTACATAATTAAAAATACCATTTCCACTGTTATCAACAGAGTTGATATCTAAACCTTTAGATTGAAAATATTTAATAAGTTTAAAGTCTTTATCACTTGGAGCTGCTAACAACAATGCATTTGCTCCATCAGGATTGATTTTGTTTATTAAATCGGCATTGTGTTTAATAAGACGATCATAGACTTTAGTATTTGCCTGACCAGAACCAGCCGCAAAATTAATAATGGTATTTCCCTTATCGTCTGTTATATTAGTTTTTGCATCATTCTTTAATAGGTAATCAACCAATGCGTCATTTCCTTTGTAAGCTGCCCAGAAGATATATGTTCTCCCATCGTGAGTAAGTTTGTTAACATCATTGCCTTTCTGAGAAATTAGATAAATAATTGACTTTAAAGGGGCATCTTGCAAGGTAGCGTAAACGACTCCATCAAAATTATTACTATTGGCCTCAGCAGGATTATTACCTTCTTTTATTTTACTTTCTAAAGCTGCTACTGTTGGTTTTGTATCCCAAAATGCGCGATCTAAAAACACATTATCTTGAGCAAATCCTTGAAATGATAAAGCTAATAGTATAGCAACGAAACTTAGTTTTAAATTCTTCATGTGTTTTACTTTTTTACAAACGATTCAATTGTGGTATTTATTTCTTCTTCTTTTACAACTTTATCGTCAAATAAAATTTTGTAAAGTGGTTTGTTATCTACTTTAGTTTCTAAAACTAAATCTTTATCTCTGCTGTAAACGTCATCCCATTTTGCTCTCACTACAGCCCATTTATCTTGGTTTTCTTTCCACCAATCAATAGTTGCTTGGCATCTACTATCATCAACCTTTACATATGTATTATAGCCTTTCTCATTAGCTAAGACCACATCTTCTTTTCCTTTTTCTCTTATAATTTTGGCATTGTCTTGGTCATGTACCCAACCGTAATTAGTAATTTCTTGACGGTTGCCTCTTAAAGTTACATTGTAATCACTACGCTTGGTATATTCTCTTCGTGGTAAAGGAGCTGTTGTTGTATTTTCCCAATAGGTTTTTCCATCTACATGAACCCAAGTACCAGAGCCTTCATAACGTGGACTATCATCAACTTGATATACTTTTTGCGTCCACTGCCCTTCTACGTCATCTTTAGTTTTAGTTTCAAAAACCCATTCGTTATCACCATTGTACATATAGAAGTCTGTATTTTCAAATAACCAATCTTGTCTCCAATGCTTTACAATATGTGGACTATCTGGTCTTCCTACTTGTAATAAATGCTGAATAGAAATTTTATCATCTTCGTCTACAATCGCAACTGCATATTCTAAACCTTTATCAACTTTGGTTTCAGAAGGTCTGTAAAGCGAATCGTTACTGTGATTAAACGTCTCACTAAAATTAAAAGTTACCTCAAAGCAACCACACATATCTTTAATGGCTTCCTGATCTTGTGCTTTTTTATCTTGTGCATGGCTGTATAAAGTAAATGCTAAAATAATTGCTAAAACTGCTTTTCTTCTCATTTTATATTATTTGCTAGTAATTAAAAATAGTTATTCTTATTTAGAATGAATTAAAATAAGATTATATATTTGCGACAAATTTATATAGAATGAGTCTAATTAAAAATAATTTTCTACTTTATTTTTTGATTTTTTTAAGTTGTAATCTCAATGCTCAAGAAATAGAAAGCGACAGCACAAAAATTGAAAAACTAAGTGAAGTTGTGGTTGTAGGCGAAAGCAACGTTATGTCTGTGAGTAAAAAACTGTTTACGGTTAGCACTATTAAACGGAAAGACATAGATAATTTAGCCGGAAACAATTTAGCAGACATTCTATTTAACAACTTAAACATCTCTGTAAATCCAGATGCATCTTCTGGCCGTTCTACCGTTAGTTTATTTGGTTTAGATGGTCAGTATGTAAAAATTTTAGTCGATGGCATTCCGGTAATTAGCGATAATGGTGTCGGGAATAATATAGACATTACACAGATTAATATTGATGATGTTGAGCGCGTTGAAATTGTAGAAGGTTCAATGGGTGTTTTATATGGTGATAATTCTGTTGCAGGAGTCATTAATATTATTACAAAGAGAGGCTTAAAGGACAATGGATGGGAATTACAGGTATCATTACAGGAAGAGACTGTTGGTAATGAATTTGAATTATTTGATAAAGGCAGACATATTCAGAACTTTAGAGCTACGAATCAAGTTAATGAAAAGTTATCCTATGCTTTTGGTGTGTCTCGAAACGATTTTGCTGGCTTTTATAATGATTATAAGGGGCCAAACTACGTAAATATTCAAGATAATTTAGTTGTAAATGATAGTTTACGTGGTACCGAATGGAACCCTAAAGAACAAATTACGGCTTCTGCCAATGTGGATTTAGATTTAGGACAACACAATGTCTTTTATAAATTACAGTATTTTAATGAAGATTTAGACATCTATAATCGGGTTGTAAACGGTAGATACCAAAACGGAAGTCTTAACCCAACGGCTTTAGATAAAAATTACATTACCGATAGATGGGTAAATAACATCAATGTGTCTGGACCTCTTAATGGAGCGACTAAATATAATTTTTCATTGTCGTACCAAAATCAAAAACGGAACTACAAAGAATTTATTTATAACATCTTTGAACAACGCACACAATCTGTAGAAATTGATGCTCTAAGTCAATCGAGTGAAGTCTGGTACTCCAAAGCTTTTGTAAATAAGATATTTCCACAATCTGATTTTTTTGATCTTCAGTTAGGTTATGAATTCACCAATCAGTCTGGTTTTGATGCTAATGCTACCGGAGCCTACTCTAATGAAGTAGTAAAAAATACCATTTCTAACTATGAGTTGTTTGGAATTACTGAGTTTCAACTTTCAAAAAAACTATCTATAAATCCAGGTGCACGATTTACGCATAGTACGCAATTTGATAATCATTTAATTTGGTCCTTATCTTCTAATTATGATTTTTCAGATAAACTAAAACTAAAAGCTGTTGTAGGCTCAGCATATAGAGCACCTAATTTTGAAGAACTGTTCTTTTATTTTGTGGACGCCAATCACAATGTGCAAGGAAATCCAGATTTACAACCAGAAGACGGAATTTCGGTTTTTGTTAATTTAAAAGATACCTTCAGAATTGCCAAAGAAGGGTATCTGAATACCAGTTTCAACTTTTTTCATATCTATTTAAAAGATGCCATTTCTAGTATAACAACAGAAGATGGCGATGGACGTATTCTATTTACGCAAGACAATATAGATTACAGTGACCGTTTAGGGTTTACACTAGATAACAGTTTTATATACAAAAACTGGAACATTGGTTTAGGTGCAACATATCTTGGAGTTAAAAACGAAATCCAAGCCTTTGAAACTAATAATGATGACTATTTATGGAGTTTAAACTTACAAACGTCATTAGCTTATACTATTAAAAAGTGGAATTCTATAGTCTCTGCTCAATTAAAACACACGGGAGAAACTGAAGGTATATTCAATAATGCCAACGGAGACGAGTTTGTTGGAATAACAGACGCTTACACGTGGTTAAATGCTTCAATCCGTACAAATATTACTTCCAATTTAAGCGCTACACTAGGTGCAAGAAATATTTTTGACGTTGTTAACATCAACTCAGCAGCGTCGTCTGGAGCTCATAATAGCTCAGCAACAACATCACGACTTATCGGTAATGGCCGATCTTATTTTTTAAAACTTTTATATAATTTAAACTTTAAACACTAACAATTATGAATACCAAATGTTTTACAATTATCTTATTTATAGCTGCTGCTTTTTTCACAAGCTGTAGCAACGATGACGATGTTACAACTCCTGTAATTCCGCCATCTTCTGGTGGTATAATAGACCCAGAAGTAGGAGGATTTAACCAGGCTAATCGGGTCTATGTAGATTTAAGTTCAGGTGAACAAGTTGCTTCGCGACGCGACTCATGGGAAATTGCAGTATATAACGGTTCTCAAAATAGAGTGTTCCTCAATAATGCTTTATTAGTTTCTGCTGTAGAATTAGAAGGTATCACTGATATTACAACGGTTACTGAAACAACTGCACTGACATCACCATTAACGTTAAACGCGTTAGACCAGAACTTTACACCTACTACTGTGACAGTTAATACTGTTGCAGAGCTAATGCAAGGGTTACCTGTTGGTTATTTCCAA
The DNA here is from genome assembly GCF_015645385.1 of Winogradskyella marina. Classification (GTDB taxonomy): domain Bacteria; phylum Bacteroidota; class Bacteroidia; order Flavobacteriales; family Flavobacteriaceae; genus Winogradskyella; species Winogradskyella marina. The sequence continues at coordinate 195,104 of NZ_JADOET010000006.1, forward strand.
TACGGAGATTTAGATGCTGGCATTTCTTTTACGGACAGTAAAGTAGGAGAATTAGCTGGTACTGCTTTTGATGAAATATCTACTACAGATAGCGAAAACAATGTTTACATCGTAAATTTAGGAAACGAAATCCCGACAACTAATACTGGTACACTAAATACTACGGGAGAACCAAGAGGTTTCATGAAAGTGAGAGTTTTAGCAGATGGTAACGGTTACACGATTCAATATGCACCATTGACTAACACTACTGATTTTTCTGAAATTAGCGTCAGTAAAGATAACAGTTATAACCTCACTTCTATTAGCTTAACAGATGGACAAGTGGTTAGCGTAGAACCAGAAACTGCAAATTGGGATATTGATTTTGGCGGTGTATTTTCTTATTACGGTTTACAAGGTAATTTAGCTGCTGGATTAACGTATTCAGATTACACATTACATAATACGCTTGGTGGTGTTGGTTTATATCAAATTACTGTTGAAGATGAAACGACTCCAAGTTATACGGATTTCGCAATTGCTAATATTGATGAAGCTAGTTTTGTATACAATGATCGTTCTATTATTGGAAGTAGTTGGAGAAGTGTAGACTATATGACAGGTGAAACGTCAGTAACAGAAGGTCGTTATTACGTTATAAAAGATAGCGATAACAATTACTATAAATTAAGATTTACTGCTGTTGAAAATGAAACAGGAGAACGAGGTTACCCACAATTTCAGTATGAATTATTAGAAGATTAATAATCTAATGATAAGCTGAAAATATCTTAGTAGCTTCATTATAAGAACTCTCAAAGCTCATGGCATTTAAGTCATGGGCTTTTTTTTGTGTGAAGTAAGACAACATTTTTTCCGTTGGCATATTACCTGTTAAGTCGTCTTTTGCCATTGGGCAACCACCAAAACCTTGAATAGCACCATCAAAACGACGGCAACCTGCTTTGTATGCTGCATCAATTTTTTCGAACCAAGTGGTTGGTGTGGTATGAAGGTGTGCTCCAAATTCTATATTTGAATAGGCTGGAATTAAATTTGAAAATAAATAGTCAATATTCTCGGCATCAGAACTTCCAATGGTATCACTTAAGGATAAAATTCCAACTCCCATGTTAGATAAACGTTCGGTCCACTCGCCTACGATATCGACATTCCAAGGATCACCATACGGATTTCCAAAACCCATAGAAATATAAACAACGACTTTCTTATGGCTTTTGTCAGCTATTTCTAAAATTTCGGATAAGGTAACAACGGATTGTGCAATAGTTTTGTGCGTGTTTCGCATTTGGAAGTTTTCGGAAATTGAAAACGGAAAACCTAAATAATCAATTTCAGGATGTTGTGATGCATCGTTTGCGCCTCTTGTGTTGGCAATAATGGCTAATAGTTGACTTTCGGTTTTACTTAAGTCGAGTTGCGCTAAAACTTCCGCTGTATCTACCATTTGCGGAATTGCTTTTGGCGACACAAAACTACCAAAGTCAATGGTATCAAAACCAACACGAAGCAACGATTGTATGTACTGTACTTTCTTAGCAGTAGGTATAAAATCCTTGATGCCTTGCATAGCATCTCTCGGACATTCTATTATTTTAACACCTTTGTTCATTGGTTCAAATATACATTAATTGAAGTTGAAATTGAAACTGAACTCGAAGTTGATTTTTTGAATTGATGTTGGAAACAATTGCGATAAAAAGATTGGTGATAATGATGCTTATTTTAACACAGATTACACGCCTGCCTGTCGGCAGACCGAGTTTTTTTCAGATTATTCGTGTAATAAAAATCAAAAAAATGGAATGAATGTACGTTATGCTTTTATTATTATATCTAAAATATAACCTCAAGCATGAACTGATTAGTTACAAGATTAAAAACAACCAGTTGAATTGAAAAGAGCGGCTACCAAAACACCAAACCAAAGAGCATAACCTGTTATTCCTCCTACCAATCCTGAAAGGATAAATGTAAAACGATATTTAATCGGTAGGATTTTAAAAATGACATAGCAGGACATTAACAATCCTAAAATCAATGTTAAAATTGGAATTACCCATTCATTAAATCCCAAATACGTTGAAATCCTGAATTCATCTGCGTGAAAATGTGATTTAGAATTAAATATTGAACTATAAGAAGCTGTAACGAAATTAAACACTTCACGTAAAGCAAATAATGCCATAAAAACGGCTATCCAATCTACACTCTTAAATCCATAACTCCATTTCTTTCTTCTCATAAACAAGATAAACAATCCCAAACAACTTGTAAGCAACGTTTGAGCTGGACCACCCATAATAATCCAAAACGTATGATTTAAACTAATTGATGGGTACTTTTTATCCAAGGATTCACTTAATTCTTCAACTGTTAATTTTATTTCATTTGGCCAAGCCTCATAATTATTATAGTTATATTTTTCAACTAGGCTATTTATTTTTTTTAAATCGCTGTCTTCAAGGTAACCTCTCGGATAATAATTCATACTTCCATAATCCAACGTTGTGTCGTAACCAAAATATTTTGCAACTACAATATGTCCAAACTCGTGGGAAATTGTACCAATAACGGTAACTAGAATAAATGAGAAAATAATAACTATTGAAAATTTTGGAAGATAGATAAATCTAATCATGTCTCTAAATTAAAATAAAAATCGCAATAGCAATAAATACCACAATTTGAAGCCATTTTAAAACCAAACCTGAGTTTTTATGGTTTAAGGTATAGGTTTTAATTTGTCCTGCTAACAACGCAATGGTAGAAAAAATAATAAACGACACCAACATAAAAATACTACCTAAAACATAAAACTGAATCACAGTACTCATAGAATCACTAAACAAAAACCCTGGAAAAAAAGCTAGAAAGAAAATAGTGACTTTTGGGTTAAGCACATTCATAAAAAACCCTTGTACAAAGAGTTGTTTTAGATTTTTCTGCGGTACATTTTCTGAGTTTAAAGTAATTGTGGCATCAGATTTAAAAACGTTATAAGCAAGAAACAACAGGTAACAAGCTCCTAAAAGTTTAATACCAAAGAATAAATTTTCATTCGCTTTAATTACAGCAGAAACACCAAAAGCTAACAAGGTCGTATGCACAATACAGCCTGTTATTAAGCCACATACCGTTGCCATTCCGTAAGACTTACCATTTGCTATACTCTGAACCAAAACATAGATATTATCTGGTCCTGGCGAAATTGCCAAAGCAGATGTTGCTAGTGCGAATGATATTAGGATGTCGTAATTCAAACGATATAAAAATCTTGTTTCTAATTATTAAAACTCCAGAGGAGTTTTACATTAATAATAACAAATAATGTATGGCGTTAGTGAACTCCAGAGGAGTGACATATCTGCTCAAATTTACAAAAGCATAATTGGATTGATGTGTCGCACTGCCAGTGCTCTATTGAAATCATTCTGTTATACAATTATGAATATTTAGCCACGCTGTGGTTATATGAAAATGTACTTTTTTCAATGTCAGTTTGAGCTTATCACATTCAAAATGAATTTTAAAGGACGTAAATACTTTTAATACACCGTACAAATACTATTTCAACAAAGCCTTATTAATTCGTTTTATCAAACTTGGTCCTTCATAAATAAAACCTGTATAGATTTGAACCAAGTCAGCTCCTGCGTCTATTTTTTCTAAAGCATCTTCTGCAGAATGCACACCTCCTACTCCAATAATTGGAAAAGCTTTATTACTTTTCTCTGCTAAATATTGAATGACTTTCGTTGATTTTTCTTTTATTGGTTGTCCACTTAAACCTCCATTTCCAATTTCAGTTAATCTAGCATCACTAGTTTTTAAACCGGTTCTGTCAACAGACGTGTTGCTGGCAATCACTCCATCGAGTTTTGTTTCAGCAATGAGTTCTATGATTTCATCTAATTGTATATCGTTTAGGTCTGGTGCTATTTTTAATAAAATTGGTTTTTGTTTTTCAAACGTTGCGTTTGCTTTTTGAACACTAGAAATCAGCTCCAACAAATAATCCTTATCGTTTAGTTTGGCATGGCTTCCTACATTTGGACAACTCACATTAAGCACAAAATAATCGACATAAGGATGTAATGCATTAAAACATTCCAAATAATCTTTAGTATAATCTTCAGGAAGTGTTTGGGTGTTTTTACCAATATTTCCTCCGATAATAAGCTGTCCTTTATTTTTCTTTAGTTGCAAAATGGCAGCGTCTAACCCTTCGTTATTAAAACCCATACGGTTAATAATTCCGCTATCGTCTTTTAATCTGAATAAGCGTTTTTTAGGATTGCCTTCTTGTGCTTTTGGTGTTACAGTTCCTATTTCAATAAAACCAAACCCGAAGTTTGCCAATTCATTATACAACACGGCATTTTTATCGAAACCTGCTGCTAAACCTACTGGATTCTTAAATGTAAGACCAAATAAATTTCGCTCTAAGCGTTTATCTTCAACGACATACAAAGATTTAAAAAGCGTTTTAATTCCAGGTATTTTAGATATATTTCGGATTAATGAAAAGGTAAAATAATGAACTTTCTCTGGATCGAAATTAAATAAAATGGGTCTGATTAATACTTTGTACATGAAAACAATTTTACGATGCAAAAATAAGCATCTATTCCCTAAATTTTAGATTAATTTTATCATAAACTGTCGAATATCATATTTAAAGCCTTCTAATTTCATTAACTTTGAAATACACTATAAAACTTATTTTATCATGAAAAAAATTATTGTTCCCGTCGATTTTTCGAAACATTCAGAATATGCCTTAGAAGCTGCAGCTGCAATAGCAAAACAACAAAACGCAGAGTTAATTGTAATGCATATGTTAGAAATGTCTGAGTCTATTTTTTCGTCATCTAGCTCTGAAAGAGGTGAGGAAAATGCTTTTATGCTAATGTCGGCTAATAAAGAATTCGAAACATTTTTAGACCAACCCTATCTTGAAGGTGTTGAAGTTACTCCAATGGTTAAATACCATAAAGTCCTAAAAGAAGTTGCGGAAGTTGCAGAGAATATAGGTGCCGACTTAATTGTTATGGGTTCTAGAGGACACAGCGACCACGATGGTGTGTTTACTGGTTCTAACACAGAGAAAGTCGTTCGTTATAGCAATACTCCTGTTTTAGTAATGAAATCTAAACCAGAATCTACTACATTTGAACACATTGTATTAGCAACTGATTTTTCGGACAAAAGTGTATCAGCCATTAAAAAAGCTATTGTCTTATTAGCAGAATTAGGTAAAAAAACAACGTTATTACATATTAACTGCCCTAATTTAAACTTTTTAAGTACAGATGAATTAGATGAACGAATTTCAGAATTCTTAAGTCTTGCGAAACTAAAAGAGTCAGATGTTAATATTGATCGCATTTCAGATCATACTGTAGAAGATGGTCTTTTAAATTATGCCGTTAGAGAAAAAGTAGATGCTTTATCTATGGTGACGCATGGTAGAAAAGGATTAAACCATTACTTTTCTGGCAGTATTTCTGAAGATGTGGTTAATCATTCATTTCTTCCAGTAATAACATTTAAACTCTAACATTTAAAAACCTTCAATTTTATGCAACAAATTATAAATCGTTTTATTAGTTATATCACAATTGATACGGAATCAGATCCTGAATCTAATACTACACCAAGCACCGAAAAACAATGGGATTTGGCTAATAAATTAGTTGAAGAACTAAAAGCAATTGGGTTAAGTGATGTTACTATAGATGAGAACGCGTACATTATGGCAACCTTGCCAAGTAATGTAGAGCACAACGTACCAGTTATAGGATTTGTGTCGCATTTTGATACGTCTCCAGATTTTACAGGTGCGAATGTAAAACCTCAAATTATAAACGATTATGATGGAAAAGACATCGTCCTAAATGCTGAAGAGAATATCGTTTTGTCTCCAGATTATTTTGAAGACTTATTACTTTATAAAGGTCAGACGATTATAACTACTGATGGTACAACACTTTTGGGAGCCGATGATAAAGCAGGTATCACCGAAATTGTAACCGCAATGGAATACCTTATTAATCACCCTGAAATTAAACATGGAAAAATAAGAATTGGGTTTACTCCAGATGAAGAAATCGGAAGAGGAGCACATAAATTTGATGTTGAAAAATTTGGTGCAGATTGGGCTTACACCATGGATGGTAGCCAAGTTGGAGAATTAGAATATGAGAATTTTAATGCTGCAGGCGCAAAAATTAAAGTAAAAGGAAAAATTGTACATCCTGGATACGCAAAAGGAAAAATGATAAACTCTATGTATTATGCATCGGAATTTATAAATGCATTACCACGATTAGAAACACCTGAATGTACCGAAGGATACGAAGGGTTTTTCCATTTGCATGATATAGAAGGTGATGTTGAAGAAACCACACTTCAATACATTATTAGAGATCACGACATGGATAAGTTTGAAGCTCGAAAAGCACTATTAGAAAAAATTGTTTTCGACTTAAACACCAAATACGAAAGTGAAATCTTCCAGATTGAAATAAAAGATCAGTATTTCAACATGAAAGAAAAAGTTGAACCTGTAATGCATATTGTAGATATTGCAGAAGAAGCTATGAAAGCTGTTGGTGTGACTCCGTTAATTAAAGCGATACGTGGAGGGACTGATGGATCACAACTCTCTTATATGGGGTTACCTTGTCCGAATATATTTGCAGGTGGTCATAATTTCCATGGTCGTTATGAGTACGTACCAGTGGAAAGTATGCAAAAAGCAGTAGACGTCATTTGTAAAATTGCAGAGTTAACAGCTAAAGAGAAATAGCCATAATTACAATTAGTAGTATTAATAAGCAGTAAATTAGATATTATAGTTTACTGCTTATTTTTTTTTGATTAAATTAAGGATTCAAATTTTACTAATTAAATTAAAAGCTATGAGTACAACAACACCAGAACATGATGCACGTGTTGCGCAACTAACCTTTGCATCTGTCTATCCACACTATATTACAAAAGTTGAAAAGAAAGGTAGAACCAAAGCAGAATTACACCAAGTGATTGAATGGTTAACTGGTTTTGATGACGCAAAACTACAAGAACTTATCGATGAAAAAGCCTCTTTTAAAACCTTCTTTGAAAAAGCAAATTTGAATCCAAAAGCTCACTTAATTAAAGGGGTTATTTGTGGTTATAGAATTGAAGATATTGAAACTCAATTAACACGAGAAGCGAGGTATTTAGACAAGTTAGTAGATGAACTAGCTAGAGGTCGTAAGATGGAAAAGATTTTGCGTGGTGATTAAATTGGAGATGAATTAAAATTAAACAAAAAAAGACTGCTCAAATCAATGAACAGTCTTTTTTAATTTATAATATGAACCTACTTATTTTACAACAGCTGGTGCATTTAATTTATTACTCATTTCCATAGAAATTGCAGAACGATCAAATTTAATTTTGCCTGCTAATGTTTCAATAACACAACTGTTATCTTTATCATTTATTTCTACTACTTTTCCGTGCATACCACTTTTAGTGATGACACGAGTACCACGTGTTAACTCGCTGGCAAACTTTTTTTCCTGTTTAGAACGTTTCATTTGTGGTGCAATCATAAAGAAATACATCACAGCAAAAATGGCTATAAACGGTAAAAACGATGTTAATGATTCCATTTAGTAAGTATCAGTAATTAATTAATCGTGGTTATGTCCTTCGTGACCTGGTTGCGTAGAATATTTTCTTGGCGCAGCAGCTCCATTGTCTGTAGCTAAAGGATTAATCTTTGCAGTTCCAGCTGCTTTTGCAGGTGCATTAGGATCTTTTTCAATAAAAGCCGTAATTTTTACTGGTATTTGTCCTTTTTCAGTATTTGTTACCATAGTTAAAGACTTAGTCGTTTTACCGTTACCTTTACCATTAAACTTTACTGTAAACTGACCTGTTTCACCTGGTTGAACTTCTTTTGTATAGTTTGTTGGAACTGTACACCCACAAGTACTTTTAATATCGCTAACTACTAACATAGAATTTCCTGTGTTTGTATAGTTAAATACAGTTTCTACTGGTGTTCCATTTGCAATTGTACCAAAATCGTGATCTGTTTTATCTAAACTTAAAACTGCAAAATCACCAGCATTAGCATCTCTATCTGCTGCTGCTGCTATATTTTCAGATTTAATTTTACTCGCAGCATTATCTTTACAAGACGTAAAAGCTACCATACATAATGCACTAAGTCCTAAAATTACTTTTTTCATTACTTTATTTTTTTTGTTAAAGTTCGTTTCGATTTGCGAAGTTAATAATTATTTCTTCGAATTAAAATTTTTACGTCTTTCTTAACAGAATTTTGTAAGAAACAACTTTCAAAAGAACGATAGCTGAATCAATTATCTAAAAAAACCGCAAAATTTCAACATATACCAAGCCAATTCACCTATTTACAACAGGTATTAGAGCGTTCTTTATTCTATAAAAATGCAAACAACTACATTAATCCTCTTCCGGATTTTAAGTGAATATTTTCAGACTGGTATTCTTTTACGATTTTATCTAGTATCCCATTAATAAATAAGCTACTTTTTGGTGTAGAGTATTCTTTGGCAATTTCGAGATATTCGTTAATAGTCACTTTATGAGGAATTGATGGAAATTTTTGAAATTCGCATAGTGCCATTTTCAATAATACACCGTCTAAACTGGCTAAGCGCTCAGAGTCCCAATTAGTCGTTTTTTTACTGATTTCTTCAGCAAACTTTGAGCTATTTAAAAAGGTCTTTTTAAACAGTTCTATAGCAAATTCTTTGTCGTCCTCATCCTTATACAAATCGGGTAACAAGGTGCTTTCTGGAGACGTTAATTTTAACTTTCGTAGTATTTTTAACAAGGCCGTATTTACTACTGGCAAATCATCTACCCAAGTTAATTTTTTATCTTCAAAGAAATCGTAAAGCTTATCATTTGGTGCAATAATCTCAGTAAACACATCGATTATAAAGGTTTTATCCTTTTTAAAACTAGACTCAGCATCTTCTGTATATTTGGCATAAATATCACTTTTTAAAATGGCTTTAAAAATGATATCAACATATTCAAAATCTAAATCCCAATAATTCAACTTCTTATTTGCAATAGCATCTTGCAGCATTTTATTACTACTAATAAGATGTAAAAGCTGGTTTTCTTGAAATTTTAAATCCGGATTTTTATCCGCATCAGATCTTACAATTTTGTTTTGCAGTTTATCGTTGTAATCCTTACTCTTTTTGTGCAGTTCGGTGAGTAAAGCTAAAAGTGATAAATATAAATCATACATGCTATCTAAACTGTGTAACAAAAACTTTTGTTCCTTTATTAGATCATCACTTTCGGTACCTTTAAAAGCATACATAGACTGCATGGCTTTAATTCTGATGTGTCTTCTGTTTAGCATGTTTAAGAACTTAACTTTTAGTATTTGATTATTAAAAAAGGTGAACCTATTAAAGATTCACCTTGCAAAAATACTATTATTTAATTTTTATAACCGAAAATAATTGAGACTATTTTAAGTTTTCTCTTTTACGCGTTTCAATACGTTCTCTAGCAACATTTAAAGCGGCATTGTGCGTTGTAAGATTATTCACCTTCGCATTATCTAAAATTTCTAAAGTGGTATTGTAAATATTTTCAGTTTTACGCATTATTTCTTGTCTGTCGTAGTTTTCTAACTCCGCATACACATTGATTATACCACCTGCATTAATTAAAAAATCTGGTGCGTAAACAATACCGCGTTCTTGTAAAATTAAACCATGACTTTTCTCATCGGCTAATTGATTATTCGCAGCTCCGGCAACGATCTTTGCCTTCAACTTATAAATTGTATCATCGTTTATAGTTGCACCTAATGCACATGGCGCGTAAATGTCCATGTCTTCACTATAAATATCATCTCCACCATAAACTGTAGCACCATATTTAGAACGAACTTCTTCTAGGCGATCTTGACTAATATCTGAAATAGTAACATTAGCCCCTTCATTAACTAAATGTTCTACAAGGGCTTCACCAACATTTCCTATGCCTTGAACAAACACATTTTTATCTTCTAAAACATCGGAACCAAACTGAAACTTAGCTGCAGCTTTCATTCCCATAAAAACACCATAAGCTGTAATTGGAGACGGATTACCTGCTCCGCCTTTACTTTCTGATATTCCGGTAACATAAGGAGTTACTTCTCTTACAGTATCCATATCTTCAGTAGTCATACCAACATCTTCAGCTGTAATATATTTTCCACTTAATGAATGTACAAACTCACCAAATCGTTTCATTAATTCTGGTGTTTTTTGTGTTTTGGCATCTCCTATAATAACCGCTTTACCTCCACCAAGGTTTAAACCAGTTACGGCAGATTTAAATGTCATGCCACGCGATAAACGTAACACATCGTTAAGGGCTTCCCACTCGTTAGCATAATTCCACATTCTTGTGCCACCTAAAGCTGGTCCTAAAACTGTGTTATGTATACCAATTATAGCTTTTAAACCAGTATCTTTGTCGTTGCAAAAAACGATTTGCTCATGATCGTCAAAAGAATACTGTCCAAAAACTGGATCCATTTTTTTTAATTCTTTCGATGATATAATTTCTGAAGTCATGTTCAATAAATTTTTAAGGTGTTTAAGGATATTCTTAAAACAACGTGCAAAAGTAAATTATAATTAAAGGTTTAGCAAAATATTAACTATTAAATACGATTGTCGTAATAATTTTGACCTACTAAATACAAAATGAAGGCACTAAAACATCTCAATAAATATTTTTACAAATATAGATATCGTATAATAATTGGTATCGTCATTACCATTATTTCTAAGATTTTCGCACTCTTTACACCGCGTTTGGTTGGTGCATCTATAAACGTTGTTTCAGACCGAATAGATGGAAATATCTCTCAAGAAATTTTTAAAAGTGAATTAACAATTAACATCCTCTACCTTATTGGTGCAGCTGTTGTTGCAGGAATCTTTACATTTTTAATGCGTCAAACCATTATTAATGTATCGCGATATATTGAATTTGACCTTAAAAATGAAATTTATCACCATTACCAAGTTCTGTCTTTAAAGTTTTACAAATCTAACAGAACTGGTGATTTAATGAACCGTATTAGTGAAGATGTCGGTAAAGTAAGAATGTACGTTGGTCCTGCCATAATGTACACCATTAATACCATTACATTATTTGCCGTGGCTATAATATATATGATAGACAGATCTCCATCATTAACATTATACACCTTACTCCCTTTGCCGTTTTTATCGGTTGCTATATATAAATTGAGTCGTTTAATTAACAAACGAAGTACTATTGTACAACAATCGCTTTCAACGCTTTCTACGTATTCACAAGAAACCTTTAGTGGAATTTCTGTGATAAAATCTTATGGTATTGAACCAAGAACGAATGTAGAATTCGAAAAACTGTCTGCAGAAAACCGTCAAAAGCAAATTAACCTAACTAAAGTACAGGCTTTATTTTTTCCGATGATGATTTTATTAATTGGAGTCAGTAATCTTATTGTCATCTACGTTGGTGGTATGCAATATATGAATGGTGAAATTGAAAATATAGGAACCATTGCAGAGTTTATTATTTACGTCAACATGTTAACATGGCCAGTGGCTACTGTAGGTTGGGTAACGTCATTAATACAACAAGCCGAAGCATCACAGGAGCGAATAAATGAGTTTTTAAACACGGAACCAGACATAAAAAATACAGCTACCGAATTAACACCTATTAAAGGAGATATAGAATTTAAAAACGTATCCTTTGTCTATCCTGACACCAATATTGAAGCTTTAAAAGATGTAAGTTTTACATTAAAATCAGGAGAAACCTTAGTTATTCTCGGAAAAACAGGATCGGGAAAATCGACCGTTTTAGATTTAATTGGTCGTTTATATGATATTGATAACGGTTCCATTTTAATTGATAATACTGAGATTTCTAAGCTAAACCTTTATAGTCTTAGAGAGAGTGTTGGTTATGTGCCACAGGATGCGTTCTTATTTTCAGATAGTATTAAAAACAATATAAAATTTGGAAAAGAAGATGCCACAGATGACGACGTCATAGAAGCAGCACAAAATGCTAAGGTTCATAAAAATATTATTGGATTTAGTAAAGGCTACGACACGGTTTTAGGCGAACGTGGTATTACCTTATCTGGTGGTCAGAAACAACGTGTATCTATTGCCAGAGCCATAATTAAGAAACCAGATATTTTATTGTTTGACGACTGTTTATCTGCTGTAGATACAGAAACTGAAGAAAAAATACTTAAAAACCTCGTTAAGCTTACCAAAGATAAAACCACTATAATTGTGAGTCATCGTGTGTCTTCAGCAAAAAACGCAGATCATATTATTGTTTTAGATGATGGAAAAATTGTAGAGTCTGGAAATCACGAAAGTCTAATAAACACAGACAGTTACTACAACGAATTATACAACAAACAACGCTCTGAAAAAGAAATGTAGTTTTTGTTGCTTAGGTAAGTTTTTTTTTAGATTTTTGGATTGAAATTTAAAAACACAAATTGAGTTATGAGTGATTATGAAACGAGGGATAAGGAAGAAATATATTCCAAAGTATTACGTGCAGGGAGAAGAACCTATTTCTTTGACGTAAGAGCAACTAAAGCTGGTGATTATTATTTAACGATTACAGAAAGTAAAAAATTCACTAATGACGATGGTTCCTTTCATTATAAAAAACATAAAATTTACCTTTATAAAGAAGATTTTTCTGAGTTTAGAGAAATTTTAGTAGAAATGACCGATTATATTATAAACGAAAAAGGTCAGGAAGTTATTAGCGAACGTCACCAAAAAGACTTTAAACGTGAAGCTGATTTTGTAACTCAAGAAGCAAAAACACCTGAAGACACTAAAAAAGCAGATAGTTTTACAGATATCAGTTTCGACGATATTTAAAACTTAATTTCTGTTAAATTATATCAAACCTTGGCAATTTATTGTCAGGGTTTTTTTATTTTTAAATTTTAACCAACTAACTTAATTCTATGCAACGTATCCTTCTATTGCTTATTCTAGCAACCACAACGCTTTACTCACAGTCACAAACAGAATTATCGTATTATTTGCCACAAAATGCACAGCTAAATCCAAGCATACCAACACCTAGCAGTGTTATTGGACACAACGTTGGTGAATGGCATATTACACACGATAAGTTAGTGGAATACATGAAAGCCTTAGCAAATGCTTCAGATAGAATTACTTTAGAAGATAGAGGTCAAACTTTTGAAGGCAGACCACTGCTTTTATTAACTATTACATCTCCTGAAAATCATAGCGATTTAGATGCCATTCAAGCTGCTCATATTAAGGCGACCGAATCAAATTCTGTAAATGTAGAAAACCGTCCAATTGTAGTTTACCAAGGGTTCTCTATCCACGGTAATGAGCCAAGTGGCTCTAATGCAGCTCTTTTAGCTGCTTATTATTTAGCGGCTGCAGAAGGTGCTGAAATTAAAGATCTATTAAAAAACACAGTGATTTTGTTCGATCCTGCATTAAATCCAGATGGCTTACAACGCTTCGCCTATTGGGCAAATACAAATAAAAACATCAATCTAAATCCAGATCCTAACGATAGAGAATATAGTGAGGTTTGGCCTGGTGCACGTACCAACCACTATTGGTTTGATATGAATAGAGATTGGCTGCCTGTGCAATTACCAGAATCTAGAGCACGTATAGAAACGTACCACAAATGGTTACCAAATATCTTAACAGATCATCATGAAATGGGAACCAATGCGAGTTTCTTTTTTCAACCAGGAATTCCATCACGTACACATCCTTTAACACCGCAATTAAATCAAGATTTAACTAAAGGTATTGCAACCTATCACGCCAAAGCATTAGATAAAATTGGTTCGTTGTATTATTCTGAAGAAAGTTTTGATGACTTCTACTACGGAAAAGGATCTACCTTCCCAGATATTAATGGTGGTATTGGTATTTTATTTGAACAAGCGAGTTCTCGAGGCCATGTTCAAGAAAGTGAAAATGGATTATTAACTTTTCCGTTTACCATAAAAAATCAATACACTGCGGCTTTTTCTACGCTCGAAGCTGCAAATGCGATGCGAAAAGACATTTTAGAGTACCAACATAATTTCTTTAAAAATGCACGAAAAGAAGCCTCTAAACAAGGAAAAAATGCCATTGTATTCGGTGATGAAAAAGATGCTGCTAAAACCTATCATTTAGCCGAAATATTGAAACGTCATCAAATTACCTTTCACGACTTAAAATCTGATTTTTCTAAAGACGGAAAAACGTATAAAAAAGGCTATAGTTATGTGGTACCAAAAAATCAAAAGAACACACGATTAATAGATGCTATGTTCGAGAAACGAACAACATTTCAAGACAGTTTATTTTATGACATTTCGGCTTGGACGTTCCCATTAGCTTTCAATTTAGATTATACAGAAACGACAACAGCTAATGCCGGAAATGAGGTCACTAATTTAACACAACATAAAGGTGGAGTAACATCTCAAAGTGAATACGCTTATTTATTTGAATGGCACGAGTACTATTCACCAAAATTATTGAACGCTATTTTAAAGAAAGGCATAAGAGCAAAAGTTGCTATGAAACGTTTTAAAGCAAATGGCACCTCTTACGATTATGGTACGATTATGATTCCTGCAAAAAACCAGGATTTAAATACGTCTGAGATGTATACCTTCCTTAATAAGTTAGCTCAAGAAAGCCATATCACAATCACATCCGTTTCAACGGGATTAAACGAAGGTATGGATTTAGGTAGTCGTAATTTCAGCAATCTAGAATTACCAAAAGTTGCACTATTAGTTGGTGACGGAATGACCTCCTACGATGCTGGTGAAATTTGGCATTTATTTGACACACGTTACGATATTGTGGCAACCAAACTAGATACAAAAAGCTTTAGAAGAGCAGATTTAAGTCGTTACAATACTATTATAATGGTGAATTCATACGGTGGATTAAATGAGAGTAATACCAAAAAATTAAAATCATGGCTTGCAGATGGTGGAACATTGGTTGCTTATAAAAATGCTTTAAAATGGTTGAATTCCAAAAAAATAATGGAAATTGATTTTAAGAAAAGTAAACTTATAGCCAAAAATGTAAGCTTCGAAGAGCGAAGAGATTTTAGAGGAGCACAAGGCATTGGAGGTGCTATTTTTGAAGCCGACTTAGACCGTTCGCATCCTATTAATTTTGGTTATAAGAATGATAAATTAGCACTTTTTAGAAATTCAACATTATTTATAAACGAAGATAAAAACAGTTATAACAACCCAATTCAATACACTAAAAACCCATTATTGAGTGGGTACATTTCAGATAGAAACTTAGACAGCATTAGTAAAACTGTCCCATTTAAAATCGGGAAAGTTGGTAGAGGAAACATTATTGGATTTACCGACAACACCAATTTTAGAGCGTTTTGGTATGGTACCAATAAGTTATTAATGAATGCTATTTTCTTTAGAGAAGAAATGTAGGTTACAGTTGTTGGTTGTTAGTAATAAAATTAAAACCTTAGAGCTCTGTAACTTGGCAACCTTAAAGCTTTTATACTTTAAGAGACCTGAGAACCATTTTTAACCTTAGTCTCAGGGTGCAGTAAAAACACATCATTTGCTTTTACTGCACCTACCACTAAACATGCACTCATAAAATTGGCTATCTGTTTTTTAGGGAAGTTAACCACAGCTACAATCTGTCGGTTCACTAATTCCTCTTTTTTATATTGCGTTGTAATTTGTGCTGACGACTTTTTTATTCCCAAGTCACCAAAATCTATGACTAATTGATAAGCAGGTCGGTGTGCATTTGGAAAATCATTTACTGCTGTAATAGTTCCAATTCGTAAATCTACCTTTGTAAAGTCTTCAAATGTTATTATCTTTTCCATTTTATGCTGAATTTGATTCAGTATCTATGACTCACTAACGTAAGAATCACATTTTAACCGTAAAGATATATAAAATATGGCGCAAACAGAATCAAATATGTTACCTCTTGGCACTACAGCACCTCAATTTAATCTCATAGATACCGTAGATCAGACTCAAAAATCACTCAGCGAACTCAAAGGAACAACAGGTACATTAGTGATGTTTATATGTAACCACTGCCCTTTTGTAATTCATGTGAGTTCAGAATTATCGCAATTAGCTAAAGACTATATTTCTAAAGGCATTAATTGTATTGCAATATCTAGTAACGATGCTGAAAACTATCCACAAGATGGTCCAGAATTTATGGCAAAAAATGCTATAGAAAACGATTATATATTTCCGTATTTGTACGACCAAACTCAAGATGTAGCCAAAGCTTACGATGCAGCTTGCACACCAGATTTCTTCTTGTTTGACACCGATTTAAAATTAGTGTATACAGGTCAGTTAGATGATTCTAGACCAGGAAACGACATACCTGTAACAGGGAAAGATATCAGAGAGGCTATGAACGCTCTAATTAATAAAGAACCTGTAAATCCAAACCAAAAACCAAGTATGGGTTGTAATATTAAATGGATTTAGGCTGCTATAGTAGCTAAATATGATACCTCAAGAACTTATCTTATCCCATTAAAAATTGGGGATAATGTTTATATTTAGGTTGATAATAGACGTTGTAGGCAATATTCGCCCACCACTTTGAAAATTAATCGTTAAATTTAAACAACGGAAATTATGAAGAAAAAACTAAATCAATCATCTGTAATCGGAATGCTGATTATCTGCGTCTCACTCTTCTTTCTTGGCTGTCAGAAAGACGAATCAATCCAACAAGAATCAAACCAGAATTTCTCAATCAAGGAAGTAGCTTTTTCTCAATTCCAGACCAATAGTAAACTTGTCGACAAAATATCAACTTTGAAAAATCCAATTGGAAACCAAACTAATGTTGCCAACAAAAATAACTCAGCAGAAACAACCTATGATATAAACACCAATCACGCCATCTATATAGAGTACGGTAATGGCAAACACACCTATACTTTTACAGTCACTAACACAAATGGCTCTGCTTCACTTGAAAATATTGTCTTATCACTTCAGGATGACGGAAGCTACAAGGCTTATCTCACAACTTACAACCTGACCCAACAAGAATTGGACGACTTAAACAATGGCATAGAAATCAATACTTCAATGGAAAATTCCTCAATGCAGGAAATTGACAACAGCCAAGTCAATATGTACGCTAGAACTACTTGCAGATTTGAAATGGCAATAATAGAAGTCGAACACGCTTGTGAGATTGATGGCTGTTGGGACCCACAATATACGACCATTGAATACGTAAACACTTGGGTAAAGGTTTGTACAGATGATGGAAATGGTGGAAGTATTGGTGGCGATGATGGCGATGGCTCAGTTGATGATGGAACAGGTGGCTGTACAGGCTGTGACGGTGTAGCAACAAAACCAAAAGGAACTGGTCTCTCTGATGATGGTAGCATTGATTTAGAACCTTTGAATGTAGATGGCATACTTTGGGAATGTTTTGGTTATGGAAGCCTTGCCTACACTAGAGCGCAGCTATTGGATGATGTACAACGTACTGATATAGCTAATTTTATTAATACTTATGGTTGTAGTGCAGAGAATTCTGAATTTGCAAAAGAAGCCGTAAATGTTATGATAGATGATGGCGAAGTAGATTTTGAAGAGAAGATAATAAATGGTTTAGAGGGTAAAGCTCTTTGTGTTTACAACAAATTAAAGTCTTCAAGTACTGGTTTTAAAAATGCAATCAAAAAGTTTGAACCTGAGTTTCCTGTAGCTCATTTGAAATTTGACATGGGAGATATTGGAGCATCAAAAGGCAGAACCATTGCGCCTAATAGCAATCCAACAACACCAAATTCACCTGATTTTGTTATCACGGTTAGATTAAATAATAATGATACTAGTAGTGGCGTAACCAAAAGACCGAATTTACTGGTAGTGAAAACCATAGCACATGAAGTCATACATGCAGAAATGTTTAGAAAGTTATTATCTGTATTGGATAATGGTGGTAATATAACAGGTGTTACTAGGCAAGATGTACTAGATGCCTTAGATGGTAATTTTCCTGGCATGTATGATTATTTTATGCGTCACAAGAATTGGCAACATCAACAAATGGCAACTCATTATAGAGAAGCTTTGGCAAGAATATTGCAAGAGTATGATACAGGTTTAGCTGTGCCAGATAATCAACAACCAGCTCAATTATATATGGATTTATCATGGGAAGGACTAATATATGAAAATGGAGACAATGCTATTTATACTTGGACAAGTTTACCTGAAGACGAGAAGGAAAGAATCGAAGGTGTTATTTCCACTTATATAGAAGATAATTTAAACGAAAATTGTTCAGAATGAAAAATATAGTAACCCTATTTTTAATATTTTCAACCATTTGTTCTTTTTCACAGACAGAGGAAAAAGAAACTGTTTATCTATTGTTTAATAGACAAAGTAAAGAAAAATGTATCATTGAAGATGGTTCAGGTAATTCCCTAAACCTAAAAAAATTCAGAAAAGAATTTCAAGGAAAATACATATATTTTAAAATCTGTAATGAAATTTTTACAGCACATAAAACTAAAAGTTTCAAAGATACTTCTTCTATAAAAATATTGGACAATCTAAAAATTGTTAATTCTGAATATCTACTTAATAAGTATAATTCATCTAATGAATTTAAACATCATGTTTTTGATAAAGTCTATCTCATCGAAAAAATATCGAAAGATAAAATAATCAAATATGAAGTTACTTGGATTGATGAAATTATTATGATAGATGATTAAATACTGCCTACAACAATGTATATAAAAAATAGCAGTTAAGAGCTAAACAAAAGGTTTCGTTCTTTTCTGCTATATTTATTATAATCTGAAAATTAACAACAATCTTACCTGCTACTTTTCATATACAAGACCGTCATAAGCAAGTTAATAAACCAATCAGAATGAAAGAAAATCTGAAAAAATATGCTGTTGAATTTTATAAAATGGCGTACGAAGGAAATCCGAGAAAAGCAACGGAATTATATGTTGGAGCCGAATATATTCAACACAATCCTGACGTGGAAAACGGAATCGAAGGTTTTATAGAATATTTTGAGCGAATGCAAACTGAATATCCAAATAAATCAATAGAATTTGTACGCGTGATTTCGGAAAATGACTTAGTGGCTTTGCATACGCATCAAGTTTGGCCTGATAATGATGAATATGTTACAATGGATTTTTTTAGATTTGATAATAATGAAAAAATTGTTGAGCATTGGGACGCTATTCAGCAAATACCTAAAGAATCTGCCAACAGGAACAAAATGTATTAGATTAGAAAAACAAGAAAAAAGCTAAAAAGCAGAACAGAAAAGCCTACTCACAACAAAGTATATAACTCATAACTAATACCTAATACCTAATACCTAATCCCTCACACCTAATACCTAATACCTCACACCTAATACCTAATACCTCACACCTAATACCTAATTCCTAATCCCTCACACCTAATACCTAATACCTCACACCAAATCCATATTAATTCTTGTAAAATATATGCGTCCAAATAGATCTTGAAAGCCTAAAATTAAATGTACTCAACAAAACCGCAATTACCACAATAATTGAAAATACCATAAGCGGAGATAAATCTACTATGTTCCAAAATAAAACAAGACTTGCAATCATTTCTGCCGCTCCCAGTGCGTAACTCACAAACATAGCACCAAAAAAGAACCCCGTTTCTTTTTCAAATTTAAAATCACATTGCTCACAGCGTTTATTCATTTCTGGTATTTTGAATAGAAATATATTCCCCTTATGATTAAACATGTCTCCCGTATCACAATTCGGACATTTACATTTTAAAATACTAAAGATTTTACCCATAACACTACTAAATTTCATGACGACAAAACTATTAGTTTAAGCAAGATGTGACTTTATAATATTATCGCGTATTTTTGTAATATTAGGACATAAGCTATGAAAACTCCAATATTAAATATCAATCAATTTGTAGAAACAATACCCTTAAGTGATTTCTATGTCAATTCATTTTCGAACCATTTGGATCTAAATAAAAAATTGATTTCAAGACCTCATAAACATAATTTCTATTTATGTGTTTTATTTACAAAAGGTACAGGAATACACGAGATTGATTTTAATTCTTATAAAATAGAACCTGGTAGTGCATTCTTTTTAAGTCCTGGTCAAACACATTTTTGGAATTTTGATACCCAACCAGAAGGCTTTATTTTTTTTCATTCCCAAGAATTTTATGAGCTACAATTTTTAGAGCATAAGCTTAATGAATTTCCGTTTTATTATTCCTTTCAAAATCCCCCATTATTAAAGTTATCTGCAAAAAACACCGATAGTATAAGCCAACTTTTTGATGAAATATACACTGAATATTTAGGATTAAAAGCTTCAAAAAAATTAAAGATTGTTAGTTTAATAAATTTGATCTATATAGAATTTTCGAGAAATTACACGCATAAAACTGAACTTACAAAACTGTTTTCTCCAAGTTATTTAAATATCCTTGAGAAGCTTGTTATTCTAATAAATGAAAATTTTAAAAATGAGAAATTACCAAAATTCTATGCAAATCGATTGAACATAACTACAAAACACCTTAATCGAGTTATTAAAGAAACTATAAATAAAACCACTTCTGAATTGATCTCAGAAAGAATAGTTCTAGAAGCAAAAAGATTAATTGTGCATTCTAATGAAAGTTTAACATCTATTTCTTACAATTTAGAATTTTCCGAGTATTCATACTTTTCCAAGTTTTTTAAAATGAAAACTGGATCAACACCTATGAATTTCAGAAAAAAATATAGGGAGAACTAAATACAATGCACAACAACCTATAAAATTAATTGCCAGATTCTTGCCTACTGACCAAAGTTCTCGCAGACTTTCTTGGTCGGTAATTATTTACTAAATTAGTTGCTTAAAAACACGCCACAAACCAAACACAAAACGGCTGTGCATAATACAAAATCTCAATTAAACCAATGAACAAACTACTAATTGGACTAGCAACTTTAATCTTATTTAGTTGCAATACCGAAATCAAAAATGACAACGAAAACAGTAAGAACCAACCAAACCTTAAAACAGAAGTAAACGGAAAAATTAAGGTTTTAAACTTTGGAACGGCTCATTTAAGCCAAACGTCAGACGCAAATTCTTCTCAAATCAACTTGAATGACCCTAATGAAAAAGCTGATTTAAAAAAACTAGTTGAAAAAATCGTTGAATTTAAACCAACTATTATTTGTCTTGAGCTAGAACCTAAAAACAATGACTATATAGCTTCGACCTTTTCAGAATATGTAAAAGACCAAACGAAAAGGTTAAATTACTCGGACGAATTAAATTCAATCGGACTCGAAGTGGCGCGGTTGAGTGGTACAAATCGAATTTATGGAATAGACAGCCAAACAGGGTTTAATTACCCTAGTTTAATAGAGATAGCCAATAAGAACGTCGCAGACAGTCTTTATATTTCAAAAGTTATGGATAATTACCAAAAGGTGAACGCTTTGAAGTTTAAAGAACAATTTAAGACAATTAACACCAGAGATTATAAAATGGAAACATTTAACCTATACAATGTTTTGGCGACACAGCATACCACAGGGAATCAAGAAGGAGTTGATGAAATTACTAAGTTCTACCAACGGAATTTAAAAATGTATAGTAATTTTAACGACATAGAAATGACCGAAAATGACAGGGTTTTTATCCTTTTAGGAGCAACTCACACCGCCTATTTCGATATTTTTCTGGAAAATAACCCAAAATTTCAATTAGAAAATCCCAATACATACACTGAGTACTAAAAAGTACTAAGCACAACAAGTACTGCGAAAAAAGAGCAAGTAAAAACCCGTTAATTTTTCAATAAAGTACTTTTAAATGGTTATCAAATAGTAATCCAAGTGTAGCTCGTGTTTATATTTATGCTTTTAACAGACCTTAGTAGTAATTCCTCTTAACAGAATCCGATTATTTCCTAGAACTAAAGAGGACAAAAAAAATTAAAAAAGGAAAAATGTAACGAAGTATCAATAATAAAAGTGGTTTTTTGGTTTTTGGTTTTTGGTTTTTAAGTATTACAGTATACCCTAAGTACTTTTAACGAGAAGCATTTAACTTGGCAGTTCATAACGAAACCTATACCTAACGTTACGTATTGATTTTAAAAGAAATAAAATTAACTTTATGGCGTATGCCTTTAGGATATGAACTTTTAAGATAACCTGTTTAATTTACGGGATATGAGTGATAACAGTTATGATAAAACGAGTTAGCACCAATTTGAAAAAAAAACGCCCGATGAATAACGAAATCGGGCGAAAACTTAAATTTTAGCTAATGCTATTTTTATTCCCATAACTATAAAAACCAAACCACTCAATTTATTTAACCAACGTCCTGATTTAGGATTACTTTTTAACTTTTGACTGAAAACACTAGCGAATAATGTCAAAATCAAAAACCATACAATCCCAATTAAGGCATAAGTTATTCCCAATAATAGAAACGGAATAGGATTATCCATTTGATTTACATTAATAAATTGAGGAAAAAACGCCAGAAAGAATAATGCAACTTTCGGATTTAAAGTATTAGTTAAAAATCCAGACCAGAAATCATTTTTTGAATTTCTGCTAAACTTTTTATTATCCGCTGGAAAAAATCCCTCTTTGTTCTTCAACTTTAAAAAACCCAAATAAAGCAGATATCCTGCACCGAGAAATTTGATTAAACTAAATCCAATAGTAGATTTTGCAATAAGAACAGACAAACCTAATGCAGCAAAAAATGTATGCACCAAAACACCTGTATTTACGCCAAATGTTGCATAAATACCTGACTTTCTTCCTTGACCTATAGATTTATTTAAAACGAAAACTGTGTCAATTCCTGGCGTCATAATAAAAAACAAAGCCGTCACTATAAATGTCATTAAATTTTCAATTCCCATTGTGTTCTATCTTTTAAAATTAATAAAATATTTTCAACAAAGAAACAGTTTTAATATACTTCAAAAAATACATATTTTTGACCAACTAATGCAAAAACAGCATTAATTATGACAATTCAACAAATAAAATATTTTTTAGTTCTTGCCAAAGAACTTCATTTCTGGAATACGGCAGAGAAAGTTTTTATATCACAGTCTTCATTAAGCAGACAAATCCAAGCTTTGGAAGATGAACTACAAATACAACTTTTTGAACGAGACAAGAGAAATGTCAAGCTTACAAATGCGGGTAAATTTCTTCAAGAACAATGGAGAGAGGAAATTAAAGAGTTTGACCAAATAATAAGACAGGCAAAAAAAATTGACGAAGGAAAAACGGGAACTATTTCTATAACGTATCCGGGTTCTATCGCTTATGAATTTTTACCAAAATTCTTGGAGGTTTTAAGCAATAATCTACCTGATTTAAAAATAGAATTAACTGAACCGATAGACGAAAATCACGAAAAGCTTTTATTAAACTTTCAAACCGACATAGCATTTAGCAGAGATAAAATTAAAAATGCAAATATCGACTCTCAAAAACTTTATTCTGAACCAATTTGTTTGGTTGTCCCTAAAAACCATAGGTTAAACAAAAAGAATTTGACTAGATTAGAGAACGAAAAGTTTATTATTTCGGGTTTGCACCAAACCACTTTTTTTGCTTCGTTATTAAGGTCGTGGTTTTCAAAAAATGGAATTGAACCCAAAACCATAATTGAATCGGATTTTGGAGGAATGATAATGAATCTCGTTTCCAAAGGACTTGGAATCTCTATTTTGCCATTGTCGTTTAAATCGGCTCAAGCAGAAAATGTTGAGTTTATAGAGTTAGAAGAAAAAATAGATTTATACATAAACTGGCGAAAAAAGGAACTGAACAACACAATTAAAAAAGTGATTGAACTTGCGAAAAATGTTGCGAAAAAATAAAATTGGTGCTAACACCATATATAATTTATTGCTAGTTCTAGCCTACTTACTAAGGACTTAGCGGACTCTCTATCTGTAATTTATTTGCTAACTTTAGTGCTTAAACACACAACTAACCACACACAACCACCTTGTTTGCAACGCGATAAAAATCCAAACTCTCAAGACAAAAAAAAGACGAAAACTATTTAGTTTTCGTCTTCAGGTGCAATAAATTTAGATTGATACTTTTCTAAAAACCGCTTCTGCCTTGCAATCATTTGTTGCCTTAGCTTATCAATGTCCATAAAGTCATTACCAAAATCACTTCCAAAAAAATCATCATTAAAGAATTGTTTACTAAAAAGTGAATCTTGAGAAAAAACATCAGAAAAGCCTTGGTTCTCAAATCCTGAATAATTTGTAAAAAATCTCGACTTAAAAGATGCTATCAAACTATCTTTATCAGACAATGAGAGATGATCGTACTTATCGTTAGAAGACCAAGAATAAATACTGTCATATCTAATTAAGTTGCCGTTTTCATCAAATTCTTTATCAACTGTCCAAGACCCTTTAGGAGCATCAACGATGTCAGTTTTAGTATCTTCTTTTTCAACTTTTTTAGTTTCATTGCCTTGTGAACTACAACTAACACTAAACAAGCTAACGAAAAATAATAAAATATACGTTTTCATCACTTTAGATGTTATGTTAAACTTAATTTGGGGTTTGTTTTAAATGGTTTGAACAAACGACCAGTGCCTATCTTTTTAATCAATCTGTTTTGGTGGAATACTTTTAAATTTCTTTCACCATTTTTATACCATACACATTCCAAATAACTGTCATTATCAACAAAACCAAATATTGAATCTTTTTTTGGAACATATTTGATAACTTGCATTGTTGGGGAGATAAGTTGTCCTTTAACTGTTACCCATTCCCCAGATTTAAACTTTCTTGGCATAACAATATAATTTTAAAGAATTAAACTTATTATTAATAAGGATGCTGAAAAAAAAATCAGCACCCTTTTTAATCTTTATTCTAAAATTTTCTGAACTAATTATGAAATCTTAATGCTTCTGGCAGGCTTTTGTTTAGCCTCTTCTTTTTTTGGTAAAAGAATATTTAAAATACCATTATCATAATTTGCCTTAATTTTTTCATCGTTTACACTTTCCGGTAAATTAAAGGTTCTTTTAAACGAGGAATAACCAAACTCCCTACGCGTATAATTTCCGTCCTTATGTTCACTTTCTTCCTTAGATTCCGCAGAAATAGATAATACTTCATTATCAAGGTCAATTTGGAAATCTGATTTCTTTAAACCTGGCACTGCCATTTCAACCATAAAAGCATCGGCAGTTTCTTTAATATTTACTTTAGGCAAAGTAATCCCTGTATTAAAATTTGAAGTAAATACCGATGGTAAGTCTCTATTAAAGATGTCATCTAACCAATCTGACAAAGTTGGAAAGTTGTGATTTGAATTGTTGTTCGCTAAACTTCCATTTTTAGGAACAGTTGCTAAATTGCTCATAATTAAAAAATTTAAATTAAACATTATTTCAAATTTGAAATCTTTACGACTTCACTAATCTTTAAACAAATTAAATACCAAAATCGATTTTAATGCTGTTTACAACAATTATCATATATAAACTTACCAAAACCCTGAAAAATTGTCAGTTTTATTCACAATAAAATGACATATCTACATTTTGAACCTATTTTAAACAAAAATAAAAGCTCTTTTTTTATAACACTTTCTAAATATAAAGTTGAAAACCACTTGGCGAAAGCTTAGTGATTTTTGCGTTTTACATGTTTTAGAGTTTGAATATTGGAATTTGGAATTTGGAATTTCGTTATTGAATTTTTGAGCATTACGGTTTACCGTAAGTACTTTTAACAAGAAGCCTTTAACTTGCCAGTTGATAACGAAACCTATACGTAACGTTACGTATAGATATATATAAATAAAATTTACTTCGTGGCTGATAGCTATGTAACCTAGGACAATCTATTTTATTTACAGGATACCAGTAATAAACATTGTTATATAGTACGAAGTAAACAATTTAAACCAACATAATTATGAAAAATCAAAAATCATTAATCATTCTTTTAAGTTTATCCTTTTTTACATTGAGTTGTAGTGAAGATTCTGTTTCAGATGAATTTGATAATGCAAATGGAAATGTTCAAGAAAAATTAATAGAATCTATTTCTATTATTTCAGCCCAAGATTCTCAAGAAAATAAAAATATTTCGATATCGTATACATCGGATGGATTATTAAATACTATATCAAATGATATAGAAACCAGCATTTTTGTTTATGATAATAATGACAACCTATCTAACATTACTGGTGCAGGAAACGACAATCTAAATATTGAAGACTTATATGAATCACCTTATGATGCATTTGAAACTGGCGAAGTTATTCAATATGATGATAATGGAAACCCAAAAAAAATAGAGTTTTATGAAGAAGAATATGACTACAACACAAACTCATATTTTACAAAAATCTATACAGCAGAAATTTCATATGATAACACACACAACCCCTATTTTTATACTTTAGAAGCAGGTGGTATTATTGAAGTATTAGATGGTGTTCAATTAAACTTCAGTATGAATCCTCAAATTCCCGAAATTGTTCAAGCAAGATTACTTTTCCCTGTAAATAATCCATCTCAACTTATTTACAAAAATGAAGAAGGAGAATTAATGCATACAATCAATATTAATTATTCTTATGACAATGAAAATTATCCAACATCAGCTACTGTAACTGCTGTATCGATTCAAGATTCAGAACAAAGTACCTATTCTGCAATATATCAATACGCAGATTAAAAAAAATTACAACACCGTTTACAATGTATCGCAAGGCAGTAGCTAATCTGGTATAGTCTTTCAGAACATGCTCGCACTCGGTTTGGCTGTGCTAAATTAATTGCAACGATAAGAGCTAATTTTTTCTAAATATAAAGTTGAGAACCACTTAGCGAAAGCTTGGTGGTTTTTGCGTTTTACAGGGTTTTGGAGATTGGATATTGGAATTTGGTTTTTTGAGCTTTTGATTTTGAGTTTTACGGTTTACCGTAAGTACTTTTAACAAGAAGCCATTAACTTGGCTGTTGATAACGAAACCTATACCTAACTTTACGTATAGATTTTAACAGAAATAGAATTAAGATATGAAACTTTTGTGATCACCTGTTCAATTTACGGAATATGAGTGATGAAGGTGATTATAATAATAATAATAATAATAGCTGTGTATAAGCACACAAAAAGAAAAACAATATGAAAAACACAATTACAATTTTTACGATTTTATTACTTTCAATGACAATATCTGCACAAGAAAAAGCAGTCACGATGAAAGGAGACACTATTAATGTTTACGAAAACGGTACTTGGGAAAAAATAAATAAAGTAAAAACAATAACAGAAATTGAAAGTACTGTAGAAGCAACTGTAGAAATTGATGAATTTAGTAAGTCTAAAAAAACCAGAACTGAAAGTTGGTCGAAATTTGGAAAAAACAAACTTGGTAGAACAATTAGTGGAAATCTAATAAGAGTTGACGACTTAACTGTATTTACAATCTCATATACTGGAGATTTAGGTTGTCTATCAGAATATAATTCAACAATAAAAGTAAAACTTACTAACGGAGAAATAATTGAATTTTCTCAAATAAGTGATACTGATTGTGGTGATTATCCGACTGCAAGATTTATTCCCATTAATAAAAAACAAACTAAAGACCCAAATTTCAAAGATTTACTAGCAGATAATTTGGAAATACTAAAACAGTTTGATTGGGAAACAATAAGAATTCAAGGAACAGAATATTATACAGATATTATTCCTAATGTATCTCGTAAAGTGGAAAAACCGGAACAATTTTTTAGACAACATATAATTTCAGCCGATAAAAAATAACTACACACAACACCATATATAATTTATCGCTAGTTATAGCCTACTTACAAAAATCCTCACGAATTATGCCTGCAGCTTGTATATACTAATGTAACAGCAAAAATAAAAGCTCTTTTTTTATAACATTATCTAAATATAAAATTAAAAACCACTTAGCGAAAGCTTGGTGGTTTTGTGGTTTTTTGAAATTTGGTTATTGGCTATTGGTTATTGGTTATTGGTTATTGTGTATTAGATTTTTAAGCATTACGGTTTACCGTAAGTACTTTTGACTAAAAGCGTTTAACTTGGCTGTTGGTAACGAAACCTATAAGTAACGTTACGTATTCATATTTAGAGGTTAAAGAATTAGATTTGTTAATGTTACCTCAGAAAGATAAATAAACTATTATAATAGGTTTTATTTATGGGATATGAATGATAAATATTCACATATAACAAGCTATAAAACAGACCAATGAACAGCCATTTAAACATTTTTAAGTCTTATACCAATAAAAATAGAACGTATCAATTAGAAAACGATTTGACCAGAGCTTTGGCTATCTCATTACAAGAAGATGCTCTTTTTTTTCACGAAGTATTCAAAGAGATTCTAAAAGGTACCAACTTTTACAATCAATTATTTGAGTCCTTAGAAAGCGAAAGCAACGTAAATATTGATATTCAAAAAAAAGCAAGTCAGATTACTGATTTTGAGCATATCTTTGCAATATCACTAAGCGAAGCGGAAATATCCGATTTTTGGGAACAAAATCACCAAAGGAATTACGACCCAATTTGTGATTTAATAATTCAAATAAATAACATTGTACTTGTATTTGAAGCCAAAAGAGATAATGTAAATTGTACTGCTCAACTTTACAATCAAATACTTAACATAACAAATAAGCAAAATCAACCACAGGAATTTACACAAGAAAATTACGGAGAAAATATAACTGCTTTCGATTTTAATTGGTCCAGACTTATGGCGATTGCTGTAAAAGTATCAAGTTTCGAAAAAACTATGAACAGTCAAAATCGATTTCTATCCGATTTTATTGCATTAGTAAAACAACATAATTTCAGATGGCTTCCCGAACCATCAATTTCAGCTTTACAAGCTACAAACACACGTTCAATTACAAGAAGGTTAGAGTCAACAATTGAAGAAGTTACAAAAGGTACAAGGATTAACAAACTGAATTATAATGATAGATTAGGATTTGAAGTTTATAAAGATTGGGCAAAAGAAATTATATTTTGGATTAAGGATAATGGTAATCTTGGTGTTAGCATATATCCAGGAAATACAAAAGGTCAAGGCTATAGCTTGTTCGCAAATGACCCTGAATTTAATGATAGTTTAAGTATTTTAGGAGATGAATACCCTATTAATTATAGTTATCATATTAAATTTACAAGTTTTCAAAAGTTTTTTCAAGGTCTATGGTTTAAGGAAAGCCAATTAACAAAGACTCTTTATACCAAAGAGAATTTTCATAAATATACTGGAAGAAAAAAACGAGGAAAAGATTGGACAGATATAGAACAACTTCTTGATAAAAGTCTGAACTTTAACTGGAAAGAAAAATGTGACTGGAAAAACTCAATGCTCAAATCTGGAAAGAATCAATTTGATATGTCATTTGGTTATGAAGTTTACATTGAAATCCCTTTCCAAAAACTCAAAGAATTAGACCAAAATCAATCAGATTTGACCAATTTGATTTCTTTAGTGAATGAAATATATAATGAATTTAATAACAACTTATTTAAACGATAAAAAAATACCTGCACATAACACCGTATATAATTTATTGCTGGCTTCTTGCCTACTTACGAAAATCCTCGCGGATTTTCTATTCGGTTTGCATGTACCAATGTAATAGCAAAAAAAGTTCTCGTCTTTTATAACATTTTCTAAATATAAATTTAAAAACCACTTAACGAAAGCTTAGTGGTTTTTGCGTTTTATGGATATTGGATATTAGATTTTTGAGCTTTGAATTTTAAGCATTACGGTTTACCCTAAGTACTTTTAACAAGAAGCCTTTAACTTGCCAGTTGCTAACAAGACCTATACGTAACGTTACGTATAGATTTTAAAAGAAATAGAATTAACTTCGTGGTGCACGACTTTAGGATATGAAACTTTTGTGATCACCTGATAAATTTGAGGGATATGAGTGATGAAGGTTATTATATAACTAGTTCGGGCACATTAGACAAAACAAATTGAATGACAGAAAAGACAAACCAATTCACCGGACCGAAAAAATATTTAGAAAAAAGTTTTCTGGAAGAATTGAACTACAAAATTTGGTCGACTAAAGCATCACGATTTAATGCTGATAAAAGACTAAAAGTTAAAGCCAAATTATCGAATATTAGTTTGGCATTTCTTTCTGCATATTTAATAATTGCAAGTTTAATATCTGTCTATAATATAAATACTGGAAATAATGAAGACATAATTAATTACGTAATTACAGCTTTATCTATTTTAGTTTTGGTTGTTAGCCAATTTGAGAATGCTCAAGATTATAAATTGAATGCAAGAATATTTCACGATTGTGGACTTGAATTATCAATTCTTTATAATGACTTACGAGTATTTAAAACCTTAAAGAAAAAGCCATCGGAATATGAAATATATCTATTTGGGAAAAATCTATCTGAAAAATATCAAAATGTATTGAGAAATTATCAAAATCACTCGCCAATCGACTATGATATGTTCCAAATTAATAATATAGACTATTTTGAAAAAGTAGCACCGAAAAAAGTTACACCTGACAATATAAAGAAAGTTAAACGTAGATATAATTGGGAAGTTTATGGATGGTATTCAATTATGATAATTGCACCTCCAATTTTAATTACTGGAATTGTTTTAATTGCAAAATACATAAATATCGTGCCTTAACAATGTATAACCGCAATGACGACGGATTCGACTACGTCCGAATCCACTCGGAATTGCTAACGTCTGTGTCAAACCGAAAATTAACGCATATTAACTCGTAACTGACGGTTATACGAAACCGTCAGGCAACAAGCTAAAAAACCACTCAGAACTAATTGTCTATTTTGATTGATAAGAAAGCTTTAATTCAGTTAATAATTAAGATACTAAATTTCAGGAATTTACATACATTATCGATTATGAGTAATAATTTATAAGTTTTTATTACTGATTTTAATTGTTTGCTGATTTTTTAATAAAAGTTGACGCTCATGGTGGTTTTTATACTAAAATGCTATGACTAATCATAAAAAACAAGTTTTTTCTTACGTAAAATTTTGTTTCATCGAATAACTAGACTTTTAAACGTACAAATATAAATCGCTCATTATATTTGGATTAGATGTTAGTTTATTAATCTAAATAATAAAGAAATGGATGATTTCCCTCAAAGTCTGCTATTAATTTTAGTTACACTTTTTATTAAAAGTAGTTGGCTAAAGTATATAGAGCCAGAACTTCCAACCAAAAAAAAACCTATAACAAGTTTATTATATATTCTGCCAATATCGGGTTTAGTTTATTTATACATTAACTATCAAAATACTATAACGGAAATATATTTTATTTGTAGTTGTTTTATCTTGTTAGCATTATTAATTGTTAGAGACATGGTCAAAAAAATGTTAAAGAAATAATTGCAATTTTCATTATTTTTTAATTTTTTTTTGGAGTTTCATTCACTATCATTGGAAATATTATTTTAATATGGACTATATCACTATCCGAATAAAATTATAAAAAGTCAATTGCCTACACCGTATATAATTTATTACTAGTCTTAGCCTACTTACAAAAGTTCCTTTGGTTTATTTATGCGGTTTGCATATACTAATGTCATTGCAAAAATAAAAGCTCTTTTTTTATAACATTATCTAAATATAAAATTAAAAACCACTTAGCGAAAGCTTGGTGGTTTTGTGGTTTTTTGGTATTTGAATTTTAAGCATTACGGTTTACCGTAAGTACTTTTAACAAGAAGCCTTTAACTTAGCTGTTGACAACAAGACCTATACGTAACTTTACGTATTGATTTTAACAGAAATAGAATTAACTTCGTGGTGCACGACTTTAGGTTATGAAACTTTTGTGATCACCTATTCAATTTACGGGATATGCGTAATGAAAGTTATGATAAAACTAGTTGTGAACAAGTGTAAAAACAATATTGCGCAAAATTAACTAACCAAAAAAATAACTAAATTGATTAAAAAATTATTCTTGATTTTAGGAGCGACGTTAACAATCCTAAGCTGTTCTGAACCAAAAGAAGAAGTGGTTGCTTCAAATTACAATAAAGAAGAAATCGAAATTGTCATTGATAATTATTTAGATTCTAAACTAAATACCTTCCAAGATTCAATGGACAGTAAAAAAGGATTTTTAGGTTACAAAAATATAAGAGATTATTTCAGTTTAGGTAGAAAGGATTTTGAACAAAGAACTATTTCTACTTGGAATAGTATTTACAGCGAAGATGAATTGGAAGAATTGATTAATAAAGACTTAGAAAGTAAAAAACCAATTTTGATTAATTTAAAGAGTACAGATAATCATATAGAACAATATGTTCATAAAGTTGGGATTTCTACCTTAGTTCTAATAGGGGAAGGTTTTTTTGAGTGGCTACTTGTTCTATTTTTAGGCTTTTGGATTCCAGCTTTAGTAATTTGGATTTATGTATTCTATAAGTTCTCATTTGGAATATGGATTAGGATGAGCAAAAAAAGAGATGAAATGTTAGATATTTTATGGCTTAAAATTGCTAAAATAATTCCTCCAATAGTATTTGTAATATTTTTAATTGTTGGCTTTGCGACTGGAGATTTTTCAGATAACGCACTTAAGGATAAAATAAAACAAGACATTAAAAATGATATAGTTACACAAATTGACAATAAAATAAATTCGTAAATAAGAATGAAAAAAATATTAGGAATATTAGGTGTTATTGTAGCACTTGGCGCATATCCTGTGTGGAAAAGTATAGACACTAAAGTAATAAAGCAAAGTGATGAAGTTCTAACACAAGTTATAAAACAATCGAAAAAAGCTGATAAGGCTGTTTCTGTGGTTGCTACCTCTGTTAAAGAATTAGTGGAAAAATCACTTAAAGTAAAAAACTCAACGCATACGTATATTAAAAACGGAATTAAAAAAACAATTAAGGTGGCTGATTTTAGTCAACACTCAATTTTTAGTACGACCCTTTCTAAAGATTTATTAGTTGCAACTCGTGAATTACATTATGAAAATGCTCTTAAAGGTTTACAAAAAAGCTTTTCTAAGAATAAAGATGAATTTATTGAGGTCTTAAAAAAACGAAATGCAATAATAATGAAAAGAGATAAAGAATTTTTTGAAGCCAACAAAAAGCAGATAAGAGCAATTGAACAAAAAATGATTACAGCTTCGAAAAATAATAATTTGATAAAAGAGAAAGAACTTTTATCAGAACTAAGAAATATTGCTAATAAAATCACTTTTAAGTTAACACCTAAAGGTAAGCCAATTCAATTTTTAGACGAAAATCAAATTCTTAAACGACAATTAGCAGATATAACCAACCCTAAACTAAATAGAAAGTCAAAAGTTTTTGGTTTTACTTGGCATCATAATGAAAAAAAAGGAGTTATGAATCTCGTAGATGAAGTAGTTCATAAATTTAATGACCACGCAGGTGGTTATTCTAAATGGGGAACGTTGTAGAATATCATTGCGCATAACACCAGTTCACAACACCGTGAATAATTAATGGCTAGTTAGAGCCTACTTACAAAATTCCTATCAGGTTTTACAGTTAATTTTATGGCCTCGTTTTAGTGCTTAACCACGCAACTAATCATACACAATCACGATCTAGTACATTTAAGAAATAAACTAATTAATAGAGTCGAGACTTCCAACTTTAGCTAATTTAAAATCAATTCGTGAAGATTATAGAAACAAATAACTAAAACGGAAAAAGAGGTTTAATGTATCGGAAAAGCCCTTATCAATTACAAGGAATAAAAACCTACTACAACAAAACACTGAGCGTCACAACAAACTAAACCACCTCCACTACCCCAATCCCTTTACAAACATTTCAAAACCGTAATACCAACACTACCTTTAGCATTCAAAACAAACAAAGCCCCATCCACTTCTTGGTAAAACCGCACACCAAGCACACAAAGCGCAGTACCAAGACCACCAGGCAACGTAGCAGGTTCTAAAACTAAAGTAGAACTAGCATGATCACGATCTAAAACCATAGAAGGAGCCAAATGCAAGGCATAATTCAAGTGCTCAAAATCAAAATCCAAAACACCATAAGTCAGTGCCATATGGGTAGCACCTTCCGCAAAACCCACCTGCTCAATATTAAAATCACTAATGGTCAACGTAAAATCAATGTCAGACACACCAAACTCAAAAGGCAAAACCTGCCGTACAGCACAGGCTGGTGTATAACTAAATTGTTCTAATAATTGGAGACCTTCCGCCTGCCCTATCCCATCAGCAACAGTGCGTTCCCCACGTTTATGGGTCGTATCTAAGGCTTTTATACGTGTAAACAAGCTCATCAATCGACTATGAAAATGCGTAAACCTATACCCTTTATAAAACGGCGCCAACGCAGATCTAAACGCCTTATTCACCGCAGAACAATGCCCAAACTCACTGGCATTTTCACGTACACGTTTCATGCTAGCCTTCGTTTTTATCGCTTTTCTCGTAAAGCCACCACCCGCTTTTCGTGCAATTGGCTGACCATTCAAATAATAAAAATTAATACCATTCAACGTCCCTACTAAAGGGATAATTCCCGTCTGTTTTGCCATAACACCATAATTTAAGTTAAACACCTACAATACAGCAATATACAAAATTTATCAATACAGGTTATAGCGTGGTTATACCATACTTATAAGTAGCTTAAAACAAGTTTATAGCATTATAAACCAAAGTAAGTAAGCAGTATCACTAATAATAAGGTTGGTGACGCTAGCTTAGAAGCATAAGAATGGTATAATCAAAGGGGTCGTTCTTGCCTACTTACAAAACCCCTAAGCAGGTGTCTTTTCTGACTTCTATTTACTAAATTAGTGCTCTAAACATGAAATAAAACATACGTTAACCTCAAATAATAAAACGGCCATACGTCTCCAACCCGAAACCACATGACACGCGCACCACACCATTATGCCATTGAAGAAACGTCGCATTCACCGCAACGACATTGGTTAACACCCTTACTAAGTGGTGCCTATAAATTACCGGGATTAGAAGGCAAAACAGGAGTCTTATTTTCAAATTCCGTTTTAAATCAATACATTAAAGAGGAAGACAAACACGATAATTTTGAGCTCACCGCAGGACGCAACAGAAGTCTTAGAACCTTATCCACGGGTGAGCAAAAAAAAGCATTGTTGGCGTATCTACTACAACAAAAGCCTGATTTCATCGTCTTAAATAATCCGTATGAAACCTTAGACAAAGCGGCTGTTTCTGCACTAAAAAAGCAGTTATTAGAGTTGTCTAATGCCATGCCTATTGTATTTATATTCAACAGACAAGATGATCTCTTACCCATAATGACGCATGTAATTACATTTAAAAACGCTGAACTTAAAACTGTAGTCCCTCTTGAAGCTTATCAATTTAAGAAAACGGAGTTTGTTTTTGATAAGGTCATTCCATCACCAATAACAACGTATACCAACATTCCAGACGTGCTCGTAGAGCTTAAGAATGTTAATGTGACTTATGAAGAGCGATGTATTCTTAAAGACATTAACTGGACCATTAAAAAGAATGAATTTTGGCATTTAATGGGACCAAATGGCTCAGGAAAAACCACCTTACTCGCTATGATTTATGGCAACAATACCAAAGGCTATGGTCAAGAGGTGTATCTCTTTGGACAGAAAAAAGGCTCTGGTGAAAGTGTTTGGGATATCAAACAAAAGATCGGCTATATCAGTCCAGCGATGTTAGAATTATTTAAACGCGGCCATACCGTAGAGCACATGATTATTTCGGGCTTTTATGATAGTATTGGCTTATACCAAACACCATCAACCTTACAAATACAAGCAGCTGCGCAGTGGCTAGACGTCTTAAATTTAAGTCAAGAAAAAAACACCTCGTTTCTTAAAGTATCACCAGCAACCCAACGTTTAATATTAATTGCAAGA
>NZ_JADOET010000066.1 GCF_015645385.1 Winogradskyella marina
GTTATATCATCTTCGAACACGGTATCATCATCGGATAAATCTTCTAAGGTTGATCCATCTAGACTACTTGTTCCAGTAACGAGGGCTTGGTTACTCACTATACCTGCATCGATATCGGCTTGTGTTATTGTATAACTTGCTGCGTACAACCAAACTTCATCGACATCTAAAATGTTATCTCCGTTGTCGTCTCCTGATTCTAATGTTAACTCTCCTCCTAACATATCATCTGTAAGAACAACATCTGTTATAGTGTCTTCTCCTTGATTGGTCACTGTGAAATTGTAAGTGATGGTTTCTCCTATGTTGGCGTAGCCATCACTGTTTTCATCATT
>NZ_JADOET010000067.1 GCF_015645385.1 Winogradskyella marina
TTTTGATTTCCCTTTAGATGCGGAAATCAAAAAATGTTACATCTTATTTTAAAAGTGGTATAAAATAAGGTCAATTTATTCTTTGATAATGGTTGGTCAAAATGTTGCACAACGGTTTTGTGAATGTTTAGTTGCGTGGTTCGGTAGCTAATTTAGCAAACTTTCACGAACCAGAGGGAATTCCGCAGGAATTTTAGCAAGTAAGCTCAAAAAGGCAATTAATTATACACGGCTTAAGTTTACAATTCATTAATTTAGAGTTATAAACAGAAAAGACAAAAGAGAGGAATAAGGTTAATATATACGCAGAAGCTTTAGACTTC
>NZ_JADOET010000068.1 GCF_015645385.1 Winogradskyella marina
AACAATACCTGTGTCAACTCCTCCGATTATCCAATGATTATTCGTTCCTATTTCTGGAGTTAATCCATCTGTTCCGTCTGATACAACAACATCGGCTGTGCCATCACTTACAGTTATAGTACCATTACCATTATCGGTTACCGTTACTGAGGTGCCGTCTACTCCATCTTCACCATCTGTTCCGTTAGAAACTACTACATCGTTTGTACCATCACTTACAGTTACGGTACCATTACCATTATCCGTTACCGTTACTGAGGTGCCGTCTGCTCCATCTTGTCCGGCTGGACCTACTAATGCATCTAAAAAGTCTTGTTCTGA
>NZ_JADOET010000069.1 GCF_015645385.1 Winogradskyella marina
AGGCATTCCCCATACGCTCTTATTTAGCTTATTGTACTTTTGTCTTTTTAATGAGTTACTATTTAATCCTTATCCGAAGATAAAAATTAAACTTTATGATTAATTAAAAGCTCGTAAACCTTAATTAATCATTATTACTATATATAAAAGAGAACGATCTCTTTATATATTATTTCATGTATCTTTTTCAATATGTCAATGAACTTTCAGTTTCCCGATTACTCGAGAACTTCAGTGGAGAATATCGGAGTCGAACCGATGACCTCCTGCGTGCAAGGCAGGCGCTCTAGCCAGCTGAGCTAATCCCCCATTTCTTAAGTT
>NZ_JADOET010000070.1 GCF_015645385.1 Winogradskyella marina
AGGCATTCCCCATACGCTCTTATTTAGCTTATTGTACTTTTGTCTTTTTAATGAGTTACTATTTAATCCTTATCCGAAGATAAAAATTAAACTTTTTGATTAATTAAAAGCT
Organism: Winogradskyella marina; assembly: GCF_015645385.1. Classification (GTDB taxonomy): domain Bacteria; phylum Bacteroidota; class Bacteroidia; order Flavobacteriales; family Flavobacteriaceae; genus Winogradskyella; species Winogradskyella marina. The sequence continues at coordinate 113 of NZ_JADOET010000070.1, forward strand.
CGTAAACCTTAATTAATCAGTATTACTATATATAAAAGAGAACGATCTCTTTATATATTATTTCATGTATCTTTTTCAATATGTCAATGAACTTTCAGTTTCCCGATTACTCGGGAACTTCAGTGGAGAATATCGGAGTCGAACCGATGACCTCCTGCGTGCAAGGCAGGCGCTCTAGCCAGCTGAGCTAATCCCCCATTTCTTAAGTT
>NZ_JADOET010000071.1 GCF_015645385.1 Winogradskyella marina
GTAATACTGATATATTGACTGTTACGTTGCTTCTTTGCTTTTATGATTATATCTTTGGGATTAAAGTTTGATATTTCATTAGCTTGAATATCCCATAATTTATTTAAGTTATCATTTTCCATTTGTGATACATTTTAAAAGTGATTTTCGAATACGACTCAATCGTGTTCTTAAAGTTCCGTGTGCTAAACCAACGGTGTCTGCAATAGTAGCTTGTGGTATGTTTTCTAGTTCTAATAATATCAATGCTTTATTTTGCTCGTTTAGTTGGTCTATACAGTGATACATTTTTTTGATATTACCTTCATTATTGTC
>NZ_JADOET010000072.1 GCF_015645385.1 Winogradskyella marina
ATGTTTTCTAGTTCTAATAATATCAATGCTTTATTTTGCTCGTTTAGTTGGTCTATACAGTGATACATTTTTTTGATATTACCTTCATTATTGTCGATGTTATCATCATAGCTACTATTTGATAATAAGTCTTCATTAATAGCGATGTTTTTTCTTGGTTTACGTAAATCCCCTAAACAAACATTTACTGCAATTCTATAAATCCAAGTGTCTATAGATGACTTTTCTTTAAATGAGTTTCTATGCTTCCAAACCTTTATAAAAGTCTCCTGAAGCCATTCTTTTGCAAGCTCATTATTTCCTGATGCATACCC
>NZ_JADOET010000073.1 GCF_015645385.1 Winogradskyella marina
ATGTTTTCTAGTTCTAATAATATCAATGCTTTATTTTGCTCGTTTAGTTGGTCTATACAGTGATACATTTTTTTGATATTACCTTCATTATTGTCAATGTTATCATCATAGTTACTATTTGACAATAAGTCTTCATTAATAGTGATGTTTTTTCTTGGTTTACGTAAATCCCCTAAACAAACATTTACTGCAATTCTATAAATCCAAGTGTCTATAGACGACTTTTCTTTAAATGAGTTTCTATGCTTCCAAACCTTTATAAAAGTCTCCTGAAGCCATTCTTTTGCAAGCTCATTATTTCCTGATGCATACCC
>NZ_JADOET010000074.1 GCF_015645385.1 Winogradskyella marina
TCAGAACAAGACTTTTTAGATGCATTAGTAGGTCCAGCCGGACAAGATGGAGCAGACGGCACCTCAGTAACGGTAACGGATAATGGTAATGGTACTGTGACCGTAAGTGATGGCACAACCGATGTTGTTGTGTCTGACGGTGCAGATGGAGTAGACGGAACAGATGGATTAACTCCAGAAATAGGAACGAATAATCATTGGGTAATTGGAGGAGTTGACACAGGTATTGTTGCAGGAGGACAAAATGGTGATTCAGCATACGAAGAATGGTTAGCCGCTGGTAATTCAGGATCAGAACAAGACTTTTTAGATGC
>NZ_JADOET010000075.1 GCF_015645385.1 Winogradskyella marina
CAGATAATAATGCCGCAGATATTTTAAATGACGGAAACAATAATCCAAGAACCTATTTATTTGGACCTTTTGATAAAACAGCAGATAGTTATCTATTGTATACCGATGCTGATATAACAACTTTAGAAAGTGGTACAGGTTATAGAGCAGGTACGGTTGCAGGAACTAATTTAACCTTTACAGGAGATGTCCCAAACACAGAAGTTACAGTAGATATAAGAAATACTGGAGCGACTTACCCAGATTGGAATTTAATAGGAAACCCATATCCGTCTTATTTAGATATGGAATTATTTTTAAATCATGTTTTAGA
>NZ_JADOET010000007.1 GCF_015645385.1 Winogradskyella marina
GAAACGCGACATGATGTCTTTGTTTCGGGGTGCAAATATAGAACCCTTTTTCATTCCCACAACACCTTTTTGCTTTTTATTTTAATCTTTTTTTTTAAGCCCCTTGAAACCATCCTTTTACACAGCAAAGTTTTTTTAAATTTGATCAGTTGGTAATATACAATACGGAATACGTAACCTATTTAGCTCTTCCTAGTGGCCAGGTAAACCACTAACATATCAACGTGCTTACTTTATAAGCACTCCACTTATCTATACCTGTAATATTATTTGAAACTATATGATACTACAGAAGCCACTTAATATGCAATTAATCTTCAATTAAAATAACACACTAGTTAACATTCGCTTTATACAGTTAAAGATGATTTAGTTTAATCCTTCTATAAAAAGAAATCCCATACTAAACCGAACCTAATCGTAAAGTCCCTGTATGGATTATTAGGAGCTGAAAAATAATCGTATCCTGTAAACGAAGAATTGAAGTGTTCTGCTTTAAAAAAGATACGTGTTTGTCTAACCTTAGCATTAATAAAGAAATCCAATCTAGGAAAACCACCTAGTTTGGTTTCGTTCTGCGTATAGAATTCAGCGAGTAACGGATCATAACCATTCATATTATACTCGGAGAAGTAATTAAAAGTTACACCTGTCTGTAGCGTCATTGATTTTTTAAACAACTGATTGGAATAATAAAGTGTGTTTCGTGATATGAATGCAGGTACATTAAGAACCTCTTCATCACTCACAACATTTTGATACATTAATGTGTTATCTAGTGCAAAATTGCCAACCCTGAATTCCTTCTGCAGTTTTATTCTTAAATATTGAAGTGGTTTATTGTATTGCTTAGGCTCAATCTTCTTAACTCCATCTATAGTTTCTTCTAAATTAAAATAGGTGTAATTATCGATATTAGATAAATCAAGAACGGCATTAAACCATTTTTGAGATTTCATATTCAGTTTTAATTGTTGTGTATTTACATTTTGAAAACGATCTAAGTTATACCAGTTGTAATTTATGTAATCGCTTTGATATAATAAGTGGTTATAATTTGCAAGTCTAGAATTTAATGCAATTCCACCAGAAAATGCAATATCTTCATTAAACTGCCAGTTTAATGTTGCATCTAAATAACTACCAACAAATGTATCGGACAGGTTTAGCCCTCCCTTACCTGTAATATTAAAACCTTTATAAGTTTTAGAATACGCTCCTTCTACCCCAAAGAAGTTGGACTTTATTCTATTTGTAATAGTCGTTTCCGGAAATAAGACAATACTGTTATAACCATAATTAACATCTGTATAATTTACTGCAAACGAAATATCTCCAATTACATTATTAATATAATTTAACCCAAGAGATGTTTTGAAGTTCTCTAACTTTACTTTATCTCTAATACTATTTGTAAAGGCATCGCCAAAAACGTCAGTTGCAGATGCTGTTTGTTTATACTGATAATACTTATCCTCCAAAGAGATTTTATTAACCAACCTAATAGTATTATTAGACAAAGAATCTGTGTCATGAAGTATTCCATAGGAATGTTCAAGAAAAAAACGTTTCCCTTTTAATATGTTTTCTGCGTTCTCAAATACAGGATCAAATACAGAGCGGTCTAAAAACTCTTCATTACCCGATGTGAAATTATCTAAATCCTCTTCCTTTAATCCACCGTTTTCTTGATTAAGCAAGTCTTGCATTACAACATAGCCTTTGGCTTGGTATTTTTCGTTCTTTGTTTTATAATTTGTAACAAACCGAAAATTCCCAGAACTCGTTAATGCGTTTTGGTAATTCCCTAAAGATCTTAATCCTTTATAGGCAATTGAAAAGTTAAATTGTTTTGACAGGTTTACTGTAAAGAAAGCATCTAAAAGCTGCCCTTGCTCAAATGCTGTCTTATAGGTTAATCGCGTCCATGGAGTAGGAACTTCATAAGACATAATATCCTTATGCTCTAAATAATTAAAATGACGTGCTCTCGCACCAAACAAAGGCGATGTATTTTCATCCCAAGAATTAAAACTGAGTGTATTATAGGTTTGCCCAATATTGGCAAAAGGCATTAAATTAAAATTGTCCTTCTGAAGATAGTTTAGCTTATAGTCCTTTTTTATGGTTAATGTTGTATCAACAGAGATAGTGTCTAATGCATTGTTAAACTGTAGATACATATCTATTGTAGCTAATTCCTTAAACCCCTTTGACCTATTAGTTAAAGAAGTCGTATCTGATCTATTATTTGGATTTACTTTATTTACTTTAGATAGTTTAGTCTGAGCGACTAGGCTTACTGTAAAAAAACAAAATACAAGTATGTAAAAATATTTGTTCTGCATTTAGAAATATATAATTTTGAAACAAAGTAAACCATTAATTATTGTATAAGAATATAAAATTACAATTTACTTAACATAAAAAAGACCAACAGTGTTTATTGTTGGTCTTTTGTATTATATAATTATTTAGAATTCTTTAATCAATAATAATTTTGTGAGTTGTACTATTGGTTCCTTGAGAAATATTAGCATAGTAAACTCCCGATGCCACACTACTTAAACTTATAGTTCTATTAAACCTAACGGAATCATTAACGAATGTGTTTTTATAAACTAAACGCCCACTAACGTCATAAATATCAACTTTTACATCGCTACTATTGTTTAAGCTAGAATCAAAGCTAATTGTAAATTCACCTTTATTCGGATTTGGATAGACCACTAAACTATTAGACAAAGCATTATCTTTAGTACTAAGCACCAAATTGTTTCCTGATATTATTAAAGAAAAATTTTGGCCATTTGGACTACTCTGCAAAGCACCTTTGTGTGTTACTGTCAACGTGTACTCACCTGTTTCAGGGGCATCTATATCTATACGCTCAACATTGTCGACGTTATTATCACCTTTGGTGTTCGTAATACCTCCAATAGGTGATAAGGCTATTTTCCAAGGTAAAAACGTAGTGCCATCTTTAGTAATTCGTAAATCCAAATCATTTACTAATGAAGGTGTTGGATCATTTAGAGTACCAGAAGAAATAGTTCCTGGTATATCTGTCCAACAAATTGTTGCAGCCAATTTACTTCCCGCTTCAGCCATAAAAGTATAAGTATAGGTTGTATTATTATTGAGCGTTAATTCTTTTAAAACAGCCGTACCTATTGTTGAACCTTCAATTATTTCTGCTGAAGCCTTAGCGTCTAAAAAGCCCCAACCAAATTTAGGGTCTGGTCCCTCTTGCGCTGGATCATCTACAGCCGTGTGGCAAACTAATCCTTTCAATGTAGACGCATCCATATAATTACCTCCGTATAATTGACTATAATACTGTTGTAAAAGTACCAAAGTTCCCGTAGTATTAGGAGCTGACATGGAAGTACCTGTAGAGAAACCGTATCCATTGCCAGGAACTGGCGAATATAGGTTTGTCCCATCAGCAGCAATATCTGGCTTTACTCTTAAATCATCAGCTGGACCTTGACTACTACTAGAATTGATGGTAAGACTTAAATTTCCGCCGTTTACCGTAGGATTGGCATTAGCAATTACTAAATTATTCTTGCCTACCTTATCTCCTGTTAGTTTATCGTAACCAGGTACACGTTGACCATTAAAGCTTGTCTGTCCATTATTACCCGCAGAATGCACTGATAAATATTGAGGATTATTATATATTAACTGATCAATTGTTCTCGAATCTGAAGTATAAGCACCCATAACCCATTCTTGATTAGAATTTACATAAGACGCAACTGGTACACCGTAAGAATGGTTAGATAAAAAAATAGGACTGGTTGTGTTTGTAACTGCTGCCAACATTTCAGATGAATCATCTGAAAAGTTATAATTTCTAATAGTAACATTTGTCGCCATACCTTTCGCAGCCGCGTCCACACCAGTAGCACCAATTGTGCCAGAGACATGAGTACCATGCGAATTAAATGGTCCTGATTCTGTAAGGTTTCCAGAATCTAAAACCGTAACACGAGAAACTCCGTTGTTTCCAGCAAATTCTGGATGTGTACTTTGAGCTGGTCCTTCATCCCATATCCCAACAATAATCCCAGTACCATCAAGATCTAAACCTAAAGCACCCCCAACTTGTAGTTGATTCGTTTTAGTAGCTAATGCCGCAGAAACATTATCTGTTGTTACATAAATAGGAGAACCATTGATAACATCTTTCATGTAAAAAAACGATCCATCTTCATCCGTATAGCTTCGTTTAATATTATGACTAAAAAGGTAAGCTTTTACTCTACTTTCTCTTTGATTTTGTTCAAGCTTTAGCGTGCTATACAACTCCTTGTTAGAATTAGATAAACTATTGTAATGTTCCTTACTCATCTCTTGTGAAAAAACTAAACTAGTCAACAGAGATAAAAAGGAAATGAATAAAATTGTAAAATTTTTCATAAGTAATTAATTTTTGATAAAAATACATTAAAATAATGTAATATACATAACATAATTATCACATAATTACATGAGACAATTTAAGAATAATTGTAGCAATTCTTATTTTTAATTTTGCCTAAATATCAGTAAGGCGCGAATTATAATATTAATCGATTAGGAAACTTAATCGTTCTAAATTTCACAAAAATCTAGCTTAATAAGCTAATAGTGAGCATTCCATACCAATTTATGAGATTTTTATTGGCAAATATTTTTTGGAGCTTTTAAAATGTGGACTATACGTATGGCCAATAGTGACAGACGTAAACTAATTCCAAACTATTATATGATCTTAGTTTTAATCAACACTATTTATGATAATTACGATTCGTAGTTTATTGAAATATTTAGTAATGTAGTATTTTCTGTAAAATTTTATAAAAGATCCTATTAAAACGTAAAACTAATACTTTAATGATAAAAGTATACATTACTAGTTTCTCAATACCATAAACAGTTTTGATATCAGTACACCAAAAACTAATATAAGTAATCCTAAGTAATGCTTCGCTTTATAGAGGAGAATGATTGTTAGTGGATAATTAAAAAAAAGGGTGACTATAAAATTATGACGCCTATTATCTAAAAATCATTTATAATATATTACAAAAAGGTAGAAAATAAAATAGAGCCTGTAAAGAATTACAGGCTCTATTATTTCTTATAATTATACACTTAAGTGTTTAAGTGTATAATTAAATATTTATTGGTTTACACAGAAGTCTGTAGAATCAGAAAAACCAAAGTTTCCAACTCCCGATGATACTGTTAGAGCTCCACATGATAAGCTCCAAGATCCTTCAACTACACCATCTGCCATACCATCACCAAATACATCATACATAATAAACGTATAACATCCATCTTCTAAAGGTACATCGTGATTGTATTCCTTTAATCTACTTTCAACAGAAGCATCAGGACCGTAATCTTGACCACCAGTATAAACAATGTTATCATCAGCATCTCTTATTTCCCATGTTGTTTCACTAGGAAATGCATCTGTAAATACGGTTAAACTATAATTATTACAAGGAACATTATCATCAATTATACTAATTGTTTTAGAAACTGAAAAGTTACCTTCGCCAGCAACACCAATAGGTACACTACTAGATGAAGATAAAGATATCACAACATCTGCATCGCCATTAATTTCATCATCATCTATAGCAGAGAAACTAAACGTAGCAGATGTTTCTCCCGCTGGTATTGTAGCACTCGTCGAAGAAATAGTATATCTTGCAGCATCACCAACCACGTCAATTGCAACTTGGGTATCAGTACTTTGAGCATCACCCAAAATCGCTACAACTTCAATCGTTTGACCGCTATTTTCAACTAAAGAAGTCGCACTAGAATTACTTAACTGAACAAATGTTGAGTTAGAATAAACTATTAAATCTTCCTCACAACTGGAGAACGAGGCCATCACAGCAATTGCTAATATAAACTTAAATATATTTTTCATAATTATTATTATTTTTAGTTAGTATAACCCGGATTTTGCTGTGCAGCAATGCCAGGGTTTGCATTTATTTCAACAATAGGAATAGGTAATGTAAACCTAAAGTCACTTGCAGGTAACGTACAAGCACCACTTTGAATACCACAAGCAATAGGATCTCTATCAACACCTCTATTACCAGCTACGCCTAAACGTTTTAAATCCTTAAATCTATGGCCTTCAAAGGCTAATTCAATTTTACGTTCATCCAAAATAGCTCCAAATGCCTCTTGTTGAGTTCCATACGAAGGAAGCGCTTGAGCAGTTCCAAAACGTGCATCTCTTAATTGCTTAATTAATTGCTCAGCACCATCTAAATCATTTTGTGCCGCTTTAGCTTCCGCTAAAATTAATAACATTTCAGATGATCTAAACACTTTTAAGTCATTCATTAATGGTTTCCCCTCAGAACCTTGATACTTTTGAATTACCAAAACATCATTAGTTATAGGACTAGGATCATTAGGATAGTCAGGACTGATAATTGAGCTTGGCGCCACCATAACATCATAACGGATATCATTAGGATCTAATGCATCAAATACACTTCTATCCATTTCAAAGTATGGAGAACCAGCTAAAGTAGCATTTACAAAAGCAAAAACAGAACCGGCCCATCCGCCTCCAGTATTAACTGAACCTGAATTAGTTTGACCATCATAGGAATCGTTAACCGTTCTTTCTAATTTAAAAATAACTTCTGTGTTATCATTATCTAAAAACATATTAGCGTACTGAGTTCTATTTGCTAACCCATAGCTATTTAATAATTGAGAAGATAGGGTCTCAGCTAAAGGATAATCACCTCTTGTCATTGCCATACGAGCCTTCAATGCATTAATTGCATCTAAAGAAACAAATAAAGGATCAGATTGTGTCTCTATTCGTGAAGTTGCTATATCAATATCAGAATTAATATAGTCCCAAACTTCTCCTGTAGTATTTCTTCTAGGCTGTATGTCTAAACCAGGTATAAAGTCAATTACAGGAACTGCCAAAGTAGAGTCATCTCTAGCATCTGGACTAAAATAAACTAACATCTCAAAATTAGCATAAGCTCTAATAAAATGAGCTTGAGCCAATATATCATCATACATTGCTTGCTCTGCAGCATCACTAGGAGTGATGTTTTGAGCCGCTTCAATTAAAATAGTAGCTCTGTTATTAACTCTAAAGTTTCGCGTCCAAAAATCAAATGGTGCGGCACTAGCAGCATTCATAACAAAATCATACAATGCAAATCCCTGACCACCAGAATCAAAACCTATTGCTATTTCATCTGTGAAATTTGCAGATAGCGCAATCTCTGGGGTTAAGTCCACTTCATCATATACAGCTAACAAGCCGTTTTGCAAGTCGTCGACCGATTTAAACGCATTTGCTGCATCTAAACGCCCTACTTGTCTTATGTCAATTGCGTCATTACAACCCATTAGGGTTAGTATGACTCCTACAATTAGTAATTTATTAAATTTTTTCATATTGTGTGTTTTTTTTTTTTTAAAATCCTAATTCAAATCCTACAGAAAAAGTTCTAGGTGTTGGATATTGTCTAGAAACGTTAGTTCTAGTTTCTGGATCAAACCCTCTCCATTCTGTAAAGGTCACTAAATTTTCACCATTCACAAAGATACTAGCATTAGAGAAACCTGTTCCTTCTAAGAATTTAGTAGGAAAATTATATCCAAAACTAGCAAAACGCAATCTTAAGAAATCTGCACTTCTTAGGAAACGGTCAGAACCTGGAAACGAATTTAAGTTTGCAGCATTATAACTTGGGATATCTGTTATATCACCTGGTTGTGACCACGCTCTCAATAAATCTGTTGAAGCATTGAATTGACCTGCAGCCGTTGGATCAACTAAACCTGCATAATCATTATCAAAACGATCTACACCAATCACATAATTCCATTGCGTTGTTAAGTAAAAGCCTTTGTAATCCATATCTAGAGTAAAGCCACCATTCCAATCTGGAGTTAAATTTTTATCTATCCAAACACGATCCGTATCTGCATCCGGGTTTTCTGTAACATCTCCCTCTGCTGTTAAATATAACAAATTACCATTAGCAGGGTTTACACCAACATATCTCAACGTATAATATTCATTAAGAATTCCACCGTTCTGGCCTAAGCCAATAATTTCACCATTTTCGTTAGGCAAATCTCTAAGCTCTGTTGTATTGTAGTTTCCAACTAGACCTACATTTAAGTTAAAACCATCTATATTTTGAACTACACCGTAATTAACTTGAAAGTCAAATCCTCTGTTCACTAACTCCCCTACATTTGCATCTTGAGAAGTCAAACCTGTTACAGCCGATAATGGTGTACTTTGGAAAAGATCTGAAGTAACTCTCTCATAAACATCGATAGCACCTCTTAATCTATTTTGCCATACTCCAAAATCAACACCCACGTTAAGTGAAGTTACAGTTTCCCATTTTAATGAGCGGTTACCTAACTGAGCTAACGCGATTGAGTTTTGATTTCCATAACCTCCAGTTGTAGTAAATAAATCTAAAGTTAAGTCTGGTCCTCCAAAATAGCCTAAACCAACAATATCTTGGTTACCTGCAGTACCGTAAGACCCTCTTAACTTTAAGTTATTAATAACAGAACCATCCATGAAGCTTTCGTTAGAGATATTCCAACGACCTGACACAGACCAAAACGTTCCCCATCTATTAGACTCAGCAAAACGATAAGATGCATCACGACGTACTGTTGCACCAAAACCATAGCGCTCATCGTAATCATAATCTAAAGCACCGAAATAAGAAAACAAACCTGCATCTAATCTATTAGCATTTGCTAAATCAGCAAATAAACCACCAGCTGGCGCTATAAATGCACTACCATCTCCTGGATGAAATGTAGCAGGATCTAAACCATCTTGAGCATACCCAAAGCCTCTAAAATGTGCTTTAAAATATTCCGTAAACAGTCCCAAATCTACAGTATGCTTACCATAAACCTTAGAAGCATTTAAAGACGTCACTTGGTTATAAGAAAATTGTCTTGTTGATTGTTGCGTTTGAAAACCAGAAGTAGGATTTTCAGCACCACCAAACAAGAATGCGTTAAATGATGTTGGTCCCTCTGCACGAGTTAAAAACTCACTTTGATAATCTCCAGACATCACAGCTCTAGCAGTTAACCAATCTGTTAAAGAATAACTTAAATTTAAACTACCAACAGCTTTAACCTCTTCTTCAAATCTAGTATATGTTTCTAAACGATCTAATAAAAATAATGGTGTGTGAGCGAACGGAGTTCCAAAATTAACTAAATCCTCTCCGTTGGTATAATCACCTGGTGTGATATAAGGTACAGATTGAAACGCACCTAAAACATAGTTTCTGTTAACCCCAGTACCACCAATTTCATTTGGCTCATTAGACTTAGAATAGTTGACAGTAAGATTTACTCCATATTTAAACCTATCATTATTTGATTTACCATTGATATTTGAACGAATATTAAAACGTTTTAAATCACTATCTTCTAACACCCCTTGAGTATCCTGAAAACCAAATGATGTAAACTGCGATGCGTTTTCACTACCACTTGACATTGACATTGTATGACTCTGCGTAACCGCTGTTCTAAAGAAAAAATCGAGCCAATCAAAATTCGGAGCTGCTTCAATTTCAGCATCTGTAAGCGCTGGTCTACCTGCGCCAGAAGCAAATAATGTGTTAGAAACACCACCACCAGCACCAAGACCTCTATCTCTTTCATACGTCAACAATTGTTGAGAATCCATTCTGTTGTAGTCATTATCTTGTAACGTACTAAAAGAAACGAATCCATTGTAAGCAATTTTTAAGCCTTGATCAAAAGAACCTTGTCTCGTTTTAATTACAATAACACCGTTAGCACCTCTATTTCCGTAAATAGCCGTTGCTCCAGCATCTTTTAAAACATCAATTGATTCGATATCTTGAGGGTTAAGTGATCTAAAGTTATCTTCATCTACAGGCGCACCATCTATAATAAATAGCGGCTCAGTATTACCATTAATAGAAGAAACACCACGTAAATTCACCAATGAGTTCCCACCAGGCTGACCTGAACTTGTAGTAATATTTAAACCAGCAACTTGCCCAGACAGCGTCTGCACGAAACTTGCGTTTGGTCTATTCTCAATAGTTTTCGCAGACACCCTAACCGTTGCAGCCTTAGATGTTGCCTTAGAGACATTACTATAACCTACAACAATAACTTCATCTAGCCCACTAGATTCTTTCAAAGCAACATCATAAGTGTTTGCTGCTCCAATTTTAACTTCAGATGCCGCCATTCCCACATAAGAAACCACTAATACATCTCCTTGATTGACTTGAATGGTAAATTTACCATCAAAATCTGTTTGTTGACCCTTAGAGGTCCCCTTTACAATCACATTCGCTCCAGGAAGGGGTAAACCATCCATTGCTGTTGTAACTGTACCTGTGACAGTTTTCTCTTGTGCAAAAGAAAACTGCATCACGAACGCCATAAAAAGCGTTAATAACCATGTTAATTTTAATTTCATAAAACAATTATTTGAGTTAGTCTAGTTGCAAACATCTTAATTTTATATTAAATAACCAAGTGTTTTTGCTAAAAAAATGTTAAGAACGTTACTATATTAATAACATTGCAGGTAAAACATTTTTTCCTTTGTTTTTAGCCTTAAACTCACTACTTAGATGCAATAAGTGTAAATGGGTTGCGTTAAAATTTTAACTTTGTTCAAAAATTAACATTTTGACTCTAAAAAATCAATATTCAACCTTTACGTTAGAATGTGGTACAGATGAAGCAGGTCGAGGTTGTTTAGCTGGCCCTGTAACAGCTGCTGCAGTTATTCTACCAACTTCTTTTAAAAACACACTATTAAATGATTCCAAACAACTTTCCGAAAAAAAGAGAACAAAATTAAAACCCATTATAGAAGACACAAGTGTTTCTTTTGCTGTTCAACATATATATGAATCTGAAATCGATACTATAAATATTTTAAACGCCTCCATAAAAGCGATGCATGGCGCTATTTCGGAATTAAAATCAACTCCTGAGTATATTATTGTAGACGGCAATAAATTTAAACCTTTTAAAAATATTCCACATACCACAATAATTAAAGGAGACAGTAAATATCTCAGTATTGCAGCAGCTTCAGTATTGGCAAAAACCTATAGAGATAGTTATATGGAAAAAATACACGAAGAATTCCCAATGTACAATTGGAAACAAAATAAAGGCTACCCAACAAAAGAACACAGAGCTGCTATAAAAAAATACGGTATTACCAAATATCACAGAAAATCATTTAGATTATTGCCCGAGCAATACCAATTGGATATATAACTTTTTATATTTGTAAACTAAATTCAACTTAATGAAGCGACTTGGTTTTTTATTCATAGTATTTACCTTAATATTGGCCTGCCAAAAAGACTACAATAAAACCAAACAACCGTATAAATTTATTCCGGCTGAATCGTCTACTATTATTCAGATAAATGAACTAAACGACTTTATTAATAGTGTTGAACATAACGATGTTATCTCATCACTATATAATAAGGAGTTAAAAAATGCCGCATTTTTTCTCAACCAACTCAATACAACAAAACAGGTTTACACATCATTTAAAGATTCTAACTACCTCATTCTCACTGAAAACGACAGCACCTTATTTGTACTTGATTCCGTTAAGAATATAATGTCGAAAACGTTAGGTGATTTACAAATTGAAGAAACCCAAATAGACAACAATACCATCTATCATAAAATTATTGGCAATACTTTTGCTGGCTCCAATGATCTTGAACTTTTAAAAACTCTAAATCCCAGCAATGAAAACACCGATCTTAGCAACTTAATTGAAACTACTGATAAAAAATCGGTTGCTTCTATTTTGTTTAAATCTGAAGCCAATACCTACTCTAAATTGTTGTTTTCCGATGCTATAAATACAGACAACTCTTACTATACCGTTCTAGATTTCGATTATACGGAAAATGGATTGAATTACAATGGTATTTTAACGTCCAAAGATTCTAGCGCTAACGATTTAGACCGCTTTAAAAACACCATTCCGCAAAAAACAAATTCACCTTCTATTGCTCCTTATAACACAGCATCTTTATTGAGCATTAGCTATGATAGCTTTTCTCTTTTTAATAAAAATAACCATATAAAAGATAGTATTTCAGAAGTCCCAGAAACTTTTCTAAACTTTACAGATGAAATTGCCATAGTTGACTCAATGTTAGTGCTTCACTCATTAGACCCAAACTTAATTGTTGAGTCTATAGAAAATAAGTCTATGTCAGAATCGTTTAGAGATATTAATATCTATAAATTTGGGAATCCAGACTTTTTTGAATCTAACCTTCAGCCATTTATTAGTTTTAAAAATGCTAAGTATTTTTCCGTTTTCGAGAATTTTATTGTGTTTTCAAGCACTTTAGAAACATTAAAATCCATGCTAACGGATGCTTTAAATAACAATACGCTTGCTAATTCTGATGCATTTCAGAATATAAGTGAGAATTTGAGTGATGAAGCGTCTTTATTTATTTTTAAGAATTCTGAAGCATTATCAACGGTTTTAGGCGAAACAATGACAGGCTACAACGCTAATGCTGTTCAGTTTATACGTGAAGACAACTACACACACGTTAATGGGATTATTCAAAAATTCAAAAAAAGAGCTGCTTCCAATTCTGTGTCCGAAGCTTTTACAACAAAAATTGACGCTTCTATTTTAACCGCTCCTCAAGCAGTTAAAAACCATGTTTCTAATGCGCATGATATTATTGTTCAAGATGTTAACAACACACTCTATCTTATTTCAAGCACAGGAAACATCCTCTGGAAAAAACAGCTACAAGGAAAAATATTAGGTCAAGTAGAACAGATAGACATGTATAAAAATGGCCGATTACAATTAGCCTTTGCAACACCCAATCGTTTATATGTTTTAGATAGAAATGGCAATAATGTATCTCCGTTCCCTTTAAAATTTAACGATGATATTACGCAACCACTTTCGGTTTTTGATTACGATAAACGAAAAGATTATAGACTATTGGTTACACAAGGTAAACATCTCTTAATGTACAACGCTAAAGGCCAGTCTGTAAGTGGTTTTGATTATAAATCAAATAATTCTGAAATTATATCTCAACCTAAACATTTTAGAATTGGTAATAAAGACTATATCTCTTTTGGAGCTGGAGAAACGCTTAAAATTTTAAACCGCCAAGGTGCTATTAGAATCGATGTAAAAGACAAGATTCGTTTTTCTGAAAACGACATTTACTTATACCAAAATAAATTTACAACCACTAATACACTAGGTCAACTGGTTCAGGTAGATACCAAGGGAAAACTAAGTACTAAAAACCTGAATCTTACAGACAATCACAACATTGAAACCACAAGCAAAACCTTAGTTTCTTTAAGAGAAAACCGATTAGGAATAAAATCTAGGACTTTAGATTTAGATTTTGGTGAATACACAGCACCAAGAATATTTTATTTAAATGATAAAATATACGTCTCTACGACTGATTTGCAATCTAAAAAAGTTTACCTTTTTGACAGTCAAGCCAAACCCATTCCTAACTTCCCTGTTTTTGGTACAGCCTCTGCTGAACTAGAAAAATTAGACAACGAAAACAGCCTCGAACTCATTACCCAAAGTGACGATAAAACTATCGTGGTTTACAAACTATACTAGATATTCTACCAACGACACATTTGTTCTTGTTAATTCTTAATGCTACTCTTAAATTTCACAGCATTTTCTATTAAACAATAACAATGAAGAAGTTACCCATTTTAAAATGTTTAAAACAGTTAGCAACCGCTATTCTGCTCGTTACACTTACAACCTCTAACTTAGAAGCACAAACCAAAAAACTAAAACGCCCTAAGAGTAAAGTTCGCATTTCGAGTGTCGATAATTTTGTACAAAAATCTTTTAATATATACGATAAAGTCTACAAGTATGATGGCTACGCGGCATCAGGCACTTCATTAGATGATGAAGATATTGATGTCTTAGAAGAAGCAATAGAAGATGGCACAACCATAAGTGATAGCGCGCCAGCGATTTTAAAAGATATAGATGGCGCAAGCGTTTTTAAACAAGCCAAGGCAACCTTACAAATTAATAAAGCCAAAAACGCTTTAAGATACAGTATTGAAACTTCCAAAGAATTACTGGTAGGTCATCGGGAAAACAAAAATAAAGAAGACAAAGAAGATTCAGAGCTCAGCAGTAATTCTGATAAGGACACCAATAGTAACTCTGGTAATAGTAGCAATTCGGATGACGAAGGGAGTAAAACAGAAGACGCCGCTTCAAATGTTTCTAATGGTTTAGAAATCTATAGTAAATTTGATTTTGTCCCTGGAGACGAACTGCTTTTCTTCGACGATTTCTCTCAAGATTTCATAGGAGATTTACCTAGTAAGTGGAACACTAATGGTTCTGGTGCCGTTGTTAAACTCAATAACGTAGAAGGACATTGGTACGAGCTTAAATCTGGCCAAGGCCTTTTTGTGATGCCTAATATAAATAACCTCCCTGAAGATTATACTATTGAATTTGATCTTTTAACTGCAGGCCTTTCATCTAAAACGGCGTCCTCAGCAAAATTCACTATTATTCTTAGTGACACCGATTTATTTAAAAATGGTAAATCTTACGTATCAGTCTCATTGCCACTTGTCCAAAACCGTGAATATAGCATGAGAGTTCATTCCTATTTCGAGGGTAAAAAAGGTAAAATAGACACAAGGACACCTGTAAATATTAGTCAGGAATTAAACAACCAACCTCATATCGCTATTTCTGTGACCAAACATCGTTACCGTCTTTGGATTAACGAAGTTAAACACGTGGACATTCCAAGGTTTATTGAAAAATTAGACGTGCTTAATTATTTAAAATTTAATTTAAATAGCCTAAATGAAGACGAACACTTAATGATTAAAAACCTAAAAATATTAAAAGGAGGTGAAGATTTAAGACGTCAGTTAATCTCAAAAGGAAAAATCTCTACTAACGGTATTTTATTCGATTCTGGCTCGGCTAACATTCAACCACAATCGCTTGGAATCGTACGTCAAATTTCACAAGTTTTAATGCAAGATGAAAGCATCAAATTAAATATCATTGGGCATACAGATGCAGATGGTAGTGATGTTACAAATTTAGAATTATCTAAGGCCAGAGCTGCTGCTGTAAAAGAAGCTTTAGTATCCATTTACAAAATATCCGAATCGCGTTTAACAACGGACGGAAAAGGAGAAACGCAACCTGTAGGCGATAATAACACCGCTGAAGGTAAATCAAAAAACAGACGTGTAGAATTTGTTAAAATATAGAGGAGGTTTTAAGTCTGAAAACATCAAATTTAGATTGGTGATTTCTAATTTATATATCTTTCCTTTTTGTAGTATTGTAGTCGTAAAACTGGCACTAAGTTTTATAAACTTAAAAGCCCAAAATTTTGACAAACAAACAACAAAAATTTCATAATGATAAAACGACAAAAAGCATCAATTAAGAGCTGTATAATTCACAAAGTAGGCAATAAATTTAACGGCACAAAAAATGCCTTTTCAGATGCTATAGTAGAATTTGACGAAGCGACCTATAATTTAATGCTCCCCTATCTTTTAAAACCATTTGTTAGCGTAGCAGAAAGTTACCGTTTTCATCACCACAGTGATGTTAACCTAAACGAAATCAACACCTACAGTGATCAACTTTTTAAAGAAGATGCTGATTTTGTAGACATTTCAAAACACATTGTTGCCCACCTATTTGAACAAAGTAATTCAGCTCAAATTAAAACAGGAGATGTACTTATTTGCCATTTTGAAAACGTGCAATACGAAGACTATTTTACCGATGCTGTTGGCATTTTTAAAATTGAAAACAAAACCGAATTTTTTCAGACTTATTTAGAAGATAATAACTACGATATATTAGTCCAAAAAGGCATCCAAGCCAAGAAGGTGGATAAGGGTTGTTTAATCTTAAATACGTCTGACATGGAAGGTAAAATTGTCCTCAGTGTCGATAACAACACTTACGATACGCAGTATTGGATAAAAAGCTTCTTAAATATCAAATATCCCGATGATAGCAACCAACACACCAAAAATTGCATTGAACTTTGTAGAGAGTTTTCTAAAGAAGTATTACAACCCAATTTTGGTGGCCAAGAACAGAGTAATTTCTTAGCTAAAACCGTTGACTTTTTTAAAGAAAATGAAATTGTAAATATCGATACGTTTAAAGAAGAGGTTTTTGAGGAAGAAGACCAAATACAACTGTTTGAAGATTATAAAAAAACCTACGAAACGGACAACAAAGTTCTCATTAGAAATCAGTTTGACGTCTCGGAAGTAGCTTTAAAAAAGCAAAAACAGAAGATTAAAACCGAAATAAAATTAGACACTAACATTCAAATAAAACTCGATGTTGATGCTCCAGATGCTTCTGCAGAATATTTAGAACGTGGCTACGACGAAGAAAAGAAAATGCACTTTTACAAAGTGTTTTTTAATGATGAATCTTAAAAAATAATTAGCTAAGGTAAAGCGTAAAATGCTCTTCTATATAAAGAACAAAAGATCAACTAATTCATCGAAAATAATAAGGAAGAAAATAATATTAATTTAAAATCAATTTTATGAAAAAACAATTTAAAAACAAGAAAGTGAACATCTTGAAAACTTATAAAATTCAAGCTGTAAACTAATAAACCCAAAATTTACTATTAATTACAAAACCCAAATATTATGAAAAAATTTTTAATCCTTTTCATCTCAATTACAACTGCATTTTCTTGCTCAAAAGACGATGACAAAACAGATACACCTATTGATCAACCCAAAGAACTAACTGGAGGTTACGTGGTAGTTGAAGGTATTGACAACAACCACCCTAAAGTCTATATTGATGACACTCACATTAACTTTTTAGGCGAATTAGACAGCTACAAAAGTAGAACAAGAACTAAACGAGAATATGAAGCTGTAAGCGAGACAGAGCTTTTAGTCGAAGACCGTTCAGCAATGGTGTCATGGGAGGACAATAAAGTAACAATAACTTTTGATACAGATAACTCAAAATATATCTTTATAAAAGAATCTAGCGTACCAACTGCAGAAGAATGGGTAACAACGGTTGATCCTGTATCTAAAATACAACTTTCAGATTTTGTAAATCAAAACCCTCCTGAAATTGCGGATCTAGCCTATTATAACGGCTATGTTTACACACACGGACATCAAGATTTAAATGGCGATTATGTTCTTACTAAAATTAACCCAAATGACTTTTCAACGTCACACATTCCCGTTCCGAGTGGTAGCACAGGCACATTAGGTTATGGCAGCAATATAGAGTATGTTGGAAGTAATCAATTTTGGATCTATCATTGGGGAAACCCTTTAGATCATATGTATGCGTTTAACTCTTCAACTTTAGAAGAAACCAATAGTATTGAAATGCCTGTGCAATTTAGCAATGTATTTCAATTAGGTTCTAACGGTACAGACCTTTATGGTGCATTTCAAAATAGCATCAGAAAATGGAATTTTATTGACCAAATCTGGGGCAATGAAATAGAATTTGGCCATAGTGGTCCTCGCTATGGTCTTGACTTAGATAGTAACTATTTATATATTGGGAGCAACCGCACTATCCACAAATACGATTTAAGTACATTTAAAGCCGTGGCCGCTTACGATGTTTCTATGGACAACAAATATGTTTTAACAGGATTTACCTTAGTATCAGATAATCATTTAGTTGCGTCGGTCTATAATTTTGATGATACTACATACGAAATAGTGAGTATTGAGTTACCGTAACCTAAATTTAAAACAAAACTTATCAAAAGTGAAAAGCGGTTAAGAATTATAATCTTAGCTGCTTTTCCTGTTTTATAATCCATCTACTTTCCGTGAAGCTTGAAGAATTATAACCTGTTTAATTCAGAAACACATAAAGAAACTTAAAAAGTATTGGCTCCCTTTTTAAAAAAATTGTTGAACGTAAAATACATTCAAGTTTTAAATTAGAAGAAGCTTAGAAAAAAACTAACTATAAAGAAGACAGCAACAATAAAATAAAATTCAATATTGATGCGTCAGATGCTTCTAGCAGAATATTTTGAACATCACTACGATGAAGAAAAGAAAATGCACTTTTAAAAGGTATTTTTTAATGATGAAACTTGATCATTATTTATATAAACTCCTGGCAATTCCTCCAAAATAAAGCATAATGAGTATTTTTTTTCGTAAATAGCACGTAATTTGATTTTCTAAATCTAAATTCATGTTTCGACATCAAGGTAAAAGCAGAACACAATTACACAATCTACGGATTGCTACTATATTGTCTTTTGTTGCTGGCATTGTCAATGTTACCGGGTTTTTAGCATTTCATCAATTAACCACTAATGTTACGGGTCATTTTGCGCTTTTTATTAGTGATGTCGCTAACTTTGAATTTTGGAAAGGCACTATTTTTCTATTGTACATTTTATCCTTTCTTTTTGGCGCTTTCTTTTCAAGTTATCTCATCGAGAAATTTAAAGAAAACAAACGGTTGAATGTCTTTGTTCTCCCTACCTTAATTGAAGTTCTTATTTTAGTCATCATTGCTATTATAAGCAACATAACACCCCTACACTACCCTGATATCATTATTTGTTCGCTACTCTTTGCTATGGGACTCCAAAACTCTTTGGTAACGAAAATATCAAATGCAGTCGTTAGAACAACACACTTAACAGGCTTATTTACAGATCTAGGAATTGAGCTTTCCCAATTATGTTTCCCTGCGAATCATCATAACAGAACCCAAATATTAGCGACTATTAAACTCAGAATTTCAATAATTTGCTTTTTCTTTTTTGGAGGGCTAATTGGCGGTTATCTGTATTCAAAATTAGATTTCGAATTAAACGCCCTTTTAGTGGCTGCATTGATCTTAATCATAAGTCTATTTTATGACGATTTAAGATATGGCTACATCAGAACAAAGCGAAAATATAAGCAAAGAAACTAATGCTCTGGTTTTATAAACTCAGCTTCAAACAATTCTGAAAAATGTTTTAAAATTTTCTGCTTTACCTCAGCTTCATCAACGTTGTCGACGCCTAGTTCATTATTAAGCGTTGTTACTGCTTTACCTTTAATTCCACAAGGAATAATATGATCGAAATACCCTAAATCGGCATTGACATTTAAGGCAAAACCATGCATAGTTACCCAACGACTCGCTCGCACTCCCATCGCACAAATTTTACGAGCAAAAGGTGTCCCAACACCTAGCCAAACCCCTGTTTCACCAGGACTACGTTCGGTTTTTAAGCCATATTCAGCCAAAGTAAGAATGATAACCTCTTCTAAAAATCGTAAGTATTTATGAACATCGGTGAAGAAATTATCTAAATCCAGAATCGGATAACCCACAATTTGCCCTGGACCATGATAGGTAATATCTCCACCTCTATTTATTTTGTAGAAAGTCGCTTCTTTTTCTGCGAGCTGTTCCTCTGAAAGCAATAAGTTAGTTAAGTCCCCACTTTTCCCCAAAGTATAGACATGCGGATGCTCGACAAATAGAAAATGGTTAGCGGTTTCTAAACCAGCATCCTCTCTCCTATTCTTAATTTTAGTATCTAAAATGGCTTTAAAGAGTGTTTCTTGGTAATCCCAAGTGTCCTTAAAATCCTTAATTCCTAAATCCTGAAGTTGTATCGTTTTATTCAAAATAATTAGTTTTTAATCTTCTAAAACAACTTCTAAATTTAATATTTCTGGATCCTTAAGCATTGCTATAAATCCAACTGTATAAGTGACCGTTTTTCTATCTTCACTATACATTGCACCTTCTTTTGAAAAGGACTTTATAGGTTTAGGGAAATGGTAGTTAACTACATACTTAGACGACCCCAACATCAAAGCAGATTTATCTATACTATCTAAAGATTTTTGGTGTTTTTCTACATCAATAATCTCAACATTTCTTTTAAAAACCTTACCATTATATGAGTAACTTACTAAAGTAGAGCCTTCATTCCCCATACTAGAAAAAGGACTTAATGGTAAATTATCACTCGCCGTTTCATCTCCTTTTAAACTATTAAAATTATTCATGGCTTTATACATATCGCGCAACTCATTGGCATTATCAAAATCTGTTTCTATATCAAAAAACATCTTCTTTTCATGTGGATCCATAACCATATGAAGCGTATAATCCTCCATAGCTTTTACTTTCTCCTGTTCCTCTAATGATAACTTAGATATACTATCCTTGTACTTTACCAAAAAGTCTTTAAAAACAATTGTTGAATCTACAGCTTTGCCCATTTCGTCAGCAGCATTCTCCCCTAATTGTTCTAACACATCCATCATTTCTGATGCATCCATTGAGAATTTCACGGTACCACTACCATCCTCATTGACGTAAATGTTTTCAGAAAATTGACAACTTGTAAACGATATTAACACAGCACACATAAGTAGTGTAAGACACTTTTTCATAGTAATATTTTAGTATTTAAGGCTACAAAGGTAAGACTTTTATCGCTCAGGATTATTCAATATAACCAAAGCTGCAATAACGCCAGGTACCCATCCGCAGAGCCATAATAAAAAGGTGATTAGAATTGAGCCACAGCCTTTATCTAAAACAGCTAAAGGTGGACAGATGATTGAAAGGATAACGCGCCAGATACTCATAATATGTTTATTGATTTGATGTATTTATAAGACGTAAATAGCATTAAACTGTTACAAAATTCACTAATCATTTGTATTAATTGGCCTTTTTTTGATGTCGTTCTCATCACAAAACACCTTATAAACCATTCAAAATAACGGCACTTTTACAGAAAATTTTATGCTTTAAAAATCAAACTAAAAAGGTGCACTTTAATTTTTGTAAAAATTGTAATTTTGCATCTGCTTATTTAAAAACAAATAAGTCTTTAAAAATTAACAAGAATGCAACTTTCAGAACAAGAATTGGTAAGACGCCAAAAGTTAGAAAAGCTTAGAGCTTTAGGGATCAACCCTTATCCAGCGGAATTATTTCCGGTTAATCACACTTCCAAACAGATAAAATCTGACTACGAAGAAGGTAAACAGGTGACTATAGCTGGTCGTTTAATGGCAATTAACATTCAAGGAAAAGCATCTTTTGCACAATTGCAAGATAGCCAAGGTCGTATTCAAGTGTATTTTAATCGCGATGAAATTTGTGCTGGTGAAGACAAATCGAAGTATAATGATGTCTTTAAAAAATTACTAGATTTAGGTGATTTTGTTGGTATTGAAGGAACACTCTTCACAACACAAGTTGGAGAAAAAACCGTTATGGTTAAAGATTTTAAATTATTGAGTAAAGCCTTAAAACCATTACCTTTTCCTAAGCAAAAAGACGGAAAAACTTATGATGCGTTTACAGATCCCGAACAACGTTACAGACAACGTTATGCTGATTTGGCGGTAAATCCACACGTTAAAGAAGTGTTTGTAAAACGTACAAAATTGTTTAATGCCATGCGTCAGTTTTTTAATGAGGCTGGTTATTTTGAAGTTGAAACACCTGTATTACAACCGATTCCTGGTGGAGCTGCGGCACGACCGTTTATTACACACCACAACAGTTTAGACATTCCATTATACATGCGAATTGCAAACGAGTTATACCTAAAACGTTTAATCGTGGGTGGTTTTGATGGTGTTTATGAATTCTCTAAAAACTTCAGAAATGAAGGAATGGACAGAACGCATAATCCAGAGTTTACAGCCATGGAAATCTATGTGTCGTACAAAGATTACAATTGGATGATGGATTTCTGTGAGCAATTGCTAGAGCATTGTGCAATGGCTGTAAACGGTACACCAGAAGCTACTTTTGGTGAACATAAAATCAATTTCAAAGCGCCTTATAAGCGTATAACCATGCGCGATTCTATTTTAGAATTCACAGGTTTTGATATTTACAATAAATCTGAAGATGAGATAAGAGCAGCTGCCAAAGACATGCATATTGAGGTTGATGAGACCATGGGTAAAGGCAAGTTGATTGATGAAATTTTTGGTGAAAAATGTGAAGGCAATTATATTCAACCAACATTTATTACCGATTATCCGAAGGAAATGAGTCCGCTGTGTAAAGAACATAGAGAAAACCCTGAGTTAACTGAGCGTTTTGAGTTGATGGTATGTGGTAAAGAAATTGCGAATGCGTATTCTGAATTAAATGACCCAATAGACCAGCGCGAGCGTTTTGAGCACCAATTAAAGCTGGCACAAAAAGGGGATGATGAAGCGACAGAGTTTATCGATCACGATTTTTTACGTGCGCTAGAATATGGCATGCCACCAACCTCTGGAATGGGCATTGGTATGGATCGTTTAATTATGTTCTTAACCAACAATCAGAGTATTCAAGAAGTTTTATTCTTTCCTCAAATGCGACCAGAGAAGAAAAAAGTAGATTTAAGTGATAACGAAAAGGCGATTTTAGAAGTTTTAAAAACTGAAAAACGCATGGACTTAACAGTACTTAAATCGCAAGCAGGTTTAAGCAATAAAGGTTGGGATAAAGGCCTTAAAGGCTTAGGTAAACACGGCTTAACTAAAGTTGAAAAGACCGATGATGGTCTATTTGTTGAGCTCGTATAATAGCTGCAAAACATCAATCAAAAAAAAAGGAACTATCGAGAGGTAGTTCCTTTTTTTATAAGATGAAGATTTCATTCTTAAAATGATAATAAAGCAAGGCTTTATATCTTTTTTGTAAATTAGCTTAAACAATTCAAATTAATATCAATGGTTTATAGCATGAAAAATTTATTTAGTTTATTCCTAATTCTATTGCTCTTAAATTCTTGTGAGAGTAATGACGCGATAACTCCTGTTGATGTGGTTCCAGAAGTCGTTCCAGAATTTAAAACAAATCTTTCGGAATTAAATTTATTTACAGGCGATTTAAAAGAATTAAACATCACCTCAAAAGGATTTGAGTACAACCTTAGCACCACCTTGTTTTCAGATTACGCACACAAACAACGTATCATAGCATTACCAGAAGGTACAAGTATGGAGTATGATGGCGATGGATTACCTATTTTCCCAGACAATACGGTTATTGCGAAAACCTTCTATTACAATAACGATGAGCGCGATTTATCCTTAGGAAGACACATTATTGAAACACGTATTTTAATGAAGCTTAATGGAACTTGGGAAACTGGAGATTATAAATGGAACGACACCCAAACCGAAGCGATTTTAGATTTAGGAGGCAGCTCACTACCTGTTACTTGGATCGACACCGAAGGTAATAGCAACACCACAACGTACAAAATTCCATCAAATACAGATTGTTTTACATGCCATGGTAACAACGATGAAATTATTCCTATTGGACCGAAATTACGATCTATGAATTTTGAGATTAATGGAGTTAATCAATTAGATCAATTTATAGCTAACTCTCAATTAACAGGTGTAAGCCATAGTGGCAACGTAAGAAGCTTGCCAAATTGGGAAGATGACAACGAAAGTTTAGAAAACAGAGCGAGAGCTTATATAGATATTAACTGTGCGCATTGTCATATTCCTGGAGGCTCTTGTGAAGATGAGTCTACTTTAAATCTCGCTTTTGAAACACGATTAGAAAACAGCGATATTGTAGAGCAAAGTTTTAGTATTGATTATAGAATTTCATTTTATTTAGATGGTATAAGCATGCCATACATAGGAACCTCAATGATGCATACAGAAGGAGTAGCACTCATTCAATCTTACTTAGAGACCCTAGAATAGGGACGTTAAAGAAATACTAAAATCGGTTTTTGTATTAACATATTCTTAATAGAATACGTATTTTCAACGAAATTTAAAACCTGACTATTTTGAAACATGTATCCTTCAAACTACTTTTTGTAGTTTCTGCCTTTCTTGCATTTTCTTGCTCTACAGCAAAAAAAGCCGGAAAATCAAGTAAAGATGCCACTGCCATGGCAAAACCTTCAGCTAAAAAACCTGGAAAAAACGATCCAAAACCGTACAACAAAGTCATCACCAAAGATGCAAAAAGTGATAAAGGTCTATTTACAGTACACACTGTAGATGATAAATTCTTTTACGAAATACCAGATTCTCTTTTTAACAGAGAAATGTTAATGGTTACACGTATTGCTAAAACCGCATCAGGCCTTGGTTTTGGTGGTGGAAAAACCAACGAACAAGTATTGCGTTGGGAGAGAAAAGACAAGAAAGTAGTACTTAGAGTTGTATCTCACAATGTTGTTGCAGCAGATTCACTTCCTGTAAGTGAAGCCGTTGTAAACTCTAATTTTGAACCTATTTTATTTACGTTTCCTATTGCAGCGCTTGGTAAAGACTCAACAAGTACAGTCATAGATGCTTCGCCATTATTTCAAAAAGACGTAAAGCCTTTAGGTATTCCACAACGTGGTAGATCGACTCATAAAATATCGCGTATTGAAAGTGATAAGTCATTCATTGAATCGATAAAAAGTTACCCAAGAAACATTGAAGCACGTCATGTAAAAACATATACTGCCGGAAATCCTCCTTCTAACTCAAGCACAGGAAGTATTTCTGTTGAGATGAATAATTCTATGATCCTACTACCAGACGTTCCGATGAAACGTCGTTATTTTGATGAACGTGTAGGTTGGTTTACAAGTAACCAAATAGATTATGGATTAAAAGATCAAAAAAGTAAATCTGTAGTATTCCTAGACCGCTGGAGATTAGAAGTTAAAGATGAAGATATTGAAAAATTCAAACGAGGTGAACTTGTAGTCCCTAAAAAGCAAATTGTTTATTACGTAGATAGAGCGACTCCAGACCAGTGGAAAAAATACATTAAACAAGGTATTGAAGATTGGCAAGTAGCATTTGAGGCTGCAGGATTTAAAGAAGCAATCATTGCTAAAGATCCTCCAACGGTAGAAGAAGATCCAGAATGGAGTCCTGAAGATGCACGTTACTCAGTAGTACGTTACTTAGCGTCTCCTATTCCAAACGCAAACGGACCTCACGTTAGTGATCCAAGAACTGGTGAAATTTTAGAAAGCGACATTAACTGGTATCACAACGTAATGTCTTTACTACGTGGATGGTTCTTTGTACAAACGGCTGCCATTAATCCAGAAGCACAAAGCCCACAATTTAAAGATGAAGTTATGGGGCGTTTAATTCGTTTTGTATCGTCTCATGAAGTTGGTCACACCTTAGGTTTACCACATAACATGGGATCTAGTGTTGCTTACCCTGTAGAGAAGTTGCGTGATGCAGAATTTACAAAAGAATTTGGAACAGCACCATCTATTATGGATTATGCGCGTTTTAACTACATTGCACAACCAGGTGATGAAGGTGTAGCTCTAATGCCAGATATCGGAATTTATGATAAATATGCTATTTCTTGGGGTTACAGACCTATTTTAGATAAAACTGCTGAAGAAGAGAAGCCAATTCTTAACGAATGGATAATGAAGCATGCTGGCGATCCTCTGTATCGTTTTGGTCATCAACAATCTGGAGATGTCGTTGATCCAAGTTCTCAAACTGAAGACTTAGGAGATAATGCGATGCTAGCAAGTGAATACGGAATTAAAAACCTTAAACGTATTGTGCCAAACTTAATTGAGTGGACTACTGAAGCTGGTGAAGATTATGAAGATTTAGATGAAATGTATGGTCATGTAGTATCTCAATTTAATCGTTATATGGGACACGTTTCTAATAATATTGGAGGTGTATATGAAAATTATAAAACGGCTGACCAAGAAGGAGCTGTTTATACGGCTGTACCAAAAGACCACCAGAAAGAAGCTATGGCTTTTATTCAAGAGCACTTATTTGAAACACCGGAATGGTTAATTGACAAAGACATATTTGACCGAATTGAGTTTACAGGTTCTGTAGAACGTGTTAGAGCAATGCAATCTAGAACACTTAACAACATAATGAGTTTAGGTAAAATGCAACGTCTTATCGAAGCTAGCACGTATGATAACAATGCGTATGCCTTACCAGATATGATGAGTGATTTACGCGCAGGAGTTTGGAGTGAACTACGTACAAGAAAAGCAATAGACACATACAGACGTAATTTACAACGAGCACACATTGATAGATTAGAGTATCTAATGACGGCAGAAAACCAAACGCCAGGCAGACGATCTAGTTCTTCTTATGTTAAATTTACACCTGTAAATACTAGCCAATCTGATATTAGAGCGGTTGTTAGAGCTGAATTAACAGCCTTACGCAGTCAGTTACGTTCTTCACGTGGTAGAGATGCTATGAGTAGAATTCATATTGCTGATGCTATTGAGCGTATTAACCTTATTTTAGATCCTAAGTAATCTAAACAGAAACACAGTTTAAAAAAGGCTTCAATTTATATTGAGGCCTTTTTTTATTACCCTCTGTATACGAATAAAAGTTAACACCATAACAAACAACACTTAAGTCAATAGACATAGGCATTAAATGTTAAAGCATCTGTTAAAAACTATTCTAAGATTAAACCTTACTAAGAATCATTGGTCTAAACAGTATAACATAAAACATAAAAGACATGAAAAAAGTATTAGTAATCGCCTTAGCTCTATTTACAATAAATGGTATGGCTCAGAAAAAAAAACAAACAAAAGACAAAAAAGACAGATCTGAATTAAGAGCACAAATGACTCCTAATGACATTGCAGATTTAAAATCTAAAAATTTAACTTTAAAATTAGATTTAACAGACGGACAACAACAGAAGGTACACAAACTTATTTTAGATAACGCTACTGACAGGCAACACTTAAGAGACAAAAACAAACCTAAAGAAGGTGAAAAGCGTGAAAAACCATCACAACAAGAAATGGTTAAAAGACAAAATGAAAGATTAGATGCACAAATAGAAATGAAGCGTGAAATGAAATCTATTTTAACCGAAGAACAATATGCCAAGTTTGAAAAAATGACACCTAGAAAAAACAAAAAAAGAGGTGTGCGCGCTCACAAAAGAGACAGAAATCATGATAAGCAACGCGCTAAGAAATAAAAACTCAGACGTATTTCAAGAATAAAAAGTATCGCTTAAGCGATACTTTTTCATTTTATTGAATAAAATTGTTACTTTAGTGTCCAATTATTAAATAATCCATCCATAATGAAAAAAATAATTACACTTTGTTTATTTGTATTTGCACTATTTCTTGGCACTCAAAACGCTGTAGCTCAAAACAGTAAATTAGAAACCGCACAAAAGGTTAATACTGAAGCTGCTGAAAAAACTGAAGCTTTAAGACAGTTTGTTAAGTTTGATAACACTCAAAGAGATCAAATTTATGAAGCACAACAAGAATTTATTCGCTCCAGTTACGCAATTAAAAGCCAAAAGGAAACGGCCGACTATAAAAAAGAAAAGACTAAAGCGATAAGCGCGCATTTAGAAACTAGAATGAAAACTATTTTAAGTGCAGAACAATTTGAACGCTACAAACAGTTTTCAAGAAGTTAAATACACTATATTTTTATAAAAAAAGTCTCGCAATTTGCGAGACTTTTTTATTTACAAATCTTTTGCTATATCTTCTACTGCTGCTATTGTTTCGTTTAAATCTTCATAGCTTAAAGCGTCTGTTATAAACCAAGTTTCAAAAGCACTTGGAGCAATATATATACCTTTGTTTAACATGCCATGAAAAAACCTTTTAAACGTATCATTGTTTCCTTTAGCGGCTGAATCAAAATCAACAACAGCGTCTTCTGAAAAATGAACAGAAATCATAGAACCTATTCTATTGATCGTATGTGTTACATTGTTTTTATTAAGCGCATCAGCAATGCCATTGTGAAGATATTTTGTTTTCTCCTCTAGCCTATTCATTAAGCCCTTATCTGAATTAATTGTCTTTAACATCGCTAATCCTGCAGCCATCGCTAACGGATTTCCACTTAAAGTTCCAGCTTGATAAACAGGACCCATCGGAGCCAAATGATTCATAATCTCATCTCTGGCTGCAAACGCACCAACTGGAAGACCTCCACCAACAACTTTTCCAAAACACACAATATCAGCATTAACTTGCTTAAGTTCTTGTGCGCCTCCATTTGCGAGTCTAAAACCCGTCATAACCTCATCGAATATTAACAAGATATTATGCGCATCACAAATCGCTCTTAAGCCTTCAAGAAAACCATCAATAGGAGGAATACACCCCATATTTCCAGCAATAGGTTCTAGTATAATAGCGGCAATTTCCCCTTTATTAGAATCTACTAAATCGTTTACATTTTCAAGATCATTATAAGTCGCTAAAAGTGTATCTTTTGCTGTGCCTTGTGTTACACCTGGACTATTTGGAGTTCCAAAAGTTACAGCTCCACTTCCTGCTGCAATTAAAAAGGAATCACTATGACCATGGTAACACCCAGCAAATTTTATGATTTTATCCTTTTTTGTATACCCTCTTGCCAATCTAATTGCACTCATACAGGCTTCTGTTCCCGAATTCACAAAACGAATTTTATCAATATTTGGAACCATAGAAACTGCTAATTCTGCAATCTCAGTTTCAATCGCCGTTGGCATTCCAAAAGACGTGCCTTGTTTTGTTTTTTCAACAACAGCATCAACCACTGGAGGAAATGCATGACCCAATAACATAGGTCCCCAAGAATTTATATAATCTATAAAACGGTTTCCGTCTTCATCATACACATAAGCACCTTTTGCAGATTTAGCAAAAATAGGAGTTCCACCAACAGCACTAAACGCCCTAACTGGAGAATTTACACCGCCAGGAATTACCTTTTGAGCCTCTTTAAATAAAGCACTACTTCTTTGATATAACATAAATTAATTTGGAATAATAAGTTGTTGACCAATAGTTAGGTCATTCGATTTTAAATTGTTTTTAGCTTTTATAGCGTCCACAGTAGTTTTATATAACCTTGAAAGGGAATACAAGGTATCACCTTTTACTATGGTGTGTTTTTTAGAAGAGCCTTTCGGTGTGCCTTCTATTATTGTAGTCGAATTTCGTGTTGATTTGGTTGTTGTTCCATTAAGGACTTCATCATCATATTTATGAAGTTCGTAGCGTTCAATTAAACTAATTAATTTTTGCGGATACTTTCTATCAGTTGCATAACCTGCAGCTCTTAAGCCTCTTGCCCAACCTTTATAGTCGTCTTGTTTGAGCTTAAATAAGCCAGCATAACGACTTCGTCCTGTTAAAAATTCAGAATGATCTTCATAAGACATTTCTGCTTTTGGGTATTTTCGGAAACATTCTTGTGACCTATCATCATCATGGTAGATCTTAGCACCTGTCCAACCATGACATTTAATACCAAAATGATTGTTGGCCTTCACGGCTAAACGACCTTTTCCAACACCAGACTCTAATATACCTTGAGCCAAAGTTATACTTGCCGGAATTTTATGTGTTCGCATTTTATTTTTAGAAATTTCGGCATATAAATCAATATAAACCTCAACACTACTTGGAGCCTTATTTTCTTTTATTACAGGTGTATTAGTTTCAGACGTTTTAACCTCTTCTTTGCGCTCTTTTACAACAACAGTTTTGTTAGTGCTACTTCGTTTTTTCTTAGTAACGATTCCTTTTTTAGGACCGCAACTCATTGCCAATACAGCAACTAATAAGATTAGATATTTAAACTTCATGTTTTATACTTCAATTAAAGGGTGGTTTTTACGCTTCAGAATATTATTAACGCCTGCTATACCTTGCAAACCACCTGTGTGAATGGCTAGTAGTTTTGAATCGCTCGGAAAAAACCCACGCGCCATTAAATCAAAAATCCCAAACAGCATTTTACCTGTGTATATTGGATCTAAAGGGATGTTATAATCATTCTTAAACCTATTAATAAACGTAATCAATTCCGGCTTTATTTTACCATAACCACCAAAATGATAATCTGTTACTAATTCCCAATTATTTTGAGTTGCAAATTTACAAATATCTTCTTGTAAAAAATCACCTTTTAACGCAGGAAAACCTAATATTTTCTGATGACTTTTAGAAGCATTAATTAACCCAGAAATAGTTCCTCCTGTACCTACTGGACAACAGATATAATCGAAATCTTTATCGGTATCTGTTAAAATCTCTTCACAGCCTTTAACGGCTAAGTCATTTGTGCCGCCTTCGGGAATTAAATAAAACTCGCCAAACCTACCTTTCAAGTTTTCGATAAAGTTTTTAGATGTTTTTTCCCTATAAGCCATTCTTGAAACAAAATGAAATTCCATCCCTTGTTCTTTGGCAAAGCCTAAGGTTGGATTCATGGAATCTTTATCTGCTAATTCTTCACCTCTAATAACACCGATGGTATTAAAACCATATGTTTTCCCTGCTGCGGCAACAGCGGCAATATGATTAGAGTACGCACCTCCAAAGGTTAGTAACGCTTTTGCATTACACGCTTTTGCAGCCTCAACATTATACTTCAATTTACGAAACTTATTACCAGATATAAATGGATGAATTTCATCTTCGCGTTTAATTACAATGTCAATAGAAGAACCCTCAATACTTATTTTCTGATTATGAATGGGATTGTGTAACAAATTCTTTTTAGTGTAAAAATAAGTAACCCTATTCTATTTCTCTACTAAAACAGCTAACCTTAACAATACTTAAAGACTTCTATTAAAAATAAGTTCTAAACTTAAAAAAAGGACGAGATCCTAAGTATTCAAAATCTTTTTCATTAGCATAAGCCTCACGCTCAAAAGAAACATTTTTATAGGCTAAATGCCAGTTTCTATATTGAATTAATCGCATTAGAAATTCAAACATGTAAACTACATAAAATGGAATAATAAGTAACTCAAGTTGTTGTCTCAAATGTATTTTCTCATGATTTAAAAGCACCTTGTCCCCTTTTAAATCTTTAGATTTTAAAAACACAAATGGAAATAGCGTAATTCCGATATACCCTTTGGGCACTATATATTTTGAAATTAATATCACAACTTACTCACTTCAAAAATCAAACCATTCTCAATTTCATAAGAATGACAGCTAATAGGAAACCTTAACTAGGTCAAGAAGTTTTTACTCGAATTTACATTATCTTTGTTAGATATGAAAAAATACGTTCCCATTGAAGACGGAGACTACTACCTAACACCAGAAGGTTATCGTTGCTTCACAGAGCAATACCATTTAAAACGTGGATATTGTTGCGAGAGCGGCTGCAGACATTGTCCGTATGGTTTCAATAAAAAGACTTTAAAAAAATAGTAATGCATACTACAAAACATTCATTCAAAGACCAAATATTAGAAGGCATTCCAAATATATTACCTGAGCCAAAGCCTTATGATGCTTCAATAAATCATGCTCCTAAACGTAAAGCAATTTTATCCGCGGCAGAAGAAAAGTTAGCGCTTAGAAATGCCTTGCGCTACTTTGATAAAAAAGACCACAAAACCTTATTGCCTGAGTTTAAACATGAATTAGATACTTATGGCCGAATATACATGTATCGTCTACGTCCAGATTATAAAATGTATGCCAGACCAATTTCTGAATATCCAGCTAAATCAAACCAAGCAGCAGCCATAATGCTTATGATTCAGAATAACTTAGATTATGCCGTGGCACAACATCCGCATGAATTAATAACTTATGGTGGGAATGGAGCCGTATTTCAAAATTGGGCACAATATCGCTTGACCATGAAATATTTAGCGGAAATGACTGATGAGCAAACTTTAACCATGTATTCTGGACATCCTATGGGATTGTTTCCATCACATAAAGAAGCACCAAGAGTTATCGTCACTAACGGGATGATGATTCCCAATTATTCTAAACCAGACGACTGGGAAAAATTTAATGCTTTAGGCGTAACGCAATACGGACAAATGACAGCCGGAAGTTATATGTATATCGGGCCACAAGGCATCGTACATGGCACAACTATTACTGTGCTTAATGGTTTTAGAAAAATAAAAAAAGAACCTAAAGGTAATTTGTTTGTGACGTCGGGATTAGGCGGAATGTCAGGAGCACAACCAAAAGCAGGAAATATTGCAGGCTGTATTACTGTTTGTGCTGAAGTGAATCCAAAAATCACTCAAGTACGATTAGATCAAGGTTGGATTGATGAAAAAATAACAGATTTAGACCAACTTGTAAATCGCGTTAATAAAGCTAAAGCCGAAAAAGAAACCATTTCAATTGCCTATTTAGGAAACATTGTAGACGTTTGGGAAAAATTCGATGAGGCTAATATTCATGTCGATTTAGGAAGTGATCAAACCTCATTACACAACCCTTGGGCAGGAGGCTATTATCCTGTTGACATCTCTTTTGAAGACGCCAACAAAATGATGGCAAATAATCCCGAATTGTTTAAAGAGAAAGTTCAAGAAACCTTACGTCGTCACACCAACGCCATAAATAAGCATACCGCAAAAGGTACTTATTTCTTCGATTATGGTAACGCTTTTTTATTAGAAGCGTCTCGAGCTGGTGCAGATATTATGGCAGACAATGGAATTGATTTCAGATACCCAAGTTACGTTCAGGATATCATGGGACCAATGTGTTTTGACTATGGTTTTGGACCATTTCGCTGGGTTTGTGCTTCTGGAAAACCTGAAGATTTAGCAAAAACAGACGACATTGCCTGCAATGTACTTGAAGGCATAAAAAAGAATTCGCCGATAGAAATTCAGCAACAAATGGCTGATAATATTCAATGGATAAAAGGAGCTCAAGACAATAAACTTGTTGTCGGATCACAAGCAAGAATCTTATATGCAGATGCTGAAGGCCGTATGAAAATAGCAGAAGCTTTTAACCAAGCCATAAACAACGGAGACATAGGTAATGTTATTTTAGGCAGGGATCATCACGACGTTTCAGGTACAGATTCACCGTATAGAGAAACCAGTAATATTTATGATGGTTCGCGCTTTACAGCAGATATGGCTATTCATAATGTGATTGGAGATAGCTTCAGAGGAGCCACTTGGGTCAGTATTCATAACGGAGGAGGCGTTGGTTGGGGAGAAGTTATAAACGGTGGTTTTGGTATGGTTCTTGATGGTACTAAAGAAGCATCAAAGCGATTAAAACAAATGCTATTTTGGGATGTAAACAACGGTATCTCAAGACGAAGCTGGGCTAGAAACGAAGGAGCCGTTTTTGCAATAAAACGTGCTATGGAAATCGAACCCAACTTAAAAGTCACTTTGCCAAATTTCGTTGATGACAGCTTATTAAATGACGTATAATTTTAAAAAAAGGTATTATGAAAAAACTACTCAAACTTACTCCAATGTTTCTTTTATTAATTGGATTAGCATCTTGCAGCTCTGTAAAAGTTGCCGCTGATTACGATAGAGAAGCTAATTTTGATAATTACAAAACCTTTGCTTTTTTTAAGCCTGGTATTGATAAAGCAGAAATTAACGACATTGATAAGCGAAGAATTCTAAGAGCAATTGAAGCTGAACTGATGGCTAAAGGTTATACGAAATCAGAAAACCCAGATATGCTAGTTAGCATGTTTACCAAATCTAACCAACGCGTAGATGTTTACAACAATGCTTGGGGCTATGGAGCTTGGGGCTGGGGAGGCTATGGCGGTTGGGGTTGGAGATCTGGTTGGAACAACAATCAGGTAACTACTACAACAGAAGGAATGCTATTTATAGACCTTATTGATACCGCAAAAAAAGAATTAATTTGGCAAGGCTCCGGAACTGGAAGTCTAAATTCCAATAACGCCGAGAAAAAAGAAGCTCGTATTAAAGAGTTTGTATCTAAAATGTTGGAGCAATTTCCTCCAGAAGAATAAGAAAATAGAAGTCAGTAATAAAAAAGCACTAATTTAAAATTGGTGCTTTTTTATTTCCTAGAACTACATAACTAGACTTTAAATCTAAATAATCTATCTTTGCCGACTTTTAAAAGCAAATACTATGAAATTTGGGAAGAATACCCTAAAAAACTTTACTCAAAACCCAAAAAATGATATTCTAGCTGGTGTTACAGTATCATTAGCAATGATTCCTGAAGTTGTTGCCTTCGCATTTGTCGCGCAAATTAGTCCGATTGTTGCACTGTTTGGGGCCTTTATAATAGGAATTGTATCAGCCCTTTTCGGAGGACGACCTGGTTTAATCTCTGGAGCCGCAGGAGCTGTTGCTGTTATTTTTGTTCACATGATTCAAGAAGGACATGCTAAAGGTTTATTATTTGACACACCTGTAGACAACATGGGTTATTTTTATTTACTAGCAGCCGTTGTTTTAATGGGACTCATTCAAATTTTAGCAGGCGTTTTTAAACTTGGTAAATTTGTACGTTTAATTCCCCATCCTGTAATGCTGGGTTTTGTAAACGGATTAGCTATTGTCATTTTCTTGGCGCAACTCGGAATGTTTAAAGAAAATACTAAGGATATTTTCGGTCAAAACATGCGCAAAACCGAATCTAAAGAGTTGGTTTACAATGTAAGTGATAATTCCGTTAGAGATTTAATTTCTGACACCAAAATATTTTCAATAAATGAAGACACAGTAACTAATATCAGTACAGGTGAGCGTGTTTTTATTATAGCAGACAATCAAGTTTATGATATAGACACTAAACAAGTTGTTTTTAATATAAAAGATAATGGCTTCTATTCGGTAAGAGATAATGGAGTTGTAAAATCTACAATGGAAGGCGAAAAACTCTATATAATGATTGGTTTAGTCTTACTCACCATGTTCATAATTTGGGGTTTACCTAAACTAACAAAAAAAATGCCTGCTGCATTAACAGCTATCTTAATTGTAACGTTAATCTCCATTTTCGGAGGACTTCATTCTATCAATGTCGGAGACTTTATACGAGATGGTGGCGGAGCAGGTTTAAATGGATTTGACGAACTTTCCAGTAAACTTAACCTTAGTGAGCTATGGAGTCATCTACCCTTTAATTTAGACACTCTAAAATTTATTGCCCCTTACGCTTTTTTAGCCGCTTCGGTAGGCCTTATAGAAACATTAATGACCATGAATCTTGTAGACGAGTTAACAGACTCTAGAGGAAATGGAAACAGAGAATGCGTCGCTCAAGGTGCAGGTAACATGGTCAGTGGTATCTTGGGAGGAACTGGTGGCTGCGGAATGATAGGTCAAACCGTAATTAACATTAATGCAGGAGGACGAGGTCGTTTGTCTGGTGTAATGATGGCAATTACCCTATTGACTTTTATTTTATTTGCCGATAAATATATTGAACAAGTTCCTATTGCAGCCTTAGTTGGTGTTATGTTTATGATGGTCATTGACACGTTTGCTTGGTCTAGTTTTAGAATTATGAAAAAGATACCTGTATCAGACGCTGTTGTACTGGTAATTGTTTCGGTGGTAACTGTTTTCTTCGATTTAGCTATTGCAGTTTTTGTTGGTGTTATTATTTCAGCTTTATCCTTTGCATGGGAGAATGCTAAGAAAATTAGGGCACGTAAACGCATTCAAAAAGACGGAACTAAAACGTATGAAATTTGGGGACCATTATTCTTTGGAAGTATTACTGCTTTTAATGAAAAATTTGATATTAAAAATGACCCTGACATTGTAGAAATAGATTTTGTTGAAGCCCGTATTTCAGACCATTCTGCCATTGAAGCTATTTTTATTATTGTCGAAAAATATCAAGCTGAAGGAAAAACTATAAAACTAAAGCACCTAAGTGAAGATTGTAAAGTTTTATTGTACAAAGCCAGTCCTAAATTTAAAGATGTTATAGTTGAAGCCATTGATGATCCACGCTATCATTTAGCAGCCGATCCTGAAAGATTTACAAAACCATTATCAGAGTATAATGTTTAAACTTCAAGTGTAAACGAACTAAACATTCAAACTGAGTTAGTTAAGTCATTTTTAAAATAAGCGACTTAAATTAATTGAATTTCAATTAATTACATTATATTTGCAGCTTAATTTAATATATTTTAATATGAGTACTGGTACAGTAAAATTTTTTAATGACTCTAAAGGTTTTGGATTCATAACAGAAGAAGGAAACGGTAAAGAGCATTTTGTACATATTTCTGGTTTAGTCGATGAGATTAGAGAAGGTGATAATGTAGAATTCGATTTAGCAGAAGGAAAAAAAGGATTAAACGCAGTTAATGTAAAAGTTATATAATTATATATCTTACAATCTTTTTAAGAAAAAAAAATAGAGCCTATCGTTAGATAGGCTTTTTTTTATGCTCAATATTGAATAAATATTAGACTACTAGTAATTCAACAAGTTTTCAATTTTAGCTTTCACTTTCTCAGTTGAAGGAATCATAGTTTCTTCCAAAGTAGAATTCAGAGGAATAGCTGGCATATTCTCACTTCCAATAGTCATAACAGGTGCGTCTAAATACTTAAAACATTCCTCTTGAATTTTCCCAGATAAAGCTCTAGCAAAACTATTATTGGAAGGTTCTTCAGTAACTACTAAACATTTACCTGTTTTCTTAACTGATGTCATAATGGTGGTTTCATCCAAAGGAAATAACGTTCGCAAATCAATCACTTCAATTTGGTCTTTCATGCCTAATTCTTCAGAAGCATTCATAGCCCAATGCACGCCCATACCGTAGGTTACTATCGTTAAAGTCTCTACATTGTCTTGTTTCCAGATTTCTTGAAGCACCCAAGCTTTCCCAAATGGTAATACATAATCTTCACTTGGTTCAATAGATGTGGCTCCTTTAGTGCCTGGAACTTTAGACCAATACAGGCCTTTGTGTTCTAAAATCACTACCGGATTTGGGTCATAATAAGCCGCTTTCAATAAGCCTTTTAAATCTGCTCCATTACTTGGATAAGCGATTTTTATACCTCTAATATTGGTAATTACAGATTCTACAGAAGACGAATGATAAGGACCTCCACTACCATAAGCTCCAATTGGCACTCTAAGAATCATACTTACTGGCCATTTACCGTTAGATAAATAACAGCTTCGACTCACTTCTGTAAACAGTTGATTTAATCCTGGCCAAATATAATCCGCAAACTGAACTTCGACGATTGGTTTTAAGCCTACAGCAGACATACCTACTGTAGAACCTACTATAAAGGCTTCTTGAATTGGCGTGTTAAAAACGCGGTCGTCACCAAATTTCTGCGCTAAGGTTGCCGCTTCTCTAAAAACACCGCCTAATCGTCCACCAACATCTTGACCGTAGAGTAAGCACTCTTTATGTTTTTTCATGAGTTCCTCAACCGCAAATAATGCACAATCTACCATCACTACTTTTTCGGCGCCTTCTGGTGCTCGTGTTCCTTTTTCTTCTGTGATTGGCGTTGGTGCAAAATCGTTTGTAAATAAATCTTCTGGTTTTGGGTCTTCGGCTTTTAATGCTTTTTCGTAGTCCGATTGCACCTTTTCCTTTTCGGAATTTTCAATAGCTAAAACTTCGTCTTCTGAAAAACCTGCATCTAGCATTTGTTGTTTTAAAACTGGATAAGGGTCGCGAGAACGCGCTTCCTCCAAATCATCGCGATACCATTCCATACGTACTCCAGAAGTATGATGATTTAGCAGTGGAACTTTGGCGTGTACTAAAAATGGTCGTCGTTCTTCACGTATCGTTTTTATAACTTTTTCGACAGCTTCATAACTTTCTGTAAAATTAGCACCATCAATAGAAATGGCTTCTAAACCATGAAATCCTTTTGCATATTCAAAGGCATTTTGAGCTCTAGTTTCGCCTTCATTCGCAGATATATCCCAACCGTTATCTTGCACTAAATATAAAATTGGCATTTGTTTTAAAGCTGCCATTTGAAAGGCTTCTGCTATTTCGCCTTCGGTGACTGAGGCGTCGCCCAAACTACAAACCGAAATGGGTTTTAAAGACGCTTCGACTGCGCTCGAACGGATAGTATTTGTCTCCTCGAGCGCAGTCGAGAGGTTATCTAATCCTTGAAGTTCTTTATACTGCATGCCCATTGCAACTCCTGTGGCTGGAATTGCTTGCATGCCTGTTGCAGAGGACTGATGTGGGATTTTTGGTTTATCATCATCCTTTAAACTAGGATGCGAATAATAGGTCCTTCCACCTGAAAATGGGTCGTCTTTTTTGGCTAATAGTTGTAGCATTAAATCATAGGGTTCTAACCCAAACGATAACAACATAGCATCATCTCTATAATACGGAAAGGCATAATCTTGAGGTAATAATTGCATACCTAATGCAATTTGAATAGCCTCATGACCACGAGATGTGGCATGTACATATTTTGAGACTTGTTTAAAATTAGCTTCGTATAATTCTGCCATTGCTTTTGCTGTGCAGAGTTTTGAGAATCCTTTTTTTAATATTTGTTTCTTCATATTAATCGTTCTGTCATTGCGAGGACGAAGGACGTGGCAATCTCTTGATGAGACATTTCGCCTTCGTTATGAATGATGCTATTAATTTGTTTTAAAATTATTACTCAGAGTTTCACTGAGTTTACACAGAGATACACTGAGGTTGTTTTTTAGACCTGTCAGGTTTTAAAAACCTGACAGGTCTTTACGATGTTGAACGGTTCTCATAATCTGTAACCGTAAAATTATATTTTTTACACCCCTAAAGTCCCCTCAAGGGGACAATCCTATAAAGTTAATTGGTAACAATTGTCCCCTTGAGGGGACTTTAGGGGTGTTTTGCGTTAGGGATTGAGGCATTGGTTGAAGCTCTTTTTTGTTTTTCTCAAAAAAAGCGACTGCCGAAAGCCCGACTTTTTGCGATCCTGCAAGGTTTCTAAAACCTGGCAGGTATGAGCAAAAAGTAACGCCCAACTACACTAAATTTTTGTCCTACATATTAAAATTGAAAATAAACCTACAAGGTTTTTAAAACCTTGCAGGTTAAACCAATTCGTTTTCCACTTTAACCATCCAACCAAATTTATCGTCCACTTTTCCCGTTTTAATGGCATTTAAAGTATTATTAACGTCTAAACCAACCGGACTTTCATCGGATACATGAATGGTTTTTTCGCCCATAGCGATTTCTTGAATATAGGCAATTCCTACGGCAGTTCCGGTGCCAAAGGCTTCTTCTAATCGACCGTCAATCGCCGCATCCCGAATTTCTTGAATGGTGATGGCGCGTTCTGTTACCTCAAAACCTTTATCCCTTAATATATCCATGACACTCATTCTTGTGATACCATCTAAAATCGAACCATCGCGTTGAGGTGTGATGAATTTACCATCGACTTTAAAGAAGATATTCATAGTTCCAACTTCTTGAATATAATTGTGCTCCACGGCATCTAGCCACAAGACTTGGTCGTAACCTTTGGCTTTTGCATATTCGGTTGGTCGTATGGCTGCGGCATAATTTCCTGCGGCCTTAGCTTCACCTGTTCCACCTGAGGCGGCACGGATATATTTGTTTTCTGCCCACAGCTTGATACGCTTCGTAAAAAATGGACCTGCTGGCGATGCCATAATGATAAACTTAAAATGGGTTGCGGCTCGCATTCCAATAAAAGGTTCGTCGGCATACATAAAAGGTCTTAAATATAAGGCGCTTCCATCGGCTGGCGGAATCCAATTTCGCTCTAAATCGACTAATTGTTTTAAGCCTTCGACAAACAAATCCTCTGGAAAATTAGGCATTCCCATTCGGTCTGCGCTAAAATTTAATCGTGCTGCATTTTTTGTGGGTCTGAAAAGCATAGGATTTCCATTGGTGTCAACGGTCGCTTTCATACCTTCGAAAATCGCTTGTCCGTAATGCAAAGCCATTGCTGCCGGATGTGTTGGGATTAATGCTAGAGGCTCAATTCTTGGGTTTTCCCATGTGCCGTTATTATAATCGCAGATAAACATGTGGTCCGTGAAGGTGGTTCCTAATGGAATATTGTTGAAGTCTATCGTGTCTACTCTAGATTCTTCTACTTTAGTTATTGAAATGTTAGGTTTCATATGTATTAGTTTTCGTCAGTTCGAGTGAAATTTCTTTTCTGAAATTTAGTATCGAGAAATTTTGATGGCTTCTCGATACAATTCCGATAAAAATTCGGAATCACTCGAAGTGACGTTTATTTTATATTTTTCGGTTGATATCAAATTGCTCAAAATAATCAGCAACTCTACGTACAAAACTTCCTCCTAAAAAGCCGTCCACAACTCTGTGGTCAAATGATAATGATAAATACATCATGCTACGAATAGCGATTTCGTCGCCTTTTTCAGTGGTGATAACTTCTGGTCGTTTTTTGATGATTCCCAATGCGAGAATCGCCACTTCGGGTTGGTTAATGATTGGTGTACCCATGACACTTCCAAAAGTTCCAACATTGGAAATAGTGAAGGTGCTTCCTTTTATATCATCAGCAGCTAGTTTGTTTTCTCTTGCTTTTCCGGCCAATTCGTTGACGTTAGCGGCAATTTGTTTTAAATCTTTGGTATCTGCATTTTTGACTACAGGAACAATTAAATTTCCGCTTGGTAATGCCGTTGCCATACCTATATTGATGTCTTCTTTTACGATGATATTATTTCCATCTACAGAAGCATTGATATTTGGAAAATCTTTTACGGCTTTAGCTACGGCTTCCACAAATAATGGTGTGAAGGTTAAGCGTTCGCCATATTTTTCTTGAAAGGCGACTTTGTTGGCATTTCGCCAGTTGACCATGTTGGTTAAATCTGCTTCTACATAAGCGGTAACATGAGGCGAGGTGTGTTTAGAATACACCATGTGGTCCGCAATCATTTGACGCATGCGGTCCATTTCTATGACTTTCCCTTTCCCTTTATCAAATTGTAACTGTGGAATTCGATAGGCCGTTGGGTCTTTTTCCGCAATGGGTTGTGCAAATTTATAGGGTCTTCCGTCTTCGATATATTGAAAGAGGTCGCTTTTTCGTAATCTATGGTCGTGTCCTGTTGCGGGAATTCTTGCTAATTCTTCAAAACTGATATGATGTTCTTTTGCTATTGAAATGATTAAGGGCGAGAAGAAGGTGTTTGAATTTGATGTTGAAAATGAATTTGAAGCTTGCGGAACTTGTTTTGGTCTTTTTACCTCTTTCTTCGGTTTATGTGATTTCTCACTTTCGTTCCAAACGACAGGTTTCTTATTTGAAGATTTTATGTCTTCTGAAACTTCAAGAATTGCCATAACCTCTCCAACAGGAACTACAGCTTTGGCTTGAAACAAAATTTCTTTTAATGTTCCTGATGCTGGTGCAGGCACTTCGTTATCAACCTTATCAGTTGCTACTTCTAGGATGATGTCGCCTTCTTCGAAAGTATCTCCTTCGGAAATTAACCAATTAATGATAGTTCCTTCAGTAATACTTTCTCCCATTTTGGGCATCTTCAATTCCCACGAAAGTGGGAATCTCTTATTGTCTTTCATTTCTTAATCTATTAAAGTCCATATTCCAATTAATACTAATATCCATCCAACTGGGATTCATATTTTCAATCAAATTTATTTTCCAATCTCGTTTCCATTTTTTTAATCGTTTCTCTCTAATAATTGCTTCGCTGCTATTTTCAAACTCTTCAAAATATACTAGTTTATAACAATTATATTTTGCGGTAAAAGAATTTGGGTTGACTTTTAATTTGTGTTCTTTTACTCGTTCGTCAATATTATCAGTAATACCTATATAAATTGTGCCATTAAACTTATTTGCCATAATATAGATATACCACTTACTCATTCTTACCAATATTGAGATTCCTGCCTGCGCAG
Source organism: Winogradskyella marina (assembly GCF_015645385.1). GTDB lineage: Bacteria > Bacteroidota > Bacteroidia > Flavobacteriales > Flavobacteriaceae > Winogradskyella > Winogradskyella marina. The sequence continues at coordinate 41,830 of NZ_JADOET010000007.1, forward strand.
GAAGTTTGTTCCTTCAGTAATACTTTCTCCCATTTTGGGCATCTTCAATTCCCACGAAAGCGGGAATCTCTCTTTATCTTTCATTTCTTAATCTATTATCAACAATATAATAAGAACTAAAGATAATACATATTGATTATTTCAATTGTTAAAGTCTTTTGTATTAATTAAAAACAGAATTATATTCTTTATAAATTTATAATTACAGATTATAATTCTTTAATTTTGCGATTATATCCGTTTTAAAAAATAATATTCTCATGGCTCAAGTTTTAGATAAAATTGATACTAAAATTCTAGGAATACTTCAAGAAAATAGTAATCGAACGACAAAAAGTATTGCTTCTGAACTTGGAATGACAACCTCTCCAATTTTTGAACGGATTAAAAAACTTGAAAAGGAAGGTTATATTGAGAAGTACGTCGCTGTTCTCAACAATAAAAAAATTGGATTAAAACTGACGGTTTTTATTGGAATCACACTACAAGGCCATACTAGAAGTTATTTGGAAAAGTTTGTGAATGAAATCAATAATTTTCCTGAAGTTATCGAGTGCCACAGAGTGAGCGGTAATTTTGATTATCTTTTAAAATTGGTGGTTGAAGATATTGAAGCTTATGAGACTTTTATTATTTCGAAATTGACGCTGCTTCCTTATTTGGGAAATGTTCAGAGTTTGATTGCTTTATCGACTAGTAAGGAAACTAATGAGATTGATTTGAGTCGGGTTTAAGGCTTAGCCGATGGGATAACTAATTAAACATACTTAACAAAAATAAATATGTAATCAAATCAAAGTACTCTAACACCTGCTCATCTTCATTCATTATTTTATCCAACTGGTATCCTTTAACGGATTCTATATAGGTTACTAGGTCTTTTGGTTTTATAAAGTTGTTTGCTCTATATTGTTTTAAATTAATTATTTTATTGTTAGTTAAATCTTCTTCAAACTTTTCATAATTCCCTTCAGTAAATCGTGACGCCAAATCCCCTATTTTTAAAGAATTAAAAACTATTATTTGTTTTTCACCATACCAATGTTTCAAAATTACATACACCTCCGATAACGTAAAACTTCTTCTCCCTTTAAAACCTAGTTTATCAAAATAATGTATAAAGGTTCCTCTATCGGTAATTCTCACAAGTTCTCTAACAACTTCCGCCTTGAATATTTTCTTATCATCAGTTTTTTGAAACATAAATTTCAGAAGAAAATCTTTATCGATTTTATCTCCGCAATACTTCAGAATATTATCCGGAAGGATTTTAGAAACATGTAGAATATAAATCAATTTCCGATCAAACTCATCGATATTAGAACAAAATAAGGTCTGCAATAAAAATCCAAATCTTAACCCATTATGCCTATTATAAGAATAGCTAAATGCATTATCTATTTCCATATTAAGAAAAAATATACCCTCTTAATAGAGGGCAGGTTTTAGCGATATAAAATTTAATTTTCTTCTCTTGAATTGTGATACTCCTCATGCTCGGGATTAAGCTGATTAGCATAATTATCTAGGTCTGCTTGTGAATGTTCTACGTCGTTGTTTAATGGCATAATTTTAAATTTTAATGATTAATATTTATTCGAACCACTAAATTAATGTAGACAACTTAAGTAGCAATGGAAATATTCTACGATAGAAAAAAAATTTAATTTTTTTTAAAAGTCTCACGAAGCGTTTGGTAAACCTCATCCTGAACTTTCATATTTTCTGGAACTTCACGAAGTGGTTCTACTGCTTTTAATGATTCATAGCAATCTGCTGGTAATTGCTGATACAGTTCTGTGCCTTTTGTTTTCCATGCTATCATTTCGTCTGTAACTCCTCTAATTACTTTTGCAGGATTTCCTACCACTAAACTTCGGTATGGAATTTTAGTTTCAGCTTTAACGAAAGACATGGCGCCGATGATACATTCGTCACCGATTTCGGTATCATCCATGATAACCGTATTCATACCAATTAAGCAATTCTTTCCCAAATTAGCGCCATGAATTATGGCTCCATGACCAATGTGAGCACTTTCCTTTAAAGTAATGCATTTTCCTGGAAACATATGCACAGTGCAGTTTTCTTGTACGTTGACGCCATCTTCTAAAATAATTTGTCCCCAATCTCCACGAATAGCTGCTCCTGGACCAATGTAACAGTTTTTACCGATGATAACATTTCCGGTAACTGCAGCTAATGGATGAACAAAACTACTTTCATGAACGACTGGGATGTAACCTTTAAAACTATAAATCATATTACTATTATACTTTACATGCTGTTAAATAATCATAAAAATCGCAATAAAACGTAAGGTTTTCTATCTTTATGTAGACTATTAAAAGATAAAAATGAAAAAACATGAATTACTCGACACCTTCTTGCGTGATACAAAAGGAAAATATTCCTCAATTAAGATTTTCTAATGATGAAGTTTTACAAAGTCTTAAAAAACAAAAATTGAGGACTCATTATTTAGAACGCGCAACTCAACTAGGCAACCTATTAAAAACTAAAGTTAAAATATATTTTAAAGATAATACGAATAGGTTGATGAGTGTAAACACCACTATTTGGGCTGTAACTTCTGATTTTGTTATACTAAAACAAGGGGTTACAATACCTAAACATAGTGTTGTATACGTTGAATAAATTTTATTTAAACCCTTTTAGTTTTTCTTTTGTAAAATCACTCAGCACCAATCGTCCACTAGTGACTGCGCGTTCTGCTAATAAAGTATCCCAATGGTCTGTGCCTTGCCAGAATACTTTTTTCATTTCAAGCATGGCTTCTGTGTTGTAAGTACATAAATGTTCTGCTGTTGTTTTTACCGCTTCATCTAAAGCTTCTGTACTATCAAAAACATGAGTATATAAACCTTTGTCTTTAGCAAATTCTGGCGAATAAAACGTATTCGCATCGATTGCAATTTGCGACATAGCGCTTAATCCCATTTTACGCTCTATGGCTGGTCCGACAACAAATGGTCCGATACCAATATTAAGCTCACTTAACTTAATAGCTGCAAATTTAGTAGCCATACAATAATCAGTTGCAGCGGCTAAACCAACACCGCCTCCAACGGTTTTCCCTTGAACACGTCCGATGATAAATTTCGGACATTTACGCATGGCATTAATCACATTAGCAAAACCGGAAAAGAATACTTTACCTGTAGCTTCGTCATTAATATTTATAAGTTCATTAAAACTTGCCCCTGCACAGAATGTTCTGTCGCCTCCACTTTTTAAAACAATAACTCTAATTGCATCGTTAGCTCCAGCATCTGTAATAGCTTGTGCTAGTTCTGCTAATATAGCACCTGGTAAGGAATTGTGTGCTGGATGGAAGAATTCTATGTAGCCTACTTCGTTCTCAATATTAATCTTAACATAAGGTTCTCTCATTTTTCTTTTATTTTATTGTCATTCCTGCGAAGGCAGGAATCTAATTTTAAAATCACTCTTCTGTTGTGGATTCCTACCTACGCAGGAATGACAAACTTCTTGTTTTTAATTGGTTCGTGTTAAATTATTTTTTCAGCAGTTTTATATCGAGAACTTTATCATGAGCTTCTCGATACAATTTGTTCATGCTTCTCAAATCACTCGAAGTGACGTTATTTTTATTCTTTGTGGATTCCCGACTTTGCAGGAATGACAAAACTATATCAATCCGAATTGCTCGAAGTGATGATTCAAATGTTTTCTTTCAAGTAAAAAAGATTCATATTTATTCAATTCCCCAAACACCAAATTTTTCAATTTAGCTTCTGGATGTTCTTTAAAATACTCAATATATCTTTCACGCTGTGCTTTAAATTTTTCGATTGCCGTTTCCAAATCAGGATGGTTTAAGTCATCCAATTTGTCTTTTTCCAACTGAGGAAACTGAGAGTTTAGTGGAAATTTATCATAATTATATAAACTATGATGTACTTTTTCTAAATATTTCTCTGGCGTAGCAATTTCAAAATCTTGAATGTCGCCTGAAGCAATTTTATAAGTGTATTCTAAATGCTCAACCATGTGTTGTGGTGTCATGATTCCCCATTTTGGCTTGGTATCTGCTGTTAATTTAGAAAGACATTCGTTTATTTTTTCTTCTGTCATTTCCTCAAAAGTTGCTTGCTTTTTCTCTACCATGGTTAATATGGTTGCAACAGCAACCAACGGACTATCTTTTTCTGTTTTCTGACTTTCTGGACGGTTTTCAAAATTAGCATCAAAAACCTCAACGTGCCACTTTACAATACCACTTGGGTGTTCTGCAGAAGTCACATCGCGGTCTACTTTTTCCTTACAGGTTAAACGCACATATATAGTATCGTTATGATATAATGGTCTTAAAAAACGGATAGAATCTAAACCATAATTTGCTGCTACTGGTCCTTTATTTGGATATACAAATAATCCTGCAGCTGCAGAAATAATAAAATAACCATGAGCCGTTCTTTTTTCGAAAATACTGCCGTCTAATGACGTAATATCGGTATGCGCATAGAAGTGGTCCCAAGTTAAATTGGCAAAATTCTGGATATCATTATCGGTTAATGTTCGTTTGTGGGTTTTTAAGGACATTCCTGGTTGGATATCTTCCCAGTGGTATTGAAACGGATGCTGTTCTGCCTCCTTATATTTGGCGTTTTGCTGGTAAATACCTGTGATTTCAGTAATCGTTGATGGCGAACCTTGAATGGCTGTGCGTTGTAAATAATGCTTTATACCACGCATTCCGCCCATTTCTTCTCCTCCACCAGCACGTCCTGGGCCACCATGCACTAAATAAGGCAATGGCGAACCGTGACCGGTACTTTCTTTAGCGCTTTCTCTATTTAAAACTAAAATTCTTCCGTGATGAGATGCTGCATTTATAACATAATCTTTAGCAATTTTATCATCGTTAGTCGCAATTGAAGACACCAGTGAACCTTTACCCATTTGTGATAAAGTAATGGCTTCGTCTAGGTTTTTATAAGGCATAATAGTACTTACAGGTCCAAAAGCTTCACGTTCATGAATGATGGTATTTTGAAACGGATGGTCTGCTCGTAATAAAATCGGACTTATAAAAGCGCCTTTTTTAGCATCGGCTCCGATGGTTTCTATTTTGTCTAAATCGCCATACACGATTTGTGCTTCTTTGGCTAAATCGTTGACCGAATCTCGAACGGCTTGCACTTGTTGATGACTGACCAACGAACCCATTCGGACTTCTTTTAGTCTTGGGTCTCCAATTGTGACTTTATCTAGTGCTTTTCCTAATGCAATCTGAACGTCTTCTACTAAATTCTCAGGCACAATAATTCGGCGGATAGCCGTACATTTTTGTCCTGCTTTTACGGTCATTTCTTTTCTTACTTCTTTGATGAATAGGTCGAATTCTGGTGTTCCAGGAATCGCGTCTTCTCCTAAAATAGAAGCATTTAATGAATCGGCTTCCATGGTGAAAGGCACAGATTCTTGAATCAACCTTGGATGCGCTTTTAACAATCGTCCTGTTTGTGCTGAACCTGTAAATGTGATAACGTCTTGTGATTCAACTGTATCTAAAATGTTCTTTACAGTGCCGTTTATAATTTGTAATGCACCTTCCGGAAGAATACCTGAATCTATAATAGTTCTTGCTACAGCTTCCGCTAAATACGAAGATGAAGGGGCTGGCAAAACGACTGCAGGAACGCCAGCCATCCAATTGACAGCACATTTTTCTAACATGCCCCAAACCGGAAAATTAAAAGCATTAATATGAACTGCAACTCCTTTTTTAGGCACCATTATATGGTGGGCCATAAAGCGTCCACCACGCGATAAATCAATAGCATCGCCTTCGACGTGATAAGGTTGGTTGGGGAACAATTTTCTTAGTGACGCATTGGCGAATAGGTTTCCGAAACCTCCTTCAATATCTATCCAACTATCTACTTTTGTTGCTCCAGTTCTGAAACTTAACTCATAAAACGAATTTTTTCTTTTGGTAAGATAAAGTGCTAATTTTTTGAGCATATTTCCACGCTCTTGAAACGTCATTTTGCGAAGTTTTTCGCCGCCTTTTGTTCTTCCGTAGTTTAAGATTTCGGGAATATCTAAACCTTCAATAGCAATGCTTGTGAATGCTTCGCCTGTAACGGCATCAAGGATTGGTGTTCCTTCTTCTTTTCCTGTTGTCCAGTTTCCTTGTACGTAGTGTTGAATCTTAAGCATATGTTATATTTTCTAAGATTTCCATTTTCATGGAAACATGATGTTTTGATTATAGTTTTACAATACCTACAAGGTTTTCAAAACCTTGCAGGATTCACTTTATTTCTTTTTTTCTACCCTCAGGTTTTTATCATCTGAGTAAGCACGCGTTAGCGATTGAACGGCTTGTTTGAGCTCCTTTTTGTTTTTCTCAAAAAGAGCGAGTAGTGAAAGCGCGACCCTTGTGGTAACGCCTAAACTATACTATAAATTTACATTTTCAATTATCGCGGCATAACCTTGACCTACACCAATACACATTGTGATTAAGGCGTATTTTTTGTTTTGTTCTTTCAACTCTAGAGCTGCAGAATACGCAACTCTTGCTCCGGTAACGCCAAGTGGATGACCAATAGCAATCGCACCGCCGTTAGGGTTGAGTCGAGGGTCATCATCTGCTAATCCCCAAGCTCTCGTACACGCCAAAGCTTGTGCTGCAAAGGCTTCGTTGAGTTCTATAATGTCCATATCTTCCATAGTTAAGCCTGCTTTTTCTAGCGCCTTGTTGGAAGCTGTAACAGGACCAATTCCCATAATTCTTGGTTCTACACCTACAACAGCCGAACTCACGATTCTTGCTAATGGTTTTAAATTGTATTTCTGCACGGCATCTTTTGATGCTATGATTGTTGCTGCGGCGCCATCGTTTAGTCCTGATGAATTTCCTGCCGTGACACTGCCGCCTTCTTTTTTGAATGCTGGTCTTAGTTTTCCTAAAACCTCTAAGGACGTGTTAGGTTTTACGAATTCGTCTTTTGAAAAAAGGATTGGGTCTTTTTTGCGTTGTGGAATTTCTACAGTTACAATTTCTTTTGCTAGTCGACCATTTTCTTGTGCTTTGGTGGCTTTCATTTGGCTCCAAAGCGCAAATTTATCTTGGTCTTCTCTAGAGATATTATATTTTTCGACAAGATTTTCAGCCGTCATTCCCATGCCATCTGTACCATACATCTCTTGCATTTTTGGATTGATAAAACGCCACCCGAATGTAGAATCGTACATTTTTGAATCGCCTCCAAATCCGGTTGATGGTTTGGCGATAACGTACGGTCCACGGGTCATGTTTTCAACACCACCTGAAATAAAAAGGTCGCCATCGTCTGCTTTTATGGCTCTGTTGGCGTGAATGATTGCGGATAATCCTGAGCTACAAAGTCTGTTGACGGTTTCGCCAGGAACTGTGAATGGTAATCCTGCTAAAAGTGCGGACATTCTTGCAACATTTCGATTGTCTTCTCCTGCTTGATTGGCGCATCCCATGATGACGTCGTCATAAGCGTCTTTTGGGATATTTGGATTTCGTTTTACGATTTCTGCAATGACAAGTGCTCCTAAATCATCTGTTCTTACGGCTGACAATGTGCCTTTGTAGTTTCCTATTGGTGTTCTTATACCGTCTATTATGTATGCTTCCATAGTATTGCCCACGAAAGTGGGTATCTTTTGATTACATTCCCACAAAAGTGGGAATCTTGTGTTTTTACTCGGTCTTAAAAAACTTATTTGTTTAAGTCTTTGATTTTAGTTTGTTCTGTTCTGTTTTATTCTGAGATTCCTGCCTTCGCAGGAATTGGTTAATCTAAAAGTGCAGAAAACGTATCTCCATTTCTAATATCGCCAGTATTATAACCTTTCATAAACCATTCCATTCGTTGTTCTGATGTGCCGTGAGTGAAACTATCTGAATTCACACTGCCTCTTGTTCGTTTTTGTATGGCATCGTCGCCGACTGCATTGGCTGCACTCAAGGCTTCTTCAATGTCTCCTTCTTGTAAATATTTTTTATTATGATGTGCCCAAACTCCTGCATAGAAATCGGCTTGTAATTCTTGTGCTACAGACAGTTTATTGGCATCCGTTTGACTTGATTGGCTCTGCAATTGTCTTACTTTATTAGATGTCCCAAGGATAGTTTGAATATGGTGACCAACCTCGTGAGCAGTCACATAAGCAATAGCAAAATCACCTCCTTTTGCACCGAACCGTGTTTTTAATTCATCGAAAAAAACCAAATCCATATAAACTTTTTGTCCGGCCGGACAGTAAAAAGGACCTGATGCAGCCGTGGCATTTCCACATCCTGTTGAGACAGCATCTGTGAATAGCACCATAGTCGGTTCTTTATAATCTCCAAGATTATTTTCCTTGAAGAGTCTGTTCCATACGTCTTCAGTATCTGCTAAAACAGTCGCCATAAATTCGCCCATCTCTACTTCTTCACTAGTTAAGTCTCTTTGCTCGACTTGCTGAGTGGTTTGGCTATTTCCAATTTGTTCAATAATTGGTGCGATTTGTTGTCCGGTTTCACCTCCAAAGAGTTGTAAAAGAATTACCACAACTGCAATGACACCACCTCCTGCTGCAACTTTACCTTTGGTTCCCATACCGCGACGGTCTTCAAGATTACCACTTTGTCTTCTACCTTTCCATTTCATATTTTAAAAGTTTATTCTTTTGTTAGTTTTCTTCCCATGGTTTTTGTGTACGATAAACTACTCCTTTAAAAAGTGCTACCAATTCGTCGCCGCGTTTCACTTCCACAATGTTGAAACCTAATTTGTTATTTACTTTTTCTATAACAGATTCTGCTACTAGATAATCGCCTTCATTCAGTGCTTCAATGTGATTGATACTGGTTTCAATTGAAACGGCATAGTTTCCATGCGTGTTTGCCGTAAACCCAAACGCTGTATCAGCTAATGAATAGCTTATTCCTCCGTGTGCTTTGTTCATACTATTTAGCATTTCTTTGCGAATCGTCATCGCTACTTTGCATCTGCCAAGTTCGCATTCTAAGATTTTTATTCCTAGCCATTGGCTGTATGCGTCTTGACTTAACATTTTATGTGGGATTTGTTCTCCGGTTAAAGGCATTAGGAATTTGGTATTAGGGATTAGTTACGTTTGTTTCTTTCTAAAATTTTCTTTCTCAATGAAGACATCATTTTTGTTAATTCTGATACTAGTTTTCGGTTTTCTTCATCTTTTTCAAAATTAATATATAATCTTCTCTTTGCTTTTGTACTGCAACTAACACATTCATTTGCACTATAAATAGCGTGATTAATATGTTTAACGAATTGAGCATCTGAACCAGGATAGCCTTCTGCGATATTTAATGCAATAGAATCGGCGGCTCTTCTGAACTGTGATGATAGTGCGTATAACTCATGGTTTGGGAATTCTTTTACTAAAGCATCAACTATTTCACCAAAATCCATTGCCTTTTGATACACTATTAAATCCTCAAATTTAAAATGATAGTTACTCTTCACACTAATGCCTATTTCCTATTACCCAATCCCTTTACAATTAAAAAAACCTCAGGCCTTCTTTATTCATTTTTCTTAATAACGGGCTACAACGGTATCTGTCTTCATGATATTCGTTGTAAAGCTCATCCATTTTATTCACGCACCAATCGATACCTTTTTCGTCTGCCCAGGCTAATAAACCTTTTGGGTAGTTGACGCCTTTGGTCATGGCGTTGTCTATGTCTTCGGCTGATGCGATGTTTAAAAATAGGGCGTCGGCTGCTTCGTTGATGAGCATGACAAGGACTCTGTTGAAAATGGATTCAGCAAGCTCAGTGTTCTGTGATTTCTCACTTTCGTTCGAAATGACACGTTTTCCATTTTCATCATAATTATAATAGCCTCTTCCAGATTTTCGTCCTAAATAGCCGGCTTCCGCAAAACGTTTTTGAGTGAATGCAGGTTTGTATCTTGGGTCGAAATAAAACGCTGTAAAAACGGTTTCGGTTACAGTGTAATTGACATCGTTTCCTATGAAATCCATTAACTCGAATGGTCCCATTCTGAAACCTCCGATTTCTTTCATTGCTGCGTCTATGGTTGCGAAGCCTGCAATACCTTCTTCATAAATTCTTAAAGCTTCGCCATAAAATGGTCTCGCCACTCTATTGACAATAAAGCCTGGTGTATCTTTGGCTACAGCAACTACTTTTTTCCAGTCTGAAATGGTTTGTATCGACTTTTCAAGCACTTCTTTTGACGTTTGAATAGCAGGAATAACCTCTACCAATTTCATTAAAGGTGCCGGATTAAAAAAGTGAATGCCGACACAACGTTCTGGCTTTTTTAGGGATGCTGCAATGGATGCTATTGATAAACTTGACGTGTTAGAAGCAATAATACAATCCTCAGACACATAACTTTCTAATTCTGAAAACACTTTTTTCTTGATGTCAAGGTTTTCAATAATGGCTTCAATCGTTAGATTCGAATCAGATAAGTCTTTTAAAGTATCAACATAACTGATATTGGATTGAATTCTGTTTTTTTCTTCTGCATTTATCCGTCCTTTTTCGATTAAGCGATTTAATATTTTTTCCAATGAAGCTTTTGCTTTGTCTAAAGCCGCCTGATTAGTATCGTATAATTTTACTTTACAGCCTGAAGTTGCCGCGACTTGTGCTATGCCACTTCCCATGGTTCCAGAACCTATTATTCCTATATTCATCTTTATGCCCACGAAAGTGGGTAACTTTTAATTAAACTTTATTTTAAATTCTTACAAGCTTTTTGAAAGCTTCTAATTCATTCTTCAATTTGAAAACACCCCTAAAGTCCCCTCAAGGGGACAATTCTTAAATTCATCAAAAGGGAAGTTTTGTCACATCTACATTTCCGCCAGATAAAATGATACCGACGTTTTTGTTTTTAAATTCTTCTTTATGTTTCAAAACTGCTGCCAAAGGAACAGCTGATGAAGGTTCTATAATAATCTTCATACGTTCCCAAATTAATTGCATAGCGTTAATAATTTCATTTTCCTCCACACGAATTATTTTTTCAACATGCTGTTTGATAATTGGAAAGTTACGATTTCCTAAATTTGTTCGCAAACCATCTGCAATTGTCAAGGTTGTCTTGTTTGTTTCAATTTGTCCAGAAACTAAGGAACGATAAGCATCATCAACAGCCATAGGCTCCGCTCCAATAGTTTTACAATTATTTGAGAATAAATGCGTAGCTAAAGCAGTTCCTGCTAGTAATCCACCGCCTCCAACGGGTGCTAAAATGAAATCTAAATTTAGTTGTTCTTCCAATAATTCTATAGCAGCTGTACTATTACCATAAATCACTTCGTCTTGATTGGATGGATGTAAAAATGAGGCACCTTTTTCTGCTTTTATTTTATTGGCTGTCTCCTCTCTTGCCTTTAATGTCGATTCGCACTCAATGATGTCTCCTCCATATGTTCTAACGGCATTTTTCTTAACCTGTGGTGCGTTTTCTGGCATAACGATATAAGCTTTTATGCCTAGATTTTGAGCTGCTAATGAAACCGCTTGTGCAAAATTTCCTGAGGAATGCGTAACGACACCGCGTTGTCTTTCTTCTTCAGACAGCGAAAGAATAGCATTTGTTGCTCCTCGCATTTTAAACGCTCCCATTTTTTGGAAGTTTTCACATTTAAAATACAAGTTGCAGCCTGCTGCTTCGTTTAATAATTCTGACGTTAAGACAGGTGTATTATGAATAAAGGGTTTTATTCTGGTATGCGTTTTTATGAGAGTTTGCTTGTTCATGTTGGTTCTCGATACAAAATTGCCAAAAAGCAATTTCACTCGAACTGACGTTAACTATTTTCCTTTAAAATTTGGTGTTCTTTTTTCAATAAAAGCTGTTACACCTTCTTTGTAATCGGCACTTTGTGCGGCTTCTATTTGTAATTTTGATTCAAGAGCGAGTTGTTGTTCTAAAGTATTGGTCATTGATTTATTAAATAACTCTTTTATCATTCCCAAAGCTTTTGTTGGCATGTTAGCTAGTTTTAAGGCTAATGCATCTACTTCTGCTTCGAAATTTTCTAATGGAATCATTTTGTAAATCATGCCCATTTTTTCTGCATCTTCAGCTGAAATTTTATCACCTAACATGGCTAAGGCTTGTGCTTTTTGAAACCCTATTAATCTTGGTAGAAAATAGGTTCCGGCGCTATCTGGCACTAAACCTATTAAGCTAAACGCTTGAATGAAGCTTACTTTTTCGTGAGCCACAACAATATCACAAGCTAAAGCGATGTTGGCTCCAGCTCCTGCAGCAACACCGTTTATGGCTCCTATAATTGGTTTTTTAATGTTTCTGATTCTTGTGATAATTGGATTGTAGTGTTCTTCCAATATTTTTTTGAATCCTGGATTTGAATCTGGGTCAGTCACTTCTTTTAAATCTTGACCTGCACAGAATGCTTTTCCGTTTCCAGTGAGGACAATCGCTCTGACTTCAGTATTGTTTTCACAATCATCTAAAATGCTTTGTAAACTTAAAGCCATTTCACGATTGAAACTATTGAAGACTTCTGGTCTATTTAGCGTTATGGTTGCTATTTTGTTTTCTATTTTAAGTTGGATACTGTTGGTCATATTTATTTTTTATTATGAGACCTCTCGACTGCGCTCGAGGTGACATTATCATTTTAAACATTTAAAATAATCAAAGGGTTCATGGCAATCGTCACACTGAAATTGTGCTTTGCATGCTGTGGAACCAAACTGACTTACTAATTTAGTGTTGGTAGAACCACATTGTGGACACTTTACCAAGCGTTTTTCGTTGAGCAATACATCTTTATCGGCTTCTGCCTCTAATGGTGCTGCTATGCCGTAATCTTCAAGCGCTTTTCTGCCCCTTGGTGTAATCCAATCGGTTGTCCATGCTGGATGCAGGATGAGTTCAATTTCAGATTCGTAACCGGCTTCTTTTAAAGCTTTTTTAATATCATCTCCAATGACGTCCATTGCAGGACAACCACTATAGGTTGGTGTGATTTCTACTTTCACATTACCATTTTCAATCAGAGCAGAACGTACGACTCCCATGTCCATTATTGAAAGGACTGGGATTTCTGGGTCTGAGACTTTGGATAAAATCTCAATTAGGTTTTTGTCTATGTTTTGTATTTCTGTTATCATTTTTGAGATGCTTCGACAAGCTCAGCATGACATATAGTTTTAATTTGAAATTTAGTTTATCATTCAAGGGATTCCTGCTTTCGCAGGAATTTGTTACCATTCCATATTAGGATAAGTACGTTGCATATATTGTAACTCTGTTAATAAATACCCTAAATGTTCGGTATGAATGCCTTTTTTGCCTCCTTTTTGAAAATATTTTGATTCTGGGATTTCTAGTGTTGCCGTTTCTAAAACTTCATTGACGTATTTGTAATAACCATCTTTTAGTTTAGTAACATCGACTCCGATGCCTTCCGAAACCATTGCTATATCGGCTTCGGTTTGATGAAATAATTCATCAGTGTATGTCCATAAATCGTTGATGGCTTCTTGCATTTTTGCTTTGCTTTCTTCTGTTCCGTCTCCTAGTCGTTTTATCCAATCTGATGAAAATCGCTCATGGTAACGTACTTCCTTGATGCATTTTTTTGCAATTGCCGACAGCGTTAAATCTTTGCTCTTTTCTAATTCTGAAAGAAAAGCCAAATGGTACACATCAAATAAAAACTGACGTGCCATAGTGTAAGCAAAATTAGTGTTTGGTTGTTCTACTAATAATACATTGACGTATTCGCGCTCTTTTCTGAGCATGGCAATATCGTCTTCGGTTCTGCCATCTCCTGCGATTTTAGCTGCGTATTGGAAATAACTTCGTACTTGACCGAATAAATCTAGTGAGATGTTGGTGCAAGCGATGTCTGTTTCTAGGGTTGGGCCATGACCTGTAAGTTCGCCTAGGCGTTGGCCGAGGATTAGGCTGTTGTCTGCTATGCCTAGGATGTAGTTGTATAATTCTTGTTTCATAAAGCGAATTTGAATTTGAAATCGAATTTGAAAGTTGAAATCAAACTTGTAGTTAAAATTTTATATTTTGAGTTTGAAATTTAAATTGAATGTTGTTTTTTTTTGGATTATATCTCAATCTCCTTTAATTAATGTTTTTAATTCTTGTTACTATTATTCGAATTAATTGGTCATTTTCATCTTTTAAGTTACCTATAGTTTCTTCCGAGACGAGTTTAGCTTTAATTTGAATATTTATATTTCTTAATGATTCCCTTAGTTCTTTTAAACAAATTCTAAGTTTATTGATTTTATCTTTGTCAGTTCCAGCACCTAAAACTTCGCCATAATTTAGTGCTGAGGAACAAGACGAACGAATAAGTTGTTTTGCTAGATAATCGCCAGCATAAGACAATGGTTTTTTGTCATAAATTAGAATAACCAGAGCAGCAAAGTCTTCTAGTCGTTCTGTTAAATTGTACTTGTTGTTCATATTGACGATTTTAGTTTCAAGTTCAAGTTCAACTTCAAGTTCATTTTCAACATTACATGTGCTTCACTTCATCTGGTAAATCGTAAAACGTAGGATGACGATAGACTTTGTCTTGTGCGGGTTCGAACATCTCTCCATTGTGTTCTGGATTTGATGCTGTGATGTTTTTACTTTCTACAACCCAAATGCTAACGCCTTCGTTGCGTCTGGTGTATACGTCTCTTGCATTTTCTAATGCCATTTCAGCGTCTGCGGCATGCAAACTACCAAAGTGTCTGTGTTCTAATCCGTTTTTACTTCTTACGAAGATTTCCCAAAGTGGCCAGTTTTTACTCATATGAAATTGAATTTGAAATTGAACTCGAATATGAATCGTTTCAATTTATACTTTATACTATTACTATCTTAAAAACACCCCTAAAGTCCCCTCAAGGGGACAATCCAAGCATTCAAAATCTCAACTATTATATTATTATTATTATTATTATTATTTGTCAAGGGACTGCTTTGTCTATAATCTAACAGCAAAGCGGTCTAATATCTATGGTCTAATTAAACTACTTGTTTCTCTTTTCGTTCTTGTTTCTTATCGGCATACGCCATTGCCGCATCGCGAACCCATTCACCTACTTCCCATGCGCCAACTCTTGCTTTCATACGCTCTTTATTCATTGGTCCATGGCCTTTGACTACTTGCCAGAATTCGTCCCAATCGATGTCGCCGAAGTCATAACTTTGGCGTTCTTCGTTCCATTTTAAATCTGGGTCCGGAATGGTGAGTCCGATTAAATCGGCTTGTGGTACAGTTTGGTCTATAAATTGTTGACGTAAATCGTCATTTGATTTTCGTTTTAATTTCCATTTCATGGATTGTTCGGTATGAATGGATTCAGCGTCAGTTGGTCCCAGCATCATTAAACTTGGCCACCACCATCGGTTTAAAGCATCTTGAGCCATTTCCTTTTGTTCTGGTGTTCCGTTTGCCAATTTCATCATGATTTCATAACCTTGACGTTGGTGGAAACTTTCTTCTTTACAGACGCGAATCATGGCTCTTGCATATGGTCCGTAAGACGTGTTACACAATGGCACTTGATTGATAATGGCTGCGCCATCAACCAACCAACCAATGGCTCCCATATCTGCCCAAGTAACTGTTGGATAATTGAATATGGATGAATATTTTGCTTTTCCGGTATGTAATTGCTCGTACATTTCATCTCTGGAAATGCCTAAGGTTTCGGTTGCTGAATAGAGGTATAAACCGTGACCAGCTTCGTCTTGAACTTTGGCGAGTAAGGCTACTTTTCGTCGTAAAGAAGGTGCACGCGTTATCCAATTGCCTTCTGGAAGCATACCTACAATTTCGGAATGGGCGTGTTGCGACATTTGACGAATGTGTGTTTTTCGGTATTTTTCTGGCATCCAGTCTTTGGGTTCGATTTTTTCGTCTCTTGCGATACGTTCTTCGAACTGTTTTTCTAGATTTTTTATTTGTTCTTCACTCATTGTTCTTGATTTAGAAACCTGTCAGGTTTTGGAAACCTTACAGGTAAGAGTTTCTAACTATATTTTTTTTAATAATAGCACTTATAAATAAACACTAATTTTTAGTCTTGCCTTTTGTTAGCAGACAAGTGCGTTAGGGATTGTAGCGACATCCTTTTTTACGTCAGTTCGAGTGAAATTGCCTTTTTTCAATTTTGTATCGAGAACAAGTAAAAAAGATATAGCGGAAAGCCCGACTCTACGTAGCTTTTTTTTGCGAAGTAGAGTAACGCCCAAATTGTTATTTTAATGAACTTATAATACCTACAAGGTTTTGACTTCGACTACGCTCAGCCATCATGAAACTTTGCAGGATAACCACACGAGATTCCTTTTTTCAAAGGAATTTGTTACACGTCAAAATCGACCACAACTTTATCGGTTGTTGGTACGGATTGGCAACTTAGCACCAGATTTTGTGCGACTTCTTTATCATCTAATGCGTAATTTATTTTCATCTCCACGGCTCCTTCTTTGACTTCGCATTTGCAGGTGCTGCACACGCCTCCTTTGCAGGCGAATGGTAAATCGGCTCCTGCGCCAAGGGCTGCGTCGAGGATGTTGTCGTATTCTTTGGTCATAGTGAAGGAAAATTCTTTTCCGCCATCTACGATTGTGATTTCTGTTCCTTCTACATTTTGTTTTGCTAAGCGTTCTGCTCGCTTGATGTCTTCGTCTGAAAGTCCGGTTACAAAGAGCTCAAAATGCACGAATTCTTTTGGTAATCCGGCTGCGATTAAATAGTCGCTCACGTAATTGACCATTTTTTCTGGACCACAGAGAAACACTTCGCTGGTGTCTGGAATATCGATGAAGGTTTTTGTGAGGACTTTCATTTTATCGTCATCGAATCTTCCGTTGAATAGTTCGATATCTCTTCGTTCTTTAGTCAGGAAATAATAGATTTCTAACCGTCCGAAATATTTGTTTCGCAGTTGTTCCAATTCTTCTTTAAAGATAATGGATTTTGCGGTTTTATTGACGTAAAATAACTTACATGTTGAATTTGGTTCGGCTTGTAAATGTGCTTTTACCATAGACAAGACTGGTGTGATACCGCTTCCTGCTGCGAAAAATAGATAGTTTTTGGCTTTTTTGGCGTTGACTTCTACTCCGAATGTGCCACTTGGTGCCATGACTTCGATATCGTCATTGGCTTTGAGCTCGTTATTAATGTAGGTTGAGAATTTTCCGCCTGGAATTAATTTTACCGCGACTTTCCAAAGCTTTTCTTCAGGGCTTGAGCATAAGGAATAGGAACGTCGTACGTCTTCGCCATCAATATCAGCTTTTAAGGTTAAATGTTGCCCTTGCCTGAATTTGAATGCGTTTTGTAATTCTGAAGGCACATGGAAAGTGATGACAGAGGTGTCCTCTGTTTCCTTATATATGTCTTCGACTTTTAATTTGTGAAATTCTGCCATCTAATTTGAAATCGAACTTGAACTAGAATTTGAAACTGAATACCTTCAATTTCATATTCTATATCAATTTTACACAACTAACACTTGTTAGTTTACTTGACAAAGTTATAAAATATATTCTAAAGTTTTTGTTAATTCGATTTTCTGAATGCCATTGACTAAGAAAATAATAATTTATTAGCTATTCTTTGGCAATACCATTAATGAGAATATTACTTAGGTCGTCCGTTAATTCTTTGAGATTAATAACCTCTTTCTTTGGAATCCAGATATAAAGCGAACGTAATGTAGTGAGTATGGAAAACATCATGACATCTGGTTTTGCATGGATAATTTCTCCTGATTTTATACCGTCTTCTAAAATGGTTTTGAAGTCGTTTTCATAATCGCTGCGTAGTTTTTTGTAGTAAGTTAGTTGTGATTCGAGATGCATCCAATCGTTATTTAAGGATGCCATACCGTAGCTGTTTTTACTTGAAATATGAACGTGTAGTTCAATAATTTTTTTAAGCTTATTGATGCAAGTTTCATTGGACTCACTAATTTGCTTCATGCCTTGTGTGAAGGTTTCCGCTAAAGAAATGATAATACGTTCTAATATGTCTTGTTTCGACTCTATGTGATTATAAAGACTCGCTGCCTTAATATCCATTGCCGTAGCTAAATGGCGCATGGTAACCGCACTATAACCTTTTTCTTTAAAGAGCTTAGCGGCTACGCGTATGATTTCTTGTTGTCTGGTTTCTGGTTTCATAACTATTGAAGAGCACTAAAATAAGAAGATTTTTGAGTTGAAATCAAAATAATGTAACTTTGGTTACGTTTCATCTTGAATGCTTTTACGAGTTTTGACAAAAATTAAATACTATGGGATTATTAAATGCACTATTTGGGAAATCGACTAATAACGTTGCAGAATACATTGAAAAAGGTGCTATTATTTTAGATGTTAGAACCAAAAGTGAATATGAAGGTGGACATATAAAAAACGCATTACATATTCCTGTTCAAGAATTGGGTAATAGAATTGATGAAATTAAAAAATTAAACAAACCTGTAATTGCTTATTGTGCAAGTGGTATGCGTTCTGGCAGTGCTTCGAGTATGTTAAAATCTAATGGTATTGATGCCATAAATGGTGGTGGCATAAGCAGCTTGCAACGAAAGTTAGTTTAAGAACTAATCTACCAAACCTTCAAAATTCTGTAACTGAATTACATCTTCAATTGGGCTTTCATTGTATTGTAACGTCCATCCTAAGGATTTAGTTAATATCAAAAATTTAGATAACTCAGTTATTAATCTATTTTGGGCGTTTGATTTTAAGTCGGACGCTTCAATTCTTTTCATCAAGGATTTTTTTACAGTATCCTTAATATTATTATAATCCTTTGCTTCAAACTGATTTAGGAAATCGGCTTGTACATCGTAATATTCAAAATCGGGATTGATTTTAATTTCTTCTTTAGGAATACTTGTAATTTGAAGGGTCTTAGTAGTTTCATCAATTTTATATTCAATTTCACTTAAATCATAAGCTACAGTGACATCTGCATTAACAACGACTAATGCTTTCTTTTCAGCGGACATTAAATCTCCAAAAATAGCTTTAGAATTCTTATAACTAAAGACTTCAGAAAAGTGCCCTTCGGTGACTACTAATTTTCCAACATTTTTAATTTGTTCTTGAATTAAAGCACTGTGTTCTTCTATAACAATTTCAGCTTCTTTTTTGTCTTCACAATATTTAAATGTGAATAAAACAACTAAGGTAATTATGACACCAAATACAATTTTTCGCATAAGCTAATTTAAACAAATTACAGTTCAACACACCTTAAATTAGGCATAATTAAATCTTGTTTTTTTGCTTTACATCGTTAGTGACTGTTTATTATCTATGAAAAACGCAAGACACCCTATATAAGTGCAAGCTAAGTATTTAGGCCCTAAATTAGTCTCTATATACGCAAGTAGTGTTATCCAAAAACAAACTATTTGTAAGCCCGTAAACATAAAAATAGTGATTATTATGATTAAAAACATAAGTATATTACTCGTCCTACTTCTGACCTCAATTAGTTATGGTCAAAATATTACATTAATCAAAAACACCAATCCAAAAGCTAAAGAGTTATTACACGGTTTAAACACTACTAAGGATAGCTTAATGCTAGAGTGCGATACTAAAATTAAAAATGTTGAAATTTTTAATGGTGAGTACGATTTAATAACAACAGTAGAAGCTAATAAGGCACAGATTTCTTTAAAAGATTTACCAATAGGAGAATTTGTTATAGAAACCAAATTAGCAAACAAGGTAATAATTATAGAATTAATAAAATACGGAAATTACAACAGTTCTTATTCTAACAAATCGCTCAGCACTAATCAAATGATAGAAGGCAAAGGCATGATGTTAGATGAAGAATTAAAGGTCATTAAGAGTACTCCTAAAACAAGCATTGCGTTTTTGTTAACTCGTCAGAACTCAGAACACGAGAACAGAAAAAATCAACGATATTTCTGGACCGAAGCACAAATAAACAATGATAGCGGCTCTAGTAAAACAATGCGTTTAGTGGATCAGCAATCCGTGGAAGCTATGATTCTTAGGCATAAATTAGAGGTAAAAAGTGATTCTGGAAAATTAAATAAGTTAACCATCTGGGAAGTTTACGACAAAAGTGAATTTATGGAAAATCAGGTTTCTAACCCAGAATTTGTGTACTCATCGGCTACAGATATATTTAACCCAACCCCTTATTTTATGACCAGTCAAAATATTCAAAATTTATAGTCGTATTTCTAACTGTTAGAGCTTATTAACAACAAAATTAGACCCTTTTAAACAGGACGACTACAGCATCTTATACGATATATATGTGTTATATCGATAGACACAGCACATTAACTAAAAAACGTACCACGTATCTATAATAAAATGTAACACACTAAAAAGTAAATAACTTTGCTTATAATGTTAAAACAAATTATAGGATTTGTTTGATGATAAAATTGTTTCCCAAAACAAAAACCTACTTATTATGAGACTACTATACTTTATTGTATTGTTATTTTTGTCATCCATAGTTTATGGTCAAAAATCTGTATTACTTCAAAATACGAATACACGAGCTCAAGAGCTTAAACACTACCTCAACAAAACAGAAGACAGTATTGCCTTTAAGTGCGACCGTACTATCTACGAACTTATGGTTTTTAATGAAGAAGGTTTTGAACGCGTCATAAAGGTTAAAGATACAGTAGCGCAAATAAAAATTTCCGACATACCTGTTGGGCGTTATGCCATTGAAGCCGTATTACGAGACAAGTTAATTATTATAACATTATTAAGAAATGAATCGTTTGACTTAGAAGAACCTACCCCATTAATAGCTAGACCTCATCGCCTTAATCACAATAAAATAATAAAACCAAAAAACATAATTGCTAGTGCTGAAAATGCACCTAAAAAACTTAAAACATATATAAAAGGACCTGCAAGATTAGATTCTTTAACCCACCAAACACTCTTTGGAACTGAAAATAACAAAGGTCGAACAGACTTGAGCTTATCGGGAAAAAAGGCAACACCTGTGACTGAAACATCAAAGCGGACTATTAACACACAAAAAACTGATCTCATTAGCAATAGGATTCCTTCATATCCAACTGAAGCAGCAAAATCTACATTACCAAGACAACCACAAACAAGAGCAGAGGATTCTAAAACGAACAATTCGAAATACTGGGTGGTTTACAAAATGAACAATGGCATACGTTCTGAAAAGGTGCTAAAAATAGCAGACCAAAAGACCGTTGACCGCATGATTCTTAAGAATGAAATTGACCGAAAAACCAAATCGGGTCAGTTAAATGAACTAACGGTTTGGGAAATATATGATACAACTAATTTTGCACGACACAAAAGAATGAACCAAACAAATTATATGAACATTGAGTCAGATAGTTTTAATTTAGTTCCTTACTATAAAGTGGAAAATATCTCAAATAATTAAGCTTACTTTTTAAGCTCTAGTTTTTCGGCAAAATAATCACAAAAATCTTTCATATCTCCAGTCATTTTTTCATCTTGAGTTGCTCTTAAAAATGAATCGCTCATGGTTACTAAAGTTTGATGAAAAAACACTTTCATTTCATCTACAGGCATATCTTTAGTCCATAAATCTATTTTCAACGTTTCTTGCTCATTACTATCCCAAACGGACAACATAATCGCCTTAGCCTCTTCATTATTAACTCCACCATCTTGGGCTGACCAATTTAGTTTCTCTGGAACTCTATTCTCATCGAGTTCAACGTTTAATACTATTTTAGATTTTATAACTTTAGACATTACTTTTTGGGTTTAAATTTAGATTTTGTAAATATTTCTTTAGGCGCTGTTTGCATAATTTTCATCAGATCGTCTCCTGAAACTTCTGCATAAGCTTTTACAATTTGCCAGCCAATATACTGACCTAATCGTCCTGGAGACTCATTATCTAATTCGAGATAAAACTTTGAAAACGGAGCATCCGCAATAAAACGGTTTGGTAATTTAGGATCTGTGCTGTACAATAATTCCTTTTCAATAAAATAACTCCAAATAGGACTTTCATTTGCTTCGGCCCATTTTATCTGATCTTCAGAGTACCCAATTTTTTCGGCGTCTGTTTTAAACGGAATTATAACATCTTTGAAATAGAGAAGCTTTCCGAAGTAAATCATCTCATCGATCAATTGTTTTCTATCCGTCTGAAAAACATATTTCTTTGCATATCCATCAGCTAAATCAACTACAATTTGTTCCTTTCTAAAATTTTCAGCTAAATACGCTGGGATATTTCCATCAACATAAAACCTGTGTTCTTTACCCAAATAATTATCTAACGCTATCAACGCAATACTATCTGTAACAATCACCTTATCTCTATACTGCACATTATTGGTTAAAGTTATGACTCTTGGTACAGAAAACACTTTGTCATAATATTTTAGATGCTGAAACAAAGCCACTAAATCTGCTTCTATAGTACTAAAATCTTTAAAGGTATGATTCACCTCTTGCACTATTTCGTTCTGTAAAGTATCATTCATTCTCTGAATCATAAGAGAGTCTGGCATACGCTCAGAAAAGAAAAAAGGATAGTTTTCTTTTATTTGAGGTAAATCTGAGGGTGTTGCTTCAAAAAATACGTTTTCAAAACGATCTACATTAAGATCTACTTCAATTTTAGCGATTTCTTTTTCAACTTCAGATTCCCCATCACATGAAAGCATGATAAATCCTAATATTAAAATAAAGTAAATTCTAATTTGCATTTGGTAAAATATTTTTAATCCTAACTCTATTGCGTTATTTTTGTTGTGCAAAGGTACACTTCTTTGTTTTAAAAAATAAAAATTATGCAAACCGAAAATGTAGTTAACCATATTGTAAACTGGCTAAAAGATTATGCTACAAAAGCTAAAGTTAATGGTTTTGTTGTAGGAATTTCCGGAGGAATTGATTCTGCCGTCACCTCAACGCTATGTGCAAAAACAGGGTTAGACGTTTTGTGTATAGAAATGCCTATTCACCAAGCACCAAGTCACGTCACCAGAGCGCAAGAGCACATTGCTCATTTAAAACGTCAGTTTCCTAACGTTAAAGACACGGTTGTTAATTTAACACCTGTATTTGAAGCGTTTAAAACCGAGGTTAACCTAGACGGCAAACAAGCCACTGTAGACATGGCATTAGCCAATACAAGAGCACGCTTACGGATGACAACCTTATACTATCACGCCGGACTTTTAGGACTTTTAGTAGCCGGAACCGGGAACAAAGTTGAAGATTTTGGAGTAGGATTTTACACAAAATATGGTGATGGTGGAGTTGATTTAAGTCCCATTGCAGATTTATTAAAGTCTGAAGTTTACACTGTTGGTAAGTACTTAGATGTACCCAAATCAATTATAGAAGCAGCGCCTAGTGATGGATTATTTGGCGATGCACGTAGTGATGAAGATCAAATTGGTGCCTCTTATCCAGAATTAGAATGGGCAATGCACGTTACAGAAAACGGAAAAACAGCATCAGATTTTGAAGGTCGAAAACGCGAGGTTATTGACATATATCTAGGCTACAATTCATCCAACAAACACAAAATGAACCCAATACCTGTTTGCGAAATCCCTAATAATTTAAAATAATTTTTGCATTTCAGTGAATAAAATAGCTAATTTATTTAATTTTTAACTATTTTTACTTAACAAGTCTCCACAAAGTATTTGATAATAGCGCATCAAAGTATTTATTAACCAAAAACCAAAATAATATTATCATGATACATATTCTGATTGTAGACAGTCATCCTATTGTGAGAACAGGATTAGAACTATTTCTAAACAGCAAAGCAGATTTTAAAGTCATCGGTAGTTTAGGAAGCGGCATTGAGATTTTTGAATTTGTAAGACGCAACCACGTTGACGTTATTATATCTGAAATCGACTTACCAGAACTTAATGGAATTACGGCACTGAGAGCCATAAAAAAAGAAAACAAATCGGTTCAAGTTTTAATGTTTAGCCACCAGCCCGAAGAGATTTACGCCATAAGCACTATTAAAGCAGGCGCATCTGGCTACTTAAACAAAGGAGCTAGTGTTGACGAAATTGAAACTGCAGTTCGAAAAATTAGCGCTGGAGAAACATCCCTTAGTGAAAAAATGGATAAACACTATCGCTATGAAGATACTCGAAAAAGCAGAAGCCGTATGTTCAAAAAACTGTCTACTAGAGAGATTGAAGTTTTAAAATTACTTTCTATTGGTCGTAAAAACAAAGAGATTGCGCAAGAGTTAGATATTAACGAAAAAACAGTAAGTACGTACAAAGCACGATTGTTTAAGAAACTTAATGTAACCAATATTGTAGATTTAATCCATCAAGCTAAGCATCACAATTTAACTTAACGAGGCATTTGTTAACCAAGAACTTTACCAAGTTTACGAGATAATAGCATTTTAAGACCAACGTAATCTTTTACATCTTCCATTATGGTTCGTGTATCAGCGTTTGCGTCTAAGGTTTCAGTTTTGTATTCAGCAACTTTTTTATCAATAAGATGGCAACGTAAACTAAGAATCGTCTGACTCACTAATTGAGATACAGAATCCTTCTTTTCTTTTGGTATAATCTGGTTGCGCTCCCAATCATGGAGATTATAACGCTCATCCTCCATTAAAATACTTGTCACTGTACTTGCAGATTCTTGATCTAATTGATTGACGAAGTTTTTAGTTGAAAAACCCTCGTCTTGATTCAGTTTATCTACAATAGAATAATAAAGTGTTTTAAATTGCGGATTAGAAAATTGCATTTCATCTTCTTGAAGGTCTAAATAGACTTTTTCAAACACGCGCGTTTCATGCATTGTTGGTTCTAAAAGCAACTCCCCAGAATTTTCGTCTTCTTGTAAAATTAAGTCTTCAAACTGCTCTGTTCTATCACCATAGAGCATCAAAATTTCTATGATTTTTCGTTCTAACTCATATTGAACATCTACTTTTTGTTTTGACTGTGGTTCATTTTTAACAACTTGAAACGCTTGCTTTTCCTCTGGCTGATAGGATTTGTTTGCGCCTTGAGTATCTTTCTTATTAATTTGTGCCAAAGTGCTAAACAGAACGTTTTCACTTATATCCATAATGCGAGCACATTCTTGAATATAAATTTCGCGCTTAATTTGATCTGGAATTTTTGAAATACTATTTACAATCTCGCGAATGGTCTCTGCCTTTTTAATCGGATCATTATCAGCTTCCTTTACTAATAGAGAAGCTTTAAACTGAATAAAATCTTTTGCATTTGTATCGAGGTAATCTGTAAGTTCTTCTAATGTATTCGATTTTGAAAAACTATCAGGATCTTCACCATCTGGAAACGTACAGATTTTAACATTAACACCTTGTTCTAATATTAAATCGATACCACGAATGGAGGCTCTAATTCCGGCTGCATCACCATCAAAAAGCACGGTGATATTATTTGTAAGTCTATTAATTAAGCGAATTTGTTCTGGTGATAACGCCGTACCAGAAGAAGATACGACGTTGGTTATACCAGTTTGATGAAACTGAATAACATCTGTATAGCCTTCAACTAAATAACAATTATCTTCCTTTGCAATACTCTGTTTTGCATGATACAAACCATACAAAATTTTACTTTTATGATAGATTTCGCTTTCAGGTGAATTTAAATATTTTGCAGCTTTTTTATCGTTAACCAAAATCCGCCCTCCAAAACCTAAAATCCGTCCGCTCATACTGTGAATAGGAAACATCACACGACCTTTAAATCTATCGAAACGTTTTTCACCTTTTACAATGGTTAAACCTGTCTGCTCTAAATATTGGAGCTGATACGCTTTACCCAACGCATCATCTGTGAAGGCTTGCCATTCGTCTAAGGAATAACCAAGTTCAAATTTCTTAATGGTTTCTTCAGTAAAACCACGCTCTTTAAAATAGCTTAAACCTATGGCTTTTCCTTGATCTGTTTTATGTAAAATTTTCTGAAAATAGGTGTTGGCATACTCACTCACTAAATACAAACTTTCTCTCGTATCTGCTTGCGCCTTTTCCTCGTCGGTTCTTTCCGTTTCCTCTATTTCAATATTATACTTTTTAGCTAAATATTTTATAGCTTCAGGATAGGTAAAATGTTCGTGCTCCATTAAAAAAGTTACCGCATTTCCACCTTTTCCACTTGAAAAATCTTTCCAAATTTGCTTTACTGGAGACACCATAAAACTAGGAGAGCGCTCATCACTAAAAGGGCTTAAACCTTTGAAGTTACTTCCCGATTTTTTGAGTTGAACAAAATCACCAATCACCTCTTCTACGCGAGCGGTTTCAAATACTTGTGCTATGGAGTTTTGTGAGATCAATTTTTTCTATTATTCCTGATATAACAAGAACTTTTTTTATTGGTTAAATATTGATGTTTATAGATTTCTGACAAATCAGAAATGACAAGTTGGTAAATTTAATACAAAGAAATTGTTTTAAAAATTTATAAGAAGATTTAACGTGTCATTCGCGTTTAAATAAACTTTCTTCAAACTTTAATCTTAGCTAAACAGCACTAGTTATGAACTAAATTTTTCATTCAATTCTTCTACTATAGTCTCAATTTTCTTATTCTTAGCACTTTTATCTAAAACAACAGGAGGCACTTGCCTGAGCTTACAGTCCATAATATCACAACGCTCACAAGTTACGTTTACATTCTGAATATCGATTTTAGGATCGTCTAGGAAATTAAGTTTACGCTGTAACTGTTTATTAATTAACAAGCCAATACTTATACTGCGATACTGCTTATCTTTAAATGGATCTTTTGTCGCAGAGGATAGCACTAAATACTTCATGCCATCATTTTCATAATTAGAAATCTGCAAATCAAACTCGTGTTTCTTCTTGCTCTTACTAATATCTTTCAAAACTTTTAAAGAGACCCAACGCCTACAGTAATGTTCTTCGGTTTCATTGCCATGAGGAGAATGCTGATGTGATAAATGTAATTCTTTCTTAAGGTAAAACTTATCACTTTTAGCCTTATGTGTAAATCTTAAAAAGAATAAATTTTGAATATTAAATGCCTTAGGCAAAACATTAGTTAAACGCTGGTAAAATGATTCTGGTGACGCATTAAATGCCTCAATGGCTTGTGTAAACAATGCGGCATCAAAACGATCTTCTGCAAAAATATCTTTTAAATAGTTACTGATTTTTTCACGCGGAATTATTAAAGCACCTGCAAAATATGAGGCATAAAAATTGTTTAACACCTGATCGAAACTATCAAATTTTATCCATGGAAACGTATATAAACGGTCCTCAATCTCTAGATAATTGTACGCTAACTCTTTTGCAAAGATAAAGGTTCGTTGCGCCTCATCTATTTCGTTTGTTAATAATAAGGTTTTGGTTTTAGGAACAAAAATAGACCTTAACTTTCCCAGAGCTTCATATCTACTAAGTTCGTTAGATTGAATATTATACCCATATTCTTCAACTAATATTTCAGCTAAATCACTTGAGGTTACTTTTTTATTCAAATCTACATGATATGCTTTGGCAAACTTCAAAACACTTTGCTCTAAATCTTCAAAATAATTATTATTAGCCTCTTGGTAAGAACGCACGGAAGCCAAATAAAAGCTCTCTTTACTAAAACTATAATGTTTAGCAATTTTAATAATTGTACTAATAAACGCATTAACCTTTGCTGGCGCATTAGCGACAATATCTATTAAGTTACTTTCTTTAATTCCAAATAACTCTAAAGGTATTTCCTTTAAGATTTTTGACTGTAATAAATCGCCAATTGGAGCTAGGTTTTTATCTAATTTAAGAGATACCATCTGATCATAAGGTACGTCTAATTTTTCTGAAAGTGTCGCAATTTTATCTGGTTTAGGATATTTTTTTCCATTTTCTATTTCATTTAAATACGACTTAGATAATCCTGAAAGTTTAGATAAACCAAAGAGGGACAAATTCTTATCAGTCCTTATCTGCTTTAGCTTTAACCCAAAAACCAACTTTATATAATCTTCTTCCATATTAGCAAATATAAGCAAATTTGCGAACATGAATAATTTGCGAAAATACATTTTTAGCGAACGTTCGCTTGTTTTTTTAAAAACTTTGTTATACTATTGTCTTATAAATTTAAATATTATGGCACACACACTTCTAAAACCAGAGCAGATTACTTTCGCAAATAACGTTAGTAATTACTATCCAGAAATTCTTACCGATGAAGCACTTAATTTTTTAATTGCCCTTCATGAAAAATTCAATTCTAAGCGATTAGAATTATTAAACAGACGACTAAAACAACAAGCTATTTTTGACGCTGGTAAGTTTCCTACGTTTCCTATTGAAACAAAAGCTATCCGAGAGAAAGATTGGACAGCAGGTTCTATTCCTCACGACTTACAAGATAGACGTGTAGAAATCACAGGGCCCGTCGATAGAAAAATGGTGATTAATGCTTTAAATTCAGGTGCCAAAACGTTTATGGCAGATCTAGAAGATAGTAATGCACCAACATGGAAAAATACCATTGAAGGCCAGCAAAATTTAATTGATGCCAATAAAAAGACCATTGATTTAGTAGATTCTAAGCGTGGAAAATCTTATGAATTAAATGACGAAACTGCTGTTTTATTGGTGAGACCTCGAGGACTACATTTAAACGAACGACACATCTTAATTAACAACGAAGAAGCTTCTGGAAGTTTAGTGGATTTTGGACTTTATGTATTTCACAATACCAAAACCATGCTAGAGCATAACACCGCCCCTTATTTTTACCTTCCAAAACTCGAGCATTATTTAGAGGCACGATGGTGGAACGCCGTATTTGAATTTGCTCAAGACTACCTTAACGTACCAAAAGGCACTTTTAAAGCAACAGTTTTAATAGAAACCATAACTGCAAGTTTTCAATTAGATGAGATAATCTATGAACTCAAAGATCATATTGTTGGCTTAAACTGTGGACGCTGGGATTACATCTTTTCATACATTAAAAAGTTTAGAAACCACAAGAATTTCGTAGTTCCTAATCGCGATCAAGTGACCATGACCACTCCATTTATGGATGCCTATTCTAAGTTGGTAATTCAGCGGTGTCACAAAAGAGGAATTTTAGCTATTGGTGGAATGGCAGCTCAAATTCCAATTAAAAATGACGAAGATGCCAATGCAGCTGCTTTAGAAAAAGTAAGAAAAGACAAAGAGCGCGAAGTTAAAAACGGACATGATGGTACTTGGGTCGCACATCCAGCTTTAGTTGACGTGGCACTGCAAGAGTTTAACAAACACATGCCAACTCCAAATCAATTACATGTTACACGAGACGATGTCCATATTACAACCGAAGATTTAGTAGAGCTTCCAAAAGGCACTGTAACTGAAGCTGGTATTAGAAAAAATATCAATGTAGGCATTTTATATACTGAAGCTTGGTTAAGAGGTTATGGCGCTGTTGCACTATATAATTTAATGGAAGATGCAGCTACAGCAGAAATCTCTAGAACTCAGGTTTGGCAGTGGCTAAAAAACGAAGTCATCTTAGACGATGGCAGACAATTTAACTTAGAAATGTATAGCGACATCTTTAATGATGAAGTTGCAAAAATCGTGAAAGAAGTTGGCAAAGACAATATTAAAAACACCAAGTTCGAACTCGCCATCAGCCTTTTTGACAAACTGGTACTATCAGAAGAATTTGAAGAGTTTTTAACGCTTCCTGCTTACCAACATATTTAAAAAAACAATCCTGCGATTGCGGCAACAATCAACAGGATCTAATTATTAATAATAAATAACGTATTACAAAATTATGAAAAATTTATCACAAACAAATTACAGTTCAGCTCTAGACACGATTAGAAATCTAAAAGCAAAATATGGTGCGACTTGGAATTCTATAAATTCTGAAAACGCTGCAAGGATGGTAGCTCAAAATCGTTTTACATCTGGCTTGGATATTGCAAAATACACAGCAGCAATTATGAGAAAAGATATGGCAGATTATGATGCCGATCCTTCACAATACACACAATCATTAGGTTGCTGGCATGGGTTTGTTGCACAACAAAAAATGATTGCTGTAAAAAAACATCACAAAACAACCGACAAAAAATATCTATACTTATCAGGTTGGATGGTAGCGGCTTTACGTTCTGAATTTGGACCATTACCAGACCAGTCTATGCACGAAAAAACTGTTGTACCTGCATTAATAAAAGAAATTTATGAGTTCTTACGTCAAGCAGATGCTGTGGCACTAAATGACTTATTCAGAAGACTAGAAAACGGTGAAAATGTACAAGATGAAATTGACAATTTTGAAACACACGTTGTTCCAATCATAGCAGATATTGATGCTGGTTTTGGTAATGAAGAAGCGACTTATTTACTCGCTAAAAAAATGATTGAAGCTGGTGCTTGTGCGATTCAAATTGAAAATCAAGTTTCCGACGCAAAACAATGTGGACATCAAGATGGAAAAGTTACCGTTCCTCACGAAGATTTTGTAGCGAAACTAAACGCTGTTCGTTATGCGTTTTTAGAACTAGGAATTGAAGATGGCATTATTGTAGCCAGAACAGACTCTGAAGGTGCTGGATTAACGCAAAAACTTCCTGTAAGTAAAGAAGCTGGTGATTTAGCGTCGCAATACTTAGCATTTATTGAAGCTGAAGAAATTGCAATTACCGAGGCCAAGGAAGATGATGTACTTTTAAAAAGAGACGGTAAATTAGTGCGTCCTGTACGACTAGCGAATGGATTGTACAAATTTAAAGAAGGGACGAACATCGATCGTGTGGTTTTAGATTGCATTACAAGTCTTCAAAATGGAGCGGATTTACTTTGGATAGAAACTCCAACACCAAATGTGAGACAGATTGCACATATGGTCAACAGAGTTAAAGCAGTGATTCCTAATGCAAAATTGGTTTATAACAATTCACCTTCTTTTAATTGGACGCTTAGCTTTAGAAAACAAGTTTATGAAGAAATGCTATTAGAAGGAGAAAACATGACGGCTTACGATCAAAACAATTTGATGGATGCGCAATATGATGGTTCAGAATTATGCCATCGTGCTGATCAAAAAATAAAATCCTTTCAAATGGATGGTGCTAAAGAAGCTGGTATTTTTCATCACTTAATCACTCTACCAACCTATCATACCACAGCGCTTCACATGAATGATTTAACCGAGGGTTATTTTGGAGAAGATGGCATGCTAGCGTATGTAAGAGAGGTACAACGCCAAGAAATTCGAAAAGGTGTGTCTTGTGTTAAGCACCAAAGAATGGCAGGTTCAGATCTTGGTGATGACCACAAAACATTCTTTGCAGGTGATAAAGCCTTAAAAGCTGGAGGGGAGAAAAACACCTCTAATCAATTTGAAACAACGACTACAAATACCAAAGTAAAACAAACAATGAAAATTCCGGCATAACCGTTTTAATCATCTTAGAAAACGAAAAAAAAAGCCTTAATCATTTATTTGATTAAGGCTTTTTCAGTTTTAAAATTTGACTTTGTCATTTAAAAGAATGACCTTCGGTTTTGTACAGGATACTGGTTTGCGTATCATCATAGAAATTTAATATTAAATGAATTGGATTTTATTAATCATTGCAGGATTATTTGAAGTTGCTTTTGCAGCCTGCCTAGGAAAAGCTAAAGCATCTACAGGCATCGAAACTACGTATTGGTATATTGGTTTCTTGGTTTGTTTAAGCATTAGTATGTTATTGCTTGTAAAAGCCACACAAGAATTGCCCATAGGAACCGCTTATGCTGTGTGGACAGGAATCGGAGCTGTAGGCACTGTACTTGTTGGCGTCTTTGTATTTAAAGAGCCTGCCACGTTTTGGAGGTTATTTTTTATCTCGACATTAATAATTTCTATCGTAGGACTTAAATTTGTATCCAATTAATACTAAATAAGAAACCTTAATCCATTATAGATTAAGGCTCCTTAACACTCAAAAATTGATTGATTGATTGATTGATTGATTGATTGATGAATTAGTCCATATCAAAACGTATACCTAATGAAATATTATTCTGTTCTACCTCTTGGTCCTTAAATAAGGGATTAAGATCATACTTTACATATACTGCCATATCACCAAAAGCCACATATCCACTTAATCCATATACAAATTCGTTGACTTCAAAACCACCGCGTTGTTTATTTTTCACTCTGTTTCCATCTTCCTTGTACTTTAATTTTTGCATGGTTCCAATATTAATACCAGCATAACCACCTAAGCCTACTTTTAATTGTTTGTGTGTAGAGTATCTAAAGTAATTCTCTTTTTCTATCTTTTTAGAAGGTCCAAATTCTATGTGCATTGGGAATACTAGATTTGTGGTTCTAAAAACTGCCTTATTTAAATCTAAAGGGAATTCTTGAAGTGAAATTTCACCATCAGTATTCACTAGATAATTATTATCATCCATTTCAAATTTATTCCATTGTACAGAGAAACCGTATTTTAACCTCCAAAAGTTAGTATCTTCAAAAAGTCTCGTTTTCCATGCATATCCTAATTCAAAAAAACCAGATTTTTCTAATTGGTATGGCGTATCACTTAGATCTTGCCCTTCAATTATAGCATTATTAAACCCTAATGCTAAAACAATACTCGTGGTTGTGCGTTTATCGTACTTTCTTGGCTTTTCATTTGATTTTTCACCAAAGTGTATAAAAGTTTCATTAGCTTCTTCTGCACCACCAATTCTAAACACAAATTGATCACCTTCACCGTCTTCGGTCATATAATCGTCATCGTTACGCTCTAGCAAGGCTATTTTATTATCTATAATAGCTAAACGGTTTTCAATATTTAATGCCCTGTTTTTTGCAGCTTCCTTCTTTAAATCTTCAGCTTCTGACGCTGTTATTTTCCCAGCATCCAAACGGTTATTAATCGCTTCGATTTCAGATTTTAAAAATTCGCGTTCTTCATTCTCAATAGTTGTTTTGAGCTGTTTTAGTGTATTAATTTTTAACTGGGTTGCTGACGTGTTTGTACTATCAACTTTTACGTCTTGCCCTTGTAATGTTGTAAATGTTAGCGTTAACATTAAACTGACTACTAATCTGGTAATTGTATTCATAATTGTTCGTTTTTTGATTAATTGATTTATTGATGATTTATTTTAATTCTTGTTTCAAGTTTCTTTGATGAGATTCCTGCTTTCGCAGGAACTTAATTATTTCGATCTGCAACTGCTGATTTTACAGTTTCGTAACTCTCTTTTAGGGCTTCAAAAACTCGGCTTCTAAAAGACTGTCCCATTTCGTCTTCTACACTCATTAATAGTGCTTTTGCGTCTACTGTTCTAGTGGCTTTTTTTTGTAAATTTTCTCTAAACAGCTCTTTACTTGCTAGTTTTAATAACGAATCTATCTCTCTGTCAGTTACTGACGTATCCTCAGACTTTATAGTTGCCATCGCTTCTGCTACTGCCAATTTCAACTTTGCTTCTTCTAAGAGATGCTTTGCTTCATTATGCAATTGCGCTTCCTCGTTTTTTTTAATTGGTGTCTCTGCAGGTTGAGTTTCATTTACAAGTTGGGTTTGAGACTTTGGCTTTTGATTAATTACTTCTTTATAATCTATAATCTTTGAATTATTTATAGTTGGCACAACCGCTTCTGTTTCTTCTGTGCTTTTTTCTTCGTTAGCTAACTCAATAGATTCTTTTGGGTTTGGCGCTAGCTGTTCGTTCTGTAACTGTTTATTAATCACTTCTTCTTCAACCATTTTAGGCAATACCTTTTCCGACTCATTACTGCTAAAAAATTGTATAGAAACCGCTATCATAAGTAATAATCCGGCAGCAATACTTAACCACCAAAAGATAGGTTGTTTAGACGTATTGTCTTCTGCATCTAAGCGTTCCGATAGTTTAGACCAACTTTCAGAAGATGGTGTTATCTTTCGGTTTTCTAGCTTGTCTTTTATATTTTCTTCAAACTTAATTGGAGCCATAACTGTTACTATTTAATTCTTTTAATTTCTTTTGAAGCATCTGTCTTGCTTTAAATAATTGTGATTTAGAAGTGCCTTCAGAAATCTTTAATAATTCGGCAATCTCATTGTGCTTATACCCTTCTATCGCGTACATTACAAACACCATTCGGTAACCTTCTGGCAAACCATCTATGAGTTGCTGTATTTCTGCAACTTCGATGTTAGAGTTAATGTTATTAGATGAATCCTGATCTAAATAGTCGTCTTCTACTGCAAACTCTATGTTCTTTTGTTGTCTTAAATACGAAATAGATTCACGAACCATTATACGCCTAATCCATCCTTCAAAACTACCTTTATTTTTAAACGACTTCAGATTTTTAAAAACTTTAAAGAAACCATTCAACATTACCTCTTCTGCTTGGTACACATCTTTTATATAATACCTGCACACACTCAACATTTTTGGCGCATGCAATTGATACAATACATGCTGTGCTTCGCGATTTTGTTTCGCTGCGCTCTGTATGAGTTTTTTTTCGTTCCGATAGCTATCGGAATTATGAAGTTGAATAACTTTCATGGTTTAGTTTAAGTTCTGAATACGTTCAGATGCCTTTCTATTTATAAAGACGCAATTTTGTAACCAAGGGTTGCCTGGGAAGTGAAAAATAATTAAAATAATTTTTATTGAACTGAATTACAGATGCTTATATCTTACTTTTTTCTATCAATCACGTAATCCACCATAAGCTTAAGAGACGCTTTATATGGTGATTCTGGGTAATTTGCTAAAATAGTTAAGGCTTCTTCTTGAAATGCTTTCATTTTAGAAACGGCATAATCTAGCCCTCCATTAGCTTTTACAAAATTAATAACCTCTTTAACTCGGGTTTTATCTTTATTATGATTTTTAACCGAATTAATTAACCAGGCTTTTTCTTTTTTGGTGCAGTTGTTTAAAACATAAATTAAAGGCAATGTCATTTTTTGCTCCTTAATATCAATACCTGTTGGCTTACCAATGGCTTCTTTGCCATAATCGAACAAATCGTCTTTAATCTGAAATGCCATACCAATCAGCTCACCAAATTTTCGCATGGTTTCTACGTCTGTCGAATTGGGTTTTACAGATGCAGCTCCTAAACTACAGCACGCTGCAATAAGCGTTGCTGTTTTTTGGCGTATTATTTCGTAGTAAATGTCTTCTGTAATATCTAATTGTCTGGCTTTTTCGATTTGAAGCAACTCACCTTCACTCATTTCGCGAACCGCAACTGAGATAATTTTTAGTAAATCGAAATCATTATTATCAATGGAAAGTAGTAAGCCCTTGGATAATAAAAAATCGCCAATAAGAACCGCAATTTTATTCTTCCAAAGTGCATTTATTGAAAAGAAACCGCGTCGCCTGTTACTATCATCTACAACATCATCATGAACTAAGGTTGCTGTATGAATAAGTTCAATAACGGAAGCTCCTCTATAGGTACGTTCGCTTATATCTCCATTATTCATCATTTTAGCTACCAAAAACACAAACATTGGTCGCATTTGTTTCCCTTTTCGGTTTACGATATAATGTGTAACCCTGTTAAGTAACGCGACCTTACTTGCCATAGCGAGTTGAAACTTCTGTTCGAAAAGTTCCATTTCGTAGGCGATAGGTTGTTTTATTTGTTCTGTTATTTTCATTTAAATCAATAATGCACTCATATTTTACAATATTACAAATAATCGTGATTGTAAATTACCTAAAATGTAAATATACAGTGTTACCTTATTTTCCATTAAAAAAAACTATATATTTAAAACTAATCTTAAAACTAAAAACATATGAAAAAAAATTACATTAATGATGTTCACTTTTTTGGCATTTAACTTAAGTAACGCTCAAGACACATGCGAAACAGCTATAGATGCTACTGTTGGAGTAACTTCTGTTGGCACTATAGAAGGAACTGCAAATGGAGGCTGCTATACTTTCCCAGGTGGATTCGGTGCATGGTATTCTTACACAGCTACTGTTGATGGGGTTGTGACAATAACTTCAGATTTAGCGCAAAATGATGGAGTTACTAACAGTGAGGATACACGTTTAAGTATTTTTAGTGGTACTTGTAGTGACTTAACCTGTATAGGAGGTAATGATGACGTAGGCAGTTTTAATTTCTTAAGCACAGCTAGCTTTTCGATAGAAAACGGCACCACTTATTATATACATTGGGATGATACCTGGTCTGATAAAGGTTTTGACTTTGAAATAACAGAGGAAGCAATTTCTTGCTCAAATTCTTTACCTTTTTTAGATGATTTCTCAGTTCCAAATACATTAATAGCCTGCTGGGAATCAGTTGATGCTGATGGAGATGGCAATGGATGGTTCGTAGCTGATTACGACTCAGATGATGATGATACTCCTGATGGCAACCCTATGTTAGTCTCTGCTTCGTACGCCAGTGGCGCATTATTCCCTGATAATTGGTTAATTTCACAATCTTTTGACTTTTCAGCATACAGTGCAACTGATAATTTAGAATTATCATGGGATGCACGAGGTGTCGATGCAAGTTGGGCTGATGAAAACTACACTGTATATGTTGCAACTGGTAACGAGATTTCAGATTTTACAGCTAGTACAACAACTTTTAATGAAATTGTAGGTGAAAATGGTGGTGATGGAGTATTTGTTAGTAGAACTCTAGACCTTAGCGCATTTGCAGGGGAATCTAATGTATATTTTGCTTTCAGACATCACGATGTATCTGATCAATTTGCATTGAATATTGATAATATTGCTATTTCCTCTACACTTAGCGTTAATGATTTTGAATCAAACACATTTACACATTATTACAACAGCGAATTAAAGACACTTAATTTTGAGTCGTCTGCAATGGCTTTAACAAGCATTGAAATATATTCTATTCTTGGACAAAACGTTATGACAAAATCTTTGTCTAACACCACAGAATCTTTAAACATTTCATCTTTAACTGACGGTGTGTATTTAGCTAAAGTAAATATAGAAGGAAATTATAAAACAATTAAGTTTGTTAAAAATTAACTTTTAATGTTCATAATTACAACTGAAAAAAGCGGCAATTTGCCGCTTTTTTTATGTCCTATTTTATAGAACTAAATAGTCCACATTATAAATATCAATAAGATAATGAGCAACAGTACTATTGCAAAATTACAAAGCATATGCATGAATATTATCAATAAACTATTAATACAAATTCTATCTAAATTTCAGTTTAAAACACATGATTTCAAACATTTTTATCATTACATATTAAAAAACCAAAAAGAAACATATAGATAATTCGGTTCTAAATGATGGTATATATTTATCAAAAATGAATATTGAAGAAACTTTAAGACCCTCAAAACTCACAAAGCACTATAGCTTTGTTTATAAAACGACTGTTTCCTATAAATAGAGTCTATACATCTTTTAAAAGCACAGAGGACTTAATAAATTAAGTCCTCTGTTATAGTATTAATAAGAAAAAGAAATATTACTCTTTAATAAATTTCTTAGTTTGTGAAGCACCATCAGTTGAGTTAATAGTCATAATATAAACCCCTGAAGTTAGATTAGAAATATCAAATACATTCGTATTACTAAAATCAGAATTTTTCGTAAGAACCACTTGACCTAGGCTATTAAAAATTTCAACATTTTTAATTGAAATATCTGAAGCTAGAGTAATTGACTCTTTCGCTGGATTTGGATAAAGCCCAACTGAATTCAATTCAAACTCTTCTGTATTCAATAAAGTATTACTTGCTGTTGCCCTAGCCTCATAATTATCAAAAATCATAGTGGTAGAAGCTGTGTTTGCACCTCCAGCTGTAGAACTTCCTGAGGCAACAACAAAATCCACTTCTGCCGGTGTGTCAACAGCAACATTCGTTGGAAGACCTAAAGGACCACCCGTTATTGCATCGCTATCAATTAAAACCTCACCAGTAATTGTGTTATAACTAACACCAACTTTAGACCAAGTATTAGATGCTAATGCCAAACCTGGAGCTGCTGCCAAACCGTATGTAAAATTACCTGGAGATAGCTCACCTGTAGGGAGACTATATGCTATAACTGATAAAGTATTAGTATCAGCGTCGACAATAAAACCAGCTAATACTTTAGTATAGTCAGCGTTATAAATATAAACACCAAAAGTATTTTTTGAAGTTCCAACAGCTCCAGGATTAACTGAAACTTCCACTTCAACTATATCGTTACCTGATGTTCTTGATGCCCAAGCGCCTGCAAATCCATCATTCCATATAAATGCTGATCCAGAATCACCATTTGGTCCTGTAATAGTAAAACCGTTAGTGGAAGCAACACCCCCTGTCGTTACAGCTAAATTAGCTTCGGTCATATTGGTCGTCGAGCCATCACCATTGCCTATTTGGCTTTGCCAAGTACCTTGTCCTGAAATACTCCCTAAAGACAAACCATCAAAAGTTTCAGATTCAATAGTTTGCCCAAATGAAATAAATGGAACGATAAATAATAAATAAAGTAATTTTGTTCTCATAATATATGTGTTTTTTTAAATTAAATTGAAAGGTAAAACAAATTTACAATAAGCAGAAAAAATACTACAACTTTAACTTTTATTAGCCAACTGTCCACAAGCAGCATCAATATCCTTACCTCTACTTCGTCTTACAGTAACCGTAATATTATTTGCCTCTAGAACAGAAACATACATATCAATCGCTTTTGAATGGGCTTGCTGAAACTCACCATCATCTATTGGGTTGTATTCAATAAGGTTGACTTTACTTGGTGCGAATTTGCAAAACTCTACTAAAGCTTCGGCATCTTTTCGTTTATCGTTAATTGCATCCCAAACCACATACTCGTACGTAATTCTATTTTTTGTAGCTGCGTACCAATATTGTAATGCCTCTCTTAAATCGGATAACGGAAATGTAGCGTTAAATGGCATTATTGAGGTACGAATTTCATCTATGGCCGAGTGTAATGATACGGCTAACTTAAATTTCACCTTATCATCTGCCATCTTTTTTATCATTTTTGGCACTCCAGAGGTTGACACCACAATTCGTTTTGGTGACATCCCTAAGCCTTCTGGCGAGGTGATTTTATCTATAGCCTTAAGCACATTATTGTAGTTCATTAAGGGTTCTCCCATTCCCATAAACACAATATTACTTAATGGTCTGTTATGATATAATCGGCTTTCATTATCTATAGCAACAACTTGGTCGTATATTTCATCTGGATTCAAATTACGCATACGTTTTAATCGCGATGTTGCACAAAACCTACAATCTAAACTACAACCTACTTGAGACGACACACAAGCTGTGGTTCTGGTGGCTGTGGGAATTAAAACCGACTCTACCACTAAATCATCATGTAAACGAACCGCATTTTTAATAGTACCATCAGAGCTACGTTGCATCTGATCTACTTTTATATGATTAATAACAAAGTTATCTTCTAGCATTTGTCTGGTTTCTAAAGATACATTGGTCATATCTTCAAAACTATGTGCAGACTTTTGCCACAACCACTCATAAACCTGGTTACCTCTAAAAGCTTTATCTCCTTGTTTTACAAAGAAATCTCTGAGTTGCTTTTTCGTTAATGCGCGTATGTCTTTCTTTTTGGCTTCCATATTTTGCAAAAGTAATGAAATGAATTTAGGTTTTCCCTTAAAATAAAAAAGCCTCAATAAAGAGGCTTTTAGAATAGATGTTATTCGTAATTAGATGATTAACATAGCGTCACCATAAGAATAGAACTTATACTTTTCTTTTACAGCTTCTTCATATGCTTTTTTCATAAAATCATGACCTGCAAATGCCGATGTCATCATTAACAATGTCGATTTTGGTGTATGGAAGTTTGTAATCATACAATTAGCGATGCTAAAATCATACGGTGGAAATATAAATTTATTGGTCCATCCTTCAAATGCATTTAATCTTCCGTTTGATGATACAGAACTTTCAATTGTACGCATTGATGTTGTACCTACAGCACATACGCGCTTTCTATTTTCAATAGCGTTATTTACCGTATCTGCCGAATTTTGTTTAATGATGATCTCTTCACTATCCATTTTGTGTTTCGATAAATCTTCAACTTCAACCGGATTGAATGTACCTAAACCAACATGTAAAGTAACTTCAGCTGTTTTAACGCCTTTAATCTCTAAACGTTTTAATAAGTGTTTAGAAAAATGCAAACCTGCTGTTGGTGCTGCTACAGCGCCTTCATTTTTTGCATAAATAGTTTGGTAACGCTCTTCATCTTCTGGCTCTACCTCTCTATTAATATATTTTGGCAATGGTGTTTCACCAAGTTGGGTTAATTTTGTTCTAAAGTCTGTGTAAGAACCATCATAAAGGAAGCGTAATGTTCTACCTCTTGAGGTTGTGTTATCAATAACTTCGGCAACTAATGTCTCATCTTCACCAAAATACAATTTATTACCAATTCTTATTTTACGAGCAGGATCTACCAATACATCCCAAAGACGTTGATCTTGGTTTAATTCACGAAGTAAAAACACTTCGATACGTGCGCCTGTTTTTTCTTTATTACCAAATAAACGTGCTGGAAACACTTTGGTATCATTCATAATCATCACATCACCTTCATCAAAATAATCGATAATATCCTTGAATTGTTTGTGTTCAATAGTTTGTTCTGCCCTATTAAGCACCATTAATCGCGATTCGTCCCTGTGTTCTGCAGGACGTTCGGCAAGTAATTCTTCAGGAAGGTCAAAATGGAAATGTGATAATTTCATATGTGTCTTTTTATTTTTTTTAGCGAATTGCAAATATACAATCTCGAGATAGGCGTTGTCAAGTAAATGAGGGATTATTTTAAATTGAAGCCAATGGATTTAAAATCTTCCCAAAATTGAGGATAAGACTTACTCACCACATCAGCGTTTTCAATATCAATTGGCACTTTTAAACCTAAAGGTGCAAAAGCCATTGCCATTCTGTGATCATTGTAAGTTGCAATTTTAATATTACTATTGCGATTTTCCGATGGTTGTAAGTGCAAAGAAAGGTCTGTAATCTCTACTTGAGCACCTAACTTTTCTAATTCAGTTTTAAGCGCTACTAAGCGATCTGTTTCCTTAATTTTTAAGGTATGTAATCCAATCATATAACACTCTAACCCTAAACCAAATGCCGTAACAGCAATGGTTTGCGCAATATCTGGTGCATTTTTTAAATCTAATTCAACTTTCAACTTTTTATCAGGATTTGATATTTTTTGAAGCCTTATAGATTCGTCTTTAAAAGTCGTAGTAATTCCAAATTCCTTGTAAATAGTAGCTAATACAGAGTCACCCTGTAAACTTTTGTCTTTATAGGCTGCAATCGTAATTTCAGTACCAACAGGACTTAATGCGATTAGACTATAAAAATATGATGCTGATGACCAATCGGACTCAACAGTTAAGGTTTGTGGTTTGAGGTTTGTGGTTTGAGGTTTTACAGTTATTGTATTTTCAATAAAGCTCGTTTCAACTCCAATAGATTGCAACAAACTCAAGGTCATATTAATATATGGTACAGAGGTTATTTTCCCTTTTAAGGTTAGTTCTAATCCGTTTTCTAGTTTAGACGCAATTAGTAATAATGCCGAAATATACTGACTACTAACGTTTGCTTGTAAAGTGACTTTGTGCTTTGTTAATTCACTTCCTACTATTTTTATAGGTGGAAAACCATCATTTTCTAAATAAGTGATATCTGCACCTAACATTTTTAGAGCATCGACCAAAATTTTAATTGGACGTTCTTTCATACGAGGCGATCCCGTAAGAATGGTTTCTCTA
The DNA here is from genome assembly GCF_015645385.1 of Winogradskyella marina. Lineage (GTDB taxonomy): Bacteria > Bacteroidota > Bacteroidia > Flavobacteriales > Flavobacteriaceae > Winogradskyella > Winogradskyella marina. Next base: position 83,744 of record NZ_JADOET010000007.1, read on the forward strand.
CCCTTTTGAATAGCGAAATACGCTGTTAAAAACCGCATAGCAGTACCAGCATGATGAATATCTATTAATTCGTCTTCTGAAACCAATGCGTTTTGCATGAGTACAGAATCGTCTGAGTTAGATACATTGTTGATACTTATTTGAGGATACAAAGCCTGAAGCAACAGTAAGCGATTTGATTCACTTTTTGATCCTGTAATTTGAATCTTTTGGTGATTATGAAGTTTTGATTTTTGGATTCTAATGTCCATAAGAAAGCTCTAAATAAAAAATGAATGACAAAATTACTTTAATTTATCATTATTGTGATGTCTGTTGTGATCTCGTTTTGCCTTTTTATCCATTTTTTTATCAAAAGCGGCTTGTAAGTCTATTCCCGTTTGGTTTGCTAAACACAATACAACAAACATTACATCAGATAATTCTTCACCTAGATCTTTATCTTTATCACTTTCCTTTTCGCTTTGCTCTCCGTAGCGTCTTGCTATAATACGAGCCACTTCACCAACTTCTTCGGTTAACTGTGCCATGTTTGTAAGTTCATTAAAATACCTTACACCATGTTCATTTATCCAATCGTCAACTTCCTTTTGTGCGTTTTTAATATTCATATTCAGTTTTTTTTATGGTTAAAAGCATATATCCTAAGATTTACCTATTGGTTTTTACGTTCTATGCTTAGAATCGATAATGATCGTTACAGGACCATCATTAACTAACTGCACTTTCATGTCTGCTCCAAACTCTCCTGTTTGTATCGGTTTCCCTAAATGCTCTTGAAGTGTTTTAATAAAATCATTATACATCGGAATAGCAACATCTGGTTTTGCTGCTTTAATATAACTCGGGCGATTTCCTTTTTTTGTACTGGCGTGAAGTGTGAATTGACTCACCAAAATAACATCTCCATTAACAGCTTTTAGAGAGGTGTTCATTACATCGTTTTCATCTGGAAAAATACGAAGATTTGTTATTTTATTACAAAGCCACTTGATGTCTTCTTGAGAATCGTCATGCTCAATACCTAACAAAATTACCAATCCTTTTTCTATAGCTGCTACTTCAGAATTATTTATAACAACCGAAGCTTCAGAAACTCTTTGTATTACTATTTTCATATCATTTCCCTTGAAAATGGGAATCGTTTTTTAAACCTAAAAGGTTTTGAAAACCTTGCAGGTTAGCGGATTTACACTAAATACTAATTTTCTTCCCAATTATCTGTTCTGTAATGCTCATCTTCGCCTTCTAAAATTTGAAGATAACTTTTATACCTAGAATAAGACACCTCATTAGCTTCTAAGGCATCTTTAACGGCACATTTTGGTTCGTTTAAGTGAATACAATTATTGAATTTACAATCTTGCTTTAGTGCGAAAAATTCAGGAAAATAATCACCAACTTCTTCCCGTTCCATATCAACAACTCCAAAACCTTTAATGCCTGGTGTATCAATAATGACAGCATCGAAACTAAGATCGAACATTTCTGCAAATGTGGTAGTGTGCTGTCCTTGACTATGTTGTGTAGAAATTGCTTTTGTTTTTAAGTCTAAGGATGGCTCAATAGCATTAACTAAAGTCGATTTACCAACTCCTGAATGACCAGCGAACATACTCACCTTACCTTTCATTAACGCTTTTACTTTGTCTATATTTTTCCCTGTGGTTGCTGAAATCCCAATACACTCGTAACCTATGTCTCTATAAATGCTGGCTAGATATTTTACTTCGAGTAAGGTGTCCTCATCATAGCTATCTATTTTATTAAATAATAGAACTGTATTAATAGAATATGCCTCAGAAGTAACTAAAAACCGATCAATAAACGTGGTAAATGTTGGCGGATTATCTATGGTTACCAACAAAAACACCTGATCGATATTAGCTGCAATAATATGCGTTTGCTTAGAAAGGTTAACTGATTTACGAACAATATAGTTTTTGCGCTCTTCAATACGATTAATAACACCTGTTTCAGTATTATTTTTTGTTTCAAGATCGAATTCTACTTTATCGCCAACAGCAATTGGATTGGTACTTTTAATACCATCTAACCTAAAACGGCCTTTAATTCTACATTCATAGAATTTACCGTTTAAGGTTTTTACAGTGTACCAACTGCCTGTAGATTTATATACTGTTCCTGTCATTACAACAAAGATGGTCATTATTGTTTAATGGAACAAAAAAGCGCGCAAAATATACGAGCCAATTTTTAACTTTTTATGGCTTTTATAGGTTCTAATCGACTTCCGTCAGCTATAATATTTACGATATAGATACCTGTTGGATACGTTGACAAATCAATAGTTCCTTTTTTACCAAACTTTTGCTGTGTTGTATTTTGAATGATTTTTCCGGACATATCTGCTATTGAAATAGATACATTACTGTAATTATTGACCAACATTAATTGAAAAATTCCGTTCGATGATGGGTTTGGGAAGAGATTTAGTTTTTTCTCATTCGAGATATCCACAATTTGTTTGACTTCACTAAACATTCCTGAACAACCTATTCGATAATTAAAATAACCATTAATAACAACTTCTTCAAGGCTACCACCTTCTATTAACTTAACAGTTAAATATTTATCAGAATTTACGACTAGTTCTTTACTTTCATACCCTAAATACGACACAGATAATGTGTCTCCTTTTTTAGCTTCAAGTTTAAATTCGCCTTTGTTATTCGTAGCAATTCCGTTGGTTGAATTTTTAATCATTACACTTGCTGATTCTAATTGGATGGAATCATTGGTAACAATTCCTGTTACTGTAATTTGTGCAGAAGCAATTGCACTTAAACTTAATGCTAGGATAAATAAAGTCATTTTTTTCATGAGTGATTGGTTTTGGATAATAGACCAAACCTATCTAGAAACCAAAACTTAAAAAACAACCAATTCGTAAACGATACGTTTCAATTAGTAAACGCACCAAATAAAAAAGGCTCGCAAAAATTGCGAACCTTTTTTCATACTTGTAATACACTTCTAACTATTAATAATCTTTTCTTGATGATTAATAGATTCTTGGTGAATAGCTTTAAACATACGTAAAATAAACTCTTCACTTAGTCCTTTTTCTTCTCCTTCTAGCACCATACTTCCTAAAATTTCATTCCAACGTTTACTTTGTAAAACAGCAACATTCTTTTGTTTTTTAAGGGTTCCGATACCATCAGCAACTTTCATGCGTTTTCCTAACAATTCAATAATTTGGTTATCAACAACATCAATCTGAGCTCTTAAATTGTTGAGTTCAGCATTGTACTCTGCTTCAGGATCTGTTTCTTTTCTGATCTTTAAATCTTTCATTATCTGCACCAAACTACTTGGTGTTACTTGTTGTGCAGCATCACTCCAAGCATTTTCAGGATCGAAATGTGTTTCTATCATTAAGCCATCAAAATTAAGATCTAAGGCTGTTTGAGAAACCTCTAAAATCATATCTCTATTTCCTGTGATATGCGATGGATCATTAATTAAAGGTAAATCTGGAAATCTATTTTGAAACTCAATGGCTAATTGCCATTCTGGTATATTTCTATATTTAGATTTCTCATATGTTGAAAACCCTCTATGGATAGCTCCTAAATTTTTAATTCCTGCAGAGTATAAACGTTCAATACCACCTAACCATAAGGATAAATCTGGATTTACTGGATTTTTAACCAATACAATTTTATCGGTTCCTTCTAAAGCATCAGCAATCTCTTGCATTATAAATGGACTTACCGTAGAACGTGCACCAATCCATAATAAATCAACATCATGCTCTAATGCTAATTTCACATGCGCTGCATTGGCAACTTCCGTACAGGTCTTCATTCCTGTTTCTTCTTTTACTTTTTGCAACCATTTTAAACCTAAAGCTCCAACACCTTCAAAGTTACCAGGACGTGTTCTTGGTTTCCAAATACCAGCTCTATAATAATTAACATCTGTATCTTTTAGCTCGTGTGCTATTTTTAACACTTGCTCTTCTGTTTCTGCGCTACATGGACCTGCAATTACTATTGGATGATCTAATTTCATATCATCTAACCAGGTTCTCATTTCTTTTTTGTTTTCCATAATTTTTAAATCAATTTCAATAAATCAAAACCTAAATTCCAATGGTTTTTACTTATAAAGTTCTTGGAATGTGGATTTTGAAATTTGTTTTTTAGTTATTTATTGTATTCCGTTTAATATGTCTTTTATATGATTTGTGGTTTCCATTTCTTCAAACACAGCATCAAAATCACCGTCTTCCATCAATGTTTTGAAATGTTTTAAATTGGAAATATATTCATCTAATGTTTCAATAACATTCGTTTTATTCTGCTTAAAAATAGGTGCCCACATGGCTGGTGAACTTTTTGCTAATCGTACTGTGCTTTCAAATCCACTACCAGCCATATCAAAAATATCGCGTTCGTTTCTTTCTTTATCAATCACTGTTTTTCCTAACATAAATGCACTGATGTGCGATAAATGCGACACATAAGCAATATGTTTATCGTGTGCTTTAGGATTCATATAACGAATACGCATTCCTAATTCTGAAAACAATTCCAATGCTCTTTCTTGAAGTTTAAAGGCTGTGTCCTCAACTTCGCAAATAATATTGGTTTTGCTTTTATATAGATTATGAATCGCTGCTTTTGGACCAGAATGTTCTGTACCAGCAATAGGATGCACTGCTAAATAATTTCGACGTTTTGGATGATTCTTTACCGAAAAACAAATATCTTCTTTGGTAGAACCAGCATCAAATACAATAGCGTTGTCTGATACATGATCTAAAACTTTCGGCAAAATTGTTAAAGTTGCATCTACAGGAATGGCTAAGATGACCAAATCTGCTTTTTCTAAATCTTCAAATTTAGCTTTTTGGTCTATAATCTTTAGCTCAATTGCTTCATCGAGATGCGCTTCATTATTATCTATACCAAAAATAGTACTCTCTGGGTGTAATTTTTTAATATCCAAAGCGAAGCTTCCTCCAATTAACCCAACTCCTATGATAAAAATAGTATTCACTTTTAATTTTTTCTTTTTACGAGTTACCTCAATTTGTAACCATTATTTTTTTAAACTCTCGCTATAGCTTCTTCAATAACTTCTTCTGTTGCACATAACGAAAATCGCACATAACCTTCACCATTACTACCAAAAACAGTTCCTGGCGTAATAAATATTGAATGCTCTTTTAGCACCAAATCTGTAAATTCTTCAGATTTTAAGTTTGGTGGTAATTTTGCCCAAACAAACAGCCCTGATGCATGTTCATCATAAGTACATTTAAGTCTTTCGGCTAATTTCCACACTAATTCTCTACGTGTTTGGTACACACTGTTTAAACTCTTAAACCACAATTCTGAACATCTTAAAGCTTCAATAGCTCCTTTTTGTATGCCATAGAACATACCAGAATCCATATTACTTTTCACTCTTAAAACGGCACTTATAAAATCGTAATTACCTACTAACATGCCAACACGCCAACCAGCCATATTAAATGTTTTACTCAAAGAATTTAGCTCTAAGCAGACGTCTTTAGCATCCTTGTATCTCAAAATACTTATAGGTTTTTCATTGAGAATAAAACTATACGGATTGTCATTTACGATTAAAATATCGTGACGTTTCCCAAACGCAATTACCTTATCATAAAACTTATTGGTGGCATTTGCACCTGTTGGCATATGCGGATAATTAATCCACATTATTTTTACACGTTTTAAATCTAAACGTTCTAAAGCGGCAAAATCTGGCTCCCAATTATTGTCTTCTTTTAAACCGTAATACACAGGTTTTGCTTCTAAAAGTTTGGTAACTGAAGCATAGGTTGGATAACCAGGATTAGGAATTAACACTTTATCACCTTTATTTAAAAAAGCCATAGAAATGTGCATTATGCCTTCCTTGCTACCCATTAATGGCAATACTTCAGCTTTTGAACTTAAATTAACCTGATAATGTGTTTTATAAAAGTTTGCAATCTCATCTCTCAATTCTGGTAAGCCTTGGTAACTTTGATATTGGTGTGCTTTTTCTTCAGCTAAACTATCTTGAAGTAACATTGAGGCCTTAATAGGAGGTTCTAAATCTGGACTACCAATTCCTAAATTAATAATAGGTTTACCTTGCGATTTTAAAAACGCGACTTCTCTCAATTTCTTAGAGAAATAGTATTCTTCAACTTTTTGTAAACGTTTTGCAACTTCTATCATAGTCTTGCATTTTTATATTCTCCTAATACTTTAAAATTCTCAGCCATTAAACTTATAATAGACTTGGCTTTATCGTAATCTTTGTAATCTCCAAAAGTAACATCCACGAAAAAGGCATATTTCCAAGGTGTATCTATTTTTGGCAACGATTGAATTTTAGTAAGGTTAAGTTTACAGTCACTCAACACATTTAACAATGCTGCTAAGCTTCCTCGTTTATGATCTAATTCAAATTTTAACGATGCCTTATTAATATCATTATTATCTGTTCTGTTACTTTCTCGCCTCACAATAACAAAACGCGTTTCATTGTGTTTTATAGTTTGAATGCTTTTTGCCAAAACATTAAGACCGTATAATTGTGCTGCATTTTTACTAGCTATGGCTGCAATACCTTTTAAATTCTGTTCAGAAATTTGCTTAGCAACATCTGCTGTATCCTTAGCTTCTACAAGTTTTATATGCGGATAACTTCTAAAAAACTCCTTACATTGCAATAATGCCATAGGATGCGAATGCACTTCTAAAATATCTCCAATAGATTGATTTTCTAAAGCCAAAAAATGATGCTGAATATCTAAATAGCACTCACCAACAATACTTAATTGATGTGTATCGATTAAAGCATAGTTAGGTATAATTGAGCCTGCAATAGAGTTTTCTAACGCCATTACAATTTCATCGGTTTGCCCTTCGAGTAAGGTATCAATCACACGATCAAACGTCATACATTCAACAACGTCTGCATCAACATTAAAATAATGCTGAACAACTTCGTGATGAAATGATCCCTTAATTCCTTGTATTGCTATTGGTTTATTCACAATTTATCTTTCTTATTTATCAACTCCTTAAAAATTGGCATAAAAAAAGTCTCGATTAAATCGAGACTTTTAAAACTATATTTTAAATAAAACATACTCAGTCTCGTTCCTTTAGCTAAAAAAGAAATAAAACCAGTTATAATATGTTCTAGATATGTTCATATTTATTCTCCACATCCGTGGAAATCTTTTAATTATGTGGCTAATGTAATTATTATTTTTACAAATCAAAATTGTTGCATTGTTTTTTTGGAAAAAATTTCAAAAATTTAAAGAATTATTAATAATTGCTATACAATATTCGGAAATACCTATTTTTGAATAAATTCTAATTGTATGTCAATCGAAGTTTCAAACATAACCAAACTGTACAAAGATCAGAAAGCACTTAACAATGTTTCTTTTAAAGTAAATGATGCTGAAATTGTAGGTTTTTTAGGACCAAATGGTGCCGGAAAATCTACTATGATGAAAATTTTAACCACGTATATTGATGCTACAGAAGGTTCTGCAAGTGTGAATGGATTTGATATTACTTCAGACAAGAAGGCTGTACAAACTAGTGTTGGGTATTTACCGGAGCACAATCCGCTTTATACGGACTTGTACGTTAAAGAGTATTTGAATTTTAACGCGAATGTCTATGGCACTTCTAAATCTAGAATAGAAGACGTTATTGAACTTACGGGTTTACAACCTGAATCACACAAAAAAATAAGTCAGCTTTCTAAAGGTTATAGACAGCGTGTTGGTTTGGCCAATGCTTTACTGCACAATCCGGACGTTTTAATTTTAGATGAACCTACAACCGGTTTAGATCCAAATCAATTAGTAGACATTAGAAACTTAATTAGAAGCATAGGAAAAGAAAAAACGGTGTTTTTATCGACGCATATTATGCAAGAAGTTGAAGCCATGTGCGACCGTGTTATTATCATCAATAAAGGAGAAGTTGTTGCTGATAAATATTTGAAAGATTTGCGTGATGGCCAAGAACAAATTGTGATTGTTGAATTTGACTTTAGAGTGGAAGATGCCTTTTTGCTAAAATTACCAAAAGTAAAAGCGGTAAAAAACACACATAGTTTTGTTTACGAAATTACATTTTCTACAAAAGAAGACATGCGTTCTCATGTGTTTGATTTTGCACATGATAATGAGTTGAAAATTTTACAACTGAATCAGAAGAATGCAAGTTTAGAAAGTTTATTTAGGGAATTGACCAGTAAATAGAAGCCCATCCTAGCCATCCCAAAAGGAAGGAATTCTTGTACTTGTGGGTTATTTAATCCCAATTAAATTCTGTTTTTATACGCTTATAGAAATCTAAATCTTCAATTGGTGCTTCTGTTAATCCGTCTTTATTAAACAGTTCTGGAACACTTTCTATAGCTAATAATCCGAAGCGTTGTGTTTTAAAATTAACGAAACTCCAGTTATCATAATTTTTAAAATAGATATATGAAATCTCATTATTTAAATATGCTTTTTTATAATATGGATAAAATAACACCCAAAAACGCTTCAAATTTTCTTTCACTTGCATATTATGAAACTCAGTAACTCCAAAACTATTTTGAACTAAAGCAAAAGTTTTTCCGGTTGGGTAATTTTGATATTTAACCGTTATTTGATTAAGGTCTGAAATGTTTTCAAAGAAAAAATTATTAATCAGTTTGGAATGTGCTACCATTTGAAGTGAATCTAATGCAATTTCAGTTCTTAGTTTAATTGCAAAACGATTAACGATTTGGTCTTTTGTTTTTAATTCGTTGAGTTTCTTTAAATCTATTTGTTTTTCAAAATTGTTTTTGAGCCAAATAAAATGATTTGTTAGAAACATATCTTTAAACCATTCGGATAATTCTCCGCTAACTATAGCATCGTAATAAGATTCATTACCGTCTAAATAAATGAGCTGAAACCCATACTCCTTTACTAGAATGGCTATTTCATTTTTAAAAAATTCAATATCATTATTCTTATAACTTTGATTGACTAATGTGTGTTTTAGCTCAGGTTCAAATCCATATTGTTTTTCGAGATTTAAAACCATTTTTTTGACCTGAGGGTATTTATCAGCTTGATAAAGTATTGGGTAAATTGAATCGTGAATTACGATATCTCTTTCGTTTTGCCCAAAACAAACCAGAACATTTATAAAAAGCAATACTAACAAGGATGTGTTTTTCATAAAGTTCAAATATTAATAATTATTGAAAACGTAATTCTCCAGTATAAAAACGTTCAACATCTTCTGTGGTTGGTTGGTTAACTGAAATCAAATCACCTGTTCCATAAAGTTGACCTGTTAAGGTTTGTTGCGGATTTACAACCATATCATTACTACCACGATGATAAACACGTACATTTTGAGCACTTAAATTTTCACCTTCAAAACGGCCTGCACCTGCATAAAAGCCAACGAATAGATTGTCTACAGTTCCAGTTATATAATAAAACGACAGATTATTAGATGATATGGAAAGGTTTTCAGAACTAATATTGAGCCTAAAATCGCCAACAGTGAATTCATTTGTTTCGTTAAAATCTTCAGAAAGTAAGGTTAGTGAGTCATAATTTAAAACACCATCAGATGAAATATCATACTGTGTAGAAGATCTTATTTCTGTAAGTGTTGGTGTTTCAACATATATTTTGGTGATACCATAATCTCTTACCAAATTACATGAATTATGATCTGTTAAAACCAAACGATTATCGATGACCTCAACCGCTACATCGTTAATTAAATTTTCACCTGTTTCAATGGTTACTTTATAATTTGGCGATGCTTTTATAATTACTTCAATATCTCTATGAACAAGCATGCGATTGAAATTAGATACCGAAACCTCTTGCTGAATGATACTTCCTGAGGTTTGAAAACAATCGTAGGCATCTTCGCTATTACAAGCTAATATAAACAAGCTAAATATGTAAACTAATTTTCTCATAATCTTACTCCTATACCGAATTCTACAGCTTCAGCTTTTGCTCCATGTGATTTTAAGGTAATAGCTCCAAATAGTTTTTTACCAAAATACCGTTTTAAACCTATTCTAATATAGGTTCTTCCCTCAAAATCAAATGGATAATAAACATAATAACCTAACTGTGTTTCAATAGACATTCTATTTATAAACAATTCATGACCAGCAAAAAGGCCAACACGCTTATAATCTTCATCACCACTTACATTTTCCTCAGGAAACGAAACGGATTGAAAGTAGATCAATTCCTTTAAAAATTTTGAAAAAAACACATCTGCACCAAACTGAATAGCACTAACATGGCTTAAACGCTTATCGGCATAACCAGACAACACATAAAATGGAAATTGGCCACTACCAATAACATCACTTTCATTAATTCCAGATCTAAATACTAAGTTATATTTCACCTTTTCCGTGTACTTTTCTTCAGCAATAGGTTCACTAAATTCTGGATCTTCAGTATCTAAATGATACGTTAGACCTAAATTAAAATTTATAGTATTTACGCTTGTGTTTGGCGCTTTAACATTAGCATTAGAATAGTGCGTTAAAGCCAATCCTGTTTGAAAACCAAAACGATTAAAAAGACGGTCTTTCTTATAGTTCAACATGATATATGTTGAACTTAAAATATCTGATCCGAAGGCCACATTTTTTGCATTTTCAATCTTATCATAAGGGTTGCTGGCATATGCTAACCCTTGACCAAGACGCAACATGACACGCCGTTTAAAAAAATAGAAATTATAGTGTGCGTATAGGGCAATGGTGTTTCCTAATGTTTCATTCTTTAAATCTTGATAAATTAGAGACGCTCCATAATCTGGATAATTAAATCGATGTTCCCATGCTTCGTTTCCAAATGTTTTTTTATTCCAGCTAAAAACAAAACCTTCGGGATGCCCTTTAATTAAATGAAGAATACTGTTATTATGAAGTGCTATATTGCCTCCTATATAATTGAGATCAAAATATGAACTGTTCGTTTCTTCTTGTCCATAGAGTCCTATAGATAGTAGTAATACAATTAAACATAATAGATGTCGCATGGCAATTATTGAGCTGCAAAAATAGTCAATAATTACAATTCACTAGTGAATTAACCTACAAGACTTTACACAAATAAAGTCGCGATTAATGATATCACTGTTAACGCCAAAAGCTGTAACACAAACTTAAAATCTGATTTATACTTATTTATTAATTTCATGATTAAGGGCTTAATAATAAAGTGCAAATATCAGATTAAATCAATTTTCTTTTGTTAATTAAAGCCTAAGAAATAGTTATCTAATTAATCTCTAAAGCAGATAGAATTTTCGAAAATCAAACAGCTTTACTTTTTTATAAAATTGCTTTAACTACGGCTTTTGGTGATTCTTTTCTTGAACCATCAAAACCATTTATTCCACTAACAGTTGTGTATTTTAAAACAAACTTCTTACCAGGATTTAATCTTTTATATGCTGACTGACACATTAAAGTTGCCTCATGAAAACCACAAAGAATTAGTTTTAATTTCCCTTCGTAAGTGTTGACATCTCCAATGGCATAAATACCCGGAATATTAGTTTGATAATCTAATGTATCTACTTTTATGGCGTTTTTTTCAATCTCAAGTCCCCAATTACCTATTGGACCTAATTTTGGCGACAATCCAAAAAGAGGAATAAATTCATCAGCTTCTATAAATTCTGTTTCACCATTTTTAGTCACAGAAACTCCTTCGATTTTATTCTCGCCATGTAATTCTGTAATTTCTGCTGGTGTAATGATGTTAATTTTATTAATTAGTTTTAATTCTTGCACGCGTTCTACGGAATCTAAAGCACCTCTAAATTCATTTCGTCTGTGCACTAAAGTTACTTTTGAAGCCACATCTGCTAAGAAAATACTCCAATCTAAAGCAGAATCTCCACCACCTGCAATCACCACTTTTTTATTGCGATATACTTCTGGATCTTTTATAAAGTATGCCAAACCGTTATCTTCATATTTTTCTATATTTTCTAATTGTGGTTTTCTTGGCTCAAAACTCCCTAAACCTCCTGCAATTGCAATTATAGGCGCATGATGTTGTGTGCCTTTATTCGTCGTCACAATAAAGCTTCTGTCCTCTAATTTTTCAATCGTTTCGGCACGTTCACCTAAGGTAAAACCAGGCTGAAATTGTTTCCCTTGTTCCAATAAATTTGAAGTTAGATCGCCAGCCAAAATCTCCGGAAATCCTGGAATATCATAAATCGGTTTCTTAGGATATAATTCAGAGCACTGACCACCAGGTTGTGGTAAGGCATCAATTAAATGGCACTTTAATTTTAACAATCCGGCTTCAAATACGGTAAATAAACCTGTTGGTCCTGCTCCTATAATAAGTATATCTGTTTTAATCATAATTCATATTTTTTCGACTAAACCTTTAGTGAATTCGTTTAACTTTTCGACTTTTTGCTCAAAGTCACCTTTTATTGTTTTTCTGTATATATTGAGATTCTTTACTAAATCATCTATATTTTCTGGAATGACATCTTCAAAAAATTGACGTAATCGTTTTGCTGTAGTTGGCGATTGTCCATTGGTAGAAATGGCCACTTTTACATTGCCTTTGGTAACAATACCTCCCATATAAAAATCGCAATACGGTGGATTATCTGCCACATTAACTAACTTGTTTTGTGAGCGACAATCCTGATATATTTTCATATTCACATCTGGATTATCTGTTGTTGCAATGACGATATGATGACCTTTTAAATACCCATCGTTGTAAGTGTCGTCTACGCGAGTTACATGCCCTGTATTAGCCACAGCTATAGTGCCATCTCTATATAATGGTGCTACCATAGTGACATTGGCATCTGGACTGGATTTTAACAGGAAGGTTAATTTTTCTTCTGCCACATGGCCTCCTCCAACTATTAAGACATTGAGGTTTTTTGCTTTAAGAAAAATGGGATACAAATTATTTCGTTCCATACTTAAGCGACTTGTTTTTTTGAACTCGCCAGAGCCAAATCTGCTTGCGAATAAATATTAGAAAGGTCTACACGTTGATTAACCACCTCACCTATAATTATAATTGCAGGATTAGCTAATTGCTTTTCTTCAACAATAGATTCAATGTTTGAGATTTTTCCGATACCAACGTTTTCATTTGGCCGTGTACCATTTTGAATAATAGCAATGGCTGTACCAGAGCGTCCTTCATTAGAAAAAATTTGAACAATTTCTGACAACTTACTCATGCCCATTAAAATAACCACAGTTGCTGTGGATTTTGCTGCGAGTGCTATATCTCCAGAAATTTTATGTGATTTTGTGGTTCCTGTAATTACCCAAAAACTTTCTGAAGCATTTCGTTTTGTTAATGGAATACCTTGATATGCTGGTACAGCAGCTGAAGATGAAATACCAGGAACTACAGCAACTTCAATTGCATATTCCTTGGCATAATCTAACTCTTCTGCTCCACGACCAAAAATAAAAGGATCTCCACCTTTTAACCGAACGACATGGCCAAATCTTAAGGCACGCTGTACGACTAACTCATTTATTTGTTCTTGTTGATAAGCATAACATCCTTTACGTTTTCCAACAAAAATAAATTCGGTTTTTGGTGAAGCGTATTTTAGCAATTCTACATTAACTAATGCATCGTACAAAATGACGTTTGCCGACTTAATAGCTTTTATTGCTTTCAAAGTAATTAAGTCTGCATCCCCTGGACCTGCGCCTACTATGGTTAATCTTGGTGTCATAATATTAGTGTTATGCTACAACTTGTTCATCTCTAAAAGCTCTTACGCTTCCTAAAAATTGTTGTGCTGTGTTAATATAATTTTTGGCAAATTCTTTTGAAGGAGGAAATACTTTAATCTGATAAATAAGATCAGAAAAAGAGGTTCCTAAATCTATTCGTTTCGTTTCTACAAAAAGTTCATCGAATTGTTTAATGATACCCGCTTGCGTATTCGTTTTTATGTTTTCTGACAGTAAAATGGCTTTTGCCGAATTCACCATTGAGCGATACGCTTCGTAAATAGCTCCAGAATACACTTGGTTAGCATACGCTTTTTTTGCTTCTTCAATTTTTTCATCGCTTTCTAAAAAAAGTGTAGCGATTAAATCGATAACAACTCCTGCACACTCACCAATTCCGATGGCTTTAACGTATTGTTCATTAGTTCCCCAATCAATAAAATCTTCTTGAGTCAGGTTTTCTGTATTAGACAAATCGGTTAGTAAGTGGTAAAAATACTTTTCACCTTGAGTTTTATAATAGTCAACAAAGGGTTTGCCATCTGCATTTGCTTCAAAATCATCTAATATTCTGCGTAAGGCTTCTGGTCCTCTTCTACTTGGAATTTTAACCACCTTATCTGCAAAATATGCACTTCCATTTCCTAAGTTTCCTCCACCTAATAGTACTTGTAGTGCTGGAGCAACTAATTTATCTTTTGTACGAATTGACATGCCTTGAAAACCAATATCTGCCATATTGTGCTGTCCACATGCATTCATACAACCACTGATTTTTATTACTAAATCAGAATTTTCTAAATATTGAGGATACTCAGATTTAATAACACGTTCTAACTCCTCTGCAATTCCGGTACTATTTGCAATTCCTAGATTACATGTATCTGTACCAGGACATGCTGTGATATCGACAGCTTTATTATAACCTGCTTCAACAAAACCCAACGTTTCTAATTCGGTATAGAAAAAAGGCAGTAATTCTTCTTTTACAAAGGGAATTAAAATGTTTTGACGCAAACTCAATCGTAATTCACCAGCAGCATAATTCTCAACCAAATCTGCTAATTTGCGCGCCTTATCTGTATAAAAATCTCCTAAAAGCACCTTAATTCCTATAGCAACATAACCCTCTTGTTTTTGAGGCACTACATTAGTAGATTTCCATAAGTTGTACGCTTTAGTATTTTCTATTTCTACTTTTGGTGCTGTTACAGAAACTGGTTTTGAAACGTTGTAATTAGCTTCGTCTATCGCTACAGTTTTAAATTCTATGGCATTTTGTTCTTCTTCAACTAGACCTTTAAAATCTTCTAAACCGATATCTTTTATCAAGAATTTAAGTCGTGCTTTGGCTCTACTTTTTCGTTCACCATAGCGATCAAAAACTCTTAGAACACCTTCCATTAATGGAATAATTTTATCTGAAGGTAAAAATTCATAGAACACATCGGCATGTCTTGGTTGAGAACCTAATCCTCCACCTAACATCACTTTAAAACCTTTTATACCATTTTCAATTTTCGCAATAAAACCTAAATCGTGCATGTATGATAATCCTGTATCTTCATCTGAAGCTGAAAAGGATACTTTAAATTTTCGACCCATTTCTTGACAAACAGGATTTCGTAAAAAGAACTTAAATAATGCATCTGCATAAGGTGACACATCAAATGGTTCGTTAACATCAATACCTGCCGTTTCACTTGCAGTAACGTTTCTTACCGTGTTTCCACACGCTTCTCTTATGGTTACATTATCGCGCTCTAATTCTGCCCAAAGTTCTGGAGTTTTGTTAATATCTACATAATGAATCTGGATATCTTGACGCGTTGTAATATGTAAGCGACTTCTAGAATATGTATCTGAAACTTCAGAAATACGACGCAATTGGTGACTTAAAACTTTACCATAAGGCAATTTAATTCTAATCATTTGTACACCTTCTTGGCGCTGACCATAAATCCCTCTGGCTAATCGCAGACTTCGAAATTTTTCTTCATCTACTTTACCATTGTTAAATAGCTCAATTTTATTAGCTAAGTCTATGATATCTTTTTCTACGACCGGGTTTTCTAATTCTGTTCTAAAACTTTTCACTGCTAAAAGCCTCTTCTAACTTCCCTTTATGTTAATATGATAAACATAGTTTGAGAAGATCCTTTACTTGGGCCAAGTAAGGGTTTTATTAATATTTATTGAAAGTGAATACCGCACTCTCTGTTAAGTAATGCTTTAATTGGATCGAAGTAATAACTGTTTTTAGTTAACTGATTTTCTTTTATATAGGCATCTAAATCGGCATCGCTCCAATAGTAAAATGGGCTCACTTTAAGAATTCCATCTTTACTAAAACTTAAAATATCTTTCTTATCTCTATATTCCGTTTGCCTCACTCTAATGTTCGTAAACCAAATGTCTGGATCCTGCTCTTTTAAGGCACGTCTAAAGGGTTCGAGTTTCACTGCTTCTGAAAAAATCGCATGGTTATCATCTTCTAAACTTGGTAACCCAATACTCGCCTCAATTTCTTCTTTAGTATATAAACTTTGATACTTAAGCATATTTAGATTATACTTCTTTATTAGATTAGAAGCGTGCTCGTATGTGCTTGGCTGATTGTATAAAGTGTCGCACCAAACCACTCTAATATCTTTATCTAGTTTAGACATCGTACTCAATAAAACCGAAGAATACTTTCCAAAGCTTGTGCTTACAATGTTATTATTGGACAAGGTTAACGCCCATTCTGCTATCTCAACAGGAGTTTTATCCCGTAATTTTTTATTCCAAACGTCTATATCTATTTGTATCATTTTCCCCATTTAATAGAATTCCACGTACGCTCATGAAAGAAATAAAGCACCATTTTAGACACTAATTCTATACCTCCAATTGAAAATGCTAGTGCTAATGTGCCAGTTAAGAGATAAGAAATAGTTACGGTTGCAATTGTTCCGACAATCCTCCAACTAATTGTTTTTACAATACTTCTTTTTATATTTTCTTTAGGTGCAGTAGAAACTTGCTGGTCGTTTTCCAAATTTAGATCTGCTTGTATTACTCTATTCATAAATTGCTATTAATTTTAATCCTTTTACCCTATAGATTTACTAGAGTAATGCAAACATAGAAATTATTTCCAATTAAGGCTGTAATAATTTCGAAAAAAAAAGATTAAAAAAATTAGAATTTAATAATGAGACAGATCGGCCAAGGTTGTATTCCGGAATATTTCTAAGGTATTGTCTCGTACTTTTAGCATTAATTTATTTACAGCACAAGCGTCTTCGTCTTTACAATCTGCACATTTTTCGTAGAAGTTTAAACTTACGCAAGGCACCATGGCAATTGGCCCTTCTAACAATCGCATTACAGTTGTCATCGGGATTTCTTTAGGATCCTTTAATAAGTAATAGCCACCACCTTTACCTTTTTTAGAACCCAAAATCCCATTTTTTCTTAAGGTCAATAATATACTTTCTAAAAATTTTTGAGAAATATTTTCTGTTTTCGAAATTGTAGAAATTTGCACAGGTGAACGATCTTCTAATCGTGCTAAGTGCACTAAAGCTTTAATTCCGTATTTTGTTTTCTTTGAAAGCATTATGTTATTATAAGTATTTTAGAAGCTAAATGCTAATTTGTAGTATGCAATTTTTTTACAGCATAATAAGTTGCCTGTTTATAATCATCATTACCAGAATATTTTCCTTGAAGAATTCCAGCTTTAAAATATATGTATTGTCCACCAACATTATAGCCACGGTTAACCATATTTAAAGTGTTTACAACATCACTTTTTTCCTACTCTAATAATAAAAATTATCACCAACATCATTACGTCTATTGCTAAAACAGGTTCTCTTGTTTAATACCACCTGACGGGTTTGAAGTCGTACAACGCGTTAGTAATAAAAACAATTACTAGTGAAAAAACAAATGGTAATGATTTGATAATTCTATTTTACAAAATAACATCTAAAAAAAGACATATTTAGGAATAAAAACATAAAAAAACTAAAATAAAATTTCATTCCATATAATTTTTCTACTTTTGTACCATCAAAAATTAAGAGGAAAAATTTGATCTGATTGCAACCTCTAGTGCTGAAATCGATTCAGTACCTGTTCTTAAGGAGCAGATTCTGAAATTATTTCAGAATAAAAAATGCTAAAGCAGTAAGTTTTCTACTTCTCTAGCGACCCAGCAATCTAAAGTTTTTTAATCTAAACAAAAGGAATTATGCCATATTTATTTACTTCAGAAAGTGTTTCTGAAGGCCACCCAGACAAAATAGCAGATCAAATTAGTGATGCTTTAATTGATAATTTTTTAGCTTTTGATTCTGAATCTAAAGTTGCATGCGAAACTTTAGTAACTACAGGGCAGGTTATACTTGCGGGTGAGGTAAAGTCACAAACCTATTTAGACGTGCAAAAGATAGCAAGAGACACGATTAACAAAATAGGTTATACTAAAAGTGAGTATATGTTTGATGGTAATTCTTGTGGAGTTTTATCTGCGATCCACGAGCAATCTCCAGAGATTAATCAAGGTGTAGATAGAACATCTAAAGAAGAACAGGGCGCAGGAGATCAAGGTATGATGTTTGGTTACGCAACAAACGAAACTGAAAATTTTATGCCTTTAGCTTTAGATTTATCACACCGAATTTTAAAAGAATTAACCGAAATTCGTCGTGAAAACAAAGACATAACATACTTAAGACCAGATTCTAAAAGTCAGGTTACTATTGAGTATAGTGATGATAATGTCCCTCAACGCATCGATGCCATTGTGGTATCTACACAACATGATGAGTTTGATGCAGATGACACTATGTTGGCTAAAATTAGAAAAGATATTGTTAAAATTCTAATTCCGAGGGTTATAGCTAAATTACCAGAACATATTCAGCATTTATTTAATGATGATATTACTTACCATATTAATCCAACAGGAAAATTTGTAATTGGAGGACCACACGGAGATACTGGTTTAACTGGTCGTAAGATTATTGTTGATACCTATGGTGGAAAAGGTGCACATGGAGGAGGCGCATTCTCAGGAAAAGATCCAAGTAAAGTAGACCGTAGTGCTGCATATGCTACAAGACATATTGCTAAGAATTTAGTTGCGGCAGGTTTATGTGACCAAGTTTTAGTGCAAGTTTCTTATGCCATTGGAGTGGCTGAACCCATGGGAATTTTTATAGATACTTACGGTACATGTCATTTTAATTTAACCGACGGTGAAATTGCTAAAACAGTTGAAAAGCTATTTGATATGCGACCTGCAGCAATTGAAGATCGTTTAAAATTGCGTCAACCAATGTATAGCGAAACTGCTGCTTATGGCCACATGGGAAGACAACATGAAGTGGTAAGCAAATCATTTCAGCAAGTCAATGGTGAACCTATTACTTTAGATGTAGAATTGTTTACTTGGGAGAAATTGGATTATGTTGACAAAGTAAAAGCAGCTTTCGAAATTTAGTAAGCTTCAATACTATTGATAAATGAAAACACCCTAACTTATAAAGTAGTTAGGGTGTTTTTTTATACAGCGTGATAACATTATTCTATTTCCGTAAATACGTAATAAACGAAAATGCATAGGCGTGTTTTTCGTCAACATCGTGCGAAGTTCTATCGACTTCACTCCATAATGTTTCATCAATTTCTGGAAAGAAGGTGTCAGCATTTTCAAATTCTGCATGAACACGTGTTATTTCAAGCTTATCTACTAAAGTCATAGCTTGTTTATAGATTTCACCACCTCCAATAATAAATGGTTGTTTGTCGCGTCTTGCAGCATCGAGAGCATCTTCTAATGAATTAACTACAATAACACCTTCTGGAACCTTGTAATCTTTTTGTCTTGTAATTACAACGTGTACACGGTTTGGTAGTGGCTTCGGAAAGCTCTCAAAAGTCTTTCTTCCCATAATTATATGATGACCATTTGTTAAGGATTTAAACCTTTTGAGGTCGTCACTTAAGTGCCATATTAAATCATTATCCTTGCCAATAGCGTTGTCTTCACCTGCCGCAACAATAATAGTTAACTCAGAGGCCTTTTTTTTTTCTTTAGCCAACGCGTTTTCTTTGGTTTCTTTATACACCTGGCTTTGAGCTATCTTAGATTCTTCTTTTTCAAAATTCTGTTTTAACTTATCGATGCGTTCTTGTTGCTTATTAACTAATTTTTCGAGTTGCTGTTTTTCCCAATCCTTACCCATAAACTTATTAGTAATAAAAACACTTATAAAATGATATATAAGAATGAGTAGCCAAGCTAATACAACATAAAACCACCAACCTTGACCAGCAATTATTAATGTATCTCCAATCCCTAAAAAGTTGTTTGCTACAATACAAAACACTGATCCTATTAAAAAAATCACAAAATGAATATACAAACGCTTCTTTTGTTTTATGCGTTTTTGAGCATTTTCAATAAGCTCTAACTGATCTCTATCTATAGTCGTAGCTTCCTTTTTTTTACCAAACATAATCGTCATTTAATAAAGATAAAGATACTTGTTTTTTTACAAAATTTGTATTGTGATTTCAAGAGTTTCACATATCTCAACACGTAAAAACGATATAACTGATTATCAGCAATCAAGCAAATCTATTCTTTGTTATCAATCCTATAGTTTAAAGGTTTTAAATTACACGGAATAATAAAAAACATTTCCAATATTAAGAAATTGATAATTCTTTAGGTTTTAGAGGTTTAATAAATATATTTTGCACTTTTCTTTTATATTTTTGTACCTATATATAAATTCATATTTCATATTATTATGGCAATTAAAAAGCAGTATTTAAAAAGTAAGCCAGTTTGTAAGGTAACATTTTCTGTGCCTGCAAAAGAGGCAAAAAGTGTAGCAGTTGTTGGAAACTTTAACGAGTGGAATACTGAAGCTACTGAACTAAAGAAATTAAAAAACGGTACTTTTAAAGGGACTGTTGATTTAGAGAAAGATAACTCTTATGAGTTTAGATACCTAGTCGATGGTATTTACACTAATGATGATCAAGCGGATTCTTATGCATTCAACGAATTTGCAGGAGAAGAAAACTGTGTCATCAATTTATAGGCTATTTCAATACAAACACGACATAAATAAAGCGTTCTGATGTAATTCGGAACGCTTTTTTATATTTTACCCTAACAACCTTACCGTTATTAACGCCCTAAAATGCGTCTCAACAGCTTCACCATTTCGAGTGCCTGGTGCTTTAAATTTTGGCATACGTTTTATAAGCTGAATCACATCTACAGCAATAGCTTTATGATGCGCCTTTACATTGATTTGTTCTGTTTTACCTTTTTTATTAATAGTAAATTCTACTTGAAAATTAGTGTTTAATTCCGTTGGAAAGACTTTATCTGCGAGTTCATAATTAAAACTCACTTTAATATAATCTAGTATCTTATCTGTAGAACACTTTTTAGTCTCCTCAAAGCTTAAATCCTTACCACAACCTCTATATACAGGGTATGTAGCATCTTCCTTTTCTTGGGCATTTAATAACAAGCCGCAAAAAAAAACAACAGCTAAAATACTATTTCTCATAAATAATCTTACACGGCAACTTTACCTTTTATATGTGGATGTGGGTTGTAATCGACCAACGTAAAATCTTCAAACTTAAAGTCGAATATATTGGTTACCTCAGGATTTAAAATCATTTTAGGCAATGGTCTAATTTCTCTCGATAATTGTAATTCTAGCTGCTCTTTATGATTGTTATAAATATGTGCATCACCAAACGTATGAATAAAATCACCTGCTTCATAGCCACACACTTGCGCCATCATCATAGTAAACAAAGCATAAGAACCAATATTAAAAGGCACACCTAAAAAGATATCTGCACTACGTTGATAGAGTTGGCAAGATAATTTACCATCTGCAACATAAAACTGAAAAAACGCGTGGCATGGAGGCAATGCTGCTTTTCCATTAGCTACATTTTCAGAAAACGATTTTGATGTATCTGGTAATACCGAAGGGTTCCACGCAGAAACTAACATTCTACGGCTGTTTGGATTATTTTTTAAAGTTGAAATAACCTCTTTAATTTGGTCAATTTCTTCACTTGCCCAATTTCTCCATTGGTGACCATAAACAGGGCCAAGATCACCATTTTCATCAGCCCATTCATTCCAAATTCTAACACCATTTTCGGTTAGATATTGGGTATTAGTATCTCCTTTTAAGAACCAAAGTAATTCGTATATAATAGATTTTAGGTGTAACTTTTTAGTGGTCACCATTGGAAAACCTTCACTTAAATCGAAACGCATTTGGTAACCAAAAACACTTGTAGTTCCTGTGCCTGTTCTATCTCCTTTTTCGTTGCCTTCTGCAAAAACGTGTTTTACTAAGTCGTGATATTGTTTCATAACATTTCCCACGAAAGTGGGAATCTCTTTAAATTAAACTAAAATATTGATGTAATTGAATGCTGAAAATAAATTCAACATGGCTTGAAGCGAAAATAAAAAAAAAGCATCAAATATTATATTTTGATGCTTGAGTATCTATGATTACTTATTAACTATAATTTTTAGATTCCTGCCTTCGCAGGAATTTGTTACCCTATTATCATCCCAGCAATAGTAGCAGATATTAAAGAAGCGATTGTTCCTCCTATTAAGGCTTTCATACCAAATTTAGACAACTGTGTACGTTGACCTGGTGCTAAAGAACCTATACCACCAATTTGAATTCCAATAGATGCGAAGTTCGCAAAACCACATAACATATACGTTGCCATTATAATCGACTTCTCATAAGTAAGGTGTGTGGCGTTTGCTACATTTTTTAAATCTGCAAGTTGAATGTACCCAATAAATTCACTTGCAGCTAATTTAATTCCTAAAAGCTGCCCCATTAAAGCCATATCTTCTTTTGCTACACCAATAAGCCACATTAAAGGAGCAAACAAATAGCCTAAAAGAAACTCTAAAGACAGGCTCTGGTATGGTGTATTTGCTGCAATGACTTCATTAAGTGATGTAAAATGCCAATTCACATTCCACTTTTCAATAACAATACCATCAAATCCAGCAAGACCACCTAAAATTCCATTAATCATAGCAATAAACGCTACGAATACTAAAAGCATAGCACCAACGTTTACAGCTAGTTTTAGACCTTCTGTTGTTCCATTAGCTATTGCTTCCAATATATTAGAACCTATTTTTTCTTTTGAAACGGCAACATCTGTATTAACATCTTCTACTTGTGGAAATAAAATTTTAGAAATTACAATAGCTCCCGGTGCCGCCATTACTGACGCTGCTAATAAGTGTTTAGCATAAAACAATTGTAACGCTTCGTCTTCCCCTCCTAAAAACCCAATATAAGCAGCCAAAACAGCACCTGCTACAGTAGCCATTCCACCGATCATTACTAGGAGAATTTCAGACTTATTCATTTTCTCCAAATAGGCTTTTATTAATAAAGGAGCTTCTGTTTGACCTAAGAAAATATTTCCCGCAACACTTAAACTTTCTGCACCAGAAATACCTAGTACTTTCGATAATAACCAGCCCAACCCTTTTACAACTTTTTGAATTAGTCCTAAATAAAATAGCACTGAAGTTAAAGCCGAAAAGAATATAATTGTTGGTAATACTTGAAAAGCAAAAATGTAACCAAAAGAGTTTACATCTAACATGCCTCCTAATAAAAATTCACTTCCAGCTTGCGTAAATCCAAGTATAGCTATAAAACCTTGCCCTATAAATTCGAAAACTGTTTTTACAAAATCTATTTTTAAAACTCCAATAGCAATTACTAATTGAAAAATTAACCCAATACCAACCGTTTTCCAATTAATAGCTCTTCGATTACTACTAAATAAAAAAGCAATAAAAATTAAGGTTACCATTCCTAATATGCCTCGCCATAAACTGCTAAAAGAAAACCCTTGATTTGGAATAATTTCTCCTTTAATAGACGCAGGTGTAACTATAGTTTTATTTTGTTTTGACACTAAATTAAAACGCATCTCATTTCCAGAGAAAACCAGAGTAGAATCTGTAAGTTCTGTAATTTTATATCGCTTAATAGAGTTTAACGAATCATTGTGATACAGTACCAACAAATTATTTTGGTACATATAATCTCCTGTTAAATCATCTACCGTGTTTGAAGAAAAGTTGAATTCTCCCTTTTTAAATTCTAAAGTAGAATAGCTGTTTTCAGAAGTTGTTGACTCCCATGTTTTTTCAAGTTCTTGTGCTGTTATTGATGAAAGGCTAATAAAAATAGCCAGAAAAGCCTTGAAAAACTGATTCATAAAAAGATGTGTTAGTTAGCGTTTGGAAATTTCGTCTCTTAACTGAGCAGCCATTTCATAATCTTCATTATTAACGGCTTCTTCGAGAAGTGTATTGAGTTCTTCGAGAGATTTATTTTTATAACCTTCTTGTTCTGCTGATGCAGCTTCAATTTCTTCAACAATAAGATCATCGACAAGAATACTATCTTGCTCTTCTTCGTCTTCCTTTTTTGGGTTGACTTTAAGGTAGATTCCTGCTTTATCTAGAATATTTTTATAGGTAAATATTGGTGCCTGAAAACGTAAAGCTAACGCAATAGCATCACTAGTTCTAGCATCGATAATTTCTTCGATTTTATCGCGTTCGCAAATTAAACTCGAATAAAAAACACCATCAACCAACTTATGAATAATAACTTGCTTAACAACAATATCGAAACGATCAGAGAAGTTTTTAAATAAATCGTGAGTTAAAGGACGCGGAGGTCGAATTTCTTTCTCCAAAGCAATTGCAATGGATTGGGCTTCAAATGCACCAATAACTATTGGTAATTTTCGGTCACCATCTACTTCGTTAAGTATTAAAGCGTAGGCACCATTTTGGGTCTGACTGTAAGAAATCCCCTTTATATTTAAACGTACTAAACTCATAATTTATAAAACACAAAGAACTGTTTAAATTTGGACTTTACCAACTGCATTGTGCAGATTTGGTTAATTTTCCTGATACTTTCGATAAAACGCAAGTGAACAAGAGTGCTTCTAAATTTAAACAGTCCCTATTTATACCTCATCGATCTAATTATTGATTTGGC
The DNA here is from genome assembly GCF_015645385.1 of Winogradskyella marina. GTDB lineage: Bacteria > Bacteroidota > Bacteroidia > Flavobacteriales > Flavobacteriaceae > Winogradskyella > Winogradskyella marina. The sequence continues at coordinate 108,670 of NZ_JADOET010000007.1, forward strand.
ATTGAACTTTAAAGGTAGTAAAAAAAAACCTCTGAGCAAGCCGAGAGGTTTTTTTTAAACTAAGATGTTTGTATTCAACGCCCCAATTTAAATGCGTCATAACGTAACGATTTAAATTAGCGTTTCAATAAATTATGCGTTAGCAGCTTTAAAAGCCTTTAACTTTTCTATTAATTTCGGCACCACTTCAAAGGCGTCACCTACCACTCCATAGTCTGCAGCTTTAAAGAAAGGTGCTTCTGGATCTGTATTGATGACTACTTTTACTTTAGACGAATTAATACCTGCTAAATGCTGAATCGCTCCAGAAATACCAACGGCAATATACAAATTAGATGCTACAGGTTTTCCTGTTTGTCCAACGTGTTCGCCATGTGGTCTCCATCCTAAATCTGAAACTGGTTTAGAACACGCGGTTGCTGCTCCTAAAACTTCAGCAAGCTCTTCAATCATTCCCCAATTTTCTGGACCTTTTAATCCTCTTCCTCCAGATACCACAATTTCGGCATCCGCAATACTTACTTTATCAGTTGCTTTATCAACAGACTCAACAGTTACACCAGAATCTGGAATTGAAGGTGAAAAATCTTCAACCGAAGCACTACCACCAGATTCTACTAACCCAAATGAGTTATTAGATATACCTACAATTTTTACCTCTGTTGTAATTTCTGTGTTCGCAAATGCTTTATTTGTAAATGCTGAATGTTTTACTGTAAACGGAGACACGCTAGATGGTGCTTCTACCACATTAGATACATAACCTGCATCTAACCCAACCGCCAACAATGGTGCTACATATTTACTATTGGCGCTGGCACTTACCACAACTACTTTTGCTCCTTCAGTTTTAGCAGCACCTTCTAAAATAGCGGCATATTTTTGTGCGTTGAATACGTTTAAAGACTCGTCTTTTACCAAAAGTACTTTTGATGCTCCGTAGTTTCCAAGCGTTTCTGTGTTGTCTGCATTAACAGCAACTGCCGTTACTGTTGTTCCCATTTGGTCCGCAACAGCTTTAGCATAAGAGACAACTTCTAAAGCCGCCTTTTTTAATTTTCCGTTTTCGGATTCTGTATATACTAGAATTGACATAAAATTTTATTTATAAAATTTTTCCTGAACTTGATTCAGGAACTTATTATTATTTCCTTTTAACTCCATGAGCTTCCGAAACAAGTTCGGAATAATTTAGTTTCACTAAATCACTTTAGCTTCGTTATGAAGTAAGTTTACTAATTCGTCTATATTATCAGCATCAACCAATTTAACAGCTCCTTTTGGTGCTGGTTTTTCAAAACTCACTACTTTAGTTTCTGCATTTGCATCAGTTGGCTCAACAACATTTAATGGTTTTTTACGCGCCATCATAATCCCTCTCATATTTGGAATACGAAGATCGCTCTCTTCTACCAATCCTTTTTGTCCACCAATTACTAATGGTAACGATGTGCTAACTGTCTCCTTACCTCCATCAATCTCTCTAACCGCTTTTGCGTTGGTTCCGTCGACTTCTAAACTAATACAGTTAGTTACAAAATTAGCATTAACCATTGCAGCTAACATACCAGGAACCATAGTTCCATTATAGTCAATAGATTCTCTTCCAGCAATTACTAAGTCATAACCACCATCGTTAACCACTTTTGCCAATTGCTTAGCAACGGCATAACCATCTGTTGCAGGTGTATTTACTCTAATTGCAGTATCTGCACCAATCGCTAAAGCTTTTCTTAAAGTTGGTTCTGTTTCTGCCCCACCAACATTAACAACATCTACACTTGCTCCTTGTTTTTCCTTAAACCACATGGCGCGTGTTAGACCAAATTCATCATTTGGATTAATGACATACTGAACACCATTAGTGTCAAATTTTGTATCGCCATCTGTAAAATTAATCTTTGAGGTTGTATCAGGAACATGACTAATACATACTAATATTTTCATATATAAATGATTTATTTTAAACGTCTGTTTTCTTGAGTACGAAGATAAAAATAATAATTTGAATTTTACTATGCACGCATAGTAATTTTTGTAAAAACTCAATATTTTTCGATAAAACTGTCAATTTTTCAAAAAAACTCAGAAATTCTGATGATTATCCGACAATTCTATCATCCTAAAAATAAAATGCTCCAATTCGCATTCCTATAAATCTTATAAAAAATAAATCTTCACAAATTTTTATGTTTTCACACTACTTTTAATGGGGTTATATAGTATAGAATTATTATTTTTGCTATTCGATTAAAAACAAAATAATGAAGACAATTCAATTTAGAGAAGCTATTTGTGAAGCTATGAGCGAAGAAATGCGCAGAGATGAAAGCGTTTATCTTATGGGTGAAGAAGTAGCAGAATATAATGGTGCTTATAAAGCATCTAAAGGTATGTTAGATGAATTTGGCGCAAAACGCGTTATTGACACACCTATTGCAGAACTTGGTTTTGCAGGTATAGCTATTGGATCTACAATGACTGGAAACAGACCGATTGTAGAATATATGACGTTTAACTTCTCTTTAGTTGGTATTGACCAAATTATAAATAATGCGGCTAAGATTAGACAAATGTCTGGTGGCCAATTTAAGTGTCCTATTGTTTTTAGAGGTCCAACAGCTTCTGCTGGTCAGTTAGGTGCAACACACTCTCAAGCTTTTGAAAATTGGTTTGCTAATACACCAGGATTAAAAGTAGTTGTACCATCAAACCCATATGATGCAAAAGGATTATTAAAAGCAGCTATTAGAGATGACGATCCTGTTATTTTTATGGAAAGTGAGCAAATGTATGGTGACAAAGGTGAAGTACCTGAAGGAGAATATGTATTACCACTTGGAGTTGCAGATATTAAACGAAAAGGTACAGATGTAACCATTGTGTCTTTTGGTAAAATCATTAAAGAAGCATACAAAGCTGCAGACGAATTAGAAAAAGAAGGTATTTCTTGTGAGATAATCGATTTACGTACCGTTCGTCCAATGGATAGAGCAGCGATTTTAGAATCTGTTAAGAAAACAAATCGTTTAGTAATATTAGAAGAAGCATGGCCTTTTGGAAATGTGGCTACAGAAATCACGTATTTAGTACAATCTGAAGCTTTTGACTATTTAGACGCACCAATCGTTAAAATAAATACAGCAGATACACCTGCACCTTATTCACCTGTTTTATTGGCAGAATGGTTACCTAACAGTGACGATGTTGTTAAAGCAGTGAAAAAAGTTATGTACAAGTAAATAAATTGCAGATTTCTGCGTTTAGTAAACTTCATTAGTAACCCTCTAACTTATTTTTAGCATGGTTATTGATGAAGTTTATTTTTTAATATGAGACAAAACCTACTTATTCCATTTCTAGTTCTTGGATTTTTTTCTGCCTTAGCGCAGACCAAAGTTAGCGGTCATGTTTTTGATGAAAACAGCCAACCAATTCCATTTGCCAATGTTATATTTAAAGGTTCTACAGAAGGCACCATTACCAATGAAGATGGTAAATTCTACCTTGAATCTGATAACAATTGGGACACATTAATAATTTCTTTCGTAGGCTTCGAAATGTTAGAAGCACCTTTAACTAAACGTGTTAACTACGAACTAAATTTTACACTTAAAGAAGAGGAATCCTCCTTAGATGAAGTGCTTATTGTTACTGGTAAGCAGTCTAAGAAAGCTTCAGAAAATCCCGCAATTCGTATTCTTAAAAAAATATGGGAACGCAAACGACAAAATGGTTTAAGCCAGTTTAAACAATACCAGTACGACCAATACGAAAAAGTTGAATTTGACCTGAACACTATTGATAGTGCTCTCATAAAGAGCAAACTTTTTAAAGGTATGGAGTTTGTATTTAATGAAGTAGACACCTCTAAGGTTACCGGAAAAACCTATTTACCCATTTTCTTAAATGAATCCGTAAAGAAAATTTCTGGAGATAATAGCCTTAATAAAGAACACGAAGAATTAAAAGGAAATAAAAACTCAGGATTTAGTAATAATCAGATTATTATAGACTTTATAGACGATTTATATTCCGAATATAATGTGTATGATAATTATTTAGAGTTCTTCGATAAAAGTTTTGTTAGTCCATTGAGTAGAACTGGAGTTCAAACTTATAATTACGTATTATCAGATAGTGCTTTTATAGACGATAAATGGTGTTATAACATTGTGTATTACCCAAGACGAAAAAACGAATTGACCTTTAAAGGGGATTTCTGGGTAAATGACTCAACCTATGCTATTAAAGAAATTAATCTTCAGGCGTCTAAAAGTGCCAATATAAACTGGGTTAAGGAAATTTATATTGAACAAGAGTTTGAGGTCTTAAACGATTCCGTATTTCTTATTAAACGCGATTATTTCCTTTCTGATTTTGCCATGAACAAAAAAGAAAAATCGAGAGGTGTTTATGGGAAACGAACCACAATCTATGATAATTACGAATTCAATCAACCAAAAGACCCTAAGTTTTATGAAAAGGTTGTTTATAATTACAATGAAGACGTATACAACCGAGAAGATAATTTTTGGCAAACCAATAGACTTGAAGCCTTAAGCAAAGATGAAAAAGGCGTTTACAAAATGTTGGATACGCTAAAAACAGTGAAAAAATTTAAACGCTTATATAACTTAGGAAGTATTCTAGCTTCTGGTTATATAGAGTTTCCTTCTATTAATTTAGATTACGGTCCTATTTTTTCAACTTTTGGATATAATGACGTCGAAGGTGTTAGAGTCCGTGGAGGAGGACGAACCTACTTTGGTCAAAATGATATGTGGAGACTAGAAGGCTTTTTGGCTTATGGATTTAAAGATGATAAAGTAAAACATGGTATTTCGGGTAAATGGCTATTGGATAAACGCTCTCGATTTACAATTTTTGGTGGTCATAGACGAGATATAGAGCAAATTGGGGCAAGTTTAACAAGCTCATCGGATGTATTGGGTCGTAGTTTGGCGTCTTCTGCCGTAATTGGTACAAGTACTAATGATAAATTATCAAATATCAACCTCACCAATCTTGGGTTTTCTATAGAGCCTGCAAGGAATTTTGAAATTCGCGTAGATGGTAGCGTTCGTAAATTGAGTTCAGCGTCACCGACCTTTAGTTTAGATTATCTCGATCCCGATTCACCTTCTGGTATTTCGTCTGAGATTAAACAATTTGAATCTCGATTGTCTCTTTCCTATTTCCCAAATAGACAGATGACAGGTTTTGGAGTAGAACGAAGAAATAAGAACGACAAATTTGCTACCTTGTTTGCTCAAATAAGTCAAGGATATCAAAACCTGTTTGATAGTGATTTTGATTACACAAAAGTACAGTTTTCGTATATACAGCCATGGCAACTCGGTGGTTTTGGAAGGTTAACAACCTCAGTAGAATTAGGGAAAACCTTTGGTGAAGTTCCGCTTGGTTTACTTAGTGTTGTTCCTGGTAACCAATCGTATTTCTCTATTTACAATACATTTTCTCAGTTAGATTTTTACGAATTTGTCACTGACACATACAGTTCTGTGCATGTAGAACACAATTTTAATGGCCGCATATTTTCACGAATACCATTCTTAAAAAAACAAAACCTTAGAGCTATAGTAGGCGTTAGAGGAGTTTGGGGAGAACTCTCAGATGAAAACATTGCTTTAAATACTACAGGAAATCCGGCAGAAATTCCACTAATTGCACCAGATTCGCAAATTTACTACGAATACAGCTTTGGAGTTGCTAATATTTTTAAAGTTCTACGATTAGATTTTAACTTTAGAGGAAACTACTTAGACCGACCAGATGCGAGGCCTTTTGGTATTACAGGCAGTTTTGGATTTTATTTCTAGAAACAGTAGAACCTCTTAGCGTCACCAATGAATTGAGATAGATTAATACCTACTCGAATAAGTCCGAGGACAAATACCGATCGCCGCGATCACAAATAATACAAACTACGATTCCGCTTTTTAAATCTTTCACTAATTTTAAAGCAGCAGCTGTAGCTCCTCCACTACTCATACCTGCTAAAATGCCTTCGTCTTTAGCTAATCGTCTTGTCATTTCTACAGCTTCATCTTTACTGACTTCAATAGTTTGATCGACTTTAGAGGCATCAAATATTTTAGGTAAATATTCTAAAGGCCATTTTCTTATACCTGGAATTTTAGAACCATCTGTTGGTTGCACACCTACAATTTTTATGTCTGCATTTTGTTCTTTCAAAAACGTAGAGGTTCCCATTATGGTTCCTGTAGTTCCCATTGAAGACACAAAATGGGTAATTGTACCCTCTGTATCTCTCCAAATTTCAGGACCAGTTGTTTTATAATGTGCTTTCCAATTGTCATTATTTGCAAACTGATTAAATGAAAAGTAACCTTCATTTTCAACTTTATGTGTGGCATAATCTCTAGCACCTTCAATTCCATCGGGATGTAATGTTACTTTAGCACCATAAGCACGCATAGTTTGTACACGTTCTTTTGTAGCTGTTTCTGGCATTACCAGTTCAATATTCAACTTAAAAACACTACAAATCATTGCTAAAGCAATACCTGTATTTCCACTTGTAGCTTCAATTAGCTTAGAATTGGCATCAATTCTTTTAGAATCTAGAGCAGATTTAATCATATTGTAAGCGGCTCTATCTTTTACACTACCGCCAGGATTATTCCCTTCGAGTTTAAAATATAAACTTACATTAGGATTTGTGTTCAACGCTATTGATTTTACAATAGGTGTGTTTCCGATTTGATCTATAAGCGTTTTATTCATATTACTTCTTTGTTTTGGCAAAAACCTCAACCTTATGATTGTGTGTTACTATCGAATTTTCAGGTACGGATTCCGTTAACCATGTATTACCACCAATGATACTGTTTTTACCAATTATAGTATCACCACCCAAAATGGTTGCATTAGCATAAATGGTCACATTACTTTTAATGGTTGGATGACGCTTTGTGTCTTGGTATTGTTTTTTAACCGTAAGTGCACCTAAAGTTACACCTTGATACACCTTAACATTACTATGTATTTCTGTAGTTTCACCAATAACAACTCCTGTGCCATGATCTATAAAAAATGAATCACCAATATTTGCACCAGGATGTATATCTATTCCGGTAATACAATGTGCATATTCTGTCATTAATCGTGGAATTAACGGCAACTTTAATTTATAAAAAACACGTGCCATTCTATAGGTAGAAATAGCAAAAAATCCTGGATAAGCTAAGTATATTTCTTCAACGGATTGCGATGCTGGATCGTTATTAAAGATCGCTTCAGCATCTTTCTTTAAATTGGTATATAGTTCGGGAATATTGGATTTAAAATCATCCCAGCGTTTACATGGCAAATTCTTAATTTGCGGACAAGCAATGTTTCTTATTTTCACAAAAAGCACTTCAAGTTCCTTTAAAGCCTGTTCTGCATCTGTATCACAATCATAGAAAGCCTTATAAAGTAATTTTGTAAATCGTTGTGATTCTTCCTTTAACGTTAAAGACACCTTGACGGTTTCTTTATGCTGATTGATAACATGTATTAAGTTCGAATTCATGGTGAGATCACGGCTTTTAACCATGTACAATTCATTTCTTCAGATTGCACATTATTATGTTAAACGAAATTAATGAAACTATTTTGAACAAGAAAAGTACAGCCTAGTAAATTAAGACGATTTTGCATTAGAAAATTCAATCTAGACGTAATCCTTTAATAATAACCTAATAATTACGGCACACCAATTGCTTAACTCACACAATATATTATCTTTGCACGGCTAAAAAGCTTTAATAGCGCATATAACAACAGTTCTAAATAGAAAAAGAACACCCAAATAATAATAAAAAAATGGCAGAAACACAAGACATTACTTTCGATGTATTAATCGAAATACCAAAAGGAAGTCGAAATAAATACGAATACGATTTTACCTTACATAAAATTAGATTTGATCGTATGCTTTTTTCATCCATGATGTATCCTGGAGATTATGGTTTTATACCAGAAACATTAGCCTTAGATAGTGACCCTTTAGATGTATTAGTGTTAGGACACCAGCCAACCTACCCAATGGTAGTTATGGAAGTAAGGCCAATTGGCGTTTTCCATATGACAGATGAAAAAGGACCTGATGAGAAAATAATTTGCGTTCCTGTTTCAGATCCTATCTGGAGTAACAATAGAGATATCAATGATTTAAATCCACATAGATTAAAGGAAATAGAACATTTCTTTAGAGTTTATAAAGATTTAGAGAAGAAGAAAGTTGATGTTGGTGGTTGGGGAGATGCTAAAGAAGCCGTTAAGATTTATAATGAATGTGTGCAACGCTACGATGAGAGCGAACACAAAAAGAAACGCACTTTTACTATATAGCATCACAGTTTCGAAATTCTAACTTTTTAAGCTTAAAACTATTAAAAAAGCAATATCATGTAATTGGTATTGCTTTTTTCGTAAAATATAATTCATTTTACTACTTTTGCCCAGCTAAAAACTAATCAAATTTAAAAATTATACTATGGAATCAATGATGATTTACATGCCAATAGCATTGGCACTTTTAGGCTTAATTTACATGATTGTAAAGCAATCTTGGGTTATGAAACAAGATGCTGGAGATGGTAAAATGAAAGAAATTTCAGATCATATATACGAAGGTGCTTTAGCATTCTTAAATGCCGAATATAAACTGCTAGCTATTTTCGTAGTTATCGTTAGTATTTTACTTGCCGTGGTTTCATTTATAGTACCAACTACACATTGGCTTATTGTTATCGCTTTTATTTTTGGAGCTGTATTTTCTGCTTTTGCTGGAAACATCGGAATGAAAATAGCAACAAAAACTAATGTAAGAACTACACAAGCCGCGCGTACAAGTTTACCAAACGCTTTAAAAATCTCTTTTGGTGGTGGAACTGTAATGGGACTTGGTGTCGCTGGTTTAGCGGTTTTAGGTTTAACCGTTTTCTTCATCGTATTTTTCCATGTATTTATGGGAGGACTTTGGACAAACACAATGGATATGACCATTGTTTTAGAAACACTCGCTGGTTTCTCTCTTGGGGCTGAATCTATCGCCTTATTCGCAAGAGTTGGTGGAGGTATTTATACGAAAGCTGCCGATGTTGGTGCCGATTTAGTAGGTAAAGTTGAAGCTGGTATCCCAGAAGATGATCCTCGTAATCCTGCAACCATTGCAGACAACGTTGGTGACAATGTTGGTGATGTTGCTGGTATGGGAGCCGATTTATTTGGGTCTTACGTAGCAACTGTATTAGCAGCTATGGTTCTTGGAAACTATGTAATTAAAGATATGGGAGGAGCCATCACTGATGCCTTCGGAGGTATTGGCCCAATTTTATTACCAATGGCAATTGCTGGTGCAGGAATTATTATTTCTATCATCGGAACGATGTTAGTAAAAATTAAAAATAATGACGCTAAAGAAGCTCAGGTTATGGGAGCTTTAAATGTTGGTAACTGGACATCTATTATTTTGGTTGCAGCATCTTGTTTCGGGTTAGTAACTTGGATGTTACCTGAAACCATGCAAATGAATTTCTTTGGTGAAGGCTTGATAGAAATTTCTTCAATGCGTGTCTTCTACGCCACCTTAGTTGGTTTGGTTGTAGGAGCTGTGATTTCATCGGTAACTGAATTTTATACAGGATTAGGTAAAAAACCTATCTTAAAAATAGTACAACAATCGTCTACAGGAGCTGGAACAAACATCATCGCAGGTTTAGCGACAGGTATGATCTCTACATTCCCTTCTGTCTTATTATTTGCTGGAGCCATCTGGGCATCTTATGCTTTTGCAGGCTTCTACGGAGTGGCTTTAGCTGCTTCGGCAATGATGGCAACAACAGCGATGCAATTAGCTATTGATGCTTTTGGACCAATCTCTGATAATGCTGGTGGTATTGCTGAAATGAGCGAACAAGAACCAATTGTAAGGGAACGTACAGATATTTTAGATTCTGTTGGTAATACAACAGCTGCAACAGGAAAAGGTTTTGCTATTGCCTCTGCAGCATTAACTTCTTTAGCCTTATTTGCGGCTTATGTGACGTTTACAGGAATTGATGGTATTAACATTTTTAAAGCGCCCGTTTTAGCTATGCTATTTGTTGGTGGAATGGTACCTGTTGTATTTTCTGCCTTAGCCATGAATGCTGTAGGTAAAGCTGCCATGGAAATGGTACAAGAAGTACGTCGTCAGTTTAAAGATATCCCTGGCATTATGGAAGGCACAGGAACGCCAGAATACGATAAGTGTGTGGCAATTTCTACAGAAGCGTCTTTAAAAGAAATGATGCTACCTGGTTTATTGACTATAGGGTTTCCTTTAGTTATTGCGTTTGTACCAATGCTATTTGGAATGGATCCATTAGCTATCGCTGAAATGTTAGGTGGTTATATGGCAGGTGTTACGGTTTCTGGTGTGCTTTGGGCTATTTTCCAAAACAATGCAGGTGGAGCTTGGGATAATGCTAAAAAATCATTTGAAGCTGGAGTTGAAATTAATGGAGAAATGACTTATAAAGGTTCTGAAGCTCATAAAGCTGCTGTAACTGGTGATACGGTTGGTGATCCATTTAAAGACACATCTGGTCCTTCAATGAACATATTAATTAAATTAACGTGTTTAATTGGTTTAGTGATTGCACCTATTTTAGGTGGTCATACTGAAACTGGTGTAGCAAATAACGACACCGAAGTTTCTATTGAAATGACCGTTGATTCTCAAGAAATAACCAAAGCAACTGTTGATTATTCTACAGTGAAAAACGGCATAAAAACATCTGAAGTCATGGTATTTGAAGGCACTAAATCTGAAGTTGAAAAAGAATTACAAGCTTTTGAAGCTTCACTTACAAACGAAGCAGGTGAGGTTGAAAAAGTTATTGAAAAAGTAGATATTTCTAAAAGCTAGATTTTAGAAATACACGAACATAAACCCCCTCAGCATGTCAATTAATGTTGAGGGGTTTTTTATTGTTAGAATTCAAAAAAAGGATCTCATGTCTGATAAAAATCCTTAATACATTAACAGGACTCGCCTGAATAACAATTAAATTAATTCTGATTAAAACCCGATTAATTTCTTAGAATTAAGTCTTAGAACACAATACTTTAAACTACTAAATTGTTCTAATAAAAAAGCCTCACATCCATAAATTTGAATGCGAGGCTTTCGCTATTATATTAAAACATTTAGTAAGCTTCTTCTAATTAACAGTAAACAAATCTTTCGTTTTGAGTCTGTCTGCAACAGAATTTATGTCCTTTTCTTAAAGCGTATACGTCAACCTAAATGTTATAAATCTCGGTAAGATAAACGTTTCCGAACTATACACCGAAATATTACTCGATCCATTATTTACATTAGAATCTATATTTAATAAGTTGGTGGCTCTTAGTTGGTATTCCCATTTTGCATCCTGATCTTTTCTGTAGGCTAAACTCGCATTCCAGGTTTGAAAAGAATCTGTAGGACCAACATTACTACTTTGACTTGTGTAAGAATAATCTGTTCTAAACGTTAAAGCTTTCCATATATAAGCATCAAATTCTACCGATGGAGCATTGGTGATAAATTGTGTCTCATTATTATCACCTTGCTTTGTATCTGAAATACTATATCTATAACTCAACGTTACATTTGGCGCATCTCTAAAATTGGTACGTAGTTCTGGTGAATACGTTTGAGAAAACGTTTCATTTACAGATCTCACATCTTGAATAAACTGATTACTCTTACTGTAATTATAGCCAACGCGCATACTCGCTCTCAACTTACCAAAAGTTCGCTGAACACGACCACTAGCAGAAACACTTTCGTCGGCGAAATTAGAATTAAAATAGGTATTGGTTCTGATTACGTTATCAAAATTAGTGAATGATCTTACTTGATCTATATTCTTGTTATAATTAAGAAATGCGAACACATTTGTATAATTAAACAAGTTGAAACTAAAGTAACGCAAATTTAAGTTGTGCGACAATGAATTCTGTAAACTTGGCTCACCATACTGAAGACTGTTATAATTATTTAAAACCAAACCTTCTGCTAAACTCGTGACGTCTGTAAATGAGTTTTGCATATTATAACGGAACGTTAAGCTTTCACTCTTTTTAAATTGAATCTGAGTTTCAAAATCTGGTAATATTCTAAAGAAGTTTTCTTCATAAGTTTCACCAAATTGTGTGTTTTTGTTTCCATAAGCATGAACTGAGAATCCTGGTGTAATGGTAAATTTCCCTGTTTTTAATCTGTAATGAACTCCGAGATAAATATCACTAAAATTATATTCGGTATCATTTTCATTTCGTAATACTTCACCTTCTTCGTTAGTTAAACTTGCCGTAGGATCAAAGAATGAACCATCGTCTAAAAACTGAAAAATATTAGAATTAAACTCCTGTTTGCTTAAAATTGTACCTAAAGTTAGGTTGATATTACTCTTTGAGTTCAAAATATTATAATAATCTAATTTAGCATCTAATTGGTTCGATTTTACTCGTCGTTCTTGATTAAGATTATAACTATTCTGATTGGTATCTAACCCTAAACTTGTTGCTGTACTTTCAAAAGCGCCTTCTTCTTTTAAACCAATGACATTATAGAAAGGGTCCTCATCTTTAATTAAATGTTGCGCTTCAAAAGCAAAAATGTTAGTCTCGTTTAGTGTATAGTAATAATTTAAATTTTGATTAATACTAAATGGTTTTGCTTCGTCTAACTGAGTGGTATTTCCTACCACATCGGAAAATTCATTTTGTAATTCGGAATCATCAGAGATACGTGCTAAAACATCATAGTCTAATTGATTACTAGCGTTTGGCTTATAGCTCGCACTTAGTTTCGCTAAACCTTGATTGGTAGCTTCCCTTCCTGTTTGTATAGTTTCTTCATCAGGAATTCCTAATTCTGGATTGGTATAACGTACAAAACTTTCTTGTCTAGTTTTTAAACGATTTGCATTATAAATTAAAAATCCGCTAAGGTCTAAAGCCTTATTTGGTGAGTAACTAAAGTTTACCGCTCCTAATTTAGATTCTATAGATTGCGAATCGTCTATATTGGTTAAACCTCTTAGGCCATTATTCCCAAGATTAAGATTTGTACCACTACTAGAACTTGGACGTCTAAAACCTCCTCCAAAATTTCGAATATCTCTTCCTGTTAATGCAACTTCTCCAATATTATTTAAATCGCCTATAACGTTAATACTGTACTTTGGACTGTAGTAAAACAATTTGGGTTGTACCATATACAACTCGTCATTTGGTGATGGCGCTACACCTCCACCTGCAGTAACATCTCCAAACCAAAAGTTTTCTTTACCTTCTTTCAGCTTAATGTTAATAGCAACATTATCTTGGTTGTTTTGCACTCCGCTTAATTGCCCTACCTCGGCATAATTTCGCAATACTTGAATTTTATCTACAGCATTTGAAGGAATATTTTTAGTCGCTAATTTAGAATCTCCATCAAAGAAATCTTTTCCATTTACCATTAGTTTGTTAACCACCTTGCCTTCGACTTCAATTTGGCCATCAGTATTTATTTCAACGCCTGGTAATTTTTTTAAGACATCTTCAAGCTTTCGCTCTGTACCACTTTTAAAGGAATCTGCATTATAGATTAAGGTATCTCCTTTTATAGTCACTGGCATATCATATGTAAGTTCCACAGCATCTAACATGTTATCAGAAACCATACTAAAGTCTTTTGTAATATCAGCCTCTTTAGTTTCAACAGTTTCATCTACCGATTTTAAACCAATATAGCTAACCTGAATATTGTAAGAACCGTTTTCACCTAATGAGATCACATATTTTCCATCAGCATCTGTAATGGCATAAGATTCTAAAGTGTTAGATGCTTTATTGATGGCAATAATATTGGCGAGTTCTAAAGGTGAACCAATACTATCTCTTACAGTTCCTTGCATTTTAATTTGAGCAAAAGAACTCATTGCTACTAATGTAAATAGTAGTGCTAAAATATTTTTCATACTAATATCTTTGGGTTGGTTATGGCGAGCGTAGTTTAAGTAACGCTCAGAATTAAAGTTGAATATAATATAGTGTTAATTTCTGCCGCCTCGTCCGCCACGACCACCACGTCCTCCGTACATTTCTCGCATTTCTTCCATCTTTTTAGTGGTAATTTCTGTATACTCTTTTTGCGTCACCTCTTCACCTTTTTTAGGCTTTTCAATAATTTCCTTATCTGAAGGATTTAATACAATCCTAGTACAAAGAATAGTAGTTCTACCTGCATTTACTTCTAAAATTAAACCTGGCAAACCCCAATAATCATCTGGTCCTTGGTTAACAGGAATTTGTGGCGTGTACCACGCAACAACTTCAATGGTTTTTGGTGTAGCAGATTCGTTTGAATTTGTAGAATCTTTTTCCGTATCATTATTTTGCCCTCTTCCTCTTCGTCCTCTAAAACTACTAATATCAAAACCACTAGGTTCTATAGTTGCCGTAGCTTTAAAAGCCATGTATTGCCCAATTTTTTTAGTTTCTGTACCCATTTGCCATTCTATAGGCTTTAATTCGTCTTTAACCAAAAATTGCTTTCCAAAAAATTCTTGATCTTGAAGCATTTCTTTAGTTTGAACATTTTTATATTTTGGTCCACCAGCCATGCTTCCTCCAAAACCTCGTCGTCCACCCGCACCTGGTGCTTCTAACTTTTCTTCCTCTTTATAAATAGATTCAGATTTAGAAAACGTTAAGGTAAATTCTTTCTCCAAAAAGCTCTTCATTCGTTCTTGGATTTGCTTTTTTCGTTCTGCACTCATGTCTTGTCCTCCAAACTGATCTAGGTCCATTGTGGTTTTAGACATGTAATAAGCCTTTCCTTGAAAGTCATCTTGTGCAAACAATTGAGAACTGGTAAAAAACACAGTAAACAGTAATGCAATTGTAATTTGTAATTTCTTCATTTTTAAGTTTCTAGTTAAAAAGAATAACGTTTTGTTGGTTAATCTTACGACCATAAGACTCTGCAAATAAAGAAAAGTTAAATTTCAACATGTTAAACTTGTGTTAAGAGTTTTAACCTCTACGACGTCCGCTTCTGTTATCTCTAAATTCCTTCATTTTCTTGCTTATAATTTCTTGATACTCCATTTTTGTCACTTGTGTTCCTTTTTCAGGTGCTTTAATCTCCATCTTCTCTTCTGGATTCATTACAATTTTAGAACACAACATAGTGGTTTCTCCGGCACTTACCTCTAAAATTAAGCCTGGAAGTCCCCAATATTCCATAGGACCATGACTTACTGGTATTTGAGGAGTGTACCAAGCTTCAACTTCTGTCATTGCAATTTCAACAGCTTTAGATTCCGCTTGTATTGTATCTGTTTCTTTTGGATTGGAATCTCGTAATTTACTCCAAGAAAAATTAAACCATGTTAATTCATTTGTAGGAATAGAAGCTGTAGCTTTAAAACACATATAGTCACCTATCTGCTTAGTTTCTTTTCCTAATACCCATTCTATTGGTTGCAAATTGTCGTTAACTAAAAAGTTTTTTCCATAAAACTCTTGATTTTGTATCTGCGAGTTCGTCTTTACATTTTTATATTGATCACCAGGTGCAAAATTTTTCCCCCAAGAATCAGTAGCACCAGACATAGCATCCAATTGATCCTCTTCACTAAAAAAAGATTCTTCCTTATTAAAAGTTAAGACATAACTTTTTTGTAATCTATTTTTCAGACGCGCTTCAATTTCTTTTTTCTGACCTTCGCTTAAACGCGCTCCCCAAGTACCTAAATTCATTTTGGCTTTTGAGAGATAATAGGCTTTACCCTGAAAACTCTGTTTTTTTTCATTTTGTTTTGTATCTGAAAGACTAGACAGGCTTAAAGTAAGCACAATTGCACTAAATTTTAATAAAAGTGATTTCATAATCGAGTTGTTTTGTTTAACAAATATAAGTTTTTGTTAAACATTATTTTTTCACTTTACATCAAAATTAACATTACCTATTCTTTTTCGGTATTAAAAATTTCGAATAAAAAGATTATTATCCTCCTACAGTTATATGAATCGTTCCATCTTTAGCCCCTCTACTTGGTGCATAACGTTCCAACATTTCCTTACTTTTCTTCTCCATGATGTCGTCATATTCCGTTTGCGAAACTTCTTTTCCCTTTGATGGCGCTTCAATCTCATTTTTTTCTTCTGGGTTTATGACAATTTTACTACAAATGACCGTGAGTTTTCCGTCGTGAATTTCTAAAATTAAACCAGGTAAACCTTGGTATTTTGCAGGTCCATTACTTACTGGAATCTGAGGTGTATACCATGCCGTAACAGTACGCTCTATCATTTCTGGTGCTTCCGCTTCGTCTTTCTCTTCATCGTTGTTTGAATTACTACTAAAGTTGAAATTTATTTTAGGAACTTGTTTTGTGTACGTAGCTTTAAAACACATATATTCTCCTATATGTTTGGTATCGGATTCTAGCTTCCATTCAATTGGAGAGATAGAATCTTTAATTAAAAATCGTTTTCCCATGGTTTCCTTTTGATCTACATAACGCTTATCCTTTATGTTTTTATAAAAGACATCTGATCCACTACTGCCTAAAGACATTTGAAAACCACTCCCGACTTGTGGTTTATCTAATTCTTCTTCTTGCTGATATAAGGACTCCTTTTTATCAAAAGTTAAAATGTATGTTTTTTGAAATTGCTTTTTCATCATCTCCATTATTTGTTTCTGCTTAGCATCATTCATCTTGGTGCTATCCATTTTTATATCGAAATCACGATGGGTTTTATAGGTTGCTACTCCTTGAAAGTCTTGGGCATTTACAGTGGAAAATGCTATTATTACAGTTAATAGTATAATGTTAATTATTTTTTTCATCTGGTTAGTTTTAATTGTTATTTTGATAATAAGTGATAGCCATTGCTTTTAAATTTTGAACTCGTTTTAAAAATAAAGCTTCATTTTCTATTGTGCTCTCAATTTTAACAGACATGTTTTTTTTATAAACATTAGATGTCCTCATGTCATTACAAACCAATTGAAAGGACACCCTTTTAAATGCCTTGATCTCTTCAAACAAATCTTTTAAATCGGACACGTTTAATTCAGATTCTAGTTCTTCTAAAGAATCTACAGTAATAATCATATCAAGATTTTGAAACTCGCTGTTGTCATTTTTTAAAACATTTTGTTCATCGTTTTGAGATTGACTAAATCCAAAAAGCGAAACCAATACCATTACATAAGCAAATAACTTTTTCATTATAATTAGTTTTTTCATTAATACCTTACAAATATCAGAACCATATTTTGTCTTTTAGGTTAACAAGTGTTAACGTGTGTTAACCGATTATTGTTACTATATTTTTCCTTTATACATTTGAAATATGAATAACAAAAGATATAAATGGATATTATATACCATTATTACTGTAATTATAGCCACAATTGGCATACAAGTCTATTGGAATTATAAAAACTACCAAACTAATAAACAGCAACTCATTAATGATGTTCAGATTAGTTTAGACAAAGCCGTTGATGATTATTATACAGCTTTAGCAGAACGTACCACTATTGGTGTTTTCCTTGAAGGCGATGAGCAAAAGAATGCCTTTGAAGAAGGTGGCAAACTCGAAAAACTCTTTGAAAAGATTGACGAAACTAATAGAGAATTTAAAAATCTTGATTCCTTAGATGTAAACTCCATTGAAAACATAACAGTACTTAGAGGGTTAAAGGCCGACTCTATGTCTAAACAACAAGACAAAAATCAAAAGTCTGTATCAATTGATGCATTAAAACAAAAAATGGACAGCCTAAAAAATAAAAATGCTGATATTAGTTTAACCAATGCCGAATTTTTAACATCCAAGGTGATGATTTCAATAAAAAACGACACGCTTGATATTGAAGCTGTTGAAAAACTAATAGCAAAGGAGTTAAAACGAAAAAATATTGAAGTCGATTTTTATTTAGATTACAAAAAGCCTGAAATTACTATAGACTACCAAATAAAGACAAAAGAAATACCTATGTTGGATCCTAATCACGGACCTGATAATTATCTTCAAACCGATTCAAAATCCACGTTTCTTCCAAAAGGCTCTTTTTTAACCATCCTTTTTACCAATACAACAAAAGTTATTTTATTCCGAATTTTAGGAGGTATCTTAATCCCAGCTCTTTTAGTCATAGCTGTAATTAGTTGCCTGTTCTATTTATTAAAAATCATTAAACACCAAAAACAATTGGCTGAAATTAAAAACGATCTCATCAGTAATATCACACATGAGTTTAAAACTCCAATTGCCACCATAAGTGCTGCGATAGAAAGCATGGACAGTTTTAATGCTATTGAAGACAAAACGAAAGCAAAAAAATATCTGAATATGTCTTCTGAGCAACTCGGAAAGTTAAACATTATGGTTGAAAAACTACTAGAAACTGCATCTTTAGATAGTGATAATCTGGAATTAAATAAAGAATCTGTTGATGTTGTAGAATTACTTAACACCATCGTTAATCATTATAAAAGTCAATTTACTGATAAGATATTTAACACCAATTTTAAAGTAGACACCCTATTAATTAATGTTGATATATTTCATTTTGAAAATGCTATAAATAATATTTTAGACAATGCTGTAAAATATGGTGGCAATACTATTACCATCAATGTAATTCCGAAAGAAAAAAGTATAAATCTGTTAATTTCAGATAATGGTAATACGTTAACCAAGTTACATAAAGATCGGGTTTTCGAAAAATTTTATCGGGTTCCAAAAGGTAACACTCACGATGTAAAAGGTTTTGGAATTGGATTGTTTTACACCAAAACCATAATCGATAAACATAAGGGTTCAATAGCTTTAGAATTAAATCAAAATATAACCACCTTTAAAATCACACTTCCTAATGGCTAATGAGATCAAATTATTATTAGCTGAAGACGAAGCAGCTCTCGGACAAATTATAAAAGAAAGTCTTGAAACCAGAAACTTTGACGTTATTCTCTGTGATAATGGCGAAAAAGCATTTGAAAAATATAAATCAGAAACACCCGAAATATTAGTATTAGATGTTATGATGCCTAAAAAAGATGGATTCACTTTAGCAAAAGACATTAGAGCGATCGATGATACAATCCCTATAATATTCCTTACAGCAAAATCGCAAACCGCAGATGTAGTTGAAGGTTTTTCTATTGGAGGAAACGATTATCTAAAAAAGCCTTTTAGTATAGAAGAGCTGATTGTACGAATTCATAATTTAGTCAGCAGAACTAAAGAACAGAAAACAGCTCAGGTGTTAGAAATTGGCGATTATACTTTCGATTTCCCAAAACAACAATTACAGTTTAAATCTGCAGATGCTATTCATTTAACACATAGAGAAGCGCACTTACTCTTTCATTTAATAAAAAACAAAAATCAAGTTTTAGACCGTTCACTTATTTTAAACAAACTTTGGGGAACCGACGATTTTTTCTCGGCTAGAAGTATGGATGTTTTTATTACCAAATTACGTAAAAAACTTAAAGCAGATGAGAATATTCAGATAATTAATGTGCGTGGTTTTGGATATAAATTGACGGATTAAACCTGACAAAGACCTGTCAGGTTTTTAAAACCTTACAGGTCTTGCAGCAAATAATCTAGGAGGTCTTAATATTTAAGATTGGCACATTTTTCGTACTTTTCAAGCTTATTCGTCCACATTCATGCAAAAGCTTGTCTTTTTACTTCTATTTTTCTGTTCATTTTGTGTCGCACAAGAGAACACAGCACAACATTTTACTGCGATTTTAAAAGATTCAACAAACATTGAAGCCAAATCAATTTTTGGAGTTGATAATTTCGGCACCCTTTACTATGCTACAGAAAACAATTCATTTCATAAAAAAACAAAGGATACTACAATTACATATGCCAATTTTCAATTGGGAGACATCACCTCTGCAAACACGTTTAATCCTTTAAAAATAAATCTGTTCTATAGAGATTTTAATACAGTTGTAATTTTAGATAATCGTTTGGCTGAGATTTCAAAAATTAACTTTAATTCAATTCAGCCGTACAAGAATGTTTCTTTTGTTTCATCTGGCTTTAATAATTCAATTTGGTTATTTAATGACGATTTTCAATATTTAGAATTATACGATTATAAAACCAATACCATAAAACTCAAAACGGTTCCTGTTCAGTCTGAAGTTTTAGATTTAAAAAGCGATTATAATTATTGTTATTTATTGACTAAAACTCACCTCTACGTTTATAATTATTTTGGAAGTCTAATACGTACAATAGAAAATTCGGGATACGACAGTTTAGCATTTAACGAAGCGCATTTAGTATTAAAAAAGGGAGAATCGTTATTTATCTTAGAGAAAAACGAGTCCATAATTCAACCCATAAAACATCCAAAAATGTTAATAAAACAGTTTTTGGTAACCAATGAAACGGTGTATATTTACGGCTTGAATTTACTGCGTCATTACCAATTAAAAATAGAATAGATTATGCATGTTGCTGTTGCTGGAAATATAGGAGCTGGAAAAACAACGCTCACAAAATTACTTGCCAAACACTTTAAGTGGGAAGCACAACTGGAAGATGTGGTTGACAACCCGTATTTAGATGATTTTTATAATCAGATGGAACGTTGGAGTTTTAATTTGCAAGTCTATTTCTTAAACAGCAGATTTCGCCAAGTGAATCAAATTCACGATAGTGGTAAAGACATCATTCAAGATAGAACCATCTATGAAGATGCTCATATTTTCGCACCCAACTTACATGCTATGGGTTTAATGACCAATCGCGATTTTGAAAATTATTCATCATTATTTGAATTGATGGAATCGTTTGTAAAAGGTCCCGATTTATTGATTTATTTACGCAGTTCTATACCTAATTTAGTTTCTCAAATTCATAAAAGAGGTCGTGATTACGAAAATACAATTAGCATCGATTATTTAAGCCGACTCAACGAACGTTATGAAGCTTGGATTTCAAAATACGATAAAGGAAATTTACTTATCATTGATGTAGATAATCTCGATTTTGTTGATAATCCTGAAGACTTAGGAGATATTATTAATAAAATTGATGCACAAGTAAACGGGTTATTCTAAGTGCCTATTTCACTTCAGTATTACAACAACATAACAAAAAAAACCAGACAATATCCTTAAGTAATAAAACCGTGTTTTCTAGCATGTTCAATTGCTTGTTGACTATTATCTATCAACATCATTGGTGTGGTTTTAAAATTTTTAACGAGACTTCTAACGCGCAACATTTTCTTTTTATGCTTTACACTTCTAAGGTAAATAGCTAAAATTCGATCTGGAAACATTTCAGCGATCTCAATATAAATATCAGGATCATGCTCTCCGCTATCACCAATTAAGATAAATGGTAATTTTGGATATGTTTTTAGAATATTTAAAATTTCTTTCTGTTTCTGTGGTTTTTCTCCCTCTTGTTTTTTCTTTAAGGCTTCACTTACGCTACGCAATAAAATTGGCCCTTTAGGAAAGTTATTTTGTTTTAAAAAGAGTTCTAAATAGCGATAAAAATTCCATGGACTATGACTCACATAAAAAATAGGATTCGCGTTTTTACCTGAAAATCCACGATGTAATCGTTGAAACAAATCTACAGAACCTTCCAAAGGCATTCTGCTTTTAACACTTTTAAAAATAGAATTATAAATCAATCTCCATTTTAACCAAGACACCACTCCCGTCTGCAAAATCGTATCGTCAATATCACTTGCTACGCCAAACTGTGCTTTACTAGATGGAATTAATAATTCTCCCGGAAACCGATTTTGATTTTGAATATTACGTTTAATTGTAACGTCGTTAAAAGACAACTCAAAAGACAACCAACCTTCGTCATTGGTGAGCGTTTTTAAGTCTTGAAGATTAGCTTCAACTATAAAATAACCTTTACGATCAGTCGTCGCTTTAATAATAGTGTTGTTCGGTAGTTTTAAATCTAACCCAACGTTTTTGACCTCATCAGTTTCAAAGCGTTTCCATGAATTTACAAGAAGTCGCCATGTGTTCCTGGCTTCTAGGTCAATAGACTCATCCTCTAAAGCGCGTCCACGAGCATAAAAATGAGAATTGGTCCCATAACTTTGAAACGCAATTATTTGAAAAGGGTCTTTTTTTAACCAGCTCAATTAAATAGTTTTTTAGAATTTTCAATATACTAAAATAGCCTTACTCAAAGTATACTTCGTCAATTAAATCGTTAGGCTAATGTTAAAAAATTACCAATTTTATAATAATCGTGTACTTTAGTCAACTCAACACATAAACCCACACTAAACTAATCACAAAGCATGCAAAAATTAATATTTCTACTAGTTTTAGGTTTATCATTTAACCTGATAACTGCACAAAATACCGAGAAAGAAAGTCAAACACCAACACCAAACTACAGAGCTGCCGCTAAATATTCTCCAAAAAACTTAGGGAAACTAGTTCATTCAACATCAGTACGACCTCATTGGCTAAAAAATGGCAACCGATTTTGGTACCAATATAAAACAACCGAAGGCTCTAAATATTATATTGTTGATGCTGATAAAAAATCTAAAAAAGAGCTTTTTGATAATGAAAAAATGGCAAAATGGCTCACGGAAATTACAAAAGATCCATACGACGCCAAACATTTACCAAGATTCAATTTTGAATTCGTAAAAAATGAAACCGCTATCCGTTTTTATGTAACATCTACCGAGAAAGTGGATGAAGAAAAGGAAGACAAAGATGAAATAGAGAATACTAAAGAAACAGATTCTACCAAAACAGACAAAAAGAAAAAAGGCAAAGCCAAAAGAGCAAAAAAAGTTAATAAAGTATATCATTTTGAATACCGACTTGGTAGCAACGGTCTAACCGTGATCAGCAATAAAAAGAAAGAAAAAGAAAACTGGAAAAGATGGGCTAATATCGCTCCAGATAGCTCTATAGTATTGTTTTCAAAGCACCATAATTTATACTGGATGGATAAGGAAAATTTCCTAAAAGCTGTAGAAAATGAAAAAGACACTACAATTGTAGAAAATCAATGGACAAAAGATGGTGAAGAAAACTACAGCTATGGCAGTAGCGGAAGAAATGAAAACAACGAAACCAAACTAAAGAATAAAGACAAACGTAAGTCTGTTCGTGGCATTTGGTCTCATGATTCTAAGAAATTTGTTTTTCAACGAAGAGACTCAAGACATATAAAAGATCTTTGGGTTATAAATACAACCTCGAGCAAACGCCCAACTTTAGAAACCTACAAATACCATATGCCAGGTGAAGACGAATATTATAAAACCGAACTTCACGTCTTTGATATCCCTTCTAAATCAAATATCCAAGTACAACTCGATACGGTGAAACAACAAAGTATTCAAGTGTATCGTGAGCCACGAAAAAAATCAAGCTATGACGATGACTTTACCCCATCATTATTGTTATCTAAAAAAGGTAAAATTTATTACAACACCATCAGCAGAGATCGTAAAAAATTCGATATCTGTGTGGCTGACATCAATACAGGCGAAACCAAAGTTTTAATTGAAGAACGTTTTAACACCTATATAGAATCACGTCCATTAGTATTACTTAATAACGAAACTGAAATGCTACATTGGGCTGAACGTTCAGGTTGGGCGCATTATTATTTATATGATACTAAAGGCAATTTAAAAAATGAGATCACTTCTGGTTCCTACCATGTAGAACGTGCTATTGGTGTAGACGAAAAAAGCCGAACGCTTTACTTCACTGCTCATGGCATTCCTAAAGACCAAGACCCTTATTACGAGCACATGTACAGCATTAACTTAAATGGCTCAGGTCTTAAAGCCTTAAATCCTGGTGACTACAATTCTAGTACAGATATGGCGGATTCTAACGCTTATTTTGTGAGTAATTATTCTCGAGTAAATACCGTTCCTAAATCAGAGTTAAGATCTAGTACAGGAAAACTCATTATGGAATTAGAAGAAGCCGATTTATCACAATTAATGGCTACTGGCTATCAATTTCCTGAAACCTTTAAAATGAAAGCCGATGATGGGATTACAGATATATACGGCGTAATGTACAAACCTTTTGATTTTGACGAGACTAAAAAATATCCTCTCTTAGAATACGTTTATCCAGGTCCACAAACGGAAGCCGTAAACAAATCGTTTTCTATTAGAATGGATCGTGTAGATCGTATGGCTCAAGTTGGATTTATTGTGGTAACTATGGGTAACCGTGGTGGACATCCAGACCGTTCTAAATGGTATCACAACTATGGTTATGGCAACCTTAGAGATTATGGTTTAGCCGATAAAAGACATGTTGCTGAGCAACTTGCTGACCAACATGATTTTATTGACATTGAGAAAGTAGGTATTTATGGTCACTCAGGAGGCGGATTTATGTCAACCGCAGCTATGCTGGTTTATCCAGATTTCTTTAAAGCCGCTGTGTCTTCTGCCGGAAACCACGATAATAATATTTATAACAGTTGGTGGAGCGAAACACATCATGGTGTACAAGAAGAAATGGATAATGATGGTAATACCAAATACAAATATCTTATTGACGACAACCAGTCTTTAGCAAAAAACCTTAAAGGGAATTTAATGCTTATTACAGGTGATGTAGACAATAACGTACATCCAGGTGGAACAATACGAATGGCAAATGCCTTAATTAAAGCGAACAAACGTTTCGATTTTATGCTAATGCCAGGTCAGCGTCATAGCTTTGGAAATATGACAGAATATTCATTTTGGCTGCGTGCCGATCATTTTAGCAAACACTTCCTTGGGATTGAAGCTACTGATATTGATATTACAGAAATCAATAGAGATCGACCAAAATCAAAACCTTAATTTGTTTTATTTAAGTTTAGAAAACCACGTTAATTAACGTGGTTTTTTTATGCCTATTTTTTAAATTAAAACATTACAACTTGATTTCATTTAAAAAATTTAGATACGGTTTCTTTTCTTTAATTTTGCAAGATGATAAAAGCCTTACAACTACGCATCAATTTACATCAAGAACGACAGCCTGATGGTTTGCTAAAAAAAGCTGCACATGATTTAAATGTGAAGACTTCTGAAATTACAGGCATAAAAATTCTACGAAAATCAATTGATGCGCGTAAGCGGAACATTATATTTAATTATAAAGTTGAAGTGTTTATCAATGAACCCATGCCTGAAACTTCAGACTATCATTTTGATTACAAAGATGTTTCCAACGCCAAACCGGTTCATATTATTGGTTTCGGACCTGCAGGCATGTACGCAGCCTTGCGTTGTATTGAGTTAGGTTTTAAACCCATTGTTTTAGAACGCGGTAAAAATGTGCAAGATCGCCGACGTGATTTAAAAGCCATTAACCAAGATCATTTTGTAAACGAAGATTCAAATTACTGTTTTGGCGAAGGTGGCGCTGGCACCTATTCTGATGGAAAATTATATACGCGAAGTTTAAAGCGAGGTGACGTTAGACGAATCTTTGAGAATTTAGTTTATCATGGTGCAACGGATCAGATTCTTGTCGATGCTCATCCTCATATTGGCACTAATAAGTTACCTAAAGTTGTTCAGAATATTAGAGAAAACATCATCAAATTTGGTGGTGAAGTTCATTTTGAATCTCGAGTTTCCGACTTCACAATTAAAAATAATAAAATAGTTGCTATTCAACTTTTAGACGGCAAAGAATTAGATGTTGAAAAAGTCATTTTAGCCACAGGACATTCCGCAAGAGATATTTTTTATTTACTGAATGATAAGGAGATTAAATTGGAAGCCAAATCATTTGCCATGGGAGTAAGGGTTGAGCATCCTCAAGATATTATTGATGGTATACAGTACCATTGCAAAGGTGAACCACGAGACGAATTATTACCAGCTGCCTCTTATAGTTTAGTAGAGCAAGTGAATCACAGAGGCGTGTATTCCTTTTGTATGTGTCCTGGTGGATTTATCGTTCCTGCAGCCACAGCAAATGGAGAAGTTGTAGTTAACGGTATGTCGCCTTCAAAACGAAATAATAAGTTTGCGAATTCTGGTATTGTCACAGAAATTAATGCCGACAAAGACCTTTATAAATACGAACATTTTGGTCCTTTAAAAGCGCTAGAATACCAAAAAGACTTAGAACGATTAGCCTTTACTGCTGGCGGAAGACGACAGTCGGCTCCTGCGCAACGCCTCACCGATTTTGTGGAAGGTAAATTGTCTTCAAGCTTAAATGAAACGTCGTATCAACCCGGTTTAAAATCGGCACCGTTACATTCCTTACTACCAAAGATAATTGGAGGTTCCTTACGCAAAGGCTTTAAAGCATTTGGACAAAAAATGAAAGGTTATTATACCGAGGAAGCTAATATTATTGGTGTAGAATCGCGTACCTCTTCTCCAGTAAACATTCCAAGGAATGAAAGTTTAGAACACCCTGAAATTACCAACCTATTTCCTTGCGGTGAAGGTGGTGGTTATGCTGGTGGTATTATTTCTGCGGCTATGGATGGTGAGCGCTGTGCAGAAGCTGCAACGGCTAACTTTTAATTTTTAATCTTAGATGCATTTCATCAATTAAATGAATACATTACCTTAAATGAAATTTGCCTTTTTATTAATTGCGTTATTTTTTTCCCTTAAGAGTTTAGGGCAAGTTCAACCACAAAAACAACGAGCCATTGATTCTGCTTATCAAATTGCAGCAAACCCTAAAAACCCAACTAAAGTTAGACTTAAAGCCTATAGTTTTTGTTGTTGGAAAACCATTTATTTAGATTTTAATCAAGGTTTAAAGCATAGTTCAGAATACTTAGAACTAGCAAAAACGAGTACATATCATAATTTAAGATCACAGGCTCATCATTTCTTAGGGCATTCGTATATGATGCTAGGAGAAATTGACAAGGCTAGTGCAACCTATCAAGAAGGTTTAGAACACGCAATACAACATGAATCTAAACGGGGAATTTCAAAAATTTATGGTGACCTTGGGAATCTTAATAATAGCCTTGGAAATGCTTCACTTGCTTTAGATTATCACTTCAAAAGCTTAGAGTATGCCGATAAACACAATCTTAATGTAGATTACGCAAGAGCTAAAATTAATATTGGAGAAATCTATGAATCTCAGGGGAAGTATAAACTTAGTATAGAAACTTTTGAAGAAGCCTTAGATTTTTGCACCAAACATAAGTACGCAGGGTTTAAATCCTCTATATACGAAAGTCTTGGCGATGTAAATATTACCATTAAGGAATACCAGACTGCTGAAAAAAACTATCTAAAAGCCATAGCATACGCAAAAAGATTAACCAACAATAATAGACTTGTTAATTCACTAAACAAATTAGGAGAATTACATCAAGAACTTAAAAACTTAGAAAAGGCAGAAATTAACTATAAGGAAGCTTTACATATAGCCACAACTAATAAAGCTACTATACTAGAAGCAAAAGTAAGAGCCAATTTAGCCCATAATAATTTACTGCAAAACCAAATTAAAGAAGCTAAAAATAACATTACACTAGCTATCACACAATTTGAAAATCTAAAAATTAAAGAGGATTTAGATAAAGCTTATATTGTTGCCGCAAAAACCTACAAAGTCTTAAATCAAAAAAAAGAAAGTTTTACATACTATCAAAAAGCGTACAATATTGCTAAAACTACAAACCATATTAAGACACTAAAATTGGCAAGTCTGGGCCTTGGCAGAGCTTATGAGAATCAAGGTGATTTATCTAAAGCTATAGCTTACTATAAAAGATTTAATAGCTATAGCAACAAAATTAGAAGTGAAGAGGGTATTAGAAACATTATTCGTCTAGAAATTAAAGACGTTTACCAACAAAAATCTATAGCAGATAGCATTAACAAAGTCAATGAAATTAAATTACTTCAATATGACTATGACCAGAAAGAAGAACGTAATAAATTAAAAATTTACACTGCTATTTCTAGTAGTATAATCCTCCTACTCATCGTTTTATGCATCACATATTTTTACAACCAAAAAAAGAAAATTGCAGCTGTACTTTCTAAAAAAAACAAGACTATAGAAGACGCATTAAACGACAAAGAGATCTTACTAAAAGAAGTGCACCATCGTGTAAAAAACAATATGCAAATAGTCGCCTCTTTATTGTATTTAAAATCTAAAAACACAGAAAACAAGATTGCTAAGGAAGCCTTAATTGATAGTAAAACGAGAATCGATGCTATGCAATTAGCACATCAAAAAATGTATCAAAAAGGGAATTATAAGCAGATTGATATTGAAGAATATTTTAATAACATAATGCAGTTATTACTGTCCCCTATTCAATTAGAAAATGATAATTTTACCGTACAGGGCAACAATCTATGGGCAGATGTAGAGCAGGCGCAAGCTTTAGGGTTTATATTGCATGAATTGATTACAAATAGCATAAAATATGCTTGGCCAAAAACCAAGACAAAAGAAGTAAAAATTAGTATTTTAAAAAAGGATGACACCATACAATTTGACTACTCTGATAACGGTATCGGTTTACCAAAATCTATAGATATAACAACCACAAAATCTTTCGGCTTAAAGTTAATCTACTCAATAGCCACTAGACAATTACTTGGAAAAACAACTATTTGTAATTCCAATGGTTTTGCGATAAAAATCACTTTTAATGCGAGATAACAAAAAAATAAAAGTTTTAATTGCAGATGACGATGTATTCATCTCAGAGCAATTGAATAGTATTTTAGAAGATTTAGACTATGAAGTTACAGCAATAGCATTTAATGCTGAAAGCGCTATTGCGGCATTACAAACAGAACGCCCTGATATTGCTATACTAGACATAAATATGCATGGTAGAAATCAAGGTTTTGAAATTGCACAATACATCAATGACCACTTAAACATTCCTTTTATATTTCTCACCTCTTTTGCTGATGCCTCTACGGTTAAGGAAGCTTCAAAATTAATTCCTGATGGGTATTTACTAAAACCGTTTAACGAAGCTAGTATTTATTCTACTTTGAATATTGTATTAGATAGACACCTTAAAAACAATTCCTATTTTACAATCAAAATTGGTCATGAATTACATAAAGTTAAAACGAATGATTTACTGTATATTGAATCTTCAGATAAGTATATAGAAATTCATACCAGTACAAAAAAGTATTTAAAGAGAGATAGCATTGACACTTTTATTGAAGAAAACAATATTGAAGGCGTATGCCGTGTTCATAGGTCTTACGCTGTGAAAATTGACAATATTGATAGCGTAAAAGGAACACTTATCCAAATTAATAACCAACACATACCAATATCTAACACCTATAGAAAAGCTTTTAAAAAAAGATATAACTCTCTTTAAGCATAGAATCGCATCGTAAATTTTATTAGATAACCTTAACACGGATTTCTTATCAATATTTGACTTTAATTATTTACGGACAAAACTCGGTACTTCACGACATTTTTTTTTTCGACTTTAAATTATACCCTACTATTGTATAGAAATAACAACCTACTTATAATGAAAAAAAAATCTATCTTAATTGGTATACTAATTGCATCATCGGTAACACTTATTACTGTACAAATTATAATTCTGGTACAACTTAATCCATTAAGTTAGTTTCAGATTAGCCTTGTAATGGCTATAACATTTATTTTACTAATTCTATATGAATTTAAAATAGCAAACTGTAGAATGGAAACCCTATTAAAGCAAAGGTATTATAAGCAAAACTCTTGAGCTCTTAAAGAAAGGGCAATTAAAAGCTATCAAAAATATTTAAGCCTTTGTATGCTTAGTCTAAAATTTCTCAACGGACACGCGCAACACTCAAAACAAGAATAAAATTAATTAAGGGATTAGTTTTAAGGATGCTTTATATAAAGCATCCTTATTCTTGTTAATATTCAATTATAAGCACCGTAAAAGCAATAAATTATAGTATTGAATACGGTATATATACAAGCGGTTTAAATAAATTATTATTATTTTCGCGTATCAAATTTAATATCAAATGAACGCATATATATTTCCAGGACAAGGTGCTCAATTCTCAGGAATGGGATTAGATCTTTACGAAAACTCACCTTTAGCACAAGAACTGTTTGAAAAAGCTAATGACATTTTAGGCTTTAACATTACAGATATTATGTTTGAGGGCTCTAAGGAAGATTTAAAAGAAACTAAGGTTACACAACCTGCTATCTTTTTACATTCTGTAATTTTAGCAAAAACCCTTGGAGATAGTTTTAAACCAGATATGGTAGCAGGACACTCACTTGGTGAATTTTCGGCATTAGTTGCTGCAGGAGCTTTGACTTTTGAAGATGGACTTAAATTAGTCTCTCAACGTGCACAAGCTATGCAAAAAGCATGTGAATTACAACCAAGTACTATGGCTGCGGTTTTAGGTTTAGAAGATAACATTGTTGAAGACATATGTAAAACTACCGATGGCATCGTCGTTGCAGCCAATTATAACTGCCCTGGGCAATTAGTAATTTCTGGTGAAGTTGAGGCGATTAATAAAGCCTGCGAAGCTTTAAAAGATGCTGGTGCAAGACGCGCATTAGTATTACCTGTTGGTGGAGCATTTCACTCACCTCTAATGGAACCTGCTCGTGAAGAATTAGCTGCTGCCATTGAAAACACAACATTTAGCAAACCAAATTGCCCAATATATCAGAACGTTACAGCTTCTGCTATAACAGACGAAAATGAAATCAAGGCCAATTTAATTTTACAATTAACGGCTCCTGTTCGTTGGACGCAATCTGTACAACAAATGGTTACAGACGGAGCAGTACATTTTACAGAGGTTGGTCCTGGCAAAGTGTTACAAGGTTTAGTAAAGAAAATACATAAAGGTGCTGAAACAACTTCGGCTACTTTTGAAACTAACGCCTAAATACTACTGCTTTGAACAGAACACTATTTATTACGCTGCTAATAACGTTTAATATTGCCATCGATCAGATTTCTAAGGTAATCGTAAGATCGACAATGATTAAAGGTGGAAAAGGTCAAATCAATGTGATTCAAGATTATTTTCAATTAATTTGGGTTGAAAATAAAGGTGCTTTTTTAGGTATGGGAAGTGATATGAATCCAACATTAAGATTAATCTTCTTATTAATTCTACCGACAATTGTATTGGCTTATGTAATGTATTATATTATAAAAACTAAAGAATTAGACCGTTTAAGTCTTATTGCATTCTGCTGTATTGTAGGAGGAGGAATAGCCAATGTATTTGACCGCATAGTATTTGGCCAAGTCACTGACTTCTTTTATATAAATTTAGGAGGTGTATTTAGAACAGGTATCTTTAATGTTGCTGATATGTCTGTTACCACAGGAATGATTCTTTTATTATTAACAGGAATCTTTAGCAAGAAAAAAGATACGGTTGAAGATAATATTGCTTAACGCGCTAATACACAATCTTCACAATCCTTAACTTCACCATAATACGTCTCTCTGTATTTGTGAAGTGTTTTGTATGGAATACTTAAGAATTGTTTTTTAATATAGGTAACCTTAGTCTGTAATGCACCCATTTTTTTCGTGAAGCGACCTTCGCTTTTGGTCTCTCTTTTAATACTTATCAATTTCATGGTCTTCAATTATCATTCATTACAAAAAAACGAAGATTGATGACCAACTCCAAGAAATCGATGTTAAAACAGGGTTAAGAGCTTTTGTTATTATCATATTGAAAATCAGACACTATAAGAATTAACATATTCGCAATGGGATAGTGCATCATTTACATATTCAAGAAACAAAAAATCGACAAAAAAGGCCTATTTTTTGTAAATAACACCGTTTTTCATAACAAAAATGACGTTTTCCATAGTAGAAATGGTTGTTGTTGGGTCGTCATTTACCGCGATAATATCGGCTACAAAACCAGGTTGAATTTGCCCAATTTGGTTGTCCATTTTTAATAACATCGCATTGGTAATTGTGGCACTTTGAATAGTTTCAATTGCTGGCATTCCTGCTTCAACCATGTAACCAAATTCTTTTGCGTTGTCACCATGATAAAAAACCGCTGCATCGGTTCCAAAGGCAATACCGACACCTGATTTATAAGCTCTTCCAAACATATTCTGAATCTTCGGACCTATATTCAATGCTTTAGGCACAATAATTTCAGGGTAATACCCATCAATCTTAGCTTTATCAGATACAAATTTCCCAGCCGTTATCGTTGGTACTAAATACACATCGTGTTTTTTCATAAGTTCCATAGTCTCATCACTCATCATTGTTCCATGCTCTATAGTTTTAACTCCACCTAAAATAGCACGTTGCATTCCTTCATCTCCGTGTGCATGAGCTGCTACATGAAACCCGTAATCTTTAGCTGTTTCACAAATCGCCTTTATTTCTTCAATTGTAAATTGTGGGTTCTGACCACTTTTTGCCATGCTTAGCACACCTCCTGTTGCTGTAATTTTAATTAAATCTGCACCATTTTTGTAACGTTGTCTTACCGCTTTTTTGGCATCCTCTACTCCATTTACAACACCTTCCTTTGGCCCAGGATCTCCCATAATTTTCTTACTAGAACCATTTGTTGGATCTGCATGACCACCTGTAGTCGCCAAAGACTTACCAGATGTAAAGATTCTTGGCCCTTCAATCTTCCCAGCGTTTATGGCATTTCTCAATGCTATATTTACCCCAGAACCTCCTAAATCCCTTACAGTTGTAAAGCCACTCATTAAAGTCACTTTAGCATAATTTGTTGAATTAAATGCAACATCTGCATCATTTAAGGTGTATTTATTGAGGTAAGATTTCGGACTCGTTTCTCCTTCAATATGCACGTGCATATCTATTAAACCTGGCATTACGGTTTTAGATTTTAAATCAATTGTAACATCTTCAGGGTTTGTTGGATTAATGTATCCATTTTCTACTGAAATAATTTTATGCCCAGAAACTACAATGGTTTTCTCTTTGAGTACTTTCCCAGATTTTGTATCTACTAATTTACCACAATGTAAATACGTATTTTGTGCCGAAAGTGATACTACACATAGCAACATTAAAATTCTGAGTAAAGTTTTCATCTGTGAGTGTTTGTTTCTATTTAGTTCTAATTTTTTGTTCCCATTTCCATGCTGAAGCCATTGCATCATCAAGGGTTAGTTCTGTTTTCCAACCTAAAACCTTGTTTGCTTTAGATGTTTCGGCATAAGCGGCAATAACATCACCTTCTCTACGATCTACGATTTTATAATTTAACGTTGTTCCGGAAACACGTTCAAAAGATTGAACAGCTTCTAAAACCGTACTTCCTGTTCCTGTTCCGAGATTGAAAAATTCAAAATTTGAGTCATTTTCTACATTTAACAAGCGCTGTAAAGCCACAACATGTGCTTTTGCTAAATCTACAACATGAATATAATCTCTTACACACGTTCCATCAGACGTTGGATAATCTCCTCCAAATACAGATAATTGCTCGCGCATACCAATAGCGGTTTGTGTAATATAAGGCACTAAATTTTGAGGCACACCAATAGGCAATTCACCTATCTCAGCTGAATCATGTGCTCCAATAGGATTAAAATAACGTAATGCAATCGCCTTAACGTCGCCATTAACACGACAAGTATCTCTGATGATTTCTTCACCAATCTGCTTGGTATTTCCATAAGGAGATTCTGCAGGTTTCACAGGTGCATTTTCCGTAATTGGTAACTCATCGGCTTGTCCATAAACAGTACAAGACGAGCTGAAAATAAAATTCTTTTTATTTAAACCTCTCAATTCTTGAAGCAAATAAACCAAACTTGTTATATTATTTTCATAATACATTAAAGGTTCTGCAACACTTTCACCAACGGCTTTATTGGCTGCAAAATGAATAATACCAACAATATCATTATGACGTTTAAAAAAATCTTGAACGTCTGCTTTTACTTTTAAATCTAACTTTTCAAAATGTGGTTTTTTATTGGTAATCGCTGTAATACCGTCTAAAACATCAATGGATGAATTAGATAAATTATCTATAATTACAACCTCATAACCTTCGTTTTGTAATTCTACAACGGTATGTGACCCAATAAAACCTAATCCGCCTGTTACTAAAATCTTCATATTATTTATTGGTATCTATAAAATTTAAAACTGTACTTGTAATAAATTCAATTTGTTCATCATCGAGTTCTGTATGCATTGGTAATGAAATTACAGATTTAACCAATGCATTTGTCACTGTAAAATCTGCTTCATTATAGCGGTCATCCAAATAGGCTTTTTGTCTATGTAATGGAATTGGGTAATACACTCCACATGGAATGTTTTTCGATTGTAAGTGCGTCACTAATGCATCACGATCTACACCTTTTAAATTTAAAGTATATTGATGAAACACATGGCAATCACAAGTATCGCAAATCCCTTCGCAATCCGTTAATCCACTAGGAACTGTAATGTTTGGATGATCTTTAAAGGCTTCATTATATTTTCTTGCTGTATTACGCCTTGTATCATTGTAGGTATCTAAATGTGGCAATTTAGCATCTAATACTGCCGCCTGAATAGAATCTAAGCGTGAATTTACACCGACCACATCGTGATGATAACGTTCATACATGCCATGATTAACGATACCTCTAATGGCATGCGCCAAATCATCGTCATTAGTAAAAATGGCTCCACCATCTCCATAACAACCTAAGTTTTTAGATGGAAAAAATGATGTTGAAGCGACATCACCAATAGCACCAGTCTTGGTTTTACTACCATCTTTATGTGTATAACTTGCTCCAATACCCTGAGCATTATCCTCAATAACATATAAATTATGTGCTTTTGCTAAGGCCATAATCTCATCCATTTCTGCAGCTAAGCCAAATAAATGCACTGGCACAATAGCTTTCGTTTTTGGTGTAATCGCCTTTTTTATGGCTTCGACATCAATATTAAAAGTCACAGGGTCTACATCAACTAAAACTGGAGTTAACTGTAGTAAAGCAATCACCTCAACAGTTGCTGCAAAGGTAAAATCTGCCGTAATAACTTCATCACCCGGTTGTAATCCTAAACCCATCATAGCGATTTGCAAAGCATCCGTACCATTCGCACATGGTATAACATGTTTAACACCTAAGTAATTCTCGAGATTTTTTTGAAACTCATGCACTTTTGGTCCATTGATAAAAGTGGCACTGTCCATAACGTCTTGAATCGAAGGGTCTACTATATCTTTAATTTTGGCATATTGACTCTGAAGGTCAACCATTTGAATTTTTTTCATTCTGAATATTGCATTTAAGTATGAATATAAAAAAGCTAAAAGCTGTTAGCGAAAATACGAAATTGTAAGCGCTACGGCAACGCAATTAAATGAAAGAAATGTATTTTAGCACAAATTTTTGTTTTTGAAAGGACTCTATTCCATAGGAATTTATATCGCAAGTTTTGTTGTAAAGATTGCAGCTGTATTCAATTCTAAATTGAAGCAAGGAGTTATTGGCAGAAAACAAACCTTTACTAAACTTGAAAATACGATTCAACCTACAGACAAAAGCTTTTGGTTTCATTGTGCATCCTTAGGTGAATACGAGCAAGGCTTACCTGTTTTTGAAGCTTTAAAAGCCAAACATCCTGACTATAAAGTAGTGTTATCCTTCTTTTCGCCTTCTGGTTATGAAGTTAGAAAAAATGCTAAAATAGCTGATGTTGTGGTTTATCTTCCGCTTGATACTACAGCAAATGCTAAACGGTTTTTAGATTTGGTGCATCCAGATTATATACTTTTTGTTAAATATGAAATATGGCCTAATTTTTTACATGAAATAAAAAAACGTGATTTGAATGCGATTTTAATTTCAGCCGTATTTAGAAAAGATCATGCTTTTTTCAAATGGTATGGCAACTATGCAAAATCGGCATTATTTGGTTTTAAGCATATTTTTACACAAGATGAAAATTCAAAACTATTATTAGAACGTATCGACTATAATTCCGTTTCCGTTTCTGGGGACACACGTTTTGATCGGGTTTCTAATCAACTAAAAATCGATAATTCCGTTTCTTTTATTGAAAGATTTAAAAACGACCAATTATGTGTAGTTTTTGGCAGTACTTGGCCTGACGATGATAAATTATATATGGATTTTATCAATTCTAATAAGCATAC
The DNA here is from genome assembly GCF_015645385.1 of Winogradskyella marina. GTDB lineage: Bacteria > Bacteroidota > Bacteroidia > Flavobacteriales > Flavobacteriaceae > Winogradskyella > Winogradskyella marina. The sequence goes on from NZ_JADOET010000007.1 coordinate 144,929, forward strand.
AGATGTAAAGTATGTGATTGCTCCACATAATATAAAAGCGAGTTATGTGGCTTCTTTAAAATCACAACTGAAGGTCAACACCATTTGTTATTCGGAATTAAATGAGAACGACAATTTAGCAGATTATAAGGTGTTTATTTTGGATACCATTGGGTATTTAAGCAAAGTGTATAGTTATGCGGATATGGCTTATGTTGGTGGAGGTGCAGGAAGCACTGGCTTGCACAATATATTAGAGCCTGCAGTGTTTGGAATGCCTATTCTTATTGGAAAAAACTATGACAAGTTTCCTGAGGCAAAAACACTTATTGATTTAGGTGGTGTCACCAGCTTGGCAAGTGCAACTGCTTTTGACTCTACGTTAACAGCTTTGATTACTGATAATACTTTGAGGAAACAGCAAGGACAAATTACGAAGTCTTATATCGCTTCTAATACTGGAGCTGTGCTTCAGATTATGAATTATTTCAATTCGTAACGTCTCCATTACAAATCAAATATCTATAGTCCGAAACGTTAAATTGATTCGTGGAGTTTTCACTCTTTTCGTTGGTGGTAATCGATGTAACCAATGGGTTTGTGTCGCTCCTTTCATGATTAACAGACTTCCTTTTTCTAGTTGAACAGAAACGTTTTGTTTGGTTGCCTTATGTTTAAATGAAAATTTACGTTCTGCACCAAAACTTAAAGACCCAATAGCTCCATTCTTTTTTAAATCCTTTTCATCATCGCTATGCCAAGCCATGCCTTCGTCTCCACTGTGATATAAATTGAGTAAGCAAGAGTTAAAGGTTTCTCCAGTTTTTTGTTCTACCAATTCTTTGAGCTCCAAAAGTTCTCTAGTCCATGGCAGAGCCGATTTTGTGGTTTTAGAATAGGTGTAACTAAAAGGTTGATCTCCATACCAAGCCACTTTTCGTTTGGTGATAATGAGTTTTCCGAAAATGATGGCTTTATCGTTTTCCCAATGGATATTTTGAAGTAATTTTTCGTAATAAACTTGGGCTTTAGCTAAAGACATTATGGATCCATAATAATTCACTTCACCATCAAAAGGTAAAATATTAGATGCTATTTCTGAATTAAATAAGTCCATATATCACAAAGAGAAATGATACCAATCCTTAAAATTTCGAATTCACTAAGCGATACATCAAAACAGCTGTTATTTTTGCTTGCGTCGCGACTGTCTTTAGATCACCAGTTTCGTTTATGGTATGATCGCCTCCTCCACCTGTAAGTCCTAGACCATCAATAGCCATGTCTACATATTCTGATGTAAATGAAATATCCGCAGCACCAGCATTTCTTGGATTTACCGCAGTCACTGAACCGAAACCTAAATCTTCACTTACCGTATTATAATAACCTAATAATTTTACATTACCATCCGTTCTCGTTAAAGGTGGATAAGCACCTGCTGAAAACGTTAATTCTGCTTTTGTGTTAGGATAATTTTCTGAAACAATTTTATGCATAGTTTCCTTAGCTTTTATCAATTGATCTAAGGACACAGCTCTCAAATCGCCACGAACAATGGTTTCTTGAGAAACTACATTAGATTTCCCGAAAGCGTGTCCACCAGTTCCATCCTCATCTGGCTTTAAAGTAGTACCGCCAATAATGAATCCTGGATTAAAGGTTAAATCTTTTTCTTTGGCCAATTGTACGTAAAACGCATTTAAAATTCTTGAGGTTTCATAAATCGCTCCTGCTCCAATGTCTTCCGTAAAAATTTGTGAGGAATGTGCAGGATTTCCGGTGACTTTAAGCTGCCAATCTGAAGAACCTCTTCTAGAAACGACAATGGTTTTTGGGTTGTTATCTCCATTTTCAAATCCTAAAGCAATCTCGGCGCGTTTTGCTGCATCTACTAAAGCTTTCTTAGATAACTCTATAGGATCTCCACTTTTTTCTTCATCTCCAGTCATTACAATTTCTATGGACATATCATCTAAAAGTCCGGCTTCATATAAAGCTTGCATGGCTAGAATTATAATTACATCTCCTCCTTTCATATCAGCAACTCCAGGGCCTTTCATAATGGAATCGTTGAGCATAGTGTATTCTTGAAACGGACTATCCAATTCAAAAACCGTGTCTAAGTGACCAATCATTAGAAATTTTGGGCCTTTATTACCTTTTCTAGTGGCTATTAAATGTCCTGCTCTACCATAAGCATCACCATTGGTCAACTCTGTTTTAAAGCCTAATTTATCTAGTTCTATTTGATACAGTTTTCCAACGTCGCGTACACCTTCAAAATTCATAGTACCACTATTCATATTGACTGTTTTTCTAATCAAGTTGACAGCACTTTCTGTGTGGTTATCTACGGCTTTTATTATGTTTTTTTCTTTTCTGTTGTTTTGTGAAAAGCTTAAAAGTGAAAAACATAAAAGGGTTATGAAAAGTGAGTTTTTTTTGTTCGCTTTTGAAATCATGTTTGATTGATTTTTAATATTATCTAGTCCATATTTTTGCCATACAATTCAATACAGAATTTAAGATATGACATTCACATATTATTTGACTTTATTTCTAACTATCAATGGGTCATAATTCCAAAGATATTTAGTAAAAATAGATTAAATATAATCCAAATAGTAAAGTTTAAACGTATATAATATGGATGTACGCCGTTTTTTATCGAAAAAAATTTAATGTTTCGTTAAAATCATTATTTTCGTATATTAACATAAATTAACACTAAAACCAATAAAATGAAAAAAGTTGTATTAAGTTTAGCACTAGTTGCTGTATTAGGATTATCATTTACATCATGTAGAGAAACCGCTGAAAAAACTGGAGACGCCGTAGAAAACGCTACTGACGCTACAGGAGATGCTTTAGAAGATGCTGCTGATGCAGTTGAAGATACTGCCAACGATGCCGTTGATGCTGCTGACGAAGCTATTGACAGTACAAAAGATGCTGCTAGCGACGCTGCAGATTCAGCAGGTGAAGCTATAGATAACGCAAAGGATGCTGCTGGAGATGCAGTTGACAATGTTAAAGATGCTGCTAACGATGCCGTTGAAGGCGCAAAAAAAGCTGGTAACGACGCCGTTGACGAAGCTCAAAAAGCTGGTAACGATGCTATAGATAAAGCTAAAGGATTATAATATCCTAAATATCAAAAAATAAAAAAAAGGCTTGATTTAAAAATCAAGCCTTTTTTCATACCTTATTTCTAAAATTTAATTTTTAAACGATTCGCTTAATTTCAATTCACTAGGAACAACAATAGTCTCTAATTTTAGAGTCTCATCTTTTATATTATCAATCAGTAACTTTGTTGACATCTCACCTATTTTATGCGCTTTTTGATGAATAATTGAGATTTTTGGACTCGATAATACCTGAGTATGCTCATAACCAAAACCTACTACCGATAAATCTTTAGGAATTTCTTTTCCTAATTTTTTAGCCATATTTATTGCTACAATTCCTGTAACGTGATCTATAGACAGAATGGCATCGATAGATGTATTCTCTTTTAAGCAGCTATAAATTCTCTTTTCAACATCAAGGTCAACTGCGTTATCTAATTTTAAAATATTAGGTTCTAAATTATAATCCTCCAATGCCTTCGTATAGCCACTTATTCTAAGCTGACCAACACTAAGTTCTTCAATATTACTGACTAAAAGAATGTTTTTTCGTTTCTCTTTTACAATTAAATGTTCGGTAGCCTCGTAAACAGATTGAAAATCATCTACAATGACTTTATTACATTCTATATCATCAACAACTCTATCAAACATTAAAACGGGAAGCTTACTTTTTATGGCAGACTTAATATGATCCGTTTGTTCCTTCACTTGGCTTTCTCTAGCAACTGCAATAATAAAACCATCAACACTTCCATTAGCCAATAGATCTAAGCTTCGCTTTTCTTTGTGCAAGGTTTCGTTAGATAAGCAAACAATAATATCGTAATCATTACTTGTTGCCGTTTTTTCAATGCCATGTAATACTTCCGCAAAAAAGGGATTGGTTACTGTTGGAAGAATAACACCAATTATCTTGGTCTTATTAGTTTTTAGTTGTTGTGCAATCCTATTCGGTTTATAGTTTAACTTAGCTGCCAACTCCTTAACTCTAATCCTTGTATTTTCACTGATTTCATGGCTGTCATTTAACGCTTTTGATACGGTTGAAACAGAAATATTTAAAAGGGCAGCTAATTCTTTGAGTGTTGTCATTTTATATTATTTAATCAAAAGTGAGGAAAACAGTTCCTTTATAACACGTATTTTATCCTCTTTTGTAATACACAACTGTTATAACTTTTTTTTCGTACTAGTTATCTAAAATAAACTATTCAGCTATTATTAGCAATTCACATTTATAGCACTAAATTAAAGCATCATGAACTTAAATCATAAAAAAAGCGTGTTTAAATATTATAAACACGCTTTTATACAAGATTTATTTATTGCTATTAATTAATCTCATTTCTTTATAAGCTTTACACTTTTAGTTCCATTAAGACCCTCAACTCTGGCAAAATATACACCTGATTTTAAAGCAGATGTATTAATTTTTGCTTCAGTTGCATTTGGCTTTAAAGTACTTACTTTATTTCCTAAAATATCAAATACAGTAATTGAAGTTATAGTTGTATTACTTTCAATATTCCAGTCAGCATTAGTTGGGTTAGGGAAAACTTTAAACGCAGCTGCCTCAAACTCACTTGTACTTAATGTACAGTCATCACCAACTTCATAGGTAAAATATTTTGTAACCGAAAGTCCGCCTGCATAAGCAAATTTACAAGCATAGGTAACTTCTTCACCAATGGTTAAATCATCAATCGTCGTTGAAAACGTTTTATCACCAAGATTATCCATTGGATATTCAGTAAAAGGAGTTTGTTGCCATAAATAAGCCACAAGACCTGCTTTATCATCAAGTAGTTGAAATGTAATCTCTACAGACGTACCAGTAGTCTCAAATGAGTAAAGGTAACCTGTTGTAAACTCTCCTTGTCCTGCTTCATCCGAAATACCTGAACATGCTGTATTGTCAGCTGGATCTGGAAGTTCTGGTTCTGGTTCTTCTGAATCTGCAACAGCTCCTGAAATATCATCGAATAAATAGGTTCCAACAACATCTGAAGAAGAACCAATACCTGAATCTACAAATATGACTAATTTACTATAAGAGGATAAACCACTACCAAAATTTAATTCAATATCGTGCCAATCGGTTCCTGTTGTTGTAAACGGTAATTGCACAGGACCACCAGACGATGCTTCTTCAAGTTTAAAAAGGTGTTCATTCACTTCCTCAGGACCAGCAGTCGTTGATCTTACTCTAAATGTTATTGTATTATTAGCTTCATCAGAAAGATCTATAGGGTTTTCTAGCACAACTTGAGCATGATCCCAGTCTGCACCAGAACCAGCAATTTCTAATACATTATTTGTAGCATCATCTGGATCTTCTATTATTGTCGCAACAGCATCTTCAAAAGCATACATAACATCATTAAACTCATCGCTAAAATCTACTGGTAAATTAAATGCTGGAGTCTCTGTTACATGAGGTGGTCCAGCGATGTCATCAATTAAATACGTTCCAGTCTCTGCATTACCAACGCCAAAATCTGTGAATATCACCATCTTACCATAATTTCCAAGACCAGAAGGAAAATCTAATGAAATCTCTTTCCATTGATCGTCTTCTGTTGTGAACACCAATTCGGTATTACTAGTAGTACCTTCTTCAAATTTTAATGCATGTGTGCGCACACCACCATCAGTTGTGTTTCTAAATCTGAATGTAATGGTGTTATTATTGTCATCAGATAAATCCAAGTTATTCTCAAAAAATACTTGAGCATTATCCCATTCGCTACCATTACCAGTAATTGATAATACATCATTAGTTGGATCGTCTGGATCTGTAACGTTTGCAATAATAACTTCAGGAACATCACCTACAATACCGTGTACTGTTGGATTACCATCTTGCGTAAATGTAAATGGCAACTCTTGACTGTACCCAAAGGCGACAATCATAAAAGCAAACAAAAATGTAATTTTTTTCATAATAAATTATATTGGTTAATTATTTAGTTTAATACAATATTACAGAGCTATGCAATGGTTTTTTGTAACCATAATTAGAGAACTCTAATATTGATTGCTTCAAATCTAAAATGAAATATTAATGATTCCCAAATATTTTACAATACAAAAAGCATACATCGTAATAATTTTCTTATATGATTGAAAAGTTGGCAATTTACCCTTGATTTTATGGGCATTTCACTAATTGCTAAATAGATAGAAAAGCTATGAATTATAACCCATTGTATAGGTAATGTAGTGTTGCTTAATAAGCATGTTGTGGCTACTGCGAGCACAATGAAGTATCTTGACGTAATAAGTTAAATTAATTAGGCCTTAAATTGAATAAATACTACCATGAAAATATAAATAATCTGAGCTTAATTAATATCAAAAAAAGAAGTTAGTGCCGCATCGAACCTAGCATTTACAAAGTACCAAAACGCAAAGATATTGTATAATATTGTTGACGATTAACAGAACATTAATTGTTTAAATTTAACCGATAGAAATGTGTCTAATATGCACGACCAACCAAAATAGGCCAATGAGATAGTTGTTAAAACAAAAAAAGCCATATTGATTAATTCAATATGGCTTTTTTAGCGAATAGTTATTCTAATCTAAGGGTGTTTTTATTTAATATTTTAACACTTCATTTTTATCCCAAATGCCCCAAAACGATCCAACATCTCCTTCTGCAGCCTTTTTCCAAGATTCATCAAAAGATGAAAAGTAGAACATCTCAATACCTTCTTCTTTAGACCATTGTTGAGAATTAATAAAGTACTTAAGTGCATTTTCTTCAGAAGGAAACGCACCCTCTAAGTTAGTCCCTTTATTTGGCCAACCGGTTTCTGTTATGATTACCTTTTTTCCGTTGCCAGCCTTTAATGCCCTATGATACATGTCTTTAATGTATAATAGCGAATAATCCTGATCACAACCTTCCCAAAACGGGTAACAATTTGCTAAAATAATATCGCAAGCTTCTGTAATGTGAGGTCTATCTACAAATTCGTAGTAGGCGTCAACATAGCCAACTGGGATATTTTTAATAGATTTCTTAACATTATAAATGTGTTGTAATAGCTCTTCTTCCGTTAAATCTCCACGATACATCACTTCATTGCCTACTGAGGCAACATCCACATACCCTTGATTAGCTAGCTCTATAAGTCCCGAAACTTCTTTTTCATTTATAGCTTTATTATTTCCTAACCAAGCACCAACTAATGTTTTAAGTCCGTATTCCTTTGCAATTTTTGGAATTAACTCGTTACCTTCTGTACATGAAAAGGAACGAATCCAATTGGTATAAGGTTTTATGATTTCTATACGTCTTCTTACTTGAGATTCGGATAATTGGTCACCAGGCTCTTGGCCATCCATATAAGGACTAAAACAAAGACCATGTACACCTTGAGATAAAATGTTTTTATATATCGTTTTTAGTCCTTCAATATCCTTATCAGCATAATCTAAAGATGCTAATGCCAAAAATTTTTCTCCTCTTAAAGACATAATTAATATTCAGTTATTAGGTTGTATTCGTTTTACGTTGATCTAATTGGGCTCTCGTTTTATTAGCTTTTTCTTCGGTGATGTCGTAATTACGCATTATATACATAGCGATAAGCGTTCCTACCAATGGAAAAAAGCAAAAGAAAGCATGTAAACCATCTACCGCAGATTGTTGGTCTGTCGTTGCTAAATTTGAATCAAAACCTACTATCCAAATAATAAATCCACTTAAAGCACCAGCAATAGCAAAACCTACTTTTACCATCCACCAATAAATAGCTCCAAAAATTCCTTCTCTACGCATGCCTGTATTGAGTTCATCTACATCTATTATATCCGCGGTCATAGACATCATTATAGTAAATAAGCTTCCAATACCGAAAGAGAAAAATGGAAGCGCTATGATATACAGCCACGGTTTACCAGGAACAAATAAAAACCACAATAATACATAGCCTATGATTGAAATGCCTTGCGCTAACATAAATGCTTTTTTCTTTCCAAATGCTTTAGACATCTTCGCTACTGCAGGTATAACAATAAAAGTTGTTCCTAATGCACCCAAGCAACCAAATAAAGATACCCAAACACCAGAGGCTTCTGCATCACCATTAAATAGTTTGTATACAATTACGAAAAACGTAAGTGCTGCTACCGTATTAAAGGCATTAAAAATTAAAAAGGTAGCTCCACATATTTTTCTAAATTCTTTAATTTTAAAAGCTTCAAGAAAGCTGTCATATATTTTCCGTAAGCTATTTCCAATGTTTGCTCTGTTTAAAGGCTCATAATCTTTATTAAGTGTTGACTCGCTTTTTATAAATAATGCAGGCACCATGGCACAAACTGCACACGGAATGGCAACCCAAACAGATAATTGCCTAACTGCTACATCTGCAGATGGAAACCAATCTTGATCGTACATTATAATCCAAAATAAAGGTGCTATTACCCAAGCCCATTGCCCAATAAATTGAGAAATCGCCATAATATTAGTACGCTCGTGGAAATCGTCACTCATCTCATATCCCATTGCTACGTATGGCACGCTAAACAGCGTAAGTCCTAAATAAAATATCAGCGACCATATAAAGAAATACCAGAAATTAAATTCCAAAGAATTATCTCTATAAAGTTGCCACATAAAAATGTAGGCAATTCCCATAATGATGCCGCCAATTAACACATACTGTCTTCGACGTCCCCATTTAGATTTTGTATTATCTGAAATAAAACCCATAATAGGATCCGTAATTGAATCGAATATTCTTGGCGCAAAGAAAATAACGCCCCACATCCAACCAGGAAAGCCTAAGTCCTCGACCAAAACCACCATAAATATTCCCATTATGGCAGGAAACATTTGATTAGCAAACATTCCTACTCCAAAGGCAACTTTTTGCCCAAATGGAACTTTGTTGGTTAGTGTGGACATAATTATAGTGTTTTAGATGGAATCAATATCGTTTGAATGGCTTGTTGATTAATTTTTACATTAACGGTGTCTTCTCCAAGCGATAGTGTAAAGTCTTTTGGTGTTTTCCCTTCGTTAAACAACACCACTGCAATAGATCCATCTGGATTTGTTGCTGCTGTAACCATAAGGTCCTTTACTCCATTCTCTACACCAATAACCTCTGCTCCTGGTCTTATATACTTACTAAAATGAGCCATAGTGTAATACAATGGTGTAAAGTAAACTTCATCCGCATCTGGATCTACAATTACTGGTGCCGCACACCAATTTTCAAACCAGTTGGGACCACCTTGTCGATCTAAAACCATGTTCCAATCTATCCAACCGTCAACCCAATTGTTTAGACAACCAATAATATCTCTTGCGTAGCGGTTTACAGGTGCATATTTTGGGTGCAAGTGTTTCTTATCATCTTCACGCCAGTCATAACCCCAATCCGTAGCTTCTTTTTTCCAGTACCAAGCATCATCTTGCCATGCAGGAACTTCTGAATCTACACATCCTTCTGTTTCTATTAAGTACTTGTCTGGTGCTTTTTCATGAGCATATTGCAACTCTTCTGGAAAATAATCATATGTACTCTCGTACCAATGGATTGCTGTACCCGCAAAATATTTAGAAGAAGCTTCATCTTTAAACATGGCATCTACCCATTCGCCTAAACCTGCTCGGTTTTGATCGTAACCAAGGATATTAACGTCTCCATAACCATCAGCTTCTAATTTTGGTCCTAAATGGTTTTGTACAAAATCCGTTTCTGTTTCTGGTGTAAAGTGCATACTTTCCCAGTTATTTCCATTTCCATGTGGCTCATTAACTGGTGTTAAACCCCAAATATCTATACCTTCAGCTTTATAAGCCTCTAAGTATTTAGAAAAATAGAGAGCAAATGCATCGTAATATTTTGGTAATAATGTACCACCTACATATTCTTTATTGTCTTTCATCCATGGTGGTGATGTCCAAGGTGATGCTATGATTCCGAAACCATCTTTTGAAATGGCTTGAGCTTCTTTAATCATCGGAATTAAATCATCTCGATCTTCCTCAATACTGAAATTTTTCATTTCCATATCATCTGCAACTGGCGCATACGTATAGTTATTTAAAGAAAAATCACATGAAGCGATATGTGTTCTTGTTAATGAATAACGTGCACCTTCATCTGCAAAATACGCTTGAAGAATAGTGTCGCGATTCTTTTTACTCAACTTATTTAATAAGTAAGCAGAAGACTCTGTAAACGAACCACCAAAACCTGTTATAGTTTGAAACTTTTGTTCTGGTAATATTTTTATAACTGCTGAAGAATCTACTTTAGAAAACTCCGTAATTCTGGTCAGTTTATTTCCACTTTCTGAAGTTTCGTATACCTCAACATTTAAGTCTTTGCTTTCTTTATTCTCTTTTTTTTCAGAATTACAACTCATTATTGTGAGAGTTAAGAGAACCAATATGCTGTTTCTTGTTGTTTTCATATTCAACGTTATCAATTATTAGTTTGATTTACATTTGTATAGATGTTCTTTACCACATCAAATACTTGTTTTTTGTTTCTATCGATATCAACGATGCCCCAAAATTCTTCATTTGGGCTACCATCAAAAGGTACACCTGTACTGTTTGGTGCTGTTCCTCCAGTATCTTGTACTTCATTGTTTCCTGCTTTCCACCAGCCATCTGTATATTGAAACAAAGTGACTCCAGAACAAATATCCTGACCATTAAATGTTGCTTTCAGAATAATTTCTGTAGCATCTGCCTGTGCTAATTCATTTACACCTTGCTCATAACCATCTTTTGCGATTTGCATATAACTATCAGCTCCTGTTTCGGCTAAATACATTGGTTTTTCGCTAACTTCTTTCCATTCTTTAAAAATGGTTTCTGGTCGTACAAATCTGTATACGTTCATTCCCCAAACATCAATATTTGGACTCATAGACAATGCTAATTCGTTTGGTAAATCGCCATGTGCAGTAGTTACAGGATGTGATGGATCATTTTTGTGAATTAAAGCTGCTGCATCGTTCATGGCAGTGTACCAATTCTTAATATCTCCATCAAACCATTCTGGATGATAATTGTACTCATTACCTAATTCCCACATTAAAATGGCATTGTGATTTTTGTATTTGTTCACATAATCTATAAATGAACCTGAAAGAATATCATTTTTACCACCTTGGTTATAACCAAATCCGATAATTACTTTTAAACCTGCTTCATTAATTTCGTCAAGCACACTTTCTTCTACAATTGGTGCATAAACTCTTATGGTGTTAATGCCAGCTTCAACCATTAACTCTAAATCTTGCGTTAAGGTTCCAAAATCTCTTTTAACCTCACTGCCCTTTGGAACTGGATGGTAACAGATGCCTTTGATTAAATAAAATTCGTCATTAACCATGAGTTGTCGCCCAGACACTGAAACAACATCGTTAGTTACAATGTCACTTTCAACAGGTACAGCTTCTTTTTTTGTTTCGTTTTTACATGACATAAAAGCGAATAAAATTACGGTTATGAATAAGCTATTTTTCATTATTAATTCTTTTGATAATCTGTATTTGGTACTAAAACATCCTTCATTAACGCGTCTAGATTACCATTATAGGTTTTGGTAATTGGTTTTCCATCTCTGGTTAAACCATCAAATATGTCTTCATCTACCAAATTCCAAAGTGGATATTTTGCTTGGCTTTGTAAATTGATTAACCCGAAGTGATTTTCTGATCCCAATGCATTATGTCCGTCTTTCCATTGTTCGTCAAAAGCTTCAAAATAGAAACAAGAAATATTTTCCGTGTTGGTCCACTCGCGCAAATACTTATAGTAGAGTCCTTGTTTATATTCGTCTGTGGCTCTCGAACCCTTTTCACCATAATGACCATTAGATACTGTTGCCCAACCTGTTTCTCCAATATGAATTGGTTTATTGACTCCAATACTTTTCATATAATTTGAAACGCTATCGTATTGACTTTTAGAAAACTCTAAGGCACGTAACATAGCAGCATCTATTTTTTCTTTATTTGATAAATGCATCTCATTTTCTGGGACTTTCCAAAATTCAGAATTGTAATGTGAATTGTGATATGGATACGTATGCATCGAAATATAATCTACGGCATGTGCAATTTTTTCTAAATCTTCTGTATGATAACTTGGATCGCCTCCTCCCCAAGAGGCAAAATCATCTGAGCTTGTAATCCATAAATCTTTAGGTAATTCTCCAGACTTCTTTAAATCTTGAAGGTGCTTTACCCATTTTAAAATGATCCATGGCTCTACAAAATAACTTGTCGCCCATCTGACCATTGCTTCATTTCCTACCGCCAAAATTTTCACAACATCAGGATATTGTTTCGCTAACTCTACAGCTGTATTTACCTCAACAGGATTTCTTTCACTTTCTGCATTATGGTTTGGATCTCCGTTTCCAGTATCGAATGCATTTTCACAATCAATCCAAATACCCAACATCACATACATCTCGAAATCTGTATCTTCTTTTTTTAATTCCGTTATGGCTTTAAGCACATTTTCGGCATGTGCAAAGTGAACATTATACGTTCGCAACACTTTTACTCCCATAGCACTTAGGATTTTCATATCCTCTTTAAGCTCTAGAATTGAAGGTTGCACCTCCCGTTGTTTTTCTCGGTAACCTCCATAAGAAATTGCCAAATATTCCGGGTTTCCTAAAATGTCTTTTGCACTCACAGTTTGTTCTTCTTTTACGGTTGTATCGTTGTCTTCTTCTTTTTTTTCATCCTTACATGAAATGACCAATAGCATTGCAAAAACATATACCGTTAATTTTAAAATTCCTTTCATGCTAACTGTTTTTCTACTTATTTACCGACACTATAATTTGATTGACCTCTCCTGTGCGATTAAAAATGTCGTTACTTGTTGTTGTATCGAGTTTTAAATCTTTAAACTTTAAAACAGAACCATCAGTTTTTACAACTTCTATTTTAGTTTCATTTTCAAGCTTATAAATAATTGGCACTTGGCAATAGGTAAAACAAAGTGAGTTTTCATTCAGTTGAATTGTTTTTTGCTCTTTATTAATACTTGTATAGTGGAATTCTTTTGAGGTCCTTAAAAATTCTTCGGTTCTTAAAAGTCTTGGATTAAAATATAGTTTTCCGTCTTCCACAAAAACTCCTAATTCTCCAAAACGACATAAGACATCTTCTTTTACCTGACCTGTCATTCCTGGTTGTTGTGCCCCTTTTCCTCCTGGTGTGTGCGAGTAAGGATCTGTTGGAAACGCCCCATATAATTCTGGTGATTTATGAGCACCAATTCCTTCGTTAATTTCGTAATAATGCTCTAATAATCTACCGATGATTTCTTCACTTTCGTTAGTGTTTACCGCCAATAAACAGTTTTCTTGAACTGCCAATAATAATTTAGACACCATGTGCCAATAAATTGATCCTAAACCTTCGTAACCATAGAATGTACCTGAACGACCTGTAAATGATTTATGATCGAATAGCTCTTCAAAAATGGCTAACAATAATGGTTTTTCCGCTTCAACTAAATCGTCATATTGTCCTTCTGGCAAGTCTTTTAATGCAGCTTTTAAACTGTCTGCATTATTAAAATTACCGTTAAAATGATATTGACCTGTGGTATCTTTTTCAATAATCTGCGTGTTATTATCGGCAATTAATTGCTTCAATAACTTTGATTTTTCTACAGCTTTAGATGGAATGTTGTTCTTATCTACAAAACGCGCTAATTCTTTATTGGGATATAAAATATAGCTGTATTGATCTGTTCTAAAAAGTGCACTTGCTTTTAAGGCATCTAATAAACTCAACGCTTCTTTTGGCTCTAAATAACCCGAACTTAACACAGCAACTTGACCTTCTAACATTTCTGGCAAATAAGAAACAGACACTTCTGTATCATTTTCAACCGTCATTAAATTATAGGCGTGATATAAATTATCTGTGCGCTTATTCGCTTTAATCGTATGGTCTAAGTACTGCTTTAATACTTTGAAAAACGCTAATAGATCCGCTTTTGAAATGGATGCCTTATCACTTGTAAATCCGGTTTCGTATATGTTTAACCTGTAATTACTTCCTGCAGAACCCAAGCCATCTAAAATGGTTTTTCGTTCTGAATCTGAAACTTTACCAGACAGTACACTTTCATTGTCATTTAATGTTGACACCACACCTTCAAAGAAGGTTTTTAATTCTATTGATAGGTTGTATTCTGCATCAGTAGCATTCTCTACGATACCTTCAAAGAAATTGATAAAACGTCTGAGGTAATATAATGTTACCATTGAAACTCCATTACCCACTAAAGCGTTGTTTGCATCGTTCCATTCTGGGCGTTGTGTATTCAACCAAATACCGCCTTCTGGTATAAAATTGGATACTTTTGCGAGAACGGTTGCTAATAATTTTTCAACAAGATTAACTTTATGGATGAAGTAATTTTCATCTCTTAATAAAGCACCATCTGCACCTAATCTTTCTTTTACAAGATTGATTTTATTGTGTAATTCGTGATCAAAATCAATGGTGTCTTTAGGATTTTTTAAAGTGTCTTGATAACTCTTAATCTTGTAAGGCACATTGGCGTAAACAAACACATCTTGGGTAAAACTCTTAGATAATTTATTAGGATAATGGTTCTCAATAAACTCTAAGAACTTTAATAAATAGATAATTTGATGATCTCCCCAATATCCAATATAAGACCACGGATCATCTTCCTCAATGGCTTCCCAATCGAATCCATCTTTTGTTACGCGGTAAGGATTGTAACCTTCGAAGGTAGTGGCGTTAAAAAACTTATGAATCATGCCTTCCATAAAAGCAGGATACGAATGCGCTAATGATTCCCAGTTTTGGAAAATATCTCTCCAATTACCTTCGTAATCTAAAATTTTAGAACCATCTACTTCACTACGTGTGTTGATAGAAAACTTGTTCCAAGGTCGACTTGGATCTCCATGTCTTCTACTAAATTTAAGTGGTAAATATTCGTAACATAAGCGTTTAAAATTGCTATCATCATCTTGATCAGCAATGTTTTTAATCACATCTACCGTAAAAAGCTCAGGTAAACTAGTTAAAATAGCTTCTTTACTTTTAGACACTTTTACATTAGCCTTGGCCATGTATTTTAGAAAGTCTTCTTTTTCAATTTTGTAATCATCATCAAAAATTCCACCTCTCATAATGTTGAAAAGCGTATTGGCGAAATGTCTTGTATTTCTTAATTGATCGTTACCTAATTGAATACCGTCGGAAGCGCCAACCAATTCTAAAAGGTGTTTTGTACCAGCATCGATATCTTGCTGTACAAGGTCTTCAAGATTCGTATGTCCTTTTATTTTTTCTGAAATATTATTTATCGCACTAATCGTTTGGTTGACGTCTGCCACAAACATCCAGTTGTTTTCTGCGTTTGGCTCTAAGCTTAAATCCTTACAAATAAAGTAAGCTCCTTTTTCTGCTCTTATATCTTTTTCTTGTGAAATAGCTTTACCATTCCTAAAATCATTTAACTGTAAGGAAGATATTAAATGCGTTGGATTTTCTAATCCTGAAAACCAAACTGTGTTCGCTTTTAAAGCTTCACTCGGTTCTGCTTTATCTACAATAATGGCGCTTAAGGCAAAAATACCAATCCCTGAATCTGTTTCTAATTCGCACTTCTTATAGGCATCGATTAAATTACTCGTGGCATTTTGAAATACCGACGTTAAGCCATAAGGCAAAATATTTTGAATACCATCTAAAATAGTTACCTCAACATTTTCGTTTGAATTGTTGATAATATTAGCCTTTCTTACAAACCCGAATTGATCACTTGTATTCCACTCGTATCTAAACGTTAAGTTTAAATCATCATTTATTTCTTCAAAAAGCAATTTATTTCCATAGCTGTTTTTGTAAAGATTTCGTTTTGTTGCATAGACATCTTGGTATCGGTTAGAAAACGGTTCCCATAAAAATGTTTTATCGTCTTTATGAACCTGAACTATGGTTTTACTACCAGTAGTTTCTAAAGATTCTGTGATCTTATCATCGGTATAATAGGGGAACAATGCATTATTAGAGTCCTTTCTTCCTGCAGTTAATGCTCCATTACTTGAAATAAACATCCAGTGATTAGAATTACTAACAAGACTCATAAAAAACGGTCTCATTTTATCACTGTTAGAGATTTTATAATAGTCTTCATTATGAAGCGACACAAGTTCTCCTTTAACTTCAAATTCATCGTTTGAAGCTCTATTATTTCCTATGTATACGGGTTTTTTTGTCATTGGTAATTATATTCTTTCAATATGAAGCGCTATTAAAAAAATAAGATTATTCTTCTAAGAAACACTTTTCGAAATGTATTTGATGGGATAAAAAAGGCTGAACAGTACAGCTCAACCTTTTATGATATACAATATTAGATTGCTATTAAATTCTATTTAAAATCTCTTAGCTCTTGGCTTATTGATATACTCTTACATAATCAACTTCCATGCTATCTTCTGTGAAATTTGGATCTATTGTTCCTCCTAAAGTTCCTCCCATTGCCACGTTTAGAATAAAGAAGAAGTCACTATGAAATGGTAAATTCGCAGAGTTCTCTATAGTATGAAAAACTTCATTATCTACTAAGAACGTAATCGATTGGGCAGTCCACTCTACCGAATAAAGATGAAACTCTGTGGTTGATGTTGTTAATTGCGTACTTGCAGAATCACCAGCACCTGGAGATACAGCAGGATGATGAACAGTTGATAGAACTGTATTTTTATCCTGTCCTTTTTGCTCCATAATATCAATTTCACCACATGCAGGCCAAGTGTTTGTTTGATAATCAGAACCAAGCATCCAAATTGCTGGCCAAGTACCAACAGAACTTGGTAATTTTGCTCTAATTTCAGCTCTTCCGTATGTGAAATCGTACAAACCTTCTGACTTTATTCTTGCAGACGTATAGCTATTACCGTTAGCTTTGGCTGTAATTTTTAAGAAACCATCTTCAATAATTACATTTTCTGCATTATCAGTATATGTTTGAGATTCTTGATTTCCCCAACCACCTGCGCCAAGATCGTAAGTCCAGTTTGCAGCATCAGGAGCACCATCTACATCAAACTCATCAGACCAAACTAAATCATTAAAAACAGAATTAAACTCTCCGCCACTAGATTCATCTTCTGAGGTTAATATAAACCACCAGTCAAAATCATTATTAGCATCTGTTGTTTTTAATATTATTTCATTAGGAACTGATCTGTCAAAAATTTCATAACTATGACTGCCTGTGTAATAAGAAATAAACCCTAAACCTCCTAAGTTTATAGTTTCAACTCCACCTGGTGCAATTATTACAAAACTCTCTGTATAATCATTATATGGAACATTTTCAACATCATCACCGTTTGGTGTTCCGCCTTGTCCAATTTCACTCACTAATCCTCCACGTCCAAATATTGTACCTGAAGCATCTTCATTGTTAATATTTGTAATGTGTGTGAATGTACCATCGTTACCAAAGATAAATCGGTCATCGTACATACCAACTCCAACTTTTTCTTGAGGTCCTGCACCATACCATTCAGAAACTACTCCTCCTCCAACTGGACCTAAGCCAAAATGGCCAGGTGTTTCAGATTTTAATCTCCAAACTTTTGTACCGTCTCCAATTAATTTATCCACTAATTCTTGTGGTGGTGTATAGGTTGCTAATACATCTACAGTTATTGATGTTGTTGTAGAAACTCCACCTGTACCATATGCAATAACATTTACAACGTAAGTGTTAACTCCAAGATTTGTAAATAAGGCATCAACTGTTCCTGAAGGCGCACTTGACTCTGTTCCATTATAGATAAACTTATAGCTAATTGCATTGTCTGCAGATGCCGATAGCGTTACAACTCCACTTCCATCTCCATTTGGATTTGAAGCATCTTGTCCTACAACATCGGCAGTTACAACTAGGTTACTAGGTGCAATTACATCTCCGAAAACTGCATCTTCCTCTTCACAGCCTAAAACGACAAATAAAACAGCAAGACAACTTATTAAGGTATACTTTATATTTTTCATAATCTTATTTTTTTAATTTTTAACTAGCTTATACTGCCAAAACACACCTGTACCTGTCTCAACATTTACGTGCATCGTGTTGTTATTATCTGACAATGTTGCTGTGTAAGTTATAGAACCAGGAACATCTACATCTGGCAATTCCCCTTGATTAGTTGCTTTTGGTAATCCAATATAAGAACCTTCACCCATTATGGTCAGTGTACCAGAACCTATATCATAAGAATATGTTGCAGGTATAGATCCGTCATGTGGTGCCACAGGTGCGCCACAAGTATCATCACCTCCTTGCCATGGTTCTATCCATGTTTCCGTTCCTAAAACATTTGCAAAAGAACCGTCAGCTCCAAACACATAAGTGTCATCAAAGTAACAAGCTCTATCTACTACACAGCCATCATCACAAGAATACCAGCTTGTGTCACCAACATGTGGCCCAACAGCTAATGATCCAGCTTCTGCAGCCATTTGCCAAGTTCCAATAATTGGAGAGTCTTGAACACCATCTTTTACTAACTTAAACTGCCAAAAGACTCCTTCACCAGCTTCTATGTACACATTCATTGTATTGTTATTGTCAGAAAGTGTCGCTGTATACGTAATTGATTCTGGGACAGCTACATTTGGTAACTCTCCTTGATTGTTAGCTTTTGGTAAGCCAATAAAAGCTCCTACTCCATTCAGAGTTAAGGCTCCTGATTCTGAATCGAATGTATATGTGGCAGACCCACTTCCGTCATGAGGTGCTACTGGTGCACCACAATTATCTTCACCACCTTGCCATGGCTCAATCCATGATTCTGACCCTAAAATATTTGTAAATGATCCATCGGCACCAAATACGTAAGCATCATCAAAATAACAGGCTCTTGCTGCCACGCATTCACCTTCACAAGAATACCAGCTTGTATCACCAACAGCAGGTCCTACTGCAAATGAACCATCTTCTGCTGCAACTCTCCACGTTCCAGCAATTGATAATTGTTGGGTTGCTGCTCTATAAAAATAAATATTGTCAATAAATGCTGTGCCCTCACTAGACGGCGTTCCTTCATATTTTAATTGATGAATATCAGTCACATCAAAGCCATCTTGATCCGTAAATTCTGAAATTGGAATAGAAACACTTGTCCATTCGTTTGGTGTTAAATCCACGGTTACAGCGCGTTCACCGTTAGATTCGGTTGCACTGATTAAAAATACATCTACAGATTGTAAAACATCAGCAGTCCATATATCTAAATGAATGTATTCCATTTGAGACACATCTATTGGATCTGCAAACTGATTACCTTGATAACTTAGGTTTGAATACTGTAACATATCGTCACCGTTTAAATTAAACAGTGCCCATCCACTACCACAACAACCACCTTGTCCCCAATCTGGGAAATAGTCAGAACCTTCTACATCATTGTAAGCAGCACTAAAAATAGAAATAACATCACTTTCTGCCCTTGCAGGTTGTGCTGGTGCAGAATTTAACGGCTGCAATATCGCTGTTACTTCGAACTCCTCAGTGTAACTTGTCGTTTCAATTGCGGCACCCATGGCGACAACTGTAATGGTATACGTCCCAACGTCTTGATAAGTATATGATACTGTTTCTCCAATATTAGCTGAAATCGGATCTGCTGAATCATCCTCACCAAACGTTACTTCATAAAAAATTGCCGAGTCAGCTGTAGCTGTTACGTTTACTGTTTTAGAAAGTGCCGCATCATTTTCAATAGTAACCTCTAAATTTTCTGGTGCTTGAAAAGAGACATCAATGGTCTGTAAAGCAGTTGCAGAAGCTCCATTTAAACCATACCCAATTATAGAAGCTTCGTAAGTCCCTTCTTCATAGGTATGATTAATTCCGTAACCAGGCTCTATTCCTTCTGAAACTTCTGAGCCGTCACCAAAGTTAATTTCAAAACTTGAAACACCTTCACCTAGTGGTGTAATAGTTACCAAGCCTGTATTGTCTTGTGTTACCACCACATTCGCTGAAATGTTTGTAGGAGCTTTAAATTCATCGACAAAACTAGTGCTTGCGTCATCTTCAGTACAGCCATAAAAAACCATTACTAAAAGACATAATCTTAATGTGTGTTTTAATATTTTCATGCTTTTATTTTTTAATATTCAGGGTTTTGATCCCAATTTCCATTAGCAAATTGAATTTCCTCAAGAGGTATAGGGAATAATTCGTGCTTACCTTCCGTAAATCCATCTATTTCAGAACCCCTTCCTGTTCTTACCAAGTCAAAAAAGCGATGTCCTTCACCAACTAACTCAACTCTTCTTTCATGGAAAATAGCTTCAGTCAATGCTGAACCTGTAGAGTTAATCTCATTATTAGTGTTTCCAAAAGCTCTATTTCTTACTCTATTTAAATAAAGTTGTGCTTTTCCATCATTAATACCACCTCTATTAAAAGCTTCGGCAGCCATTAATAATACGTCAGCAAATCTAATAGCTCTATAATTGTTTGGGTTCGTTAAGTTTAAATCACCTGCAGCATCTTCACTTCGTTTTCTAGGCAAATATTTTCTATTAAAATACCCTGTATGTTTATAACCTGTACCATAAGTAGCTCCGGTTAAAGCAGCCCAATTTTCAATATCTAAAATGGCAACATCTTTTCTTAAATCTCCAGCTTCAAATGCATCTACAGCATCTTGCGTTGGTACGTTAAAACTAAAGCCTGATGAAAATAAAGGTCCATTATAATTTCTAATACCACTAAATCCAACAGCAATATTTCCTTCACTACATTGCATACAATCAAAACTAGCACCTTCAATATCTGTATATTGTACTTCAAATACCGATTCTATATTGTTTTCACCTGCATGTTCAAAAATTGAATCGTAATCTTCGACTAAATCATAAGGTCCGTTGCTAATTAAGTTATCTAAAACAGAAGCTGCTTCTGTAAATTTATCTTGATATAAATACGCCTTTCCTAATAAAGCCTGAGCTGATCCTTTTGTTGCTCGTCCTACTTGAGGTGCTGCATAGGATAAATTATCAATTGCAAATTGCAAATCAGATTCAATTAATGCATACACCTCTTCAGGTGAAGATCTTGGGGTAACTTTTTCATCACCCAAAGCGAAACGCTGGTCTACTTTCAAAGGAATACCTCCAAACCACTTTACTAATTCGAAATTATAATAAGCTCTTAAAAATTTTGCTTCTGCTATAATTACCTCTTTTCCCTCAAAATCAGTTCTATCTTGAAATTCTAACAAATAGTTTGCACGATTTACACCTGCAAACATCCAATTCCATATATCTCTAAGGTTGCTATTCACAGGAGTATGGATCATATCATCGATTTGTTGATAACCAATAACATCTGTCGCGTCTCCACCTCCACTTAGAGTATTATCTGAGGCTATTTCACCTAACAACGCATTAACATAAGTGGTTTGTAATAAGTCATACGCTGCAATTAATGCTTTGTAATAATCGTCTTCCGAGTTAAAGTAATTTTCGGAATCGATTGAGTACACTGGATTTCTATCTATAAATTCGTCAGAACAAGATTGAATTGCAAAGACTACCATAACGATAGCTATAAGTTGTGTTATTCTATTTTTTTTCATTTTCTCTTTTTTTAAAAATTAAGGTTTACACCACATAAATAAGTTCTTGGTATTGGGTAGAAACCATAATCAATACCTCCTCCTATCGGTGCTCCACTACTAGCTCCTGGATCAAAACCTTTATATTTTGTAAATGTGTAAAGGTTGTTAACACCAAAATATATTCTCATTTTACTAAGACCTATTTTTTCAATTGTATTTAGAGGAATTGAGTAACCTATTTGAACATTTTGTATTCTTAAGTAAGATGCATCCTCAACAAAAAAGTCTGAAAACAATCTGTTTGTTGTCGCTGCAGTAGTGACTCTTGGCACTGTATTACTTGTACCTTCACCTGTCCATCTATCTAATACATAATTTAATCTATTAACATCAGTTACTGTTCTTTCGTAGTTTCTTACCATGTCATTTCCTATAGAGGCAAATGCATATGCAGTAAAATCAAAGTCTTTGTAGTTTAATGTTAGGTTAAGTCCCATTGTAACATCTGGAATTGGATCACCCAGATTTGTTCTATCATCTATTGTAATTTCACCATCGTTATTAATATCTACGTATCTAATATCACCTGGTGATGCTTCTGCCCCTAAATCTAATTGTGAAGGATGTGCATTAACCTCATCTTGGTTTTGAAAAATACCATCTGTTTTATAACCATAAAAGTAGCCTATTGGTTGCCCCACTTCCATTCTTGAAATCACAGGCTGACCAACACTAAAATTACCAGCTTCTAAGAAACCTGTACTGTTATTTACTTCAGTTACTTCATTTTGTAATGTAGTAACATTGTAGCTCGCGGAAACTCTAAAATCATCTGAGAAGTTTTCTCTATAATTAATTGCAAATTCAAATCCTCTATTTTCAACTCCACCAGCATTTACTGTCGGTGATCCTCCACCAGGTCCAAATACACCAGTGATACCAGAAACAGGGATGTTAGTAATTAATAAATTATCACGTTTGTTTATAAAGTAATCTGTTGTAATGTCTATTTTATTATTTAATAGCCTAAAATCTAAACCAACATCAAACTTTTTAGCTTCCTCCCATTGTAATTCTGAGTTTGGTAATTGTCCAATTGCTCTACCATTTGTTAATACATCATCAAAAAGGTAAGTCGCTTCTCCACTTAATTGACCTACGTAGCCATTGTTAGGAATTTGATCGTTTCCTAAAATACCGTAACTCGCTCTAAGTTTCATAAAACTAAATATACTTGAGTCTCCAAAGAAATCTTCATCTGAAATTACCCAACCAGCCGTTGCTGATGGAAAATAAGCCACTCTATTATCTGGACCAAATTTAGTTGATGAATCTCTACGTAACATTGCAGAGAATAAGTACTTTCCTTTAAAATCGTATTGCAATCTTGTAAAGAAAGACAAGCGTCTTTCATCATAAGCATAAGACCCAACATCTCTTACTCCATCTCCACCAGTTCCTTGAGCTAATGCAATATCTGCAAAGCTCCATGAGTTATTTGGCACATCATATCCTGTAGCAAATAAACCATTTCCAAAACTTTGATAGATGGTTGTACCACCTGTAAAAGTAACATTGTGCTTATCAGAGAATGTGTTTTGATAGGTCGCAAATATATCTAATGAGTAATCATTGTCATTTATGGCATTTTGATCTACTCTACTTCGCCCTACATCAAATACTTTGCCTCCGTAGTCTACCATTTTAGCAAATGATTTACTTTCACTGTTAGCGGTATTAAAACCAATTCTACCAGTGACGTTTAAATTATTTAGCATTTGGTATTCTAGAGATGCTGTACCATTTAATTTCTTTAAATCATAATCATTATAAGTGTTCTCTATTTGTGCCAATGGATTAATAATTTCAATTCCTAATCCTGAACTGCTTGGAATTAAAGTAAAATCTCCATTGGTATCATGTGTAGAATACGTTGCCGGAATATTTAAGGCATTAAACAACACCGAACCTAAACCAAAGTCGTTTACAGAATCTCTATCTAAATACGTATATGTAATATTCGTATTAAATTTAAGTTTATCTGAAATGTCTCCGCTAATAGAAGCTCTCGCCGTATTTCTTCTAAAATCAGACTTTTTAGGTCCGACGATACCTTGCTGATACAGGTGAGATCCACTAATAGAATAGGCTATCTTCTCTGAGCCCCCTGAAATACTAAAATCGTGATTCATTAATGGCACCGACTTGTTTAAAACTTCTTCTTGCCAGTCTGTGCCCTGCCCTAATCCAGAAACATTAGGGAAAGGTAATGCTTGACCACCATTTGCATAGCTTTCATTCAATATTAAAGCATACTCAGTCGCATTCAATAATGATAAGTGACGTGTTGCCTCTTGAAAACCTGTATAACTATTGATTGAAACTTGAGTTTTACCACCTTTTTTACCACTCTTTGTTGTAATTAAAACAACACCATTTGCACCAATTGTACCATAGATAGCTGCTTGGGCATCTTTAAGTACTGTTATTGATTCAATGTCGTTAGGATTTACAATACCCAAATCACCTTGATACCCATCAATAATGACTAAAGGACCATTAGTACCGTTAGTAGAAATACCACGAATCCTAATATCTAGTCCTGCACCAGGCGCACCTGATTGTGATGTTACATTCACACCAGAGACCGTACCTTGAAGTGCTTGTTCTACTTTAACAGGCTTAAGTTCATCTAATGTTTTTGAATCTACAATAGATACTGCTCCTGTAACATCTCGTTTCTTTTGTGTTCCGTAACCAATAACGACCACCTCATCAAGAGATTCCGTGTCTTCTACTAGAACAACATTTAAAGGTTCACTATTAACAATAGTAATCTCTTGCGTTAAAAAACCTAAATAGGAAATAACGACTACAGAATTTAATGGCACGTCTAATAACGTAAACTCGCCATCAAAATTTGTTGAAGCTCCTTTAGATGTGTTTTTAAGGACTACATTAACACCTGGTAACGGTTGCCCTGAAGAAGCTTCAGTAACCGTTCCAGTAACATCTACATTTTGCCCAAATACTGCCATTGTAAACAAGAAAGAAATGAGCGTTAAAAAGTTTATTTTCATAATTAGTTTATTAGATAACGTAATATTAGAAAATAAAAATCGTGATTTACCAAAAACAGGCTATACAAAAAACATACAGTGCAATAAATGCGATTAAAAATTACCAAAACAGCATTGCTTAACCCTTTAAATTACGGAATTCTCGGAATTAACTTTAACTTAACAAATCACTTATAATTAGTTAATAAAGTCCCAAAAACCAGACTTGTATAGGTAATGTATAGTTGAAAATTGTCGCTGTATAGGCGCTATAGTTCAATTATATAATTAGATAAGCTCTGTTCGTGGTCTAAGCCCATTTTTTTACGAAGACGATAACGCTTCACTTCCACACTTTTATGAGAAATATTAAAAAGTGGAGCTATTTCTTTTGAAGACAAGTTTAGTCTTAAATACGCACATAATCTTAAATCATTTGGAGTAATAGAAGGGTGAATTGCCTTTATCTTTTTCATAAAATCTTTATCCACATTATTAAAGGCTTCCTCAAACAGCTCCCAATCATTAGTATCATTTATACTTGAGTTTATGCGTTTTACGACTTTATTAACATCGTTAAGTGATTTACTTTTGGATAGTTCACTCTTAATATTATTAAGTAACTCATTTCGCTTTACCAAATTCATTGTTGCCATTCCAAGCTCTCTACTCTTATTATCTATATTTTGTTGTAAGTTTTTGTTTTTGATCTGAATTAACTGACGCTGGTTTTCTAATTGCTCTAATTTTAATTCTCTTTCTTTATTAGCAATAAGCTTTTGTTGTTGCTTTTTATAATGCTTTCTATTGAAGTAGTACAGAATATAAATAAAAAGTATAGCGAAGATAAAATAAGACACTATAGCTAAAGGTTTAATGTACCATGGTTTTTCTATAGTAAAACTATAAGATAACACATTATTAGACATCATACCATTTGACCTTGCTCTAGCTTCAAAGGTGTAATCACCATGGGTTAAATTTTTAAACACAACTTCTGAACTTAAAGACCAGTTACTCCAATTATCATATAACCCTATTAACCTATACTGGTAGCTCGTTGTGGCGAACTTGCTAAAATTAGTTACACTATATTGAAACTTAATATTATTATTTTTATTAGAAAACAGTTCTGGCTTCACTAAATCTGATGGAAAGAGTTCGTCTGGATGTTTACCAAATCCAACCCTATTTAAATTGATATCTAATGCTTTAAGCTCTAATTTATTTAAGTCAATGATTAGATAGCCTTCAGTTGTACCAATTAAATAATTGTTGTTAGACAAGTCATGGATATTTTCAAATGCCGTTTTACTTTTACGTACCTCACTAGAAATAGGCACTAAGTTAACTAGTGGTTCGCTAGACAATTTCCCTGGCTCAACATAAATAATAGCATCTTTAGAAAAGCCCCAAAGCTTTTTCCCATTACTATCGCTTAAAAGTTTACCTGAAAAATAATTTTCGCCACTAAGTAATTTACTTAGGACTGTATCCTTTACAAATGTTTCGGATGTACTATCATAACCAAAAACTCCTTCTTCATAATTATAGAGTATTCTATTATTATATGTTGCTATGCTCGACTTGTCACCCTTACTAATTGGCAATTTACTATAGTCTATAACCTTACGAAAATCTGCATCAACCTTTATTTTAAAAACACCTTTATGTTCATGATTTACCAGCAATTCATTTGAATTAACAAACTCAAAATATCTTGAAGATGTATTAAAACCTTCAATTTTATTTCTATACCTCCAGGCATCATCTACACGTTCTAAAACATTTAAACCTTTGTAATTACCTTGAACTAAAAGATTAGGAAACCCCTTAACTTCTTTTACTCCCCACGTTCCAATTTCACTGGATATTTTTTTTGCTTGAGTGCCATTAATGATAAACGTTCCTTTATCATGACCACAAAACAATGTACTTTGCACAATTGCCAAGCTCCAAACCTGACCTTTTGTACCTTCAATAAACTTAAACTGATCATTTGTATCAATTAACTTATAGAATAACCCCTGGTTAGTACCTAAATATAAATAGTTATCCGTTTTTGCAGACGCATACACTGTGCCTAAAACACCTTGTTTATCCGTGTAAACTTTATAAGGTGAATTTAAATTAACAACATTAATACCATTATCTAATCCAAGCCAAATATTCCCAAAACTATCATCCATTAAAGACAAAACGGTATTATTACTTAATCCATAGGATTGATTAATTTGCAGTAGTAGCTTACCATTTTTATCGACATGTAACATGCCATTAGCAATTGTACCTAAAACAAAACTTTCGTCATTTAATCTAGCACT
This sequence comes from Winogradskyella marina, assembly GCF_015645385.1. Classification (GTDB taxonomy): domain Bacteria; phylum Bacteroidota; class Bacteroidia; order Flavobacteriales; family Flavobacteriaceae; genus Winogradskyella; species Winogradskyella marina. The sequence continues at coordinate 172,078 of NZ_JADOET010000007.1, forward strand.
ACTATAAATACTAAACCCTTTTAATAAATTATTTAAATCTTGATTCCACGGATGTATTTCTCCATTCGTTAAATCAAAAAAACCATCTTCTTTAGTTAAAAACAATAATCCAGAATTAGACTTAAAAATATTAACTACCTCTTTACGTTTAATTATTTCTGAAGAAGACACTAATGTTTGTTCACCATTTTCTATCCTATAAATACCTAAATCAGTTTTTTGAAAATAAATAGATCCATTTACATTAAACATTTTATTAATTCGTGAATCAGAATGTATAATATCAAAACTGTCTTCAGCTATATTGTATATATAGATCTTCTCAAAAGACTGAAACAAAACATAACCTTCAATATTAATAATTCCCCAAAAATCTTCTTCTACTTTAATCGAGAGATCTTTATGTTTAACTAAAGAGGAATATACTAACCTACCTTGCTCGTTTTTGGTCCAAAAACCAAAATCCATGTAACCTCCTGTATAAATCTTATCACCAACAATTCTAACTGATCTTAAAATTCCAGAATTCGGAGCATTATAAAGCGTCCATGACGCCCCATTATATTCTAATAAACCTTTATTATTAGTAACATAAATATAGTTATCTAAAGACTGATCTATTGCCCAATTTTGATCTTCGGCACCATAGTCTTGCGGCGTAAAAATTTGAATAGGAGGAATCTCCTGAGCATCAGTTGCTATAGTAAAAACAACCATTAAAACGTAGAGAATACTTTTAATTAATTTCATTTAAGCTAAAATCTATAGAAGATGAATCGATTTAAAGAATAAACACAAAATTCAATTGTGTTAAGGCTCTAAATATAAGCAAATAAACGATTTTAGCACTATGTGTAGTGGTAATTTATAAATATGTATAGTTAAATTTGATCGGTTACAAAGCTTTAATTTAACGTTATAACAATCCTAAAATACATATGTTGATGATATATTCTAAAAAAAAAATCCGATATTTAGGAAATTACACATATCACAATAAACAAACAACACTATGGAGGAAGTTGGATTCGACATTTTAAATTTATTCATTGTACTACTCTCGGCTTGGGGTGCTGGTGCGTTAATTAAACGTATTGGATATCCAGCTATTTTAGGAGAATTATTGATAGGTGTCATAATCGGTCCATCTCTACTCGGTCTAGTAGAATTATCTAGTACGTTACACATTATATCTGAAGCTGGTGTTATTTTACTAATGGCATACATTGGTATGGAAATAAACTTTAAAGACTTAGGTAAAGCCTCATGGGCAGGACTACTTGCTGCGGTTGGAGGTTTTGTGGTTCCATTTGCTTTAGGTTATTTTGTGGTCACGTTTTCTGGTGGTACAACAATGGCAGGACTCTTTGTAGGTATTGCAGTTGGAGTAACGTCTTTAGCTACAAAAAGTCGTATTTTAGTTGATCTCGATTTATTAGACACACGAATTGCCTATGTGTTAATGGCAGGTGCGTTAATTTCGGACACTTTAGCCCTAATTATTTTTGCCGGACTCTCCAGTTTTATTGATGCTGGTGCTGTAAACATGTCTGAGATACTAATTATTGCTGGTAAAATAATATTGTTTTTTGCATTTTCTACAGGTTTCGGGCTTTATGTGCTTCCGAGAATTGGCAAATGGATGGCTAGTCGAAACATAGATAACAGAACCACTTATTTTACATTATTACTTCTCATCGTTTTTGGGCTTTCAGAATTGGCGGAACTCGTAGGACTTCATGGTATTTTAGGAGCCTTTATTGCAGGTGTTTTTATAAAAGATGGTGTTTTTCATGAAAAAATAACTAAAGACATTACGCGTGTTTTTCACGACGTTTCTATAGGATTTATGGCCCCTATATTCTTCGTAACAGCAGGTTTTCATGTCACCTTAGATGTTTTTAAAACAGACTTAATGCTTTTGCTATTAATAGTAGGTGTCGCCTTTGTTGGAAAAATAGTTGGTACAATTTTATTCTATTTACCAAGTGGTAATGGCTGGCGAGAGGGCTTTGCAGTTGGAACAGGAATGAATGGTCGTGGTGCTGTAGAAATAGTTATTGCTGGTATTGGTTTACAAAAAGGTATAATCACTCAAGAAATATTCTCCATACTTGTTTTTATGGCCATTATAACCACACTTTCTGTACCAGTACTATTAACCTGGTCCACAAATTGGTTAAAAAAACGAGGCGAATTGGTAAAACAATTCTCGAGAAAAGGATACCTATTTTTAAGTGCCAATCCATTGGCATTGTTATTAGGGAAACACTTAGCTGACGACAACAAAGTGGTTTTTATAGATGCTAACAAAACCAATTGTGAAAACGCAAAAAGTAAAGGCTTTGATTATGTTCATGGTAATATTTTAGAGGAATCTACGTTGAATGAGGCGGTTGCCAAAGATTTCCGAACATTTATAGCCTTAACGGTCAATAATGAAATTAATATGTTGGCATCACAGCTTATTAATGACACTGTATTTATTCCTGAAAAATTCGTAGCAATATCACCTCACAGTGGCGAAGGAGGCAGTATAAATATCCTTAATTCGATTTCAGCTTCAACTTTGTTCTCTGGAAAGGTCGATATTCAATCGTGGATACAAAAAGTACAGGATTCCAACTATAAGGAAGTTGAAGTTTCTGTCAGTAAAAAAATAACAACACGAGAATGGCTTAAATCTCAGTTCAGTGAAGATAAAGATTTACTGCCATTGGTTATTATAGAAAGTACAGGAGCGAAACGTCCATTTAGGTACGATGATCATATCGATGCGGACGAAAAGATTATTTATATTGAGTAATTATTTTTTCTAAATGACAAAAGCCTTTATTTTTCGATAAAGGCTTTTGTGTTTTTAGCTGTAATTCGTTTTAACTTTTCATTTAAATACGCATAAGGAATTGGCTTCGCCGAGCCCCTTTACAACATTTTTAGAATAGCCAATCCAATAATTTGGAATGTATTTTTTGATTAAAAACAGGACGGAAAGCGAGCTAACCTCCAATTTTTAAACCAAAAAAGCCGAAAACTTTCGTTTTCGGCTTTTCATCTGTACTGAAGACGGGACTTGAACCCGTACGTCCCAAGGGACATTGGATTTTAAGTCCAACGTGTCTACCAATTCCACCACTTCAGCATTTAGTTACGGACAGTAACTAAAATTGGTATATTATATCGAGCGAAAGATGGGATTTGAACCCACGACCTCCACCTTGGCAAGGTGATGCTCTACCCCTGAGCTACTTTCGCAATTTTTATGAACATTTTCGCTGTAAAAGCGGATGCAAATTTAAAATTTTAATCTTAAAAGCAAAGCCTTTTTTGAAAATAAATTAAAAAATTTTAATCAGCGTCCAATTCTAATAAAATACATTCATTTAAGATGTCATAATTATTAGATTTCTAAAGCTTCAAAAGTTAAGCTACTTTGCTCGTTTTGAACAATTAAACAACAAATAGAACAATCAAACCAATTCACTTTATCTATTAAGAACAATTAGTCTATAATCTTGTTTCTAACAGAGAAATGGTCTAAATTTTTTTTAAGCCTGCTTTTTCTTAACCAACATTCGCTTAATTTCATTGAGTTTCATCAAGGCTTCAACCGGAGTTAATGTATCAATGTCTGTGTGTAAAATTTCATCTTTAATATCTTCTAAAAGCGGATCATCGAGATTAAAAAAGCTTAATTGCAAATCATCTTTCAAGCTTTTTACTTTATCTGTTAACTCTTCGCTAGAATGTGATCTCTCTAATTTTGATAAAATTTTATTCGCACGACGAATAACTTGCTGTGGCATTCCTGCCATTTTAGCCACATGAATACCAAAACTGTGTTCGCTTCCGCCTTCAACTAGTTTTCTTACAAAAAGCACATTGTCCTTTAATTCTTTTACAGCGACGTTAAAGTTTTTAATCCGGTTGAAGGTTTCCGTCATTTCATTCAACTCATGATAATGCGTTGCAAACAATGTTTTTGGTTTTGATGGATGCTCGTGCAAATATTCACTAATGGCCCAAGCGATAGAAATCCCATCATAGGTACTGGTTCCTCTTCCTATTTCATCTAACAACACCAAACTGCGGTCTGAAATATTATTTAGAATTGAAGCTGTTTCATTCATCTCCACCATGAAGGTCGATTCTCCCATCGAAATATTATCACTTGCTCCTACTCTCGTAAAAATCTTATCGACCAAGCCAATTCGTGCTTCTTCAGCCGGCACAAAACTTCCAATTTGTGCTAACAATACTATTAAGGCTGTCTGTCTCAGAATTGCCGATTTACCAGACATATTCGGACCAGTAATCATAATAATTTGTTGCGATTCTCTGTCTAAAAATAAATCGTTAGCAATATAAGGCTCTCCAATTGGCAATTGCTGTTCAATCACAGGGTGACGACCATCTTTGATTTCCAAATCGAAACTATTATCAATCTGAGGATACACGTATTTATTAGATTTTGCCAAACTCGCAAAACCACATAAACAATCTAGTTGACCAATCAGTTGTGCATTTTGTTGTACCGACACAATAAATTGATGCATCCAAGTGACTAATTCCGAAAATAATTGTTGTTCAATTACTAAAATGCGCTCTTCTGCCCCTAGGATTTTAGCTTCGTATTCTTTAAGTTCTTCGGTAATGTAACGTTCTGCATTGACCAAGGTTTGCTTACGTATCCATTCTTCTGGAACTTTATCTTTATGTGAATTCCGAACTTCAATATAATAACCAAAAACGTTATTAGACGCAATTTTTAACGATGTGATGCCTGTACGCTCACTTTCGCGCTTTAGCATGTTGTCTAAATAGGTTTTTCCAGATTGTGACAAACCACGTAGTTCATCCAATTCTTCCGAAAACCCATTGGCAATCGTATGTCCTTTTAAGACATTAACTGGTGCCTCTTCGTTTAAGGTTTCCTTTATTTTTTCACGCAATAAATCACAGCGATGTAAATTATCGCCTAATACTTTTAGAGCGTCATTCTCGCACGATTCAGCGACTGACTTTATAGGCACAATGGCTTCCAAAGAGTTTTTAAGCTGAATCACTTCGCGAGGACTCACTTTAGTCGTGGCTATTTTTGAAATGAGACGCTCTATATCTCCAATATGTTTTATTTGCCCTTGAATCTTTTGAAGCACCGATTCATTTTCCAATAGGTATTTTACGACTTCGTGACGTTGTTTTATTTTTTCGGCATGCTTTAAAGGTAGCGCTAACCAACGTTTCAGCGTTCGTCCTCCCATTGCTGAAATGGTTTTGTCAATGACATTAATTAACGTTACAGCATTGGCATTGGTGGAATTGTAAAGTTCTAAATTCCGAATCGTGAATTTATCCATCCACACATAATCGTCGGTGGCAATTCTTGAAATTGTTGCAATATGCTCCAACTTATTATGACGCGTTTCCCCTAAATAATGCAATACAACACCTGAAGCAATAATTCCTTCATACAAATCTTCAATTCCGAAGCCTTTTAGCGTTTTGGTATTGAAATGTTTGGTTAAGGTTTCATGCGCATAATCGGCTTGAAATACCCAATCTTCCAAATAAAAGGTATGAAAATCATTTCCGAAGGTTTCAGAAAACACCTTTCGACTTTGTTTTGAAATTAAAACCTCGCTCGGATTAAAATTCTGAAGCAACTTATCAATATACTCTGCATTCCCTTGGGAGGTTAAAAATTCGCCAGTTGAAATATCTAAAAACGATACTCCAATGCGTTGTTTTTCAAAATAAACAGACGCTAAAAAGTTGTTAGATTTTGAATGTAGAATATCATCATTAAAAGCCACTCCTGGTGTTACCAATTCTGTGACACCACGTTTTACAATGGTTTTAGTTTGCTTTGGATCCTCTAACTGGTCGCAAATAGCAACGCGTTCACCTGCCCTTACCAGTTTTGGCAAGTAGGTATTTAAGGAATGATGCGGAAAACCAGCCAATTCCGTTTCGCTATCACTTCCAGCTCCGCGTTTGGTAAGAATGATATCTAAAATTTTAGAGGCCTTTACAGCATCGGTACCAAAAGTTTCGTAAAAATCGCCAACACGAAACAACAATAAGGCATCAGGATATTTAACCTTGATGGCATTATACTGCTTCATTAATGGTGTTACTTTTTTTGCCTTTTTAGCCAATGGAAATCTGGTTTTAAGTTATATTTTTGTCTCAATAATTAGCGAGATTACAAATTTACTTATATTTTGAGGGTTATTGAAGCCGTAGAACTATAAGTTATTTACAGATGTTGATAACGTTACTCGACCTAGCAGGTTTTTAAAACCTAGCAGGTCTTTTTGAAATTGAACTTTAAGTAGAAACTTCACACTAAACAGAACGAATACACTTGAGAACATTTTACGAGTGAAAATTATTTACAAATTAACATTTTAGACCTGCAAGGTTTTAAAAACCTGCAAGGTCTCCTAAGCAATGAACATGCGCAAACTAAAAAACGAAGAATTAGATAGATTAGAAGTTTCAGAATTTAAAAAAGCTGAAAAATCGCCCATTATTATTGTTTTAGATAATATAAGAAGCCTAAATAATATTGGCTCTGTATTTAGAACAAGTGATGCCTTCCTAATCGAAAAGATTTATCTCTGTGGAATTACAGCAACTCCACCTCACAACGATATAAGAAAAACCGCTTTGGGAAGTACCGAAACCGTTGATTGGGAATATGCGAAAAACACCTTAGATATTGTCGAAAAATTAAAGGCTAAAAACACTACTATTTGTTCTATTGAACAGGCGGAAAGCGCAACCATGCTCAACGACTTTCAACCGCAACCGAATGAAAAATATGCCTTTGTTTTTGGTAATGAAGTTAAAGGTGTGGCTCAAGGTGTGGTGGATGCTAGTGATGTGGTGATTGAAATTCCGCAGTTTGGGACTAAACATTCATTAAATATTTCGGTGAGTTGTGGTGTTGTGGTTTGGGATGTGTTTTCTAAAATAGATGTTAGACGTTAGACCAATGTATGTCATTTCGAGCTTGCCGAGAAATCTCAACTTTAACTTTCACATATTTTTAATTAGATTCCTCGGCAAGCTCGGAATGACAAAAAGGACAAATCATAATTTGAATTCAATGAAAAAACCTTGGCCAACAAAAGACGCCATGCAACAAGTTTACGACATGCATCTTTGGGGCGGAAAAGACTTTGACTTCTACTCTGGCTCTGGATCTCATAATGCTAAAATTGTTGAACCTTATTTAAATAGTGTTATTACTTTTTTAAAATCTCATAATAATTCTCTGACGGTTTGCGATTTGGGTTGTGGCGATTTTAATATAGGTAAACAATTGACCAAATACACTAAAAGGTATATGGCAATTGATATTGTTGAGAACCTGATTGAACGCAACAAAAAAATGTTCAAAGCTGACAATTTAGAGTTCCTTTCTTTAGATATTGTGGAAGATGACTTACCAAAAGCAGATTGTGTGATTTTAAGACAGGTTTTACAACATTTATCGAATCCTGAAATTGAAAAAATTGTTAGAAAACTAAAGAACTATAAATATGTAATTCTTACTGAACATTTACCTGTTGAGAATTTTAAACCGAATATTGACATTATTTCTGGTCAAGGGATTAGAATTAAAAAAAAGAGTGGTGTTAATGTGTTGGAAACGCCTTTTAATTTAGAAGTTAAAGCTGTAAAAACCTTAAGTGAAATTGTTCCTGAAGATGAAAAAGGGATTATTGTGACTAAGCTTTTGGAAACTATTACACGAAGTTTCACTGCGTAAACACAGAGATTCACAGAGAATGTTTGACAGGAATTTCACTAAATTATACGAATGTAAACAGACTAAAATCTTTTCTAGATTAGAATAATGAGATTTCTCGGCTTCGCTCGAAATGACAAAACTAATGACTTATAAGTACTGCCTATCGTATACAAACATCTCAGGACTCATTTATCTGACTCAACAACCACAAATAATCCTCACGAGACTTCACAAAATCCCGATCCGAAATATCAATAATCTTAACATTCATGTCTTGTTGGCTTTTTAAGAACTCAAGATAGCCTGCATTTATTTTTTCGAGGTAATCGTCTTTTATGTCTTTTTCGTAATTACGACCTCGTTTTTTAATATTTGCCTGAAGTCTTTCTGTGTTTTGATAGAGATACACGTATAAATCTGGTTTGGCAATATCTTTATATACTTGGTAAAAAAGCTTTCTGTACAACCTAAACTCGTCTTCTGGCAAGGTTATTTTTGAGAATATTAACGATTTAAACACGTCATAATCACTCACCATAAAATCCTTAAACAAATCCAGTTGCGATAAATCGTCACTAATTTGTTGGTAACGATCCGCTAAAAAAGACATTTCTAAAGTAAAGGCATAACGTTCTGGTTCCTTATAGAATTTTGGTAAAAACGGATTGTCTGCAAAACGCTCTAAAATTAATTTCGCATTAAAATCATTAGAAATCTTATTTGCCAAACTCGTTTTTCCTGCACCAATATTACCTTCTAAAGCGATGTAATTATAATTGTTAAACGTGTAGGCTTTTTTCGGGTTTTTAAGCCAAATATTAACCGGTTCTATTTCCGAATCGTCTTTACATTCTAATAATAAGTCTTCAATGGATGTTTTTAATAGTGGATGCTCAACATCTTTTGCAATATCTACCAACGGTTGTAAAACAAACTTCCTGTTTTGAAGTCGAGGATGCGGAATTATCAATGTTTTCTCTTCAATTACTTCATCTTCAAAAAACAAAATATCTAAATCTATTTCTCGAGATTCATAGCCTTTTGTCGTTTTGGTTTTTCGTCCTAAATCCGACTCAATAGTTTGTAATTCTTTTAAAACCTTTTTTGGCTTCAATTCAGTTTCAACCTTTACACAAGCATTAAAAAAGTCGTCACCTTCAAATCCCAAAGCTGGCGTTTTATAAACTTTAGAAATCTTCTTAACAGCACCAATACGTTCAAAAATAGCATCTACAGCAGATTGCAAATATTGCAATTTGTGCCCTTTGTTACTTCCTAATGCTATGTGAATGGTTTTGGTTGGCTTCATTGAAACTTCAAAAATAACTAAAACAAAATCTATTATGCTAATGATATGCTCGTCTTGTTGATAAATGTTTAAAAAAGATATAAGACCGCTTGGCTGTTAGAACCAAGAATGAAGACTTAAGTCGAACTAGCAGACAAACAGTAATTATCCAAAAATAAAATTGCATCTCAAGCCGTAAAAAATATTAGTACCAAAATATTTTCCACATAGAACAGATTAAAAGACCGTTAAAACTTCTTTCCAGAACCTACAGCTTAACAACAAACAACTCAACATCAGTTAACTTACATGTTTTTTCTTTACGACTTAGTATGTTTGAGAGCATTAAACTTCATACCACTTTCTTCAAACCAACATCTCACAGTCCGCCTCTGTCTTCGGACTTTTTCTTCCGTCTTCCCTCAGAATTATCCCTTATATTTACACAAAACAAACTACCAACTCCCAAATATGCCATTAAAAGACAAATTACTCGCGCAACGCATTTACCTCATCCTTGGTGGTCTTTTTATAACATCGCTTGTTGTTTCTAACTTAATTTTTCAAAAATTCTTTTATTGGCATCCTTTTGAAGTTGAATTTTTTGGATCTAAACTATTTGAGATTTCGGTTGGTATTTTACCGTATCCAATCACCTTTTTAATTACAGATTTAATCAGTGAGATTTATGGAAAAAAGCGTGCAAACGACATTGTGATTGTGGGCATTTTCGCTTCATTATTTTCACTTCTAATTATCTATACCGCTTCAAGCGTTCCTGCTACAGAATGGTCTTACGTCGATGACACCCTATTTAACAAAGTATTTGGAAACACGGCTCTTGCTGTTTTTGCCAGTATGGTAACGTATTTATTTGCGCAGTTTGTAGATATTCAAATTTATCATTTCTGGAAACGACTAACTAAAGGCAAACATCTATGGTTACGAAATAATTTTTCAACTTGGTTGTCTCAATTTATAGACACCTTTACAATTCTGTTTTTGCTGTGTACCTTCGGCATTATAGATTGGAAAAACTTCGCAGGCCTGCTCGTAAGCGGCTTTGCTTTTAAGGTTTTAGTCGCATTATTAGATACACCGTTTTTATACCTTGGCGTGTATCTATTTAGGAAACGCTTCAAGTTAAAACTAAATGAGGAAATAAATTTACTTTAACCACTAAGCAAAACACTAAAATCTTCTTAAACTTATTGATATTAGCAACTTTTATACAGAATTTTGCGTATATATAAAAAGACACAGTTTTAAAAACAATAATACACCTTATGAAGAAATTTTTAAAAATTATCGGAATCGTTTTACTCATATTTATTGCGATTCTTATTGCCATTCCATTTGTTTTAGAATCTAAAGTAGATACTATTGTTCAGAATTATGCAGATGAAAACTTGAATGCCAACTTATCTTTCGATGATATTAGCTTAAGTCTTATCAGTAGTTTTCCTAAAGCCGAAATTAGCGTCGATAATTTAAAAATAACTAATCGTGCTCCTTTTGAAGGCGAAACTTTAGCAACCGCAAAGTCACTGTCTTTTGAAATGGGTGTTATGCAATTATTACAAGGTACCGAAGAACCTCTTGAAGTCAATGAAATAATTGCCAATGAACTGCTTTTAGTCCTAAAAACTAACAAAACAGGTGCTGTTAATTACGATATTGTTAAAGAAAGTGAATCTGAAACCACACCTACAGACACAGAAAATTCTAGTGGTTTTAGCTTTGATATTGATAACTACGAGCTTAACAATAGTGCATTTACTTATATAGATGACACCTCTAACATCACCTTTTATCTTAGCGAAATTAACCATAATGGAACAGGTATTTTCTCTGGTGGAAAATCGGAATTAGATACAAATACAGAAGCAAATATTACGTTTGCAATGGACAGTACAGAATACTTAAGCAACAACAGCATTAAATTAGATGCGCTTATTGACCTCGACTTAGAGCAACAGAAATATACATTTAGAGAGAACACAGGCTACATCAATGCTTTGCCTTTAGAGTTTGAAGGTTTTGTGCAACTTGTTGAAGCAGGACAACAAATTGATATCAGTTTTAAGAATCCAGAAGCGTCATTCAAAGATTTTTTAGCCATTATTCCAAAAACGTATGCTAAAAATGTTGAGAACGTCAATACCACAGGAAACTTTACCGTTAACGGAATTGTTAAAGGATTAGTCTCAGATGACACTATACCAACTTTAGATATTAATCTAAATTCAGATAATGCATCCTTCAAGTTTCCTGACCTTCCAAAAAGTGTTCGAAATATTTCAATTGATGCCTCAGTAAAAAACACTACAGGAAATGTAGATGATACCTTTGTTAACATCAATAAATTGAATTTTCAAGTAGATGAGGATGTTTTTAAGTCTGAAGCTTCAATAAAAAACCTCACCAAAAACATGTTGGTTGCAGCCAAATTAGATGGTGTTTTAAATTTGGCGAATATTACAAAAGCGTATCCTGTTGAGTTAGAAAACGAATTGAGTGGTATTTTAAAAGGAAATATAGATACCTCTTTTGACATGAACGCCATTGAAACCAATGCTTATCAACGCATAAAAAATGTCGGTAGTGTTTCTATTTCCGACTTTATATTTTCGTCTGAAGATATTGTGAATCCTATTCAAATTAACAAAGCCAATTTAACGTTTAAACCAGGAACGGTTAGCTTAAATAGTTTTGATGCATTAACAGGAACAAGTGATTTTTCAGCAACAGGAAGTATTAATAACTTATTAGGATTTTTATTAAGTGACAAAAAGCTTGAAGGTAATTTTAATTTAAATTCCAATAGGTTTGCGCTTTCAGATTTTATGGTTGAAGATGAAACGGCAACAGAAACATCGAACAAAACAACGTCTGATGCTGAATCACTCAAAATTCCAGATTTTTTAGATTGTACCATCACAGCCCATGCAAATACGGTTGTTTATGATAATTTAAATTTAAAGAATGTAAAAGGACAACTCATTATTAAAGACCAAAATGCGAATCTAAAAAACATGACCACAGATATTTTTAATGGTCAATTAGGAATTAATGGTAATGTGTCTACGAAATCAGACAAACCAGCTTTTGATGTGAAGTTAGGCATGCAAAACTTCGACATTTCACAATCGTTTAATGATTTAGAAATGTTGAAAGCCTTAGCACCAATAGCTAAAATATTGCAAGGAAAACTAAACTCTACCATTGATGTCAGTGGATTTTTAGACGAAAGTTTTTCGCCAGATTTAACAACAATGTCTGGTAGTGCTTTAGCTGAAATTCTAACTAATAAAGTTGATGCGAATAATAGTCCTTTGCTTACAAGTTTAGACAGTAAATTAGATTTTATAGACTTCGATCAATTAGATTTAAAAGATGTTAAGACCAATTTAAGTTTTGATAACGGACAGGTTTCTGTAAAACCATTTACTCTTAATTATAAAGATATTCCTATTGAAGTTTCTGGATCTCACAGTTTTTCAAACACCATGAATTACAGTGCCGTTTTACAAGTACCTGCTAAGTATTTAGGAAGTGAAGTGAATCGTTTAATTGGCAAGATTGATGATAATGAGGTAAATAATCTAACCGTACCTGTAACTGCGAATATTGGTGGCACATTTGCTAGTCCAAATATTAAAACAGATTTAACGAGTGGTGTCACTAACCTAACAAAACAATTAATTGAAATTGAAAAACAAAAATTAATTGGTCAAGGAAAAGATAAAGTTAAAGACCTATTAAGTGGTTTAGCTGGTGGAAATGATAACACTACTAAAACAGACTCTACGGCTACAATGACAGAGGCAGACAGTACAAAACAAGAAAATAAGGATAAGATTAAAGAAGGTGTTGGTAATATTTTAGGAGGACTCTTAGGCGGAAAGAAAAATAACAAAAAGGAGGCAGATTCAACCGATATGTAATCTACGAACTGAAAAAGTAATCATTTTTTGCCAATTAATGTTAATAATTACACATTTATTTGCTTTTCTTAATAATTTGGTTACATTGAAGGTTCACTAAATTTTAAAAAGGATATATGAGGCAGTTAAAAATCACCAAACAGGTAACCAACAGAGAGGATAAATCATTAGATAAATATCTACAGGATATAAGTAAAATTCCGTTGATTACCGCAGATGAGGAAGTGGAATTAGCACAGCTTATCAGAAAAGGTGATCAAGCAGCATTAGATAAACTAACAACAGCCAACTTAAGGTTTGTTGTTTCGGTAGCAAAACAATATCAAAATCAAGGTTTAAAATTACCAGATTTAATTAATGAAGGAAATGCAGGTTTAGTTAAAGCCGCAAAACGTTTTGATGAAACTAGAGGTTTTAAGTTTATTTCTTATGCTGTATGGTGGATTAGACAAGCAATTTTACAAGCCTTGGCGGAACAGTCGCGTATTGTAAGGTTACCATTAAATAAGATTGGTACTATTAATAAGATTAATAAAGCATTTTCTCATTTAGAGCAAGTTAATCAACGACCGCCAAACGCAGATGAAATTGCTGGCGAACTAGATATAAGTGTTCGTGAGGTAAAACAATCTATGAAAAACTCTGGTCGTCACCTTTCTATGGATGCTCCATTAAAAGATGGTGAGACTTTTAGTTTGTACGATGTGGTAAGTTCTGGTGAATCACCAAGACCAGATAAAGAGTTAATGAAAGAGTCTTTAAATACAGAAGTAGAGCGTGCACTTGAAACCTTGACTCAAAAGGAAAGTGATGTTATTCGTTTAAATTTCGGAATTGGCGACCAACCACCAATGACACTTGAAGAAATTGGAAGTATCTACGATTTAACACGTGAGCGTGTTAGACAAATTAGAGAAAAAGGGATTAGAAGATTAAGACACGCAAGTAAGAGTAAGATTTTAAAGACATATTTAGGATAATAAAAAAGACGGTTAGACCGCTACGCTTTTAGATACAAGAATTAAGACTTGGTCAGTTGTACGTTCAACAGGTGGACTTTAAGTTTTAGTCATTAGATTAAATTTTAAAGCTAACAATAGAGCATAAATTCTCTTTTAAAAAACTGCGTTTTGTTCGTTAGCAAGAGTTAAATCTTTGTTCCTGGTTCTAAAAGCGAAGTGGTCTTTTGTCATTTTTCAGACACCAATGAAAAATATTATTCTAAAACCTTGAATTAATTTTTTATTTTCAAATAGTTAGCATATATTTGCCGACCATTTGCAAGAATTAGTTAACAAAAATATTATCGATAATGATTAAAATCGAAATCAAAGAAGGAGAAAATATAGAACGTGCACTTAAGCGTTACAAGCGTAAACACAGAAATGTGCAGATTATGCAAAACTTGAGAGAATCACGTTATTTTACAAAACCTTCTGTAAAAAGAAGAAGAGAAATTCAGAAAGCTGAATATATTCAAGGTTTAAGAGACGCTGAAGATATATAGATACTTTTTATATACCAAAATACTAAAAGAGTAGCACTTGTGCTGCTCTTTTTTTATACCATAAATTCTGATTACTTCAAATTTTCATTTTATCTTGAAGGTTTTAAAACCAAACAGAACATATTAAAAAATAAATTATGCCAATAATTAAATCAGTAAGAGGAAAGCAACCACACATTCCAGAGGATTGTTTTATCGCAGAAAATGCAACTATATTAGGAGATGTTACTATAGGCGAACAATGTAGTATTTGGTTTAATGCTGTAATTAGAGGAGATGTACATTTTATAAAAATGGGCAACAAGGTGAATATTCAAGATGGAGCGGTCATTCATGCGACCTATCTAAAATCACCTACAACCATTGGTAATAACGTTTCTATTGGCCATAATGCCATTGTGCATGGTTGTACCATTAAAGATAATGTACTCGTTGGTATGGGAAGCATTATTATGGACGACTGCGTGATAGAAAGCAATAGTATAATCGCTGCTGGTGCTGTAGTTACCAAAAATACAGTTGTAGAATCTGGTAGTATTTATGCCGGAGTGCCTGCAAAAAAAGTAAAAGATATTAGTAAGGCGTTAATCTCTGGCGAGATTGATAGAATTGCTAATAATTATGTTGAATATTCCAGTTGGTTTAAGGAATAACGACTAAATGGTATCATTTTAAAGTTGAAGTTTCAAGCGTACTATTAAGTCTTCAACATTTGATATTTTATTTAAAACATCAGCATTTAAAACTGTTGAAATTTGCTGTGCCTCGTGTTTTAAAATAGCAGGATAGGTCATGTTTACATTAGGAAATTTTGTTTCAAACTCATCCTTGTGATAAAATTCCATATCAAGATTACTTTCTGCTCTAAACTCCTTCCAACTACGATTTTCTGAAAACGTGTTATGCGTTAATGCGCACAATGAACATTTATAGGTTGAAGGACTCATAAGTTTATGACCTGCATCAAACAAGGCATTTAATTTGCCTGAGTTAGCATTATAAATAAATAGTAATTTCATACTTAGGTTAGTAGGGCATTAAATGAAAACCTTACTAAAAATCTAAATAAGCCACATCAAATTTATAATCTAAAATTGAATTTAGTACTGAAATATCACCGTTTGAAAATAACTGAATACTTGGTTGTTCAGTTGAATCATTTAGAACATCTAGTTGAGACAATACGGTTTGCGTCTGTTTTGCCACTGCTCTACCAGAATCAATAATTTTTACATGATCTGGAAGCATTTTAGTTAGCCTAGGAATGAGGTAAGGATAATGCGTGCAACCTAGAACCAAATAATCTATATCTTGCTTTAACATAGGTTCTAAATAGGTTTCTAAATACATTTGCATGGCTTCAGAATCTAATTGCCCCTTTTCAATTAAAGGCACAATACCTTCACCTACCTGTTCTATAATTTTTATATTCTTAGAATACAAATCTGAAGCCTTATGAAATAGCTCGCTGCTTAACGTTCCTTTAGTTGCTAAAATACCAATAACCTTTGTCTGTGTGTTTAAAGCTGCTGGTTTTATGGCTGGTTCTATACCTATAAATGGAACATTATAATTGGCTCTTAAGTAAGTTATGGCATTTGTCGTTGCTGTATTACAAGCGATAACAATAATTTTACTCCCTTTACTAATAAGATATTCAGTATTCTTAATACTTAACTGAACGATGTCATCTGTAGACTTGTTACCATAAGGTGCATTTTTGCTATCCGCTAAATAGATACAACTTTCATTTGGTAATAGCTCATGAATCTCCTTAAAGATAGAAGTACCTCCAATTCCAGAGTCAAATATGCCAATTGGTCTATTACACATTACTACAAAAATAAAAAGTCGCTTAACAATAAGCGACTTTTTTTATATATTTTGTTAATTTAGAATTATTACAATCCTAATTGCTTTTTAACGTCTGCCATAAGATCCTTACCATCTGCTACAATTAGCATTGCAGAATCTACAACATACTGAATACCTTGAGCTTTAGCTACTGCTTTAATAGCGTTATCTGCTTTTTCAACAATTGGCTTTAAAAGGTTAAATTCTTTTTCTTGTAAATCTTTCTGTGCTTGTTGCTGGTACTCACCTAAACTTTGTTTGATACCTTCTACTTCTGTCATACGATCCATATTAGTCTGCTCAGACTGTGTTTCAGCTTCAGAATTGTATTGCTTTAATTTAACGTCTAATTCTTTTAGTGACGTTTGAATTGTTGCTTGATACGTTTGACTCAGTTTCTCAATTTCAGATTGAGCTTGCGCATAAGCAGGCATTGCTTTTATTAATTCTTGCTTGTTTATATGGGCAACGTTACTTTGTGCTGTTGTAAAACTTGTAGCTCCAATAAAAAGTACTGCTGCAAATAATAAAGTTTTGAAATGTTTACTCATGTCCAATCTATTTAATTTTCTGTTTTCGTGAATCTTTGATTTCATTTGATTTTAATTGTATTACGTGTTATAAATTGTTAATTATTGTCTTCGTTTTTCTTAGCTTTTGCTATAGAATCGTTTCTTCTTACTCGTGCTTCACGCTCTTCACGTGCTTTTTTTCGTTGTTCTATTATTTTTTGTTTTCTTTCCTCTAATGCTTTTTGGCGCGCTTCTCTATCTTTCAATTTTTTAGCGCGTTCGGCTGCCGCAATTTCTGCTGCTGTTTTAGGCGTTTTAGAATTAATTGAATCCTTTTTAACTGTGCCTTCAACTTTTATACTATCTATTTTTTTAACTGTTCCAGCTTTTGCTGTACTGTCTGTTTTGCTTTCAACAACTGTTTCTGTGTCATCAGAAGTAGCTTCTGATCTCGCTTTTCTTTCATCAATTACTTTTTGACGACGTTCTTCTGCTTCCTTCTTCTTAGCTTCTCGTGAAGCCTCTAAAGCCGCTTTTCTCTCTTCTGCAGCTCTCTCACGTTCTGCTCGCTTTTCTGCCAATTCCTTTTCACGATTTGCCTTACGCTCTTCTAATGCTTGTTGACGCGCATCTTTATCTGAATCTACAACTGGCACAACTTCTTCGTCTTCTAATTCCTGACGTTCCTTCTTGTTTTTTGCTTGTGTTCGTTTAGAGGTTCTTGTTATGGTTCTTAACACTTGTTCGCTCATATCATAACGCTCAGCGGAATACAGCATTACAACGTCTGCTGATTTATCAAAAACAAAATCGTACTTTTTAGTTTCTGCAATTTCTTGTACAGCTGCAAAAATTTGATCTTGTATTGGCTCTATTAACTGACGTTTTTGAATCATTAAATCTCCTTCTGGCCCAAAACGCTTTTGCTGATAATCTAAAATTTCAGCTTCTTCAAAAGTGATATCCTCATAACGCTCATCGTATAATTCTTTTGTTAAAAGAACGCTTTCGTTATCTAGCTCTTTCTTTTTTTGTTCGATGGCATTTAGTTTCGTTTCAATTTCAGATTTCCATTGTTGCACTTTCTGATCTAATTGAGCAGATGCTTCTGTATACTCAGGTACATTTTGTAAGATGTACTCCGTATCAATGTAACCAATTCTAACTCCACGTTGTGCACTTACACTACAGGTTGCAAGACCAATTATTGTTAGTAAAAAAAGAACTTTAAATTTCATCATTATTGTTTTCATGTTTTGAGACATTTTTTGTGTAAAACTCAATGTGTTATCATTTTGTGTTACCAATCTTCAAATTTAACGAAATATATCATTAAAAATTTTAACAACATGATGAAATCGTTATTAAGCAATTAGAAAATATCGTGCCAAACTTAAAATTGTTGTCCAATTATGAAGTGCGTCTCCCATTTCTTAGGAGCTGTTCCATCTGGTAAATTATCAAACGCATGACCAAAGTCTATACCAAGTAAACCAAAGGCTGGCATAAAGATTCTAAGTCCAAAACCAGCAGATCTATTAAGCTTAAATGGATCAAAATCCTTAAAGTCATTTACAGATGTACCTGCTTCTAAAAATGAAAGTGCATATATTTTAGCCTGTGCACCTAATGTGATTGGATAGCGTAACTCTAGTGAAAATTTACTATAAATAGAACCACCATCTTGAGACGATAATGATTGGTTAGGATAACCACGCAACTGAACAACTTCCCTTCCGTCTAATGAATAGTTTGCTAAACCATCGCCACCAACAAAGAACCTTTCAAAAGGAATAACGCCTCTATCATTATTATAAGCTCCAAGGAATCCAAATTCCATACTAGGACGTAACACTAGTTTTTTAGTTAGTGATTGGTACCAATCTGCTTTAAATTTAATTTTATAAAACTCTAACCAATTAAAGCGCTGTTGATCAATCTCTGACACTCTAGCATTTGCATCGTTAAAAGCCGCTGTCTCTTGAAGTGTTGGGTTTTGATTAGCTCGATAATCACTTATTATTTCATTTTGATCTTCTCTATCTTCTTTTAGAGCTTTGTAATCTACACCGTTAACTAATGAATATGGGAATGAAAACTTCGCCGAAACAGAGAAATTAGATCCTCCTGTTGGGTAAATAGGGTCTACACTAAGGTCACTTCTACTTAAACCTACCGTGTAAGATAAGTTATTTGATGTTCCATCACCAAAGGTAAATAAACCTGTGTTATAATTTTGTAAATCATAATGCTGGTAACTAATGGCCTGCGACAACATAAAGTAGTCATCTGGTTCTGATAATCTAGTAGATACTCCTAAAGTTAAACCTGTAATATTAAAGCTCTTGCTCTTATCTGCTCTTCCTGTTGTATTATCGTATAAAAACTGTCTTGAGTGCGAAATTGAAGACGACAACTGAAATGGTTTTTTACCTCCATACCAAGGTTCGCTAAATGAAAAACTATAAGTTTGGAAAAACTGACTTGCCTGCAGTCTTAAGGCTAAACTTTGGCCATCACCTCTAGGCACTGGTTTGTAAGCATCTTTCTTAAAAATATCTTTAATAGCAAAGTTGTTAAAGGACAAGCCTAAAGTACCAATAAAGCCACCTCCACCATAACCACCTTGCAGCTGTATTTGGCTAGAGCCTTGCTCTACTAAAGAATATTCTACATCTAGAGTTCCATCTACAGGATTAGGGTTTTTAATGTCTGGTACAATTTGTTGTGCATCAAAATAACCTAATTGCCCAAGTTCTCTAATCGTTCTAATAATATCAGCTTTTCTGTATAATTCTCCTGGTCGTGTTCTAAGCTCTCTGTAAATAACGTGGTCATTAGTAACATCATTACCTACTACAGTAACATGATTAAAATAAGCAGGCTTACCTTCAGAGATACGAATTTCCATATCTATAACATTACCTTCTGCACTTACTTCAACTGGATTGATAGTAGAGAACATGTATCCAAAATTTTGATAAGCATTGGTGATGTCGTTTGCATCTGGATTAGTTTCATCCGCAATACGTTCTCGTAATTCTACACCATTATAAGTATCCCCTTCTTTTATACCTAATAAATTAGATAGCTGTCGATCTGAGTAAATAGTGTTTCCTATAAATGAAATCTTTCCAAAGGTGTATTTTTCACCTTCTTCAACCTTAATGTCCAGGCTAATATTTTTTTCATTTAAATATGAAATAGAGTCTGAAATAATTCTCGCATCTCTATAACCATTTTCTTTATAGTAGTCTACAACGCTGACTAAATCCTCTCTAAAATCATCTTCAATATATTTAGAACGTTTTAAGAATCTAATAAACTTCTTTTGCTTCGTGTTTTTCATTGCTTTACGAAGCTTTTTGTCTGACATTATTTCATTGCCTTCGAAGTTAATGCTCTTAATTTTTACTTTCTCGCCTTTATCTATAAGAATACGCATATCAACACGCTCCTTTTCTACCGAGTCAATGACTTCTGACGTACTAATTCTAACATCTGTATTTAAAAACCCTTTTTTTCTATACTTGCTAGTAAGGTAATTTTTTGTTGTAGCAATTAGATTTTCGGTTACTTTCTGACCAGGTTTTAGTTTATTCTCATCAATAATCTCGTCCTTCTTTCCTTTTTTAACACCTTCTATTGTAAGGTCTTTAAGCTCTGGCAAATCACTAAGATGAATTTCTAAATCTGCAGTATTACCATCAATATTAACAACATAGACATCTATACTACTAAATAGATTAGATTTCCATAATGTTTTTACGGCGTTGGCAATTTTTTCACCTCCTACCTGAATCTCTTCATCTTTTCTAAGCTTAGAATAGGCAATAATAGTTTGTTCACTAAAATTAGTGTTTCCGGTTACAGAAATTTCCTTAATCAAATAGGTTTCTCCGCCCTCTACTTGAGCAAAACTGTTAAATGAAATTGTAAAAAGGAATACAACACTAAAAAATTTAAAATATGATTTCAATAGTGCAGTTTTAGGTAAGTTGTTCGCTTGTTTTTCCAAATCTTCGTTCTCTGTTTTGATAGTTTATGAGCGCCTCATATAGATTTTCCTTTGTGAAATCTGGCCATAAAACATCTGTAAAATATAGTTCTGCGTAGGCTATTTGCCATAGCAAAAAATTACTAATACGTTGCTCTCCGCTTGTGCGAATAAGAAGGTCAACGTCTGGTAAATTTTGCGTGTAAAGATGCTTATTTATAATTGATTCATCAATACTTTCAGTAGAAATTATATTATTTTTAACTTTAACTGATAATTCTTTAATAACATTAACAATTTCTTCACGAGAACCATAGCTCAACGCCAAAGTTAATGTCATATTTGTATTGTCCTTAGTTTTTTCAATTACATCTAAAAGTTCCTTATGTGCATTTTTTGGTAAATCGTTTAAATTTCCAATGGCACACAATTTAATATTATTGTCCTCAAATGTTTTCATTTCCTTCTTTAAGGACTTTACTAAAAGCTTCATTAAGGTTTGAACTTCTAGTTTTGGTCTGTTCCAGTTTTCAGTAGAAAATGCGTAAAGCGTTAGGTTTTTAATTCCTAACTCTGCACTTGCCTCAACGGTTTGCCTAACGGATTTGGTTCCGTTTTCATGGCCAACAACGCGCAATAAGCCTTGTTGTTTTGCCCAACGACCGTTACCATCCATTATAATTGCTAGATGGGCAGGAAGTTTCTTAATATTTATTTGTTCTTTTAAACTCATTTAAAAATTGCAATAGCAAGGTCGTCTACCAAAGGTGTAAGTTAATGTAATTCCTGTAAACATATACCAATCGTTATTATTAGTATTTCCAAAACTTAAAGCTTCTCTGTCTTCAGAATCTGGCATGCTTCCATCCAATTCATCAGAAAACGTATAACGCGCTCCTACTTCTGCTGCTAAGATCATTTGATTAGATATGTTTGTTTTATAGCCTAATACCATAGGAATTCCAAAAGCCCAACTCGATGTATTTTCTGATACACGCTCACCATTTGATAAATAATAATAATTATCGTGATGCGTAAGCGTCATACCTGAGTACAAATACGGTGTTCCTTTGCTTCCTATTGTATGAAGATCGAATTCTATAAATGTAAATTCCATACCTAGTGAAATTTCAAGTATATCGGTATTAAACTCGTAACCACGTTCTAGTCGTCTTGGATCATCAGATTTTGCATCAATGCCTTCTAAATCTGAAAAAATGACTGAAGCTCTAAAAGAGTGCCTTGGACTTCGATTCCATTTAGCAAGCACACCTAATGCCAGCTGATTTGGAGCGATATAATCTGTTGCACCAATATCGCCTATAAAATTACTTCCGCCTGCAAATATACCAATCTCATAAATTTGAGCATCAACATTTTCGGTGACAAAAACGAATAAAAAAAGTAGAAAAAAACACCTCATATACTTTTCAAAGTTTGCAAATATAACAATTCTGATTTGTGCACAATAATTTGACACAAATAGTCTTACAGAAAACAGTTTTTGCAGGTAATTATTGTATCATCGTGCTTTAGTTACGACGATCTTCGCCCCAAAGTAATTTTTTTCGGAGTGTCTCTAGAAATGTTTCATCCAACAATTCTACCATTTTTATGACAAAATTCGCTTTTTTAACGGTTACTGTAGTAGCATTAGAAAGTGTCACAATCCTAGAATCTAATGACATTAAAAATTGGTCTTCTCTTCCGTTAACTCTCAGCGTTACCGTTGTATTATCTGGAAGAATGAGCGGTCGCGCACTTAAATTATGAGGTGAAATTGGTGTAAGCGCAAAATTTTTCGCTTTTGGCGCTATCACTGGTCCTCCACAACTTAACGAGTAGCCTGTTGAACCTGTTGGAGTAGATAAAATAAGCCCATCTGCCCAATACGATGTTAAAAACTCATCGTCTAAATGGGTTTCAATTGTTATCATGCTCGTGGTATTTTTTCTACTAATCGCAATTTCATTTAATGCGAAATGCGTTTCCACAATATCTTGATGCTCTGGATCTGTTGAAACACTCAGTAATGCGCGTTCTGAAATTTTATATTCTCCGTTAAAAATTTCTGTTAATGCCGATTGTATGTCGTCAATTTGTATCGTTGCCAAAAAACCTAAGCGACCAGTATTAACCCCTACCACTGGTATACCTAAATCACCAACATAAGCAATAGCTCTCAATATGGTACCATCACCACCAACACTAATTAATAAATCATAAGTTGTATCTAATGCCTTAAATGTACTCAGCTTAGCATTTTGTTTAATCGCAGCATCTTGAACCTCTAAGAACTCATGTTCTATAAAAACTTGAGCCTCTTTTTGTAGTAGCACATCAATTAGTTTTTCAACTGCTTTTTGAGCTGTTTCTTTAATGTACTTTTGACCATAGATTGCTACTTTCATGTGTTTAAAATTATGTTATTAGGGTCACACACTTCGGCTTTGCTCTGTACAGACATCCTGTTCACCATTAAATATTCTTTTAAATTATAAATTCTTGAATTGCCACGTTCCATAAATTACATATTTAAGTATTTATCGAGATATTGC
This sequence comes from Winogradskyella marina, assembly GCF_015645385.1. Lineage (GTDB taxonomy): Bacteria > Bacteroidota > Bacteroidia > Flavobacteriales > Flavobacteriaceae > Winogradskyella > Winogradskyella marina. The sequence continues at coordinate 195,506 of NZ_JADOET010000007.1, forward strand.
GAACGTTCTTTTAAAGTTTCCATATATGAATCATCTTCATGTCCAGAAACAATATTATAACTATAGCGTCTAAACGATTGAATAACCTCATTAAGACTAGTATTACTTATTTTTAATGTTATTCTTGCCAAATCTCCTTCCATTTTAGACACAAATGCTCCTAAAATTTTAGCATCATTCGATTCTACAATCTGACTAATTTCACTGAAAGAATAATCATTAACACCTTTTTCAACTATTAAAATTCCACCTGGTTCAGCAAAAAAAGGAGTTTCATTGAATAGGTGTATAATATCATTTAGCTCATAATAGCCCAAATATTTGTTATCAGGATCTAAAACAGGCATTATATTAGAATCGTTTTGAGCGAAGGCTTCTAAAACATCTAACCAATTAGTAGTTTGTCTAACAAAAAAACCTTCAATCGCATAATTACAATCACTAATGGTTATAGCTCCATCAAAACAATGTGCATCGGTCTCAGAAATACAACCCATATAAACCCCATCCTTATCAATAGGAATATGAGAATAGGTTAACTGATTAAACAGTAATTTTAAATCACTTATTTTATCCGTTGTTCTAATAGGTTTTATGTCGTTTATTATATAATCTTGAAGCTCCATTAAACTGTATTAATTATATTGCAAATTAATCAAAAATAACCACAATATACGTGGTCTTGTTTGTATTTTTGTAATTCAAATTTTACAGATATGACCAAACTAAGTGTTAATATAAATAAGATTGCTACATTAAGAAATAGTCGTGGAGGCGATGTGCCTAATGTTGTGCAGTTTGCAAAGGATGTTCAGCGTTTTGGTGCGGAAGGAGTCACCATTCATCCAAGGCCAGACGAACGTCATATTCGCTACCAAGATGCGTACGATTTAAAGTCTGAAGTTTATACGGAATACAATATAGAAGGAAATCCCATTCCTAAATTTGTAGATATGGTTTTAAAGATTAAACCTACGCAAGTAACTTTAGTACCAGATGCCGTTGATGCTATTACCTCTAATGCTGGTTGGGATACCATAAAACACAAAGATTTTCTTGTTGAAGTCATCAAAGAATTTAAAGCCAACGACATCAGAACTTCAATCTTTGTAGATCCGGATTTACATCAAATTGAAGGAGCTAAAAATACAGGAACGGATAGAATTGAACTCTACACCGAAGCCTTTGCTCACCAATATAGCCTTGGCAATAAAAACGCTATAAATCCATATACGGAATGTGCTAACTTGGCAAACACCCTACAGTTAGGTATTAACGCAGGGCATGATTTATCTCTAGACAATATTAAATTTTTCAAGGAAAACATAACTGGTTTATTAGAGGTATCAATTGGACATGCTTTAATTGCTGAGAGTTTGTATTTGGGTGTTGAGAATGTCATTGGAAAGTATTTAGAGAAGCTTAAATAAGTTGGAAGAGCGAAGTAGGAAGTTAAAAGAATCTTTACGCTCCACACATCAAACTTCAAATTAAAAAACATGAAATTACACTCAAACATCATAGGAGAAGGAAAACCATTTATAATTCTACATGGATTTTTAGGTATGGGTGACAACTGGAAAACCTTAGGCAAACAATTTTCAGAATCTAATTTTGAAGTCCACCTTGTAGATCAACGTAACCATGGACGTAGTTTTCATTCGGAAAACTTTGATTATGAAGCAATGGCCGAAGACCTAAAACACTATTGTAATAACAACAACCTAAGTGATATTGTTTTATTAGGACACTCCATGGGTGGCAAAACAGCCATGCTTTTTGCTACCAAATACCCAGAATTGGTTAGTAAACTTATAGTTGCAGATATTTCTCCACGCTATTATCCTGTTCATCACGATGCTATTTTAGAAGGCTTAAGCAGTTTAGATTTTTCAAAATTAAAAAGCAGAGGTGCTGCAGATAAAGCTTTAGCGAGTTATATACACGAAACAGGTATTCGTATGTTTTTACTCAAAAATTTATATTGGGTAGAAAAAGGACAATTAGGATTAAGAATTAACCTCGAGGTACTAAAAGAGAATGTTTCAGAAGTTGGAGAAGCTCTTCCTGCACATGCTACGTTTAATAAAGACACGTTATTTTTACGTGGCGACCGTTCAGAATATATCGGAGAAGCAGACGAAGCTATTATTCATCGACATTTTTCAAACTCTGAAATTATAACGATTGCTAATGCTGGTCATTGGTTGCATGCTGAAAACCCCGAGGATTTTTATAATGCTGTGATAAATTTCATATCTTAATCCAGTATTTAAAAAATTAAAATCATGAATCTCATCTTAAGACTTTTACTAAACGCACTAGCCGTTTTTATTTTAGCCCATATTTTAAATGGCGTTGCTGTAGATGGCTATATTGGTGCAATTATCGTTGCCATAGTTCTAGCAATTTTGAATTTGTTAGTAAAACCAATTCTCGTCATTCTAACCATACCAGTCACCATTGTAACATTAGGACTTTTTCTATTGGTCATTAATGCGCTAATTATATTATTAGCCAGTAATCTACTAGATGGATTTAGTGTCTCTGGCTTCTGGACCGCATTACTTTTCAGTGTACTTTTATCTATTTTGCAATCTATACTACAATCATTCTTAAAAGACGGCAAAAAATAGCCTAAAGTCAAACATTTAAAACTGTTGTTGGGTTGCAAAAAATGTTGTATTTTTGCAGCCCAATTTTAGTTTCAAGAAAAATGAACATTACAAGAGAAAACATCGATGCATTAAATGCAGTTGTAAAAGTGGATATCGCTAAAGAAGATTACAGCGATAAAGTAGAGAAAATCTTAACAGATTATCGTAAATCTGCTAACATTCCAGGCTTTAGAAAAGGCCACGTACCAATGGGAATGGTTAAGAAACAATATGGTAAAGCCGTATTGGTAGATGAAGTAAACAAATTACTACAAGATGCTCTTGGTAAGTATTTGACTGAAGAAAAATTAGATGTTTTAGGTAATCCGTTACCAAAAGCACAAGACGATTTAGATTGGGATGCTGAAGCATTTTCTTTTGAATTTGAATTAGGTTTAGCACCAGAATTCGAAGTAGAATTAAAAAATAAGAAAGCAATCACACATTATAATATTGTAGCAGATGACAAAATGATCAATGATCAAGTTGAGCATCTTCAAAAACAATATGGTAAAATTGTTTCTCAAGACGAAGTGACAGAAGCTTCTGAAATCACAGGAACTTTCACTAACGAAGAAAAAGACATCGATAATTCTACGATGATTACTTTAGATAAGTTGAAAGGAAAAGCTAATCCAAAGAAATTTATTGGATCTAAAGTTGGTGATACAATTACATTAAAAACAAAAGGATTGTTTAATGACGATCACGATTTAATGAATGCATTAAAAGTACCACACGATGATGCTCATGGTTTAGACATTGAGGTTACTTTTACTATTACTGAAATTAACGAACGTGAATTAGCTGATTTAGACCAAGAACTTTTTGACAAGTTATTTGGAGAAGGAATTGTAACGTCTGTAACAGAATTGAAAGAAAAAATCAAAGAAGATTCAGAAAAGCAATTTAAACAACAAGGCGATCAGAAGTTATTAAACGATGTTACTGAAAACCTAATAGAAAATACAAAATTCGATTTACCAGCAAGTTTCTTACAGAAATGGATGCAAACAGCAGGTGAGGAAGAAATGACAGAAGAGCAAGCTAAAGAAGAATACGAAAAGTCTGAAAAAAGCATGCGTTACCAACTTATTGAAGGTAAATTAATAGAAAAGCACAACCTTCAGGTTCAGTTTGAAGAATTAAAAGCGCATTCTATGGAAATGATTAAAGGTCAGATGGCACAATTTGGTCAAATGAATCCTTCAGACAAAGAATTAGAAGATATTGCAGCTCGTATTTTAGGAAATCAAGATGAAGTAAAGCGCATGTCTGAGCAGTTAATGAGTCAGAAATTATTAAACTTATATAAGACAGAAGCTAACACTAAGACGAAAGACATCACTTATGATGATTTTGTAAAAGAGTTTTATAGTTAAGCAATCTTTAAAAATATTAGTATCTTTAAGGCGTAAAACTTTTTCAGTTTTACGTCTTTTGTTTTTGTAATAATTCTAAATTTAAACAAATTCAAACAGTAAAATATCTGTCACGTTGAATACCATTAAAACGCTTCTGTAATAAGAAGTTAATGTCACAACCTTCAATTTGGCCACAGAAATAAAGACCTTAAAGAAACTCAACAATTAAAAGAATTTAAAATTTATATGGACTACGGAAAAGAATTTGAAAAATTTGCAACAAAAGATCAAGGGATCAATAGCAACTATTACTCTAAGATTATAGAGAGCATGTATCCTTCAAACATGACTCCAAATATTATAGAAGAACGTCAAATGAACATCGCTGTTTTTGATGTATTTTCTCGTTTAATGATGGATCGTATCATATTTTTAGGCACAGGTGTTAATGACCAAGTTGCAAATATTATCCAAGCGCAACTGTTATTTTTACAGAGTACAGATGCCAATAAAGACATTCAAATTTATATTAATTCGCCAGGAGGATCTGTATATGCAGGTTTAGGCATCTACGATACTATGCAATTTGTAAAGCCAGATGTTGCCACAATTTGTACAGGTATTGCTGCATCAATGGCAGCTGTATTGTTATGTGCTGGAGAAAAAGGAAAGCGTTCTGCTTTAAAACACTCTCGTGTAATGATTCACCAAGTAAGTAGTGGAACTCAAGGTCAGTTAAGTGATATGCAGATTGCCTTAAAAGAGACAATTAGAGTAAAAGAAGAATTGTATACTATTATTGCTGAACACTCTGGTAATTCTTTTGAACAAGTAGAAAAAGACTCTGATAGAGATTACTGGATGCGCTCACAAGAAGCTCTAGATTACGGAATGATTGACGAAATCTTAGAACGCAAGAAATCGTAATTACTTACGACTAATAATAAAAACGTAAAATGAGATTTCTGCAGTTGTAGAAATCAAAACTATAGAAAATGGCAAAGGAAGAATTAGAATGTTCATTTTGTGGAAGGAAAAAGCCAGAAACAAGTTTACTAATTGCAGGTTTAGATGCCCATATTTGTGATCGTTGCATTGAGCAAGCACATGGTATTGTAATAGAAGAATCTAAGCAATCTGGAAACTCAGAGTTGAGTGCAGAATTAATGCTAAGAAAGCCCAAAGAAATTAAAGGCTTTTTAGACGAATATATAATAGGACAAGAATACACCAAACGCGTAATGTCTGTTGCGGTTTATAACCATTACAAACGATTATTACAGCCTCCTACTGATGATGATATTGAAATACAAAAAAGTAACATCATTATGGTTGGGCAAACAGGTACTGGTAAAACCTTAATGGCAAAGACCATTGCAAAAATGCTAAATGTACCTTTAGCAATTGTTGATGCCACTGTGCTTACAGAAGCAGGTTATGTTGGTGAAGATGTAGAAAGTATTTTAACGCGCTTATTACAAGCTGCAGATTACAATCTTGAAAAAGGGCAACGTGGTATCGTTTTTATTGATGAAATAGATAAGATTGCACGTAAAAGTGATAATCCATCTATTACTAGAGATGTTTCTGGTGAAGGTGTACAACAAGCCCTATTAAAATTATTAGAAGGAACAGTTGTAAATGTACCACCAAAAGGAGGTCGTAAGCATCCAGATCAAAAGTTTATCGAAGTTAATACCGAAAATATTTTATTTATTGCAGGTGGAGCTTTTGATGGTATTGAACGTGTTATCACCAAGCGAATGAACATGCAAGCTATTGGTTATAGTTCCATGAAAACTGATGTGGTAGATAAGGATAACATCTTACAATATATTATTCCTAAAGATTTAAAGGATTTTGGATTAATCCCTGAAATCATTGGTCGATTACCTGTTTTAACGCACATGGATCCTTTAGATGCAAAAACATTAAGAGCCATATTAACAGAGCCTAAAAATGCCATTATTAAACAATATAAAAAACTGTTTGAAATGGATGACATTACATTCACCATTACTGATGGAGCGTTAGATTATATTGTAGAAAAAGCTATTGAGTACAAACTTGGTGCTCGTGGATTACGATCGCTTTGTGAAGAGATTTTAACCGAAGCGATGTTTGATTTACCGAGTTCTGATGAAACCAAACTAAACGTTACTAAAGCGTATGCTGAAGATCGTTTGAATAAATCGACAATTAAAAAGCTTAAAGCCGTTTCGTAAACATAAAGCTATAAGTCATTAAAAAACCACAATTTCAATATTAGAGATTGTGGTTTTTCGTTTAGTTAGGGATTAGTTAATTAAATATTGCACGCAATACTTATATCGTTAAGAGGGATTTGTTTAATGAAATCATATTTATTTACCGCTAATATATAAGCATAATTTAAAGTAAGACTTACCTGACTGCTTTATTAGATAAAATCTATTGAATTTACGATATGATGAACACAAGTGTTTTTATTTTCGATAAAGTGTAAGAATTTTCAAGGTTAACTTCAATTCATAAAATTGTAACTGATTAAGAACTGTATTATTGTTGATTAAGGCGTAATAAGGCCTCAAGGTAAGCTCTTGAGTTAGATAAACGAGGTACTTTATGTTGACCACCTAATTTATCATTTTCTTTTAACCAATCATAAAATAAATTAGGTCTTGCCTTATGAATTTTAGGTTTGTTCAAGGTCATATTATTAAGGCGTTTGGCTTCATAATCTGAATTTAGAGATTTTAACGAGTTGTCAAATAATTCTTCAAAATCTAACATATTATCTGGTGGTCTTTTAAACTCTATAACCCATTCATGAGCTCCTTTTTCTTTACCTTCCATAAAAATAGGAGCTGCTGTATAATCTACAATTTCAGCTGATGTATGCGCACACACTTTTCGTAGTGCTTCTTCGGCATTTTCTATAATTAACTCTTCACCAAACGCATTGATATGGTGCTTTGTTCTGCCTGAAACCCTTATTCTATGCGGACTTAAACTTACAAACCTTATAGTATCACCAATTTTGTATCTCCATAAGCCTGCATTGGTAGTTATTATAACCGCATAGTTAGTGTTAAGTTTAACATCGCTTAGCGGAATAACTATTTGTTCTTCGGTGCCATAGGAATTCATGGGGATAAACTCATAGAAAATCCCATAATCTAACATTAATAACAAATCACTTGAGTTATTTTTATCTTGGATGGCAAAAAAGCCTTCAGAAGCATTATATATTTCGTAATATCTAAATTTGTCCGATGGTAAAATAGCTTTGTACTGTTCTACATAGGGACTAAAATTTACTCCACCATGAAAGTAAACTTCTAGATTTGGCCAAATATCAAAAAGGCTGTCCTTTCCTGTTTTTTCTAAAACGTTATTCAATAAAACCAACATCCATGATGGTACACCTGCTAAACTCGTTACGTTCTCTTCTATAGTTTCATCGACCACTGCCTGCATCTTGGTTTCCCAGTCACTCATCAACGACACTCGATTACTAGGTGTACTACTAAACTCTGCCCAAAATGGCATATTATCAATTAAAATAGCACTTAAATCCCCAAAAACAGTCCCGTTTTCTTTATATAATTCTTTGCTTCCACCAAGACGTAAACTCTTACCAGTAAACAATTGTGCATCTTCATTATTATTCAAATACATACACAACAAATCTTTACTTGCTGCATAATGACACTCTTCTAAAGACTCATAACTTACAGGAATAAACTTACTTTTAGCATTTGTGGTTCCACTAGATTTAGCAAACCATTTTATTGGTCGAGGCCAAAAAATATTTTGTTCACCATTTCGCGAACGTTCAATTAAAGGTTGAAACTCTTCATAATTTACAACTGGAACTCGCTCATTAAATTCCCTATAAGTTTTTATTGAGTCGAAGTCGTATTGTCTTCCAATTTCAGTGTCTTTAGCATGCTTTAATAAACTAAACAGTAATTCATTCTGAACTTCGTTAGGGTATTTTAAAAACAATTCAATTTGATGGAATCGCTTTTTTAAAAACCAAGACGCAATGGAATTTACAATAGGAATTGGCATGGATTGGCTATCTTTACGCTATTAATTAATGCTAAAAATACTAAATTTCTTTTATGGTTTACACAGGAGTCCTCACTAAAATGCAAACCGAGTTTTTAGAACCGATTCAATATTATCTTGTATTTGAAAATGATTTTATTCATGTCAATCAATTACTAAATAAACCCGTTGCTATAAAACGTGTTGGCCACCAATGTTTAAGCTGTGGATTAGATCGTCCTATTTACCGTCAAGGATTTTGTAAAACCTGTTTTTTTGATAAGCCTTTTGCTGGTGATTGGATAATGCGACCAGAATTAAGCACAGCGCATTTAGACAAAGAAGATAGAGATTTAGCGTATGAAAAAAAGGTGCAACTCCAACCACATATTGTTTATTTAGCTAATTCGAGCAATGTAAAGGTTGGTGTTACTAGAAAAAGTCAAGTGCCAACGCGTTGGATAGATCAAGGTGCTCATGAAGCCATAGAAATCGTTGAAGTGCCAAACCGTTATTTAGCAGGAATTACCGAAGTCGCTTTAAAAGATCATGTAGCTGATAAAACCAATTGGCGAACCATGTTGAAAAACGATATAAAAGATGAGGATTTATTAGAATGGAGACACAATTTAAAAACCTTTATTCCTGAAGAAGCATTACCTTATTTTATTGAAAACAATACGGAAACTCACATTCAATTTCCTGTAGACCAATATCCTGAAAAACCAAAAAGTCTTAACTTAACTAAAACTCCAAACTACTCAGGGAAATTAGTTGGCATAAAAGGTCAGTATTTAATCTTTGAAGACAATACAGTTTTTAATGTGAGAGCTAATGAAGGCTTAGTTGTAGAACTTAGTATTTAAACGTTTTAATTTAAAACAGCATATTATGGGATTAATTTTAATGATCACTTTAATTAGTATAGCGATACTATTTTGGTTTTGGGCAATTTCTGATATTACACGATCTAGGTTTAAGAACCCTTATATGAGTACGGTATGGGTTTTAGTGGTTTTATTCTTTCCTGTTGTAGGTTCAATATGTTATTTACTACTTAGAAATAAGTTGGTAACTAATAAACGTCGGAAATTTCAGCCTAAATTTAACAGAAATAATTAACTACCTTAAAACTATACATTTATAAAACCACAGCGTGGTAAAATAGTAATAATTAGAATCAACAACCTTTTAAGCTCCGTAGGTGCGAAACAATTACCGAAGAAAGACGCCTAAATTGCATATCACTCCTCTGGAGTTTGCATAAACCATAACTACGCTTGTTATTAATATAAAACTCCGCTGGAGTTTAAAAAATATTATATTGAAATCTTTATGTTACTGTTGGTACTCTCCCCAACAGTTTACCACATAATTGGGTGTTTAAAAAGACCAAAGATTTTTTAAGTCTTAAAAACCTGAAAGCTCAGAAACCTTCTCTCTGAAATCTCTTTTTCAAAGGAATCTAGTCACTTAAAATAAGACAACAAATCAGATTTTTTAGAAGCCGAAACCAAAATTTCTTTTCCATTACTTAATATAACACTGCCTCCTTTGCCTTTTACATATTTTACAATTTCATTGACGTTAACTAAATAACTTTTGTGGACTCTGGCAAAATTGGCTTCCTTTAAACTTTCTTCAATATACTTCAACGTCTTACTAACGAGTTTCTTTTTGTTGTTGTTCAGGTAAATTTCAGTATAATTATCATCTGCCTTACAATACATAATATCTGCCGTTTCTATAACTTCGAAGCCATCTTGCTGTGGAATGGTAATTTTTCCATTCACCGAATTGGTCTTTGCCACTAAAACCTGATCTTGAAGTGCATCTTCTTTAGTTCTAATTTCTGTGACATAATCAACAGCTTTTATCAACTCGTCAATAGAAATTGGTTTCATTAAATAATACGATGCGTGTGCATTTAAAGCATCTATCGCATAATGGTTATAAGCGGTGACAAATATGGTTTCAAAATTAATATCACCAACCTTATCCAGTAAATCAAATGCATTACCATAAGGCATTTCTACATCTAGAAATACCACATCTAAGTCATTATTTCTAATTAAAACCAAAGCTTCTTCAACATTGGAAGCTTCGCCTAAGATTGAAATATTAGGACAATACTTAGTGAGATAATTTCGTAGAATTAACCTGCTGTTTTCTTCGTCTTCTACTATTATGGCATTTAATTTCATCGCTTTTATTTTGAAGCTCGAAGCTTGAAGCACGAAGTTTCTTCCAACTTCCAACTTCGAGCTTCTAACACTATTAATCTTTTTTTAAGGTCACAATCACCTTTGTACCTGCATCTTCTAACTCTTGAAAATCTTCAATCGTTACATCAACTTTGTCCTTATACATTTCATTTAAAATGGCAACACGCTTTTTAATATTGTTCATGCCTTTTGAGTTTTGCTTTTTCTGATGATCTGTTTTCAAGGCTTTAGATCGTGCTCTACCAATACCATCATCTGAAATAATAATGGTTATTTCGTCTTTAGATTTTGGTTGAATGTTGATATTTAAATGCCCTTTTTCCGTTTTGTAACGCAAGCCATGCCAAACCGCATTCTCAATATAAGGCTGTAATAACATTGGTGGAATCTGAAATTCTTCAACATCAATCGTATCATCAACATCTATACTATAATCAAACTTATCTTGAAATCTAAAATGCTCGAGCTTGGTGTATAAATTCAATAATTCAATTTCCTTTTTTAATGGAATAAAATCTTCTTCGCTATTTTCTAAAACGGCACGCATTAGCTGTGAGAAATCTGACAAATACTTATTAGCAGTACGTTCGTCATTAGTCGCAATAAACGTATTAACTGAGTTTAAAGCGTTAAATATAAAATGCGGATTCATTTGACTTCGCAACGATTTTAATGCTAATAAGTTGTTGGCTAATCGTTGTTGCTTTATGTATTTAAACATTAAAAAGCCAGTGATTAACAAAAGAATCAAACCACCAATTAAGGAATAAATAATAAGTTGTTGACTTTTGTTTCGTTCTTGGGTGAGTTCATATGTACTTTTAGACAAAGCTCTATCACTTTCTAAAGATGTTATTCTATTTTGTTGTTCTGCTATATTTCGACTAAAACGTGCTGCTTGAGAGATTTCTTGTATTTTTTTTGCATACAATTCGTCAACCACGTCTTTATATTCGTCATTATAAGCAATTGTTTTTTCAGTATTACCTAATCTGGCATTGACTTCAGAGAGTTTACGAGTGGCATCTAACTTCACGTCTAAATCACCTCTTTCTCCAGCTTCTTCCCTACTTTTTTCTAAGTAAGGAATGGCATTAGTTAAATCATTACTGAGCAAATACGCATTACCAATCTTATAATTTTGTTTTTGTGATGTAATTGGGCTTTCGTTAGAAATAATAGAATCTACCTCAATATCCTTAATCCCTTCAATAGCCAACTTTCTTAAAACAATTTCACTTTCGTACTCTGCATTTTCACTATTAAATTCGGCTACTTTCACCTGTTCTTCAACGGCTCTTTTTTTATTCTCTTGCTTCGCTAAACTCAATGAATTTGTAAAATAATTTTTTGCTTTACTAGTATCTCCTTGCTCACTATATACTTCAGCGATTTTAGAATTTAGATCCGTAACTTTTGGTGCTATTAAATGGTTTTGAGCGACCTGTAAACCGTCTTCGTAAGATGATATAGCTTCATCATAACGCTTCATTGTTAAATACGCATCACCAATGCCTTCATACCACAGTGTTTTTTCGTAATTAGAGAGCGTACTTTCATCGAGTTCTTTATATGTTTCTATACTCGTTTCAACATTTCCATTATTAAGGTAAGCTTTAGCTAATTTCAATTTCGCAGAAGCTGTTTCGGTATTTTGCAGACTAATTTTATAGGCCGAAATTGCTAAATCATGTTGCTTCCAGTATGCATAAATATCACCTAACAACTCATGCGCTTTAGCACTTTGTATGGTATTAACATTCACATCTAAAGCATCACCTATAAATTTTATACTTTTTTCAGCGTCTTTTTTAAGATATGCATCGGCAGAATCTATCATTTGATTAAAGCGTTTTACATCGCCTTGAGATCGACTTTTATACCGTGATTCAACAGCATTAACCACCTCAATACTAATGCGCTCATTAGATTTTACCGTGTAATAAATAGTTTCAAAATCGGGATGTTTTATAATTAACTCATCACCAATTTTGGCTTGAATATTAAACGATCCATCAAAACTGGTTGTAACATACTTACCTCCATTTACTAAAATCTCAACATTTTTATAAGGTTTGTGTGTGCCTTTTTCAGATACAGAACCTCTAATGGTAAATGACTGCTTTTCATCTGCACTTTTTATCGCTCTATTTTGCCCAAAGGATAAAAAACCTATGAGACAAAATAATAGTAGTATATAATATGTTTTAGAAATTCTCACTTCACTTTTAATTAGTTGGACTAAACTACATACTTTATTTGGTACCAAAAAATGAGGTATTCTAAATTCGAAACCTTTTTACACCTAAAAAGTCGCTTCTACTAAAATTATATAAGTCGTTACTCACCGAAAGTATCAGTTTACTCATTGTGGTTTTTATTCGTTGTTTTTTCATCTGAATTTTACATCATAAATCAAAAAACATGAAAACAGAATTCAAAACCTTAATTTTTGCAATAAGCTTAGCGTCGCTTACAGCTTGTAATGCAAATTCAAAAAACAGAACTCAAGATTTAGCCATCCCTGAAACAGTTATTAAAACAACATTAAAAGCTGAAAAACCAGAAATTAAAGTCGCATTACTACTAGATACTAGTAATAGTATGGATGGTTTAATTGACCAAGCCAAAGCACAACTTTGGAAAATTGTAAATGAATTATCCTATGCAAAATGTGAAGACCAAAGTCCAAATTTAAAAATTGCACTTTACGAATACGGAAATGATAACCTTAATGCAGATGAAGGCTACTTAAGACAGGTTATTGCTTTTAGTGATGATTTGGACGAAATTTCAAAGTCACTGTTCTCACTAACGACAAATGGTGGAAATGAATACTGTGGAAAAGTAATTAATACGGCTTTACATCAATTAGAATGGGGAAACCATAAAGAAGATTTAAAACTAATTTTCATTGCAGGAAATGAACCTTATACGCAAGGAAACGTGAGTTATAAAGATGCCTCAACATTAGCACATCAAAATGATGTTACCGTAAACACTATCTTTTGTGGTGATTATAATCAAGGTATTGCAACCAAATGGAAAGATGGTGCCGATTTAACACATGGCAACTATATGGCTATTAACCACAACCAAGCAACAGTCCATGTAGCGTCGCCTTACGATGATAAAATTTTAGAACTCAATGAGAAGTTAAACAAAACGTATGTGGCTTATGGAAGTGCTGGAAGCGCTAAAATGGAAATGCAAGCAGAACAAGACTATAACGCTAGAAGTTACAATAAAGCCAATGCTGTAAGTAGAACGGTTAGTAAAAGTTCGCGTTTATATAAAAATAGTTCTTGGGATTTGGTAGATGCCGAAAAAGAAGACGGATTCTCTTATGATGATTTAAAAGAAAGTGAATTGCCTGAAGAATTAAAAGGAAAGTCTAAATCTGAAATTAAAACTTATGTTGAAGAAAAAGCGAAGATGCGTAAAAAGCTTCAAGATGACATAGCTGCCTTAAATTTAAACCGACGAAATTATATTGCTAAGCAGTCTAAAGATCCAAATAACGGCTTAGAAAGTGCTATGATAAAAGCTTTAAAGTCTCAAGCTGAACAGAAAAACTATAAATGGGAATAATTCAATTAAATTCCAAAATAAGAAATTTCAAATTCCAAAAAAGGATAAAGCTATTGTGTTAGTTTGAGCACAGTTTCAAACTTTAATAATGAAATTGTTTCGACTTCAATATTACTAAATTACAGCTCGATATTTATTAAAAAAAACGAGGCTCAATTTTCATTGAGCCTCGTTTTTGATATTATTTATTTCTAGTTTACTGCAGGACAGTTACACTCATATTTTTCTCGTCTACAGTTAAAATTGAAACCAAGTGTTAATTGGTGAAAACCTCCTGTGTTAAAATTCACAGTATTTGCTTGATACGAATAAGTATATGCAAACACAAAATTATTATAATCTACACCTAAAAACGGAGTAATGTATTGTAATTTTTGACTACTTACACCTGATCCATCTTGAAACTCTGCTCCATCTAAGCTACGTCTGTAAGATAACCCACCCCAAACTTTACCAAAATCCATTTCCTTATAAACTTTAGCATTTATATCTATTGAAGATTCTGCTGTTGCATCTCTATACATATACATTATAGAAGGCTCATAACTCCATTCGCTCCCAAACCTGCTAAACGTATAACCTGTAGATAGTAAATAAGTTCTTAGATTTTTAAATTCAAACTCTCCATCTTGATTAAAGTTAACACCATCATTATCTAAAATATTCTTTGCCGTAAAATGCGCATAGAAATCAACAAAATGATAAGAAAACCCAAAATCAATATTAAAATTTGTTGCACTTTGTTCAATTCCTGCAACTGCTGCATCAAATTCACCAGGTGCTAACCAACTTGTTTCATCTAATTTATACTGTAAGAATCCAGCACTTAAACCAAATGACAACATATTTAAATCTATTTCATTTCTCGAAAACATTAAATGATAAGCAAAAGTAGCATAACCACCTACTGTAGAATGATAACCGTTAGAGTCATTAAAAAGCACACCACCAACAGCTACTGGAGAATCCCCAATTCGCCCATTCATACTTAACGTTTGTAAACTCGGAGCATCATCTACACCAAACCACTGCTGTCTTGCTGTTAACCTTACCTTAGCACAATTAGCAACACCTGCCATAGAAGGGTGAATTAGATAATAATTATCTGTTAAATAATCAGAATAAATAGGAATACCTTCTTGAGCCATACTAAAATTGGCTACTAAAGCTATAAATGCTACTAAACAATACTTTTTTAATTTCATAATTTTTTATCGTTTCAAGGTAAAATGGGCTTTAAACTCTTTACGTTCACCATTGCTTGGTTCGTCGTATTCTACTGTAAACCAATAGCCATCTGTTGGCATGGCTTTGCCATTATAAGTCCCATTCCATCCGTCTCCATCTGGACTTATTTGCTTTAACAACTTTCCGTATCGGTCAAATATATAAATTTTTGCATTACTTCCAACACCTTCAATGTTCCAAGTTTCATTATTTCCATCTCCATTTGGTGTAAAATATAATGGATAATCGATTATAAATTTTGATACAGTAACTAATCCACAGCCATTCTTGTCTCTTGCTGTGATCTCATGTTCTCCTGAAGATAAGTTGGTAAAGGTACCTTCGTCTTGCCATGGCCCTCCATCTAAACTGTATTCATACACTCCAATTCCGCTTGCTACAGCTTCGATTGTATGATTATCTGCAAAGGCTTGTGTTACTAGTTCTACGCTTACACTTGGCGGTTCGCTTTCTATAACGTCTGTTGTATCTACATGAGTACAATTGGTCACTGTGGATGTATTCAGGTCTGTGACAAATACACTATAACTTCCTTCTTGACTTGGCATTAGACTTGGCGCTGTGGCTCCTGGTATGATTGTGTTATTATAACTCCACTCAAAACTATA
>NZ_JADOET010000076.1 GCF_015645385.1 Winogradskyella marina
TCTAAAACATGATTTAAAAATAATTCCATATCTAAATAAGACGGATATGGGTTTCCTATTAAATTCCAATCTGGGTAAGTCGCTCCAGTATTTCTAATATCTACTGTAACTTCTGTTGTTGGGACATCTCCTGTAAAGGTTAAATTAGTTCCTGCAACAGTTCCCGCTCTATAACCTGTACCACTTTCTAAAGTTGTTATATCAGCATCGGTATACATTAGATAACTATCTGCTGTTTTATCAAAAGGTCCAAATAAATAGGTTCTTGGATTATTGTTTCCGTCATTTAAAATATCTGCGGCATTATTATCTG
>NZ_JADOET010000077.1 GCF_015645385.1 Winogradskyella marina
GGATAATCGATTATAAATTTTGATACGGTAACTAATCCACAGCCATTCTTGTCTCTTGCTGTGATCTCATGTTCTCCTGAAGATAGGTTGGTAAATGTCCCTTCGTCTTGCCATGGCCCTCCATCTAAACTGTATTCATACACTCCAATTCCGCTTGCTATAGCTTCGATTGTATGATTATCTGCAAAGGCTTGTGTTACTAGTTCTACGCTTACACTTGGCGGTTCGCTTTCTATAACGTCTGTTGTATCTATATGAGTACAATTGGTCACTGTGGATGTATTCAGGTCTGTAACAAATAC
>NZ_JADOET010000078.1 GCF_015645385.1 Winogradskyella marina
GGATAATCGATTATAAATTTTGATACGGTAACTAATCCACAGCCATTCTTGTCTCTTGCTGTGATCTCATGTTCTCCTGAAGATAGGTTGGTAAAGGTCCCTTCGTCTTGCCATGGCCCTCCATCTAAACTGTATTCATACACTCCAATTCCGCTTGCTACAGCTTCGATAGTATGATTATCTGCAAAGGCTTGTGTTACTAGTTCAACGCTTACACTTGGCGGTTCGCTTTCTATAACGTCTGTTGTATCTATATGAGTACAATTGGTCACTGTGGATGTATTCAGGTCTGTAACAAATAC
>NZ_JADOET010000079.1 GCF_015645385.1 Winogradskyella marina
TGCACTGTCGTCGGTAGTATCACCATCGGTTTCCATATTGTCATCACAGATTTCATATACAATTGGATCCATGTTTGGATTTGCCTGTGCTGCTTTTTGAACTTCAATATTAAAACTTTGGGTACTGATAGAACAGCCTGTGACGTTATTGGTAATGGTCACAAAGATTTGTTGTGGGTTGCTCGTATTGGTATATGAGCTTACTAATCCATTCATACCTGCTTCGGCATCGGCCAAGTTATCGTGGTAACTTACTATAAACTGTGTTGGATCTTGACCGTTTAAGACTTCTTCGTCTTTTG
>NZ_JADOET010000080.1 GCF_015645385.1 Winogradskyella marina
CAAAAGACGAAGAAGTCTTAAACGGTCAAGATCCAACACAGTTTATAGTAAGTTACCACGATAACTTGGCCGATGCCGAAGCAGGTATGAATGGACTAGTAAGCTCATATACCAATACGAGCAACCCACAACAAATCTTTGTGACCATAACCAATAACGTCACAGGTTGTTCTATCAGTACCCAAAGTTTTAATATTGAAGTTCAAGAAGCAGCACAGGCAAATCCAAACATGGATCCAATTGTATATGAAATCTGTGATGACAATATGGAAACCGATGGTGATACTACCGACGACAGTGCA
>NZ_JADOET010000008.1 GCF_015645385.1 Winogradskyella marina
CGGGGCTCACCTCTTACCATTCCGAACAGAGTAGTTAAGCCCGTTTGCGCCGATGGTACTGCTTTACTGTGGAAGAGTAGGTCGCCGCCTTTTTTGAAAACCCTTACTAGATAATTAGTAAGGGTTTTTTGTTTTTATATACTTTACGAGTTTATTTAATTTATGTTTTTAGTATCTTCAGGGTTTAGTCTGTAAACCGAATATGGAACATAATAGAGAATTAGATTTAGCTTGGAACTTCGTAATTAATACCAATAGAAATATTTTCTTAACAGGAAAAGCGGGTACCGGAAAAACCACGTTTCTACATAAATTAAAACGAGAAGCCAATAAACGAATGGTCGTTGTAGCACCAACGGGTGTAGCCGCTATTAATGCCAAAGGAGTTACTATTCATTCTTTTTTTCAAATGCCTTTTGGTCCTATTTTACCTAATGCTGATATGGCATCATCTGGTTTCAAAAGAAAATTTAGTAAGACTAAAATTAACATCATTAAATCCTTAGATTTATTAGTCATAGATGAGATTAGTATGGTTAGAGCAGATCTACTCGATGGTATTGATAAGACGCTTAGACGCTACAAAAATAGAAATGAAGTATTTGGTGGTGTACAATTGTTAATGATTGGTGATTTACAACAATTATCTCCAGTAATAAAAGATCATGAATGGAGGTTGTTACAACCGTTTTATAAAAATGCATTCTTTTTTAGCAGTATAGCTTATCAAAATAGTAAACCAATTACTGTAGAACTTAAACATATTTATAGACAGGAAAATCCTTTATTTATTAATATTTTGAATGAAATTCGAAATAACAACTTAAGTGTAGCGTTAGCAGAAGAATTAAATAAACGTTACCTACCAGATTTTGAACCCAAAGACGACGAAGGTTACATTTCATTAACAACTCATAATAACAAAGCAAGACAAACTAATCAGTTAAAACTTGAAAAATTAGATACGGCAGAACGAACATACAAAGCGAAGGTTCAAGGTAACTTTCCTGAACATTCGTATCCTAATAAGGATGAATTGAAATTAAAAGTTGGAGCTCAAGTTATGTTTATTAAAAATGATAGTTCGCCAGAGAAGCGTTATTTTAATGGAAAAATAGGTAAAGTTCTTTTATTAGAAAAAGATGAAGTTATCGTACACTGTCCTGAAGATGACTTTAACATTACGACTAAATTAGAGACTTGGGAGAACATAAAATATACGGTCGATGGCGAAACCAAAGCCATATCTGAAGATAAGATAGGTAGTTACGCCCAAATCCCATTGCGCTTGGCGTGGTCTATTACTATTCATAAAAGTCAGGGCTTAACGTTTGAAAAAGCCATAATTGATGCACAAGGAGCTTTTGCCCACGGACAGACTTATGTAGCGTTAAGTCGTTGTAAATCTTTAGAAGGCTTGGTGCTTAAAAGCAAAATTGAGGCGAACCAAATTATTAGCGATCATAATGTGATTGAGTTTAATAAGAATGCGGAAGCCAATCAACCTAATGATACGGTTCTATTAGAATCTAAGCGAAATTTTCAACTCGACTTAATTTCAGAAATCTTCAATTTTTATAAATTTTTGTTTCCTGTAAATCGCATCTTAGATATTTATTATAAAAACAGAGGAAGTATTGAAGGTGTTGTGGATGTTCCATTAATTACTATTAAAGATAGTGTTACCAATTTACTTAAAATAAGTAATGGGTTTAAATCACAGTTAAAAACTATGGTAGCTAATGATGAAACACCAGAGTCTAGCGCTGTAGTTCAAGAACGTTTTAAAAAAGCATTAGACTATTTTAAAGACCAAACTAAAACAATTATTGAAACTCAACTACAACATTTAAATTTCACTACCGATAATAAAGCCGTTAAAAAAGATATGGATAAACAATTAGATACTTTAGAAGAATTGCTAGAGGCTAAATTATCTTATTTTGAAGGCTTAAAACAAGGATTCAATACACATGAATTTTTGGCCTTACGCGCAAAGTCGGTGTTCTTAGGAAAAGAGAAACCTAAAAAAACACGACAATCTGTTGTCGATGGTACAACTAACGTGGAGTTATTTGAATTATTGCGAGAACTAAGAAACGATATTGCCAATAGAGAAGATTTAATTCATTATCAAATATTCAGTCAAAAATCACTTTATGCGATGTGTGAAACTTTACCAAGCAATACTAAAGAACTTCTAGAGATTCATGGTATGGGAAAAACTAGAGTGAAAAAATACGGAGTGGAAATATTACAAGTGATTAAAGCTTATTGCGATGATAATGATATTGAGTTCTCCAATGAGGTTTCAGTTTTTGAAGACGTAAAACCTAAAAAAAGAAAACCCAATACCAGGAAATTATCTTTAGACTTATTTAAAGCTGGAAAATCAATAGACCAAATTGCTTTAGAACGCCAATTAAATTCTAATACAATATTTGGACATCTAGCGGATTTTATCGCTTCAGGTGAAGTGAAAATTACGGATTTAATGTCTTCAACACATTTTAAAGAATTAAAAGAGATTATCCCAACGCTCACTTTTGAAAATCTTTCAGATTTAAAACATCAAATAGATGATAAATATTCTTATGGTGAATTACGATTGGTCCTTCAAGAATTAAAATCAGAATAATTTATTTTTCTAGGTTAATAATAGTAATACATCAGCTATACCATTTTCCACTCAATGACATAAAAAAAGCTTCGATAACGAAGCTTCTTTTTGAAACGATACTAACACTTTTATTCTATGATTTAATAATTTTAGCAATAGAACGTTTGTTAGTATTCTGTTCTATTATATGGAGTAAATAAATCCCTTTTGAATACTTTGAAAAGTCTATTTTTTCAAGTCTACTATTGGTTGTTGTATGAATGAGTTTTTTTCCATTCATATTAAACAGTTGTAATGAATAATTTACATCTGCGTCAATTTGAATATTTAATACTCTATGTGTTGGGTTAGGAAAAACCTTAAAGTTAGTGTCGTCTAAATCCGCTACAGATAGACTACTATCTACATTAAAGAGTTCAAATATGTAAGTAGACCAGTTATTATCCATATTCTTTACTCTAAGATATAAATAATGATTACCATCGGTCATATCTTCAGGAACAGGTATGGCTAAAGTTTCATTAATTGTAAATCCTTCGGTTATCGGAATTGATACGCCATTACCGATTCCTGGATCTATATCAAAAAAGTACTCTGCAGCTGTTATAGGTGATGACACTACATTAGAAATGGTTTGAATATAAAAGTAATCTCTGTAAAACAAACTCCAATTATGGTCTAAATCTTTTACACGAATATGTAATACATGTAAACCATTATCGAGACCGACAGTTGAAATGTTAAAGGTGTCGTTGAGCGTTTGATCTGGTGTAATAGATAAAGAAGTACCATTACCAACTCCTGGATCGGTATCGATAAAGTATTCAGCTTCACTTAAATTTGAGCCTACGGGAGGAGATGCTGTAGTATGTATGTAAAAATAATCACGATAATACAAACTCCATATATCGTTGGTACCTTTAACTCGGATATGGAGTACATGCAGTCCATTGCTTAATCCAATGGTTGGTATACTAAAGTTTGAATTTATAGTATTACCAGTAGTAATTGCTAATTCATTGGCATTTCCAACACCAGGATCTAGGTCTATAAAATATTCGGCATCAGTAATCTGGCTCCAGCCATTACAAAATGCGCCTATAGTGCAAATCAGGATGAGTATAATATGTTTCATGACTATTGTTTTTGTGTTGCTGTAAAGTCTACGTTTAGTGTTTGTCCTGGAGCAACAACACTATTTGTAATGGTGATACTTTCTGGGTATGGTGTTAGGTTAGGTCTTCCATTAGGGTCAAACGGAAAGTTATTTCCAAAAAGACCAATGTCTGTACCGTCACTACCAGCGTTAATTCCCGGTGATCCGCTAGCTAAGTCATAGTTACTACTATAGAAATCAGTTACGGATTCTAACGTCGCATCTTCAAACAAAGGATTTGTATTATTTAAGTTATTACTTCCTGGAAGCGGTGCAATCGTAGAACCATAATAGCTATAAGTCATATTATTAACAAAGGTGATTGTAGAGTTGTGGATACCGATTTCTGTTAGATTATCAGTAGCTATGAATATGTTATTATTTACTAAGGGACTACTGCAATTAGAAAAAAATGTTTCTGATGCATATGTGGTAATAAAAATATTGTTAGTCACTATGCTCGTGTTATTTAACCACTGAACATTACCTTTAAAAAAATTATTCTTTACTTCCCAGTCATCTGTACCATTTTGTGAATTTATATTGGTAGAGGTATTTGAAAAATAATTGCCTTCAATTACCCAACCGTCACTCAGGTTATCGGTAGTTGAACCTTGAACAGAGGAACTAAAATGATTATTGATAATATGCATGTTATCATGGTCTGGGCTAATTGTAGAATTACCGCATAAAATACGTGAAATTGACAAGCCTTTAATTATCGATCCTGCTGAATTATTAATAAAAGTAATATATCTTATTGTGGAGACTTCCCCATTAGTATTGGCAGGATTATGACCAAGCCCCATTATAGTAAGCATTTTGTCAATGGTAATATCTCCGTAACTATCAGAGGAAGGATGGACCTGTATAATATCACCTGCACTAGCAGCATCAATCGCTGCTTGTAAATCTGTGAATTGGCCACCAGCTTGGTCTCGGTTATCTACGGTATGAACGGCTTGTGAAAAGCCAATCATACTAATTAAAGTGAAAAAAAATGTAAGTTTTAAAGTTTTCATAATTTATATGTTTTTGATTAATAGGTTTAAATAATCATCATAATGATGAATAGGATTTGAGAGTATATTTTAATTGTTAATTTCAAAATCACCATTTATTTGATGCACATTAGATTCCACCAAGTTATTCCTATAGAAACTTCCTGAAAATGTACCTTTGCAATGTGTGACGGTATGATTGTTTATTTCTAGTTCAGTAATATTTACAGTGACCTCTTTAGCGTAAAAGTTATCTTCTAGAGTATCTAATATGATATCAACCGAATAACTATCTTGATAGTTAACTGTGAGACTTCCTATTTCAGGTGGTGCCACCAAGAAAAAATGCGATTCCGTAAACGATTTACCGATATAAACTTGAATTTCATCATCGGTTAAATCTGGATCATCATCTGTAGTATAAGAGTAACCTATAGTATTAAATTCATCATCGTTGCTTACATCTCTAAAATCATAATCCCCAGAAGTTGAAGGTCCGGTTATAGTAAATTCCGCATAAGAAGTGGCGTAATTACTATCTTGGTCATTTGTGTTGTCATCGCTACTACAGTTTGTTAGATGTAGTGTTAGTGCGATAATAATTAGTGGTTTTAATAGTTTTGAAATCATAATTTATTTTTTTTAAGTATTTTATTTTAAGGATAGTCGAATTGTTACTGGTCGTGGTTTGTATCTGTAGTCACTTACTAATACGGGACATAATATTCAAAATCGCCATCGACGATATGAATTTCTTCAACAACCCCACCATCGTCCGTATTTTTATATACGGCATTACCTGTAAAATTCCCTTTTATATAACTTGCGTATATATCATTGTGTTCGGTTTCTAAAACATTTACGGAAATAGATTTTGCATAAATCCGATATCAAACGTTGGATGTTCATCTAGCACTTCTACTAAACCCGTTCTTGCAGGAAGACTTAAGGCAACACCTATCAATTGTGAATAATCTAAATATGAAATACCAGCAGCTTTTAAGGTTTCTGAATCGCTTTCAGGATATATAATCGCAGAGGCCATGATATTAGTATTGTTAGTATTTTTAACTACAATATTAAAAGTGTTATTTACTTAGTTACCAGTTACACTGTAATTAATATATGTGCTTCTTTGTTCTTCAGTTTCTTCAGTGTTGTCATCATTGCTACTACAGGCCACAAAGGCCAATACGATAATTATCTAAAACGGACTTGTTTTTAGTGTTCTTGTTGCTGTTTCGTACATTTTTTATAAATTAAATTTTACTCCAGCAGCAATTACGAGTTGCCCCCCATCAATGATGACATATTTTAATTCAGCAAAAGGCGTGATTTTACTACCTATTTCAAAGTTTGCACCAGCACCTAAGTTGAGGCCTATGCGCCCATCACTAGTGGAGTAGTCTGCACCTAAAATTGAATTACCATCATATTTTACTTTTACACTAGAGTAGTTAAGACCAGCAATTCCATATACACCAATACTATCTTCATCTAGAAAATAGTAATTAGCATTGGCGTTAATTTCAAACCAATTTATTTTAATACCGTTTTCGTCTTTTGGTAAATAGTAAATAAATGAAGGTGAAATAGTTAATTTATCCGCTATTGGAAACTCAGCATTTGCCCCAATTCCAATATTTTCAATTTCGGTACCGTAAGCGAAAAAGGCTCCTATTTTTGTTTCTGATTGTGCCGATAATACTATTGAACTGCTTAAATAAATAAGTGATACTGTTACTAATAGATGTATTTTTTTCATAATAAAAGGTTGTTTCTTAAATGTGTTTTTAATTTTTGTTAAGGAGTTTAGATCCAGAAAACATATTTAAACTTTGGTATTCCTTCGTTTTAATATTATAGGGTTGCTTTTCAAGAGATTTTGCGGTAATGACAAAATTGTTTTTTTTCCTTTTTTTGTCCTCATATTGCATTTCCATAATTAGACTGTTTTCAAACTGTTGTATGAATTTAGGATCCATATTTGGGAACTCAAGTCCTTTTGAAGCTTTATTACCACTAAAACCAAAGAAATTACTTAATGTTATTGGAGCGTTTTTGGCATGATATGCTTTAAGAATGTACTTGTCATTTTCTATTTGAAGTCCCATGCACTTATACCCTAAAATCGATTTAGACGGTAGTTCTTTTATCGTAAAATCTACCTCGTTTTTATGATTTTTAACCTCTGGTATGGGATGTATTTGTAACATTTTTTGAGTACCATAATTCATCAGCATAATCATGGCTTGAAGGTCTAAATCAAATATCATAATTGAATTTCCTTCAGAATTTTTATCATTGAATATATATTCAGCTCCATTATAATTTGCTGTCTTGGTATTAATTAGAAAGTTCATATCCATAGCGTCAGATTTTTTGGAGTTTTGTACCATTGTGGTTTTATAGATGTAATCAAAGTCGTAAGTATCGGGTAGCATTTCAGCTGTAACTTTGTGATTTTTTAAAGCCTTTTTTACTGACTTTACTTGTCCTTTTGAATCGCTAGTGTCATAATCATCGTTATCAATATCACCCTTAGGCTGATTACCTCCTTTTACAATATTTCCCATTACACCTTCCATAAGGCCTTGACCTTGTGCACGCACTTCTCTCGCTTGGGGCAACGCAACCGTTACTGGTGTGTAATTATAGATCAATGCACTTTCACCGTTTTCACGTGGCATGTCTCCAATCTCAAAATTTTGTTGTGAATTATTTACTTTAGTATAAATTTCAACAAGTTGATTGGTATCATCAAAAAGTACATAACTACCTTCATAGCCAGGCTCGTTAAGGAATTCAAACTTCGTATAAGTTTCACCTCTTAGTGTCTGTGTGGTTTCTTTAAAGTCTTCGTATCTAAAATCTTCAGGTTGGTATATAAAGGCAAATTCTACAATGCCATTGAAAGGGTTTGCGGTGACTCCTTTATCGGTTTGCTTTTGAAATTGAGCCATAAATGGCTCTGGTGGTAATTTATAGGCATTTAGAAGCATTGTAGGCACCATCATGCCTTGGCTTTGCAATGCTATCAATGATGATTTGGTGTATTCGCCATCTTTGTACGTATACATAAAACCTTCACTATCTATATACCCTGGTTTTGGCATATCATCTTGTTCCAGTCGTACTGCAACTTCATCAGCATCAAAATACTGGGTTTGGTTCAAGGTACCGTTCTCTAGTAATTTAATTTCTAAATCATCTTTGTAAAATTCAGTTTTTTCTTGAGTATATTTATTTAAAGCTGAATTTGCAGGTGTTGCTTCTGTATGCTTTTCTGTATCTGTACTTTTTTCTGTTTTAGTTTTGCGCTTTTTTGTTGTGGCATCGTCAATTGTTTTTTCAGTTTTTTTAGTCACAATCTGATCCGTTTTTTTCAGAATAGTGCGCTCTGCCGCTTGTTCGGCTTTCTTCTTTAACTTTTTGAGCAGTTGCGCATTTGTAGGCGTACCTATAAAAAGCGCTACTAGTATTAATATGATATGTTTCCGTTTCATAATTTTTAGATTTTAATATGTTTAGATATTTTTAAACCACACTTCATATTTCTTTCCTAAAAGAGGTACGGGTTGTTTCTTATCATTTATAGCATTTATTAATCCCATAATCCACATATACAGTAAAATGAAAATGCCTATGATGTTAATGAGCCAACCTATAATCGGTATGATTCCAATAATACCTAACGCTAAGCCTGTCAATGCTAAACCTAAAGATTGGGTGATATGATATTTGACAAAGGCATCTTTTTTGTCATTGTTCATTACAAAAGCGATGATGAGACCAATTATAGTGAGATAGGCTATGATAGCTATAGTTTTGCCTTCTGATGTGGCTGTCTTTGTTTTTGTTGATTCCATGTGATTTATTTTTTTATTTGATTGTTATAGTGTTTGGTAAATTGGTTTTTGTAAACTTTGAATTATCATTACATTTAAAATTATTGCTAATTTTCAATATTATTTTACTGTAAATCGTTTAAGCATATTTTTTTTGGTTGGTTCTGGCACTTCAGCAATCAGCGCATAGTTCCCAGGTGTAAGGTTGACATTAAAATAACCAGTATTGTCTTTATTCATTTCTTGCATGCCACCCAAAAACGTGACGCCTTTTGGAGATGGTGTAACCAATCCTTTTGGATTTAGCCAATTCACCCAATAGTCTAATTCTTCGAGCTTAGCTTTATTGCTTAGTTTAACTAAATGGACGTCGTGCCCTAAAAAATGCTCATGAGCCTTTTGATCTAAAAATGTGACTCCAATGACTTGCTCACCTACTTTATAAGTGTCATTACTTATAATGCCCTTATCACTAGAAATGCTTAAATTAATTGTGGGTTTGGGTTCTTTTATTTTCCTTTTTTGTTCGGTTACCCGGATTTCTTTAAGCATTCCCATAACAGAATGAAACTTACCGTTGGGCATTTTTACATAACATTCCATTAGGTAGTTTCCGGGTTCAAAATATATGGTGGACTCAGAGGTTGTGTTAGGTGAGGTAAAGCCCAGACCTCCTGTAAATGCGACTTCATAAAACCATGCTGGTAACTTCCCAAAAGCGGCAAGTCCTTCGTCTGTTTTTCCTTCGTTGAATAAGGTCATGCCTTCATCAAAAACAGGTAATACTTCTGCTCTTGAATCGTTTATACCTTTTCCTTCTGGATATTTCTCAAAAACAATAAAGTGTGTTTCGTTAGATAGGTTTTTGTATTTAAAGGTGTTCCAACCCGATGGAATAGAATCTACGGTTTGTATCTCCATCTGCTGAGTAGAGATGTCTATAATCGGATGTTTATCAGTTTTACATCCGAAACAGATTAGTGATAATATCACTGCACTGTATTTAAAGTAATTGAAAATAGTTTTCATTTTTTATAGATTTAATAACTTATTTGTTGCTGTAGATACTTGTTTTTAAAAGAAAAGGAAGCAACGCTAACTCCACGTATATTGTTACTTCCTTTCTCAACTGATTAATAGCCTCTTTAATAGGTTGCTAACACTTGTTTATTTTCTTATTGTTATAGACTTAATAACTTTATCATCTAATATGATATCTAGAGTATAACTACCATCCTTTAAGTGATCTATACTTAAATAAATGTGCTCCTCATTCTTTGATGCCACTTTTATATCCTTGTTGTTTTGCATTAGTTAAGTTGTTTTAGAAGAGGATGTTTAGCAAGATTAATGCCTTAGTATTCAACTTTTAATTAGCTTGATGTAAAACTATTTGAAATGCGCAACAAAGGATATCACTTATGTAACAATCTATTACACTTATGTAACATTTCGCCCAAAATGCTTGTTATTAGTGCTTTGTAAGATACTCTGAAGGTGTACTGTTGTACACGGCTTTAAAATGTTTGATAAAATAGGAAGGTGTATTATAACCAATGTGGTATGCGATTTCTGAAATAGTAAGATCAGATTCTTTTAATAATAATACCGCAATTTTTAATCGCTCGTTTCTGATGAGTTGCGTAGTTGTTAATCCTGTTAATGCTTTTAGTTTACGGTGTAGTTGCATTCTACTTAGCAACATTTTTTCACTCAGTTGTTCTGAATTAAAATCTGGATTGGTAATATGTTCTTTTAAAACTGATTTTAATTTAGAGATAAATTCCTTCTCAACAGATGTTGTAGACACATCTTTTAACTCTAAACTATTACTATAGCGTTTTTGTAGTTGTTGGCGTAATTCTATTAGTTTATCGACCCGAATTTTAAGCTTTTCTCTATTAAATGGTTTTACCACATAGTCGTCTGCTCCTGTTTTTAACCCTTTAATTTCATTTTTGTCTCCACTTTTTGCCGTTAATATAATGATTGGAATATGGCTTGTTTTCTCATCACTTTTTAGTGTGATACAGAGCTCTATGCCATCAACTTTTGGCATCATTAGGTCACTTATAATAATGTCTGGGATGTACTTAATAGCTTTCTTAATACCAATTTCGCCATTTGATGCTTCAATAATTGTGTAGGATTCATTGAAAATAGAACTTACAAATTCTCTTATGTCTTTATCATCTTCTACGATAAGTAGAATAGGGTTATCCTTTGGTTTCGATGATGTTTTAAAGGATTTTTCGATTTGAGACTTATCATCAACGTCGGTTTGCTCTATTATTAATTTTTCGTCAGTTATTTCAGAACTGCTATAAAAAGATCGTTCTATTGGTAAGGTTAGTGTAAATTGAATTTCATCTGCATTCATGGTGTGTGCCACAATATTACCATGAGATAAAATGGCTAATTCTTTTACCAATGACAATCCTATTCCCATACCATCAGTGTTTTTATTATCTTGGTAATAGCGCTGAAATAGCTTACTTAGTTCTCTGTTAGAAATGGTATTGCCATTATTAATGACTGTAATTATAATTTGTCCATTCTTTTCAACAGTTTCAAAATGAATTTTGCCATTTTTTGGTGTGTATTTTATGGCATTAGACAAGAGGTTCGATGTTATTTTTTCAATAACATCTCTATCATACCAAGCCTCTTTAATAGGTAGAATGGTGTAGGTGAAATTAATTTGTTTTTCGTTTGCTTTAAACTCAAAAGCAGATGTGATTTGTTTTAGAAGTGCATTAAGGTTACCCTTTGAAACCGATAATTTTAAATTTCCAGATTCTAGCTTAGATAAATCTAACATCTGATTTACTAAATTTAATAGACGTTTGGCATTGTTTTGAACTAATGTGAGTTCCTTTTTGTCTTCTTTGGAAATATTTGGTTTAGATAGTTGCTTATCTACAGGTCCAGAAATTAAGGTTAAAGGAGTTCTAAATTCGTGAGAAATGTTAGTGTATATACGCGTTTTAAATTCATCTAATTTTTTTAATCGTTCGGTTTCCTTGTTTTTGTATTGCAATTGCATTTTAATGTGCCAACGCCATTTTAAATACGTGTACAAAAGATAACTGCTAATTATAAATAGAAGAATATAACCAATTATGGCAATTTTACTTAAATACCATGGTTGCTTTATTGTAAAGGAATAGGTTGCAGGTATGGTATTCCAGACTCCATCGTAATTACTAGAAATAACTTTAAAAGTGTAGTCGTTAGGAGGAAGGTTGGTGTAGTGTGCTGTGTTATTATTTTCGGCTTCAATCCATTGGGTGTCATAATTTTCTAATTGATACTTGTATAAGTTTCTTGACGGTTGCGAAAAATGTAAACTAGAAAACGTGAAAGTTACTGTGTTTTTATTGAATTCGTACGCTTTATTTTGTTCAAGAGCTTGTTCTTTAGAATAAACTTCAAATTTTGTAATGATTGTTTTAGGCTTAATGGTATTAAAGGTTATTTGATTAGGGTTAAGCCAATTTAAACCCTCAAGTCCACCAAAATAGAGAATGCCATTAATGTCTGTATAGTACGCACCAGTATTAAACTCTAAAGATTGTAAACCATCGTCCTTACTGTAGTTTTTAAATTTATTATCGTTTTTATACGTGAATTTACTAATACCATAATTGGTGCTCAGCCATAAATTGTCATCGTTATCTGGTAGTATTCCGTAAATAACATTGTTAGGTAATCCATCTGTTTTATCAAATGTTTTCAATGTTTTATCAATGGTGTTATATTTTTTTAAACCTTTTCCATTAGTACCAACCCAAAGTATATGGTCTTTAAAATACAGGGATTTTATTTTACTATTGGTCGTTGCGATATTAATAATTTGATTCGTTTTTGTGTTTAATTTATAGAGCCCATTATTCTCACTACCTATCCACAAGTCGGTAGAATCTCCTTTAACAACTGTTTTAATATCGTTAGTAGTTAATAGCGAATTGCTTATGTTGTATTGTTCTATAATCCCTTTGTGTATATCAAATAAAACAAGACCATTTTGTTCTGTACACAACCAACTCTGCGTATTGTTTTCTCTTACAATTCTCCAAATGGTGAAGTTTGAAATTTCAGGGAACGATGTATACTGTCCTGCAGCATCTTTAATGTTAAGACCAAATCCTTGATGCCCAATCCATAAGGTGTTGTCGCTTTGTGCTAAGCTAATTATTCTATTACTAGACAGCCCAGAATTTTTAGTGGTAAATGTTTTATAATCGTTAGTTGTAAAATTGATGTAAGTAAGCCCTTTTCCAGACGTACCAACCCATAAATTGTCATCTTTATCTGTACTTATGCTTCTTACCACATCGACATTAACAGTTTTAGGAACTTGGTTGTTAGTAAGGACATTAAATTTAATAAGATGCTCATCAAAATAATTTGCACCAGCGCCATCAGTTCCCAACCATATGATATCTGTTACATCTTTATATAAACACAGTACATCGTTATACTGCATGGCAAATGGGTTGTTTTTATTTGCTTTAAAATTTTTAAGGATGTTATTATTTAAAACATACGCACCATTACCATAAGTGGCAATCCATAATCTATTTTTAGAATCGATAAGTAGGTCTTCAATATTTAAATCTGCTGGTAAATCTGAATGCTCATATTTTTCAAATGATGATTTGTTTTTGTCTTTAAAATATAAACCTTGACCAAAAGAGCCTAACCAAGCGTTTCCATTTTTGTCTTTTACTATGCTGCTAAAGTTAGCATTGTTGTGTGTATTTACCTTAAGAGATTTATAGGGTTTGTTTGTCTCAAATTCAAAAACAGATCCCGAAGTTGTAACGAATAACGACGTGCTGGTTTCAGTAAAATCGTAGACGGTTTTAGCCTTGTCTTTTAAGTCAAAAATCTGAAGGGTGTCTTTCGTTTTATAATCAATTTTAAACAAGCCTTCTCCGTAAGTCCCAACAAAAATATTTAAACTTTCATCTTGAAATATGGCACTAACATTTTTAAAACGTTCTATGGATTTAAAATCATCCGTTTTTGAATTGTAGCGTTCTAATTTACCAGAGTTTGTGATAATCCACAATTGATTTTGTTTATCGATATAAATTTTACCTAACCGGCTAAATGTTGGTCTTGTGATATCTTCAAATTGTTTATCGTAGTGTTTAAAACTTCGACCATTGTATTTATTTAAACCATCTTGTGTGGCCAACCATAAGTATCCAATACTGTCTTGTGCAATACTAATAACACTACTTTGAGATAAACCGTCATTAATTGTTAAACTATTAAAAGAGAAAGGCTTTTCATTTACAGACTCTTGCGCGTTGACTACTACAGCAAAAGCAATCGCTATAAATAGCATAAAGCAAGATTTAACTATATTTTTATAATAGAAAGCCATAAATTAGATTATAGTTTCAAAGTCATTTATAAAATAGGGAGTTCTAGAAATAGGATTGAATAGACTAAATATAAAAAAAAATTACCATTGATTAGAATAAAATAAAAAACACAAAAAAACCCATCAAAATTAAATGATGGGTTGTATTCAAAAAGTAAATGATACTAATCTTTTATAATTCCTCTAGAAATTACAATTTTTTGTATCTCAGTTGTACCTTCATAAATCTGAGTGATTTTTGCATCACGCATTAAACGTTCTACATGGTATTCTTTTACAAACCCATTTCCACCGTGTATTTGTACTGCTTCAACGGTATGTTCCATCGCAACTTTACTCGCATATAATTTTGCCATAGCACTAGACATGTCGTAGTTGTTTCCTTGGTCTTTATCCCAAGCGGCTTTCATGACCAACATACGAGCGGCTTCAATTTCAGTATGCATGTCTGCTAATTTAAAGGCGATGGCTTGGTGGTTACAAATTTCAGTGCCAAAGGCTTTGCGTTCTTTAGAGTATTTCAGAGCTAATTCATATGCACCTGCCGCAATACCTAATGCTTGGGCAGCAATACCAATTCGGCCACCAGATAGTGTTTTCATAGCAAATCTAAATCCAAATCCATCATCACCAATTCTGTTTTCTTTAGGGACTTTTACATCATTAAATTGTAAAGTATGTGTATCACTTCCTCTAATGCCTAATTTATCTTCTTTTGGACCAATATCAAAGCCAGGCATGCCTTTTTCAACAATAAACGCATTAATTCCATGAGATCCTTTATGCTTGTCAGTTTGAGCAATAACTAAATAAACTTCTGCACGTCCACCATTGGTAATCCAGTTTTTTGTTCCGTTTAAAACGTAGTGGTCGCCTTTGTCTATCGCTGTTGTTTTCTGAGATGTAGCATCACTTCCAGCTTCAGGTTCGCTTAAACAAAACGCTCCAATACATTCGCCTGTTGCTAATTTTGATAGGTATTTTTCTTTTTGTGCTTCACTTCCATAAGCTTCTAAACCATAACAAACCAAAGAATTGTTAACAGAAACCATAACAGAAGCAGACGCATCTACTTTAGATAATTCTTCCATAATAAGGACATAAGAAATCGCATCCATACCACTTCCGCCATATTTAGGATCTACCATAATACCTAAAAATCCTAATTCTCCCATCTTACGAACTAAGCTTTCAGGAAAGGTTTGAGCATTATCGCGCTCTATAACACCAGGAAGTAATTCTGTTTGTGCAAAATCTCGTGCTGCATCACGAATCATTAAATGTTCTTCTGTTAAGTTAAAGTCCATAAGTTATATAATTATTGAATTCTTAAAAATTTGATACAAAGATAGTTTTTTATTGCATTATTTTTAATAAGGATTATTATTTTTACTTTTTATGGCAAAAATGACTTATAATATTATTGGAGTAATGTCCGGAACTTCATTAGACGGCATAGATCTTATTTATGCGACTTTCGGAGTAGATGATACTTGGGATTTTAAAATTCATAATGCGGAAACTATGACGTATCCACTGTATTGGAAAACCCAATTAAGCAGCTTGGTAACGCAATCCATGGAACACTTAAAAGCTATTGATTTGGAGTATTCTCAATATCTAGCTAAGGTAATTGTACAATTTATAGAAACACACCATATAAAGGATTTAGATTTTATTGCTTCGCATGGTCATACAGCTTTACACCGACCAGACGAAGGCTTAACTTATCAGATTGGAAATCAACAAGTGTTGTCTGATATGCTGAACAAAAAAGTAATTTGCGACTTTAGAGTTCAGGATGTGGACTATGGAGGTCAAGGTGCTCCGTTAGTGCCAATTGGAGATCGTATGTTATTTAATGATTACGACTATTGTCTTAATTTAGGTGGTTTTGCTAATATTTCTTTCGAATCTAAAAACGAAAGAATCGCGTATGATATTTGTCCCGTAAATATTGTTTTAAATCATTATGTTTCAAAACTAGGATTTGATTATGATGATAAAGGTGAATTGGCCTCAACAGGAAGGCTTAATGAAGATTTATTATGTCAATTAAATGAACTTCCGTTTTATAATAAAACACCTCCAAAATCTTTAGGCTTAGAGTGGGTTGACCGCAATGTATTTCCATTAATTGATGATTTTAATCTTCAAACACATGATATTTTAAGAACCTTTATAGAGCACATTGCTATTCAGATTTCAAAAGTGTTGCAAGAACAAGGTTCTAAAGTTTTGGTGACAGGAGGTGGTGTTTTCAATGAGTTTTTAATGCATAAAATTCAGAGGTTTTCAAAATCTCAGATAATAATTCCTAAAAACGACATTGTAGAGTTTAAGGAAGCATTAATTTTTGGATTACTAGGAGTGTTAAAAGAAAGGAATGAGGTTAATTGCTTAAAGAGTGTAACTGGAGCAAAACAAAACCACTCTTCTGGAAAACTATTAATTCCGAAAAATTAAATTTAAATAAGCTTTTCACATCGATTGTTTTTTATATTTGTGACCATTAATTAAAGCGATTTAAATTGATAAAAGAATTACTTCACAAGTTCGAAAACAAGGATCCGGAAATTGTATTTCATTGGAATGACTCAGAAACTGAAGCTGAGGGTTGGACGGTTATCAACTCATTAAGAGGAGGTGCAGCAGGTGGTGGAACACGTATGCGCAAAGGCTTAGATAAAAACGAAGTGCTTTCACTTGCCAAAACAATGGAGGTGAAGTTCACGGTATCTGGACCAGCAATTGGTGGAGCAAAATCTGGAATTAATTTCGATCCACAAGACCCGAGAAAAAAAGGCGTATTACAACGTTGGTATGCTGCCGTATCTCCACTACTTAAAAGTTACTACGGAACAGGAGGGGATTTAAATGTCGATGAAATTCATGAAGTCATTCCTATTACTGAACAAAGTGGTGTTTGGCATCCACAAGAAGGTGTTTTTGAAGGGCATTTTAAACCCACGCAAGCAGATAAAATTAACAGGATTGGTCAGTTAAGACATGGTGTAATTAAAGTAATTGAAAACCCAAAATACTCTCCAGGGGTTCATAAAAAATACACCGTCGCAGATATGATCACTGGCTTTGGTGTTGCTATAGCTGCAAAACATTTTTATGATATTAAAGGCGACTCCATAAAAGGAAAACGTGTTATAGTTCAAGGTTTTGGAAATGTAGGAGCAGCAGCAGCCTTTTATTTTGCTCAAATGGGAGCTAAAATTGTAGGTATTATTGATAGAGATGGAGGATTAATTAATGAAGAAGGGTTTTCCTTTAGCGAAATTAATGACTTATACCTTGCAAAAAATGGTAACACATTAGTTGCTGAAAATCTCATACCATTTAAAGATATTAATAAACAAATTTGGTCGTTACAAGCGGAGGTTTTTGCTCCTTGTGCAGCGTCAAGATTAGTTACTCAGGGTCAAATAGATGAAATGATAAACACAGGTTTAGAAGTTATAACTTGTGGTGCTAACGTCCCTTTTGCTGACAAAGAAATATTCTTTGGGCCAATAATGGAGTACACAGATCAAAAAATTAGTTTAATTCCAGACTTTATTTCAAACTGTGGCATGGCGAGAGTTTTTGCTTACTTTATGGAGCGTAAAGTGCAAATGACAGACGAGGCTATTTTTAAAGACACCTCTAAAGTCATCAGAAAAGCTTTGAAAGAAGTACATAAAAATAATCCGAAACAAACAAATATTAGCGAAACTGCTTTTGAGATCGCGCTTAGACAACTAATCTAATTATTTAGATGGTTATAATTAAAATATGGAAACAGTAATAATACTGGTGTTTGTTATTGGTTATTTGGCCATTACCTTAGAACACAATCTAAAAATAGATAAATTAATTCCAGCCTTAGTGATGATGGCTGTCAGTTGGGCTTTAATATCATTTGGAATTAATGATTTTTCGCAATGGTTTGATTCGGCAAAGCATAGTTTAATAGATACGTTTGGTTTACTTCCGAAAGACGAGAAAATGCACATGATGGAAGAAACATTACTCCATCATTTAGGTAAAACATCCGAAATATTAGTGTTCTTAATAGGAGCTATGACTATTGTTGAAATCATTGATTATTTTGATGGGTTTTCA
Source organism: Winogradskyella marina (assembly GCF_015645385.1). Lineage (GTDB taxonomy): Bacteria > Bacteroidota > Bacteroidia > Flavobacteriales > Flavobacteriaceae > Winogradskyella > Winogradskyella marina. The sequence continues at coordinate 18,140 of NZ_JADOET010000008.1, forward strand.
ACGATTAAAGGCTTTATAAAAACAAAAAGTAAAAAGAAAATTCTTTGGATATTTGGCTTCTTAGCATTTTTTCTTTCTGCTATAATTGACAACCTTACCGCAACCATTGTATTGATATCAATTTTGCAAAAAATAATAAACAATAAAAATACTCGAATTTGGTATGCAGGTTTAATTATTATTGCAGCGAATGCAGGTGGAGCTTGGTCGCCAATTGGAGATGTCACCACTACGATGCTCTGGATAGGTGAAAAAGTAACTACAGGACATTTGTTTGTGTATTTATTTTTACCATCATTAGTTTGTATGGTAGTGCCAACATTTGTAGCGTCGTTATTACCCGCTTTTAAAGGAAATATTGAAACAACTCAGAACAAAACAGACAGGCCCAAAAGTAAATTTAGTGCTACAATGTTGTATTTAGGACTTGGAGGTATTGTGTCTGTTCCTGTTTTTAAAACCCTAACACATTTACCACCTTATGTAGGTATGATGTTGGCTTTGGCTGTTGTTGCTATTTTTGCAGAAATATATAGTAACTCAAAATTTAGCATATCTAATCACGATTCTGCAGAAAGTGACGCTAGTGCTCACCACAGTCCTGTGCATTATTCATTATCAAAAATAGAATTGCCAAGTATATTGTTTTTCTTAGGAATTTTAATGGCTGTAGCAGCACTTGAATCCTTGGGTATTTTATTTGGTTTTGCAGGTACACTTCAAGATACCATGCCAATGTTAGGTACAGAGTTACATCACGAAGGAATTTCCGATTTAGTTGTATTATTACTCGGTGTTGGTTCTGCGGTTATTGATAATGTGCCACTCGTTGCGGCAAGTTTAGGAATGTTCACGGAGCCAACGGATAATGAGCTGTGGCATTTTATCGCTTATTCGGCAGGAACAGGAGGTAGCATGTTAATAATAGGTTCTGCAGCAGGTGTCGTTGCTATGGGAATGGAAAAAATAGATTTCTTCTGGTATTTGAAAAAAATATCATGGTTAGCCCTGTTAGGGTTTTTATCAGGAGCCGTAGTCTTTATGTTTACCAGAACTATATTTTAAATTGCATACTTTTGTTAAAAATAAGACGTTATACAAATAGTTAAAAATAATTTCAATTTTTAGAATATGATATCATTAAGTGCTATTCAAGATGAAGTAGAGACTTTAGCTGATGGAGAATCAGTAGAAAAGACTTTATCCATAATAGAATTAATTACAAGTGGAGGAACATCAGGAATGGTGATTATAATCATCTTATTCCTACTTTTAATTGTAGCTACATTTATTTATTTCGAGCGTATTTTCGCCATTAAAGCAGCGTCTAAGGTCGATTCAAACTTTATGAATCAAATTAAAGACCATGTTAGTAATGGTAAAGTAGATTCTGCTCAAATGTTATGTGCTCAGCAAAACTCACCAGTATCTCGGTTAATTGCAAAAGGAATCACTAGAATAGGAAAACCTTTAGAAGATATCAATACCGCAATAGAAAACGCAGGTCGATTAGAAGTCTATAGCTTAGAAAAGAATGTTAGTGTTTTAGCAACTATTTCTGGAGTCGCACCAATGATTGGTTTCTTAGGAACTGTAGTTGGTATGATTATTTCAATTTTCGAATTGGCAAATGCTGGCGGAACCATTCAAATGGATGTGTTGGCGAGTGGTTTATATACAGCCATGACAACAACTGTAGGTGGACTAATAGTTGGTATTATTGCTTATGTTGCTTACAATCATATTGTAGTTAAAACTAACAAAGTTGTTTACCAAATGGAAGCAAACTCTGTTGAATTTTTAGATCACCTAAACGAACCTATCTAATATGAACATTAGAGGACGAAATAAAGTAACACCAGAATTCAATATGGCGTCTATGACCGATATTGTCTTCTTGTTATTAATCTTTTTTATGATTGCGTCAACTTTAGTGACTACAAATGCTATTGATATTCTTTTACCAAAAGCAAGTGGTAAAACAGAAAACAAAAAGTCAATTGCCGTTAGTATCAAAAAAGACTTGACCTATTATATTGACCAGAAACGTGTAGGAGAAAGTGTTTTAGAAACACAATTAATATCTGTAATGTCTTCACAAGAATCACCTACAATAGTATTAAGAGCAGAAAAATCTGTTCCTGTAGAAAATGTAGTGAAGGTTATGGATATCGCAAACCGTAATAAGTTTAAAGTAATTTTGGCAGTACAGCCGAAATAAATGGTATCATTTTTGAAACCAACGATAAAAGAATCTCATAAGTTTATATAAAACAAATGAAATATTTAGAGACCAAACACGAACGTAATTCAGCAAAAATCACAGTACTCATTGCTTTGATACTGCTTTTGCTATTGTTTGTTGTTGGCCCTCAATATATGGATCCACCTGAAGAATATGGTGTGGCTGTCAACTTTGGAACTACAGATTTTGGAAGTGGGAACAAACCATTAAGTGAACCTAAGCAAGCGGTTGAAGATAAAGTTGTAGAAGAAGATGTGGTTGAAGAAGTTCAGCCTGAAGAAGCCCAAGTTGCACCTGCTGCGGAAGCAACAAAGGCAGAAGAGGTAATGACGCAAGATAATGCTGAAGCCATTGCCATTAAAAAACAAAAAGAAGCTGAGGCCAAATTAAAGGCAGCAGAAGCGAAAGCTGAAGCCGAGGCGAAAGCAGCAGCAGAAAAAATTGAACGTGAAAAGCGTGAAGCTGAAGAAAAGAAACGCCAAGAGGAAGCAGAAAAAAAGAAACAACTCGATAATCTTATTGGAGGGGTAAAAAATGCAGAAGGCAATACTGATGGAGGTGAAGGACCAGATAGTCAAGGTGGGAATAAAGGACAATTAGATGGAAATCCTTATGCACCAAGTTATTTTGGTGGTTCTGGCCCTGGAAAAGGTGGTGTAGGCTATGGATTAGGAGGTAGAGGTATACCATCAAAGGAAATTTATAGGCAAAACTGCAATGAATATGGTTTGGTTGTTGTTCGAATCGAAGTAAACAGACAGGGCAAAGTAATAAAGGCAGATCCTGGTATTAAGCAATCAACCAATACGCACCCTTGTTTATTAGAACCTGCAAAAAAAATAGCCATGTCACATAAGTGGCCTGCAGATCCTGATGCGCCAGAAAGGCAAATTGGTTTTGTTAGTATTAACTTTGATGTAGGTCAATAGAATGAATTATCAAGATACTGTGAATTGGATGTTTCAACAACTTCCAATGTATCAAAATAAAGGCAACTCAGCTTTTAAAAAGGATTTAACAAATACAATTAAATTAGCGAAGCATTTAAACCATCCTGAAGACGGTTTCAGGTCTATTCATGTTGGTGGTACAAATGGTAAAGGATCTACAAGCCATATGCTTGCGTCTATTCTGCAAGAAGCTGGTTATAAAGTCGGTTTATATACGTCTCCACATTTAAAAGATTTTAGAGAACGCATTCGTATAAATGGTAAGGTCATTAGTGAGCAAACTGTTATTGATTTTATTAAAGGAAATAAAACATTTTTCGAGGCGAATAATTTATCATTCTTTGAAATGACAGTAGGTATGGCTTTTGATTATTTTGCGAAGCAGAAGGTTGATATTGCTATTATTGAAGTTGGATTAGGTGGTCGATTAGATTCTACAAATATTATTACTCCAGAATTATCCATAATCACTAATATTGGTTTCGATCATACGCAAATATTAGGTGATACCTTAGAAAAGATAGCCGTAGAGAAAGCCGGAATCATTAAAGAACATATGCCTATTGTTATTGGTGAAACACAAGCTGAGACTGAAACTGTTTTTAAAACAAAAGCAGAACAAACCCAATCAGAGATCTATTTTGCTGATCAGATTATAGATATAACTCCTGACAGTGATTTAAAAGGAGCGTACCAAATTCATAATAAAAAAACTGTAGTACAGTCGGTCCATGTTTTAAGAACATTACGATTTAAAATTTCTGAAGCGGCTTTAAAAAACGGGCTTTTGCATGTAACTAAAAACACGGGTTTAAAAGGTCGGTGGCAACTATTAGGAACGGCACCAAAAATTGTATGTGATACAGCACATAATAAAGAAGGGTTAACTTATGCTATGAATCAATTAAAACAAGAGTCTTTCAATCAACTTCATATCGTTTTTGGTGTTGTTAATGACAAAGATTTAGACACCATAATTCCCTTACTTCCTATTGATGCCACCTATTATTTTTGCAAACCAAATGTGCAAAGAGGTCTAGATGCAGAAATTTTAAAAAATAAATTTAAAATAAATCAGTTACTCGGGAGTACACATAATAGCGTGGCTGATGCTTTAACTAGCGCAAAATCAAAGGCTAATAAACAAGATTTAATTTATGTTGGTGGTAGTTCTTTTGTGGTCGCAGAAATAATTTAAAATTTTTATAAAAAAATGTTTTGAGATATTAAAAACTAGACTATATTTGCAGTCCAAATAATAGGGCGCGTAGCTCAGTTGGTTCAGAGCACTTGGTTTACACCCAAGGGGTCAGGGGTTCGAATCCCTTCGCGCCCACATCAATTTCAATTCCGATTTGATATTTCAAATCGGAATTTTTGTTTTAAAAAATAGTATGAGATTAACCTTTAGTCTTTTTTTAAACAAAAATTTCAAGATGTGCAGTAGCGCATCCCAATATTTATTTAGGCTGAAATAAGCCCTAAATTTGATTACAATATAAAGGGTCATTAACTCAGTTGGTTCAGAGTGTCACGTCGACAACGTGGAAGTCACTGGTTCGAATCCAGTATGACCCACATCAAGCAGAAAATCCGTACGTAAGTGCGGATTTTTTACGTATATAAAACACCCAAATCATAGATTTGAAGGTGTTTTATGTACGTAAAAAATAGAAATCGCTTTTTTGCGATTTAGGATTTTCTATTTGCAGTAGTGGTTTTTATCTGGAACAACGCAGTTAATCCATTAAAGTACTTACTTATAAAACACCCAAATCATAGATTTGAAGGTGTTTTATGTACGTAAAAAATAGAAATCGCTTTTTTGCGATTTAGGATTTTCTATTTACAGGCGTGGGATTAATCAGGAACAACCTAGTTAGTCCATCAAAGTATTAATTTGTAATACCTCTTCATGATGCGGTTTTTCAGTGAATGAGCAATAGAAATTATGAAATCAGCTAATGGTTCATTACGGTTTTAAATATCTTAAGATTCACAATTTGTTTAATTAAAATCTAATATCATGAAAATACAAGCCTATTTATCCTTTAAAGGAAACTGTCAAGAAGCACTAAAGTTTTATGGTGATTTATTTGATGCTAAAATTGTTAATCGTCAGACTTATGAAGATAAGAAAATAGATGTTCCTTCATCGTATGCCAATAAATTACAGCATGCTGAATTGAAAGGAAAAAATATACATTTTATGGCTTATGATGCCTCACCAGATACTCCACTTAATAGCGGAAATCAATGTCACATGAGTATTGAAGCCTCTGATAACAACGAAGGGAAAACCCTTTTTGAATCCTTATCAGAAGGAGGTAAGGTTCATCATAACTATCGCGAAAGAGAATGGGGTTATTTTGGTCGCTGTACAGATAAGTTTGGTATTGACTGGATGGTCAATCACAATCAATAATAAATACGTCCTTAGAACTCAAAAAAAACATTTGAAATATCTTCAAATGGTTTTTTATAATACAGCTATATCTTAAATCTTGTGGTTTAAAGTTAATTAGTTTTTAACCTAAATAAACCTGGGTTAAGGCTTAGACGATTTTTTGTAGATTTCAAAAAGATTAAATATAAGGGCGCATAAAACAACCCAAATAATACCAGCTATAAAACCTCCAATAATGTCTGAAGGAAAGTGTACACCAAGATAAATTCTACTGATTCCTATGCTAGCGATTAAAAACATAAAAATCAAGATGATTGGCAGTTTTATAATTAAATTCATTTTAAAATGATAAAACAGATAGATTAAAAAACCATAAAACGCCATAGCTGTCATGGCATGGCCACTAGGATAACTTAAGGATTCTATTGTGACTAAATGTTCTAGTTCTGGTCTAGATCTGTTTATTATTTTTTTTAGAATAATATTAGAGCTTAATGCTAAAATAATTACGATGATAAGCTGCACTGCATATTGCCACTTCTTTAAAATTAATATAAATGCCAAACTACACAATGTAAACACAAATAGGTAGCCATAAACATCTCCAATATCAGTAATAAATATAAAATAATTGGTGAGTGTAGGGGTTCTGTGAGTGAGTATATAGTCCGTAACAGTTGTGTCGAATTGGGCTAAGGTTGTAGACTTTAAGTTTTTTGTTAATTCAACAAAAGAATACATGCCAACAATGACGATCAATATGGCAATGATAGCAATTATAATATAAGGTATTTGGGGATCATGTCTCTTAAATAATTTAGAGACGAGCTGTTTAAGTTTGTTAATGATTATCTTAATTGCATTTTGCATGGTTTCGTAAAATCGCATTTGTATCAGTGGTATGTCTAAAAATCAGACTTTATATTAGGAAATTGGCTATATAATTATTTCATAGTTGATGATATCAATGAATGTTTTTTCAATTAAAATATACCAAACGCTATCCGTCTATTAAATGTAATCCAAAATTCGTTCTAAAGCCATACCACGCGAGCCTTTAATTAAAACAGTCGTGTTGTTAAGCCCTAGTGTTTTTAAATGTGGTTTTAAGTCTTCAAAACTTTTGAATTTATGAGTAGAATCTTTTGTAATCGTTTTGTAAAAGTGCTTTCCTATAATATAAACGTTCTTGTTAAAATTAGACTCAATAAAATCTACAATGGCCTGATGTTCCGTTTCCGATTCTGTTCCTAATTCAAACATATCTCCTAGAAATAGGTGTTTATTTTCAGCATTTAACTGTTTTATATTTTTAAGTGCGGCCAACATGCTTGTCGGATTTGCGTTATAAGCATCGAGGATAATTGTAGTAGATTCCTTTTTAATAATCTCAGACCGGTTATTGTCTGGCTGATAACTTGTAATAGCGCGTTTAATGTTTTCTGTAGTTACATTAAATTGCTGTCCAATGGCTATAGCCACTGCTATATTTCCATAGTTGTAGTCACCAATGAGTTGACTTTCAATATGTGTGTCATTATATGATAAAGTTACATAAGGATTGGCACTCTTAAAAGTTATCGTGCAATCGTTATTTAGATTACTCCCAAAAGTGACCGTCTTACTATATGTGCCAATTTGCTGTACTTGCTTCTCATCATCTGTATTTACAAAAGCTGTTTTGTCGTTTTGTGTTATATAATCATATAATTCTGATTTGGCCTTAACAACGCCTTCAACACTGCCAAAACCTTCTAAATGTGCTTTGCCAAAATTAGTGATGAGACCATAGTCTGGTTGTGCAATACCGCATAAAAACTCTATCTCTTTTTGGTGATTAGCTCCCATTTCAACAATTCCAAAGTCTAAGTCATCTGTAAACCTCAATAGGGTTAACGGAACACCAATATGGTTGTTGAGGTTTCCAATTGTTGCTTTTACTTTGTGGGTTGTAGCTAAAACTGCATTAATGAGTTCCTTTGTAGTGGTTTTACCATTACTACCTGTTAGAGATATAATAGGAATCTTAATTACATTTCTATGGTATGTCGCTAGGTGTTGTAAAGTAACTAATACGTCTTTGACATAGATGCAACTGTTATTTATTACAGCAGCTTTGTTATCTACAACACAAAATTTAGCTCCTGCATCAAAAGCTTTAGATACAAATTTATTACCATCAAAATTATCACCTTTAAGGGCAAAGTACATACAATCTTGTTGTAGTTTCCTGGTGTCTGTTGATATGCTCGAACAGGTTTTAAATTTTTGATATAATTCTTCTGAATTCATGCGTGTTTTTATTGTACGTATTAGCTTTTATATGCTTTTCTTAATGGAATGGTCTTTTAAAGATAATACTTTAAAGATTTGTGTTAAGTAGATCTAAAATAAAAAAAAGTCCTGATAAATATATCAGGACTTTTTAAAATATTATTAAACGATTATTTAGTTACGTCTTTTTCCAGCGTTAGCACTTTTAGAACCTACTCTAGAAACGGCACATCTAAAACCAATATAGTCTGTTGCCATATCTTGTGGGAAGTAGCGACGTTGTGCTGGGTCAATCCAGTACGCTCTATCTCTCCATGATCCACCTTTATAAACTCTTACTTCATCGTTAATCAATGATGTTCTGCTGCTAGATTGGTCATATTCTCTAATCATTGTTCCGTCAGTAGAATCTACTACTACAGAGTGCTTTGGAGAATTGTACATTTTACTAGTAGAGCTTTTACCTCCTTCTGTTTCGTCAAAACTTTCTCTGTAATAACGAGAAGAACGTTTGTCACCATCTCTAAAGTTTCTGTTGTCACTTTGACTGAAGTTAGTTCTTAAATATGTTTCTTCTTCATCAATAGGAACTGTTGCAATTTCTCCTGGTAAATCTCTAGCGATAATTCTACCATTAGATAAAGTATCGTAAACAATTTCGTCAATAGTTACAATTTTCACCGTACCATCTTCGTTAATTGCGTTTTTAGAATATACATTACCTCTATAGTAGTTAAAGTCATTAAATTCATCATCTACAATAGGTCTGTAAACATCAGCAACCCATTCGGCAACATTACCAGCCATATCATATAAGCCGTAATCATTAGGTTCGTATGTTCTTACTTCTGCGGTAATATCAGCGCCATCGTCAGACCAACCTGCAATTCCACCATAATCACCTTTACCTTGCTTAAAGTTAGCTAATTGATCTCCTCGGTTTACACGTCTACCAGATCTAGTATATTGACCATCCCAAGGGTATTTTTTACGGCCTCTATAAACATTATATTGGCGTAATTCACTCATACCTAAAGCAGCGTATTCCCACTCAGCTTCGGTTGGTAGTCTGTATTTTACAGGAATTAACCCAGATTCTCTATTTGCATAAACATTAATAGGGTTTCCGTCTGCATCAACTTGTTGTCTACGTTGTCCGCCTTCTAATACTTCTGCGTTTCCACCGTAGGTTTGTGATGGAGCATTAATATAGGTGTCTGTACTAAATGTACTTTCTGCACTAACGTCTGTATATTGTGCATCTCTTTTTATGTATCCAGCTTCTTGTAATGATAATTCTGCAACACGGTCAGTTCTCCAATTAGCGTATTCAACGGCTTGAATCCAACTAACACCAACTACAGGATAATCTGCATAACCAGGATGACGTAAATAGTTTTCTGTCATCATTTCGTTATAACCTAAACGATTTCTCCATACTAATGTATCAGGAAGTGCTCCTTTATATATTAAAGCATAGTTAGGATCGTCTGGTGGGTATACATTTTTTAAATAATCTAAATAAAACAAATAGTTTACATTGGTAACTTCAGTTTCATCCATATAGAAGGACTGTATATGCTGTTGATTTGGAGTATTGTTCCAATCGTGCATTGGGTCATCTTGTACTTTACCCATAGTAAAGGTTCCACCTTCAACGAAAGCCGTTCCTGGAGGAGTTTCCTGCTCTTTAAATTGAGTGTTGTACTGAAAACCACCTTGTCTATCGTTGATTTTCCAGCCTGTGGCACTATCTACGTTGCCAGAATTAGAAGAACGGTTGCAACTTACAATCGAAGCGCAAAGCGTTACTGCTATTAAAAATTTTAGGTTTGAGACATGTTTCATATCCATACGTTTAAGTAAGCTCGTTTAATTTTAGAGTCGCAATATAACAATTAAAGGTAAACTAACAACTTTTTTTTTCAACTAAATATAAAAAATTGTGCATTTCATCCTTTTTTTTATACAGAACATCGGATATTTTTCAATTTATCGATGTATTTTGCCCTTTAATAACGAGCCGAGAAATGATTTATTGTTGTATTTTTGAAATTAAAATTGTGTAGTCATAATAACGTCCTTTAATCATCGTTATTCTATTAGTGAAATATAAGCATATATTATAATAGTCGTACTGCTTGTTATTCTAATTGAGACTAAAATCGAAAAAGAACCAATGAAAAATTGCTATTTAATCTCTTTTCTATTACTTACGATGCTTTCTTTTGGGCAGCAAAAACAATTTAATATTAATTGGGATGGTTATAAAGTTTTAGAAACGGGCTATAGTAAAATTGAAGTTCCAACTTTTGATGAGAACCATTTTAACTATGATCCAAGTAACGGATTAAGCTTTTTTGCACAATGGGATAGTAATGGAGGTCAAATTGACGAAAGCTCTGTTGCAGTTTCAAATATTTCTTACGAGACCATTTCTTCCAATGACTTAAAGGGTTTAAACCCGGAACTTATTCCAAATGCACCTAAGTATAAGTTGTTTAACACGAATGCGAGAGGAAAATATAGCCATTATTTTGAAATAAGTCCTATTATAAAGGATAGAGGTGTTTATAAGAAGATAAAAACATTTACTGTTAGCTATAGTGTATTATCTAGTCGAACGTATAGTACAATGGGTGTAACTGAAATTACAAATTCAGTTTTAAGCACTGGGCAATGGTTTCGGTTTTATATAGAAGACTCAGGTGTCTTTAAACTATCTAAGAGTTTTATAAATAACTTAGGAGTTAATACCAACTCTATTGATCCTAGAACCATTAAAATTTATGGTAATGGTGGTCGTATGTTACCATTGGAAAATTCTGAGAATTATCCTTTTGATGTGGTAGAAAATGCCATAAAATTCGTCGGTGAAGAAGATGGAAGCTTTGATAATTCAGATTATATCCTTTTTTATGGTGAAGGTCCTAAAACGTATAGTGAAGAAAGTAACACCAATTTAAACTTATATACAGATAAAACCTATTACTACTTAAATATTAGCTCAGGAAATGGGAAGCGTATCCAAAATATGCCAACTATTAATGCTGCGGCTGATATTGAAATTGATACGTTTCAGGATTATCAGTTTTATGAAGTAGATGAGTATAACCTTGCCAAATTAGGGCGTCGTTGGTTTGGTGATGATTTTGATATTGAAAATCAACGGTCTTATGAGTTTGAATTCCCTAACTTAGTTACTACTGTGCCTGTAGATTTTAACATAGCTGTAGGTTCTGTTTCAGAAGTGCCAACAAATATGAATATTACAATTAATGGTAATCAGGTTACAAATATGGGATTAGGTGCTATTAATCCAGGTTCGGTTTTAGCAACTGCCTCAACATATAACCAACAACAGAATATTACTTCAGATTTAATTACAGTAGAATTCGATTATAACAATAGCGGAAATCCATCGGCAAATGCCTTTTTAGATTATATTAATATTGAAGCTACTCGAAATTTAAGATATGAAGGGGAACAGTTAGTTTTTAAAAATAAAGAGGTTATTACCACGCCAGGAATCGCACAGTACAATGTTAATAATACCACAAACGTTAAAGAAATTTGGGATATAACTGATCGCTTTAATGTGAGTACTATAGTAAATTCAGGTAATGAAAGCACTTTGTCTTTTAAGGCGCAATCTGGAGAGGAACGAATGTATTTAGCATTTTCTAACGCTAACGTATTTGTGCCTAAAACGGATTCTAGGACTACAGTGGCGAATCAAAATTTGAAAGGCACAATTTTTACCAATGCACAAGGTCAGTTTGAAGATATTGATTATATCATTTTGTCGCCTTCTCAATTTTTAACACAAGCAGAACGACTAGCGCAAATTAATAGAGATCAATATAACCTCAAAGTGAAGGTTGTAGATATACAAACGATTTACAATGAATTTAGTACAGGAAGCCAAGATATTGCTGCACTGCGTAATTTTATTAAGTACGTTTACGACAATGCGAGTTCGCCAAGTAATCGGTTAAAGTACCTTTGTTTATTTGGCGATGGTTCTTATGATTATAAAAATAGAATTAGAAACAACACTAACTTAGTGCCTTCATGGTACACTAATAATAGTTTTAGTCTAACAAGCTCTTTTGTTTCAGACGATTTCTATGCCATGTTAGATGATAATGAAGGCGGTATGGCTGGTTCAGATCGAATGGATATTGCTGTTGGTAGAATTTTAGCAGACGATTTGCAGCGCGCTAAAGAATTGGTGGATAAAGTGAATACCTATTACCAACCCGAATCTTATGGTAGTTGGAGAAATAATATATTACTGATTTCTGATGATGTTGATGAAGCTTGGGAGAATAGACTACAAGTAACTACAGATAATTTAGGAACAACTTTAAACGAAGAAAAATCATTTTTAAATGTTGTAAAGATTCATTCAGATGCATTTGAGCAAGAATCCTCAGCAGCAGGAAATAGATACCCAAAAGTTAATGATGCTATAAAGGATGCCATCGAGGTAGGAGCTTTGGTGGTTAATTATTTTGGTCATGGAGGTGAAGATGGCATTGCGAAAGAACGAATTTTCGATAAAATAGATTCTCAGGATATTAATAATATTTGCAAGTATAATTTGTTTATCACAGTAACTTGTGAATACACCAAATTCGATGACCCTAATCGAAAAACTGCAGGTGAATATACGTTTTGGAACACCAATGGTGGTGCAATTGCGCTGGTAACAACAACACGTCAAATAATTGTGTCTGTTGGAGAGTCTCTTAATAAAGTATTGGATGACTATTTATTTGCATTCGAAGGTTACGAAAACGTATCTGTGGCAGAAGCTTTACGATTAACAAAATCAGATAATAGTATAGCGGGCTCAAGTCAAAAACGATTAGTGTTTTATATTGGTGATCCTGCAATGAAATTAACTTTTGCCGAACCAGATATTAGGTTAACTAAAATAAATGATGTAGAAGTTGCACAATCCACGGATGTTCTAGAAGCTTTAAGTTATACAAAATTAGCAGGCGAAGTTATTGATGCAAATGGTAATTTAATGTCTAATTATAATGGTACGCTAACTGCAACAGTTTTCGATAAGGATATTGCACGCCAAACATTAGCTAATGATGGTGTTACAGATGCTAGTGGAGAACTTATTGTTATGGACTTTTCAACTTTAGGCGAGGTTATATTTAAAGGACAGGCTAGTGTAGTGAATGGACTCTTTGAATTCGATTTTATAGTGCCAAAAGATATTGGTATTCCTGTTGGCAATGGTAAGGTGAGTTTTTATGCGCAAACAGAAAACCCGCTTTCAAATCAAGCAGGTGCAAATTTCGATATTAAAATTGGTGGTATTAATGAGGATGCACCAGAAGATAATATAGGGCCAGTCATTAATTTATATATGAATGACGAAAACTTTGTTTCAGGAGGTATTACAAATGAATCTCCTATTTTATTAGCAAAGCTTCAAGATGATAACGGCATAAATACAGCAAGTGGAATTGGTCATGATATTACTGCTATTATTGATGGAAATGAAACCAACCCAATAGTTTTAAATAACTATTATCAAGCAGATGTAGATGACTATACTAATGGTACAGTGTCTTATCCATTTAGAGATTTAGAACCTGGAATGCATACTTTAACCTTAAAGACTTGGGATGTTTATAATAATTCGTCGACAGCAGAAATTCAGTTTGTTGTTTTTGATAAAGATGAAGAGTTAGTCGTAAACAATGTCTTAAATTACCCAAATCCTTTTGTGAATTATACAGAGTTCTGGTTTAATCACAATAGTTCAGAACCTTTAGACATTTCAGTACAGATATTTACTGTTTCAGGAAAATTGGTAAGAACTTTAAATGGAACAACAAGTGCAGATGAGTGTTGTAATAAAGGTTCTACCTCATTATCTAGAAGTGTTGTTTGGGATGGAAGAGACGATTTTGGTGATAAAATTGGAAAAGGAGTCTATGTCTATAAACTAAAAGTGAAATCTAATCGTTTAAATAAACAAGTTGAAAAAATTCAAAAACTTGTCATACTATAATAATAATTTATATTTGCTAACTAATTAATACTATTAAAGAGGTATTAGTTTTCAAAAATTGAACATGAAAAAACATATTTTAACCCTTATCGCACTTGTGACAATAGGATCTACTTATGGTCAGACAACAGTAGTTTTACCAAATGACTTTGATAGCAGAGTTATAACAACAGGCTTACCTTTTATGCTTATTGCACCAGATGCGAGATCTGCTTCTTTAGGAGATATGGGAGTCGCAACATCAGTAGATGGCTTTTCGCAACAATATAATCCAGCAAAATATGTGTTTTCTGAAACGAAGCAAGGAGTAAGTTTAAGTTATACACCGTATTTAACACGATTGGTGAATGACATTTCCTTAAGTTATGTTACCTATTTTAATAGAATAAATGATGTTAGCGCATTTTCTCTTGGGCTTAAATACTTTTCATTAGGTGAAATAGTACTAACGCAAGATGCAAGTGATCCAGGTACTGCCGTAAAGCCAAATGAATATGCTATTGATGGTGCTTACACCTTACGATTAGGCAATCAGTTCTCTATGGCTGTAGCTATGCGTTATATGAGGTCTGCCTTACGAATAGGGCAGGTAGATGATAATGCACAAGCAGGTAGCACATTTGGTGCGGATATTACAGGGTATTATCAAAGTGAAGAAGAAGCGTATAATGATTTTAATGGGCGTTGGAGAGCAGGTTTTGCAATTCAGAATTTAGGACCAAAATTTAAGTACGATGATGCTGGTAACGATGTGTTTCAACCAACAAATTTAAGATTAGGTGCAGGTTTCGATTTTATCTTCGATCAATACAGTACGTTAGCTGTTACAGCTGAAGTTTCTAAGTATTTAGTGCCAACACCTCCTATTTATGGTAATGAATATGAATTTACAGATAATAATGGAAACGGAACATATGAAGAGAGCGAAGATGATTTAGTCGGTTTTCCAGGCAATCCAATTAATAGAGATATAATTTTAGAAGGTCAAGATCCTGATGTTAGTTTTCTTAATGGAGTATTTCAGTCGTTTGGTGATGCACCAGGTGGTTTTAGTGAAGAGTTAAGAGAATTTACTTGGGCATTGAGTGCAGAATACACTTATCAAGAAAATTTTTCTTTCAGAACAGGATATTTTAATGAAGCAGATGATAAAGGGGCACGTAAGTTTTTTGCACTTGGAGCAGGATTTAAGTACACCACTATAAATGTAGATTTATCATATTTGTTTTCAGCGTCTAAAATTCAAAGTCCATTAGAAAACACCTTACGTTTTTCACTAACCTTTAATTTTGGAGATGGTGAATACAATGAATATTAAAATGTATTATTATATTTAAATATCAAAAAAACTATTGTTTATTAAAGCAATAGTTTTTTTGTCTAAAATAAACAATAAACTATGAAGGAAGTCAAGATTGAAACTACATTACAGGTCTATGATGATATGAACGAGCTTCCTAAGGCTATTCAAAATTTAATGAATACGGCTATAGAAGCTAGAGAAAATGCGTACGCACCTTACTCAAAATTTAAAGTAGGAGCTGCTATTTTACTCGATAATAGTATTGAGGTCATTGGAAGTAATCAAGAAAACGCTTGTTTTCCTTCAGGCTTATGTGCAGAACGTACAGCTATTTATTATGCAGGCTCAAAATATCCCAAAGCCAAAATTCTAAAAATGGCAATAACCGCTTCCTCACAACATCAAGTAACAGATAAACCTATTCCTCCATGTGGAGCATGTAGACAATCTATAGCGGAATACGAAATAAAACAAGATCAACCTATAGAAATTTACTTCATGGGAGCCCAAGGTAAGGTGGTAAAATCTAACTCACTTGCCAATTTATTGCCACTTCTTTTTGAAAGCTCAGTATTATAAGGTTTTTGTTGCAATAAAATCAGTAATCGTTTATTTTTTTTATCAGATACTGTTTCTTCTTTATTGACTAAAGTGTTATTTTTGTTATTCTATATTATTATAAAGAACTCATCAAGAAATGCAAAAAATAACCAAAGAAGTTTACCTAAAGTGGTATGAGGATATGATGTTCTGGCGAAAGTTTGAAGACAAGCTTGCCGCTGTTTACATCCAACAAAAAGTTCGAGGATTCCTTCACTTGTACAATGGCCAAGAAGCTGTATTAGCAGGTGCTTTACATGCCATGGATTTAACAAAGGACAAAATGATAACGGCATACCGTAATCACGTTCAGCCTATTGGAATGGGAGTAGATCCTAAACGCGTTATGGCAGAATTATACGGAAAGGCAACGGGAACCTCACAAGGTTTAGGAGGATCGATGCACATTTTTTCAAAAGAATTCCGTTTTTATGGAGGTCATGGTATTGTTGGAGGTCAGATTCCTTTAGGTGCAGGTATTGCATTTGGTGATAAATACCACGATAAAGATGCTGTTACTATTTGTTGTTTTGGAGATGGTGCGGCAAGACAAGGGTCGTTACACGAAACCTTTAACTTAGCAATGCTTTGGAATTTACCTGTAGTATTTGTTTGTGAAAACAACGGTTATGCCATGGGAACTTCAGTAGCGCGTACAGCAAATCATACTGAAATATGGAAACTTGGTTTGGGTTACGATATGCCTTCAGGACCAGTAGATGGTATGAACCCTATCAAAGTAGCAGAAGCGTTTGATGAAGCTATTCAACGAGCAAGAAAAGGCGGAGGACCTTCATTTTTAGAAGTAAAAACCTACCGTTATAGAGGGCATTCAATGTCTGATGCACAGCACTACAGAACAAAAGATGAGGTTGCTGAGTACAAGAAAATTGACCCAATAACACAAGTAAAAGATATTATTCTTGAAAAAGAATATGCAACTGAAGCAGATTTAAAAGCGATTGACAAAGATGTTAAGAAACGCGTTTCAGAATGTGAGAAATTCGCAGACGAATCTCCATACCCTGATAAGAATGTGATGTACGATGTTGTATATGAACAAGAAGATTACCCATTTATAGACCACAAAATAAAGTAAACTATGGCAGAAGTAATAAATATGCCGCGTTTGAGCGACACCATGGAAGAAGGAACAGTTGCCTCTTGGTTAAAAAAAGTTGGTGACAAAGTTGAAGAAGGTGATATTTTAGCTGAAATAGAAACCGATAAGGCAACCATGGAGTTCGAGTCTTTTAACGAAGGAACGCTATTACATATTGGTATTCAAGAAGGAGAAACTGCAAAAGTAGACACGCTTTTAGCTATTATTGGAGACGAAGGAGAAGATATTTCTAGTTATTTAAACGGAAGTTCTGAAGTTGAAAAATCTGATGAAGCTCCAGAAAGTAAAGATGAATCAAAAGATATTTCAGATGTCGATTCTGAGTCAACTAGTGACGTAGAATTACCAGAAGGTGTTACTGTTGTGACCATGCCTCGCCTAAGTGATACCATGGAAGAAGGTACTGTAGCAACTTGGTTAAAGAAAGTAGGTGATGAGGTTGAAGAAGGAGATATCCTTGCTGAGATTGAAACAGATAAGGCCACTATGGAATTTGAATCATTCCAATCTGGTAACTTATTACATATTGGTTTAAATGAAGGGGAATCTGCAAAAGTAGATTCTTTATTGGCTATTATTGGTCCAAAAGGTACAGATGTTTCAGACATAGTAAAAAACTTTAAGGCAGGTAATGGTGACGCTAAAAAAGAAGAAAAACCAGCTCCTAAAAAGGAGGCACCAAAGGCTGAGCCTAAAAAAGTAGAAGAAAAGAAAGAAGCTCCAAAAGCTTCAACTTCAACTTCGAGCTCAAATTCTTCAAGAATTTTTGCTTCTCCATTAGCTAAAAAAATGGCTGACGAGAAAGGTGTTAATTTAAATCAAGTTAAAGGTACTGGTGAAAACGGAAGAATCGTAAAGAAAGATATCGAAAACTTTACACCTGCTGCTCAAGGAGCATCAGTTGGTAAATTTGTGCCAACGGGTCAAGAAGATTTTGATGAAGTACCAAATTCAAACATGCGTAAAGCGATTGCTAAAAATCTGGCTAAATCTAAATTTACTGCACCACATTATTATTTAAATGTGGAGTTTGATATGGAAAATGCAATAGCATTTAGAACACAATATAACTCAATTCCAGACACTAAGATTTCATATAACGATATCATTGTAAAGGCATGTGCTTTAGCTTTAAAGCAGCATCCTCAAGTAAATTCGCAATGGTTCGATGATAGAATGCAGTTAAACAACCATGTTCATATTGGTGTGGCAGTTGCAGTACCAGATGGTTTATTAGTGCCTGTGGTTAAATTTGCAAACGAGCAAAGTTTACCACAAATTGGTGCAGCTGTTAGAGAATTTGCTGGTAAAGCAAGAAACAAGAAATTGGCTTTAGATGAAATGGAAGGTAGTACGTTTACAGTTTCTAATTTAGGGATGTTTGGTATTGATAGTTTTACATCAATTATTAATCAACCTAACTCAGCTATTTTATCTGTTGGAAATATTGTTGAAAAACCAGTGGTTAAAAACGGACAGATTGTAGTTGGTAATACGATGCAACTATGTTTGGCTTGCGATCACAGAACTGTAGATGGAGCAACGGGAGCACAATTCCTTCAAACCTTAAAAGGTTATATTGAAAACCCTGTGACAATGTTGGTTTAAAAAATGTCATTCTGAGCGTAGCGAAGAATCTAAATCATATAATCCTGATTTGTCCCGATAACTATCGGGTTTCGAATCAGGATTTTTTATATTTAAACACTAAAATAAAATAGGAATGAAAAAAATTCTTTCAATAGTCTTAATAGGGTTAGTTTGTTCATGCGCTTTTAATATGAAAGCTAAAGATGGAAAAGATGGTGAGAATGCTAAACCTACAATTTCACAGGAAGCCATTAAAACAAGTATGGAGTATTTAGCTTCAGACGAGTTAGGTGGTCGAGAAGCGGGAAGTGAAGGTCTTGAAAAAGCAGCTGTATTTATTGAAGATTATTTAAAAGCTAATGCTATTACTCCATATTTTAAAACCTATCGCGATTCTTTTAAACTAAATGATATAGACGCTTATAATATTGTTGGAGTGGTTGAGGGAAACGACCCTAAACTAAAGAATGAATTTGTTATTCTTGGAGGTCATTATGATCATATAGGTAAAGGAAAAGTTGTGGAAGGAGATTCCATTGCTAATGGTGCAAATGATGATGCTTCTGGAACTATTGCGGCTATGGAATTGGGAGCTTATTTTGCCAAAACAAAAACAAATAAACGCAGTATTTTAATTACGTTATATGATGCGGAAGAAAAGGGATTAAAGGGAGCAGCGCATTTAGCAGCACGCTTAAAAAGCGAAGCTATAAACGCTTACACTATGATTAATTTTGAAATGATTGGTGTGCCTAGAGACTCCACTGAGGTTATGGCATATATGAGTGGTTACAAACGGTCTAATTTTGCTGAGACTTTAAATGGATATGCAGGCGAAGAAGTGGTTGGTTTTTTTCCAGGAGCGCAACAAATGAATTTATTTATGAGGTCAGATAACTTTCCTTTCTTTAAAGAATTGAATATGCCAGCACATGCTATTTCAACTTTCGACTTTACAAATTTCGATTATTATCATCATGTAGACGATGAAGCCGATAAAATGGATTACGAACACATGGTGAATTTTATAAATAAAATGATTCCTGCCTTAGAAGGTATGATGAATGCGCCAACAAAAGAAGTTGTATTAAAAGAAGCTGTTTTAAAAAATGAGTAAAAATATAATAGTTACAGGAACAAGTCGTGGTATTGGCTTTGAATTGGTTCATTTATTAGCGAATCAAGGACATAATGTTTTGGCTTTATCTCGAAACGCAAAACCAATCTCTAATCTTCATTTTGATAATATCTCGTCATTTGCATTCGATTTATGTAATGAGGACGATTATCAAAAAGTAGCACATTTCATTAAAAGTGAATGGAAACACGTTGATATTTTAATCAACAATGCTGGAGCTATTATCAATAAACCGTTTTCAGAAACAACGTTTCGCGATTTTGAAAACGTGTATAGAACCAATGTCTTTGGGGTTTCTGAATTAACCAGAACGGTTTTACCATTTATGAAAAGTGATAGCCATGTTGTGACTATAAGCTCAATGGGAGGCATACAAGGTAGTATGAAATTTCCGGGATTGTCAGCGTACAGTTCTAGTAAAGGAGCTGTAATTACAATGACAGAATTATTAGCAGAAGAATATAAAGAAACAGGTCCACAATTTAATGTATTAGCATTGGGAGCTGTGCAAACTGAAATGTTAGAAGAAGCATTTCCAGGCTATAAAGCGCCAACAACGGCTATAGAAATGGCAAAGTACATTCAAGATTTTGCATTAACAGGAAATAGATATTACAACGGAAAGGTGTTACAGGTTTCTAATTCTACTCCGTAAGTAAAATTAATTTTCTTCAAAACGCTTTAATTTATTCTTAGTTGTTGTTAATTCCGATTTTAAATAATCAATTTTTTCCAACAGATTAAAAACCGCATCAATACCTTCAAAATTAAGTTGAAGATCTTGGTGCAAGCGAATCATTTTTTCTACATCTGCCATTTTATCTTGGTGAATGCAATAGGTTTTTTCAACTGAAATGAATTCAATAAGTCCGTATTCGCTTAAGCCATCAAAAAAAGACATTTCAATTTTGTAGTGCGTGCATAAACTTGGTAATGGTATAAACTGTGTGTCTTTCATGTGTTAAAATTTATTGCTTACCACGATGGCAAGTATGATTTTTTATGATACATGTTGCTCGCTATTATCATTTTCTTGTGTGATAAAATTATTAGCAAGCTTTAGTCATAACTATTGTAATTTTGCGAGTTCTTCAAAAAGTTCCTTTTCTCTATCAGATAGTTTTTTTGGTAATTCAATGGTGTATGTAATGTATAAATCACCAAACTGTCCGTCTTTTTTATATACAGGAAAGCCTTTGCCTTTTAATTTTACTTGAGTTCCATTTTGGGTTAAAGGTTTTAAGTTCAACTTTACTTTGCCATCAAATGTGTCTATAGTAATATCTCCACCTAAAACTGCTTTGTATAAATCTAAATGGACATCCTTGTAGAGG
Organism: Winogradskyella marina; assembly: GCF_015645385.1. Taxonomy (GTDB): domain Bacteria; phylum Bacteroidota; class Bacteroidia; order Flavobacteriales; family Flavobacteriaceae; genus Winogradskyella; species Winogradskyella marina. The sequence goes on from NZ_JADOET010000008.1 coordinate 39,147, forward strand.
TGAGCTCCATCGCGCTTAAAATTAGTCGTATTATTGATGCTGAACTCAATCAATAGGTCTCCATTAGGGCCTCCATTAACTCCTTCACCACCTTTGCCCTTTATTTTAATGACCTGACCATTACTAACTCCTGCAGGAATCGTTAACCGAATATTTTTATCATTAACAGTCAAGACTCGTTTTTCAGTCGTATAAACATCTTTAAGGTCTAATTGAAGTTGGGCATTAAAATCTTGGCCTCGGAATTTTACATTAGCATTTCGTTGACCAAAACCACCGCCAAACATGGATTCAAAAAAATCAGAATAATCACCATCTCCAAAATCTTGAGCGCCTGATGAACGTTGATAATGTTGCTGAGATTGGCGTTGCTGTTTTTCAGCTTGCTCATAAGCTTCACCATGCTGCCAATTTTCTCCGTATTTATCGTATTTTTTTCGGTTCTCGTCGTTGCTTAAAACCTCGTTGGCTTCATTAACCTGCTTAAATTTTAACTCAGCGTCTTTGTCGTTGGGATTTAAATCTGGATGGTGTTTTCTCGCCAGCTTTCGATAAGCTTTTTTTATATCGGCTTTGGTAGCATTTTTATCTACACCAAGTATTTTATAATAGTCAATAAATGCCATAATTTTTGCATTATATAGTGCCTAGCTAAGTTACTATTTTTTTAGACCAACTTCAAGGTTTGTCTGTTAAGAATAATGTAATAAGTAGTTTGAGGTATCAATTATCTCTAGCCCATAAAACATGATGCAACTTGTTATTATATAAAAAGTTAAGGAAATGTTAACGTTAATTGATATATTTATAAAAAAAAATCGAGGATGATTAAAAAACTACAAAACCAAAAGCATTTATACGGTGTTTTTTTATTGATTTTTATGCTTCAAAATAGCGCTGCGCAAGTGTTTAATCGAGTAGAGTACACTGTAGGTTTAGGTGTGCTTCAAGAGAATAACGGAGTGGCCGTTGCAGACTATGACGGAGATAACGATTTGGATATTTTTGTTGTGGCAAAGGCTAAGGACGACCCCAATAACCCTAAAACATTAAGTCGTTTGTTTCAAAATAACAATGATGGTACGTTTACCGATGTTACAGAAATTTCAGGCTTAGTTAACTTATTGTCACAAGATGAAGGAGGCAGTGAGTATTTTGGTCTAGACGGAAATAAAAGTGGAGCATTTTGGGGGGATTTTAATAATGATGGGTTTCCAGATTTATTCTTAACTAATTCATTAAAAGTGCAATTATGGAAAAACGCAGGAGACGGCACGTTTATAGATATAACGGAAGCAGCCGGTTTTTTGCCTACTAACCTTTGCAGATATACTGGTGCAACTTGGTTTGATTATAATAATGATGGATTTTTAGATATTTATATTAATGACTGGAACGGATGCGGAAGTAATCAACTTTATAAAAACAATGGAGATGAAACGTTTACAGATGTCACTGTTTCAACGGGTCTTTTTACGAGTATTGGTCGTCCAAGCTTTACAGCATTACCTTTTGATTTTAATGAAGATGGTTTTATGGATTTGCTGGTGTCAAATGACCTTGGGAAACCGAACTACTTATATATTAATTCTAATGGTGATTCTTTCTTAAATGAAGCTTCATCATACGGTGTTAATACGATGGAGGATGATATGGGAATTACTATAAGTGACTATAATGGTGATGGTAGTTTTGATATTTTTATAACAGCAATAGACCAAAATTTATTTTTGCATAATAATGGTGATAATACGTTTATTGAAATAGCAAGTCAATTAGATTTGGTTAATACTGGATGGTCTTGGGGAGCACGATTTTCTGATTTTGATTTAGATGGCGATGAGGATTTATTTATCGTTAATGGCTATGATTTTGGCAACAGATCTGCAGAGTCAAATTACTACTTTAGAAGTCTTTATGATCAAGGACAAGATAAGTTTCAAGATGTGTCATCAGAACTAAGATTAGATGAAGTAACTATTAGTGTTGAAGCCATTGATTGGGATTATGATAACGATGGTGATATCGATTTATTTGTTACTAATAGTGATAGACCATCGATTTTATATGAAAACAAAACATTAAATTTTGATATTACTAATCCTGACCTACATTTTTTTAAAGTTAAATTAGAAGGCACAACGTCAAATAGTGATGCTATTGGAACAATAGTTACGATCACTACAGAAAATGGAATTTTAAAACGATATAATTCTGGTGTTGGCTTTTTATCTCAGAGTTTACAACCCGTACATTTTGGTTTAGGTGAAGCAACTAGTATTCTTTCATTAGAAATAAAATGGCCTTCTGGTTTAGAAGAGACTTACCTCAATTTAAACGCAAATACGACAATAAAGGCAACCGAAGGTCAAGGTTATGAAGTGATGAATATTATTCCGAGTCAGAAAACTTATGGGTGTACAGATCCATTGTCTTGTAATTATAATCCGGAAGCAACATTAAGTGATGATTCTTGTACTTATTTAGCACCAGATACTATTAGTGGTAATTTATCTTCGTCTTTTTTAGCCACTGAAACCTATAGTTATAACATAGGAAATGAATCTACTGCAAACTGGTCAGTTGTAGGTGGAGACATATTGAGTGGGCAAGGCACCGATACGATTACAGTAAAATGGCATATAGAAGAATCGGGTTCTATATCAGTTACAGAAATTAGTGAACAATGTACTAGTTTACAATCGTCGGTTGAAGTTAGTTTGGGTGTCGATAATCTTCCTGAAGATATATCCATTGCGCGTTTATGGAATGAAGCATTGCTCGAAGCTATTAGACGGGATTATGCGAGACCAACTATTCATGCTAGAAACTTATTTCATACTAGCGTTGCGATGTATGATATTTGGGCCATTTATGACGATGTTGCTGCGCCTTACTTAATAGGAAATACAGTACATGGATTTAGCAGTACATTAGACGATTTTATTCCAGCAGAAAGTAAAGAAGAATCTCAAAAAATTGCTATAAGTTTTGCGATGTACCGCTTACTATCTCATCGTTTTCAAAATTCTCCAAATCTTGAAGTTACCCAAGCGAGATTCGATTTGATAATGGATAAATTGGGTTATAATATGACATATACATCCATGCTGTATGAAAATGGGAGAGCAGCAGCTTTAGGTAATTTTGTTGCGCAAACGTTAATAGATTATGGTCTGCAAGATGGAGCAAGAGAGGCTTCAGGGTATAATAATGCTTATTATGAACCTGTAAATGCACCTTATGCATTAGATTTATCGTCTCACCCTCCAATTAACGATCCAAATAGATGGGAGCCTTTAAGCTTAGAGACTTATATTGATCAAAGTGGGAATATTATCGATGGTAGTGTGCCTCCGTTTTTAAGCCCAGAATGGGGAAATGTAGCTTCTTTTGCTTTAACCGATGAAGATAAAATTACATATGATAGAGATGGCGACATATATAATGTGTATCATGACCCATCACATCCACCATATATAAGCACAACAGAAAACACTTCAGAAAGTGAAGCATATAAATGGGGATTCTCTATGGTATCTGTTTGGCAAGCGCATTTGGATCCTAGTGATAACGTAATGTGGGATATTTCACCAAAATCTATAGGAAATACAGATATTAATACCTATCCAACAAATTATGAAGATTATTCAGATTACTATAATTTTATTGATGGTGGAGCAAATAGTACAGGACATGCAATAAATCCATTTACAGGCAATCCGTACGAATCTAATATGGTACCTCGTGGAGATTATACTCGAGTTTTAGCAGAATTTTGGGCAGACGGACCAGATTCTGAAACTCCACCAGGTCATTGGTTTACATTGTTGAATTATGTGAGTGATCATCCACATTTTGAAAAGCGTTTTCAGGGTGAAGATGACATTCTAAACCCGTTAGAATGGGATGTAAAATCTTATTTTGTACTTGGTGGAGGTATGCACGATGCTGCCATTTCGGCGTGGAGTATAAAAGGATGGTATGATTATATTAGACCAATATCAGCACTTCGATATATGGCAGAACAAGGGCAAAGTACAGATCCATCACTAGATAATTATAGTGTTTCAGGAATTGAATTGATTGATGGTTACATAGAAATAGTTGAAGAAGGAGATCCATTGGCTGGATTATCTAATCAGCATATAGGAAAGATAAAGTTATATACTTGGAAAGGCCACGACTATATAAGTAACACTGAAACAGATCAGGCTGGAGTTGGTTGGATTTTAGCTGAAGATTGGTACCCTTACCAAAGGCCTACATTTGTAACACCACCTTTTGCAGGTTTTGTTTCTGGTCATTCCACTTATTCTCGTGCAGCCGCGGAACTAATGACAATGATAACTGGAGATGAATTTTTCCCAGGAGGTATGGCTGAATTTGTAGCAAAGAAGAATGAGTTTTTGGTGTTTGAAGAAGGACCATCACAAGATGTGGTTTTACAATGGGCAACGTATAGAGATGCATCAGACCAGACCAGTTTAAGTCGAATTTGGGGAGGAATCCATCCTCCAGCAGATGATATTCCTGGTAGGTTTGTAGGTCAGGTTGTAGCGGAAGAGTCGTTTAGTTTTGCAGTGCCTTATTTTGAAGGTGATGTGCTGAGTATTTCAGAGTTTTCTAAAGAAATCAATGTTTACCCTAATCCTACGACAAACAGTGAGCTTTATATTTCAAATACAAAAACAGATGATGTTATTGCGGTATTTGATATGCGTGGACGACAAATTCAACTACAAGATAGAAGTTTTAATGCCTATACAAACACCACAACTATAAAGTTAACAGCAACAGAAGCAGGTGTTTATTTGTTGAAGGTAAATGCGTATTCTAAAATGATTGTAGTTAACAATTAATCGTCGCGATTTTCAAAATCAATTTTTAGGGCTGTTTTTGTTTGACCTTCAATCGTGATGTTTTGTTTTTTTATGATGGCTTTTAGGGTGTCTAATTGTTCTGAATTTCCTTGTTTTAAAATATAACTAAATCTAATATGTGATATCGAATCATTTACAGTTTCGGTGTTTCCAATTTGATGTAAATCAGTTATAAAAGGTGACCCATGATGGTCTAAGCTATTTAAATTTTGAATAATTATTGAACTAGATAGTTTAGTTGTTTCAAAATTTGAATTCTTTTCAGATAAATAAATCAGGTCATAAGTGTCTTGTAATTTTTCTTCAATAATATGCAATTCAGTGAAGTTTGGTTTTTCAATATCCAAAGTACTTTCAGCATTGTTTTCTAAATCATCCATTTCAGAATGTGGAATGGACTTATCATTAGAGACGTTGTTGCAACTACATAATATTAGAACTAAAAGTGTTATATAACGTTTCATTCTATTATAAATTTAAGTTTCACAATTTTACCATCAGCATACGTTTTGCTAAGGATTTTCATCTGTTTCAAGCTCTTGGTTGGTGTGGTTAACTTATTAATAAATTCATTCTTCGTAAATAATTCAATACCTATATTATTTGGATAAACTTGATAAATTAAAGCATCATTAGAGAATATCTTTTCAAGATTTACTCTGTGTGCTTTCCAGTCTATAATGTTATTGTTAGAGTAATAATCTAACATTAAAGCATAATCATCTGTGTTTAATTTTACATTACCATGATCTATATTTTTAATAGATTTTACAATAGTATCAGTTTTATGATATGGAGATTGCACTACAAATTTTATATAGTCCGCATTGGTTGAGTAATTAAAACAGCCATTAGAATTAGATTTTAAGTATGTTGGCGTTTCGTCTGTATTCAGGATTTTTATATCCAAACGTATAGAATTTATAGGTTGTCCTTTTATATCATCAATAAAACAAATTGAATAGTTGTGGCTTCTGTTGGATAGCCAAATAGCAGTCAATAGGGTTAGTATTAAAATAGGTAATATTATAAAAAGCTTTAGTGATTTAGGTTTGTTGTTAGGTGCTACATGATTTGAGTTTTTAAAATCCGACCAATTTTTATAGCCAGCATACGCACTCAGTAAATTAAGCATATCAACTCTCGGCAATTTTTCAGCATCATTTTTAAAGTAGGTATAAAACCATTTTTCGCTGACTCTGGCTTTTACACTATCAAATAAATCTTCCTGAAACAATACAATCTCATTACCACTCCAATCTTTTACAGATTTAGACGCATTATGCTTCTTAAGAAAAGTTTTTATAACCAATTCTTTAAGCGTATTGAATAATTGTAAGTCGTTAGAAACCAAAAGTCAGAATGCGTTAATAGTATGATTTTTAGTATTGTACACGTTTTACAATTGTTTTACAACAGCTATACAATTGGTGCCGCGCGTTTCAATATAGATTTGATTTAAATCTTAAAAATAAAACATTATGAAACGTAAATCATTAAAAACAGTATTAAAATTATGTGTTATGGCAATTCTATTTGTCGCATGTAATCGTTCAGAGTCGTCCAAAAATTTTGCTTTAAAAAGTGTTGATGTTGAAACCGACTTTGGAGCTATTGAAACTGACGATGTAGAAAGTAACAAACCGCTTCCGGAATTTAAAAATTTAAAAATCATAAAATCAGCAAATGTAAGATACAAGGTGAAAGATGTAAAAAGAGCAACTGAGGTTGTAAAACAAATTTCACAAGCTTATAATTCGTATATCTCAGATTTGCGTTTCGAAAATAATCTGTACAAAAAAGAAAACAGATTCACTTTAAAAGTGCCTGCCAGAGATTTTGATGTTATTATGGATTCAATTAGCAGTGTCGCAGAATTTATTGAATATGAAAATATAACGACGAAAGATGTAACTTCAGAATTTATAGATGTTGAAGCTAGATTAAAAACTAAATTAGAAGTCAAGGAACGCTACGAATCTATCCTAAGAACCAAAGCTAAAAGCGTCGAAGACTTATTAGATGTTGAAGAAAAACTACGACACATACAAGAAGAAATTGAATCGAGCCAAGGACAATTAAAATATTTGACTAATAAAGTTGCGTTTAGTACCATTCAGATCGATTTATATGAAACCGTTGAATACATAGAAGAACCAGAGCATTACAAGAAAACATTTTTTGCAGAACTAAAAGAAGGTTTTACATCTGGTTGGGAGGTTTTAAAACTATTTTTTATAGGATTGGTTTACATTTGGCCGTTTATGATTATAGGAATTATAGTGTTTATTTTAATTAAGAAAAGAGTAAAAAAATAATTTAACGCTTATTTTTGTGCAAATGCAAACACAGCTTTTAAATTTTATTCCTGCTGCGGCTCAACCTTTGGTTGCAAAATTATTGGCAAATGATAATTTGTCTGTAAAAGTGAAAAATGAACGTAAAACCCGTCATGGTGATTATAGAGAATTGGCAAATGGAAAACATCAGATTACGGTAAACTCTAATCTTAATTCGTATCGGTTTTTAATCACGTTAATTCACGAAATCGCACATTTTGAAACGTATAAAAAATACGGAAGATCAATTAAACCACACGGAAAAGAGTGGAAGCAAACCTTTCAGCATTTAATGTTGCCCTTTTTACATCCTGAAATTTTTCCTTCAGAATTGTTACCCTTATTGGCAAAGCATTTTAAAAATCCAAAAGCATCGAGCGATACAGATACGGAATTGTCTTTAGCTTTAAAACAGTTTAATGAAGCCAATGATAAAACTTATGTTTTTGAGGTGCCATTTGGAAAAGAGTTTAAGTTGTATAATGGTCGCGTTTTTAAACAAGGCAAGCAAAGAAGAAAACGGTTTGAATGTGTTGAAGTTACAACAGGAAAGTTATATTTGTTTAACCCTAATGCAGAAGTTGAATTATTAGAAGAATGAAAAATAAAAATTATTATGCCATCCTTATGGCAGGAGGAGTAGGTTCACGGTTTTGGCCTGTAAGTACGCAAGATTTTCCGAAGCAGTTTCACGATATGCTTGGTACAGGTGATACCTTAATACAGAAAACCTTTCAGCGTTTAGCACAATTAATTCCGGAAGAGAATATTTTTATATTAACAAATGAGCGTTACAACGATTTGGTGTTTCAACAATTACCAAATGTTACCAAACGACAAGTGGTTTTAGAACCAGCCATGCGAAATACAGCACCTTGTATATTGTATGCTTCTTTAAAAATTCAGAAGGAAAATGAAAATGCTGTAATGATTGTGGCTCCAAGCGATCACTGGATTGAAGATGAGCAAGCTTTTTCTGCTAACGTAAAAACAGCTTTCGATTATTGCGAGTCTAATGATGCCTTAATGACGTTAGGAATTACACCAACATTTCCAAATACTGGCTATGGTTATATAGAATATGATAAAACGGCAACTACAGAAATTAAATCGGTTAATCAATTTAGAGAAAAACCAGATTATGAAACGGCAAAGTCGTTTATAAGTCAAGGTAATTTTTTATGGAATGCTGGTATTTTTATGTGGAGTGTGAAATCTGTTATTTCTGCCTTTAAGAATAATCAACCAGAATTATTTGAATTGTTCAAAAGTGGGTATGGCTCATATAATACAGAACTTGAAGATAATTTTATTAAAGATAATTACGAAAGAGCAGAAAACATATCGGTGGATTATGCATTAATGGAAAAGAGTGATAATGTTTTTGTGATACCTGCAACTTTCGATTGGAACGACCTTGGTACTTGGGGAAGTCTTTATGACAAATTAGACAAGGATGAGGATGCAAATGCCATAGTTAATAGTAAAACTCTGCTAGAAGATGCAAGTGGAAATATGATTAGGTCTAAACGCGATAAACTTGTGGTTATAGACGGACTAAAAGATTATATAATTGTTGATAAAGACGAAGTTTTACTTATCTTTCCTAAAGAAAAAGAACAAGATATTAAAAAAGTACTTCAAAATGTGAAAGCCAATTTTGGAGAAGAATTCGGTTAACTATTTTATCTAAGATATTTAAAATTGTAAATAATTAATATTGATTTCTTAATCCTAGATTTTAGAATTTAATATTTGGAATTTTTTATAGAACTATGAGTGACGAAAACAAATTTAACTTTTCTGAAGAAGAGAAGCAGCAAATTACCAATGAAATGAATAAGGAAGCTGCTGTTGAAGAAAAGAAAGACGCTGTAAAAAAAGATGCTCAAGGCTTATTTGCAAGTGTAAAGACCTTTTTAAATGAGTTGCTCGATTTTAGAGATGATACAGACAGAGATGCTACTATAACGGCAATTAAACAAGATATTCCGTTTAAAGGTGCAACGGCTTGGATTTTGGTTTGTTCAATATTTGTTGCATCTGTTGGACTTAACGCCAACTCAACAGCAGTAGTAATTGGTGCCATGTTAATATCACCATTAATGGGTCCTATTTTAGGCATAGGATTATCTATTGCTATTAATGATATCGATACTTTAAAGAAGTCGCTTATAAACTTAGCAACGATGATTGTGTTAAGTTTACTAACCGCATTTTTATTCTTTTGGTTGTTTCCTTTGAGTGCGGAAACCTCAGAACTTTTAGGTAGAACACGTCCAGATATTCGCGATGTTTTAATCGCTTTCTTTGGAGGTTTAGCCTTAATTATTGCACGAACTAAAAAAGGAACCATTGCTTCAGTAATATTTGGAGTCGCTATCGCAACAGCGTTAATGCCACCTTTATGTACTGCTGGTTATGGTTTGGCCGAAGGTAATTGGTCCTATTTTGGTGGTGCAATGTATTTGTTTACGATTAACACCATTTTTATTGCATTAGCAACATTCTTAGTTTTAAAACTGTTGCGTTTTCCAATGCTTAAATATGCTAATTCTGCAAAACGTAAACGTACATCTAGGATTGCTATGCTCATTGCAATTGTTGTTATGATTCCTGCAATATGGACGTTTTTAACTGTGCTTCAGGAAAGTAAATACAAAAGAGACTTCGATAGTTTTGTTAAAAATGATATAGAAAGTAATCCCAATCTTTGGTATCAGAAAAGAGACAATGATTTAGATCCAGATACTAAAACAATCAATTTACATTTTAATGGAGATGTGAGTGATGAGATGGTTTCAGCATTACAAATTAGCAAGAAAAGCTATGAGAGCATTAAAGATTTTGAATTAATTGTTAACGCGAATAAAACACGAAGCGCAGACCGAATACTTGAGTCTTTAGATAGAGCTTATGCCGATTTAGATAGAAAGGATAATGTAATTGATGGACTTCAAAAACAGATAGAACAACTTCAAACTAATATCTCAAATTTAAATAAGGTAATAGAATCTAAAAATACCAATCAGAATGCAGTTTCATTTAGTGCGTTATCTCGTGATGCTAAAATTAAATTTAGTGATTTAGAGTATTTCGGATATGCTAAAATGTTAGAGTCAAAAGATTTTATAAATATAGACACAGCTAATGTTGCTAATGTAAGATGGAAAGTCTCATTGCCAGATAGTGCGGTTTTCGTTAAAGAAAGAGCACTTCAAAAATGGTTAAAGAATGAACTAAAAGTAGATACTGTATTTATTAGAAGAAATTAAAGATATTAACGCTCTTCTTCAAGATACATTTTACGAACTTTTCTGAATAATTCAGAGGAATAGACGAAGTTAGTTACGGCTTCGTTTTCGGTTCTGAAAATTGTTTCACTAGAACCTTCCCATTCTAATAAACCATTTTTTAGAAAAACGATTTTCTCACCGATTTCCATAACAGAGTTCATATCGTGGGTGTTAACCACTGTTGTAATATTGAATTCATCCGTAATCTCTTGAATTAGATTATCGATTACAATGGCTGTTTTTGGATCTAAACCTGAGTTGGGCTCATCACAAAACAAATATTTTGGTCTGTTAACAATGGCTCTTGCTATGGCAACACGTTTTTGCATTCCACCAGAAGCTTCACTTGGCATTTTATGATGTGCATCATCTAAGTTAACACGTTTTAAAACTTCATCAACTCTGTCTTCCATTTCACTTTTACTCTGTTTGGTAAACATGCGTAATGGAAACATTACATTTTCGGCAATAGTCATGGAGTCAAATAAAGCACTACCTTGAAAAACCATACCCATTTCTGAACGTAAGTTTGTTTTTTCGTTTCGTGTTAATTTACTGAAATTTTTGCCTTCGTAAGAAATTGAGCCTCCTTCGTATTCAAACAACCCAAGCAAACATTTTAAGAATACGGTTTTACCAGATCCACTTTGTCCTATAACTAAGTTGGTCTTTCCTTTTTCAAAAGATGTGGTTATGCCTTTTAAAATTTGGGTGTCGCCAAACGATTTTTTTAAGTCTTTAACTTCTATCATAATTAGCCGAGTAATAAACTGGTTAGTAAAAAGTTGACAAGTATGATCATTACACTAGTCCAAACAAAAGAGGTTGTACTTGCTTTACCAACTTCTAAAGCGCCACCTTTCATAAAGTAACCGTAATATGAAGGAATAGTTGCTAATAAAAATGCAAATACAAAGGTTTTTATAAAAGCGTATATAAAATGAAACGGAATAAAATCTAATTGCACACCTTCTATGTAGTCTTCCATGGTGCCGTAACCTCCGTACACACATGCGATGAGTCCACCTAAAATACCTAAAAACATTGCAATAGAAATTACAAATGGATAAAGCGTTAAGGCAATGAATTTTGGAAAAACGAGATAATTAATAGCATTTATTCCCATTACTTCCAGTGCATCGATTTGCTCTGTAACACGCATGGTTCCAATACTAGATGTAATAAAAGATCCTACTTTACCTGCCATGATAATAGAAATAAAAGTAGGTGCAAATTCTAAAATTATGGATTGTCTAGTGGCAAAACCGACCAAGTATTTGGGCATTATTGGACTGGTCATATTTAACGATGTTTGTATCGCAACAACGCCTCCAACAAAAAACGAAATAAAGGCAACAATACCTAGCGATCCAATAATAAGGTCGTCAATATCTTTTAAGATTAAAGGTTTCATCACTGACCATTTCGTTGGTCGGCGAAAAATATCTTTAATCATAATAAAATACGTGCCTATATTATGTAGATAAGTGATGGGTGTTTTCATTAATGCTAAAGTATAAAAAATGATTAGTTATTAATGTTAATTTAAACTAAGATAATTTAAATATTGTATTTTTGAGACTTAGAATAAACTCATATCCGAATGAAAAAAATGTCCTTCCTAATTGTTGTATTGTGTATGTTTTCCGCTTGTGGTGCACAAAATACAACTACTGATATAAAAAATAAAACTTCTGTTTTAGTATCCAATGATCGTCCTAAACTAGTCGTTGGAATTGTGGTTGACCAAATGCGTTACGATTACTTAACACGTTTTGAGTCTAAATTCGGAGATGGTGGTTTTAATCGTATGATAAATGAAGGTTTTAATTGTAAAAACAATCATTTTAACTATGTGCCAACGTATACTGGTCCAGGACATGCCTCTGTTTATACAGGAACAACACCAAAAACTCATGGTATCATAGGTAATAATTGGTACGATAAAGAAACTAAAGAAAGTGTTTATTGTGCAGGTGATCAAAGTGTGTCGTCTGTTGGAACTGAAGATGATGCAGGTGAAATGTCACCAAGGAGAATGCAAACCACAAGTTTTGCAGATGAAAACAGACTGTTTACACAAATGCAAGGAAAAACCATTGGGATTTCCTTAAAAGATAGAGGTGCAATTTTACCAGCAGGTCATACGGCAAATGCTGCATACTGGTTTCATGGTAGAGGTGAAGGGGCTTGGATTACAAGTTCATTTTATATGAATGATTTACCACAATGGGTTAAAGATTTTAATGCTTCGGATAACGCAGCATCTTATTTAAAAGAGTGGAATACACTTTATGATATTTCTACTTATACCGAAAGCGGAGTTGATGAAAACACCTTTGAAGGTGGCTTTAAAGGTAAAGAAAAAGCGACATTTCCTTACGATTTAAAAGCACTTAGTAAGGACAATAGAGGTTATGATCTTTTAAAAGCGACACCTTACGGAAATAGTTTAACCACCGATTTTGCTATGGCAGCAATCGAGGCCGAAAATTTAGGACAAGACCAAATAACCGATGTCCTTGCTGTAAGTTATTCAGCTACGGATTATGTTGGCCATAATTTTGGAGTTAATTCAAAAGAAGTACAAGATACATATCTTCGTTTAGATAAAGATTTAGAGCGTTTGTTCCAGTATTTAGATACCAATGTTGGCAAAGGAGAATACACTGTGTTTCTAACTGCAGATCATGGTGCGGTTGATGTACCTTCCTATTTAGCTTCAGTAAAAGTACCTGCTGGATATGTTGATAGAACTGATAGAAAAGAGCGTTTTAATTCTTTTTTAAATACAACGTATGGTACCGAAGATATCGTAGAGCATATTAGCAACGGTCAGATTTTTTTAAACAGAGACAAAGTTCAAGCCTTAGGGTTAAAACTTAGTGATGTTCAAGATGCTATTGCCATGGAGTATTTAAGTTATAAAAATATCTCTAAGGTGTATACGGCAACAACGATGAGTACTACAAGTTTTGGTATAGGAATAGAGGGTTTATTACAAAATGGATTTAACCAAAAACGCTCAGGTGATGTGATTTTAGTTAATGATTCTGCTTTTATTTCATACAGTAAAACAGGTTCTACGCATGGAAGTGGTTTAAACTACGATACTCATGTACCATTATTATTCTTCGGAAAAGGTATAAAGCATGGTGAAACATTTAATAAAACTGTAATTCCAGATATTGCACCAACGATTTCGGCGCTTTTGGGAATTAGTTTTCCTAATGGAGCTACTGGTCAACCTTTAGGGTTTGTGATTGATTAATATCTTATTTTGAAGAGAAAACCAATTTTTACCATAATTGCTGTTATTATAGTTATAGGCATTTACAGCTATGAGTACTTTTTAGATGTTGAAGAAAAGGCAGAAATAGTAAAAGATGGTAAAACTGTAAAAGAGAATACTAACGAGTACTTTCTGCCGACAAGTACTACAAATCAAGTTATCTATCATCAAAATTACTCGTTATCGTATAGTGAACCTCATGAACAAGCGGAATGGGTGGCTTATGAATTAAAAGCGTCGCATTTAAGTTATACTAACCATAAAAGACCCTATTTTGAAATTGATAAGGCTGTAAAAACAGGTGCTGCACATTGGCGCAATTACAAAAACTCAGGTTACGATAGAGGTCATTTGTGTCCTGCTGCTGATAGACGATTTACCAAATCAGCACATGACGAAACCTTTTTAACTAGCAATATTAGTCCGCAAGAACACCAATTTAATGCTGGAGTATGGAATCGATTAGAACAAAAAGTTCGCTATTGGGCTAAAAAGAATGATGGTGTTTTTGTCGTAACAGGAGGTGTTTTAGAAGATAACTTGAAAGGTATAGGTGATGAAAGTGTTTCAGTTCCTAATCAATTTTATAAAGTGATTTTAGATAATACTAATGGAAAAATTAAGATGCTAGCGTTTTTAATGGATCATAAAAAATCTGATTTACCATTATATAAATTTGTAGTTTCTGTTGATGAGGTAGAAACTTTAACTGGCATTGATTTCTTCCCAGAATTAGAGGATAGTATTGAAAACAGGTTGGAGGCTTCTAGCAGCTACAAAAGCTGGAGTTTTTAACAATTCCTGCGAACACAGGAATTTCAAAATCGGTAAACAAAGACATCGGGAAGAATTGGAAGTTGTAATGTTATTTTTGGAATTTATTGAAGATTCCTTTCCAACGCAAATCACGTATAAACTTTCCTTCATCTTTTGAAACCAAAAAGTCAGTTTTATTAGATTTCGCTCTAAAATAACCAGACATATAATCTCTAAACAACCTAAATTTTCCTTTTTTATAAGCCAATTTTAAAGCCGAAATTAAAGTAATCCAAAAGCCGTAACGCATTTTATACATGGCTTCACCTTGTAGGTATTTAGACGCTTTATTATAGGATTGTCCTGTGGGTTTCAAATGTTTTACATGAAGTGACTCGTCAGTTAGAATGTCCCAGCCATGATACTTGGCCAATAACTCATCAACGGTATCCCAACCCATCGATGGTTTTAGTTCGCCTATTTGCTTAAAACAATCTTTTCTGTAAGATTTTAGTGCACCTCTAATATGGTCTTTGTTGGTTAGGTTTTCAAGAATCCATGTGTTGTTTTTTTCAATATAGCAGAAGCCAGAAGCCATTCCTAATTGTTTATTAGTATTGAAATGAGATGCTAATGTTTCTAAATAATGTTCAGGAAAAATTAAATCGGCATCAAACTTACAAATGATATCATAGTTATCATCAAGGGACTCTAAACCTTTATTAAACGCTTGAATAATTTTTGAACCTGGTAAATGTTGGTTTGAAGATGTTGCGTTTATAACAGAAATCCATTCATATTTTGAAGCATAATCGTCACAAATATGTTCAGTATGGTCTGAAGAATTATCATTCACCACAACCACTGTTTTTGGTAACAACGTTTGCTTAACTAAAGAAGCTAAAGTTTTACCAATGTAAGCTTCTTCGTTATGCGCTGGAATGATAATGTGGAAGTTCAAAAGTTCAAGTTTTAAAATTCAAAGTTAAACTTTAATACTGCAAATTCTATGGTGAAGAATTGGAATTTGAAATTTATGAGTTGGAGTTTTCTTGCTTTTCAGCATAAACAATATAGTATCTTGGCGTGAAACGTCTCAAAATGGGTCTAATTCCAAGTTTATTTACTGGGTTGGTCCATTTTTGACGGTCTTTAATTGTCCATCCTGTTTTTTCTAAAAGCCAATCGAGTTGCCAATCTTCAAACTCATGGTAATGTCTGTCTCGCATATCAGTTTTACTTCTGTAAGCCGAAGCAAACCATAATTTAAGAGGAACACTAATCACTAACTTATCCGCATTAATTGATTTTAAAACTTCATAAGGCGATAAAAGATGTTCAAATATTTCAAAAGCGGTTACAACTTTAGCAGGAGACTCTTGAATTGCCGATTGATCTTCGTCTAAATCTTCTCCAGATGTGTTTTCAACCGTAAAACCTTCAGAAATCATAATCTCTGAAAACGGATTTTTTACACCTAAATCTAAGATTGATTCTGAGGTGTTAATGTGCTTTTTTAAAAACTGAAGCGTCAGTTGAAATCGTTTATTAGGATATGTTTTTTCGTACATGTTTACTTTCACAATAATTGTGGTCACAAATTAATACTGATAAATAATAGCATTAATATTCATGCCAGCACCAACACTAGCAAACAAAATAATATCACCTTTATTAATGTTTTGGTTTTCTAATTTACCTTTTAAGATTAAATCTAATAAAGTTGGCACCGTGGCAACACTAGAATTACCAAGTCGGTTAATGGTCATTGGCATGATACCTTCTGGCATTTCCATGTTTTGCAGTTTGTAAAAACGTTTTACAATGGCATCATCCATTTTTTCATTCGCCTGATGGATCAGTATTTTTTTAATATCTTTTATTGAAACTCCACTATCATCAAGACAAGATTTTAATGCTTTTGGAACATTAGAAAGCGCAAATTCATAGATTTTACGACCATACATTTTAATGTATCTACGTTTATCTGTAATTTCAGGATTATTGGTTTCTCCAAAGTAGATAAAATGGGCTTCGTCTAAGGCGTAAGTTGCAGAATCATGACCTAAAATTCCACCTTCTTCATCAGTATCTTCTACAATTACCGCACCAGCACCATCACTATAAATCATAGAGTCTCTATCGTGTTTGTCAATAACGCGCGATAAGGTTTCACTACCAATAACCAAGCAACGTTTAGCAACACCTGAAGCAATAAATGCTTTGGCTTGTATAACGCCTTCGATCCAGCCAGGACAACCAAATAGCAAATCGTAACCCACGCATTTTGGATTTTTAATCTGCAATAAATGCTTCACTCTAGATGCAATACTTGGCACAGTATCGCTTTGCTCTGCATTGTGTTTTACATCACCATAATTATGAGCTACAATGATATAATCTAAACTTTCTTTATCAATTTTTGCGTCATCTATAGCTTTTTGAGCGGCAAAGAATGCGATGTCAGAATTTAATAAATCGTCCTCAATATAACGACGTTCCTGTATTCCTGTAATAGCTTTAAATTTTTCAACAATAACTTCGTTTGGGCTATTAATAGTAGAGCCGTCGGCATTTACAAATTGATGATTATAAAAGTCTTCGTTTTTTTCAATATTACTTGGAATATAACTTCCAGTTCCTGTTATTTTTATTGCCATTACTAATTGTATTCAGAGTTACGAAGCTAATTAATATTATAGAATTTTCTATAAATTACAGTTCTAAAGCAATAATTTTTAAAGAATTCATAATTATCGGTCTCTATAATTTATAAAACAACAAAAAAAGAGTATTCAATTTGAATACTCTTTTTTAATGATTATGTATTTAAACTATGCGTCCATATAAGCTTCAATAGGTTCGCAACTACAAACTAAATTTCGGTCACCATAAGCGTCATCTACTCGTCTTACGCTTGGCCAAAACTTATTGTCCCTAACGTAACTTAAAGGATATGCTGCCGCTTCTCTACTGTAAGGTAATGACCATTCATCAGACGTTAGCATACTCAACGTATGAGGTGCATTTTTCAACATATTATTTGGTTCGTCTTTAGACGTTGCATCAATTTCTTTTCGAATTGAAATCATAGCATCACAAAAACGATCCATTTCAGCTTTACTTTCACTTTCAGTAGGTTCAATCATCATGGTTCCTGCAACCGGAAATGAAACCGTTGGTGCATGAAAACCATAATCCATTAAACGTTTCGCAATATCTGTAACTTCAATACCCTTGGCTTTAAAATCACGACAATCAATAATCATTTCGTGAGCAGCTCTTCCCATTTCACCAGAATATAATGTTGGGTACGATCCTTTTAAGCGTTCCTTAATATAGTTGGCATTTAAAATGGCGACTTGTGTTGCTTTTTTCAAACCTCTATAACCTAACATTTTTATATAACCATAAGAAATTAGACATACTAAAGAAGAGCCGAAAGGTGCTCCAGAAATAGCAGTAATCGCTTGATGACCTCCTGTTTTTATAATTGGGTTGCCAGGTAAAAATGGAACGAGTTGTTTGGCAACACAAATTGGTCCAACTCCTGGTCCACCACCTCCATGAGGAATAGCAAACGTTTTATGTAAATTTAAGTGACATACATCTGCACCAATATTTCCAGGATTGGTTAAGCCTACTTGCGCATTCATGTTAGCTCCATCCATATAAACTTGACCACCATTATCATGAATAATCTTAGTGATTTCCTTAATAGAAGCTTCATAAACTCCATGTGTAGATGGATATGTTACCATAATAGCAGAAAGATTGTCAGCATGTAACTCTGCTTTTTCTCTTAAATCTTCAACATCAATATTTCCATTTTCTGACGCTTTAGTTACAACCACTTTCATGCCAGCCATAACAGCACTTGCAGGATTTGTTCCGTGTGCAGACGATGGAATTAAACATATATTTCTGTGATGATCTCCACGCGATTCATGATATGCTTTAATCACCATTAAACCGGCAAACTCACCCTGAGCACCAGAATTTGGTTGCAGTGATGTTGCTGCAAAACCAGTAATTTCAGATAGTTGATTTTCTAATGCGTTTAACATTAACTTATAACCTGTTGCTTGTTCTGTTGGTACAAAAGGGTGCATATTTCCCCAACTTGGCCAACTTAATGGCAACATCTCTGCCGCAGCATTTAATTTCATGGTACAAGAACCAAGCGAAATCATAGAATGGTTTAATGCTAAATCTTTACGTTCTAATCGTTTGATGTAACGCATTAATTCCGTTTCAGAATGGTAAGTGTTAAAAACGTCAAACGTTAAAAAATCGGATTGACGTTTTAAATGGTTTGGAATCGTTTCATTTGTTGAAATGGATTCAATTTTATCTGTAGTTTTATCTGTTACGTTTTCAAAAATTGAAATGATATCATTTAAATCTGAAATCGTAGTTGTTTCGTTTAATGATATTGTTACTGTGTTGGTATCTGGATAATGAAAGTTAACTTCATTTTTCTCAGCTTGATATTTTACATCTACAGCATCCGCTTTAATTTGAATAGTATCAAAATAGTGGGTGTTAACTTGTTCTAATCCTAAACGCTCTAATGCATCAGCTAGAGTAGAGGTTGAGTTTTTAACTTTATCTGCGATAAATGTCAGTCCTTTTGGACCATGGTAAACGGCATACATACCTGCCATAACAGCTAATAAAACTTGCGCTGTACAGATATTTGAAGTTGCCTTATCGCGTTTAATGTGTTGCTCTCTGGTTTGTAATGCCATTCGTAAGGCTCTATTGCCAGTAACGTCTTTTGTGATACCAATTATACGACCAGGAACATCACGTTTATAAGCGTCTTTGGTTGCAAAATATGCAGCATGAGGACCTCCATAACCCATCGGAATTCCGAAACGCTGTGTGGTACCAATAACCACATCTGCTCCAAATTTTCCTGGCGCTTCAAGCTTTACTAAACTTAAAATATCTGCCGCAACAGCGACCTTGATGTTTTTCGCGTTAGCTTGTTCTATAAACGATTTTATATCTGTAATCTGTCCGTTTTTTCCAGGATACTGAAGTAAAGCACCAAAGTATTCATCGGACAAATTGTATTCTGTTTCATTGCCTATAACTAATTCAATACCAATTGGGTTTGCTCTAGTTTCGAGTAAGTCAATAGTTTGTGGTAATACTAAATCTGATACAAAGAATTTATTGACATTGGCTTTCTTCTGGCTACGATCTCTAACGGCGAATAATAATCCCATGGCTTCAGCAGCTGCTGTACTTTCGTCTAAAAGCGAAGCATTGGCTATTTCCATTCCTGTTAAATCAATAATCATGGTTTGGAAATTTAATAAAGCCTCTAATCGGCCTTGAGCAATTTCAGCTTGGTATGGTGTGTAAGCGGTGTACCATCCTGGATTTTCTAAAATATTACGCTGAATTACAGCGGGTAAATTAGTAGGGTAATAGCCTAAACCAATATAGGTTTTGTATATTTTGTTGTGTTCTGAAAGTTGGTTGATATGACTTAGGTACTCCTGCTCACTTAAGGCAGCATCGAGGTTTAAATCATTTTCTAAGCGAATATTATCTGGAATGGTTTCCGTTACCAATTGTTCAATATTTTTAACACCTAAGGTGTCTAACATAGCTTGTTGTTGGTCTGAATTTGGGCCAATATGTCTGAGTGCAAATGAAGTCGTATCCATTGAAAAAAAGTTAATTTTAGTTTTGCAAAAGTAAGGATTTGCCCTTGTTTTTTAGTTAAGAATACCTAAAGTTTTTAACCAATATTAAAGGTTGTTAACACATTACTTACTTTTGCGTTATGGAAGTTTTAAAACGCATCTTCAACTTTTATATTAATAGTAGTATTCATGTTGCCATTGCCACTTGTGCTTTAGCATGGGTGACATTAATTGAGTTGAACTTAAAACATGATCAAAACCTATTGAGTTTTGTGTTTTTTGCTACAATAACGGGATATAATTTTGTGAAATATTTTGGTATTGTTAAGTTTCATCATCGCAGTTTAGCAGGTTGGTTAAAAGCGATTCAGTTATTTTCACTAGGAGCTTTTTTTGCCATGTGTTATTATGGATTGAAGCTTGAGGTAGAAACCTTAATCGTCATTGTTATTCTTGGAGTGATCACTTTTTTTTATGCCATTCCTATTATGGTTCCGAAGCATTATTTGTTTGATGATCATAAAAATTTACGACAAGTAAGTGGTTTAAAAGTGTATCTAATTGCACTGATTTGGATGTTTACTACAGTGATAGTGCCTATAGTAAATCATGATGTGTTAATTAATATGGATGTTATAATTACCGGTACTCAACGGTTTTTATATGTTCTGGTATTAATGTTTCCATTTGAGATTAGAGACCTTAATTTTGATAGTTTAAAACTGGCAACAATACCACAGAAAATAGGGGTCAAAAAAACAAAAATTATTGGTGTTGTACTCTTATTTGTTTTTTTGACGTTAGAATTTTTAAAAGGTGAATTAACAAGTAAGTCTATATGTGCAACACTAATAATTACAGGAGTTTCGTTGCTGTTTTTGCTCTTTTCAAACAAAAATCAATCAAAATATTATAGTGCGTTTTGGGTAGAAAGTTTACCTATTATATGGCTCTTAGTTTTGTTGTTGCTTAGTTAGCTCTTTATCTAAGGTAGATTGAAGTTTGTCGCGTTCTTCTGCTTTTAAACACTGTACTTTAGACGTTTCAATAGTTTCAGATAGCTTCACATTTTTACGTGAATATGTTTTAGTAATACCACAGTAAAATAGGCGGATTCGTAGCTTAACAATCTCCCAAGTAGTAGCTTCATCATATTGCGATTTATCACAAATAAGTTTAGCTTCTTCACAACTAATAAATAAAAAACTTTTTTTCATCTGTAATGTCCTTGTAAACGGTATATCATTTATTTAAACCAATTTTCCTCCATGCATTCTGCTAATGCAGTTCGTGCTCTGTGTATAATTACCCATAGATTAGACGCAGTAATATTCAATTCATTACAAATTGTTTCTGTACCGTAACCCAAAATGGTTTTCATTTTAAAAACGTCGGCCTGTTTTTCTGGTAATTTTGCTAAACAATCGTAGATGGCACCACCTAATTCTGAGTTGACTAGTGTGTCTTCAGCAGTTTTTACGTTAGAATCTGCAACGCGTTCTTCTAACCAGTCTCCTTCTGAATCTGTATCGTTGATATAATTCATTCTAACTTCAGCTTTACCTTTGTTAGAATTTATTTTGCGATAGTGATCGATGATTTTACGCTTTAAAATTGAAACCAGCCAAGTACGTTCGCTTGCCTCACCTTTAAAGTTCTTCATGGATTTAAGTCCAGCTAAAAAAGTTTCAGATATTAAATCTTGAGCAACTTCTCTATCACTTACACGTGTAATGGTGTAATTGAAAAGGTAATCTGAATAAAGTTTCACCCAATTATTTGGGTCTATTTTGTGCTTTGGCATTGTTCAATTTCATTGCTGTTTCAAAAATAGTTTAAAAATATGAGATATAATTCTTCAAAGTTGTAAAACTGAACTAGGTTTTATTCGTTTTTAGTGGCAGTTATAATGTAATATCCAAAACTTTTCATATGCAGACCTGCTAATAACGCGAAGAATGATCCCTTTAAATTATGAAAACTTTCTCTTTTTATAGACTTAAAACTGAGAATCTTTTTTAGAATAAAGCCTGTAATTGCAAACGGTACATGTAAAACAGACGGTGCAACTCTTAGTGACGCATTTTCAATTTTAATAGTATTAAAACCTAAAGCTTGTAACTGGTTTTTTATAAAATAATATGTTTCTAGTTTTTCTAGACTCCAATGGTCGCACAAACGATGATAAGCGTAATTGCCACCTTTGCAAAGTTCTGATTGTTCTTTTTTTAAGAAGGCATCTGCAATTACCAATTGTCCGCCAGGTTTTAAAATGCGATGCGCTTCTTGTAACGATTTTGTGCTGTGACCTGAATGACAAAAACTTTCAATTGCTAGAGCAGAATCAAATGAATTGGATTGAAATGAGGTGTTGTTGTAGTTTTCTTTTAGAATGATACCGTTTTTTCCTTTTAAAAGTTTATTGCCTTCTTTGACTTGAAATTCTGAAAGTGTAACACCATAAGTTATTATATTTTTATGTTGGTTTATAGCATATCGCATTGTGGCGCCCATACCACAACCCAAATCTACCAGGCGATGTTTTTGGTTATCAATTTTTAATCGTTTTATAACTTGAGCATTCAGTTGGTTGAGCATGCTATCGCGTTTAAAAGGATTTGTCTTAAACGGAATAAAGTAGCCAAAATGCATATTGAAATCGTGACTCCAAAATTCATAATCTTCTGAAGCTTGATTATAGAAGTCTATCATTTCTATTTTATTCTTCTCAGAATGGGTGTTGAGTGGCAGTGTTTGTGATGTCATAACTATTAGATTTTTAAGATTAAATAATGGGAAATTTCCAGTTTAAGTTCTTGTGAAGTTGAGCTGTTGGCTTTAGATTACCTGTTTGTGTTTTTACGTCTTTTATTAGTCTCACTTTAGACAATAGCCATACTAAAACCCAACCCAAGTCTACTTCATACCATTTCATAGAGAATTTTGCTGAAGTTGGGTGTGAATGATGGTTATTATGAAATCCCTCACCGAATGAAATAAGTCCTAGAAATACATCATTAAAACCACTTTCGTCTGCATTTTGTATTGTATATCTTGAATAGCCGTATTTATGTGAAGCATAGCCAATATACCAATGTCCTAAAATAATTATTAAAGTTCTTAATGATGTTGCTAATAGCATACTATTTAGTCCAAAGAAAATATACACGAGAAACATGAAAATAAAATAATGTACATACCATGTTTTATTCAGCCATAAAATAAATGGGTCGCTTAAATCTTCTTTCGGAATATTATATCTACTGATATTGTTAGGTGAAAATTCTAAATGTAGATTCCACCAAAAATCAGTTAATAGTGAGTGTTTATACTGAAAATACCTTGGACAATCTGTCCTGTTTTGCCAATAATCTCTATAATAATGTTGTTTTAACCAACTTATTGGGCTTCCTAATCCAGTTAATACAAAAAGATATAAGCTTACGTTTTTAAACCACCTTGAAGATTTATATGACTTGTGAATGACTCCTCTGTGAAGTCCAACAGAATGTCCTATTCCAACAGTTAGAAACAATAGTATGATATTTAATATTGCATCATTCCATGTTATCGCTGAAAAGTTTATGAATAGGATAGGAATAAACATTAGGTATAACCAAAGGCACTTTTTCCATGATACTGTAATCTTTCCGACTTCTGTTTTAAGTTTATGATTCATGATATTTTAATTTTTATAGTGATAGATAATTGAAATAATGGCTAACTATAGTGTCAAGTAGAGTAGTGCTGTGATAATGATTAGCCATTTATTTATATCGTATAAATACTTCATGTTTCTTTTGTTTTAAAACTTTCAGAAAAAATTGAAAGTTTGTGTTAAAAAAATATACGAGCTATTTTATGTGTTTTTGTTTATTGCTTTTCAAATGTCACATAGAACATCCGTTTAATAATCTTTAATTTTCAATGAAACTTTTAGTTAAAGCTATTTCATCAATTTTAAAACCGACTTTGTTAACCAATTTTGTTTCTGATTTACCATTTTATTCATTAATGTATCTAAATCTTGGGTTAACTGGTTGAGTGCTTTAGTTTGTTTAATGAGTTCTTTCGATTTTTCTGTGCCGTCATCTTTTATAGAAGACACTTCTTCTAAAACTTTAATTACTGGTCTGATTTCTCTTCGGCTACGTTCTTTTGCAACTGTTCTCGCTAATTCTTGTACGTCTTTTTCTGTTGTGAAAAATTCTTTACGCTCACCCGAAACTATAACTTTGGTTACAATTCCCCAATCCATAAGATGCCTTAAATTCATGCTAGTATTACCACGAGAAATTTTAAGATCTTCCATAATATCTTCCATGGATAATGGTTGGGTTGAAATAAAAAGCAAGGCTTGTATTTGTGCCATGGCTTTATTAATTCCCCAGAGTGAGCCTAAACTTCCCCAAGTACTAATAAACTTTTCTTTTGCTTCTTGATATTCCATACAACAAATATATAATAATTTCTAAACTTTCAGTAATTATTGAAAGTTTATTTTATTTGTAAATGAATATGATCATCGTGTCTTACAGCGTGGCATCCCGTGAATCGAATTTTAGATTGCGCACTTAAACCTAATGAAGTCTTAAGATGTGGTTCTATAAACAGCTTCTGAGACGATGGAATTGAAAGTAATTGTTTTATTAATTGAGCTGTTTTTTTAGTATCAAGTTTTAAATTATTTAAGGTTCCAAACGTAAGGTATTTGGTGAAATCATACTGCCAATACCCTTTACTTAAGCAAGATTTAGCACTATAGCTATTCTCTGTATTTGCAAAAACACCATAGCCAGAAGTGGACGGTTTTTTGTTTGTAGGTTGACCTTGTTCATCTAAATACATCAATGAAATATCTATCTTTTTTCCATCATTATGACTTAAATGCGGTAATAACGGAAAGCCATTAAAGAAAGGTAAGTTGGCATCTAAATAAGTGATTGTAATTCCAGATTTATATAAAACATGAGCAGCATCTTCTAGTTCTAATTTTAATTCTGGATTCACATAATTTCTAAATGCTAATGGATAAAACCAATTTCGAGGTTGTAACTCAGGACCAAACCATGGTAATTTTTCTCTGCCAAAATGAGACGCAATAGGAGGAATGATTACCAGGTTAAATAATAGATAAAGCAAAGGGAAAACAATACGCTTTCCCTTTTTTGTTTGGTATGAAATAATAACAGCAAGTAGCCAAATGATGCCACCAACTTGGGTCATAGTTGTTAAAACAATAATTAGTATGATATGCCCAATAAGTTTAAGTAAACCCATACACACTGAACGTATAATACGCTAGTTTTATTTTAACAATCCTGCACGTCGCAACAACGCTTCAGGTTTTGGCTCTTGACCTCTAAACTTTTTATATAATACCATTGGATTTTCTGTACCACCTTGAGATAGTACAAAGGTTTTAAATTTGTCTGCAACGGTTTTATTAAAAATACCTTCTTCTAGGAAGTATTCAAAAGCATCAGCATCTAAAACTTCTGCCCATTTGTAACTGTAATAGCCAGAAGAATAACCCCCTTGAAAAATATGCGCGAAGGATGTACTCATACAGTTTTCTGCAACATCTGGATACAAATTGGTATCAGCAAAAGCTTCGACTTCATGAGATTTTACATCATCAATTTCTGAAGGGTCAATACCATGCCAAGACATGTCTAATAACCCAAAACTTAATTGGCGTAGGGTTTGCATGCCTTCATGAAACGTGGAAGAAGCTTTAATTTTATTTATCAATTCCATAGGAATCACCTCGCCTGTCTCGTAATGCGTGGCAAACAATTCTAAGGCTTCTTTTTCGTAACACCAGTTCTCTAATACCTGACTTGGTAATTCTACAAAATCCCAATACACACTTGTACCAGATAAACTTGGGTACGTTGTGTTGGCTAACATGCCGTGTAGGGCATGACCAAATTCATGAAATAACGTTGTGACTTCATTAAAAGTGAGTAAAGATGGTTTGCTTTTTGTGGGTTTTGTAAAGTTGCAAACGATTGATATATGAGGTCTGTCATTTACACCATTTTTTATCATTTGTGGTTTGTAAACCGTCATCCAAGCTCCGTTACGTTTTCCGGCTCTTGGAAAAAAATCGGCATAGAAGATAGAAACAAATTCACCATCAGCATCTGTCACTTTATAGGTTAAAACCTCTTCGTGGTATTTGTCTATAGTGTCAATTTCTTCAAATTCTAAACCGAATAACTTATTAGCAACTGTAAAAGCACCATTTATGACATTCTCTAATTTGAAATATGGTTTTAACTGTTCATCATCTAAGTCAAACAATTTTTGTTTTAATTTTTCAGAATAATAACCAGAATCCCATTTTTGTAATTGGTCTATGCTGTCTAGTTCTTTAGCGAAATTTTCCAATTCATTAAACTCTTCATTAGCTGCTGGTTTTGCTTTTTCTAATAGTTCATTTAAAAAAGAAGTCACTTTTTCTGGCGTTTGTGCCATACGTTCTTCTAATACAAAATGCGCATGTGTTTTATAACCTAGCAGTTGTGCACGCTGAAAACGTAATTGTGCTATTTTAATAACGAGTTCTTGGTTATCCAATTCGTTATTCTGAAATCCTTTTCTACCAAATGCTTTTGAAAGTTGTTCTCGTAAATCTCTATTGTCGGCATAGGTCATAAACGGAATATAGCTTGGGTAATCTAAAGTAATTAACCAACCGTCTTTATCTTTGCTTTCTGCTAATTGTTTGGCAGCTTCTTTGGCTCCTTCTGGCAAACCTGAAACATCATCTTCATTAGTTAAGTGCATTTCAAAGGCATTGGTTTCAGCTAAAATATGCTCACCAAATTTTAATTTTAGTTGACTTAACTCTTTGTCAATAGCTCTCAGTTTATCTTTTTTATCTTCAGCTAAATTGGCGCCATTTCTAGAAAAACCTTTATATTTTTTATCTAGTAATGTTTCTTGTTCTATGGTTAACTCTAAATTAGATTTTGAATCGTAAACTGCTTTTACACGCTTAAATAAAGCTTCATTCAATGTAATATCATTACTAAACTCAGAAAGTAAGGGTGAAACTTCTTGAGCAATTTTTTGAATCTCATCATTGGTTTCCGCAGAATTCAAATTGAAGAATATACTAGAAATACGATTTAACTCTTCACCTGAATAATCTAAGGCTTCAATAGTATTTTCAAAAGTTGGTGATGCAGTGTTGTCGGTTATGGCATCGATTTCTGCTTTTGCTTTTTCTATTCCAATTTTAAAAGCAGGCAAAAAGTCTTCTGCTTTTATTTTTGAAAATGGTGCTGTATTATATGTTGTGTTAAATGTATTATTAAGAAAATTCATTAATTTTTTGACTTTTATTTAAGATTATGCGTTTCTGAATTTTAACTTTTTGTTAGGAAAGCCATTTGTATATGGTTGTACCTTTGCATCACTGTTTTTTCATTTAATAATGTAAAAGGAGAATTGATTAATAGCTAAAAAGCCTTAACGAAAGTTGAGGCTTTTTTAGATGTCCTTTGCAGACTCAATCACCTTTGCTTTTAAGCCTTCCTTGTAAACCAAAACCTTATCTAAGACGCATTGGTCTGAAGATCCAATAATTTGAGCGGCTAAAATTCCGGCATTTTTGGCTCCATTAAGTGCTACGGTAGCAACAGGAACACCTCCTGGCATTTGCAAAATAGATAATACAGAATCCCAACCATCAATAGAATTACTGCTTTTTACGGGTACTCCAATAATAGGAAGTGGTGACATTGATGCAACCATTCCTGGTAAATGTGCAGCTCCTCCTGCACCAGCAATAATCACTTTAATACCTCTTTTGTGTGCGTTTTTACTAAAATCGAATAATTTTTCAGGTGTTCTATGTGCAGAAACGATATCCACTTCAATTTCAATATCAAATCCATTTAATATATCTATAGCGTCTTGCATCACTGGCATATCGCTTTTGCTTCCCATTATAATGGCAACTTTACTCATATTTTATTCACTAATTACTTCAATTGTACGTTTTACTTTTTCTGCAATGTCGCGTGCTACGGCAATATCTTCATTAACAATAGTTACATGTCCCATTTTGCGAAAGGGTCTGGTTTGTTTCTTCCCATAAATATGGGGAGTGACGCCATCCATTGCTAAGATGTCTTCAATATTTTTATAAACGACGTTGCCTGTGTGGTTCTCAGCACCAACAAGATTAACCATCACTCCAGCCACTTTACTTTCAGTATTGCCAAGTGGTAAACCTAAAATACATCTCAGCTGTTGTTCAAATTGTGATGTATAGCTTGCTTCAATACTATAATGACCAGAATTGTGTGGCCTTGGAGCCACCTCGTTTACTAAAATGTCATCATTTTCAGTCTGAAACATTTCAACAGCCAAAAGCCCAACATGTTTATAGGCTTCAGCCGTTTTTAAAGCTACTAATTCGGCTTTCTTTGCGATGTCATCTGGAATTCGAGCCGGACAAATAACATATTCCACTTGATTGGCTTCAGGGTGAAATTCCATCTCCACCACAGGATATGTTTTTATATCGCCTTGTTCATTTCTGGCAACAATAACCGCTAATTCATTTTTAAACGGAATTAAGGTTTCTGTAATGCATTCTACATTAGGTAAATCGGTTAAATCCGAAAGACCTCTAACCACTTTTACACCTGTACCATCGTAGCCAAACCTTGCGCTTTTCCAAACAAAAGGGTAGCTTAAACCGCCATTATCTACGGCTTCATCAATCTCTGATGTATAAGCAAATCTCGAAAAATCAGCTGTAGGAATTTCATTATCGCGATAAAACAATTTTTGTGTTGCTTTATTTTGAATGATTCTTAATGTTTTAGCTGAAGGAAAAACTTTTACTCCACGTTTTTCTAAGGATTCTAAGGCATCTACATTAACATTTTCGATTTCAAACGTTAACACATCAACGTTTTTTCCGAAGTTAATAACCGTGTCGTAATCTAATAAATCACCTACGGTAAATTCGTCGCAAGCTAGTCGTGATGGTGCGTCAGCACTAGGATCTAAGACACAAGTGTAGATGTCAAACTTGCGAGTGTCATACAGCATCATTTTGCCAAGTTGGCCACCGCCAAGAATACCGAGTTTAAAATTGGAAGAAAAATAGTTCATATTTATTTTCCACGAAAGTGGAAACTTTATTAGTTACACATTGCGTTTTCAGCAACAAAAATACGCTAAATATGACACATACTTCTAAATTCGTAAATCAAAAATCATTCAAAAAGCATTCAAATATGTATCTTTGCAATTCTAAAATAATAATAAAGTGATTAAGCTTCACGATTTATACTTTAAACCTTTTATTTCTGAAAAAGAAATAGATTCGGCTGTCCAAAACATGGTAGATGGTATTGCGTCCGATTTAGGTGATGAAGTGCCTGTGTTTATTGGGATTTTAAATGGTTCGTTTATGTTAGTGAGCGATTTTGTAAAAAAATATCCCAAACCATGTGAAGTCACTTTTATAAAACTAGCGTCTTATGAAGGTGTTAAATCGACCGAAGATATTCAACGCTTAATTGGTTTAACCCAAGACTTAACAGGAAGAACCGTCGTTATTTTAGAAGATATCATAGATTCAGGAAACACATTAGAAGAAGTGCATCGTATTTTTGAAAACGAAAATGTAAAGCAATTACTCATTGCCACTTTGTTTTATAAACCAGAAGCTTATGATAAAGATTTTAAACTTCATTACGTAGGTATGGAAATTCCTAATAAATTCATCGTAGGCTACGGTTTAGATTACGATGGACTAGGAAGAGATTTACCAGATGTATATCAATTAAAAACTACACAACACATGACAAACATAGTGCTATTTGGTCCTCCAGGTGCAGGCAAAGGAACACAAGCTAATTTTCTAAAGGAAAAATACGATTTAATTCACATCTCTACAGGTGACGTTTTTAGATTTAATATTAAAAACGAAACCGCATTAGGCATGTTAGCTAAGTCTTTTATGGACAAAGGAGAGTTAGTACCAGACCAGGTTACTATTGATATGTTAAATAAAGAAGTTGAAAAAAATGCTGGAGCTAACGGCTTTATTTTCGATGGTTTTCCAAGAACTAATGCACAAGCTAAGTCATTAGATAAATTAATGGAAGATAAGGATTCGCAAATCGATGCTATGGTTGCTTTAGAAGTTGACGATGAGGTATTGGTAGAACGTTTACTAAAAAGAGGGGAAACCAGTGGTAGAACTGATGATGCTGACGAAAGTATTATTAGAAACCGAATTAAGCAATACTATACAAAAACAGCGATTTTAAAAGATTACTACACGGATCAAAACAAGTATTTTGGTGTTGATGGTGTTGGTAGTGTTGAAGACATTACAGTGCGTCTAAGTACTGTAATTGATAAATTATAAATTGCCATTCCTACTAAAAATAGGAATCTAACTAAAAAGA
Organism: Winogradskyella marina; assembly: GCF_015645385.1. Classification (GTDB taxonomy): domain Bacteria; phylum Bacteroidota; class Bacteroidia; order Flavobacteriales; family Flavobacteriaceae; genus Winogradskyella; species Winogradskyella marina. The sequence goes on from NZ_JADOET010000008.1 coordinate 69,824, forward strand.
TTCCCACACTGATGGGAAATGAATATGACTGAAGGAAATTTTGTTGATTACGTAAAAATGCACGTCACTTCTGGAAACGGAGGAAAAGGATCTGCGCATTTACATCGCGAAAAATATATACAAAAAGGTGGTCCAGATGGAGGAGATGGTGGACGTGGAGGTCATATTATTTTGCGTGGCAACTCAAACCTTTGGACACTAATTCACTTAAAATTTAAAAGACACTTTAAAGCTGGCCATGGAGCACATGGTAGTTCAGGACGAAGTACAGGAGCTGATGGTGAAGATATTTACATTGAAGTGCCTTTAGGAACTGTAGTACGCGATTCTGAAACTGATACTGTTTTATTTGAAATCACAGAAGATGGTGAAGAAAAAATAGTGGTCGAAGGCGGCATGGGAGGACGTGGTAACTGGCATTTTAAAAGTTCTACCAACCAAACCCCTCGTTATGCGCAACCTGGAATTCCACTCGAAGAAAAAGATATCACATTAGAGCTTAAAGTCTTAGCAGACGTAGGTTTGGTTGGCTTTCCTAATGCTGGAAAATCAACCTTATTATCTGTATTAACGTCCGCAAAACCTAAAATAGCGGATTACGAATTTACAACCTTAAAGCCTAATTTAGGCATTGTGGAATATCGCGATTTTCAGTCGTTTATAATGGCAGATATTCCTGGTATTATTGAAGGTGCTGCGGAAGGTAAAGGTTTAGGTTATTACTTTTTAAGACATATTGAGCGTAATTCAATTCTACTGTTTTTAATTCCTGCAGATGCAAAAGATATTGTGGAGCAATACGAAATTTTAGAAGATGAATTAAAGCGTTATAATCCTGAAATGTTAGATAAGGAGAGGCTTGTTTGTATTTCAAAATCTGATATGTTAGATAGCGAATTAAAATCTGAAATCGCAACAATTCTAGATAAAGATTTAAAAGCCGATTATATGTTTATCTCTTCAGTAGCACAGCAAGGTTTAACCGAGTTAAAAGATAAACTTTGGAAGTTGTTGAATGATTAAAGGCGCATAGCTAATATGAAAACTTACCTGAAGAATCTCGTAGAACTCAATGGAAGTAAACAGAGTAAACGCTTTGCTTATTTTATTCAGTTTCTAATTATACTTTCGGTAATCACCTTTTCTATTGAAACTTTACCAGATTTAAGGCCTCAAACACAAGTGGTTTTGAAAGCCATTGAAGCGTTTTGTGTAGTTATTTTTACGCTTGAGTATTTAGCTCGTATTTATGTCGCAGATAGTAAGCCAAAATTTATTTTTAGTTTCTTTGGTATTATAGATTTCTTGGCTATACTACCGTTTTATTTGTCCTTTGGTGTTGATCTACGTTCCTTGCGTTTATTAAGAATGTTCCGATTGTTTAGATTGTTTAAGTTGGTGCGTTATAATAAAGCGATGCGTCATTTTGCTAATGCCATGAAGTTAGCAAAAGAGCAAATTATACTCTTTATGATTATTACAATTATGCTTATCTATTTTGCTGCTGTAGGTATTTATTATTTTGAAAACGAAGCACAGCCAGAGCATTTTTCTTCCATATTTTCTAGTCTTTGGTGGTCAATTGTAACATTAACAACAGTTGGTTATGGCGATGTGTATCCCATTACTGTTGGTGGACGAATTTTTACGTTTTTTATGCTTTTAATAGGTTTAGGGGTTGTAGCAATTCCGACAGGGATTATTTCTTCGTCGTTAACGAAGGCTGTAGAGGAACCTGAAGAGAAGGCCTAACTTTTTTGTTAATCATTCATTTTAATATAGTTATATTTGAAAGGTTATTCTTTAAACCTTACTATGAAACTAAAGTTACTAATTGTTGTAGTATTCCTACTACCTTTTGCTTCTTATGCGCAATGTCTTGAAAACCTTCTATTAACCAGTCAATCAGAAGTTGATAATTTTCCAAATTTATATCCAGATTGTGAATCAATTTTTGGAGTGCTTACCATTTCTGGAACTGATATTACAGACCTCACACCTTTAACACAGCTCAATTCAGTAGGAAGTATATACATTTTAGAAACTTCTATTGTAAGTGTAGAGGGTTTAGAAGAGCTTACCATAACAGGTATTGGTGGGCAAGATTCTTATATTTTTTTAGACGACAATCCCTTGCTTCAGGATGTATTGTTTTTAAATAATTACACGCTTAATGTTCCCATTGTATTTTTAATTAGGGAAATGGATGCGCTTTCAAGCTTACAAGGTGCCAATAGTATTGTAGATTTTATAGCATTGCATATTGAAGATAGTGATGCATTGATGAGTTTAGATGGTTTAAATGAAAACCTGAATTTTACAGGTGGATTAGTTCAGTCCTCTGGAATTTATTTATCAGGAAATGCCTTATTAAACGATATTTCACAACTAGATACAGCGCAATTTAGTCCTGATTTAACACTAGATATTACTCACAATTCGCAACTTGCCGTTTGTGAAAATACTTTGGTTTGTTCTGTGACAGAAAATGGGAATAGCACAATTTCTTATAATGCTATCGGCTGTAGTTCTGTAGAAGATGTGTTGGCCAGCTGTTCGACATGTCCAACAGAGGCTATCATTTTATCAAATCAATCAGAAGTCGATGCCTTTGGAACAACGTATCCTGATTGTACAAGTCTAAGTTATAATCTCACTATTGAGGGTGATGATATTACAAATTTAAATGGCCTATCTCAGTTAGAAGCGGTTTCTAATTTGTACATACAAAATAATTCAGCCTTATCGGATTTACAAGGTTTAGAAAATTTAGTTTCAATTCAAAATCTCTATCTCATTAACAACGCGTTAATAACAGATTTTGAAGATTTAATAACTATTGAAACCATTGCTTTTTTATATGTTTCACAAAATAATCAACTCACAACATTTAATGGTTTAGAAACTTTAAATTCATTAGCTGCACTAGGGATTTATTACAATGAAAATCTCAATAGTATTGAAAGTATTAGTACTGTTGAATTTATAGGGAATAACAATATTAACATAAGCGGAAACACCGCTTTATCTAATTGTGCCATCAATAGTATCTGTGAATTAATACCTCCTGGAGGCGGTATTAATATCTCAAATAACGGCGTTGGATGTGAGGACTATAGTGATGTATTTGAGGAATGCACAGGATGCCCATATGGTGATGTTTACTTATCAACACAAGCAGAAGTTGATAATTTCCCTGTTTTATATCCCAATTGTGATACTTTAAATGGTAGTTTACATATTGTAGGTAATGATATTGTAGATTTAAGCCCATTGCAGCAAATAATATCTATTGAAAATAGTGGTTTATATATTAATGATAATAGCCAACTAACAACCTTAGATGGATTACAAAATATTGACGATGCAAGTCTTATTGAAATTGTCAATAATCCCTTATTGGCAAACATAACTGCTATTGATGATATAGAAACAGTTTATAATTTTAAAATTATAAATAATGATGCGCTTATAGAAATTCCACCGCTTCAAATTACACAGGCAAATAATTTTGAGATTTCTAACAATATCGGTTTAACGTCATTAGCTGGACTTTCAAATCTTACAACGGTAAATGGACCTGTTTTAATAGATAATAATGATGCGCTAGCAAATTTAGCCGGATTAGAAAACTTAACAACAGCTGCTAATTTAGGCATCACAGGAAACGAGGTCTTAGTGCAAATAGATGCACTCACTAATTTACAAAGCTATTTAAATACATTATTTATTACATTAAACCCAAGTTTGTTAAATATAAACGGATTAGCAGGATTGCTAGGCGTTTCGGGTACTATTGGAATTAGTAATAACGCAGCCTTATTACATTTAGATGGCTTATCCAATTTAACCAATGGTAATAATCCAGGTTCGTATTTAGTCTTAAAAATTGAATATAACGATGCACTTAATGATATTAGTGGTTTAACTTATTTGAACCCAAATTCAGTTTATCAATTGAGAATAGCAGATAATCCACAACTAACAAATTGTAGTATTCTCTCGGTGTGTAATATTTTAGAAGAAACTTCGGCTAATGCTTTTATAGGTGTAAATGGTGGCAATTGTAATTCTAATCAAGACGTTATTGATTATTGTGAGGCGTCTTTAAATGTTGTATCTGGTACCATTAGTTATGATTTTAATAATAATTTATGCGACGCCAATGATTATATCGCTGAAAATTTTATAATCAAAGCCACAAATAGTCTCGGGCATACCGTAAGTACAACCAGTACTGTTGATGGAACTTATGAAATGAGACTGCCAGAAGGGCAATTCGATATTGAAATAAATGACGCAGCTATTCCCGATCATTTTATGGTAACGCCAACCGAGCAATCGGTTACATTTTCGTCTACTGGAAATGCTACAACGCTAGATTTCTGTATAACCGCTATAACTCAGGTAAATAATGTAGCTATAAGTGTAACGCCGATTAGTGATGCGCGTCCTGGTTTTGAAAGTGATTATTTGTTGCATTACGAAAACTTAGGAACTACAATTGCAGCAGGTTCTATAACTCTCATATTTGATGACATTAGGCAAGACTTTGTTGGCGCTACGACTTTACCTTCAAACACCAGTGGTAATACAATTCAATGGGATTATACAAATTTATTGCCACTGCAATCCGAAACGCTAGTTGTAACCTTTATAAATGAAGTACCTCCAATAAATAATTCAGATGATATTTTAAATTTTGAGGTTTCAATAGCGTTTGACAATGACGAAGTTTCTGAAGATAATAGTTATATGTTAGAGCAGCTTATGGTTAACTCATACGATCCTAATGATAAACAAGTTTCACAAGGCGCAACTATTTTAGAAAACCAAACGGGGGATTATTTAGACTATTTAGTACGTTTTCAAAATACCGGAACCGCGGATGCTATTCATGTTCGTATTACCGACGAATTAAGTGACCTACTCGATTGGAATACTTTCAGAATGAAAAGCGCAAGTCATAGTTATGATTTAGAAATTGTTGATGGAAAACATGTAACCTTTAATTTTGAAAACATTAATCTTCCGCCTCAGCTGTTAGACGAAGACGGAAGCAATGGATATGTTGCCTTTAAAATTAAGCCCATTACTAATTTACAAGTAGGTGATGTTATTCAAAATACGGCTAAAATTTATTTCGATTATAATTTTCCTATAATCACAAATACGATAGAAACAGAATATATAGAGCCACTTAGCGTTAATGAAGAAGAGCGTTTGAAAAGTGTTGAATTATACCCAAATCCAACTTCAGGTAAAATTACTATACGCGGAGTTGAAAACCAGTTAATCTCAGTTCGAATATTTTCTGTTTTAGGAAAGGAAGTTATGAATTCAACGTCTAAAGAATTGAATATGTCAGAACTGCATTCTGGAATATATTTTGTGAAAATTTATACGAAAAAAGCAAACTTTACAAAACGAATTATAAAGAATTAATTTAAAATTTAAAACCATGAAATTAGTAAAACTTATACTCGTTGCTTTGCTTATTACATCATGCGGAACCGTAGTCAACTATGATTATGAAAAGTCTACTAATTTTAACGATTATAAAAGTTACAATTACTTTGCTGAGATGAAAACAGGTATGTCTGAATTAGATACCAAACGTTTAATGAGAACCATGGACGCAAAGCTTAAAACAATGGGTTTAACGCGCTCTGATAATCCCGATTTTTACATTGATATTATTAGTCAAGATATACAAAGCCGAAACAATAGCAATGTTGGTGTTGAAGTCGGTGGAGGTGGAGGCCATGTTGGTGGCGGAATTTCTGTAGGTGTACCTATAGGCGGAAACAAACGTACGAGAGAATTAGCTATTGAGTTTGTAGACGATAATAAAACCGGTATGTTTTGGCAAGCCATTAGCGAAAGCCGTTACAATCCCAATGCTACTCCAGAAAAACGCGAAGAAAAATTTAAGGCTATAGTCGAAAAAATGTTTTCAAGTTATCCGCCAAAGTCTAAATGATAAAACTTCGTTTTAATTTTTAATCAGTTTTTTGCTCGCAATTAAAACATCATTTGTATAAAAGTTAGTAATGTAAATTCCTTCGCTTAACGTACTAATATCAATAGTTGTATTTTGCTGATTATAAAGTTGAGCTGATTTTATTTTCTTACCATCTAAGCTTATAATTTCAACAACGACATTTTCGTTTAATGCGTTTTCTAGATTAATATTTACGAGAGTATTTGCAGGATTTGGAAATAGTGTTAAGCTAAAATCATTAGCGGTTACTGCTTGTACTCCTAAGGTATTGTCAATGGTCCAAGTAACGGTTGCAACATGAATAGTTTCGTGATTGTCTACATCAATTAAAGTCGTTGCATCGTGTGCAACAACGGTTAAATTGTTTGTGCCAGTAGCTAAATCACTTTCTTCAATGTTAACAGTAACTTCGTTTGTTGCAAAGTCACTACCATTAAGTGTCCAAGTGTTAACTAAAGTGTTTGTAGGTAGTGTTTGTATTGTGTTTATTTGAAAACTCAACGGAAAACTTAGTTCTGTAATTGTAGCTTCTGTTGGCGCATAAGAATCAATAGGTGAAATTAAATCGTGAATGCGTTCAATAATTCCTTCTTTACAAACTGAACAAAAATCATAACCTAGATAACGCATTTTACAACTTTGATGAGGTCTATTCCAAGTTGAAGCAGTTCCTGAAGTTGCATGTGGATAAACTCCAACATTGTTAATACCAACCCAGTTTTTCCATCGTACTAAAGTAGGGTCTGTTTCTTGCGTCATATTTATACCTTCTTCGACAAGGATTTCTATAGGATAATATTCGTCTTTTAAATCTACAAAAGAATGCCCTAATTCATGAATAGCTATTTCGCCTGCATCCACTCCTGTAGATGATACTGGAAAAGGGCCTCCACTTCCTCCATAATATGGCGAATTAACTAAAATAATAGCTTGGTCATACAGTGGGAAATTATTAGCTAAAACCGTACTAACTAAAGCTGTATTCTCTGTGTATAATAACCTGTGTATATCATAACTGTCATAAGCTGTGCCAAAATAATTATCAACTGTAATTGTAGGAACTGTTGGTATTGGCTCGTCTGTTGCTGTTCCTGGATGCGTTGCACCACTTTCATTAGACGGTACTTTTATAATATGAACATTGAAGTAGTTTTCATAATTAGAAAAAGGTTCTTGAGAAAACATATCATTCATAAAGTTTGTAGCGTCTGTTTCAAACTGTAACATTTCATCTTCTTGGTAACCATCACCTAAAATAACAAGATTGATACGTCTGTCATCGTCACCAGAGTTTTTTAAGGTAAGCACATCAAAAGTTTGCGATAAAAGAAATTGGAAACTAAAGGCAAAACATAGTAATAGTAGCGTTTTTTTCATGCTCATTCAATTTTTGTAGTGATGTGTTTTATGGTTTCGGTTTCTTTAATTTCATTAATTACAGCGTATTTTGATTTAGGATGTAATTGTAATTTCAATGAAAATTGAACACTGTCTAAAGCTAGTATTTTTTTTTCAAACTTTCCCGAATCATTTATAAACTCAATTGTTTTTTTTAATGGATTTTTTATGGAATACGTTTCTAATGTATTGAAATCTTCATCTAAAATAAGACACTCTAAATCACCAATAGTCGCACTTTTGTTATACGCATCTTTTATTTTTAATTTACCATCGGTTGTAATTTGATTAATTAGCGTGATGGTTTTCTTAGTGTCTTCTTGATTAATTTTATAATTTAAGAATAGAAGTTTTGGTGGTGTTGTTATCTGTTGTTCTTCAGTAATTACAGGTTTTTTTCCAACACAAGACAATAAAGTGAATATAAAAACTAATGCAAACGTATGCTTTATAAAGTGTGAAATTTTCATTGACTAAACATTAGATGTATATCAGCGGGCAAAGTTAAACATAAAAGCAGTTGATAACAAGCAACCTATAGTTTTATAAATATCATAACAGTATTGAATTTCTTTTTTTAATCCTATTTTGTAAATTTGGATAAAAAGAAGAAATGAAAGATTTAAAAGGAAAGGTAGCGTTAATCACAGGAGGTACAAAAGGAATTGGTTTTGGTGTGGCAGAAGCTTTACTTAATCAAGGATTAAAAGTAGTGATTACAAGTAGAGATGAGAATGCGGCTAATGATGCTGCAAAAGAATTAGCATCTAAAACAGATACTATAGGATCTGTGGTTGGTATTCAGGCAGATGTTAGACATCTTCAAAGTCAAGAAGACGCTGTTAAGCAAGCACTAGATACTTTTGGACAATTAGATATTGTTATTGCAAACGCAGGTCTCGGTCATTTTGGAAGTATTGAGGATTTGACGGAAGAGCAATGGAACCAAACTATTGACACCAATCTAACAGGTGCATTTAATTCTATTAAAGCCAGTGTTGCTGCACTCAAAGCATCTAAAGGGTATTATATCACCATTTCAAGTTTAGCTGGTGCGAATTTCTTTGCAGGAGGTTCTGCTTATAACGCTAGTAAATTTGGTGTTACTGGGTTTACCCAAGCTGTAATGCTAGATTTAAGGCAATATGGAGTAAAAGTGAGTACAATTATGCCAGGATCAGTATCTACACATTTCAATGGAAATACTCCAAGTGATGAACAATCGTGGAAGATTCAAATAGAAGATATTGGTGAATTGGTAATTGATTTGTTACACATGAATCCAAGAACCTTACCAAGTAAAATTGAAGTGCGACCAACAACACCGCCAAGTAAATAGTAGAAAAACTTAAAAGAGGTTTCAATTTGAAACCTCTTTTTTATGTATAAATCTTCACCATATAATTTTCGTAACTTCGGTTGCGCCTCTGAGTTTTTGTACGACAAAATCAATCCACCACAATACGAACCCCTTCACTATGACTGCTAAATTCTGGTGCATACATACTTTGTATGGTGCTAATTCCATTACTCATGTCACCAGCATTGTTCACACGTAAATCATATTCAAACACATAAACACCTTTTGGTAAATAATCCATAAAGAAATTGGTGGCGGCATCTTTGGTGCTTTCATAATAACCCAAACCATCTTGCCATTTGTATTGTGATAATACATTTATAGGTTCTAAACCAGCAGCACGCATATCTTTAAGATGCACAAATTCCATAGAACGATCTGTTCTTAACTCTATTCTTACTCTCACTAAATCACCGACCTTTAATTTAGTTTCAGTCGTTATTTCAGTAATTTCTTCACCTGTATCTGTATTCGATTTTAAGAATAATTTCTTGCTTAATTTTAAAGGTGTTTCTGCTGAGGTGATTTTATCCAAATCCTCAAAATATTGCCAGTACAATGCTCCCCAAGCAATACCTTCTCCTTTTTTCGTGATGGTGACGTTGGCTTGTTCTGGTTGTATTTTAGAGCCATTCCAAGCGGTTTTATAATACCCTGTTCCGGCTTCTACTTTTACGTTGTCTAATGTTTCAGGTAAAATGGTTTCGTTACCCACCATAACGTCCACTTGGTCTGTGACACTCAGCCAATCACTACCTTGTAATAGTAAAGCATAAACAGCTTCAGTGGTTGCTTTAGTGGTTTTCCAACGATTGGTTTGTTTGTTTTTTAGTAACCATATTTTGAGGTTGTCGATGTCTTCGAGATTCTTCGCTTCGCTTTGAATCGTATGACCAACTTCCGAAAATACTTCTATGAAGAGAGCTTGGCTCTCGATTGGTGCTTGGTACCAATGCCAAGAGTTGGTGTTGGTTTTCCAATACATGCCTAACTCCTCAGACGTAATACTGTTTTCTTTTAAAGACTTTACAATTTTACCTGCCGTTTTGGTATCGTTTATCCTGTTCACGGTTAAAGCCATCAAACCTTTAGCATATAATGAACGTTTTAACCAATACTTTTGGATCTGACCGTGGTAATAATCCATGATATTTTGAACTTCACTCGACGTTTTAATTTCAGGATAAAAGCTTCGTGTGTATAAATAATGCAATTGTGTATGTGATAAATGGTCTTTACTTAAATCTGCATCTTTGTTGTATTTTTTGATGTTTTTATATTCTTGGATGAATTCGGAATCTAAGTATTGAATGGCATTTCTAATCATTTGAGATTCCTCGTCGCTGCGCTTTGTCGGAATGACATTTAGTTGTTTAAGATGTCCAAAACCAGCAACAATATGTTGCGTGATAAAACGATTATCGCGTCCACCATTAAACCAAGGCCAAGCTCCAGAACTGTGTTGATTGTTTTTTAGTTTTCTTAAAGCCGATTGTAATTCATTAGTCATTTTATTTAAATCGAACAACAAGGCGATGCGTTTTTTCTGTTCGGTTTCAGATTGTGCATCTCGTAACCAAGGTGTTTCTTCTATGAGCAATGATTTCAATTCTTGGTTCTTTTCTAAATTTGACAATAAAGCGTCTGTCGATTTCCATTGGTTAAAAACCGCTTCAATCTTAGGATTCGATGTTACAATATGTTGTGCTAAAGCATTCGCATAATAGCGCGAAAATGTCTGCTCGTTGCAATCGTAAGGATATTCCATTAAATAAGGCAACGCCTGAACTGCATACCACGCAGGATTTGACGTCATTTCTAGAGTCAACTTATGATTGGTTAAAGTCGTGGACGTATTATTCTTCAACTTATCTAGAGTAAACGTCTTTGTTTCATTAGAACGAATCCACATCGGAAGCGTTTCTGTTACCAACATTCTATTACTTAAAACCGGTAAGGCGTTTTGTTCACCATCACTAAAATCGCCAGCTTTTGCAGTTACTTTATATTGGACGGCTTGAATGTTTTTTGGAATATTCAAACGCCAAGATACTTGCGTATTGCCATTCGCATCAACTAGAAAAGGTGATGTGTTACTAGAGTTTGATAGCTCTGTATCAATCGATTTACCAGTTATGGCATCGATCAAGATCAATTGAGCCACTCCAGATAATTCCTTCTCTGTAAGATTGGCAATTTTTGTACTGATCGTAATGTCATCGCCTTCTCTTAAAAAACGTGGTGCATTTGGAATGACCATCAATTCTTTTTGCGTTACAGCATGTAATTGAGTGGTGGCACTTTCTAACGTTTTGGTATGTGCTAATAATTGTAATTTCCACTTCGTTAAAGCTTCTGGTGCTTTAAAGTTGAAGCTGACATTACCTTCTTTGTCGGTTTGCAATTGTGGAAAAAAGAAGGCGGTTTCGTTTAGGTTTTTTCGGATTTGGATGTTGTCTGTTTTTGAGTTATCAATTTTTTCAAATTGACCTTTTGAAATATTATAAACTGAATCCGAATTTTGTGAATTCCATTTTTCATCATTAGCAAACTTTTCATCATAATCATAACTTGCATCTGATACTTCCTCTAAAGCCATTTCATCTTCAACCATCATAACCGCTTCTGGTGCAGCCATTGATCTCATTTTAGTATAACCTCTAGTTGAGTAACGGTTATTCCCAAAATAAAATCCAAACCAATTTAATTGAACACGTCTCTGGCTAGGATAATGGCTCGAGATTTTAAAATTATTGAAAACTCTAAAGTTAGTAGTCCCAAAACTCTGTCTAGAATTTTTGTTGATGCTGCCATAATAAACAGGGTTATTAATTGGGTTGAAACTCCAGTTATGTGTTCTGAATTCATCTAAAGATGCATCGTACATACTCGCTAATAATTCAGCTGAAACTTTATCGCCTTTTGGGCCTTTAATTTTAAAACTCCAGGTCTCATCTTGTCCTGGTTGTAGTTTATCTCGGAATGTTGTGGTTTCAATTTCTAAATCCGTTTTAGGATAAGGTACATTCACATTAAAACTTTGAGATTTAAACTCATTAAAAGCTGCAAACGATGTATGAATTGCAAAACCTCCCAAATCGCTTTCCAAAACAGGAATGCTTATCGTTTTTTTAGAATTGTTTAGCGTAACCAATTGTGTCATTATAATGGTATTGTCCTTTTCAATTTCAACAGTAATAGTGATGTTTTCTGCTGCAGAACCCAAGGTTAATTTAGCCATGGAATTGGTTTCATAGCTTTCTTGGTCTAATTGTGCTTCATATAATTGGTTATTGGCAAGCGTTTTGTCTCTATCACTAAAAAGCGACGTATAAATTTGATCTTTTACAACTTGCCCAAATTTATCTTTGCTTTCAGCCACAATAATATATTGTCCAGAAGCCCATTTGTTCAGTTTCTTTAAGGTGATGTTTTTTTCTTTTTCAGTATCGAATTGGGTACTAAAAACTTGGTCTCCTTTTGTCCAATTGGTTAATTGTCCTTCGTTATCATAAGGTTCGTGAGGAAACAATTTTATAAATTCTTCTTTAGAAAGCGTCTGATAATCTGGTGCTTCCCAAGGTCTAGTTCTTAAAATACGGTCTGGTGCATTTAATTTATAAATTTTTAATTCACCTTTTGCTGGTGCAAATTGACCGTTAAGATTTTGTGAGTTTAAGGAGATTTCTATGTCTTTTGTTTCTTTATCAATCTTTTGAGGCGACACAATATTGAGTGTCATGGCATGATATCCAACGTTTACAATAGTTGAAGTAGAGCGTGTTTCTCCATTAATATCTGTAATATCTGCTGTAACTTCATAATTAAAAATAGGAAGATTATCTTTTGAAACACTGTCGTCGGGAAGCGCTTTAAAGGTAATTTCAAATTCACCGTTTTCATTTGTTTTTGTGTCTCCAAAGGTGATTTCTTGTGGTTCTGCGTTAAAATAAGGACGCCTCCAATAATACCAACTTGGAAGCCTCACATTGCGCTTTACACGATATACCACTTTGGCATTGGTAATAGTACTTCCAGCAAAGGCAACTGCAGTTCCTTTTACGGTAATACTGTCGTTTACTTTAAAGGTTTCTGTAATGGGTTGAAACTCGGGTTTAAATTTTGGTCGCTTGTATTCTTCAACTGAAATAGTGGCGTAAGCAGAATTATTTGAAAATAGTACAATGGTGTAATTGCCTGTTAAACCATCATTTGGTAAAATAAATTCGCCGTGTACTGACCCAAATGCATTAGTCTGTAGTAGCATTTCACTAACGACTTCACCATTAACATTTTTTAATCTGATTTTTGCAGCTTCATCCGCTGAAACTTCTGTTTTTCCATCTTTAGATTTGGTAGCGATGCCTTTAAAGTAAACCGTTTGTCCTGGTCTGTAAATGCTGCGGTCTGTGAATAGAAAATTTCTGTATTGAGTGTCTTTGTTTTTGTTTTGTCTGTAGGTTCGGTTGATATAATAGTCTCCAAAATAACCTATGTCATCTTTTGCGTCAACTTTAATTTGAACATTTCTATAATAGTTATTGTCTTTTATAAATTCAAATTTACCAAAGCGATTGCTTGTGAATGATTTGGTTAATTCTTTGTTTCGGTTTGTTGTATATGATAATTCTACTTTGGTATGAACTAGAGGCTTTCCGTTAGATCTATCAATAACTTGGTATAAATACGTATCGTTTTTAGAGCTTTCTATCAAGGCCAAATTGGTGGCTTGAACATGAGCAGTTGCAAAAACGTCATAATGAGATTCAGTATTTGCTTTAATGAGATATAATCCGTTGGCTAAGTTTGGTAATACAATTTCAGTACTGTGATTTTGATAGTCTCCTTCTGTTTTTAACACGCTTGAAAAGGATTCAATTGGACTCAATTTTTTAAAAAATGCCTGTTTATGATCTACTCTATATAACTCATTATAACCTTCTAATTGCTTTTGAGAAACCTTATAAATCTCGAAATTTAATTGTTCTAAGTTTTTGTAGGTTACTAATAGTTTTGAAGGTGATTCAATGCCTATAAACCGTTCGGTTTGTAACTGTAAACTTGGCTTATGGATATGAGCAATTAAAACCTCACATTTTTTAGCACCAATGCTGTTAGGGAATTTTGATACTGCCGAATTACACAATGCTTTTGCTTCTTTTAATTTCCAACGGTTTTTGGTATTGCTTTCGTTGTCTTTAAGGGTGTTTTTGTATTCATCTCCTTGTTTTTTATAAATAGTAGCAATTTCAAAACTATATAAGGTAGATAAAGCCGACGTTTTTAAATCGTTTGATGTTAACTCTAAAGTTTTTAGAAGCTGATTATCTACATCGGAAAATACAGCGTGTTGTGCAACAAAATTTAAACGTTCAATATCTACAGCAACAAAAGCTTTTGATACTCGGTCTTTACGATGAAACTTTAATAGGTTTTGATAAATTTTTAAAGCATTCCGTTGTAATGATAAAGTGTCTTTAGACTGTAAATCTATAGTGATGAAAACGTCGCTATCTCTAATAAAATGAGGGTTGTCAATTGTAAATTTATAAGCTGGTTGTGAAATACTGTTTTCGTCTGTTTTATAAAATTCTAAAGCATTATGACTTAATAAATCATATAAGGTGGGACGAACGTCTTTTGAGTTTTCTTGTTCGTTTAAAAGTAAGGTGTAGTTGGTCAATTCTTCTTGCTGAAGTATAGATTCGTTTTGAAGCGAGCTTTGAAAATAGGTGTGAATTTCAGCAAACAGCGTTTCTAAATCCCAAGTTCTAAAATCATCACTTACTTTTTCTGTAGTCTTTGTTCTATTATAAAATTGCCAACGACTTTGCTGAAAATATTGCCAATACATAGTGGCTAACATATTTTCTAAAAGCTGTTGAGTTACGGTGTCTTTTGTGCTGTTAATTTCAGATTTAAAACGATTTACTATATTGAGTTGTGCGTCTTCTTCAAGCGTTAACATGTATTTGCTAATATGCAAAAGCGCTTTGATTCGTTGTTGTGTGTTTTCCGCTTTTACAGCTTTCTGATAAATGGTTTCTACCAAATCTGAAGCACTTTTGGTAAGTCCTTCGTTTTCGAGTTTAGCCACTTTTTTCCAATCATTTTCAAAATGCGTTTGACCATAAGAAAAAGAAGCGAAGCAAATGAGCATAAGTAGAGATATATAGTGTTTCATATTGTGGGCCGCAAAAGCGGTAATCTTTTTAGAGAATCTATTTGTGTTAATTTCGATACAAACATATTCTGTTGTTTTAAGCAAAATACTTACAAAATGCATTCCAAAAAAAGTCAGAATGAGTTAATGTTTTAGTTTTATGAGTGAAGTTAACAATTTGTTGAGGAAACTAAGCGTTATTAAATTGTATTTTCGCAAAAGATAATGTTTCTATGTATAAAAATCTGATTGTCTTTTTAATGACTTCGATATGTTTTTCTCAAGCGTCTATTGAGAATGCTGAAACACATATTTCTAATAAGGAATTTGTGAAAGCACAGACCGAAATGTCCGAATTCTTAGAATCGAATCCCAATAATTTAAAGGCTATTGAACTTTTAGGTGATGCGTATGGTTACCAGGAAAAATGGGATAATGCCATTTCACAGTATCAAATTTTGAAACAAAAACGACCACAAAACGCTAATTACCATTACAAATATGGTGGTGCTTTGGGTATGAAAGCTTTGAGTATTAGTAAAATTAGAGCGCTCGGAATTATTGGCGATGTCAAAGATTCGTTTCATAAAGCAGCTCAGTTAGATCCAGGTCATATCGATGCACGTTGGGCATTGGTAGAATTGTATGTGTCTTTGCCAGGTATTGTAGGAGGTAGTTTTTCAAAAGCCTTGAGTTACGCACAGCAATTAGAAGACTTGTCTAAGGTAGATGGTTACTTGGCAAAAGGTTATGTTTACGAATATGATGATGAACCAGAACTAGCCGAAAAGTATTACAGATTGGCCATAAAAGTTGGTGGATCAGTGACCTGTTATGAAAAGTTAACTAAATTTTACGAAGGTCAAAAACAACCCGAAAAAGCTATAGGGAATTTAGAAGAAGCTAAAGGTAAGCATCAGCGGAATGCTATGCACTATCAAATTGGTAAGGTGTGCGCAGATTATAATATTCAATTAGAAAAAGGTGAAAAATGCCTTAAAACGTATTTGTCTAACCATTCGGCTCAAGATGGTGTGCCTAAAGAATGGGCCTATTACCGTTTGGCACAAATTTATAAACATAGAAACAATAGGAAAGAAGCATTCGTTTGGATAGATAAGGCGATTGCTGGTTTGCCTGACATTGAAGTTTTTCAGGAGTTTAGAGAGACAATTTAGGCTTTTAAAGGTGGGGCTTTGTTTTCGCGCGAAGACGCAAAGGCGCAAAGAAAAACAAAGGTTGTGGAATCACTTTCGATAATTGTTTATTGAGTTGATTAATTTAATCCATAAGTTTTAAACACGAAAAACTAAAGACTTCGCGAGAAATAACATCAAGTTTTCAACAAGGAGCTACATAATTTAACTGTTTTATAAGTTTTACTTTTTTCTCTTCGCATCTTCGTGCCTTCTCCGTGTATCTTTGTGTAATAGTTTTTCAAATTCATTTTCGGTTTCAAGTTCAAGTTCTATTATATTTGTTACATGAACGTACATTTTATAGCAATTGGTGGTGCAGCAATGCACAATTTAGCCTTGGCACTTTACAATAAAGGTTATAAGGTCACAGGAAGTGATGATACTATTTTTAACCCGTCAAAATCACGATTAGAAGCTAAAGGTTTGTTACCGGAAACATTCGGTTGGTATCCTGAAAAAATCACATCAGATTTAGACGCTATTGTTTTAGGAATGCATGCTAAAGCTGATAATCCTGAATTGATAAAAGCCCAAGAACTCGGCTTAAAAATCTACAGTTACCCTGAATTTCTATACGAGCAATCCAAACACAAAACACGAGTCGTTATTGGAGGGAGTCATGGGAAAACTACGATTACCTCAATGATATTACATGTGCTGCATTACCATGATAAAGATGTGGATTATATGGTAGGAGCACAGCTCGAAGGTTTTGACGTGATGGTAAAACTCACCGAGGACAATGATTTTATCGTTCTCGAAGGTGACGAATACTTAAGTTCGCCAATTGATAGACGACCAAAATTCCATTTATACAAACCGAATATTGCCTTGTTGAGCGGTATTGCTTGGGATCATATTAATGTATTTCCAACCTATGAAAACTATGTTGAGCAGTTTAGCATTTTTGTGGATTCTATTGTGAGAGGTGGAAGTATTAATTATAATGAAGAAGATGCTGAAGTAAAACGTGTCGTAGAAGCTTCGGAAAATCAGATTCGTAAGATTGCTTATAAAACTCCAGAATACACTGTTGAAAATGGAGAAACCTTATTAGATACACCAGAAGGTCCAATGCCTATTGAAGTTTTTGGAGCGCACAACTTAAACAATTTAGCAGGAGCCAAATGGATTTGCCAACATATGGGAATCGATGAAGATGATTTTTACGAAGCGATTTCAACCTTTAAAGGAGCCAGCAAACGCTTAGAAAAAATTGCCGAATCTAAAACAAGCGTCGCTTACAAGGATTTTGCGCACTCGCCAAGTAAAGTAGAAGCGACAACCAAAGCCGTAAAAGAACAATTTAGCGACCGAACTTTAGTCGCTTGTTTAGAATTACATACCTACAGTAGCTTAAATGCTGAATTTTTAAAAGAGTACAAAGGTGCATTAGACGCAGCAGATGTTGCTGTAGTATTCTATTCACCACATGCCGTTGAAATTAAAAAATTAGAAGAGGTTACTAAAGACCAAATAGCAAATGCTTTTGAGCGCGATGATTTAATTATCTACACCAACCCAGAAGAATTTAAAGACTTTTTATTCTCTCAAAGTTTTGAAAATAAGTCATTGTTGTTGATGAGTTCTGGTAACTATGGCGGTTTAGATTTTGGGGAGGTTAAACAACTCCTACAAAAGTAGGAGTCTTATTGTTTTAAGAGCCTGTTTTTGAGCGATTCATAGTGGTGTTTGCGAATGGAAGACACCATTTTTTAATTATATATGCTCTACAAATTCCAAAAACACGTTTTTATGCTGTTCCAAATCTAAATCTGGAGACAGAGAAACTCTTGCAATATAATCCTTATCACCTTCTTTAGTGGTGCCTTGTGTTGAGGTTGCAGGAATCGTCCAATAACAGCCTTTTAACTGACCATAACTAACGCAATACTTACTTTCGTCAGGAATTTCTGTAATCATCATCTGGATTAACTTATGATTTAAAGCACGTTTATAGGTTTCCTTTTCTTCAGCCGTTTCTCCTTTTGTAGGAAGGTCTAACGAAAAGACAGAAGGTGTAAAACCTTGTGATGCTAATTCCTCTGAGACAAAATTGATTTTTGCTTCAGGTAACACGTCATGAATAAAATTGACAAATTCTCGTGTGTTTTTGTAGGCTTCCGCAATTCTTTGATTCATAGAAGGCAATTGCTTTGCTAGTATCTCGTATTGATGATCGGTTGCTTCATTGTCACATAAGGTTAAATGACGTTCAATACTATCAATTAACGTTTCAGCTTTGTTGTTTGCCACGCAATACCCAGCAGTACATTTTCCACCACTTGGGAATTTTGAACCACTTGCATAAGAAATCGTTCTTACGGTTGATAATATGTCACCTTCACCTAAAAAGTGAATGTTAGGACAGAAGGTTTGGTCTAAAATAAATACAGGGTCAATAGCATTATTGCCATCCGCCGTTTTTCGTTTTTTGCTTAAGGCCGACTTTAAATCTTCTAAATTAGGGACTTCAACTCTTGGGTTTGTAGGTATTTCGGCAATAATATAAGGTATGGCATCTTGGAGCGCTACTTTAGTTAAAACGGCATCAATACTTTGTACCATATCGTTGTCACCATCAACTGGTAAATCGACCACTTCTACATGGTCTAAACATGCTGCAACACGTCTTGCTTGGTCATTGGTGCCGCCATAACAATTAGGAGGTACAATAAATTTTATGGCCTTTCCACTATGGTTCTCTTGTGCAACATCAACTAATCCCATCATAATGGCATATTGCATAGACAAACCACTTGACGCTACTAATGGTTTTGCCGTTGTTGCGGTAATTTCTTTAAGTGATTTTATAACACTCGCTTTATGGGCGTCTGAATTGTTGTCTTTAATTGTTATAGACGTCTGAGCAACAAAAGCTTTCAAAGCAGTTAATGAATTTGAAGGTGTCATAGCAATTGTTTCGCGACGTCTTACGTGTTGAATATCGGAAATATAATCTTCACTTTCCTTATTGTTAACTATTAAAACACTTCCAAGATTTTGATACAAATTAACTTGAAAATCAATATTTGCATTTTGTTCAATACTTGAAATATTATTAGGTTGTGCTATAAATATAGTACTGCCTTTAAATTTTAAGATAGCTTTTACATCATCAGTTTGCACTAACTTAAAATTATATCCATAGACACGTTTTATCAGTTCCGCATCAAAAGAAGATGGTAGTTTATCATTGTAAATAATCTGCGTGTTTTTATGATTCAGTAAATTATGTCTTAAAATCGCCAAAATGGGAGCCGTCTGAGACGAAAAACTTATTGCATTTTCTGATTTTAGCCCATTTACTTTGGCAATTCCCCATTCTAAAACACTTGAAAGTGGATGGCCTAAACGAATATAATCGTATGCAGTTGGTAGTGCACTAAGCGCAGAAGTTTCTGAATTATTGTTTTTATATAAGGTTTCAAACTGGTCTAAAAATTCGGTTTTAGCCAACGCTTCGTTATAAATATCTAATCGATGGGTTGTTAGGTTTAACCAATCTAATGGCATTTGCGCTAATACGTTTTCTATATAATTGCGACTATTTTGATCTTGCATAATTTCCAATTTTACTGGGTGGTAAAGATACGTTAGTTAGATGTTTCTTTAAAACCTTACAAGAGGTTTATTGGTTTACAATAGTTCTTATAACTTGTGTTTTACGAAGAAAAGTGACATAAAATAAATGAGAGGTCGAAGGGCTGAACTCTGTTTAAGTATGTTGTTGAAGTTATGATCAATACTACGCTATAAGCATTCTTGTTTTTCCTACTAAACGTTAGATTAAGATGTGTCTTTATTGCTGAAAATCTTTTGCAAAATAGCCGATACCTTAAGTGTTATCTTGTTTGGTCTTGATACAGCTTCTGCAAATCCCATAGTCACCAATAATGCAATGAAAGCAAGTGCGCCAAGTGCTCCGCCATAACCATCAAAAACATGATTTTTGTTAATGTAGATAGCAGCGAATATAGTTCCTGAAATGGCAAGCAACGGATAACTTTTTAACGTTTTTGAAGAAACCATACCAATAAATGAAGTGCCAACAAATACAATAGGAATATGTTCATCTAAATAACTGTTAAGTAGCTCCGGAAAACAATAAAAAAATAATCCTACGATTAATGATAGTATGGCAGATGCTTTTACAGCTCCCCATTTGAGTTGTTCACTTACAAAATGGGTTAGCGTTGCACCTATTATTCCTGTAACTATTAATATAATGATGTTCATACGATGATCCAATAAATTAATGTTGCCATAGTGACACCCGCAAAGGCCATGGTTCCCAATTTACCCCCAACACCTAGGAATAAGTTTTTTGATATCATAAAAAATAATCCTGCTAAAGTGCCTGCAGCAAGAACAAAACCAATATTTGGTGTGGTGTCTACACTAGACATGCCAACAAAGGCACCACAATAAATACTTGCAGGAATTTGTTTTAAATAGTTTGAGTTCTTATTTAAAGATGGAGCAAACGATGCTAATGTGCCTACAATTCCCATAGACAAAATAGGGCCTAAACCAGCATTAACATTTAAAAGATAGCACAGTACAGCTCCAATAGGAACCCAAATGACTACTGCGACGCGTTCGTAAGCATAATCTTCGTGATGTAAATCTAAATACCGATAACCTAAAAGTAAGGTTAGTATTATAAAAATAGCCGTAATAATTATGGTTGTATTTGTACCGTAGTGCTCTTTTACAATCATAGTTAAAAATGTAATTAGCACAAATACAACAGTAATAACCATTAAAAATCGAATGGCTTTATGTTTTCTCATTAAGAATATTTAGATTTATCTTGGAATTACGTTTGATAATGTAGCAGTTACAAAGTTCTAAGAAAATTCTAGGAAGACAAATTGTATGTTGTGTTTTTTTTATTTTTTTTAGCTTAATTGCTATTTGTTTTTCAAGATCTCAGAAACAGCTTGTTGGTAGGCTCTAGGATTATTGGCTTTTTTTATTTTTTTATATGCTTTCTGAGGGTTAGAAAATGATTGTGAAAAGTATTCCCAGAAGCCTTGCATTTTCATTTTAATTGGTGTTGGACCAGAGAGTGCAGCGTCGTATTGCTGATATATAGTATCGTGAAATTCTCTAAAAATTTCCCATCTATTTTCTGGGTATTCAGTAGTGTTGTTTTTAATCATACTTGGTAAAAACGGATCTGCAATTAAACCTCTGCCAATCATAAAATGATCGATACTAGGAAAACGCGTTTGCATTTCTTTTAGTTTGGCAACCGTTGTAATGTCTCCATTATAATATAATTTGTGTTTGGTGCTTTCAATACATTTTTCAAAAGCATCAAGATTTACTCCACCTTTATAAAGCTGTTTGCCAATACGTGCATGAATGGCAATATTTTTTAAAGGGTAGGTGTCTAGAATAGGAAAGGTGTGTAAGATTTCTTCCGGATTTTCGTAACCCATTCGCATTTTCATGGACACTAAAATATCAGTTTCAGAATGCACACGATCTAAAATATGATTGATTTTTTCCGGATCACAAATCAATCCAGAACCCATGCCACGATTGGTGACCATCGGATACGGACAACCTAAATTCCAGTTGAGTTCCTTGTACCCTAATTCTTGAATATAATCGACTGTAAATAAAAATTCATCAGCACTATTGGTCATAATTTGCGGAATGACTTCGAGTGTAGAATTGTTTTCAAGTTGTAAATCGAGTTGGTAAGAATTCTTTATGATTAGTTTTTTGTTGAATCGAATGTATGGTGCATAAAACGTATCAATTCCACCAAAATAATGGTTAAAGGCATTCCGAAACCGGAAGTCTGTAAAGCCTTGTAATGGTGATGATAAAAGTGTTATTGGCATTTCGTTTTTAGATGAAAATGTTGACTTTATTTGCAGTCGCTAAATAACGAAAAACAATTGTATTATTCTGATGAACAGAAGTGGTTTGTTACTTCAAATGTTTCTTAAAAAATGCAATCGTGCGTTCCCATGATAATTTTGCCGCTTCCTTATCATATCTTGGTGTGGTATTGTTGTGAAAACCATGATTAGTTCCGGGATAAATATAAGCTTCATAGTCTACGTCGTTTTCAATAAGTGCTTTTTCAAACGCTGGCCAACCTGCATTGACTCTAGTATCTAACTCTCCATATTGAAGTAGAAGTGGAGCTTTAATTTTTACCGCATCTTTAGCTTCTGGTTGTCTTCCATAATAAGGAACTGCAGCGCCCAATTCTGGGATTCTAACAGCCATCATATTTGAAATCCAGCCTCCAAAGCAAAAACCGACAACACCAACATTGCCATCACAGTTTTTATGATTTTTAAGATAATGATATGCTGCAATAAAATCTTCGAGCATTTCCTGTTGGTTGCGTTCTCTTTGCATGGTTCTACCATCATCATCATTACCTGGGTAACCACCAAGTGGACTTAAAGCATCAGGTGCTAAGGAAATAAAATTCTCTTTAGCTGTACGTCTGCCAACATCTTCAATATAAGGGTTGAGACCTCTGTTTTCGTGCACAACAATAACTCCTGGTAACTTGGTTTTGTTGTCCTTTGGTTGAGACAATAAACCTTTTATGGTACCTCCTCCTTTTGGCGACTCATAAGTTATGTAGTCTGAATCTAAAGTAGGATCGTCTGGTTGTACTAACAACGTATTCACGTAATCAGGCGACACAAAACTCAATAAAGACGATACCGTTAAGCCACCAACGGCGTATAAACCAAGTTTTTCGACAAACTGTCTGCGGTTGAGTTTGTTATGTGCGTAGTCATCGTATAAATCAAAAACTTCTTGTTTAATGTCTTCCTTTTTTACGTCTTTCATGATGTTGTGTTTTTAATTACATAGTTTCAGTCTTTAAAACTCAAAAAATGAGTGGCTCATATTACTGAACACGTTTTAATACAATCGAATCTTCACCAAATTCAGTTGGTCTAGCGGCATCAAAACTCAGGTTAAACTGCAATGTGTTTTTGTCTGTAAACTCAGCTATTCCAAGAATTTTTTTAGATTCTCCAGATTCTATTTTGGTAAGTGTAAAATCGACTTCAATTGGTTTTGTATCATAATTAATAGAATATGTCATTTTACCTTTTTTGCCTTTCATATAGAACTCTTTACCGCCCATAACTTGCCCTTCAATTTCAAAAGCGGCATAACCTTCAGTGTCAAAAATTAAATAACCAATTTCGCTTTGGTCTTCACCAAGCCATTTACCAACAAAATTTTCTTTCTGTGTTGTGGTATTCAGTAAAAAGAACGGAATGATAAAAAATGTAAATAGATACTTCATAGTATTTGGGTTTAAAATATGTTATTTAAAAATTGTTTAATACTTTCTTGATTAGATCTTACTAACTCCTCGCGAGCAGCTGTAATATCGGTAGGTTTCTTGTCTTGCGACAGTTTAAATTTGCCTTCCCATTGGGTAATAGTAATTTCAAACATTACAATATAATCAAGATTTTTATCTAAACGTGGATTATTTGCATTTAAAATATACTTATGTTCTGGTGCTTCTAAAAATTCAGTCATAGTTATCAACGATTCTTTTAACGCCATTTTATCTGTATTTTCATCAACTTTACCTTTAAGATGCACTTTAATATAATTCCATGTTGGAAGTTGCGTGGTAGAATAAATACTCGGAGAAATATAACATTCTGGACCGCTAAAAATAAGGGTTACATCATTGCTGTCCTTTAGTAATTTAGCCTGTGGATTGTTAATGTCAATATGCCCAATAAGTTTACCGTCGTCATAAATTAAGGGTAAATGTGTAATTAGTGGTTGGTTGTTATGTATAGAAATTACCGTCGCCAAAGGATACGTTTTAATCACTTCTATTAAATGATTTTTGTCGTTATCTTGATGGTGTTGTGGTGGATAATTCATGTGTTTTTAGCCTGTTGAATTTTAAAAAGTTATTTTCAATATGGAATTTAAATCAATTTAATGACACTCGAAATTTACAATTTTTTATCTTTAATGCATGGCAGATAAATCAACTTCATTTTCAATAAAAAATTGGTCGCAAGATGATCAGCCACGAGAAAAACTAAGAGACAAAGGTAAAACGGCACTTAGTGATGCGGAATTGATCGCTATTTTAATCGGGTCTGGAAACCGAGACGAAAGCGCTGTGGCTTTATGTAAACGTATTTTTGCTAGTGTAGACCATAATTTAAACGCCTTAGGAAAACGCTCTATTGCCCAATTAATGGAGTTTAAAGGCATAGGTGAAGCAAAAGCGATTTCTATTGTTGCGGCTTTGGAGTTAGGGAGACGTCGTCGGTTAGAAGATGCCATGCAGTTAGATAAAGTTTCATCGAGCCGATCGGTTAATAATGTAATGCAACATATTATTGGAGATTTACCTCATGAAGAATTTTGGATATTATATCTTAATAACTCAAATAAAATTATTCAAAAAAAACAACTAAGTAAAGGTGGCATTACGGGTACTTTAGTCGATGTACGTTTAGTACTTAAAAACGCTTTAGAGGTTGGTGCGACTGGTTTAATATTGTGTCATAATCACCCATCAGGTACTTTAAAACCAAGTCAGGCAGATAAAGATATTACCAAAAAGCTTAAGGTAGCAGCGCAAAGTTTGGATATTTCGGTTTTAGATCATCTAATTATTACAGAAAATGCTTATTATAGTTTTGCAGATGAAAACATGCTGTAGAAATGTTAAATTGCGAATATCAAAAACTAAATACCAAAAGAGTAATTTCAACATCGGAATTTGTTATTTTTAACTTTTTGGAATTTGCAAAACCCTATGTTATTAGTTTACACACATAAAATTACACCACGCGTTACCTATACGTTTAAGCATATATGCAAACGTATTTTGGGTATAGAAGTTAGTTTTACGTCTAAAGTTGAAGACTTTATAGCGCACGACAGCCTTAAAATGTCCTATGCAAAGCAACCATTAAGTAATGAACTGTTTGTAAGAAGTAACGACTTGTTGTTTGAAACGGGTTTATCTGATATTAATATTCAAGTTCAGCAATGGGAAAATACCAAAGGGTTTTTCAGTACTGGTGAACGAAGCGACTTACCTTTCGATATTTTTGCGGCATCCTTTTATTTACTCAGTCGTTATGAGGAATATTTACCACATGTAAAGGATGATTATGGTCGGTTTTTAGCATCTGAAAGTCTCGCATTCCAGCATAAATTTTTACAACAACCTGTTGTAGATATTTGGGCCTATAAGCTCAAAGATGTGTTGAGTGTACGTTTTCCAGAGTATCAATTTCCAGAAAGACACTATAAGATACAGCCAGTTATAGATGTGCCAATGGCATATTATTATAGAAATAAAGGGCTTTTGAGAACTATTGGAGGTACATTAAATGATCTTAGGCGGTTACGATTAAAGCAGTTGTATTTTCGCTATTTGGTACTTTTTGGCTTTAAACGCGACCCACATAATACCTTTAAGTGGATTATTAGAAAGCAAAAGCAGTACGATTTTAAATTTATGGTACTCTTTCTAATTGGTGACTATTCAACCTACGATAAAAATATAAACACGAATAAAAAAGACTTTGTATCGCTGATTAAATCGGTTGCTGATTATTGTGATGTTGGGTTAAAAGCATCATACTTTTCTTTAAATGATATTTCTATCCTTAAAAAGGAAAAGCTTAAAATGGAATCTATAATACATACTGATTTAACAGCTGTTCGTCATTCGTTTTCTAAGTTAAATTTGCCAACATCGTATCGTAATTTAGTAGAATTAGAGGTTCATCAAGATTTTACTATGGGTTACGTAAATACCATGGGTTTTAGAGCAGGTACTTGTACGCCTTTTCAGTTTTACGATTTAGATTACGAAGTACAAACACCATTGCAAATTAATCCATACCATTGTTTAGATTTTGGACTCTTAAAGTATAATTCGCTATTAGATAAAACAGAACATTTACAAAAAATAATTAGGGAGGTGAAAGCTGTAAATGGTACTTTTACACCTATATTTCACAACTATTCATTTGGTGATTTAGATCGATGGAAAGGGTTTAGATCGCTATTTAATTTAATATTAGAATCTGCAGATTAATGCAACAGATAAAACATATATTTTTTGATTTAGATCATACGCTTTGGGATTTTGATAAAAATTCGAGTTTAACGTTCGAAAAGATATTTAATTTGAATAAAATTGATGTTAATCTCAATGACTTTTTACCGATTTATGAACCCATTAATTTTAAATATTGGAAACTTTATAGAGAAGAAAAAGTGACGAAATCGGCATTGCGATATGGGAGATTAAAGGAAGCTTTTGATGGAGTAGGAGTGACCATAGAAGACGATATGATTCATCACTTATCTGAATCGTATATTAATGAGTTAACAACATTTAATCATTTATTTGATGGTGCTTTTGATACCTTAGATTACCTTAAGGATAAATACGAATTACATATAATTACGAATGGTTTTGACAGTGCACAAAATAAAAAATTAACCACTTCAAATATTAAACAGTACTTTAAAACCGTTACAAATTCAGAAATGGTTGGGGTTAAAAAACCTAACCCTAAGATTTTTAATTTTGCCTTAGATTTGGCTAAAGCAAAAGCAACCGAAAGTTTAATGATTGGAGATAATATTGAAGCCGATATTGAAGGCGCTCATAATATTGGGATGGATACCATTCATTTTGACTATAAGGACGCTCATAATAATCATAAATTTAAACGCATTACCAATTTAAAAATGCTACTAAATCACCTTTAAAAATAAAAGAATGTTTAAGAAAATACTTTTTACCGTTTCATTTGTAATCCTAAGTTTTTATGGAAATGCACAAAAAAATATTAATGATTATAAATACATACTTATACCAAAAGCGTTTGAGTTTTCTAAAGGAGATGATCAGTATCAATTAAATTCCCTTGCCAAGTTTTTATTTAATAAATATGGATACGACGCTTATTTTATTGATGAGTTTTCAGGTGATTCAAATAAAGATCGTTGCTCAGCATTAACGGTTGATGTATCTAATGATGAAGGAGGTTTGTTTTCAACGAAACTGGTAATTACACTCAAAGATTGTTTTAATGAAGAGGTTATAAAATCTAAAGTTGGTGAGTCGCGATTAAAAGCTTACGGAAAAGCTTACAATGAAGCCTTACGCGATGCTTTTGAAACCTTTCAAAACATGGATTATGAGTATGTTGAAAAGGACACTAGTATAACTGAAACGAAACAAGTACAGCCTAATGAAGACAAGCAACCTGAAAAGAAAATTGTTAATACTGAAAAGACTTCGGAAGTGAAAGAAACTAATACAAAACTAAAGGAAGAATCAACAACTTTAGCGGTTAAATCAACAGATACTATAACATCTGAACTCTACTACGCACAGGCTGTTACAAATGGATTTCAATTGGTAGATTCAGAACCAAAGGTTGTGATGATTTTGTTGAATTCTTCAGCGAAAGATGTTTTTATTGTTAAAGACAAAAGTGCAATCGTTTTTAAAAAAGAAGGAGAGTGGATTTACTCTGAGAATGACGGCACTGTAACTTCAGAAAAAATTCTAAATATTAAATTTTAATATCTTAACAGTCTCAAGATTAATACCCATACTTATCTTTCCAAAGCATTTTTAGATGATTGCGTTGGGCTTGTTCTCGAGCATTATTGCCAGGGTCATATAACTTAGTATTCGCTATTTCTTTTGGTAGAAATTCTTGCGCTGCAAAGTTGTTTTCGTAATTGTGCGAATATTTGTAGTTATCACCATATCCTAATTCTTTCATAAGTTTCGTTGGTGCATTTCGCATGGCAATTGGTACTGATAAATCTCCAGTATCTTTCACTAATTGTTGAGCTCTTCCAATAGCTTCATAGGCGGCGTTACTCTTTGGCGAACTCGCTAAATAGGTTGCACATTGACTTAAAATGATTCGTGATTCAGGATTGCCAATGGCTGACACAGCCTGAAACGTGTTATTAGCAATCACTAAAGCTGTAGGGTTGGCATTTCCAATATCTTCACTAGCTGAAATTAGTAAGCGTCTGGCAATAAATTTTACATCCTCTCCACCTTCAATCATTCGCGCTAAATAATATACTGCTGCATTTGGGTCGCTTCCACGAATCGATTTTATAAATGCCGAAATAATATCGTAATGTTGTTCTCCGGTTTTATCGTAACGGGCCGCTTGATTTTGCACTTGTTTGGTCACCAGATCATTAGAAATAATAATGTTATCACCTTCAAATGAAGCAACAAGCAATTCAAAAATATTAAGTAATTTTCTAGCATCACCACCAGATAAACGCAGTAAAGCTTCGGTTTCTTTTAATTCAATATTTAATTTAGAAAGCGTAGAATCTTCTTTTAGAGCACGTTCTAATAAGGCTTCCAAATCTGCTTTACTAAAGGCGTTTAAAGTATAAACTTGGCATCTAGATAATAAGGCAGAAATAACCTCAAAACTTGGGTTTTCCGTTGTGGCTCCGATTAAAGTTACCCAACCTTTTTCAACCGCTTCTAATAATGAATCTTGTTGCGACTTACTAAACCTATGGATTTCATCAATAAACAGAATAGGATTTTTGGTGGTAAACATGCCACCACTTTTCTTGGCCTTATCGATAACCTCTCTAATATCTTTAACACCAGAATTAATAGCACTCAATTTAAAAAACGGACGATCAGATTCGTGTGCAATAATATTTGCTAAGGTAGTTTTCCCTATGCCAGGAGGTCCCCAAAATATCATAGAAGGAATAACTCCACTTTTAATTTGTTGGTATAACATACCATCTTTACCCACTAAATGTTGTTGACTTAAGTAGTCCTCAAGGGTGTTTGGTCGTAATCGTTCTGCTAATGGAGTATTCATATTTCAAAATTACGAAATGCTTTTGTGATGGTTTAATGAAATCAATGAAATTCAATTAAAATTACAATAGCTAAAATTTTAGGGTTCTGCCATTATTTCAGTCTATCCATTTTTGGATTCAAATTTGAACTGCTTTCGTTAAATTTGAAAATGAGTAAACCACAACACTTTAAATATTCTAACAACATCATCATCTATCCGTTGATGATTCTGTTTGTTAATTGGTTGGTGTTTTGGTATCAGGTTAGAGTGGATAGTGGTATAAAATCTTTTGGTGTTAGGCCACAAAAACTAGAAGGACTTTTAGGCATTATTACAAGTCCGTTTTTGCATGGGGATATTAATCATCTTTATAATAACTCTGTACCGCTTTTTGTGCTCACGGTTGCCTTGTTTTACTTTTATAATAAAATTGCTTGGCGCGTTATAGGCTTTGGTATTTTGCTTTCAGGATTTATGACTTGGCTTATTGCTAGCTCTGGAAATCATATTGGAGCAAGTGGATTGGTGTATGTTTTAGTTAGCTTTATGTTTTTTAAAGGGATATTTGCAAAACATTATAGACTAATTGCATTGTCGTTAGTTGTTATTTTTTTATATGGAAGCATGATTTGGTATGTATTTCCTATAAAAAGTGGAATGTCTTGGGAAGGCCATTTAAGTGGTTTAATTACCGGATTGGTATTTGCCTTAATATTCAGAAAACAAGTAGCAAAACCAGAACGTTACAAATGGGAGCAACCCGATTATAATGAAGATGATGATCCGTTTATGAAACATTTTGACAAAGACGGTAATTTTATTGAGTTTGAACCCGAAGACCTCGAAATGGAATCTGAAATTGAAATAAAACCGGAAACAAAAGAAGTTGAAACTCCAAAGGTCAATTACATTTTTAGGAACAGGGATGATTAGATTTTAAAAGTCACAAACTAATATTATCGTAATCGAAGATAAGAAATGGTTGAATATTTTTACTAAAGACTAACTGCGTTGTCTCACGGCTTCATACAAAAATGCACCACAAGCTACGGAAACATTTAAAGATTCAATCTCACCTAATATGGGGAGTTTTGCTTGGTCGTCTACAACTTTTAAAACCGAAGGATTTATACCTCTTCCTTCAGATCCCATAATGATGGCACATGGTTCTTTAAACGACACATCGTATAAAAAGTGCTCAGCTTTTTCTGTAGCAGCAATGACTCTAATTCCAGAAGATTGCATATGAAAAACAGCATCTTTAATATGATCTACTTTACAAATGGGCATTTTAAAAATAGCACCAGCACTTGTTTTAATCGTATCTCCATTAATAGGAGCTCCACCTTTTTTCTGAATAATGATACCATTGACTCCAGTGCATTCTGCTGTTCTAACAATCGCACCAAAATTTCTTACATCGCTTAACTGATCTAACAAAAGGAATAAAGGAGTTTTGCCAGATTCAATGACGCTCATTACTAAATCATCAATATCATGAAATCCTATTGGTGAAATTTGAGCAACGGCTCCTTGATGGTTTCCGCGGGTTAGTCGATTTAATTTTTCAACAGGAACATATGAAGAATTAATTCCTTCAGAACGTATAGCTTGCTCTAATTCTTGAAACAAATCTCCGTTAAGCCCTTTTTGCATAAAAACTTTATCAATTGTTTCGTTAGATTTTATAGCTTCAATAATGGCTCTAATTCCAAAAATGGTAGTTTCGTTTTTCATGCTGCAAAGTTATGCAAAGTATTCTTTAATAAGTTAATTATTTTGAATGATACGTTGGTAAACTAAAAAATCTCCAACAGTACATTACTGCTGGAGATTTTATTTAATACCTGTAATCGCTTAAAGGTGTTGTTTAGTTTTGATCACCTGGTGTTAAATTTGGGTTAGCATCAATTTCAGCTTGAGGAATTTTCCAAATCCATGCATCATTTACAGAAGGTTTTGCTTGTATAAACCCATCTTGATATAATGTTTGAGATGCACCAGAACCTCCATTGGCACTATGGTCTATACCCTCATCCCAACGAATTTTATCAGAATAACTAAAACCTTCACCATATAACTCTACACCACGTTGAAACTTAATTTGCTCTAATAAACTCGCCTGAGTATTAAAAACAGTAGCATCGAAGGCAGAATCTCTAGCTTCTCCTATAGTTTGTAGGGCAGCTTGTGCTGCAGGAATATTAGGAATCATAGCATTTGCTTCTGCTTCAATTAAATACATTTCAGATGAACGCATGTAAATGATATCATCAGGATCTGTAGTTCCAGCATTTGCATTACGTAATTTTACATGCATATAAGGGTGTAAATTAAAACTAGAAGATAAACCATACTGAGAACGAATTTCATCGCGTCTATCGTTAAATGCGTCTTCATCTGTATAATTAGGATCATTGCCAAAACCGCCTTCTCCATTAGATGCAGAAGTATTAGTGTTAGGTGCGTCGGCTAAAAATAAGTCTTTTCGGTAATCCGTATCAGGAATTTGATTGTATAACCTTTTGTCAATCAGTTTAGGATTGTTTCTAACTTGACTACCATTAAAAGTATTACTAGCTAAATAAAAGTACGATCGGAAAAATGTCGTTTCCGTTCCTATATTATTACTTCCCCAGATGACTTCAGATAAGTTATTAGAATTAAACCCAGACTTATACTCTTCTTCTCCCATTAACGGATAATTTTGTCTAGCTGATGCAGCTGCACTAGCAGCCGTAGTCCAATCACCACTAGCTAAAGCAATACGAGCCTTAATCCCATAAGCAACATCTATATTAAGTTGTGATTTATGCTTAGGATCTCCTGTAGGTCTTGGTGTTGCATTTTCAAAATAAGAAATTGCCGTATCAATATCTGCTTTACATTGGTCATAAATCACCTGAACTGTAGATCTAGCTTCACTCTCAAAAGGTGATTCAGAAGCAAATAATAATGGTACACCAGGATCTGTAGAAGGGTTTCCAATTAAGTAGCCTTTAGCATAATGCGTCACTAAATCGTGGTAAGCAAATGCTCTGTAAGTATATGCTTGTCCCAGTATCTCTCTCAATCTGTCATCTTCAGGAATGCTTCCGTCTGAAGCTTTATTAATAATCGCATTGGTACTAGCAATAACGTGGTAGCGTTGGTACCATAATTGCTCAGTTGTAAGTGATGTTTGTTGTGAATGTGACGTCCATCTTGCTTCATCTTGCCAGCCTAAATTATTAGAAGATGCAGAATGAATTAAGGCACCTGCTATATTATCTCCTAATGGTACCCAATAATGGTTACCAGATCTGTAACTGTCACCTCCCGAAATTAAGGTTTGTGGCTGTGCATACTGTAAACGGTGCAGTCCATTTAGTATCAAAGCCATATTGTCTGCAGTAGCTAAGGCATCAGTAGAAGATATCGCATCTGTAGGTGATGTTTCCAAGAAATCTTCCTCGCACGAGGCTACAGTAAGAGCGAGGCCTACTAATAGTGTTATTTTTATTTTTCTTAACATGATATATATTTTTAAATTAGTTTAATTAAAATGAAACATTTAATCCAATAGAGAAAATTCTACTAGGACTATAATCATTTCCTGAACCTGTTCCGCCTAAGTTGTATTGAGGGTCTAAACCTGTTCTTTCACTTTTAAGATACAAGTTTTCTCCCGATACATACAATCTTAAGTTATCCATTTTAAGAGCATCTGTAAGTTTGTTGTCAAAGGTGTATCCAAGGTTTACATTCTTTAAGGACCAGAACGAAGCATCTGTTAAGAATCTAGTTGACTGAGTTTGTACTAAATCACTGTTTCCATTTTGTAATCTTGGAACATCTGTGATGTCACCTGGCTCTCTCCATGCATTTAAGATGTCTGGGTGTAAAGAACGACCATAACTACCACTATGCATCATTGCAGAATAACCATTATCTAATACTTTGCCACCAATTCCATAAGTAATTAAGAAATCTAAAGAAAATCCTTTATAGCTTAAACTGTTTGATATAGAACCTAAAAAGTCAGGTATTGAGCTATCTCCAGTATACGCTCTTTCTGTTTCTTGCCAGTCATTAGTAGTTTCTTGAACACCATTGCCATCTTCAACAGGTACGCTATTTCCGTCATCATCTATTTCATACATGTAAAATAATTGGTCACCATTGGCAGGATCGACACCTGCTGTATGTAGTAAATAGAAATCAAAACGAGAACGTCCTGTTTCCCATCGTTTAGAACCATTAATAAAAGGGTCTGGAAGTGCAGTTATTTCGTTTTTAAACGTTGAGCCTTGTAATGTTACATCCCATTTGAAATCTACTTTGTTGACAAGGTGTGCTGTTAATCCAATTTCAAAACCAGAATTATACATATCACCAACGTTTGTTGGGAATTCGTTTAGTCCGTTACTCAATGCAATTGGTAAATCATAAAGAAGGTCTGTTGAGTTTTTCTTGTAATATTCTAAAGATCCATCTATGAAGTTATTGAATAATGCAAATTCTAAAGCTATGTCATAACTTGAAGACGTTTCCCATTGTAAGTCTGCATTACCAATTTCTTGCCAAACTAATGCAGGATCAGCGGCATTAGACGTTAATCCATATCTAGGTTGTGATAAGAAAAAGTCTAATAAGTTATCGTTACCAACTTCTCCATAAGAGGCTCTAATTTTTAACTTATCAATAAAACTTACGTCATCCATAAAATTTTCTTGATCTATACGCCATGATCCACCTACAGAGTAAAATGTTCCCCATCTTGACTGTTTGTCAAATACAGAAGAAGCATCTCTTCTTACTGAAGCACTTAAATAATATTTGTTATCATAGTTGTAATTAGCTCTTGAAAAGTAACCCTCAAGTGTCTTATTTGTAGTTGCGCCACCTAAGCTTACTGGTTCAGAGAAGTTGTCAAACTCAAAAATACCCTCTACAACTTGCGTTATAGCAGTAGCATTATTACTTGTGTAAGTTCTGTCAAAACTCTCATGTCCTGCCGTAATATCTACATTATGTGCACTTCCGAAAGTTTTAGAGTACGTTAAAATTTGATTAAAATTCTCTACTTCCCTTCTATATCTAACCTCTGCATATCTACCAGTGGGTTGAGCATCTCCAATAATGTTATTTTCATAACTTTTATTTATACCTTCATTGATGTCTCTTCCATAGTTAACTTTGAAATGTAAACCATCTAATATTTTTGCATCTGCATAATATCTAAATCCATAGGTATTGTTTTGATTGTTTTCGTCGTTTAAAACAAGTTCTTGTAGTGCGTGACGATCTTGATTTGTTGGTCTTGATCCAATGTTGTACTCTGGAAATCCAGATCCATTATCATAAACAGGACTTCCAGAAGCATCTCTAACTAAGTTTCCATCTAAGTCATTCACATAAACAGGGTAAATCGATCCAATATTTTTAGCAAAACTAAAAGGGTTTGCAATACTTCCTTCGCCTCCGTTTGCAGGTCCATTAGACTCTGAAAGAGTAACATTAGCACTACCTCCCATAGTTAACCAATCACTAACATCAAAGTCAGCATTTAAACGTGTGGTTAAACGATTATAATCTGAAGTTACTACGTAACCATCTTCATCTAAATAAGACGTAGAGAAAAATACTTTGTGTTTCTCTCCACCACCGGCAACATTTACATTGTAGTTAGTTCTTATACCAGTTCTACGTAAAACGTCATACCAATCTAGAGATTTATAGATGACTTCAGCATTTGGATT
This sequence comes from Winogradskyella marina, assembly GCF_015645385.1. Taxonomy (GTDB): domain Bacteria; phylum Bacteroidota; class Bacteroidia; order Flavobacteriales; family Flavobacteriaceae; genus Winogradskyella; species Winogradskyella marina. The sequence continues at coordinate 104,570 of NZ_JADOET010000008.1, forward strand.
TAACCTTCCGTCAGTTCCAACAATTTGATCGTTAGCAACATTAAACGGATTATAACCTAATTGGTTGTAAATGTTATCTGAAGCAAAAACAGGATCACCACCTGCAGCACTTGAATTTTTTAGGGCTTCCCACATGGTTTCATAGTAATCACCAGGACCTATGTAATCATATTCAGAGACTGCATTTGTTACATAACCAGTTTGTACAGATACATTCGTTTTAATATCTCCTTTTGTACCACTTTTTGTGGTTATTAATACAACCCCATTTGCAGCTCTAGATCCATATAGTGATGTGGATGCAGCATCTTTAAGAATTGTAAAAGATTGAATGTCTTCTTGGTTTATTGTGCTCAATGCACCTTCAAATTGAATACCATCAACAATATATAAAGGACTTGAAGAACCATTTAATGTTCCTACACCACGTATTACAATATTAGGTGAAGAACCTGGTTGACCAGAAGGCGATGTAAACTGAACACCAGTTGCTCTACCTTCTATGGCAGCAACAGGTGAAGTTACACTTCTTAATGCTAAGTCTTTCTCACCAATGACACTGGCAGAGCCGGTAAAAGCTTCCATGCTAGATGTACCAAACGCAACGACCACGACTTCATCTAACGCAGCAGAATCTTCAGCTAATGTTACATTCATAGTATTAGAACTGCCAACTTTGACTTCTTGAGTCTGTAGACCAATGTAGCTAATAACAATAGTGTCTCCTACATTAGCTGTAATAGAGAATTTACCGTCAAAATCTGTTTGTGTTCCTGTCGTAGTGCCTTTCACTATAATGTTCACTCCAGGCAAGGGGAGCCCAGATTCATCGGATACCACACCCGAGACTGTTTTTTCTTGTGCAAACGTTAGCTGTACAAGAAACACTAATACTAGTGTTAAAATTCCTTTGTAGTTTGTTTTCATATTTAATATGGATTAGTTATGATTAACATCAAAAATGCTAAAATTTTGCCAAATAAGCAATGTTTTTGATGTTAAATAGAGAATAATGTTTTATAAAGGTTTGGAGTGAAATTTAATTGAATTTACTGTCTAAATCTCTTGTAAAAAAAAGTGTTATTGGAGTCGTTGTTGTAAAGCGTCTGATAACAAGAGTGTTATTGTTGTGTAATTAGGGAAGTCTTCAGTAAAATAGTTTCTGTATTCTATAATGTATAGTGATATTGCCTAAAAACAAACCATCGTATAATTGGGTAGATATCATTGTGTGTCAATGTTAAAATTAGTTTAAACTTTTTATATACTTCACTAGCTTTTTGCCTAATTTGTTTGTGTCTGAATACATTTATAGTAACTAAATGCCATTAAGTTATTCTGAGAAACCTAAAGTGTCTGTTTTGCGAAATGTAGAGTTAATGATTTTACTCATAATAACTTTATGAGTGTTCTTTTTAGTATCACAAGCTCATCGTATGTGATTTGGAAGATTAAAAAGTAGCTGTTAAACTCAAATGAACTTTTGAGTCTGATAATTTAAATTGTCGGTTTTCAGTCTTTCCGCTAGAGTAGTTTAAACGGAATAATCCAGCGTTGGTCAATAAACCTAATCCAAAACCAAAACCAAAGAGCTTTTCTTTACTGTCTGTTAGTTTGTTCTCAAAATATGCAGCATCTAAAACCGAGTGCACATATATGTTGCTGCTTAAACGGTAGCGGTATTCTGTACTAAGTACACCATATAAATTAGCTACTAAACTGTTTTCTTCAAATCCACGAATAGAATTGATGCCTCCAAAACGAAACAGTTCATTATCTAAGTAGTTATCTGAAGTAAGTGTTGCTCCATTTATCCGAGTGTAAAAGCTATTTTTGTTATTTAGGTTAAAAATTTTATACGTATCTAAAGTGAATACATTTTGCTGTTGTTTTTCTAAATCATTGGTTCTATTGCCAAAGCCAGATGAGAAATCGAACCAAAAATTTATAGGAAATAAAGCATCGTAAAACTGAGATTTCATGTAGTTGTAATGGAGCGTATAATAATTGGATTTGTAATCGTTTAAAATATCAGTATCATTTTCTAATAGGTTAGTCGATGTAGTGGAGGTGATGCCAACACCAACTTTATGCTGTGCATTAACCTGATAATTTATTTTAGCATATTGCTTAGCATTTAAAAACGTTGAGTCTTTTCTAAAAATGTTGAGACCAACCTGAAATCCAATTGGTGATCCAAATAAATAAGGCAAATCTGCATCAACGTTAAAGGTTTGTTGATCTATTTCGTCACTTTTGTAAAATAGATTCAAGGTTTCACCATAATTAAGGTTGTTAATAAGCCTTAAGTCTAAGTAGCCATCAAATTCAATTTTATTAGTGTTTTCATTGGTTCCAAAACCTAAAAATCCATCAAAATTATTAGTTCTAGTTTTTTCTACATATATATATAGTGTCGTAGAGTCTTGTGTAAATAGAACTTCAGGTGCTTTAATTTTAGAGGCAAAGCGGAGCTCGTTTAGTAATTCAACCTTTTCTTTTATAGCATTTAGGTTGAAGGATTTTCCGGTTTTCAGTTTTAGAAAGTGTTTTAAATACGACTTCGGAAATTGCTCGTAACCTTTAATTAATATTTTATCGATGCGTCTTTTTTGGTTAGCGACCACTTTTAAGTTAGCTGATAATAACTCAGAATTCAACTTAGATATATTAATAAGTTGTAATGTCGAAAACGGATCGCCTTGTTCGGCAATTTTAGAGTTTAAATTTTCTAGATTAGATTCAAGCTCATTTATATGTAGCTCGAAATAACCGTCACGGATATTATAATTTAAAGACTTTAATAACTCAACATTAAAAGTAGAGTCAAAATACACTCTAATTCTATTAATTCTATGTCCTAATATAAGGTGTGCTTTAAAAAGCGTGTCGTTTAGTTTGGTTATTTTTTCTGTACTTGTGTCAATATAGCCCTTTCTAATAACCTTCCCTTTTAAAAGATTGATTTCTGATTGGAGATCATTGTAAGAGGTAAAGGTTTCTGTATAGCCAATAGTGTCTATTATTTTAGTAGAGGTGTCGTTTTCTCCAATAACGGTCAGGTGAATAGATTGTGCCATCCCTAAGCTTGAAAAAACAGGGAACAGAATTAAAAAAACAATTCGGTTATAAAATGGCATTTGTAAGATATAAAATAGGTCTTATGGTAACGTAAAAATAAGTGATATTGTATAGTGATGAAATTAAAGTTTATAATTCTTTTAAAAATTAATTATCAACTATTTGAATTATAGATATAAATTACTACATTTGCACCCCTCAAAAGTGAGGATTAATAAATTTTATATAGAAATATATGCCAACAATTTCACAATTAGTACGAAAAGGAAGAGCCAAAATAACCAAGAAGAGTAAATCGGCTGCTTTAGATTCGTGTCCTCAAAGACGTGGTGTATGTACTCGTGTTTATACAACGACACCTAAGAAACCTAACTCAGCAATGCGTAAGGTAGCAAGGGTTCGTTTAACAAACGGTAAAGAGGTAAATGCATACATTGGCGGTGAAGGTCACAATTTACAAGAGCACTCGATAGTATTGGTTAGAGGTGGAAGGGTAAAAGATTTACCAGGAGTTAGATATCACATCGTTCGTGGTGCTTTAGATACAGCAGGTGTATCTGGAAGAACGCAACGTAGATCTAAGTATGGTGCAAAACGCCCTAAGAAGTAATTTAAAACTTTAAGAAGAAGACATGAGAAAAAGAGCAGCAAAAAAGAGACCGCTTTTACCAGACCCAAGATTTAATGATCAGTTAGTGACGCGTTTCGTTAACATGATGATGTGGGACGGTAAGAAGTCTGTAGCTTTTAAAGTATTCTACGATGCAATTGATATTGTTGAGGAGAAAAAAAATGATGACGAAAAAACAGCTTTAGAAATTTGGAAAGAAGCTTTATCAAATGTGATGCCTCACGTAGAAGTACGTAGTCGTCGTGTTGGTGGTGCAACATTCCAGATTCCAATGCAGATTCGTCCAGATCGTAAGGTTTCAACTGCGATGAAATGGTTAATTAGCTTTTCACGTAAAAGAAACGAAAAATCTATGGCGCAACGTTTAGCGGCAGAAGTTTTAGCAGCAGCTAAAGAAGAAGGGGCAGCAGTTAAGAAAAGAGCTGATACTCATAAAATGGCCGAAGCAAACAAAGCATTCTCACACTTTAGATTTTAAGAAATGGCAAGAGATTTAAAACTTACAAGAAATATAGGAATTGCGGCTCATATTGATGCTGGTAAAACAACAACAACAGAGCGTATTCTTTTTTATACAGGTGTATCACATAAAATTGGTGAAGTTCATGATGGAGCTTCAACAATGGACTGGATGGAGCAAGAAGCAGAAAGAGGTATTACAATTACGTCTGCTGCAACAACTTGTGATTGGACATTCCCAAAAGAAAATGGTGAGCCAACTCCAGAAGCACAAGATTATCACTTTAATATTATTGACACACCAGGTCACGTTGATTTTACGGTAGAAGTTAACCGTTCATTACGTGTATTAGATGGTTTGGTGTTTTTATTTAGTGCAGTAGATGGTGTTGAGCCACAATCTGAAACTAACTGGAGACTAGCAGATAACTATAAAGTGCCTAGAATTGGTTTCGTTAATAAAATGGACCGTCAGGGATCAGACTTCTTAAGTGTTTGTCAACAAGTTAAAGACATGTTGAAGTCAAACGCTGTGCCAATTGTATTAAATATTGGTGAAGAAGATAACTTCAAAGGGATTGTAGATTTAGTTAAAAACAGAGCTATAGTATGGCATGATGATAACTACGGATCTACTTTTGATGTTGTTGATATTCCAGAAGAAATGAAGGACGAAGTACGTAAGTATCGTGCTTTATTAATAGAAGAAGTTGCTAGTTACGATGAAAATCTACTAGAGAAATTCATGGAAGATGAAGATTCTATTACAGAAGAGGAAGTGCACGCTGCACTTAGAGCTGCTGTAATGGATATGGCTATTATACCAATGGTATGTGGTTCTTCTTTCAAAAATAAAGGTGTTCAGTTCTTATTAGATGCTGTTTGTCGTTATTTACCTTCTCCTTTAGATAGAGATAGTGTAGTGGGAACAAACCCTAACACAGATGAAGAAGAGCGTAGAAAGCCAAGTGTAAAAGAACCGTTTTCAGCTTTAGCATTTAAGATTGCTACGGATCCTTTCGTAGGTCGTTTAGCTTTCTTTAGAGCTTATTCTGGTCGTTTAGATGCAGGTTCTTATATCTTGAACAACCGTTCAGGTAAAAAAGAACGTATTTCTCGTATCTACCAAATGCACTCTAACAAACAAAATGCTATCGATTTTATTGAGGCAGGAGATATTGGAGCGGCAGTAGGATTTAAAGATATTAAGACTGGTGATACCATGTCTGATGAAAAGCATCCTATCGTTTTAGAATCTATGGACTTTCCAGATCCCGTAATTGGTATCGCAGTAGAGCCTAAGACTAAAGCAGATGTTGATAAGTTAGGTATGGCTTTAGCTAAATTAGCTGAAGAAGATCCAACGTTTACAGCGCGTACAGATGAGTCTTCGGGTCAAACAATTATATCAGGAATGGGTGAGCTTCACTTAGATATTATTGTAGATCGTTTAAAAAGAGAATTTAAAGTTGAGGTTAACCAAGGTCAGCCACAAGTTGAATATAAAGAAGCTATTACACAAGCTGCAGATCATAGAGAGGTTTATAAGAAACAATCTGGTGGTCGTGGTAAATTTGCTGATATCGTATTTACGATTGAGCCGGCAGATGAAGGTGTAGTAGGATTACAGTTTGAGTCTACTATTAAAGGTGGTAACGTTCCTAAAGAATTTATCCCTTCAATTGAAAAAGGATTTAAAATGGCAATGACCAATGGTCCTTTAGCAGGATTCGAAGTTGATTCTATGAAAGTAACTTTAAAGGATGGATCTTACCACGATGTGGATTCTGATCAATTATCTTTCGAATTAGCAGCGAAATTAGGATTTAAAAATTCTGCAAAAGCAGCTAAGGCGGTTATAATGGAACCTATTATGAAACTTGAGGTGATTACACCAGAAGAAAACATGGGTGATATTGTTGGTGACTTAAATAGAAGAAGAGGACAAATGAGTAGCATGGGAGATAGAGCTGGTGCAAAAACTGTAAAAGCTACTGTGCCATTATCTGAAATGTTTGGATATGTAACAACGTTAAGAACATTATCTTCGGGTAGAGCTACATCTACAATGGAATTTTCTCACTATGAGCAAACACCACAGAACGTATCAGAAGAAGTAATCAAAGCAGCTAAAGGCGTTGAATCGTAAATCTTAAGAAAATGAGTCAAAAAATCAGAATAAAATTAAAATCTTACGATCACAACTTAGTAGACAAGTCTGCTGATAAGATTGTAAAAACAGTTAAAAGTACAGGTGCAGTAGTAACAGGACCAATCCCGTTACCAACACACAAGAAAATTTTCACTGTATTACGTTCACCACACGTAAACAAGAAATCAAGAGAACAATTTCAATTAAGCTCTTATAAGCGTTTATTAGATATTTACTCTTCGTCATCAAAAACGATTGATGCGTTAATGAAACTTGAATTACCAAGTGGAGTAGAAGTAGAAATCAAAGTGTAATTACACACTTACATGTCCTAAGCTGCGAGCGAGGGAAAAACGGTAAAAATACAATTCAAGGCTGAAACGTATTTTTCAGCCTTGAATATTTAATAAGGATAAGTCGCGACTTGTCCATCAAAAACAAACAATCGGTCAATTCGCGAGTTGACTAAACTAAAAAGAAAAACATGTCTGGGTTAATTGGAAAAAAAATCGGTATGACCAGCATTTTCGACGAAAATGGAAAGAACATTCCATGTACAGTAATCGAAGCTGGACCATGTATCGTTACCCAAGTCAGAACTGAAGAAGTGGATGGTTATTCAGCACTTCAATTAGGTTTCGATGACGCGACAGAAAAAAGCGCTACTAAAGCAGACTTAGGTCATGCTAAAAAAGCGGGTACTTCTGTAAAACGCAAAGTTGTTGAATTCAAAGGTTTTGATGCGGAGTACAAATTAGGTGATGCTATTACAGTAGAACAATTTATTGAAGGGGAATTTGTAGATGTTGCAGGTACTTCTAAAGGTAAAGGATTTCAAGGTGTAGTAAAACGTCACGGATTCGGTGGTGTAGGTCAAGCAACGCATGGTCAACATAACCGTTTAAGAGCTCCAGGTTCTATTGGTGCAGCTTCTTATCCTGCGAGAGTATTCAAAGGAATGAAGATGGCCGGAAGAATGGGTGGTGAAACAGTAAAAGTTCAAAATTTAAGAGTTTATAAAGTAGTTCCAGAAAAGAACTTACTAGTGGTAAAAGGATGTGTTCCTGGTCACAAGAATTCTTATGTAATCATTGAGAAGTAATGAAGGTAGCAGTTTTAGATATAAACGGAAAAGATACGGGTAGACAAGCTGAGCTTTCTAAAGACGTATTCGCTATAGAGCCTAATAATCACGCTGTCTATTTAGATGTTAAGCAATACTTAGCAAATCAAAGACAGGGAACGCATAAGGCAAAAGAAAGAGCAGAAATTGCTGGAAGTACACGTAAGATTAAAAAACAAAAAGGAACAGGTACTGCACGTGCTGGTTCTATAAAGTCTGGTGTATTTAAAGGTGGTGGTCGTATGTTTGGTCCTAGACCAAGAAACTACAGTTTTAAATTAAACAAAACGTTAAAGCGATTAGCACGTAAATCTGCCTTAAGTATTAAAGCAAATGATAAGTCAATTTTAGTATTAGAAGACTTCAATTTTGAAGCACCAAAGACTAAAAATTTCCTTAATGTTTTAAAGGCTTTAGAGGTAGAAAACAAAAAATCTCTTATTGTGTTGGGTGGTACAAATAATAATGTATATTTGTCCTCACGCAATTTTAAAGGTTCTGAAGTGGTAACTGCTTCAGAATTAAGTACTTATAAAATTATGAATGCTAACAAAGTTATTCTAATTGAAAGTGCTTTAGAAGGAATTGAAACGAATTTAAGTAAATAGAACAGATGAGTATCTTAAAAAAACCTATAATCACAGAAAAAGCAACCATGCAAAGTGAGTTGTTAAATGCGTATGCATTTGAAGTGTGCACAAAGGCGAACAAGGTAGAAATCAAAAAAGCGGTAGAAGCTGCTTATGGAGTTTCTGTTGAAAAAGTTCGTACAATAAATGTCCGTCCAGATCGTAAGACCAAGTTTACAAAAACTGGTGTTCAACATGGTAAAACAAATGCTGTTAAAAAAGCAATTGTACAACTGGCGGAAGGTGAAACAATAGATTTATACACTAACATGTAATTTTAGACATTAATGTCAGTAAGAAAATTAAAACCGATCACATCAGGTCAGCGATTTAGAGTAGTAAATGGTTTTGACGCCATTACTACTGATAAGCCGGAGAAAAGCTTGCTTGCTCCGAAAAAACGATCAGGTGGTAGAAACAGTCAAGGAAAAATGACCATACGCCAAGTAGGTGGAGGTCATAAGAAGAGGTATCGTATTATCGATTTCAAACGTAACAAAGCGGGAATTCCTGCAGAAGTTAAGTCAATTGAATACGATCCAAACAGAACAGCATTTATTGCGCTATTAAACTATCAAGATGGTGAGAAACGTTACGTTGTCGCTCAGAATGGTTTACAAGTAGGGCAAAATATAGTGTCTGGTGAAAAAGGTATCGCTCCAGAAATTGGAAACGCAATGCCTTTAAGTGAAATACCATTAGGTACAATTATTTCTTGTATTGAGTTACGTCCTGGACAAGGAGCTGTTATGGCTCGTAGTGCTGGTTCGTTTGCTCAGTTAATGGCAAGAGGTGATAAATTTGCATCTGTAAAGTTACCATCTGGAGAAACGAGATTAATTCTTGTAACTTGTATGGCTACTGTTGGAGCAATTTCAAATTCAGATCATCAATTGTTAGTATCTGGTAAAGCAGGTAGAAGCAGATGGTTAGGTAGACGTCCAAGAGTAAGACCAGTAGTAATGAACCCAGTCGATCACCCAATGGGTGGTGGTGAAGGTAAGTCTTCAGGAGGTCATCCAAGAAATAGAAACGGTGTACCTGCTAAAGGTTACAGAACGCGTTCTAAGACAAAGTCGAGTAATAAGTATATTGTAGAACGTAGAAAGAAATAATTAAGATAGTATGGCACGTTCATTAAAAAAAGGACCTTATATCCACTATAAATTAGATAAGAAAGTTGCAGAAAATGTAGCTTCTAACAAAAAGACAGTCATTAAGACATGGTCTAGAGCATCAATGATTTCTCCAGATTTCGTTGGTCAGACTATAGCTGTTCACAATGGTCGTCAATTTGTTCCAGTATTTGTTACTGAAAATATGGTAGGTCATAAATTAGGAGAATTTTCACCAACACGATCTTTTAGAGGTCATGCAGGTGCTAAGAATAAAGGTAAAAAATAAGAATCATGGGAAGTCGTAAAAAACAAATGGCGGAAGCTATTAAAGCTGAGAAAAAGCAGGTTGCTTTTGCAAAGCTAAATAACTGTCCTACATCACCTAGAAAAATGCGTTTAGTAGCGGATTTAGTAAGAGGTGAAAAGGCAGAGAAAGCTCTTCAGATTCTTAGATTTAGTTCAAAAGAAGCGTCTCGTCGTTTAGAGAAACTTGTAATGTCTGCAATTGCAAACTGGCAAGCTAAAAACGAAGATGCTGATGTTGAAGAAGCTAAATTGTTTATCAAAGAAATTAGAGTAGATGGTGGAACTATGTTAAAGCGTTTGCGTCCGGCACCTCAAGGTAGAGCACACAGAATAAGAAAAAGATCTAACCACGTAACTGTGGTAGTAGATGCAATAAATAAAACACAAAGCTAAGACAGAGATATGGGACAAAAGACAAATCCAATCGGGAATCGCTTAGGAATTATCAGAGGATGGGAATCTAACTGGTACGGAGGAAACGATTATGGTGATAAACTTGCCGAAGACGATAAGATTAGAAAGTATATTCATGCTCGTCTATCTAAAGCTAGTGTAAGTAGAGTAATTATTGAGCGTACGCTTAAACTTGTAACCGTTACTATTACTACTGCTAGACCTGGTATTATTATCGGAAAAGGTGGCCAAGAAGTAGATAAGTTAAAAGAAGAGCTTAAGAAAATTACTGGTAAAGAGGTTCAATTGAACATCTTTGAGATTAAAAGACCTGAACTAGATGCATATTTAGTAGCAGCAAGTGTTGCTCGTCAAATTGAAAGCCGAATTTCATACAGACGTGCAATAAAAATGGCTATTGCCGCTGCCATACGTATGAATGCTGAAGGAATTAAAATTCAGATTAGTGGTCGTTTAAACGGAGCTGAAATGGCACGTCAAGAACACTATAAAGAAGGACGTATTCCTTTGTCTACTTTTAGAGCTGATATTGATTATGCTCTAGTAGAAGCACATACTACTTATGGTAGATTGGGCATCAAAGTTTGGATAATGAAAGGCGAAGTATATGGAAAAAGAGAACTTTCTCCATTAGTTGGTTTATCTAAGCAGCAAAAAGGTAAAGGTGGACGTGGTGGAAACAAGAACCAATCTCGTCGTAGAAAGTAATTTTTTAAAGAAAAGAAAAAATGTTACAGCCTAAAAGAACAAAATTTCGTAAGCAGCAAAAAGGACGTATGAAAGGAAATGCGGGAAGAGGTCATTTGTTATCAAATGGTACTTTCGGTATTAAATCATTAGACGCGTCATTTATAACTGCACGTCAAATAGAAGCAGCGCGTATTGCAGCTACTCGTTACATGAAAAGAGAAGGATCGTTATGGATTAAAATATTTCCAGACAAGCCTATTACAAAGAAACCTCTTGAAGTACGTATGGGTAAAGGTAAAGGTGCCGTTGAATATTGGGCAGCAGTTGTAAAACCAGGACGTATGTTATTTGAAATTAGTGGTGTGCCATTAGAAACAGCTCAAGAAGCTCTTCGTTTGGCAGCACAAAAACTTCCTGTAAAAACTAAGTTTATCATAGCTAGAGATTACGAAGCTTAATAGAAAGATATTATGAAGCAATCAGAAATTAAACAGCTTTCAACAGCTGAGTTACAAGAGAAACTTAGTGAATCTAAAAAGAGTTATACGGACCTGAAAATGGCTCACACTATATCTCCGTTAGATAATCCAATCCAGTTACGCGTTGCACGTCGCACAGTAGCTAGAGTGGCAACAGAATTAACTAAAAGAGACGTACAATAATCGTATTCTGCTGAAAGATGGAAAAAAGAAACTTAAGAAAAGAACGTATAGGGATCGTAACGAGTAACAAAATGGAGAAATCTATTGTTGTTTCAGAAGTTAAGAAAGTAAAACACCCTATGTATGGAAAATTCGTGTTAAAGACTAAGAAATATGTCGCACACGATGAGACAAACGACTGCAACGAAGGAGATACAGTAAAGATCATGGAAACACGACCTTTAAGTAAATCTAAATGTTGGAGATTAGTAGAAATAATTGAAAGAGCGAAGTAATTATGTTACAACAAGAATCAAGATTAAAAGTAGCTGATAATACTGGTGCAAAGGAAGTTTTAACTATCCGTGTACTAGGAGGAACTAAAAGAAGATATGCTTCTGTAGGAGATAAAATTGTAGTATCTGTTAAAGATGCCACTCCAAACGGACAAATCAAAAAAGGTGCTGTTTCTACAGCAGTTGTGGTTCGTACAGCTAAAGAGGTAAGACGTCCAGATGGATCTTACATTAGATTTGACGATAACGCATGTGTACTATTAAATCCTCAAGGGGAAATGAGAGGAACTCGTGTTTTTGGACCTGTAGCTAGAGAACTTCGTGATAAACAATTCATGAAAATTGTATCATTGGCACCAGAAGTGCTTTAATTGATAAATAAAATGACAAAGCTTAAAATAAAATCAGGAGATACAGTACAAGTAATTGCTGGTGATCACAAAGGATCAGAAGGTAAAGTACTTAAAGTATTAATAGATAAGAACAAAGCCATCGTAGAGGGTGTAAACATGGTTAAGAAACATACGAAACCAAGTGCACAAAATCCTCAAGGTGGAATTGTAGAGAAAGAAGCATCTATTCATATTTCTAACTTATCGTTGTTAACTTCAAAAGGAGAAACAACAAGAGTTGGTTATAAAATGGATGGAGATAATAAAGTGAGATTTTCTAAAAAATCTAATGAAGTAATTTAACTATGGCTTACGTTGCAAGATTAAAACAAGAGTATAAGGACAAAGTTGTTTCTGCTCTTACGGAAGAATTTGGATACAAAAATGTAATGCAAGTACCTAAACTTACTAAGATAGTAATATCTAAAGGTGTTGGTGCTGCTGTTGCGGATAAGAAATTAATCGATCACGCAGTAGAAGAACTTACAAAGATATCTGGACAAAAAGCTATACAAACAATGTCTAAGAAGGATGTTGCTTCTTTTAAGTTACGTAAAGGGATGCCAATTGGTGCCAAAGTAACATTAAGAGGAGAGCAAATGTATGAATTCTTAGATCGTTTGGTGACTTCAGCTTTACCACGAGTTAGAGATTTTAGCGGTATTAAAGCTACAGGTTTTGATGGACGTGGAAACTATAACTTAGGTATTGTAGAACAAATCATTTTCCCAGAAATAGATATTGATAAAGTTAATAGAATTTCAGGAATGGATATCACTTTTGTGACTTCAGCTGAAACCGATAAGGAAGCGAAGTCTTTATTAACAGAACTAGGATTACCTTTTAAAAAGAATTAAATTATGGCTAAAGAATCAATGAAAGCCCGTGAGGTTAAGCGTTCTAAAACGGTAGCTAAATATGCAGAGAAACGAAAAGCTTTAAAAGAAGCTGGCGATTACGAAGCATTACAAAAGTTACCAAAAAATGCATCACCTATACGTCAGCACAACCGTTGTAAACTTACTGGAAGACCAAAAGGTTATATGAGACAATTTGGAATTTCTCGTGTAATGTTTAGACAAATGGCTAACCAAGGTTTAATTCCTGGTGTAAAGAAAGCCAGTTGGTAAAAACGTGATATCCTTTCACGTACAATTATAGGATTATAAATTGGTTTCAGGTTTGACAATAGTGTCGAAAACCGCTACCGCAAATTAATACATATGAACACAGATCCAATAGCGGATTATTTAACGCGAGTTAGAAACGCAGTTAAGGCAAATCACAGAGTGGTTGAGATTCCTGCATCTAACTTAAAAAAAGAAATAACTAAGATTTTGTTCGATCAAGGATTTATCTTAAGTTATAAGTTTGACGACTCAACAGTACAAGGTACTATCAAAATTGCTTTGAAGTACAGTAAAGAGACAAAAGAGTCTGTCATCAAAAAAATTCAAAGAATCAGTAAACCAGGTTTACGTAAATATGCTTCTTCTAACGAAATGCCAAGAATCCTTAACGGATTAGGTATTGCAATTGTTTCTACGTCTCACGGAGTGATGACAGGAAAGCAAGCGCAGAGAGAAAATGTTGGTGGTGAAGTTTTATGTTACGTATACTAAAAACAGGAAATTATGTCAAGAATAGGTAAAAACCCAATAACAGTTCCTGAAGGTGTAACACTTGAGATTAAAGATAACACTATTACCGCTAAAGGTAAATTAGGAGAGTTAACTCAAGAATATTCAGATATTGAAATTAAATTAGAAGACGGAATTATTACTTTAGGACGTGCTTCTGATAAGAAAGATTTAAGAGCAAAACATGGTCTTTACAGAGCATTAATTGCTAATATGATAGAAGGTGTTTCTAAAGGCTGGACCAAAGAACTAGAATTAGTTGGTGTAGGTTATAGAGCATCTAACCAAGGACAAAAATTAGATTTGGCTGTAGGATTTTCTCACAATATCGTAATGGACATCGCTCCAGAAGTGAAAATTGAGACCGTTTCAGAAAAAGGTAAAAATCCAATCGTTAAATTAACATCTTTTGACAAACAATTAGTTGGCCAAGTTGCTGCAAAGATTCGTGGTTTTAGAAAACCAGAACCTTACAAAGGAAAAGGGATCAAGTTTGTTGGTGAAGAAATTAGAAGAAAAGCAGGTAAATCAGCTTAATAATTAAGTTATGGCATTGACAAAGAACGAAAGAAGAATAAGAATAAAAAACAGAATCCGTAAGGTAGTATCTGGTACGGCAACAAAACCAAGATTAGCTGTTTTTAGAAGTAATAAAGAAATTTATGCTCAACTCGTAGATGATGTAACTGGTAAAACTTTAGCTGCTGCATCTTCAAGAGATAAGGACATTGTAAAGTCTAAAGGAAACAAATCAGAAATTGCTGCATTAGTTGGTAAGTCTGTTGGTGAAAAAGCTTTGAAGGCTGGTGTTGAAACTATTTCTTTTGATAGAGGTGGTTACTTATATCATGGAAGAGTAAAATCATTAGCAGAAGGTGCTAGAGAAGCAGGACTTAAATTTTAAGACATTATGTATCAAAAATATAAAAACGCAGAGCTTGTTAAACCAAGCGGATTAGAATTAAAAGATCGCTTAGTTGGCGTGCAGCGTGTAACTAAAGTAACAAAAGGTGGTAGAGCATTTGGTTTTTCTGCAATTGTTGTTGTAGGTGACGAAACAAATGTTGTAGGACAAGGCTTAGGTAAATCTAAAGATGTAGCGACTGCAATTGCAAAAGCTATAGAAGATGCTAAGAAAAACTTAGTAAGAATTCCTATTCTTAAAGGCACAATTCCACATGAGCAAAAAGGTAAATATGGTGGTGCTAGAGTTAACATTATTCCAGCTGCACCTGGTACAGGAGTAATTGCAGGTGGAGCAGTAAGAGTTGTTCTTGAGGCCGTAGGTATACACGATGTATTATCTAAGTCGCAAGGATCTTCTAACCCTCACAACGTAGTAAAAGCAACTTTTGATGCTTTATTACAATTGAGAGATGCTAAGTCTGTAGCCAAAGAACGTGGAATTTCACTTGAAAAAGTATTTAACGGATAATCGATAGGATAAGATGGCAAAGATTAAAGTAAAGAAAGTAAAAAGTGCAATCAATCGTACTAAAAGACAAAAGCTAATTTTAGAAGCTTTAGGTTTAAAAAAGATTGGACAAGTAGTAGAGCACGACGCCACATCAAGTATCCTTGGTATGGTTAAAAAAGTTGAACACTTAGTTTCTGTTGAAGAAGCTTAAAAATATAACTTAACAATGGATTTAAGTAATTTAAAACCTGCAGAAGGTTCAGTAAAAAGTCAAGGAAAACGTGTTGGACGTGGTCAAGGCTCTGGTAAAGGTGGTACTGCAACTCGTGGTCACAAAGGAGCAAAGTCGCGTTCAGGGTATTCTAAGAAATTAGGATTTGAAGGTGGTCAAATGCCATTACAAAGACGTGTTCCTAAATTTGGATTTACAAATATTAACAGAGTGGCGTATCAAGGTATTAACTTAGATACTCTACAGAAGTTAGTAGATGAAAAAGTAATAAAGGATAGTGTTGATTTTGAAACGTTTGTATCTTTAGGATTAGCTGGTAAAAACGAGCTTGTAAAAGTCTTAGGTAGAGGTGAGTTAAAAACAAAATTAACAGTAACTGCTCATAAATTTACTGCTACGGCAAAAGCTGCTATTGAAGCTGCTGGTGGTGAAGCTGTAACTTTATAAGATTATAGGATGAAAATAATAGAAACATTAAAAAACGTTTGGAAAATCACAGAGCTTAAGGATAGAATTATCTTAACCTTAGGTTTGTTATTAGTGTATCGTTTTGGTGCTCAGGTTGTATTACCTGGTATTAATATTGATTCATTAGGTGGTTTACAAGCCGGTATGGACGGTGGAATATTAGGATTGTTAAACGCATTTACAGGTGGAGCTTTTGCTAATGCCTCAGTATTTGCTTTAGGTATTATGCCTTACATTTCTGCTTCCATTGTTGTTCAATTAATGGGTATTGCGATTCCTTATTTACAAAAACTTCAGAAAGAAGGAGCTAGTGGTCAGAAGAAAATCACTCAAATTACACGTTGGTTAACCATCGGTATTTGTTTGGTACAAGCACCTGGTTATTTAGCTAGTATACCAGGATTATCTGGTTCTACATCTATGGGTGCAATGTTAGTGCCTGGTTTTAGTGAAAATTTATTCTACTTTTCTTCAGTAATTATTTTAGTAACAGGTTGTGTATTTGCAATGTGGTTAGGTGAAAAGATTACGGATAAAGGAATTGGTAATGGTATTTCATTATTAATTATGGTAGGTATTATCGCAACGTTGCCACAATCATTTATTCAAAATGCAGCTTCTAGATTAGAAGGTAATGGTGGATTTATGATGATATTAATAGAGATGGTTATATGGTTTGTAATCATTTTAGCATCAGTATTCTTAGTAATGGCAGTTAGAAAAATAGCTGTACAGTACGCAAGAAGAACCGCTTCTGGTGGTTACGAAAAGAATGTATTCGGTTCACGTCAGTTTTTACCATTAAAGTTAAACGCATCTGGTGTAATGCCAATTATCTTTGCACAAGCAATTATGTTTGTACCAAGTTTAATAGGTGGTTCTGCTTGGTTGAAAGATACAGACACAGGAGTTTGGATGCAGGCTAATTTTTCTGATATGTTTGGATTTTGGTACAATTTAATTTTTGCTTTATTAATTATAGTTTTTACTTATTTTTATACGGCAATTACAGTACCTACAAATAAAATGGCAGATGATTTAAAACGTAGTGGTGGATTTATTCCAGGTATACGTCCAGGATCAGAAACCTCAGAATATTTAGATAAGATAATGTCACAAATTACCTTACCAGGTTCTATATTTTTAGCATTGGTTGCTGTTTTTCCAGCATTTGTAATGAAATTAATGAGCGTGCAGGCAGGTTGGGCATTATTCTTCGGTGGTACATCACTTTTAATTATGGTTGGTGTAGCAATCGATACCATGCAACAGATTAATTCTTATTTATTGAATAAGCATTATGATGGCTTAATGAAGACAGGTAAGAATAGAAAAGCAGTTGGGCAATAAGATGAATCATTAGAAGTCAGTCTTAGAAATTAGGCAAGATACTTGCAATATAAAGACTGAACACTAAATATATATTATGGCAAAACAAGCAGCAATAGAACAAGACGGCACAATTATAGAGGCATTATCAAATGCTATGTTTCGTGTTGAATTAGAAAATGGTCATATAGTGACTGCACATATCTCAGGTAAAATGCGTATGCATTATATTAAGTTACTACCAGGAGATAAGGTGAAATTAGAAATGAGCCCTTACGATTTAACGAAGGCTCGAATAACATATAGATACTAAAACGATGAAACCGTTAGGTTACATCTTATAATAGTAGTAATAAATTAAACAAGATGAAAGTTAGAGCATCAGTAAAGAAAAGAAGCGCAGACTGTAAACTAGTGCGCAGAAAAGGTAGACTTTACGTCATTAACAAAAAGAATCCTAGATTCAAACAAAGACAAGGGTAATTATGGCAAGAATTGCAGGTGTAGACATACCAAAACAGAAAAGAGGAGTAATCTCTTTAACTTATATCTACGGAGTAGGTAGAAGTAGATCTAAGGAAATTTTAGCAGCAGCTAAAGTTGACGAGAACACAAAAGTACAAGATTGGACTGACGACGAGATTGGAGCAATCCGTGAAGTTGTTGGAACTTTTAAAATCGAAGGAGAATTACGTTCGGAAACACAAATGAACATTAAGCGATTAATGGATATTGGATGTTACAGAGGTATTCGTCATAGAGTTGGTCTTCCATTAAGAGGACAACGTACTAAAAATAACTCTCGTACAAGAAAAGGAAGACGTAAAACAGTTGCTAACAAAAAGAAAGTAACTAAGTAATAATAGTCTTTAGTCTATTAGACGTTGGAAAGAATCTGTTTGAAATTTAACGGTTTAGGATTCTAGCGACTATAAACTAATACTAAAAGCTAAACATATAATGGCAAAGACAAGTACAAAAAAACGTAAAGTTATAGTTGATGCAATAGGAGAAGCTCATATCACTGCTTCTTTTAACAACATCATTATTTCTTTAACAAACAAAAAAGGTGACGTTATTTCTTGGTCATCAGCTGGAAAAATGGGCTTTAGAGGTTCTAAAAAGAACACTCCTTATGCTGCTCAATTAGCTGCAGAAGATGCTTCAGCAGTTGCTAAAGAAGCTGGTTTAAAGAAAGTAAAAGTATACGTTAAAGGACCTGGTAACGGTAGAGAATCTGCAATAAGATCTATACACAATGCAGGTATTGAAGTTTCAGAAATTGTTGATGTAACTCCATTACCACATAACGGTTGTCGTCCACCAAAAAGACGTAGAGTTTAATCTGAATGCTGTTCAGATTTCTAACAGATTATAGTTAGAAAAACATACTCAAATTTATTAATAAACTAATATCTCACATTTATGTGCTGATATTAGTTTATTTTGTATAAATTTGCAAACTGAAAAATTATAAACAAGTATCAACAAGAGATCAACGATTTTTGAAGGATAAGATTAAGACCTTAATTCACTAATCACTCTTAAAAACAATTTAAAATGGCAAGATATACTGGTCCTAAAACTAAAATAGCCCGTAAATTCGGACAAGCTATCTTCGGAGACGACAAAGCCTTCGAAAAAAGGAATTATCCACCAGGACAACACGGAAACAACCGTCGTCGTGGTAAAAAATCTGAATACTCAGTTCAGTTAATGGAGAAGCAAAAAGCTAAATATACTTATGGTATTTTAGAAAAGCAATTCAGAAACATGTTTAAAAGAGCAACTTCTGCTAAAGGAATTACAGGTGAAGTTTTACTTCAATTTTGTGAATCTCGTTTAGATAATGTTGTTTACAGAATGGGTATCTCTCCTTCAAGAAGTGGTGCAAGACAATTAGTATCTCACAGACACATTACAGTAAACGGTGAAAAGGTAAATATTCCTTCTTACCAATTAAAAGCTGGTGATGTTGTAGGTGTTAGAGAAAAATCTAAATCATTAGAAGCTATTCAGAATTCATTATCTAACTCTAGTAATGTTTACGAATGGATCACTTGGAATACAGGTTCAATGGAAGGAACTTATGTTGCTGTTCCTGCAAGAATTCAGATTCCGGAACAAATCAACGAGCAATTAATCGTTGAACTTTACTCTAAATAATAAATTAATCATATTGGTATTTAGCCAAAGGGTTTATAGTCTTCTTCATACTTATAAACCGCGCAACTAAATAACAATTAAAACGAAGAACACTATGGCAATATTAAATTTTCAGAAGCCTGATAAAGTTATAATGATTGATTCTACTGATTTCGAAGGTAAATTCGAATTCAGACCATTAGAACCAGGATACGGATTAACAGTAGGAAATGCGTTAAGACGTGTATTATTATCTTCTTTAGAAGGTTTTGCAATTACATCAGTAAGAATTGAAGGTGTAGATCACGAATTTTCTACGATCGCAGGTGTAGTTGAAGATGTTACTGAAATGATTTTGAACTTAAAGCAAGTTAACTTTAAGCGTCAAATCGAAGAAGTTGATAACGAAACTGTTACCATTTCTATCTCAGGACAAAATCAAATTACAGCAGGTGATTTCCAGAAGTTTATCTCAGGTTTCCAAGTATTAAATACAGATTTAGTGATCTGTAACTTAGATCCTAAAGTAAACATCAATATGGAATTGACGATTGAAAAAGGTAGAGGTTATGTTCCAGCAGAAGAAAATAAGAAAGCTTCAGCAGCAGTAGGAACAATATTTACGGATTCTATTTTCACACCAATCCAAAATGTGAAATATGCAATTGAAAACTTCCGTGTAGAACAAAAAACGGATTATGAAAAATTAGTTTTCGAAATTAGAACTGATGGCTCTATCAATCCAAAAGATGCTTTAACGGAAGCAGCTAAAATATTAATTCACCACTTCATGTTATTCTCAGATGAGCGTATCACGTTAGAAGCTGATGAAATAGCACAAACAGAAACTTATGATGAAGAATCACTTCACATGAGACAACTATTGAAAACTAAATTAGTTGATATGGATCTTTCTGTACGTGCACTTAACTGTTTAAAAGCTGCAGAAGTAGATACTTTAGGAGACTTAGTATCATTCAACAAAAATGATTTAATGAAATTCAGAAACTTCGGTAAGAAGTCTTTAACTGAGCTAGAAGAATTAGTGAATGTTAAAGGTCTTAACTTCGGTATGGATTTAAGTAAATATAAATTAGACAAAGATTAAATGGTTTGTGATTCCTGCGAAAGCGGGAATCTCATTCTAATGATCATAATTAATTATTAATAATCATATTTTGCTCCTCAAAAAAGAGTTTGGTAGCAAGATGATAAAACAAATGTCATGAGACACGGAAAAAAATTCAACCACTTAGGAAGACAAACAGCGCACAGAAAGTCAATGTTAGCAAATATGGCTTGTTCTTTAATAGAGCACAAGCGTATTAACACTACTGTTGCAAAAGCAAAAGCTTTAAAGCAGTTTGTTGAGCCAATGATTACAAAATCTAAAACAGACACTACTCATAATAGACGTCTTGTTATGTCAAAATTAAGACAAACAGGTGCTGTTGCAGAATTGTTTAGAGATGTAGCGCCAAAGATTGGAGATCGTCCAGGTGGATATACACGTATCATCAAATTAGGAAACAGATTAGGTGATAACGCTGATATGGCAATGATTGAGTTAGTTGATTACAACGAACTTTATTCAGCTGCTAAACCAGAGAAGAAAACACGTAGAAGTAGAAGAGGAGGAAGCAAAGCAAAAGCGGCGACACCTGCACCTACGGAAACTAAAACTTCTAACGAAGAAGAGTAAAAATGCTAGTAAAAAAACGAATGAAATTTGAAATCAAAACTGATCAAAATTTGAAATCGTTTTTTGCATTTCACAAATCGCGATTAGCGCGTATTAATAAGCATTGATAAATATAAAGGATAGACTGTTTCAGTTTATCCTTTTTTTTTTGGATTTTTGCAAAAATTAAAAATTAATTTTACTTGGTTGTATTGTCCCCTTGAAGGGACTTTAGGGGTGTTTTAAAATGTATTTAAAATTATTTCTTCCAACTAATGTGACTCAATAACATAACCAATGAAATACAAACAAAGAAAAAAAGCCCTTATTCTTTTAGCTGACGGTACAATTTTTCATGGTAAATCCATAGGAAAAGAAGGTTCTGCTTTTGGCGAAGTCTGTTTTAATACTGGTACAACAGGTTATCAGGAAATATTCACAGACCCTTCGTATTACGGTCAACTTATGGTAACCACCAATGCCCATATTGGAAATTACGGAACAAAAGCAGATGAAGTTGAGTCTGATGATGTAAAAATAGCGGGATTAATTTGTAAAAATTTTAGCTTTAATTATTCAAGACCAGCGGCAGATGCGTCTTTAGAAGATTTCTTTGAAAAGCATAATACCCTAGCCATCGCAGACGTAGATACAAGAGCATTGGTAAGCTATATTAGAGATAATGGAGCCATGAATGCTGTAATTACTACTGAGGTCGATAATATTGATGCGCTTAAAGCACAATTGGCAGAATTCCCTTCAATGAAAGGTTTAGAATTAGCCTCTAAAGTATCTACTAAAGAACCTTATTTTGTTGGTGATGAAAACGCAACCTATAAAATTGCGGCCTTAGATATCGGTATCAAAAAGAATATTCTCAGAAACCTAGCAAAGCGCGATGCTTACATAAAAGTATTTCCATACAATGCAACATTTGAAGACTTAGAAGGATTTAATCCAGATGGCTATTTCTTATCTAACGGACCTGGTGATCCAGAACCTTTAGAAGAGGCTATTACTCTGGCGAAAGACATTATAGCAAATAACAAACCGTTATTCGGAATTTGTTTAGGACATCAGGTGATTGCTTTGGCAAACGGAATTTCAACATATAAAATGCATAATGGTCACAGAGGAATTAATCATCCTGTAAAAAATTTAGTCACAGGTAAAGGGGAAATTACATCCCAAAACCATGGGTTTGCAATTAATAGAGAAGAAACGGAAGCCAATGCAAATGTAGAAATTACACATGTGCATTTAAACGATAATACAGTTGCAGGTATCAAACTAAAAGACAAAAATTGTTTTTCAGTACAGTATCATCCAGAGGCAAGTCCTGGTCCAAATGATTCACTCTATCTGTTTGACCAATTTATAGAGAATATTAAAAATAAATAATACCAAAAACGCAATAAAACACCATTTTTATTGCGTTTTTTTTGTTTCGAAAACATTATAGTAAATAGTATTCATAATTATGATTTTTGTTCTGTTTTAAGCTATAGATTTTCGTAAATTTGACTAGCTTATAGGCTAGTCATACTGAACACGTTTCAGTATTTCAATAGAAATTATAGTAAATTAAAACCAAAACTAATGAGCATTATTATAAATGTACACGCAAGACAAATTTTAGATTCCAGAGGAAACCCAACAGTAGAAGTTGATGTTACTACAGAAAATGGTATTATGGGACGAGCAGCAGTACCATCTGGTGCATCTACAGGAGAGCATGAAGCTGTTGAATTAAGAGATGGAGGAGATACTTACATGGGTAAGGGAGTTTTAAAAGCTGTTGAAAATGTAAATTCTACAATCGCTCAAGAATTATTAGGAGTTTCTGTTTTTGAACAAAACGCTATTGATCAAATGATGATTGATTTGGATGGTACTCCGAACAAATCAAAATTAGGAGCTAATGCTATTTTGGGTGTATCCTTAGCCGTTGCTAAAGCAGCAGCTAATGAATTAGGTATGCCATTATACAGATATGTAGGTGGAGTTTCTGCAAATACATTACCGTTACCAATGATGAACATCATTAATGGTGGTTCTCATAGTGATGCGCCAATTGCGTTTCAAGAGTTTATGGTAATGCCAGTAAAAGCAAAAAACTTTACACATGCTATGCAAATGGGAACTGAGATTTTCCATAATCTTAAAAAAGTATTGCATGATAGAGATTTAAGTACAGCAGTTGGTGATGAAGGAGGCTTTGCACCAAACTTACCAGGAGGAACTGAAGATGCATTAGATACCATTGCAAAAGCCGTAGAAAACGCTGGATATAAATTTGGTGATGAAGTAAAAATCGCTTTAGATTGTGCTGCAGCAGAATTTTTTGTGGATGGGAAATACGATTATAAGAAATTTGAAGGTGATTCTGGTGTCATCAGAACAAGTAAAGAACAAGCTGAATACTTAGCTGAATTAGCAGGTAAATATCCTATTATTTCTATTGAAGATGGTATGGATGAAAACGACTGGGAAGGTTTTAAATATTTAACTGAACTAATTGGAGATAAAGTGCAGTTAGTTGGTGACGATTTATTTGTTACTAATGTAGAGCGTTTAGAGAGAGGTATTAAAGAAGGTATTGCTAACTCTATCTTAATTAAAGTAAATCAGATTGGTACATTAACCGAAACAATTGCAGCTGTAAATATGGCACATAACGCAGGTTATACGTCTGTAATGTCTCATAGATCTGGTGAAACAGAAGATAATACTATTGCAGATTTAGCTGTAGCTTTAAACACAGGTCAAATTAAAACAGGTTCTGCATCTCGTAGTGATCGTATGGCAAAATACAACCAGTTATTACGTATTGAAGAAGAATTAGGTGATGTAGCTTATTTTCCTGGATCTAATGCTTTTAAGGTGAAAGCATAAGTTTTTTGGGATTGTCCCCTTGAGGGGACTTTAGGGGTGTTTTGTGAATGTTGAATGTATAAAAAGATATATAATCAGAACAGACCCATCACATTGAACGCAGTCGAAATGTCTTAATTATACAAAACCATCTAAAGGATTACACTTTAGATGGTTTTTTTATTTTTCTACTATCTGGATGAAATGTTTCATGAATAAATTAGAACTCGTAGTAAATGTTAAAACCGTTATAAATCTCCTTTCGAAATCGTTTGATATTTCGTAAATTTACAGTCCTTATAATTTATTAAAATCCGAGAAGAAAATATGTCAGATAAAGCTACATTAGAAATTAATGGTAAAAAATACGATTTCCCTGTAACTATTGGTACAGAAAACGAAGTTGCTATTGATGTTAAAAGTTTAAGAAGTGCAACAGGTGGAGTCATTACTATAGATCCAGGTTATAAAAACACAGGAAGTTGTGAAAGTGCAATTACATTTCTAGATGGCGAAAAAGGTATATTAAGATATAGAGGTTATGCTATTGAAGAATTAGCAGAGAAAGCTGATTTCTTAGAAGTTGTGTACTTATTAATATTTGGAGAATTACCAACACAAGAGCAACTCAATCAGTTTGATAAGGATATTAAAGAGCATTCGGTTGTAGATGATGATATTAAAAAGATTTTAGATGCGTTTCCAAAGTCTGCACACCCAATGGGAGTGTTATCGTCATTAACAAGTGCACTTACTGCGTTTTACCCTTCTACAGTAGATGTTAGCTCAGAAGAGGAAATGTACAAAGCTATTGTTAGAATTTTAGCTAAATTCCCTGTACTAGTTGCATGGACATTACGTAAAAAGAATGGGTTGCCATTAGATTACGGAGATAATAAGTTAGGTTACGTAGAGAACTTATTAAAGATGATGTTTAAAAGCCCAAGTGGTGATTACGAACAAAATCCAATTTTAGTAAATGCGTTGGATAAACTTTTAATTCTACATGCAGATCATGAG
Source organism: Winogradskyella marina (assembly GCF_015645385.1). Lineage (GTDB taxonomy): Bacteria > Bacteroidota > Bacteroidia > Flavobacteriales > Flavobacteriaceae > Winogradskyella > Winogradskyella marina. The sequence continues at coordinate 129,308 of NZ_JADOET010000008.1, forward strand.
CAAAACTGTTCTACATCTACAGTAAGAATTACAGGTTCGTCGCATGCCGGTTTATTTGTATCGTTGGCATCTGGTATTTCAGCGCTTTGGGGACCACTACATGGTGGTGCTAACCAAGCCGTTTTAGAAATGCTTGAAGCAATAAAAGCAGATGGTGGAGACACAAAAAAATATATGGCAAAAGCTAAGGATAAAAATGATCCTTTCCGTTTAATGGGCTTTGGTCACAGAGTATATAAAAACTTCGATCCAAGAGCATTGATTATTAAGAAAGCTGCTGACGAAGTATTAGCAGACTTGGGAATCGATGACCCTATTTTAGATATCGCTAAAGGTTTAGCAAAAGAAGCTTTAGAAGATCCTTATTTTGTAGATAGAAAATTATATCCTAATGTAGATTTCTATTCTGGTATTATTTATAGAGCAATGGGAATTCCGGTAGAAATGTTTACTGTAATGTTCGCCATGGGTCGTTTACCAGGTTGGATTGCACAATGGAAAGAAATGCGTATGCGTAACGAGCCAATTGGTCGTCCAAGACAATTGTATATAGGTGAAACGCACAGAGATTTTAAACCTATTGACAAAAGATAACACTTTAAATTAAAGAATAAAAGCTTCATAGGTATTATGGAGCTTTTTCTGTTTTTATACATTCGAATTAACTGTAATAACCATGTTATGACAACCAAGATTATAAGACATGGTTATTAAATGACTAAACTGTAATTTATGAAACTCAACATACAAAACGAAACTTCACGTCTTAAAACTGTGGTATTAGGTACAGCAGAAAGTGTTGGCCCAGTGCCGTCTATAGACGAGGCTTACGATCCTAAATCTATTCAGCATATAAAAGCAGGTACGTATCCTGTAGAAAGTGATATGCAAAAGGAAATGGATGCGGTCGCAAAGGTTTTTGAAAAATACGATGTTACGGTTTATAGACCCAAAGTGATCACTGATTATAACCAAATATTCTCAAGAGATATCGCTTTTGTTATTGAAGACAAATTTATAAAAGCCAACATTTTACCAGATCGCGAACGTGAGTATGAAGCTATACAACATGTAATTGAAAAAATAAACGAGGAGAACATTATTATACTTCCAGAAGAATGTCATGTCGAAGGTGGTGATGTGATGCCGTGGAACGATTTTATTTTTATTGGGACGTATTCTGGTGAGGATTATGCAGATTATATAACAGCACGAACCAATACAGGTGCCGTAATCGCCATTCAGGAATTATTTCCACACAAAACTGTTAAGGCGTTTGAATTACGAAAATCCAATACAGACCCTAAAGAAAATGCATTGCATTTAGACTGTTGCTTTCAACCGATAGGAAAAGATAAAGCCATACTTCATAAAAATGGGTTTTTAATAGAACGTGAATATAATTGGATATTGAATTTCTTTGGAAAGGAGAATGTATTCGAAATTACGAAAGAAGAAATGTATCATATGAATAGTAATATCTTTTCAATTTCTGAAGATGTAATTATTTCTGAAAAAAACTTTACAAGACTGAATACGTGGCTGAGAGAAAATGGCTTTACAGTAGAAGAAGTATCTTATACTGAAATTGCGAAACAAGAAGGCTTATTGCGTTGTTCTACGATGCCGTTGGTGAGAGATTAGAGGTGAGAGAAAATAGAAATAAGAACCAAGATAAAAAATATTGGAGAAAAGACTTTATTAAGCTACAATTGAATGTTTTTAGTGAAAATAATTAGTACGATTTCTTTGAGTTTTTTTAAATTACAAAAATTGAGGATGACGGACAGTTCCTATTAAGTCCTTGTTATTAGTTCTAACAAAGCGGTCTTGATTCTTTTTAAAAAGGGAATGATTATAAATGGAAAATAAGTTACTTGTCAGTTAGTGACAAGTAATACTTTGTTCTTGGTTCTAAAAGCGAAGCAGTCTTTAGTCTCTTTTTTATTTCCGATACAAAAAGTAGTTGTTAACCAGATTTATATACTCTTGTTTGGCTTCGTCTCGTGTAATATTTTTTACTTGAAACAAAGCATTTGCTTTAAATGCATTAATAATTGGTTTTCTACTGCTTGGTCTATCGTAGTTATTAGTTGCTTTTTTAAAAAAAGCATATAGCCGCAATAAGAAGTCAGCAGGAAATGGTTCAGTATGGTCGTTTACACGATCTACAGCATCTCTAAATTCTATGTCTAACTCTTTGGATGTCATTTTATTTCAGCAATAATGCTTTCACCACCACGAACTTTTTGGTTAAGTTCTACTTTAATATCAGCGTCCAAAGGTAAGAATAAATCAACACGTGAGCCAAATTTAATAAATCCAGAATCCGTTCCTTGATCTACATGACCATCAACTTTAGCATAGTTAACAATACGTTTAGCTAATGCACCAGCAATTTGTCTGTACAATACTTTGCCAAAATTTTCATTCTCAACGACTACTGTAGTACGCTCATTTTCCTCACTTGCTTTTGGATGCCAAGCGACTAAAAACTTTCCAGGATGATACTTGCTAAATGTAACTTTTCCTGAAATTGGATAACGCGTTACATGCACATTAATAGGAGACATAAATACAGAAACCTGAATTCTTTTGTCTTTAAAAACTTCGTTTTCTTGAACCTCTTCAATAACCACAACCTTGCCATCAACAGGAGATAAAGCCTGCATACTATTACTATGGGTATTACGTTTAGGGTTTCTAAAAAATTGTAAAATTAGAATAAAGAATACTAAAATGGCTATCATTAACCCTTTTCGCAACCATTCATTAAGAATAAATTCATCAATTAAAAAAAACGTGCCTACGACAAAAACGAGGGTAATGAATATAATTTTATGTCCTTCTTTATGAAACATAGCTTAATTTTCTTAAAAGTGTATAATTCTTAAAAATAAATATATAAATGGTGCTGCAAAGATAATACTATCTAAGCGATCTAAAAGTCCACCGTGTCCTGGCATTATAGATCCACTATCTTTAACTTTTGCTTGACGCTTAAATTTAGATTCTATTAAGTCCCCAAAGGTACCAAAAACACTAATAATAATGGCTAAAATTAACCAAGGTGTAAAGTAAAGTGTTTCAGTATATAAGGCTATAAAATAACTCGATACACATGCAAAAAATAAACCACCAAGGAAACCTTCAACCGTTTTCTTTGGAGATATACTTGGAAATAACTTTTGTTTTCCAAAATTCTTTCCAACCATATAGGCTGCACTGTCATTAACCCAAATAAGTATAAATGAACCTAATAACAACAGTGGTGTGAATGCATTATCGTAATTAGAAACTAGCAATATAAATACAAAACCACTCGTCAAATAAAATGCGGTAACGATGTATCGTTTAGATTCAAAAAGAGGAATCCGTTTTGATGTAAATAGATCTTTAATTAAAATGAGATTGACAAAAATAGTAATGACTAACAAAATTTGAATAGCTTCATCACCAATTTGGTTTATGGATTTCTGCGCGCATAAATACCAAAACGCTATATATAAAATAAGAAAAATAAGATATTGTACATAAGACTTTAGCTTTATGAGTCGGCTAAATTCTGTTAAGCAAATAATTCCAAATATTCCAATTAAAATAGCTAATGCCACTTCAGAGAAAAGTGAACCTATAAGGAGTAATACATAGACTACACCAGAAATGGCTCTAATGGATAATTCTTTCATTATAAGTCTTCTAGTAAAAGTAGGTATAGATTTTTAGAACTACTTCCGTAAGTTAGAAAGTCTTTGTCCTCTGCTGTTTTAAAATTCTTTATTGTGGTAATGTTTGTCGGTATTTTCTTTTTGCTTTTCGCTTTAATACCTTTTAAGCCTTCACCAATAGTTTCAACAAATTGGCTTGTCGTAGCATAAATTATAAAGTGATCTGGTAATTCTATTAATTTTTTTTCGGCAATTTGATTTGAAGAAATTAAAAGGGAACCATCATCAGAGATTAAATATTCACAGGTAGATAAAAAATAAGCACTTTCAGAAAGTTTTGTAGTGCTATTTAGGTTGAAATCTTTGAATAAATCAGTTAAACGTTGATCAATTATAAAAACTTTGTCATCATGCCAATTGTTCTCATCTAAGATTGCGTTAAAACTTTCCTTTACCTCTTCGAGGTTTTCACAATACAAAAATTTACCACCATTTCCTTTGAAGTTTATTGTAAAACGTTCATCTACAGGTAGCTTTACTTCTGGCATGTATTTGCCACGCTCTTGATTAGGTATGTTTTCTTCAGTCTGCTCAGACTTTTTTCCGAAGAATTTACGAAATAAGCTCATTCAATAATTGCTATTAATCCTTATATAGGTGTGTTTTCCAAATATAAAAAAACTTAAATTAACATAGGATTAATTTAAGTTTTTTATATGATTGTAACTTGTGGATATTTTTACTCTTCCTCGTTTTTAGCTTCCACTTTAACATCTTTAATATCCTCTTCTATAATTGCAGGATTTTCAAAACCACGTTTCCCGAAGATTTTTTCAAGATTGTCTTTAAAAATAACTTCCTTGTCTAATAAGACTTCAGCCAACTCAGTAAGTTTGTCTTTATTGTTTTCCAATAAATTGATAGCACGTTGATATTGTTCTTCAATAATATCAGAAATTTCTCTATCTATAAGCTCTGCTGTTTTTTCACTATAAGGTTTAGTAAAGCCATATTCAGATTGTCCTGAAGAATCATAATAGGTGAGGTTACCTACCTTATCACTAAGTCCATAAACAGTGACCATTGCTCTGGCTTGTTTAGTTACTTTTTCTAAATCACTTAATGCACCTGTAGAAATTTTATCGAAAATTACTTTTTCAGCGGCTCTACCACCTAAGGCAGCACACATTTCGTCTAGCATTTGTTCAGGATGTACAATTAAACGCTCTTCTGGTAAATACCAGGCAGCACCTAATGATCGACCTCTTGGTACAATCGTAACTTTTACTAACGGAGCAGCATGCTCTAGCATCCAACTTACAGTAGCATGACCAGCTTCGTGGAATGCAACAGCTCGTTTTTCAGCCGTAGTTATAATTTTATTTTTCTTCTCTAAACCTCCGATGATTCTATCAACTGCATCTAAGAAATCTTGCTTATTTACAGCTTTCTTTCCTTTTCTTGCTGCAATTAATGCGGCTTCATTACAAACATTAGCAATATCTGCACCAGAAAAACCAGGTGTTTGTTTTGCTAAGAAATCGATATCTAAAGTTTCTTCTTTTTTAAGCGGACGTAAGTGCACTTCAAAAATTTCTTTACGCTCTCTAACATCTGGAAGGTCTACATAAATCTGACGATCAAAACGACCAGCTCTCATTAAAGCACTATCTAAAACATCAGCTCTGTTTGTAGCTGCTAATACAATGACGTTTGTATTGGTGCCAAAACCATCCATCTCAGTTAAGAGTTGGTTTAAGGTGTTTTCACGTTCATCGTTAGAACCAGACATGTTATTTTTTCCTCTTGCTCTACCAATGGCATCAATCTCATCAATAAAAATAATTGAAGGTGATTTTTCTTTGGCTTGCTTAAATAAATCTCTAACTCTAGACGCACCAACTCCAACAAACATCTCTACAAAGTCAGATCCGGAAAGAGAAAAGAATGGTACTTGTGCTTCACCAGCTACAGCTTTTGCTAATAACGTTTTACCTGTACCAGGAGGTCCTACTAATAACGCTCCTTTAGGAATTTTACCTCCTAATGCGGTATATTTTTCAGGGAACTTTAAGAAGTCTACAATTTCCTGAACTTCTTCTTTTGCACCTTCTAAACCAGCGACATCTTTAAAAGATGTTTTGGTGTCTATTTTTTCATCAAAGAGTTTAGCTTTAGATTTTCCAATGTTGAAAATCTGTCCACCAGCTCCTCCGCCTCCGCCGCCAGACATACGACGCATTATAAAAATCCAAACGCCAATAATAAGCACGAATGGTAATAAGGTTAATAGGAAATCTCCCCATACGTTATGTTCAGTTTCATAAACGAGCTCAGTTTCTAAGTTATTTGTTTTAATAACGTCACTTACTTCGTTTTCGAAATTTTGAAGATCACCAAATTCAAATTTGTAATTTGGAACAGAGGCAACAGATGGAAGTATAGAATTAGATTCTGTCTTCTTATGTTTAGATTGCTCTTTAGCTTCATTTGTTAAGTAAACTCTGGCTTCCTTTTTATTTACAATTTCAATTTTAGAAACCTCACCTTGTCTTAGGTAATCTAAGAATTGAGCAGGAGTTGTTTGTGTACCTGTAGAATCTCCAAATCCGCCAGAAAAAATCTGAATAGATAAGAATAGTGCAATGATTACACCGTAGATCCAATAAGGATTTAATTTCGGTTTTTTGTTTTGGTTTTTATTGTCTTTCGCCATCTTGTTGCCGCAAATGCGGTAATCTTTTTGTGTTTAGTAACTCGTTTCTATTTGGGTTATTTTAGCATCGCCCCAAAGCTCTTCAATATCGTAGTATTCTCTAATGTGTTTTTGAAACACATGCACAACAACATTTACATAATCCATTAAGACCCATTCGGCATTTTCAGTACCTTCAACATGCCAAGGTTTGTCCTTAAGTGATTTACTAACTTGTTTTTGTATGGAACCGACGATCGCGTTTACTTGCGTGTTTGAAGACCCTTCGCAGATAATAAAATAATCACAAACAGTATTTTCTATCTCTCTTAAATCTAATAAGGTTATCTCTTTTCCTTTAACATCTTCAATACCTCCAATAATAGATGTAATGAGTTGGTCTGTAGGGATTTTATCTTTCGTCATTAAATTGTATTAATTTTGTGCAAAGTTATTATTTTTTTAGTTCTTGTATGCGCATATTGTCATAAGAAAACTATAAAATAAAATTGCCCATTAAATGTACATAATCAAACTTAATGCCATTGACTCTACAAATACGTATCTAAAGGATTTGTCTACTACGACATTGCCTAAAGATTATACGGTTGTTGTAGCAGAATTACAGACAAACGGCAGAGGACAAATGGGCGCGCAGTGGAATGCAGAAGAGGGTAAGAACCTTACAGCGAGTGTGTTTAAAAGGCTGCCGTTATTTAATGTAGGGGAACAATTCTATATTAGTATGGCTGTTTCTTTGGCTATTATTAAGGCATTGAGAAGTTTTAAAATACCTCAATTACGTATAAAATGGCCTAACGACATTTTGTCAGCAAACACTAAATTGTGTGGTATTTTAATTGAAAATGTCATAAAAAGCAATAATCTTCAAGGTTCTATTATTGGCTTTGGGCTTAATGTGAATCAGAAAATTTTCAACAATTTACCTCAAGCATCATCTATGAGCTTACTAACTGGTGTTATTTATAATAAAGATGAAGTGCTTTTTGAGGTATTAAAACAATTAGAGTTTTATTTTAAGCTCTTAGAATCTAAGGCATATCTTGACATTAAATTAGAATACGAAAATCTCCTATTTAGGAAAAAAAAGCCATCAACTTTTAGAACGTCTAAAAATGATAGCTTTTCTGGAATAATCCAAGGTGTTACTGAAAACGGTCAGTTACAAGTGTGGACAGAGGATGATATTATTAAAACCTTTGACCTTAAAGAAATTAAGCTACTGTATTAAAGAAGCTTTAATTTCGGTTGAGATTATACTTCCGTTTTCATATTTGTTACTAAAGTCTCAATAAATTTACTGATTGGCCCTTTTATCATCATGGCCATCATGGCATTAAATTCTCCTTCGAAATTTAATTTAACTTCAGTTTTGTTAGGTTCAGTTTCTGTAATATCTGCAACTAAAGCAAAGTCTAATTTTCCGCCAGCAGCACCTAATACGATTTTGCTATTTGGAGTTGCCTCCTTTTTCTTTAGTACAATTTCTGGCATTCCTTTTAATGCAAATAGAAATTTATCGTTGTCTAAAACTTCAAATTTACTAATGTTTTCAGGCATTAGGCTTTCAAAATTTTTAACATCAGAAAGAAAGTTGAATGTTTCTTCTGCAGATTTATCTAAGGTTACTTTTGGTGATTCTAATTTCATGTTTTGTTGTTTGTTGTTAAGCCGTTAGTCGTTGAGTTGTTGTATACTGAAAAGATTTCATGATAAAATCGATTTAACAGCGATACAACTTAACAACTTCACGGGAATATATCAATTAGCGTTCCATTTACTAGGGTTGGCATTCCATTGTGCTAAAATGTCTTGTTGCTCTTTAGATATGTAAAAAGTGTCAACAGCTTGTTCTAATAAGTTTTCATAATCGCCAAGTGTGTGCAATTCTACATTGGCATTTTCAAAATTCTTTTTGGCAACATCAAAACCATAGGAGAAAATAGCAACCATGCCTTTTACATTTGCTTCAGCTTCGTTTAATGCTTTTACAGCATTGAGACTACTCATACCTGTGCTAATTAAATCTTCGACCACAACTACAGTTTGTCCTTTTTCTAAAAAACCTTCAACTTGGTTCTGACGACCATGTTTTTTAGCTTCTGGTCTAACGTAAACAAATGGTAGGTTTAGGTATTCTGCAACTAATGCGCCAATACCGATTGCGCCTGTAGCAACACCAGCAATGACATCTGGTTTACCATAAAGGTCTTCAATGTTTCTGGCGATTGCTGCCCTAATATAATTTCTAATTGGTGGAAATGATAGTACAATTCTGTTGTCGCAATAAATTGGAGATTTCCAGCCAGAAGCCCAAGTAAACGGATCGTTGGGCTGTAATTTTATCGCATTTATTTGCAATAAAACCTCTGCTGTTTTTTTGGCAGTATCTTTGTTAAAAATCATAATACAAAAATAAGGATTTTTAAAGTTTAGAGAATTTTTAATCTAAAATAAATTTCTTTTCAAATAGTTTCTCATAAAAAATAATAAATTTACAAAAGGAAAGTTGAAAACAAACCCAAACGATGTACACTATTTATGTAGGTGATAAACCTATAATCTTAACTACTGAAGTCAAACAAGAAACCGATTTTAAATCTTTTCTTTTAAAATCTGTAAATATAGGAAAGGTTATAAAAACCTTAAATAATTCAGATTTAAAAGCGGTTCACCTGGTACATAAGAACGAAGACAAACTTCTAAAAAAGTTTTTGAAACTTTTGCCTAATGTTGTTGCGGGTGGTGGAAAAGCATATAATTCTAAAGATGAAATTCTTTTTATTTACCGAAATGATAAATGGGATTTACCAAAAGGAAAAGCAGAACGTAAAGAAACAATTGAAGAAACCGCTATTCGTGAAGTAGAAGAGGAGACAGGAGTTGAAGGGTTAAAAATTACCAAACCGTTACCAACAACCTATCACATTTTTAAGCGTAACGGGAAACATAAAATTAAAATCACCTATTGGTTTGAAATGAAAACTAAGTATGACGGTGAATTGATTCCACAAGAAAAAGAAGGCATTACTAAAGTAGAATGGTTGGACGCTAAGGCATCTCAAAAAGCATTAGAAAATAGCTATGCTAATATTAAAATTTTGGTCTAAGATGCTTTTGTTTTAGTTTTCAAAACGTGTTCAGGTTTAGAATTAGCTTTTAGAAGCTGGTTCTGGTCTTTTGCCAAGTTGCCACATTAAAATTCCACCTGTTATAAACATCCATATGGCGTAAGCACCTGTTGGAATTCCCATTTCTACATTGTGCAATATTGACGTTGCAATGACAAAGGCAAGTGTGCCGTTTTGTATACCACTTTCAACCGTAATAGAAATAACATTCTTTAATTTTAGCTTAAATAATCGTGCGGTTAAATACCCTAATCCCATGGTAATAATATTTAATAGTAAAGTAACCAGACCAACTTCTTTCATCGCTGTGCTTAGAATATCGAGATTAGCCAAAATAACTGCGATAAACACTAAAATAAAAATGACTGTAGAAGCGGTGCGCATCGGTTTTTCCATTCGTAATGCAAATTTAATTTTATACTTCCTGATAAGCATACCTATAGAAATAGGAATAACTGTTATGCCCATAATTTGAATGATGGTATCAAGAATTGGTAACTTTATTGTAACGGTTTCGTCTGTTCCAAAATAGTCTAAAGCAAAGGATAATATAAAAGGAATGGTTAATATGCTCACAAAACTTGCAATAGCGGTTAAGGTCACTGATAGTGCTATATTTCCTTTACAAACTTGAGTTATTAAGTTGCTTGTTGGACCACCTGGGCAGGTTGACAAAATCATTAAGCCTACTGCCATAATTGGACTTAAATTAAAGGCAATAGCTAAAGAAAACCCTATAAGTGGTAACAGTATGAGTTGATTTGTTAATCCTATTAAAATAGCTTTAGGAAACTTAACTAGTCTGGTGAAATCTGCAGGAATTAAGGTCATTCCCATTCCTAGCATAATAATAGCTAATGATAATGGTAAAAATACATTACTAATAAGTTCGGCTATAGACATAGTTCGGTTTTATATAATTGAGACGAATTTAACCTTTTAATGCTAAAACCTCAAGTTTCTGAAACCTTAGCTTTTACGGTTATAAAAACTATAGTATTAAAGGTGGGCATTAAAGGTTGTAATTTGAAGCCGGCATACTCAGCACGATATATTGGTGAGATCTCAGCAGCTTTAGCGTCTTTAATTTTTTGCACTTGTTGTGTAAGAAACAATTGGCAAAGCCATTGCTAATGATTATGTAAAGATTAATGCTCTCATAAGAGTTAAATGTTTTTATAATGTGATTTACTTTAGTGGTTAAATGAAGTCTGTAGAAAACTTAGAAAATCAAGTCTAATTTAAACGGTAAATAGGGTATTGCATATGAGCCGTTTCATAATGTTTACTTTGTTTATGTAACCAATCTAATTGTGCATACCAACTATTAGCAAACTCCTCGTCATAACTAACTTTTACATTGTATTCTATTTGAAGTTTTGGATTGTTTTTTAGCAATTCTGCTGCTCTATCTTCCCACACGTAAGGTGAAAAACCTTCTTTTTGCTGAAGAATAGTATCAAAGAAATTCCAGTTAAAAAAGGAATCAGGTGCAGCTGGTTCTAAAGTCTCTAAAAGATAGCGGAGTGCGTTTTGATTAGTAGATATCATATAATCACCCTTTCTAAATGTAACGTTAACTTCAGATGTATTTACGGTTGTTTTGTAATGTGCATAATGGCCTTCGTAAGGAGATTTTCGAGTTTCAAAACTTCCGATTTTATAAGACTCAACGGTTAGAGTTGTGTCGGTTTTAAATTGTGTGAATTCTACATTATTCAACTTTAACAAATCGATGACCTTATGCCAACCTTGAGGAATAATATAAGCTTCCGGAATTGTAATTGAGTCTGTTGCTTTATAATAGTTTTTATAAGTAATGTCTTTGGTAAATGGTTTTGATCTATCGTATTTTAAACGTTTAGCTCCTGTTAATTCACTTGGAATCATTTCGCCTTCGTAGCCTTTAAATTTTAGGGTTGATGTTTTTACGGTATCTACAGCCCAAGCTAATGGATAGCTATGTCCTGCTGACCATAATTTAGCTTGCTCTTTTCTTAATTTTGAGATGGTTTCACCTTGTTCTTCAGTGATTTCAATCATCGTTTTCATTAACTCATAAGTACCTTCAACACGTTGTTTATAGGGTTTTAGCATGTGAGTTTCTATCATCATACCTAAGGTGTTAAACAAAGTTGTGTACCCTGTAGAGTAACGTGGCGAGTCTAAAAATTGCGTAAATCCAGAATCTGGTGTACGATTAAAGACGTTAACATAAGGTGTGATGTCCCAAGATTTAGCTGCGAGTTTTTGCTCTAGACTTGGCATCATTTTGGTGTGTAAAAAGTTTCCAAGGTCACCACCTAATTTATTGTGCTGCGTAAGCAAATGTGTTAAGGTGTATTGGTAATCTGCTCCGTTGCTTACGTGATTATCGATAAAAACGTCTGGTTGCACTAAATGAAAAACCTGCGCAAAGGCTTTGGCATTTTTGGTGTCAGATTTTATAAAATCACGATTCAAATCATAGTTTCTGGCGTTTCCTCTAAAACCGTAAGACTTTGGGCCATTTTGGTTGGTTCGTGTTGTGGAATTTCGGTTTAAGCTACCACCAATATTATACACAGGAATGGTAACGATAACGGTGTTTTTTGGTGCTTCAATTTTACCTTGTACAATATCTCTAAATAGCATCATTGTGGCATCAATGCCATCAGATTCACCAGGATGAATACCGTTATTTACTAATAAAATTCTGTTGTTTTGTCTTATGGTTTCAAAATTATCAACAGATCCATTCATGTTTAATGTTACAATATGAAGTGGTTTTCCAGAGTCTGTTTCTCCAATGTCTTGTATTGATATTTCCGGATAACTAGTCGCTAAATCTTGGTAATACTTTATGGTCTCGTTGTAGGTTGCAGTTTCTAATCCTTCGGTTTTTTCAAAAGTTGTGGTAAAGTCAATAGCAATGACCTTATTTTCTGATTTTTGCTCTTCTGTTTTCTCAGCACAAGAACAAATAATTAAGAATAGGATGAATAGTTTCTTCATGATAAAATTATGATTGATAATAAATTGGGCATTATGTTTCAAACTTAATGAATTTATACAAAACAAAGTTGTCTCCTTAGGCTTTTTCAAGTCATAAAAATGCCTAATTTTGCAACACTTTTTAGATGTCATATTATGCAACAAACAACAAATACTATTTTAATGATTCGTCCTGTAAACTTTAGGATGAATGAGCAAACGGCTGTTAATAATTATTTTCAGGAAGATTTAGATGGGAAAAATGCGGAAATTAATGCAAAGGCACAAGTGGAATTTGATGCTTTTGTTGAAAAACTAAAAGCGGCAGGTATTAACGTCATCGTAGAAGACGACGAGAAAGTTAATGACACTCCAGATTCTATATTCCCGAATAATTGGGTGAGTTTTCATGCTAATGGTGATGTAGCAAAGTATCCTATGTTTGCAGAGAATAGACGACGCGAGCGTAGAGATGAAATTTTTATAAGGCTAGAAGAAGAAGGCTTTAAGATAGAAAACATTATAGATTATACTTCTGCAGAACACGAAGGTGTGTTTTTAGAAGGTACAGGTAGCGTTATTCTAGACCGTGTTAATAGAAAAGCTTATTGTGCGCTGTCTCCAAGAGCAGATGAGGATTTATTTATAGAATTTTGTGAGGATTTTGAATATAGTCCAGTGATTTTTACAGCCTATCAATCTGTTAACGACAAGCGGTTGCCAATTTATCATACCAATGTGATGATGTGTGTTGCAGAGAATTTTGTGGTGATTTGCTTAGATTGTATTGATGATAAAAAAGAACGAAAAAATGTCGTTAAACATTTAAAGCAAGATGGCAAAGCGATTATTTCAATTACCGAAAAGCAGATGCATCATTTTGCAGGAAACATGTTGCAGTTACGTGGAACAAATGACCAGCTCTTTTTAATAATGAGTGAAGCAGCACATAAAAGTTTAACGCCAAATCAAGTGACAACTATAGAAAAGTATGGTCCTATTATTTCGAGTTCTTTAGAAACTATAGAAACCTGTGGTGGTGGAAGTGCGCGTTGTATGATGGCTGAGGTGTTTTTGCCGAAACGATAAATCGTAAATGTGTTTGTTGTTAAGTTGTTTGTTGTTAAGTCGTACACTCACTTTAACCTTTTTACTTAAGAATCTTGAATCTTGAATCTTGAAATTAAGCCTTAGACTCTGATTTTGGTAGCTCAACAAAGAATTTACTTCCAACATTTTCAGTGCTTTCTACCCAAATTCTACCATTATTCAGTTCTACTAAATCCATAGCGATAGATAAGCCTAAGCCAGTTCCTTTTTCATTTTTGGTGCCAGCCGTTGTAAAGTTTTTATGTGCAGCAAATAACTTATCGATATTGTTTTTAGAAATACCAACACCAGTATCCTCTATACAAATTAGAGATTTACCATTTACATCTTGATTAGAAATCGTAATGACATCTCCGGTTCTACTAAACTTTACGGCATTGGTAATTAAATTTTGAATCACAATTTCTACCATGCTGCGATCTGCATAAATAAAATCGTTTTGAGATTCATCAATTAAAACAATGCTTTTGTCTTCAACTTTTTGTTCTACTAAGGCTATTTTAGAATGAAATACATCTTGTATATTAAAGTGCTCTGGATTTGGTTCTAAATTTTGCATTTGCGACTTAGACCAATTCAATAAATTAAATAAAAGTGAAGATGCATTATTGGCATTTTCGCTTAATTCTGGTATGAGCTCGTAAAATTCATCTTTAGAAATACTGTCTTCTTTTAGTAAATCTAAAAATGCTTTAATAGAGGAAATAGAATCTTTTAAATCGTGAGATACAATAGAAAACAACTTGTCTTTTACTTGGTTAACCTCTTCCAAATGATGCGTTTGTTCTAAAATGGCTTCGGTTCTTATTTGTTCTTCAGCTAAAATGTCTTTTTGTTTTTCTAATGCTTCTTTATGCGATTTAGAATTTATAAGGCTATAAATTAAAACAGCTAATACCAACACAAACGCAGCTATAATTCCGTATAAAATATAAGGATTGTTAAACAAATTAAACGGTTCATTAATCTGTTGTTTATCGTTAGGCGTAATGTCGTTATCAGTGGTGGCGTTCTTAGTGAAATCTAAAGGGGCTAAGTCTGTGACTGTTGGAAATACAGGTTGATCTACCTTGGAAAGTGAGTCTTTTAAATCATAAAATTTATTCTGCCAGAAAAATGCATTTTGATAATATCCTCTTGTAGAATCTAAAGCAATACGTAGTTTATAGTTTTCTAAAAGCTCGGTTTTATCATCTATTTTTTGTGCAATTTTATACGCTTCGCTTAATTGTCTTTCGGCTAGCTTAACCTTTTTCTTTTGAAGATTTAAGTGTCCAATAGCATTTAAAGCTCTTAAAATACCTTCGCTATTATTTTGTTCTCTATTGTATTTTAAACCTTCTACTAGGTATTCTGCTGCTTTATCATACTCTTTAAAACGCAAATACTCACTACCTAGTTTAGGTAGTATTTCACCTCGTAAATCTTGATCTGTATTAGGATTAAGGATATCTAATGCTTTTTCGTAATATTCTATAGCCTTGCGATGTTCTTTAAATTCTGAATAAAGTCCGGCAATGTTTTTAGTAGATATTTTAATACCTTCTTTGTCGTTAATTTCTTTGCGGACTTGTAAAGTTTTAAAATTATATTCTATTGCTTTATCAATTTGATTGGTTTTATGATAAGCTTCAGCTAGATTGTTATATGCTAAACTTAACTCATCATTTAGATGTTGTTTTTCAAAAATAGATATTGCAGATAACGAGTTTTGTAAACCTAGCTTATAATTTCCTCTTTTAATTTCAATGAGGCCTATACTATTACTCACTTTAGCCACTCCAACAGTGTCGCTTATTTTTAAATATAAATTTCTAGATTTTTTGTAGTTGTCTATAGCATTAAAATAATCATTGCGCTCTGTATAGATCAATGCTCTATAATAACTGCTTTCTGCTAATCCTTTTATGTAGTTAAGGTCTTCAGAAAGTTTAGAAGTTTCATTAACATAAAGTAAGGCCTTCCCAAAGTCCTTATTTTTATAAAGTTCATTAATAAGCACCAAAGACATATCCACCTTCGTAGAGTCTGCGTTTAGATATGCTATTTGTACCGTAAGTTTATCAATTTTTTCATTCTGAGAAAAAACTGAAAACGATATAAGACATACAGCTAGTATAAATAACTGTTTCATCTTAAAATAGCGTTAAAACGAATTGTGCTGTTTTGGATTAGAAAACTTTTAGGGAGGGACGAAAAAAGTAAGTTAATACAAAACAATAACAACTTGGTTAATGTTTGATTATTAAGCCTCATTAATGTTTGGGACATTGATTAATAGCCTTTCAAAAATGCTATTATGAAAACAAATATGCTAATATTTAGGATTTAATACCAATTTATTAGTTGAAGTGACAAATATAATATTTTAAAAAAACTACATATCGATAAAAAGCAAAAATAACGGTAGTAATACATGTTCATCGATGAAATACATTGTTTGGTTAAACAGTAGGTAATAAGGTGGTTATGGTTAAATGTGCCCAACACAGGTAAGGTTTTTAGATTAAAATCGAAAACATGTTGGTTTACCTAGGACGTTCCATTTGTCGATAAATTTTTATTACTATAAAAGCCATCTAATCTGGAGCCTAGTAGAAAAATTTGATGTCTTTAGAAGTTACGTCGCTTAAAGAACGCTAAATAATTAGCGTTGGCATCTATGTAATCGTTGTGGTAATTATAATAACACTTAAAAAGAAGTATTTAAGTCGTGTCATTTTCTTTCTTGAGATTACTTTACACTTTTTCAAAGTCTATAAAGTTACGCAATTATGTCTGTATAGTACTCTAATAAAACAATAAATCGTCTATCTTTGCCAAGGTTTTAAAACATGAAAATAAAGTAGAATTATGACCCTTCAAGAGACATTAGAATTACAGGTAAAAGCAGCGATTAAAGCGTTGTTTCAATCGGAATTAAAAACGGTAGAATTTCAAGCCACTCGCAAAGAGTTTGCAGGAGATGTTACAGTTGTTGTGTTTCCTATGTTGCGTGTTGTAAAAGGGAATCCGGCTGTTATTGGAGAGCAGGTTGGTCAGTATCTTTTAGATAATGTAGAAGTGGTTAAAGGCTTTAATGTTGTAAAAGGCTTTTTAAATATAGAAATTAGTGATTCGTATTATTTAGAGTTCTTTCAATCTATAAAAGATAAATCGAATTTCGGATTTGCAGATCAAAGGGATGATACAGCCATAATGGTAGAATATTCATCGCCAAACACAAATAAGCCATTGCACTTAGGACATGTTAGAAATGTACTTTTAGGTTATTCTGTCGCAGAAATTTTAAAAGCTTCTGGAAAGAAAGTTTACAAAACTCAGATTATAAACGACAGAGGCATTCATATTTGTAAAAGTATGTTGGCGTGGCAACGTTTTGGTAATGGCGAAACACCAAGCTCAACAGGTTTAAAAGGTGACAAATTAGTTGGAAATTATTATGTAAAATTTGATCAAGAATACAAGTCTGAAATTGCAAAATTAGTAGCTCAAGGTCAATCTGAAGAAGAGGCTAAAAAGAACGCGCCACTATTATTAGAAGCACAACAAATGCTCATTAAATGGGAAGCAGGAGATGAAGACGTTGTTGCACTCTGGAAAAAAATGAATCAATGGGTTTATGATGGTTTCGATGTGACCTACAAAAACATCGGAGTCGATTTTGATACCTATTACTACGAAAGTGATACCTATTTGTTAGGAAAAGAATTTGTAGCAGAAGGGTTAAATTCAGGGGTCTTTTTCAAAAAGGAAGATGGTTCGGTTTGGTGCGATTTAACAGACGATGGCTTAGACGAAAAAATCGTATTACGTAGCGATGGAACTGCTGTTTATATGACACAAGATATTGGTACAGCCATTCAGCGAATAAAAGATTATCCAGATGTTGGTGGGATGGTTTATACTGTTGGAAATGAGCAAGACTACCATTTTAAAGTGCTATTCTTAATCTTGAAGAAATTAGGTTTCGAATGGGCAAAAAATTTATTTCATTTAAGTTATGGAATGGTTGATTTGCCAAGTGGAAAAATGAAAAGTAGAGAAGGAACAGTTGTAGATGCCGATGATTTAGTGCAAGAAATGACAGATACGGCTGAAGAGATTTCTAATGAATTAGGAAAGCTTGAAGACTATTCAACTGACGAAAAACAAACACTTTATAAAACCATTGGGTTAGGGGCTTTAAAATACTACATCTTAAAAGTAGACCCTAAAAAACGAATTTTATTCGATCCAAAGGAGTCTATCGATTTTCAAGGAAATACAGGGCCATTTATTCAATATACCTACGCCAGAATTCAGTCTATTTTAAGAAAGGCTAATGTGGATGAAAATGTCACACTGAGCACAGTCGACGTGTCTCTACACGACAAAGAAAAACAACTCATTAAGCAATTAGAATTGTTTCCAGAAGTGATTCAAAATGCAGCAGAGCAACATAGTCCGGCATTGATTGCTAATTATACCTATGATTTGGTAAAGGAGTTTAATTCATTCTATCAAAATGTATCCATTTTAGGAGCAGATTCAGACGAAGAAAAGAATTTTAGAGTCGGTTTATCTAAGTCGGTTAGCCAAACTATAAAAAACGCATTTCAGCTTTTAGGTATCGGCGTTCCAGAACGTATGTAGTTTAATTTAAATCTTGAATTTTAACATGCTGATATAAAGTAGTTTATTGTTTTTTTCGTATCTTAGGAAGAGTTAATACGTTCATTAAATCTTTTTGTTATGGAAAATTCTCACACTTTAAAACGTTACACTAGTACACTTCTTTTGCTAGTGTTTGTACTATTTTCTTTAAATGCTCAAACCGGTTTTAAGGAGTATCAAGGTAAAGTTATTGATGGTAGAACAAATAAAGTAATTGAAGCTGCTAGTCTTAATATTAATAACACCAATATTAGTACGATAACAAATTCCGAAGGTGAATTCACTTTAAAAGTACCAAACCAATATTTAGATTCAAAAGTGGTGGTGACTTTTTTAGGGTATAATACCTTCGTTGTTCCATTATCTCAATTAGCCGACAATAACTATGTTGTAACGCTATATGAAGCCGTCACAAAGTTGTCTGCTGTTAATATTGCAGCTTTTAAAAACGCGGAAAGTTTAATACGAAAAGTACTTAGCGATAAAAGTAAAAATGTAAGTGAAGGATCTGTTTTTATGACGGCATTTTACAGAGAAACTATTAAGCGTAGAAATAGAAATGTGTCCTTAACAGAAGCTGTTGTTAATATTTTAAAGCAACCAAACTTATCAAAACAACGCGATGCTATTCAACTTTGGAAAGCTAGAAAAAGTACAGATTACAAACGTTTAGATACCGTTTCTGTGAAGTTACAAGGTGGTCCATTTTCAACTATGTTTTTGGATATTATGAAATATCCTGAGTATATTTTTACAGACGAAAGTATTGGTAGCTATAATTATGTTTTTGACAACCCAACGACTATAAATAATAGAACTGTTTATGTAGTTAATTTTAGTCCAAAAGCAAATCAACTTAGAGTAAATTACAACGGAAAACTATTTATAGATGTACAAACGCTAGCTTTAGTAAGCGCTAATTATGTTTTAGATGTTAGTGATATGAAAAAGACTAAAAATCTTTTAGTTAAAAGGAAGCCTAGTGATGTTGAAGTGTATCCTTTAGAAGCTATTTATAAGGTAGATTATAAAGAAAAGGGAGATAAATGGTACTATAGTTATTCTAATTTAAGCTTAACGTTTAAGGTGAATAAAAAACGTCAACTCTTCAATAAAGTTTATACATTATCTAGCGAAATGGCAGTAACTGATTGGGTGGAAAATAGCACAGATAAAAAGATAAAAAACAAAGATAAACTTAGGCCTTCTGTAATAATTACGGATGCTATTTCTGGGTTTTCAGATCCTAATTTTTGGGGAGAATATAATCTAATAGAACCAGATAAATCAATTGAGTCTGCTATAAATAAAATAAAGAAAAACATAGAAAAACAAAAAGAAAGAGACAAAACGGTTAATGGTTAGTCCAACATTTTAAAAAAATCTGAATTTTTATTCAGGTTTTTTTTATGAAGTCCATTTTAGAAATTCATTCTAAAGCTTAGGTTTGGTGTTAGTTTTAAGGACTTATTTTTAATGTCTAATATGTTATTATCCGAATCAAATGTATAATAACGATTAACGATATTAGTTTGATTAAAGATGTTCCAGATTGAAGCCTCAACTTCTGCAGAAATGCCTTTGGATGGTTTAAATTTATAGATGGCAGAAATATCAGTTCTAAAATAGTCACTTAACCTAGAGCTGTTAGGAGCATTATATTCTATGGTAAAATTACTATTGTCTTGAAGGTCTTTTGGAGGTGTGAAAGGTCTTCCAGAATGCCAATTAAAACCAATACCTATTTTAAATTTATCGCGATTATAAGTAAGAGACGTATTAAACACATGTCTTAAATCTATGGTGTTAGGGAATGATTTGCCGTTATGTAATTGATTAAACTTATAATCATTTTTACTATACGTATAACTCAGCCATGTACTAAAATCATTAAAACGCTTATTTATAAGAAAGTCTATACCACTAACAGTATAATGGCCAATATCTTCAGTAAATTGAAACTGGTTTTGAAACCCTTGGCTACGTGCTGTAATATTATGTACACCTTTGTAATAGCCTTCAACAGAAACTAGCAAATTATTTTTATTATAACTAAGACCAATTGAGGTCTGTTCACTTGTAATCAAAGGAACATCATTACCATTGGCGAGTTGCCATCGTCGTTTTTCTATGCCGAAAAAATCTTGTTGTAAATCTATAATCTGCGTAATAGATTGACTTTTTAATTCTCCTAAAACTTCAAGTCTAAAATAATCTAGAAACTTATAGTTTACTGTAAATCTAGGCTCAATTAAAAACTCCGATAACTTTCCAAAATAGCTAATTCGAGAACCTAAGCGGATATAGGTGTCACGAGATATTGAGTACCATTCAACCTCTCCAAATAATGCATGTGTTCTTATAATTTCTTTTACAAAACTCGTGTAATCAGGATTAGTAACATCTTCAAAATTAGTAACACCAACCTCATTAAATTGATAACCTAAATTAAAATTAATGCTTTCGTTTACTATTTTAGACGCGTCAAACAGAAAACCAAAATCTTCAACTTTATTCTCTTGAGTTAACAGCTGATTATTGCTAATATTGTTGTTTTTAGCATCTAAATCATAATTAGAAAAATAGACTTGAGCAGATAAGTTTAGATCCTGGTTTAGAAGTTTTGAATACGATACACTTCCACCATAACTTGTTTGGTTTAATTCACTTTTGGTTTCTTGAAAATTATTGTCTGTGGTCGTAAATACTTGGCTGTAATCCAAGTCGTTCGAAATGTTTATCACATTAATGCGAAACTTAGATGTTGAACTAATATCATATAGAAAGCGAGCGTTAAAATCGTAAAAAAGAAATCGTTCGTCTTGGGCTAAAAGGGTATTCGTAGGTGTAGACGTATTTAGTTCTGAATCACTAAAAATACGATCAAAATAAGCATCGTAAGTTTTAGACACCAAGATATCAGTAAAAGAACGTCTTGCAGAGACTTGTAATTCTGTTTTTT
The DNA here is from genome assembly GCF_015645385.1 of Winogradskyella marina. Taxonomy (GTDB): domain Bacteria; phylum Bacteroidota; class Bacteroidia; order Flavobacteriales; family Flavobacteriaceae; genus Winogradskyella; species Winogradskyella marina. Next base: position 150,524 of record NZ_JADOET010000008.1, read on the forward strand.
CAGATAAAGGTACTTTTGCAAAACCATCAACACTTAGCATATTACCACCGAGTCCTCCACTTCTGTTTTTATCTATTTTGTCTGAATTTTTTATGGTAATAGTGCTAGAAACTGCATTGCCAAATTTGGCACTGGTTCCATTTTTAGAAATTGTAATATCTTCCGATAAGTAAGGGTTAAAGGCTGATATTAATCCAAAAAAATGACCAGATTGATACATTCTTATACCTTCATATAAGATTAAATTTTGGTCATTGGTACCACCTCTAACATTGATGTTAGAAATCCGTTCATCTACACTCATTATTCCAGGTAGATTTTGTACTATTTGCAACACATCTGGTTCAATTAATCCTGGTAGAATATCAAAAGCTTTTGTATTGGTTTTTATAGTTCCGTTATTGGTTTTAGAAATACCTTTGGTAAGGTAGTTTGTAATGACAACTTCTTCTAATCGTTGTATTTGGCTTACTGGTTCTTCTATCTCTTTTTGTGTGATCGCGATAAAGCGACTATTCAGCATTTCAAAACTAAGATGTGTTATGCTGTTTAAATGATTTAATACTTGTTTTAAGGAAAGTTCATCAGGTAGTGGGCGAATTAAAATCCCTTCAATAGTTTTGGTTTCAAACGAAAATTTAACATCATATGTCGCTTCTAATTTTAGCAGAATTTGGGCAAGTGGTTTTTCTCCGCTTGGTTCCTGACAGAACGTTAGGTTACAAAAGGCAATTGATACAATGTAGAAAACTAAACAGAGTAATGTTTTATTCACGCTTTAGTAAAATAGATTTTCCTGATTTGCTGTAGCCTAAATTTAATGGTATTGTGACAGATTTCAGTGCTAAATCTAAATTATTATGTGTAAAACTTCCCGTGAACAATCGAGAAAGATCAATATCTTTGGTCACTACAGTTTGGTTGTATTGGTTTTCAAATTCAGCAATAACATGTTTAAGAGGTACGCTCGTAAAGCTACTTTCTCCATGCAACCATTGCGGTTGCACAGCGTTTTCTTTTTCATTTGCAAGTAGTTTCCCATCTCTTATTAAGAAGGTGTGTCCTGGCTCTAGTTGAGTCGTCTTGTTGTTATGCGTTACTGCGACTAAGCCTTCGTAGCATGTTACTTCAAAGTATGATTTACGTTGTTTTACATTAAATTGTGTGCCTAAAACACTCACGATTCCGTCTGTAGTAATCACATCAAATTTTTGACCTTTTGCGACTTTAAAAAAAGCTTCTCCTTCTAAGGAAACTTCTCGGGTTTTGGTCCATTGATTTTTATTAAACGTAATAGTAGAGTTGGCATTAAGGTCTACAGTGGAATTATCGGGTAATTCAATGGTTGTATGTTGCGCAATACGTGTCTCAACTGTAGTATCTAAAGTTGTTGTATAATAATATACACTAAATCCTAGGGCTAAAATTGCGGCAATTCTTAGTAACGGTTTTAACCATTGATTTGCAGTTGATGATTTAGGTTTGAGATGTGGTTTTAAAGCTTGGTAGTTTTGGTCACTAGAAAATTCTGGTGCTTTAAAATCTTTTAAAGCAGTGTCCATTTTTATTAATTCATTATAATCCTCTAATTGCTCAAAAGCATTTTGCTCTTCAGTATTTAGATTATTATCTAACCATTTTTTTATGAGGTTTTCTCTTTGCATAAATAATATGAATTCAACTATATAACAGCTTAAATTTAAAAATCCCTACTTCCATAACATGTTATAGTTCATCAATGTCTTCACGTAATTTTTTTAAAGCTCCGTAAATACGCTTTTCTACACCTTTAACAGAGATATTTAATACTTCCGCTATTTCTTTAAATCGTTTGCCTTCAACTCTATTCATTAAAAACGCCACACGTTGTGCTTCCGTTAATTTGCTCAACGCTTTTTGTAATTTTAGATGATACTCTTTTTCTTCTAATACAAATTCGGGTGTTTCATTACTGATGTGATTTTGTGGTTGCTTACTGTATTTTAAAATCACTTTTTGATGTGCGTAAGCGTTAAGCATTAGGTTATTTGCGGTTGTAAACAGATAACTTTTGGCTTTGTTAGGAGAAACTTTACCACAGTTTTGCCATAATTTTATAAAAGCTTCTTGAACTTTATCTTGTGGACATAACTGATCTCCAAACTTGTAGTACAAAAAATCATGCAGGTTTTTGGCGTGCTTTTTATATAAACGCTCAAATAACTGCGATTCGCAAATATTATCTTGTATAGGTTTACTCATGGAGTTTTATAGGTTCACAAATTATAAATAATATTTTAGATAATTGAGGTAGGGAATATAGAAGACTAATTGTTGTATAATAAACGGAAAGCGTAAAACCATGAAAACCAAATCAAAACACCTATTTATTTATGTCCTTTTTGCCCTGTTTTACTTGACCTCTTGTCAAGACGAGATTACTGAAGTAAATACTCCGAATGATCAAGAAACTATTGTCGCCAATTCTACCTTAGCTAACCTAATGGGCAGAACTACTGCTAATTATGGTGCTGCTGACGATATTTTAGATGAATCAAGCTGCTTTTCTGTAGAATTACCTGTTACAATTGTAATCAGTGATATTACTTTTACTATTGAAACACAATCTGATTTAGACGAACTTGAAAATTTATTAAATTATACTACTAGTGAAGATAATGTCTTAGATTTTATATTTCCAATTACTATTATTTTTAGTGATTACAGCGAAACTGTGATTGCAAATGAAGAAGCGTTAGAAAGTTTTATAAACGCCTGTGTTGAAGATGAAACTAATGCTATAGACTGTGTAGACTTTGTTTATCCGATGTCGTTTTCAGTATTTAATGCTGAGTTTAATCTTATTGATACCGTAATCATTGAAAATGATGAAAGCTTATACGGTTTTTTAGATGGTTTAGAAGACGATGAAAATGCTGTTGTGGTTAGTTTAAACTTCCCAGTATCTTTAGAGTACGCAAATGGAGAAACCACTGAGGTAAATACCAACCAGGAGTTATCTGATGCTATTGAGGTAGCTGGTGATGATTGTTACGATAATAATTGTACCGAAGATTCTGTAGCATCACAGTTAGAAGACTGCCAATGGAAAATTTCGACTTATTCTAGTTTTCCTGAGTTTGTTGGTATTGAATTAGTATTTTATTCAGATAGCACGTTTGCTGTTTTTCAAGATGGTAGTTCTTATAATGTTGTTGGTGACTGGTCTGTAAGTTCAACAGACGGAGAAACGTTTCTTAACTTAGATTCAGGTTTCGAAGATTTAGGTGGCGACTGGAAAATTGTAGAATGTGATGATGAGACCATTCAATTTATAAAAGGTGAACAAACTATGGTTCTTAATCAGGTTTGTGAAGATGATTTAAATTGTTCACTTTCTGATATTAGTACTATTCTGCAAGAATGTCCTTGGGATTTTAGTGATGGAACAGGCAATTTTGAAAATAATAGTATGATATTCAACACCAATGGAGATTTACAAATTTCCGAAGGCATGGCAACATCTGCTATTGGCGGAGGGTGGAATCTATCTGTTGATGAAGAAGGCATAATATTAATTTTTTCAGAATTAACAGCGTTTCAAGATGCTCTTGAAGGAGATTGGGTAATAGTTGAATGTGATGCGGATAGCATTGTACTTGTTAAAGGTGACCAAATGTTAGTGTTGGAGCAGGACTGTAATAGTGATCTTTTTAATTGTTTTGACAATTATGAATTAGTGGAATGTGCCAATCAGAGCGGTTCTGCTGTTTTTAATTTAAATGCAGAAACTATTGGTTTGGTAGATTGTATGGCATCCTATATTCCGTCTTTTCATGAAACCTTAATTGATGCGGAAACCAATGTAAATGCATTGATAAATACAGAAGCGTATGAAGCAACAGGTAGTGAAATATTTTTGAGAATTGAAGCTAGTAATGGTGATTTTGAAATATTTTCTATCTTTTTAAATACCATCGAATGTAATTATTTTGAATGTTTCCAAAGTTTTGATGCCGTTTTAGAAACGTGTTATTCTGATGCAACAGTGCTTTACGATTTCAATCTTCCAATAGCATTTTCAAACTGTACACCAAGTGCAGATGTGGTATCGTATTATGAAACACAATCTAATGCTACAGCAGACATAAATCCTATTGCAAATCCTATTAGTTATAGTACCGCAGAATTGAATACGACTATTTATACAAGAGTAGAAATCAATGGCATGGTTGAAATATTTCCAATTCAATTAAATGTGGTTAACTGTAATGCTGGTTCTTGTACAGAAGGAGATGTCTCAGGAATTTTAGCAGAATGTCAATGGAATATCACAAGCTATAATGGAAGTGACAACCTGGTCAATTATAATCTTGCCTTTGAACAAGACACAGAAATTGTAGTGATTTATACAGATACAATTACCATCAATGCTGGTTGGTCAACAGCACAAACCAATAATGGTGTTGTTATAGGTTTTTCTAATGTAGCAGAACCAAATATCCAAGCCATTAATGGAAGCTGGTTGGTTGTAGAATGTACAGCAAACCAATTAGTGTTGCACAATGTTAATGATAGCAGTATTGAAATTGTTCTAGATAGAACCTGTGAATAAAGAAACAATGAGATAGTAAGTTAAGTTGATTGAAAAGGGTCATTTGTCATGAGTGGCTCTTTTTTTTAGTCCTCAGTCCTCAGTTCTCAGTCTTCAGTCCTCAGTTTTCAGTTTTTAGTTTTTAGTTTTGGGTCTTCAGTTGGCAGTTCTCAGTATTCAGTTTTCAGTATGCTTTCTGCCAATATATCAATCTTCCAGCTTCCAGCTTCGTACTTCCAACTTCTAGCCTCAAACCCAACTGTAAACTAATTTATAAACCCATTCATAATTCCCTCATAAATTCTTAAATTTGCAACTTATTAAAAACTGAAGACTAAAAACATGTTCAATAATTTAAGTGATAAGTTAGATAAAGCGTTACACGTATTAAAAGGTCATGGTAGCATTACAGAAGTCAATGTTGCAGAAACCTTAAAAGAAGTAAGACGTGCGCTTTTAGATGCCGATGTTAACTTTAAAATTGCAAAAGAATTTACCGTTCGTGTAAAAGAAAAAGCACTTGGTCAAGATGTATTAACCACATTACAACCAGGTCAGTTAATGGTAAAACTCGTTAAAGACGAATTAACCGAACTCATGGGTGGAGATGCCGAAGGAATTAATCTTTCTGGTAATCCAAGTGTGATTTTAATGTCTGGTTTGCAAGGTTCTGGTAAAACAACGTTTTCTGGTAAACTTGCTAATTATTTAAAAAATAAAAAAACAAAGAAACCTTTATTAGTAGCTTGTGATGTATATCGTCCTGCTGCGATAGATCAATTACATGTGGTAGGAGATCAAATAGGTGTTGAGGTTTTTAGTGATAAAGGGAATAATGATCCTGTGGCTATTTCAAAGGCTGGTATCGCGCATGCCAAGGCCAATGGTCATAACGTAGTCATTATTGATACCGCTGGTCGTTTGGCTGTAGATGAAGCCATGATGACTGAAATCTCTAACATTCACAAAGCCATTGAGCCACAAGAAACCTTGTTTGTTGTCGATTCTATGACAGGTCAAGATGCGGTGAATACAGCGAAAGCCTTTAATGATATTTTAAATTTTGACGGTGTTATCTTAACCAAATTAGATGGTGATACTAGAGGTGGAGCTGCAATTTCAATTAAATCTGTAGTTAACAAACCAATTAAATTTATTGGTACAGGTGAAAAGATGGAAGCGATTGATGTTTTCTATCCATCGCGTATGGCAGATCGTATTCTCGGAATGGGAGATGTGGTTTCTCTTGTTGAGCGTGCTCAAGAACAGTTTGATGAAGTTGAAGCTAGAAAATTACAGAAGAAGATTGCCAAAAACCAATTTGGGTTTGATGATTTCTTAAAACAGATTCAGCAAATTAAGAAAATGGGTAACATGAAGGATTTAGTAGGCATGATTCCTGGAGCAGGCAAAATGATGAAAGATATAGATATTGATGATGATGCATTTAAAGGTATAGAAGCTATTATTCATTCAATGACACCAGAAGAGCGCGCTAATCCAGCAGTGATAAACTCAAGTCGTAAAAAACGAATTGGAAAAGGTTCAGGAACTTCTGTTCAAGAAGTGAATCAGCTTTTAAAGCAATTTACGCAAATGAGTAAAATGATGAAAATGATGCAAGGTGGAGGCGGAAAACGTATGATGCAGATGATGCAGAATATGCCTAAATAGTTTACAGTATTCAGTCTTCAGTTGGCAGTCTCTTACTCAGTCTTCAGTTGACATTAATAATAAATATTTAATCAATTATAGCTTTGCGCCATAGCGTCTTTGCGAGAAAACAATAACCAAAAGCATGACAATTTTAGACGGAAAAAAAGTAAGCAACGACATTAAAAACGAAATCAAAGCCGAAGTCGATAAGATGAAAGCTAATGATGAAAAAGTACCACATTTAGCGGCTGTAATAGTTGGTAATGATGGTGCAAGTTTAACATACGTTGGTAGTAAAGTTAGAGCATGTGAGCGTGTTGGTTTCGAATCTACAATGGTGCGTTTATCTAGTACAACAAGTGAAATAGAGTTATTAGATAAAATTGAAGAGTTAAATGAAAATAGCGATATTGATGGATTTATAATTCAATTACCATTACCGCGCCAAATTAATACACAAAAGGTATTAATGGCGGTAAATCCAGATAAAGATGTCGATGGGTTTCATCCAATGAATTTTGGTAAAATGGCATTAGACATGTCTACTTTTATACCTGCAACACCTTTTGGAATTTTAGAATTGTTAGAGCGCTACAAAGTTGATACAGACGGAAAGCATACGGTTATAATTGGTCGTTCGCATATTGTAGGCCGTCCAATGAGTATTTTAATGGGGCGAAAAGGTTTTCCAGGAAACTCTACTGTTACCCTAACGCATAGTCACACTAAAAACATAACACAGATTACATCGCAAGCAGATATTATTATTTCAGCTTTAGGAATACCAAATTTTTTAAAGGCAGAAATGGTAAAAGATGATGCCGTTATTATTGATGTTGGTATTACACGTGTTACCGATGATTCTGATAAAGGTTATCGAATTACAGGTGATGTTGATTTTGAAAACGTAAGTAAAAAAGCAAGCTTTATTACACCAGTTCCTGGTGGAGTAGGACCAATGACTATTGCAATGTTATTAAAGAATACCTTGTTGGCTAGAGAGCAACATAGACAACATAAAAGGTAATCTTCTAAGGTGGAAATAGTATTGCCATTAATCGTTAAGACAAAAGTAACGATTGGTAGTTTTCAACATTTAACACCTATTCTTTTTGCTTTAGGTTTTACGATATATCTAATAAAATATTCTAGGAAAAATTTCAGTTTACTTCAAAAACAAAAAGCCGTTCATTATTTGGGTTGGCTTGTTTCGGCTACACTGATTTGTTTTCATATCTATCGAATAGCATGCGATAACTATAATTTTAAAACCGATTTACCACTTTATCTCTGTAGTTTAATGGCATTGCTGATTCCCATTTTTACATATTATCGTAAATATTGGATGTTTGAGATTTTAGTGTTTTGGATCATTGGCGGAACTTTACAAGCCGTAATTACACCAGATATTACGAAAGGATTTCCAAGCTTCGATTACTTTAGATATTGGATGGTCCATTTAGGCTTGTTAGCCATTATTTTCTATTTCATATTCGAATTAAAAATGAAGCCAACGCTAAAAAGTGTTTTTAAATCTTTTTTAGCACTTCAAGTGTATGTGCTTATGATGGTTGGACTAAATTATATTCTAGATGCTAATTATTTCTACTTAAATGAAAAGCCAAAATCTGCATCAATATTAGATTATTTTGGGGATTGGCCTTTTTATATAGTTGTAGTTCAATTAATTGTAATTCCTTTGTTTTTATTGATTTATTTGCCTTTTAGATTAAAGAAGCCAAATAGCTAAATAGGAAATGGTGCAATTTTACGTTATTTTACATCCAAATTGTTTATTTATGGAAACGATTAGGAAAACAATAACATTTACAGAGCAGCAAAATGAATGGATTAAGTTGAAAATTAAATCTGGAAATTTCACCAATGATAGTGAATATATTAGAGATTTAGTACGAAAAGACCAGATTCAAAATGAAAAGTTATTAGAACTAAAAATGGCAATAGATGAAGGTTTTAATAGTGGAGTAAGTCAAAAATCTATTTCAGACTTAATGAATGATGTAGATGATGGTAAAATATAAATTATCTGGTGCAGCTTCATTAGATATTGTCTCTATTTATAGATTGGGAAAATAATATTTTTGGTGCAGAACCAGCTAGGTCTTATTTAAATAATTTAGAATTGTTTTTAACTGAACTAGCAATACGACCGGAATTGGCAAGAGACGCTTCTACATTTGCTCATAATCTATGTTACTATAGATATAAAGCCCATGTGATTTTCTATCAGTTTTCAGATGACAACAAAATTTTTGTGATTAGAATTTTAGGAAAGCGAATGTTTATTCAGCATCCATGAATTGACATTTTACTTTGCAAATAACTGACCCATATCTTTAAAAGCTTTAAACTCTAGAGCATTTCCAGAAGGATCTTTAAAAAACATCGTTGCTTGTTCGCCAACTTGGCCCTCAAACCTAATATAAGGTTCAATGATGAATTTTATGCCTTTCGATTTTAATAATTCTGCAAATTTTTGAAACGCTTCCCAATCTAAAACCACACCAAAATGTGGCACAGGAACAGCCTTGCCATCAACAGCATTTGTATGAGAATTCTCTTCAGTCTGTTTTGCTTTGTAGTGAATAACCAACTGATGACCAAAGAAATTATAATCTACCCAATGGTCGCTACTTCGTCCTTCTTCAAGTTGAAGTACGTTGGTATAGAAATCTCTGCATAATGCTAAATCATGAACAGGGATGGCAAGATGAAATGGTGATACAGCCATAATTAGCGCCTGTTTTTTCTTGTTGTGTAGTTTTGCTTAGCCTCATACGTTTTTGTAGAATCACTAATTAATTCATTCAACGTTTTAAATTCGGCTTTAGTTAGTTCTCTATGCTTTCCAACTGGAATATCGAGTTTAATATTCATTATCCGAATTCGTTTTAAAGCTTGTACTTCATAATTGCAGTACTCACACATTCTACGAATTTGCCTGTTTAAACCTTGGGTTAAAATAATACTAAAGGTAAATTTATCTATTTTTTTAACCTCGCATTTATTGGTGTGCTTATCTAATTCTTCTAAATAAATACCGCCAGCCATACGTTCAATAAACGTTTGAGAAATGGGCTGGTCTACAGTTACGATGTATTCTTTTTCGTGATTATTACTCGCCCTTAAAATCTTGTTTACAATATCTCCATCGTCCGTAAGTAGAATTAAACCTTCACTTGGTTTGTCTAATCTTCCAATAGGAAAAATACGTTTTGGGTAGTTAATGTAATCAATGATATTGTCTTTTTCAACACGTGTATCTGTGGTGCAAACAATTCCTATTGGCTTATTAAAGGCCAAATACACAAAGTCTTGCTTACGTTCTCCAATAATTTCACCATCTACTTTTACTACATCTTCCGATGCGACTTTGGTTCCCATTTCTGGCACAACATCGTTAATGGTTACTCTTCCTGCTTCGATTAATCGGTCGGCTGCTCTACGAGAGCAATAACCAGCTTCGCTGAGGTATTTGTTTAGGCGTTTTAAATCTTCTGACATAGTGTAAAAATACAATAAAGATTACTCATTTATAAACTCAATAATCTGAGGGGTTAAGGATGCATCCTTTAATCCATGTCCAAATCCAGATGTAGAAATTAATTTTGAATTTTTATAACGATTCTTAAGAAGAAGCGCATCTTCATAAGGAATGATTCGGTCTTCTTTATCATGAATAATTAAACCTTTTGCTTCAATAGAAGTTGTAAATTCAGCTGTTGAAAAATAGGTGATAGGTTGCCCATAACTTTCTAAAATAATAGAGTCTATACCTTTTGAAATACGACTATTATAACCCATCATTTTCTTATACCTATCAAATACTCCAATAGAATTAGCTGGAGCTCCCAATAATATGAGTTTTTCTACTGTTGGTAACTGGTTTTGATAGACACTAAAAACACTAGCCATGCCACCAACGGAATGTCCAATTACAACTTCTGGTTTAAATTTCTTAATAGCAACATTTATGAACTCAGCATATAAAATTGATGTAAATCGTTTGCCATCAGATCTGCCATGTGCAGGAGCATCTAAAGCAACAATGTTATAATCTTGAGCTTTAAAATCTTTTAAAATATAGTCCCATCGCGATGTATTGCTTTCCCAACCATGTACTAATAATATGGTTTTACCTTTCCCAACCCAACGGTAGGTGGCAATATCAAAATTGTTATAGGTAACTTCTTCAAAAAAAGCAGATTCAATAATACGTTTTTGGTCGTCGTTGTAACGCCCTTTTCTCGGTGAGGAGAATAAATTTATTGCTCTTTTTGCTGCAAATTTGCTAGATATTAAGCTCGTTGCATTAAGCGCACTACCAATGGATTTTATTACAAAACTACTCATGCTATTGGTCTTCTCTTTTAACGGCTTTAATAGAAAATGCTGGACGACAAATTGCTAAATATTCACAAGGTTCTGTAAACGGGTTAGAATATTGAACACGTACGTTTTTATTTACTTTAATAGATTGGCCAGCTTCTAAAATAATCGTGTCTCCATCTATAATAAATTGCTTTTTACCTTTTATTATAAATGTGTATTCGTCGAACTCTGGGGTCTGAAAAGGTTCAGACCAGCCAGCAGGTGCAACCATATGAGCAATACTTATTTCTGAATTGCCATCGGTTGCATTTCCAAAATGTTCTTTTATAATTTTACCATCTTCTGTTGGGAATAAAAAAGGGGTGTTTTGAATAGTATAGTTTTGTTTTTTAGGCATATTTTAAATGTTTGCTATTAATGGAAGACTGCTAAACGTCGCTTACCAATGAATCATAAAGTATTTAATCTTCGCTTTTTCAGGAATTTGAATAGGATCAATGGCCATATCCATATCAAAACGCATACTTGCCGGTAATTCTTTTTTATCAATTGTAAAAGAGGCGTTTATTTCATTAACCGATACCACAATCACATTAATTAAATTGTCAATTTTTGAAATTTTATAAGCAGCCTTAATATCTTTAAATGTACTTAAGTTTGATATCTTTTTATTGGTGCTGTAACGCGAATCAATAATGTTTACACTCTTAATAACAGAGGTAGAATCTTTGGCTTTTCTAGGTGTTAGGTCTAAGAGTTTTTTGCCTCCTTTTTCATAAACTTCAATGGTGTTTACCGATCCTATGTAATCATCGCCAGAAACGTATCTAACAATAGAGTCCTTACTATAAATAGCATCTAATTCTTTTACCTGAGTAGAATCTGTTAATAAACCAATGTGGTTTTTAGCAATTTCAAACGGATTTTGCGCTTTGTCTTTTGTGCAGCTAGTTATTAAAAGTGCACATATAGTTACAGTAAATAAGGTGTTTTTCATTTCAAAAAGTTAGTGTCTATTTAATCATTTTACTTATTATTCCCAAAACTCCTCGGATTACGGTTGCACTAGTTAGAACCTTTACAATTGGATTCATTCTGTTACTTCTAGCTCTAGTAGATCGGGTTTGTTTTTTGCTTTCTGCGCGTTTTAAAGCTTCTTTTTCTTCTTTGGCTTTTTGTTTCGCTTCTTCGGCTTCGGCTTGCTTAATTTTTTCATTTAGCATTTCGTAAGCACTTTCTCGGTCAATCTCTTGATTGTATTTTTTGGCCAGTTGAGATTGCGATAACAATCCGCCTAATTCAGCTTCCGTTAAAATATCCATTCGGCTCATTGGTGCACGCAACATTGTCGCCGCTAATGGTGTCGGTTTTCCTTTTTCATCTAATGCTGAAACTAAGGCTTCTCCAATTCCTAAGGATGTTAAAACTTCTGCTGTATCATAATACTCTGTGTCAGGATAATTCTGAGCCGTTAATTTAATCGCTTTTCTGTCTTTTGCAGTAAATGCTCTTAAGGCATGTTGTACTTTTAGGCCCAACTGTCCTAAAACGGCTTCTGGAACATCGGTTGGATTCTGAGTTACAAAATACAAACCAACTCCTTTACTTCGAATGAGTTTTACAATACTTTCAATCTGATATAATAAGGCGTCCGAAGCTTCATTAAATATTAAATGAGCCTCGTCAATAAACATAATTAACTCTGGTCTTCCACTATCTCCTTGTTCGGGAAACGTTGAATAAATCTCAGCTAATAAACTCAACATAAATGTTGAGAATAATTTTGGCTTATCTTGAATATCTGTTAGTCTTATTATATTTATAAAACCACGACCGTTTTCATCAATTCGTAATAGATCTTGAGTATCGAAAGAGGTTTCGCCAAAAAACAAATCACCACCTTGTTGTTCAATTTCTATTATTTTTCTTAAAATAGCTCCTGTTGATGCTGTTGAAATACGACCATAAGATTCCTGGAACTCTTCTTTGCCTTCATTTGTAGCATATTGTAGGATTTTCTTAAAATCTTTAAGATCCAATAAAGGTAAATGGTTGTCGTCACAATATTTGAAAATCACAGAAATAATTCCCGCTTGGGTTTCAGTAACATCTAATATTCTTGAAATTAAAACAGGACCAAATTCACTGATCGTTGCTCTTAAGCGAACTCCATCTTGTTCGGACAAGGTCATAACTTCAACAGGAAAAGCTTTAGGTTCAAAAGGTAAGCCTATTTGTTCGTGTCGTTCATCAATTTTTGCATGTCCTTCACTTGCCTTTGCTAAGCCACTTAAGTCTCCTTTGATGTCCATTAATAAAACAGGTACACCTTTTTCAGATAAATTTTCGGCTAAAACCTGAAGCGTTTTTGTTTTTCCTGTACCAGTTGCACCAGCAATAAGTCCATGTCTGTTCATGGTTTTTAATGGAACCTTTACAAAAGTATTGGTCTTAGTTTCACCATCTAACATGGCAGAACCTAAGGTAATAAATTCGCCTTTAAACGTGTTTCCATCGTTAATGTCTTTTATAAAAGCTTCAGAGTTTTTCATTAATCAGAAAATTTGGATAAAAATAATGTAATTTTAATCAAGTATGAAATTGTTTTCAGTCACAGTCTTCGTATTGCAAAGTAAATATGACAAAATATTAAGTCTCTATGAATAAATGTTGAACTATTGCGTAGAGTTTACTGTTCACTGCAACTAAATACTGCATACTTATTAATATATTTGCATCCTTATGACAAGACGAGAACGACAAGAGTTAATAGATAAAGGATTATTGCTGCCTTTAATGGAAGAGTTTTATACCATTCAAGGTGAAGGTTTCCACAAAGGAACAGCAGCGTATTTTGTGAGAATTGGTGGTTGTGATGTGGGTTGCCATTGGTGCGACGTTAAAGAAAGTTGGTTGGCTGAATTGCATCCTCCTACTGAAACTGAGAAAATTGTTGAAAATGCCGTAAAGTATAGTGATACCATTATTGTAACAGGTGGAGAGCCTTTAACTTGGGATATGGGACCGTTAACAGCGCAATTAAAAGCGAAAGGTGTACAAACACATATTGAAACTTCTGGCGCATATAAGTTAACAGGTGAGTGGGATTGGATTTGTTTGTCGCCTAAAAAAATGAAGTTACCAACAGATGAAGTTTTTGAAAAAGCACACGAATTAAAATGTATTATTTTTAATAAAGACGATTTTAGATTTGCGGAAGAACAAGCAGCAAAAGTAAATAAGGATTGCATTTTGTATTTACAGCCAGAGTGGAGTAAGCGCGATAAGATGATGCCATTGATTGTAGATTATGTAATGGCAAATCCTAAATGGAAAGTATCATTACAGACGCATAAATATTTGAATATACCGTAAGTTTAGGTATTAGGTATTAGGTATTAGGTATTAGGTATTAGTGCGATTCGAATAAGAATTAAATAAAAAAGTTCCGAGAAGATTTATAATTCTCGGAACTTTTTTGATTTTTGTCTAACGTCTAACAATTACATCTTAAAAGGGACGGCAACTCTAACAGTTCCCCATCCTAAATGCATTTCTAAGGCGTCGTCACCCTTGTCAAAAGCAATAGAAAAAGCATCTAGTGACTCTTTTCCTTTAGTCACAGGTACAGTTACGCGTGCTACATCATTCTCTTTGTTGTAGAAGTAACTTCCCCAAACATTAAGGTCAGTACTGATGATAGCTGTCCATTCTTTTTGTCCAGGAATAACGTAAAATGTATAAGTTCCTGCTTTTACTTCAGTACCTCCTACTTTCATGTCTTTATAAAGTGTAAGTTCAGCAGCTTCGTTAGCACCTGTTCTCCACACTTCACCTTCTTTTGCTAATTCACTTACAGAACGGTCTTTTAACTGTGGACGACTATAAGTAATTTTAATTAGCTTGTTTGAGTCTTTATAATCGGCAGGAAAAGAAGCAGCATCCATAGGGCTTTTGTCTAAGTCCTTAAATTCTTGCGCACCAACATTTAATGTCAATACCATTAAAAATGCGAAAGTAATCGAAGTCAATACGTTTGATGTTTTCATAAGAAATAATGTGTTTTTGGTTTTGTTAAAAATAGTTTTTAATTCAGCGAATAGTCGTAATTAAATATTAAAATTTACAAATTCATAGTAAAACTAATAATATTAAGATGGGTTAGTTTTAGTTTAGTGTTAATATGGTTAATAAAATTACAAAATGAAACCATTAAACGTGTTTGTGTTTTTAATATGAAAGTTTAAGTTCATATTTGTCCTGTAATTAATAATGAAAGGCTGAATTTAAGTATAGCCTAATAAAAAAAATAAAAAGTTATGTGCGGAATAGTATGTGCGTTCGATATAAAGCAAAAAGTAGATGATTTAAGACCACAGGTTTTAGAGATGGCAAAAACAATCCGTCATCGTGGACCAGACTGGAGCGGAATCTATAGTGATGATAAAGTGATTATGGCTCATGAGCGTTTGGCGATTGTAGATCCAGCTTCTGGAAAACAACCCTTGTTCAGTCCAGATAAAAAATTAATCTTAGCAGCAAATGGGGAAATCTACAACCATAAGGCATTACGATCTCAGTTTCCAGATTATGACTTTCAAACTGAAAGTGACTGCGAAGTCATTTTAGCCTTATACCAAGAAAAAGGAGTTGACTTTGTAGATGATATGAATGGAATATTCGGTTTTGCTATCTATGATGCAGAAAAAGATGAATATTTTGTGGCTAGAGATCATATGGGAATTATTCCTTTATATATAGGATGGGATAAAAACGGAACGTTTTATGTCGCTTCAGAATTAAAAGCTTTAGAAGGTATTTGTACTAAAATTGAATTATTTCCTCCAGGGCATTATATGTCTAGTAAAGATGGTGAATTTGTAAAATGGTACAAACGCGACTGGTCAGAATACGAAGCCGTAAAGGAAAACGAAACCAGTGTTGCTGAAGTAAAACAAGCCTTAGAAGATGCTGTACACAGACAATTAATGAGTGATGTACCTTATGGAGTGTTATTATCTGGTGGCTTGGATTCATCTGTAACTTCGGCTATAGCTAAAAAATATTCTGAACGACGTGTAGAAGCCGATGATAAAGAAAAAGCATGGTGGCCGCAATTACACTCTTTTTCTGTAGGACTAGAAGGATCTCCAGACTTAGCAGCTGCTAAAAAAGTAGCCGATCATATTGGAACTGTGCATCATGAAATAAAATTTACCATTCAAGAAGGTTTAGATGCGATTAAAGATGTTATTCACAATATAGAAACTTACGATATTACCACAATCCGTTCGTCAACACCTATGTATTTAATGGCGCGAGTTATTAAGTCGATGGGAATTAAAATGGTATTGTCTGGTGAAGGTGCTGATGAGTTGTTTGGAGGTTATTTATATTTTCACAAGGCTCCAAGTGCACAAGAATTTCATGAAGAAACGGTGCGTAAATTAGATAAATTACACATGTACGATTGTTTAAGAGCAAACAAAAGTTTAGCGGCCTGGGGAATTGAAGGTCGTGTGCCATTTTTAGATAAAGAATTTATGGATGTGGCCATGCGCATTAACCCAAAAGATAAAATGATCAATGGAGAGCGTATGGAAAAATGGGTAATTAGAAAAGCATTTGAAGACTACATTCCAGAAAGTGTCGCTTGGAGACAAAAGGAACAGTTTAGTGATGGAGTCGGTTACAGTTGGATTGATACCTTAAAAGAACTCGTTGAAAATGAAGTAACAGACGAGCAAATAGAAAATGCGAAATTCCGTTTTCCAATTAACACACCTTTAAACAAGGAAGAGTATTATTACAGAACTATTTTTGAAGGGCATTTTCCTAGTGATGCGGCAGCATTGAGTGTGCCTCAAGAAGCAAGTGTTGCTTGTAGTACAGCTACAGCTTTAGAATGGGATGCGGCTTTTAAAAACATGAACGATCCTTCTGGTAGAGCAATTGCTAATGTGCATTCAGATTCTTATGTAAAAGCTTAGATTAAAAAAGCTAATTAGAAAAAAGACCAATCTTTTAATAAGGTAGGTCTTTTTTTTTACACAGTATTGTCGTAATTTCATAATCTTAGTTTGAAATAATGTCATTACCAAATTTTAGAAAATTTCTTATCGAAAAAGGAGGCTTGTCTGAAGAAGAATTTTCACAAGTAGAACCTTTCATAAAAACGAAATCAGTTACCAGTTATGAGTTTTTATTAAAAGCTGGTGAGGTTTGTTCGCACTCATTCTTTGTAGAACAAGGAGTGCTTCGGTTTTATGCTTTAAATGAAGAAGGAAAAGAAAATATTCTACAGTTCGCTACGGAGAGTTGGATTGTTAGTGATCGTGGAAGTGTGTTTTTTCAAGAGCCTTCAACCTATTATATTGATGCTATTGAGGATACATTAACAGTCGTATTAGATGATGCCTTTATCAGTGAAGTTGTAAAGGTCAATTCAAATTTTAGAATTCAAAACGAAAAATTACTACAAAATCATATTCGGCATTTATATAAACGAGTTACTTTATTAATTGGAGCAACTGCAAAAGCTAGATACTTAGAATTTGTAAATATGTATCCAGATATTATGTTGCGTGTGCCACAATGGATGATTGCTTCTTACTTGGGAATCACACCAGAAAGTTTGAGTAGAGTGCGCAAAGCATTAGCAAACGAAAACTTTAAACCCTAGAAATTCTACTTTACTAGTTTAAAGGTTTTACTTCTTATCAAATGTCAATGCAAGCCTCTTATTGTTGCTGTAGTTTTACAGTAAATAATAGAAAGGATAAATTATGAGACATTTAAAAGTACTAGTGGTCACTACAGACACGACTATTCCAAAAGTTTTAAACTGGAAAGTTTCTACTGTAAATGCTGTAGAAATGGCCATTGAAAAATTACAACAACAAGCTTATAATGTGGTTGCAATATCTAAGTCATTTAATATCGAAGATAAAAGTAAATTAAGTAAGGTGATATCCATTTTATATGACGATGCCACTTTGGTAGAATATACTGATAATAAGACGATATCTGAAACTGTTAAGACGTCCTATTGGAGAAAAAACAAGCCAAACACACAAAGTAACTATTTGGACAATTCATTCGAAATAAAATTGGCAAATAGTATTAATTAAAAAAAATAGAACTATGAAAACTAATAAATTAAGAAGTATAGAAAAAGTAACCCAACCAGGAACACCACATTTTGTAGGTGATGGATTTAGAGTCCATAATTTCATTCCAGGAACATCAACCATGCAACGTATGGATCCGTTTATTATGCTAGATTATAATTCAAAATATAATTTTCCACCAACAAACCAACCAAAAGGTGTTGGTGTGCATCCTCACAGAGGTTTTGAAACGGTTACCATTGCATATAGAGGTCGCGTTGAACACGATGATAGTTCTGGAGGTGGAGGTATTATTGGTGAAGGTGATGTGCAATGGATGACAGCCGCTTCAGGAGTTTTACACAAAGAATTTCATGAAACCGAATGGAGTAAAAGAGGTGGCGAGTTTCAAATGGTACAATTATGGGTGAATTTGCCAGCAAAGGATAAAATGAGCTCTCCAAAATACCAAGCCATCGTAAATTCAGAGATAACGAAAGTCGCTTTACCGGACAATGGAGGAGAAGTAGAAGTGATTGCAGGAAACTATGAAGGTCATAAAGGGTCGGCATCTACATTTTCGCCTATAAACATGTTTAATGTAAAGCTCAAAAAAGGTGCAAAGACGGAATTGTCTTTTCCTGAAAACTATACAACAGCCTTGTTAATGGTAGAAGGAGATGCTAAAGTGAATGGAGATACCAATGCACCTCAAGATCATTTTGTGATGTTTAGCAATAATGGCGAGACCTTTACTGTTGAAGCATTAAATGATACCGTAATTTTAGTGTTAAGTGGTGAGCCTATTAATGAACCCATTGCAGCACATGGTCCTTTTGTGATGAATACACAAGAGGAGCTTATTGAGGCATTTCAAGACTTTAATACTGGTAAATTTGGGTATTTAGAGGATTAGTAATTATAAAAAGTAGTTCATTTTTTTTGAACTACTTTTTTATATCTTTAAGAATTGAGAGACGAATTTAAAACATACCACTTCGCAAAAACGAAGACAATAAGTGTTTCTAATTAGAGATTGATACTAACGTGACTTTTATCCAATATAAAGAGAAGAGTCATTGAGTAGCGTTATTTTCATACCAAAGTGCAATCTGGTTTAAATTGATACAGGAGCTGCAAGCACTGTGGTTGACAAAACGCTAAAATATATTGAAAATCAAGATAAAAAACATCCGGATTATAAACGCAGAATAGATGTGCGTTTAAAAGGGGACAACAACCTGTAACTATGTCTAACACTAAATTTATTATAGAAGAACGCGCTGCCAATATTGGTAATTTTATGGTTGGGCGTTTATTGCCATTTCGACAAAAACGTATGGTTGGGCCTTTCATTTTTATAGATCACATGGGGCCGGCTTGTCTAAGTGATTCTGAAAACATGGATATTGCTATGCATCCACATATTGGCTTATCTACCTTAACATTTTTGTTTGAAGGTTCTATTATGCATCGTGATAGTTTAGGAACGGAAATTGAAATAAAACCAGGAGCCGTAAATTGGATGACAGCAGGAAAAGGCGTAGTACATACAGAGCGAACTCCAGACTATTTGCGCCATTCAAAAAAAATGCTTCATGGTTTACAAATTTGGGTAGCCTTACCCAAAGCAGATGAGCAATGCGAACCATCTTTTACACATGTTTCTGCAGATGACATTCCGAGTTGGGAAGATAATAAGGTTAGTTTTAAACTTATTGCAGGTAAAGCTTTTGGCAAAAAATCACCAGTGCCTGTATATAGTCCTCTTTATTTTATTGAAATAAAATCTAGTGAAACTAAAACCATTTCAATCGGTGAATATTTATATGGTGAAAGTGCCCTATATATTTTAGAAGGAAGTATTAAAAGTGATGGGCATACATATGAGTCAAAACAATTATTAGTAGCAAAAGACAGCACTTTGTGTGCCTTTGAAATTCAAGCCAATTCAATCATTTATATTTTTGGTGGAGATGCATTTCCAGAAGAGCGTTTTATTGAATGGAATTTTGTAGCATCAGACAAAGCGTTTATTGAAAAAGCAAAGCAAGACTGGAAAGCCGATAGGTTTCCGAAAGTGATCAATGAAACGGTCCGTATTCCTTTGCCAACACCTAAGCGGTTTGGCAGTTAGTTATGGTTTGAAAAAATCATAGAAAAAATAAAGTTATTAAAGCAGGAAAAGCGGCATTTAGCAATGGTGTTTTAACGATTGTAATTACTATTATGGTGTTAGAGTTGAAAGCTCTAGAAGATACCGCTTTTTGAAGTTTATTAGCTGTAGCTCTAATATTTATAAGTTACTTGTTAAGCTCTATTTATATCGATGTTTATTGGAATAATCATCATCATTCAGTTCAATTTACTCAGAAGATAAACGGGAGCAAACCGTGAGCGAACTAGCATTCGTTGGTATGGTTGTCTTTAATTCCTTCTACTACAAGCTGGTTGGGCGAAAATGAATATTATATTGAGGCAATACTTGTGGCTACATATCAGCTATTCCTTCAGCTTTTGTAAAGACATGACTTGCTATTACAGGACAATTTTGTTCTCTTGAAACGCTTAGAAAAGACGAAATGTGTAATTTTTTACTATAATTTTAACTTCAAAATCTCACTTGTAAGGCGTTTTCTGATTTTAGGGATGCTGAGATGAGTTTTAAATCGTCTAAATCAAATTTAAGCTACTTTTTAGCACTTCTAAGGCTGTTTTAGGTAATTAACAAATGTTGATAATTATCGTCTTCATTCCGTAAAAAGCTTTTAAAAAGCACTTTAAAATCGTATATTTGTTAGTATTCAAAAATGATACAAACGTGTCATTTTTTTTATGTCAATTAGGTTTAGAATTTTCAAGACACTATGTGAGAAAGTTTATTAGGCCGAATCGATCCCGTTGAAGAACGAGGTCTCATTAAAAATGACAAAAAAGAACTAAAATTTATTCAAGATAATGAGCGAAAAAAGAGAAGAATTTAACAAGGATAATTATTCCGCAGACAGTATTCAGGCTTTAGAAGGTATGGAGCATGTGCGTATGCGTCCTTCCATGTATATTGGAGATGTAGGCGTACGTGGTTTACACCATTTAGTTTATGAGGTGGTTGATAACTCTATCGATGAAGCTTTAGCTGGTCACTGTGATAATATTTCCGTAATTATTAATGAGGATAATTCTATTACCACAGAAGATGATGGTCGTGGTATTCCTGTAGATTTACATAAAAAAGAAGGCGTCTCTGCATTAGAGGTTGTAATGACTAAGATTGGTGCAGGTGGTAAATTTGATAAAGATTCTTATAAGGTTTCTGGTGGATTACACGGTGTTGGTGTGAGTTGTGTAAATGCATTATCTGAGCATTTAAAAGCTACGGTTTACAGAAAAGGAGAGATTTGGGAACAAGAATATGAGCGTGGTAAAGCCATGTACCCTGTAAAAAAGGTTGGTGATACCGATAAAAGAGGTACGATTGTAACCTTTAAACCAGATCCAACGATTTTTACACAAATATTAGAGTATAGCTATGATACATTGGCAAGTCGTTTACGTGAATTAGCTTACCTTAATAAAGGGATTACAATTCATTTAATAGATAAACGTCATAAGAAAGAAGATGGAGAGTTTGAAGGCGAAACATTTCATTCTGAAGAAGGATTAAGTGAATTTATCAAGTTTCTCGATGGCAACCGTGAGCCTTTAATGAAAGATGTTATTTCTTTTGAAGGTGAAAAAAATGGTGTGCCTGTAGAAGTTGCTATGGTTTATAATACCTCTTATGCAGAAAATTTACACTCGTATGTAAATAATATTAATACCCATGAAGGAGGAACACACCTTTCTGGTTTTCGTCGTGGTTTAACGCATACACTTAAAAAATATGCTGACGAATCTGGTATGTTAGACAAGTTAAAGTTTGATGTGTCTGGTGATGATTTCCGCGAAGGTTTAACTGCTATTGTATCGGTAAAAGTTCAAGAACCACAGTTTGAAGGGCAGACCAAAACCAAATTAGGAAACCGTGAAGTTTCAGCCGCTGTAAGTCAGTCGGTTTCTGAAATGCTAACAGATTATTTAGAAGAAAATCCTGAGGATGCTAAAACCATAGTTCAGAAAGTGATTTTGGCTGCTCAAGCACGTCATGCAGCTCAAAAAGCTCGTGAAATGGTACAGCGTAAAACCGTAATGAGTATCGGTGGTTTACCTGGGAAATTATCAGATTGTTCTGAGCAAGATCCTGAAAAATGTGAAATCTACCTAGTAGAGGGAGATTCTGCAGGTGGAACAGCAAAAATGGGTAGAGATAGAAATTTTCAAGCCATTTTACCATTAAGGGGTAAGATTCTTAATGTAGAAAAAGCGATGACGCATAAGGTTTTTGAAAATGAAGAAATTAAAAACATGTTTACGGCTTTGGGTGTTACCATTGGTACCGAAGAAGATAGTAAGGCTTTAAATCTTTCAAAATTAAGATACCATAAAATTGTGATTATGTGTGATGCCGATATCGATGGTGCGCATATTGAAACTTTAATCTTAACCTTCTTTTTCCGATACATGAAGGAGTTAATTGAAAAAGGGCATATTTATATTGCTACACCGCCTTTATACTTGGTGAAGAAGGGAGCGAAAAAAGAATATGCATGGAATGATGAAGAGCGATTTGCTTTAATGGAGCAGTATGGTGATGGAGCAAAAATACAACGTTATAAGGGTCTTGGAGAGATGAATGCCGAGCAACTTTGGGATACTACAATGAATCCTGAGTTTAGAACATTGCGTCAAATCCATATTGATAATGGAGTAGAAGCAGACCGTGTATTCTCTATGTTAATGGGAGATGAAGTGCCACCACGTAGAGAGTTTATTGAAAAGAATGCTGTTTATGCTAATATTGATGCTTAAATAAGTTCACTTATAAACAAAAAAAAACGCATTTTAAAAATGCGTTTTTTTTTGCTTAAAAATCAAATCCTAGTGAGAATTGCCAAACTCTATTTTTAGGACTTCCTTCGTCGTAAATATCACCTAATCCAAGATGGTATCGCACGCCTAAACTTACACCCGAATCGGTTTTAAATCCGCCACCAAAGTTCATTCCCCAATCAAAACGGCTGGGTTCAAATTCTTGTTCGGTATCAAAAAGGTTAAAGCTACTGTCAAACTCTTCTTTATGAGAGATGGCGAATCCAACCTGCGGTCCTGCTTCTAAAAAGAAATTGTCTGAAGGGTAGATTTTTAAAACTAAGGGCAAGTTAATGTAGTTTAATTTCTGTGTAAATGTGCCACTATTGTCTTTTACCTCATACCCTTGTTGCGAATACAGTAATTCCACTTGAATGGCAATATGCTTAGAGGCAAAAGATTCGCCATAAAAACCAACGTGAAAACCATGGCGTTGACCAGTTTCACTATCTTCATCAAAACTTACAGCCGCTAAATTATAGCCAAACTTTAAGCCGGCATTAGATTTGTTTTTATAAGTGTCCAAACTATCTTGTGCCTGTAGTGTGCTCACGATACACAAAGCTGTAAATAGAGTTAAAATTGTATTTTTCATGATTGTGTTATTTTAAATATTAGTTTGTTAATTATTATTTTCCGCCGTTAGCTCTTAAATCATCTATACAAGCGCTATCTAGGTCTGGGGCAGAGCTCATATTAACCATAGCATCTAGCCCTGTTGAAGATTCCGTAGCCCAAAACATAAGGCAATCTTCATCGTCACAATGCTTAGGATGTTCGGTATCTTCATGCGCAGTTTCCATTGGTGTGCCTAGATTGGTGAGGCCGAGAATATGCCCAAACTCATGAGTGATTACAGTGGTTTCTAATAGCGTTCGGTCGGGTTCAAAAGGACTATTACTCAGATTCTGAATAGTGGCTTCATAAATTACAAACGAGGTATTCCAATACGCGGTGCCTAAAACCGAATTACTATCCGTATTAGAGGCAGATTGGCCATCGGCAAAAAAGACCCAAAGCGTCAATTGGTTTTCGGTATTGTAATTGTTACGATGCGCAATTTCAATATCCGCAATATCTTGAACCGTATAATTTTCAAAACCTGGGGATGTAATTGCTCTTTTTTCAACCGTAATTCCATTAGGCTTATAAGTTCTGTCGTCTATAAAAGAAATAAAATTAGCAATACTCGCATCATTAGGTTCAAAGCCGTCTGCATAAACAAGTTCTATAAGAAGACTTGTAAACGTGTTGTCTGATAAAAAATCATGCGCAGAACTTCCTGTGGCCTGCCTGTTGAGGTTAACCTCTGTATTTTGGTTTTCTGAGATGGTCTCAGCGTTTTCTTTAGAGCAGCTCGCTACCAAAACGAATCCTAAAAATGCGACTAAATAGTTGTAAATTTTCATTGTATTTAATTTTATAAAAGCAGCTACACCTAATGTAGCTGCTTTACCATAACATGTACGAAACTAATGCATCATTGGATTTATATTTGGGCTAAAACCAAGGTTACTGCAGCATTTGTAGTACTCTGTAGGGAAATTGTATTTTCAGAATAACTTGTTACTTCCCAAGTGTTATTTAATAATTCAAAATTAGCGTTTTCAGAAAACGTTAATGAAATAAAAACATCGAGTTCTGAAGCTACTTCATAAGTTCCGTTAACTTCCGAAATTGCTGAGTTTGTGGTGTGCACTGCGGTAATTGTTAAATCATTAGCGAAATTTAAAGTATAGTCGCTAAACTCATTAGCAGTATCTACCCCAGCAGTTACAAAGGCATCAATGGTATACACACCTTCAATTAAAATAGATTCTATGTCTTCAGCTTGGTCCTCGGCATCTTCCATATCGTCATCCATAGCAATACACTCAATAATTTGCGCTTCTAAATCGGCATCACTTGTAATTTCTACAACAGTGTCGCTATTTAATGTCGCAGTGATAGGGTAGTTTACGGAAAAGAAAGCGGCATCGTCAAAATTATTCATGTAGGCGTATAATTGTTGTTCAGATTCAATAACAACACTTCCTGTTTGCTCTATATTAGCGTCATAAGTTAAAATGGTTATTGGAAAATCAATGTCTAAACAATTTATAGCACTTTCTGCTTCGTCTTCGGCAGTTTCACAAGCTTCCATTAATTCGTCAAATTCAGATTGATTGGTGACAATAACTTCTGTATAATTGCTTAATCTAACTGTTATCGGAAATTGAAATACAACGCTGTCATCATCATTTGTAAATTCGCCAATAATATCTAAAACTAAGCTGTAATCTGATTCCGAAATCAAGGTTACTTGCGTGTTATTAACCGTAGCAGTTACAGGTAATAATACGGATGAACAAGACATGCCATCTAAAAAGTCGTCAAAACTACCATCGTACATAGCAGAACGTTCTAGGTTACTTGCGGTTGTAGAGTTGGCAGAATTGGTGTTTGGGTTGTCGCCATTTTCACTGTCAATTTCATCTTGACAAGAAGTGAAAGCTAAAGCAAACATACATACTAATGCGGTTAAGAATTTTGAGGTTTTCATACTATTGATTTTTTTTGGGTTATACATTTTAAAACTTAAATAGCGTGTTTTACGCTTTCTATAGTTAAGACCCTTATGTGCCTGTTTACCCTACGATTTTTTTAAATATTTTATTAATTCAGTTGTAGTTAGTTGATTATTAGTGTGTAATAATTTGATTTTTTTATGTTTATTTTTGCGCCTATAGTCTTGTAATTCTATTTTATGAGTAAATCATTGTCTAAACTCTGTGAAGAGAAACACTTCAATTCATTTTATTTACATCACGTTCAAGCGCTCAGTAATTTTGCCTACTATAAATGTGGAGACAAAGCACAGGCTCTAGATTTGGTGCAAGATGCTTTTGCAAAAGTATGGGAAAATTGTGCTCAGGTCGATTTTAATAAAGCGAAATCCTATGTGTTTACCACGGTAAATAATTTGTTTTTAAATGTGGTTAGGCACCAAAAAGTAGTCTTGTCTTACGCTAAAGCATCGCCCTATTTAGACAAAACAAATTTAAACCCAGAATACCTTTTAGAAGAAGAGGAATTTAAAAAGAAACTACAGTCTGTAATTACAGGTTTGAGTGATGAACAGCGCGAAGTTTTTTTATTAAACCGAATAGAGGATAAAAAATATAGAGAAATCGCCGAGTTACTCAATATTTCTCAAAAAACCGTTGAAAAACGAATGTCAGGCGCACTTAAAGCCCTACGAGAAAAACTGGATGATGTAAATATTTAAGAAAAATTAGAAACCTTTTGTAGGGTAAACATCAGTTGGCGTGTCTTATTATAGAATAGCTCAAAATCATGAATAAAGAAAGCGACATATTAAAATGGTTTAATGGTGAAATTTCTACGGAAACCATAAAAGAACGGTACCCTAATGAGGACTTTTCGAGTTTAGAGAAATCACAGTTTTATGCCAAACAATTTGAAGTTCCTCAAATTGATGCTCAAAAAGCTTTAGAAGACTTTAAAAAGCGACCTTTAGGAAAGGATAGTACCAAGGTTATACCTTTAAATTTTAAATTATTTATAAGAATTGCCGCTATTTTAGTAGTGATGCTTGGGGTAGGTTATGCGTTGTTTTTTAATAATACAACGACCTACTCAACCGCTATAGCACAAACCGAAGTTTTAAATCTACCAGATGATTCTGAGGTCATTTTAAATGCTAAATCTCAATTGCAATTTGATAAAAAAGATTGGAAAAAAAATAGAAATTTAGATTTAGATGGTGAAGCTTTTTTTAAGGTTACTAAAGGTAAAAAATTTACAGTACATACCGATGTTGGGACAATACAAGTGTTAGGAACACAGTTTAATGTAAAAGAACGTGACAATTATTTTGAAGTGCAATGTTACGAAGGGTCGGTGCAAGTAGCCTATAAGGATAAGAAAACAATATTAACGCCTGGAAAAACGTTTAGAGTAGTTAAAGGTGAACAAATTGTGGTTAAAGATTTTAATTCTGAGAATCCAGCTTGGTTAGTCCAAGAGTCTAGCTTTGATAATGTACCGCTTTGGCAAGTTATAGATGAATTAGAAATTCAATACAATATGGTTATTTCAGCCGAATCTGTAAACACCTCTAGTTTATATTCGGGAAGTTTTACACATAATGATAAAAATATTGCCTTACAGTCGGTAACTATTCCTTTGAAATTGAGTTATAAAATAGAAGGGAATAAGGTTGAATTCTATAATTATGAGTCTCAATAAAGTACTTTGCATTTTAGGTTGTTTTGTCCTCAGTTTTGCTACAAATGCACAAACTGAAGCACAAATAGCATTGGCTGATTTAATCCCAGAATTAGAGGCTAAATTTGATGTAAAGTTTTCTTATACCTCAGAAGCAGTAAACCATATAGTTGTAGAACGACCAAATGATGAAGCGTCCTTAACAACGATTATTTCTGACCTGAATGCGACCACTTTATTACATTTTAAGTTTTTAACGGAACGTTATATAACTATTTCTACCATTGAAAAAACAATTAACATTTGTGGTGTTCTAAAAACAGTGGATACGATACCGCTTTACGGTGCATCTGTATATGTTTCAGGCTATACTAAAGGCGTGGTAACCGATGAAAATGGCAAATTTACTTTGAATGATGTTGAAGTGGATGCGACTATTACTATATCTTATATAGGATTTGAAACTAAAATGCTTGAAGCCCTGTCCTTACGAGGGCAAAAAGATTGTTTCATTATAACAATGACGGCCAAAAGTGAAGTTCTTGACGAAATTGTAATTTCAAAATTTTTAACTACCGGTTTACAACAGCGTGTAGATGGTAGCACACAATTAAACACGGAACAATTTGGGATTCTTCCCGGACTCACTGAGCCCGATGTATTACAGTCTATACAAGCTTTACCAGGTGTAGAAAGTTTGAATGAAAGTATCGCAAATATAAATGTGCGTGGTGGTACTAATGACCAAAATTTAATGTTGTGGGATGGTATAAAAATGTATCATTCAGGACACTTTTTTGGTCTTATTTCGGCATACAATCCCTATTTAACAGAGAAAGTTATCGTGACAAAAAATGGAACTTCTAGTGCTTTTAGTGATGGGGTTTCTAGTACTGTAAATATGTTTACTAAAGATGAGGTTAATGAGACGTTCTCTGGAGGTTTTGGTGCAAATCTTATTCATGCCGATGCGTTTTTTGAAGTGCCAATTAGTAAAAAAATAGCTTTGCATGTGTCGGGCAGACGTTCATTTACAGATGTGTTTAATTCGCCAACTTATGAAAATTATTTTGAACGAAGTTTTCAAGATAGTGAACTCACAACTAATGGCGAAGATATCAATGAGGTCGCTACAGCTTCGGATTTCTATTTTTACGATTATACGGCGAAGTTGTTATATGATTTAAATGAAAAACATCAGTTTAGAGCTCAGGTCATTGGGATTAATAATAACCTCGATTATGAAGAAAGTTACACCAACAATAGTAATGAAACCGAATCTAAAACCAGTAATTTAAAACAGACAAACTTAGGTTTTGGTGGCGATTGGGAAGCGCAATGGGGAGCGCGATTTCAAACCCATTTAAGCGCGTATTATTCAAAGTATAATGTAGATGCTATTGATTATCGAGTAGAAACTGACCAAGAATTAATTCAGGCCAATGAAGTGCTTGAGACCGGTATAAAACTAAAAGCAAACTATAAGATTCACGATAATTTAAATGTTTTAAACGGCTATCAATTTACGGAAGTTGGTATCCTCAATGCGACTACAGTAAGTAATCCGGTTTATAGTCGTACCAAAAAGGATGTCCTTTTAAATCATGCCTTTTTTAGCGAAATAGAGTTTAAAAATAAGACCTTATTTGTTAGAGGCGGCGTACGTGCAAATTATTTTCAGAAGTTTAGTAAGCTTATCATAGAGCCCAGACTGAATTTGCACTATCAGTTGTTTAATAATTTTGCGATTAAATTTTTAGGGGAGTTTAAAAACCAATCTGCAACACAAATTATAGATTTTCAAGATGATTTCTTAGGAGTAGAAAATAGACGGTGGATTTTAGCAGATGAGCAAACCATACCTATTTCAGAAAGCAAACAAGGTTCTTTCGGTTTTCAGTATAACAAGTATAATTTTGTGGTGGATATAGAAGGTTTTTACAAAACGGTGGAAGGTATTACAGTATCTAATCAAGGGTTTTATAATAATTTTCAGTTTATAAATGCTATAGGAAATTACACGGTAAAAGGTGTAGAGTTCTTAGTGAATAAAACAGCGCATAAGTACAGCACATGGCTAAGTTATACTTATAGTGTTAATGATTATGGATTTAAAACATTAGAGCCTTCTGTATTTCCTAATAATGCCGATTTAAGACACTCAGTATCCTTAGCATTTAATTACGATATCTTGCCTAATTTTAAAGCTTCAATAGGAGGTATATGGCGATCCGGACAACCCTTTACTAAACCCGTGGAAGGTAATGAAACCGTGCAAAGTGGGAATAGTACTTTTGTAAATTATGACAGCCCAAATAGCGAAAACTTAGAGGATTTTATGCGCTTAGATGCCTCATTGAATTATTCATTTAAGCTGAATGATAATGTACAAACCTCAATAAAAGTTGGTGTTATTAATGTATTGGATCGGAAGAATACGATTAATACATATTATAAGGTAGATCCTAATGATAGCAATAGTGCTATTCGAATTAAAAAGGAATCATTAGGGTTTACACCAAACATTAGTTTTAGATGTAATTTCTAAGACGAATGACGGCTGCTTAACTTAGTGTTAATCAGTTATTTTATATATTTGTTAACAATAAAAAAACTTAACCTTATGAAAAAATTAGCTCTGTTTATCATCTTATGTGCATGTACCATCAGTGTTAAAGCACAAAACGATATTGACGTATTGCTTGCTGGCGGTATTGAAGATGCACAACGTTTTACAAACGATTATTTAGCTCCTGGCAC
This sequence comes from Winogradskyella marina, assembly GCF_015645385.1. Classification (GTDB taxonomy): domain Bacteria; phylum Bacteroidota; class Bacteroidia; order Flavobacteriales; family Flavobacteriaceae; genus Winogradskyella; species Winogradskyella marina. Next base: position 180,173 of record NZ_JADOET010000008.1, read on the forward strand.
TAACGGGGTCATGCATAGTATGAATGCCAATTGGTTTAATTCGGCAAAAGTAAAACCCTTGGGCGGCTTTGAAATTTCAGTAATGGTTAACGCCTCTTTGATTAAAGATGAACATAAAACGTTTAATTTAAACACTGCAGATTACAATAATGTAGAATTTGTTCAGGGACCGAGTTCACAGTTGGTGTCTTCAGTTTTAGGTGAAAATAATCCACCTATATTTGTTGAGATTGAATACGAAGATCCTGTATTTGGAAGTCAAACTACGCAGGTTGAATTGCCAGAAGGCATTGGGTCTAACAGTGCAAATCTGTTGCCAACAGCATTTATCCAAGGCGCCTTAGGACTTAGTAATGGTCTTGAATTAAAAGCAAGATTTGTTCCTAAATTTGAAAATGAAGATGTGAGTCTAAGTATGTATGGAGCAGGTTTGCAAATGGAAATTACAGATTGGTTTCCAACGAGTAAAATGTGGCCAGTGGCACTTTCGGGTTTAGTAGCTTATAGTCATTTAGATGGTTCTTACAACCTCTTGGAATCTTCTGGGATAGACGGCGAAAACCAACGTTTAGAAAATAATACCAATACGTGGTTATTTCAGGTACTGGCATCCACAAAATTACCAGTTATTAATTTTTATGGTGGAATTGGTTATATTAAAGGAAAGTCTGAATCAGATCTATTAGGCGATTATAGAGTGACAGATGGTATATTCTTTACTGAAACAATAACAGATCCGTTTTCTGTGTCGAGTGATGTCTCTGCGGTAAGGGGAACTATTGGCACAAAATTGAAACTAGGTTTTTTTAGACTTAATGCAGAATATCATTTATCTGAATTTGATGCATTTTCTGTAGGTGTCAATTTTGGATTTAGATAATTGAAGTATAAGCCTATAAATTAACAAAAAAGCACAAGATTTCCCCTTGTGCTTTCTTCGTTTACAGTATTTTTATTTGTAAATTTACAGTCGTATTTAACACCTAGTTTCATATTAAAAAAAACCTATATAACTTGAAATGCGTTGTTGTGCTACTTTTTATAAGAATAAAAATAGTGCATAGCACATTTCATTCGACATTAATTTAAATAAAAAAAAACAAATGAAAGTTACCGTAGTAGGCGCAGGCGCAGTAGGCGCAAGTTGTGCAGAGTATATTGCAATTAAAAATTTTGCTTCAGAAGTTGTCATCTTAGATATCAAAGAGGGATATGCTGAAGGAAAGGCCATGGATTTAATGCAATGTGCTTCTTTAAATGGTTTTGATACAAAAATCACAGGAAGTACAAATGATTATTCTAAAACAGCAGATAGTGATATTTGTGTAATTACTTCAGGTATTCCGCGTAAACCAGGAATGACACGTGAAGAATTAATTGGAATTAACGCAGGTATTGTAAAAACAGTATCATCTAGTTTGGTAGAGCATTCACCAAATACAATTATCATCGTAGTGAGTAACCCTATGGATACCATGACCTATTTGGTACATAAAACTACAGATTTACCAAAGCATAAAATTATCGGAATGGGTGGAGCTTTAGACTCTGCACGTTTTAAATACAGATTAGCTGAAGCATTAGAAGCTCCAATTAGTGATGTTGACGGTATGGTAATCGGTGGTCATAGTGATAAAGGTATGGTGCCATTAACTTCACATGCGACAAGAAACAGTATTAAAGTATCAGAATTTTTAACTGAAGAGCGTTTAACTCAAGTTGCAGAGGATACTAAAGTAGGTGGAGCAACATTAACAAAATTATTAGGAACTTCAGCTTGGTATGCACCAGGTGCAGCAGTAAGTGGACTAGTTCAAGCCATTGCATGCGATCAAAAGAAAATATTCCCTTGCTCTACATTGTTAGATGGAGAATATGGCTTAAGTGATTTATGTATAGGTGTACCAGTTGTATTAGGTAGAAATGGTATTGAAAGAATTGTTGACGTTTCTCTGAGCGATGCTGAAAAAGATCACATGAAAGCAAGTGCTGAAGGTGTTAAAAAAACTAATGGTTTATTAGAATTATAGGCCATTGAATATATAACAAACACGAAAACCTTACTGACATAATTTTGTTGGTAAGGTTTTTGTTTACTTACAATAAATAAAAAAATAAAATTTATGAAAAAAATATTATTACTAAGTTTAGCTTTAATGTTGAGTGTTGTTGCAGTAGCACAAGACAAACTTAATGAGGGAGTTTTAATTGCAAAGCAAACGATGTCTAGCGATAACGAGCAGATGAATGCACAATTACAAGCTATGGGAGATTCGCAAGCTACAACCTACTTTAAAGATGATAAGTCACGCAGTGAAACAAGTAGTCCTATGACTGGTGACATGACTATAATTGTTGATGGTACAGAAAAGCAAATGCTAATGTTATTAGATCAAGGGATGGGTAAGAAGTATATGTTGCAATCTTTTGAGCCAAGCGAAGTAGATTTAAAGGACGTAAGTGTAGAAAAGGGAGATGAAACAAAAACCGTAATGGGTTACGAGTGTCAACAATACTTTGTAAAAATGAAACAAAACGGACAAGATGTAGAGATGCAAATGTTTACAACAGAACAAATTTCTGCATTCAGCCACAATACGACAGCAATGGGAGGTAAGATTAATGGATATCCGCTTTATTTCATTATGACTATAAACCAAATGGGAGCAAATATTGTAGTGACATCAGAAATTACTGAGATTAAAGAAGAGTCGGTTTCAGATGATAAGTTAAGCCTAACTCCACCTGAAGGGTACACAAAAATGGAAGGTATGTAATCGGTTTATACTAAACGATATAAACGTTATACGAACTGAAGTACTCTCAATATTTATTGGGAGTATTTTTTTGTCTATATTTGGCGCATGAAAACCAAACTGCATTTTGGGCTAATAATTTTACTCTTAGCGTTTTTAGGAACGTACTTAGAGCAAAATACGCTACCCAATCAACAGATTGTAATTCAATTTTCTGATGACGATATTTCTACAAAAGACACAGAAAATGCTATTGAAGTTATTCAAAATAAACTCGAAAGTATTGGTGTTACACACATTCAAATAGGTCAAAAGAACGACGGAGAACTTAGAATAATTTACCATAGCACTACTGCTGTAGAGCACATTCAGAATGCACTTTTTAATGTTGAAGATGTAAACATTGCCTACAATTCAACCGAAAATCATACCAATAATTTTCCCGATCATAAAAACCATAAAGATTACGAACTTAATATTACTGAAATTAAGACAAGTAATAATCTTAATTGGGATTTTGAGCGAACTCAGGTTGTAGAAGTTAATCAGAAAACAGACCGTTTTTTATACCATAAGACGCATAGTTCTGGTAATCAATTTCAACATATTGAAAATAATTTTACCATCAAGCTTGCTGTTTGTTTTAGTCGAACAACGACGATCGTAACAGACAATAATTCTTATATCATTCCTGAAGTTAGAGCAGGACCAATCGTATAAATGGAATTATATCATCTGAAATAAATTCCACATCACTTCACATAGCTTTTATCAATCATAAAGCTAAAAAATCAATTTATATAAAAACATTGTCGGATTATAGCGTAAACTCTATATTTGCGCGATTAAAAAATTTCGACATTAAATAAAAATAACAATGCAAAACAAAGGAATAATTAAGCTTTTTGCACTTCTATTTGGTTTGGTAAGTATTTATCAATTATCATTTACTTTCAAAGCCAATCAAATTGAAGATAACGCAGAAGCAGCAGCAATTTCAAAAATTGCTGATACAGAAGAAGATTATCAAACAAAAAGGAATTTAGAAACGATTAATTATTTAGATTCTTTAAAAACGTCAAAAGTTCAAGTTGGTGATAACTTTGAGTCTATAGGTGTTTACGATTTGGGTATTGCAGAATACACCTATGCTGATGTAGAAAATAATGCTATGAACCTTGGTTTAGACCTTAAAGGTGGTATTAATGTTATACTTCAGATTTCAGTAAGAGATATCTTAAAAGGCTTAGCAAATAATAGTAAAGATCCTATTTTTAATAAAGCGTTAGATGATGCTGAATTATTACAAACAAACGCACAAGAATCTTACTTGGAGTCCTTTTTTAGAGCCTTTGATGCTATTAAAGGAGATACAAAATTAGCGTCGCCAGATATTTTTGCAAATCGTACGTTAAGTGACGAGATTAAATTTGATATGTCAGACAATGAAGTTAAAGGCATACTTGAAACAAAAATTGATGAGTCTATCGTTTCGGCATTTGAAGTATTACGTAAACGTATCGATAAATTTGGTGTAACATCTCCAAACATTCAACGTTTAGGGAACTCTGGTCGTATTCTTTTAGAGTTACCTGGAGCTAAGGATATTGAGCGTATTAGAGATTTAGTAACAACTACAGCTCAATTAGAATTCTGGGAAACTTATAAAACGGAAGAAGTTTTACCTTATTTAATGGAAGTTAACCAAAATTTGGTTGAAGAAAATAAGAAAAACGAAGCTACGAAAGAGGTTGCAGATGTAACCGAAAATGAAGAAGACGTAACCTCTAGTGCAATTGACGAATTAACAGGGCAAATAGAATCCGATTCTACTAATGTTGCTGATATTAATCCATTAGGTATTCAAGGATACGGAAATGGTGGTTCTGTTGTTGGTATGTTCTTAGCGAAGGACAGAGATAAGGTAATGGAGCATTTAAATTCTTCAAAAAATAGAGCAGCTTTACCAGCAGAAATGCGATATGTAAAGTTTGTTTGGGGACTTCAGAATGAAGATTCTGAATTTTCAGAATTGTACGCTATTAAAGGTAACAGAGATGGTGAACCTCAATTAAGTGGAGATGTAATTACTAGTGCAGATCAAGATTACGATCAATTAAGTAGACCTGCAGTAAGTATGCAAATGAATTCTAAAGGAGCTAGAATTTGGGAAGAAATGACCAAAAAAGCATACGAAACTCAAGGGTTTATTGCTATTGTTTTAGATAATACAGTGTATTCTGCACCAAGTGTATCATCTGGTCCTATTGCAGGAGGTAGATCTCAAATTTCTGGATCATTCTCATTAACTGAAGCGGTCGATTTAGCCAACGTTTTAAGAGCTGGTAAATTACCTGCTTCTGCACAGATTGTGCAAGCTGATGAAGTTGGACCATCACTTGGTCAAGAAGCTATTGATAGTGGAATGAAATCCTTCCTTATTGCTTTAGTATTTGTATTACTTTGGATGATTTTTTACTATGGTAAAGCAGGTGGTTTTGCAGATATCGCATTGTTATTAAACATCTTACTAATCTTTGGTGTCTTAGCAAGTTTAGGAGCTGTATTAACCTTACCAGGTATTGCAGGTATTGTATTAACGATAGGTATATCGGTCGATGCAAACGTACTTATTTTTGAGAGGATTAAAGAAGAGTTAGCCAAAGGCAAATCGCAAAAAGAATCTATTAAAGATGGTTTCTCTAATGCCTTATCTTCAATTTTAGATGCAAACATTACAACAGGTTTAACGGCTTTAATTCTATTTGTATTTGGTACAGGACCAATTAAAGGATTCGCAACCACATTAATCATTGGTATTTTAACATCGCTATTTACAGCAATTTTTATTACGCGTTTATTAGTAGATTGGTATGTAAATAGAGGAGGTAAATTAGATTTCTCAACAAGTATTACTAAGAACTTATTTACAAATGTAAATATCGATTTCTTAAAAAAGCGTAAGATTGCTTATGTGATTTCAGGAATAATGATTGTAGGAAGTTTAGGATCATTGTTTACAACTGGATTAGATGAAGGTATTGATTTTGTTGGAGGACGAACATACCAAGTGCGATTTGCACAAGATATGAGTGTAGAAGAAGTTAAAACCGATCTTCATGGAGTATTTGAAAGTGCAGAAGTAAAAACCATTGGAGGACCAAATCAATTAAAGATTTCTACAAAGTATAAAATTGAGGATAGTTCTATTGAAGCAGATGAAGAAGTTCAGTCAATGTTGTTTACGGCATTACAGAAATATCTACCAGAAGGTATGACTTACCAACAGTTTTTAGATGGTTCAGGTGATGAGAAAATAGGTAAAATGATGTCTAGTAAAGTAAGTCCAACTATTGCCGATGATATTAAAAGTGCTTCGGTTTGGGCTATATTAGGGTCGTTAGTCGTTGTATTCTTATATATCTTGTTTAGATTTAAGAAATGGCAATTCTCTCTTGGTGCTGTTGCTGCCGTTTTCCATGATGTATTTATTGTATTAGGAATTTATTCTATAACATGGAGATTTATGCCATTTAGCATGGAGATTGACCAGACGTTTATTGCGGCAATCTTAACAGTTATTGGTTACTCTCTGAATGATACCGTTGTAGTATTTGATAGAATTAGAGAGTATTTTAATGAAAACTTAGGTTGGAAATTTGATACAACCATTAATAAATCTATAAATAGTACTATTAGTAGAACATTAAATACATCGCTAACAACTTTAGTAGTGTTATTAGCCATGTTCTTATTTGGTGCAGATTCGCTTAAAGATTTATTATTTGCCTTAATCGTAGGTGTTATAGTTGGTACGTACTCTTCAGTATTTATTGCAACACCAATTATGTACGATACAGCTAAAAAAGGTAATGCAACTGAAGCGCTTAAGGACAAAGCGAAAGACGAAGAGCTTGAGGAAGCTTAAGCTTTAAATTATAATTAGAATGACACACTCAGCGTAAGCAAAGTGTAGTTTAAATATCAAAAATGCCTTTCTTAATTGGAAGGCATTTTTTTTTGTTTACAATGCTAAAACGTTACGTGGTTATAATGAGGGATATGTTTTTGTATGTCTTAGTGTAAAATCCATAGTGTTGGATTCTCCGAGTTGAATAAAAGCCTGATAAAGTCTACTTCATACGATATCCTGTTTTTTTAAATACAATGCGTATGAGAAGCTGGTTACTGGTTGTAAGTCGCTATTCTAATGTCGGTTTGATTCAATTATAAGTCCTAATCTTATGTGCTAGAATAGGCCTCTAGTTAAGGAATAGTATCACAAAATTGTATAATTAGAACTATTAAAAAGATTCTATACCTTAATTATTGAATAAATAAGGAAAGTGCAATAGAGCGTTACTCTATAGTTTCAAAAGAAATCTTGTCACCAACTGCCAATTGCCAAGCATCAGACAATCCTCCGTTAATCTCTAAAACATATTTCGCAGGAGCCTCAGAAGGTAGTGATGTTTCATCCATAGGCTTTGCATTTTTTTGAAAGCTCACTATGGTTTTAGCTTCGTCTATATAAATAATGTCTAAAGGTATTTTAGTATTTTTCATATAAAAACTACGCATTTGTACATTAGGAAATATAAACAACATACCGTGGTTAGTTTCAAGTTTATCTCTATACATTAACCCTGTTTGGGTTGAATATTCGTCATCTGCAATTTCAATATCTATAGTTTTTATTATAGAATCAGAATCTGCTTTTTTTAACGTCAGTGTGCCTTCCTTTTTAAAGGTAACAACAACTTTGTCTGTAGAGATTGTTTTCTTTTCCTCTTTACAAGATGAAAACATCACTAGTGCAAAAACAATACATAAAGATTTTAAAACGAGTTGAGTACGCATTAGTTCAATTTTGTTTTAGGTTTATAGATAAACATAAAGTATAATCCTATTAATATAAACGGAATACTCAACCATTGACCTGTATTCAATACCCAATCCGCACGCTCTATATTCTGTGCTTCTTTTACAAATTCCACAAAGAATCTTACGGTCCAAAGCAATACTAAAAACAGTCCGAATAAAAATCCTTGTTGTTCCGATTTTTTAGTTTTCCAATAGAAATAAAAGAGGATTAAAAAGACAAAAACATAGCAAAAGGCTTCATATAATTGCGCCGGATGTCTTGGTGCAGTTTCGCCTAATTGTTTAAATACAACACCAAAATCACTTCCTGTATATTTTCCTATAATTTCAGAATTAATGAAATTTCCGATTCTTACAAATACAGCACCTAATGCAACAGGAATTACAACACGATCTAAAATCCAGAGTACTGTTTTGTGTAATACCTTTTTATTGTAAAGAAACATAGAAATTATCATTCCTATTGCAGCGCCATGACTTGCTAAACCTTGAAAACCGGTAAATTCAAATCCGCCAGTAAACTTGAATGGTAAAAAGATGCTAAAAAAGTCTTCGGAAATTAATTCTGGTTGGTAGAAAATTACATGACCTAATCTTGCTCCAAGCATAATACCTAAAACCGAATAGATAAATAAGGAGTCTAAAGATTCATCAGTTTCCCCTTCATTTCTATAAATGCGCTTTGTAATGTAGAAGCCTAAAATAAAGGCTGCTATCCACATTAGACTGTAAAAGTGAAGTTTAAAAAATCCTAAATCAATAAACTTTATAGGATCCCAATCCATCTGTAATAAAAACATAGTTAATTCTCTTTATGCCGTAAATATAATATTTTGATACCGATTGAAAATGAGATTAACGTAATATTAATCTTCTTTTGGAGGAACAGGATCAAAACCTTTGCCGCCAAATGGATGACAACTAAAAATCCGCTTTACAGCTAACCAACCTCCTTTAAAGAAACCATGAACTTCTAATGCTTCTTTAGCGTAATGAGAACAAGTGGGTTGATATCTGCACGTCGCAGGTGTAAACGGTGAAATTACGGTCTGATAGATTTTAATCAGTAATAAGAAAGGATATGTTAGGATTTTTTTGATGTGAAAGTATGTTAATTTGTTTGTTGTTGAGTCGTTTGTTGCAAAAACAGGTTACGGTTTAGTTGTAAAAAAGCTTTTGCGGAGTGCATTGATTTTATTTGTTATCGATTCGATATCTTTTCTCATAGTCTTATATGAATCTTCAGAAATAAATCCTAATTCCTTTGAAATTATAGATTGATTTAAGAGTTCAATGGCCGAACTATAAGAAATAGTCATAAAGTGTGCTTTGTCTTTTTTTGTTAATCTAGAAGTTCCTTCTGCTAAATTTGAAGATACGGAAACTGAGCATCTTCTCATTTGTGAGGTCAATCCAAATTTTTCTTCTTTTGGAAATAAATCAGTTGTTTTATATGTTTTGATTGCTAATTGAATTGACTCTTGCCAAACTTTTAATTTTTCGAATGAATAAACATGCATGGTTTCAGGTTTTAGGTTAGAAACATCAATTTAATCATTATTTTTTAGAGAGAAGTCCTACTGTTAGTTGTTTAAGTATTAAGTTGTTCCGTTCAATATGTGAATTGAGTTTTTATGTAAACCTTCAACTTAACAACTTAACAACTTAACAACTTAACAACTTAACAACTTAACAACTTAACAACTTAACAACTTAACAACTTAACAACTTAACAGTTTAAAAAGTAAAAGTAGTTCCCTCCCTACTATCTTTAAGTTGAATTCCTGCTTCAGCTAATTCGTCTCTAATTTTATCAGACAGCGCAAAATCTTTGTTTAATCGCGCTTCTTTTCTAAGCGCAATTAAAATTTCAACAGCACTAGTCAATTTATCACTACCTGTACTTTCTTTTGAAATATTTACCAAACCGAGGATATCAAATACAAAAGCTTCTACGGTTTCTTTTAAAGTAGCCAAGTCTTCTGCTGTTATACTAGCACTACCATCTTTAATTTGATTTATTATTTTCACGGCTTCAAAGAGTGAAGCAATTAAAATAGGAGTATTAAAATCATCGTTCATGGCATCATAGCATTTCTGCTTCCAATCAGATACATTAAATGAAGATGACGAACTCGTTTTTAGATTGTCAATTAAACCTATAGCATCCATAAGTCTATGAAACCCTTTTTCGGCAGCAGCTAAACCATCGTCTGTTAAATCTAAAACACTTCTGTAAGATGCTTGCATTATAAAAAAGCGCACTACACTTGGATTATACGCTTTAGACATAATATCATTATGGCCAGAAATTAGTTCAGCCGGATTAATATAATTTCCGGTCGATTTACTCATGCGTGCTCCATTAAGTTCTAACATATTAGCATGCATCCAATATTTAACTGGTGCTTGTCCTTTTGCTGCTTGATTTTGAGCAATCTCACATTCGTGATGTGGGAATTTTAAATCCATTCCACCACCATGAATATCGAAAAACTCGCCCAAATATTTTGTGCTCATGGCTGTACATTCTAAGTGCCAACCAGGAAATCCATCACTCCATGGAGAAGGCCAACGCATAATATGTGTCGGTTCCGCTTTTTTCCAAAGTGCAAAATCTTGTGGGTTTCTTTTATCACTTTGGCCGTCAAGTGCTCTCGTATGATGAATTAAATCTTCTAGTTTTCGCTTGCTTAAAATACCATATTCGTTAGACTCATTGTATTTGTGAACATCAAAATAAACAGAACCATTTACAACGTAAGCAAAACCATTATCTATAATAGATTGTATTAATTCTATCTGCTCAATAATATGTCCTGTTGCTGTTGGCTCAATACTTGGTGGTAAAAAATTAAAAGTATTTAATACATTATGAAAATCTACGGTATAGCGTTGAACGATTTCCATAGGTTCAATGGCTTCTAATCGTGCTTTTTTTGTGATTTTATCCTCACCTACATCTGCATCGTTTTCTAAATGGCCAGCATCTGTAATATTACGCACGTAACGCACTTTGTAGCCGAGATGTTTTAGGTAGCGAAAAATCATATCAAAAGACATAAATGTTCTCACATTTCCTAAATGAACATTGCTGTAAACAGTAGGTCCACAAACGTACATGCCAACATAACCGTCAGTTATAGGTTGAAAAACTTCTTTTTCACCGGTAAGTGTATTGTATATTTTTATTTGCTGATTACTGTATAGGTGCATATCGTGGGTCGTTTGATGTAAAGGTGTTAAGTCGATTGAATAGGAGGAACATTTGATTAAATTACTTTAAAAAATGATTTCTTAACGCATTAATTTTATTGGTTATAGATTCGACATCTAATCTAATATTTTTATAATTTTCATCAGAAATAAATTTTAGTTCTTTTGAAATTATAGCCTGATTTAATAATTCTAAAGTAGAACTATATGCCATGGTCATAAAATGAGCTTTGTCTTTATTTGTTAATCTAGCTGTGCCTTCAGCTATATTTGAAGAAACTGAAACTGAACTACGTCTCATTTGAGAAATTAATCCAAATTTTTCTTCTTTAGGAAATAGGTCTGTTGTTTTGTACGTTTTTACTGCTAATTGAATAGCTTCTTTCCAAACTTCTAATTTTTCAAATGAGTATAAATGCATAAGTATTGTATTTCAACTTAACAACAAACGGCTTAACGTCATACAAAACTAGTTAGAAATGTGTTTCCAGCTTAATATAGTCTAAAAGTTCTCGGCGTGTTTCTTTCGCTTTGAATTGGCCACCAAATTCTGAAGTTACAGTGCTACTTTCAATATCTCTAATACCACGAGAATTAACACACAAGTGTTTTGCGTCAATAACACAAGCAACGTCTTCTGTCCCTAATACCTCCTGAAGTTCTTTTACAATTTGAATGGTTAATCGTTCTTGAACTTGTGGGCGTTTAGCGTAATAATCTACAATTCTATTCATTTTAGAAAGACCTACTACGGTTCCGTTAGAAATATACGCAATATGAGCTCTTCCTACAATTGGAAGTAAATGGTGCTCACAAGTAGAATACACTGTTATGTTTTTTTCAACAAGCATTTCACCATATTTATACTTATTGTCAAATGTTGAGGCGCTAGGTTTTTTGTTAGGATCTAAGCCACCAAAAATCTCATTAACAAACATTTTAGCAACTCGGTTTGGCGTGCCTTTAAGGCTATCGTCATTTAAGTCTAAACCTAATGTTTCTAATATATGTTTAACATCACCTTTGATGCTTTCTATTTTTTGGGTGTTTGAAAGCTTAAAAGCGTCAGGTCTCAAAGGAGTTTCGCTCGATGATCCTATGTGGTCATCTCCTAAAGCATCAATATCGTTAAAATCACTTTCGATTTTCATTGCAAATTTGTTGTTACCGGTTTTTAAAAACGAGATGCAAAGATAAACAATAAAAATAGTTTCATTAAGGTAGGAGTTTTATAATTATAGCTGTTATATAAGTAAAACCGTTAAAACGCCAATATCCTTGACGAATTAACTATCGGTTTCCTAAAATTTTCTTAATTTTCGAAATTCTAATATTCTGAATAACCTATGAAAAAATTACTCTTTATTTCTGCGTTGATACTGATGCCTTTATGTGTTTTTAGTCAACAATCAAATCATAAAAATCCATTACCATTAGCAAAATATGAGGATAACGTTAAATTGCCATTAACTGCTATTGAGCGAGCTCAAATCATTGAAGCTTATGGGGATTCTGCGGAAAAACTTGTTTTTAGTAAACCAAATCGACTTAAAAGTATAAAACACATTCTTAGAAATAGGGTCGTAATTAAGTTGATTACTAATGAAAATGAAAAGAAGCCTTGTCCTAAATTATCGGAGATGGCTGAGGCAGTTGGTTTAGATTATAGTCAAGAAGAAGCTTTTAATCCTAACAATTTTAATCCTTTAAAATACGGATTAAATTTTTATTCACGATCTGCAGCGATGTATCAAGTTGATGATACAAATTATTACATAATTGTAAAGTCTCAATATCAATAAAAATATACTCTGAATTCGAGTGATATATCTATTATTAAAAGGGGGAATGATTAATTGCGAAAAACATTTGTCCCTTTATAACAATAAAATTAATCCTATGAAATATTTATTTACCCTAATCCCTCTATTATTTTCATCGCTTCTATTGGCTCAAGATATAAATATGCAAACAGCAACAGTTAACCAATGTGGTGGTGTTTTTTATGATTCGGGTGGTGAATTTGGTAACTATGACAATGATGAAGATTTTGTTTTGACGATTTGTCCTGAAACAGCAGGTCAGAAAATCAAAATTGACTTTATAACATTTACAACCCAATTAGGTGCGACTCCAGATGTAATGGAGATATTTGATGGAGACTCTGTCGCAGCAGATTCCTTTGGTCAATTTTCAGGTACAAATAGTCCTGGATTAGTACAGGCAACACCAGACAATACGTCTGGTTGTATTACAATTCAATTTATTTCAAGTGATTCTGGAAGTGTAGACGGATGGGAAGCAAATATTTCATGTTTAACACCATGTCAGACCATTAATGCTCAGTTAGATTCAGCGAGTCCAACCCCTAATTCAGATAACTATATTTGGGTTTGTCCAAATGAAGAAATTACTTTAACGGGAAGTGGTGATTTTTCTATCGATGGAACTGGTGCGACGTATGAATGGGATTTAGGTGATGGCACTACGGCAGCAGGTCAAACAGCAACATTTTCGTATCCAGATCCTGGAGTTTATATCGTGAATTTAAATATACGCGATGCAAATACATCAATAAACCCGTTAGGGTGTGAAAACAATAATTTAATAAACCAAGTAATTCAAGTTGCCACCGAACCAGATTTTACTGGTACTCAAGCGGCCAATTCGATACTTTGTTTTGGTGAAAGTACAGATATTATTGGGGAAGTTGAAGCCGTTGAGTTTATTAATGACTGTACACCTCCTGTGAGTGGTGTAACGTTTTTACCAGACGGAAACGGAGTGAGCTATGAAACGTCTATAACTGTAGATTGTTATGATTCTGATCAAACACTAACAGACCTTAGTCAATTAGAAAGTATTTGTGTAACGATGGAACATTCCTATTTAGGAGATTTGGATATTGAAATAATTTCACCTACAGGACAAGTCGTAAGACTGCATGACCAAGGTGGTACTTCAGCTAATTTAGGTGAGCCTTGGGCAACAGGTACTGTTGATGGTGAGAGTAGCAATACAACACCGGGAAGAGGTTATCAATATTGCTTTGTGCCAGATGGAGGATTTCCAACTTTGGTTGGAGGTATTCAAAGCGGTGGAGAGTTCGTAGATGGAGATGGTCCAGATACTTATACAGATTCTTTCGTGCCTGCAGGTAATTACAGTTCAGTATCTCCTTTGGATGGTTTAATTGGTTCAGATTTAAATGGCGACTGGACAATTAGAATTATCGATAATCTTAGTGCCGATAACGGTCATATTTTTGCATGGAGTATTGAGTTTGATCCAAATCTTCAACCTCCAGAACTTTCATTTACACCTACAATTACTTCTGAGGCATGGGATACGGATCCAACAATAACAAATACAGCAGGAAACATTATTACAGTTCGGCCGCAAACTGCAGGTCAATTTTGCTATACTTATAGAGTTACTGATGATTTTGGATGTGAATACACAGAAGAGGTTTGTATAGATGTGTTGCCAGAGTTTATTACTGAAAGCCCAAACGATTTATATGTATGTGACACAGGGACTCCACCTTATATTTTTAATTTAGAATCGAATACAGCTGTGGTTCTTGCGAGTGCCACAAATGCCTCCAATCTCGTGGTGACATATCATAATTCCCAGGCTGATGCAGATACAGATGCAGCGTCTATCGCAGATTCAGGAAATTATACAGGAACAGATGGTGAAACGATTTATGTTAGAATTGAATATTTAAATACTGGATGCTATGAAGTATTCCCTTTTACATTAAATGTAGCCGGTCAACCTACTATTAATCCAGTTTCAGACTTAGAGTTATGCGACGATACAAGTAACGACGATTCTGCAACTTTTGATTTGAGTTCACAGACCTTAGGAATTTTAGGATCTCAACCATCAACAGACTTTACGGTAACCTACCATTTAAGTTTTGCAGAAGCAGATTCAGGAGATGGAGCTTTACCATCAGATTTTACCAATACAGAAAATCCGCAACCGATATTCGTGAGAGTAGAGAGTTCAGGAGATTCTGATTGTTACAATGCCTCAGCGACGGCACTTTTCAACTTAGTAGTAAATGACAGAGCACTAGCTACCACACCAGATAATATGGAAGTTTGTGATGATGTGAGTAATGATGGTTTTGCAACCTTCGACTTAAGTAGTCAAGAAGGAGCTATTTTAAACGGTCAAGATTCTACAATATATAATGTTTCGTTTCATATTTCGCAAGATGACGCTGACGACAACGCAAATGCTATAGCAACCAACTATACAAACGCAACAGCTAATTTAGAAACCATTTATGTTAGAGTAGAAGACCCAGCGTACCCAAGTTGTTATAGCACTACAAGCTTCGATTTAATAGTAAATGCCCTACCAGATGTTGTGGCAGTAACACCATTGCAAGTATGTGATGATGATACTGATGGATTTGTAGGCTTTCCACTAAGTGATAAAGAAGCAGAACTGTTAAACGGACAAACAGATGTAGCTGTGTCTTATCATGAAAGCTTAGTAGGAGCAGAGACAGATACTGTTGAGATATTTGATGGTTACATGAACACAACGGTAACCAATCAAACCATATATGTACGATTAGAAAACACCATTACCAACTGTTATAATGTTAATAGTCTTATACTCGAAGTTTTAGAAAACCCAATAGCTAACACCACAACACCGTTAGAGGTTTGTGATGACAATACAGATGGAATAGCCGAATTTGACCTTAGTGTAAAAGATGCAGAAATAATAGGATCTCAGACAGGTATGATCGTCAATTACTACGATAGCCAAGCCGATGCAGAAGCAGGAGGAAGTCCATTACCAACCAATTACACCAATACTCAAGCAGGTGCTCAAGAAATAATAGCACGTATAGAAAATGCTACAACAGGCTGTTATGCCACAACACCACTTCAGTTAATTGTAAATCCAAAACCGTTAGTTTTAGATGTCACCAACTATGAGTTGTGTGATGACAATACACCAGGAGACGAAGAAGAGACTTTCGATTTATCTACAAAAACAGCAGAGATTTTAGGAGCGCAAGTCAATGTTACTGTCAGTTATTATGCCAATGCAGCAGATGCAAATACTGGGACTAACCCAATATTAGGATCTTATTCTAATACCAGCAATCCACAAACTATAACAGCAGTTCTTACTAATACTATAACGGGTTGTACATCACGTCTAAATTTTGACATCATCGTTAACCCTTTACCAACCGTAATCGCACCAACAGCATTAGAAGTCTGTGACGATGGCACACCAGACGGTATAACAGAAATGGATTTAAGCCTTAAGAATAGTGAGATCACAGG
>NZ_JADOET010000009.1 GCF_015645385.1 Winogradskyella marina
CTTCTCTTTTTATATGTTTTTTGTATGCTATTTGTTGCCCAAATGCAGTAGTACCAATGGATATAGGGTTAGTTAAATATTGTATCGGGAAGTAATAAAAGAAAACATTCGCAAAAAAAAATCAAATTACTGCTGTATAGATAGTGACTAAAGTTGGTTTAAACTCTAGTCATTTGCAAGTAGCAAAAGTGAGTTTTGAAATAAAAGAAATTATTACCAACACTAATATTTTATACAAATCATTAACTCATATAACAAAATATTACTCCGAATATAGCGTTGACTCCGTTGAATCAACTCTAAAAACGGTATAACAACTTATAACATTGAACTTGCGAGCGGATAGGATGAAGATTTAATCTTTAGCCTTAATAAATTTCTTGTTGATATATAACTCTCCTCTCTTAAGTTTCCTTAAGTAAGCATTCATATCTGCATATATCTCAGGGGCTAAAATATATAACCCTGCAATGTTTGGAAATGACATTGCCAAAATCATCATGTCGGCAAAACTTAGTACGGCACCTAAACTTACAGAAGCCCCTAATACCACAAATCCCAAATACATAAACTTGTATATTAACTCCCCTTTTTTACTGCGTCCAAACAAGTAGGTCCATGAACGCATTCCGTAATAGGACCAAGATACCATTGTAGAGAAGGCGAATAAAAACACCGCAATTGCTAGAACTATTGGGAACCAAGAAATCACACTTCCAAAAGCTGAAGACGTAAGTTCTACGCCACCCATTTCTAAATTACCTTCGTGTTTACCAGTAAAAATTAAAACCAAAGCTGTCATGGTACAAACCACCATAGTGTCTATAAACGGTTCTACGATGGAGGTAAATCCATCGGCAATAGGATGATTTGTTTTCGCAGGACTATGGGCTATAGCGGCAGATCCCACACCTGCCTCACTAGAAAATGCGGCACGTTGTAAACCTATAATTAGCACCCCTATAAAGCCACCTTTAAGCGCATCGGCAGAGAAGGCCCCATCAAAAATGGCTAAAAAAGCACCTCCAAGCCCTTCAATATTAGTTCCGATAACCACCAAACAGCCCATAATATATAAGATCGCCATTATAGGTACCACTTTTGCAGTAAACTTAGCGATACTTTTAATACCTCCAATAATTACGATGCCAACCAGTACTGCAAAGCCAATTCCGAACCAAAAGCCTTGGCCTTGAAGAAATGGTACTTGTTCAGAAACTATTTTAAAAGCCTGGTTTGATTGCAACATATTTCCACCGCCAAAGGAGGCGCCTATACCTAAGAACGCAAAGAAAGCTGCAAGAAATTTTCCTAATCGTTTATAATTTCGTTTTTCAAGACCGTGTCGTAAGTAATTCATTGGGCCACCAAAAACCCGTCCATCGGCATCGATAACGCGATACTTAACACCCATGGCGCATTCGGCGAACTTTAAAGACATTCCAAAGAAACCAGCCATAAACATCCAAAATGTTGCACCAGCTCCACCTAAAGAAATAGCTACAGCAACACCTGCAATATTTCCTAAACCAACTGTGGCAGATACGGCAGTAGCCATCGCTTGAAAATGGGTAATACTTCCTGGAGCGTTAGGATCATTAAACTTTCCTCTTGCCAAATCAATAGAATGGCGAAAACCTCGAATATTAATAAACTTCAGGCGAATTGTAAAAAAAATACTACCAAGTATTAACCAAATCACTATAAAAGGTATGGTATTGGTTACAACATCACCATTAGGGTGTAATAAAGGCTGCTTTTTCTTAAAATCAACCCTTCCAAGTTTAAGTTCTTGGGCAGTCGATGCTTTTGAAGATGGTTTTATCAGTGTGCCTTCTGTAACATTGTGATGTAGCTTTCCGGCGTATTTTGTTAGTAAAATAGTTTCTTCTCCATCAATTTCAATACGTGCAATCTGTTGGTTTGGTTTTACCTGCTCTCCTTCAGCTACTAACCATTTTTTAAGCAAGTAGTTTTCGTGTTCAATAGTCGTATTTGGTGGCATTATGTCTTCATGAGCAATATAAACCACAGGGTCGTATACACCGATGGAGGCGAAAGGATCCCAGAATAGTATAGCTCCTAAAAAATCAACCGCGGGTTGCACATTACTATTAAAAAATTCAACGATGGATGTCGCTGGTACATTAAAAGATTTTGATATAGAATTTCCATCAGCGTCAGTTACCGTTACCGAATGTTCTATTCCTTCTACTAATCCTATAGAACGTTCAGAAATTAAAGGCGTATTTTGATTGCTCCATTTATATTGATAAGGAGGTGTGCCTCCCTCAACTTTTAGTTGAGCCGTTCCGTTATTGATTTCGGAAGAAGGATTGTCTAATTCGAGACTGATTGTTAATTCTGTAGAGGTATTTGTATAATTTTGAGCCTTAGAGCTCGTTATTAGAAAAAATGAAAGGAAAATAAAAAATAGTGTTCTTATCATCAATTTTATAGCTTTGATTAACGTTAGAATGTAGGGTTTTCGCAATTTAGCGATAAAGAGAAGTTTACCCAAGTTATTATAAATATTTTCTTAAAATAGTCACAGGTAATTATAGCTTTATTACAGTTTGTTCTTGGAATATTTTTAACTTTTAATAATCAAAATAGAAAAACAGATGACATGCTTTCCAGTGAAATTCGCATGGAAGATAACCTGTTTGTATAGAGTCTACTATGTTTTTTATAAAAGTGTTCTTCAAATTTTAGTTACATTTAGCCTTAAAAAGGCTGTGGTTTAATGCGTGAAACATCACATTTATTCATCAAATGTATTGCTCTATTGATAGCAATAAATATTTATTCTCAAGCTGACACTCCTAAATCTTTAGATGATCAGATTGATGAAGGTATTGCGCTTATGTTTCAAAAAAAACACTCGAAATCTATTGAGTTATTAATCAATGCCGAAGCAATAGCTAAAAAAAATGAGTGGTATGAGCAGGCTTTTAGGTCAACCCTAAATATTGGTTCAAATTATTATTTATTGTCCGATTTTGGCGAAGCAGTTTTGTATTACTTGCAAGCCTATGAGATAGCGATTGAACATTTAGATTCTCGTCAAGAAATGACAGTGCTCAATAACATTGGGATACTCTATTTTCAAGAAGAAGATTTATTACAGGCTAAGAATTATTTCTTCAAAGCTTACCAAAAAGCAAAAGGTATTGGAGATGAAATTAAAGTAGGCTATTATGCCGTAAATCTTGCTTTGGTATCTAATAAAATGAAAGCACCAGATTCTGCTCAAGCCTATGTAGAAGAAGCGTTACCGCTATTGAAGAAGCAGCCAAACGTCTTGCTACAAGGAAAAATGGCGCAGTCTGAAATGCTTCTATTGAAAAAGCAATATGCTAAATCTGAAGACATCGCTCTCAAATTATTACCTAAGTTTCAAGATATATCCCAAGTAGAAAATAGAGTTTTTATTCTGTTAGTTTTGGCTGAAATCAAAGAAGGTCAAAATCGTTTAGATAAAGCGCTACAGTATGGTATAGAAGCCAGAAATACGCAAGCAGGCATTGAGAATCGGGAAGAAGTTTATGGTTATCTTTCTAATTTATATGGTAAAATGGGACTGCTGGAAAAGGCTTTGATTTATAAAGATTCTGTAATTATTGCATCAGACTCGCTAACCACTATTAGAAACCGAAGGTTATTTGAAACTGAAAAAGTAAAGTTTCAAATTCAAAATTATCAGCATGAACTTTCTGAAAGTAAAGAAATCTTAAGGCAAGAGCGCCGTTTCTTTTATGGCATAATCGGAATTACGGTACTAAGTATGGGTTTTATTTTGTGGATTTTTAGGAGTAACTCAATAAAGCATAGACAACGGAAAACCATCGTTGAATTAGAGTTAGCTAAAGAGGAAAGTGATTACTTGCTTATAGAAAAACAATTACGAGAGCAAGAAACGCTGGCTCTATTAGAACAAGAACGTTTTAAAAACGAATTAGAGGCTAAAAATAGAAAACTGACTGCTAAAGCTTTGTATTTATCGAGTAAGAATGATTTAATTGAAGAGGTCGTACAATCTTTATCTAAAAACACTGAAATCTCAGAAAATCCAGAATTAAAGACACAAATAAGAGAATTAAAAAAACACCTTAAAACCGATACGCAATGGGATAGTTTTTTTACGCACTTTGAGGAAATTAATCAGGGGTTTTTAGATCGGCTTAGGAGTAAACATGAAAAACTGACGCCGAGTGATATTCGGTATATCACTTATTTATACATGAATTTATCAAATAAAGAAATTTCATCGCTTTTAAACATTACGCCACAATCTTGTAGGAAGCGTAAAGAGCGTCTTTCTAGTAAGTTAAATATCCCTGACGAGACTACAATTCATGATTATTTATCAATGATATAATGGCGATGTCACGCTAAAAGAATAGAGGTGTCACGAAATGTCACGCTTAAAATACGATCCAAAATCCGTCTAGTATCTATATTTATCACCCTAATCCAAAATAAAGATATTATGAAAAAAAGAACTACGTTATTATTTTACCTCCTAGGGGTTATGATGTCGTTACACGTCAACGCTCAAATAGAATTTGAAGGAGCAGAAGCTTATGGGCAATTATTTGATGTTACTTATAGTGAGACACAAGAAGACGTTATTTACGCACGTACATTGACAAACCATATTGTAACTTCTTTAAATGGAGGAGATACTTGGGATATTTTATATTCAGATCCTATGGACAATTATGCAACATTAAAAGATTTAAGACTCATGAATAATGGGACCACTTTAAGTTTTAATGTTAGTGCGGAAGGGACTACTTATAATAAAATTGTATTATTTGACTTAGCTACAGCGTCTGTGATTAAAACATTTTCTCCACCTAACTATTTTGAATTTGATATTTTAATAGAGTCGTATGATATTTCAGATGCTAATAACGATGTGGCTTTAATGCATACAACATATACGTTATCTACTACTTATACTCACGAGGTGTTTTATACCTCTGATGGTGGAGATAATTGGTATTCTATTTATTATAGTCCAACTAATTATAACGTTGCTATTAATAATGTAAGTATCTCTCCAGAAGACGACGACAAACTATTCTTAATGCGTGGTGGTTCTACATCTAGAGAATTAGGAGGAGTCTTTGTGTCTACTGATGCTGGGCAAACTTGGGAGAATAAGATACCAGGCAATACTTATGACGCTATAGCATTTAATCCAGATAATGCAGAGGATATCTTATTAGGAACAAGCTATGGATATGATACTCATGTAGAAAATTTATACCGTTCTTTAGATGGTGGAGATACTTGGGCTATTGTGCCTATAACATGGACAGACATGTCTACAGATCATATTAATAAAATTGAATTTAATCCTAACAACTCTAATGAAATCATAGTATTGGAAGAAAATGAAATGGTTGTCTCTTCTGATAATGGAACTACGTGGCAAAACTATGTTTATACCACAATAGATCCGGAGGCATATTACTACGGATTAACCGCATCGTATAACCCATTTACGGCTGATGAACTATTAATTACAACAAACTTTTACCCATTCCTAACTACAGATGGAGGGGTAACACTTACTAAGTTAGAAAATCCTTTTATAAACTCTACAGGGATTATCTCAACTTTCTCATCAGATGACGAAAAGCATATCTATTACGGGATGCGTGCAGGCTATATGCATAAGGATTTTCAAAACAATACCGAAGAAGGGCATTATCTTCAATCTTTGGCTCAAGGGTTTGGATCAGCAGTGAAAGTGATTGCGGATCCTGTTGTTCCTGGACGTGTTTTTACAAGTAATAGAGCGTTAAACACATCTTATATTAATGTGAGTTCTGAGCATGGATTAGATCCGAAATTAATAGCGAGTTCTATGTTTTTCTTAATTCTTGAAGATGTATCTACGTCTATTGCTAATCCAAATATAAGCTGGATATCTACAGGGTTGGAGGTACACAAAGTGGATTTGACGGATATGGATAATATTATTGATGAGAATATTGCTGTTCCTGAATTGGGAGAGGTTATTACAGCCGTACAAGTAGATAGTGACGCTGCAACAACTATCTTTATTGCGCAAGGCATTAATTTTTATAAATCTACAGATGATGGTGCGACTTGGACTGCAAGTAATGCTGGGTTAGAAGGTTTAACGCTTGAGGATCAATTAATTTTAGATATTGAACAAAACCCTTTAAATGCTAATCAACTAATGTTGTCAGCAACTAATGGTATCTATTTGTCTGAAAACAAAGGAGATTCTTGGACGTTTATTTCTTCAGAATTTACTAATGACGTTGCCTTTTCATCAGTTACAGAGAATACCATCGTTGGAGTTACACACTACTCTGATGGGTATAATTTTCCTCTACCTGTTGCAAAAGCAAAAATTATTGTAAGTACAGACTTAGGTGAAACATGGACCGAAATATCACCTGAAATGTTAGAGTATCCATTTACGGAGTCTTCGGCATTTGTCTTTACGGAGGATGAAATTAGTGTTTATTTAGGTGTTCATGATTTAGGTTTAATACAATATACTATTGATATGTCAACGTTGTCAATTCGTTCTGAAATAGTATATAATGACACTATTAAATTTTACCCTAATCCAACCAGAAATAGTTTTTCCGTGAAAAGTGACGCTAACTTAAGTGCTGTTACTATTTATAATTTAGCAGGTCAAAAAGTTAAAACAATTAATCATCCTAATGGTGAAATTAATGTTAATGAATTAGCATCAGGAGTGTATATGGTAAAAGTACAAACCTCCAATGGTACATTGACTAAACGCTTAATAAAGTCTAATTAATAGCCTTGATTTTTTAATATAATTAATAGCGCTTTAGTTCTTGTTAAATTAAGAACTGAAATTTATTGAAAGCCCATTTTATATCCTATAAAATGGGCTTCTTTTTTTGTGTAATTCTAGCTTTGAAAAGTCCTTGTATTCATGTGCTCAAAACAACTACTTTTAGTTAAGCATATTAGAAATTGGTTTATAGGTAAGCAATTATGAGATTATTATAAGGATTTACCGACAGATAAAGGTCTTTTATAACCCAAGACATCTTCCTTTTTATCTTTTGGCTACAATGCAAAAACCGCATATTTCTGTAGGTTGGATAAGTATGCAACACGCTGCCGATTATGTAGAATTAGCGATGTATGGACTAGGAAGTCAGCTGCTAAACCCATTTATAAAGACTACAGATTTACACTATTTAATGCTTGAAGCCGCAGAAGTAGAGAACGTGTTTTAATAACATAGTGACCTTTTTAGTGTTTTGAATTTTATAGTATTACTAACTTTATTTTACAGGAACACGTATTAGATATTCTCTGAAACCAATTATAAACAGTAGGATTTAAATTGCTGTATCGGGAAGTAAGTTAACATATTATGTGTTTTCAAAACTCATAATTTAATAGTTGAGGTATAGATGAAAGTAGATTAACAATGCAACCTCCATCGTTCTTCATTTTGTAGCGACTTTCTTTTATTGGGTAGTTACTGTTTTTTTTTTTTTTTTTTTTGATCTGGATTTTGAGTAGAATATGTTTTTTTGGAAAATAATGTCATTAAAAACTATCAATTCTAAAATAACAGCAAATTTGTTATTACCGATTGCTTATATTTGAGGTAACCGTTTTTTTAGATGCCACATGATAAAGGAAGTATTTCTTACACCATTTCAAAAATTTGTTAAAGTTGAAGGGCTTGGAGGTATCTTATTATTACTTGCCACTATTTTAGCTTTAGCTTGGGCAAACTCGCCTTATGGTGATTTGTATAATGAAATATGGCAATTCGATATAGGTATTGCAACAGAAACATTTGAGTTTAAAAAACCATTAATTCTTTGGATTAATGATGGTCTTATGGCCATATTCTTTTTCTTAATTGGTTTAGAAATAAAACGCGAACTGATGATTGGTGAACTCAATACACCCAAGAAAATAGCGTTTCCTTTGGTTGGTGCTTTAGGAGGTATGATTATTCCTGTTGCTTTTTTTCTAACTATTAATCAAAATCCTGATACAACGCATGGCTGGGGAATCCCAATGGCTACAGATATTGCATTTTCATTAGCAATACTCAATGTTTTAGGTAAACGTGTGCCGTTAAGTCTTAAGGTGTTTTTAACCGCATTTGCCATTGTTGACGATATTGGTGCTGTCTTGGTTATTGCCATTTTTTATAGCGGAACCATTAATATTACTTTGCTTTTAATAGCAATAGGCTTACTTCTTATAGGTTACTTAATGTCATATAAAGGGTATTACTCAAGGTTTTTAACCTTTTTTATGGGTATTATTATTTGGTTTCTATTCTTAAAGTCTGGCATCCATCCGACGGTAGCAGGAATTATGCTTGCATTTGTTGTTCCAATTAGGCAAAAGGTTGATAACACGACTTTTATAGATCATTTAGAAGAGGTTTTTAACGACCTTAAAAAAGCGAGTAATTTAAAAAAACCTATTTTATCGTCTGAACAAATCCACCTTATTGACGATCTTAATGATTGGAGCCATAGGTTTCAGTCTCCACTGCAACATTTAGAACATAATCTACATGGCTGGGTCGCTTATATTATCATTCCCATATTTGCGTTTGCCAATGCAGGTGTCAATGTTACGGGATCGAGCCATATAGATATGGCATTGGTCATAAATATTATTATCTGTTTAGTTTTAGGCAAAGGTATTGGTGTGTCTTTAATCGTATTCTTAGCAAAGAAAATAAAGCTTATAGATGTGCCAAATGATATTAGTTTTAAACAAATTATAGGTGTTTCGTTTTTGGCAGGTATAGGGTTTACTATGGCTATTTTTATTGCTAGTTTAGCCTTTGAGTCCTCATTAGAGTATGTTGATTCTGCTAAAATAGGCATCCTTATAGGGTCACTCATTTCTGCGGTTATTGGCTTTACTATTTTACGGATGAGCGCCTCTGAAACTGTTTCTCCAGATTCCGATTAACACGGTTTTACGTATTTAAATTAATGAGGGTTAGAATGGTGAATATCCGAT
Organism: Winogradskyella marina; assembly: GCF_015645385.1. Classification (GTDB taxonomy): domain Bacteria; phylum Bacteroidota; class Bacteroidia; order Flavobacteriales; family Flavobacteriaceae; genus Winogradskyella; species Winogradskyella marina. The sequence goes on from NZ_JADOET010000009.1 coordinate 9,043, forward strand.
CTAACCCTCTTTTACTTTCCTATGATTTATATTTAACAAACAGTTAACTTTTATTAGTTCAGTACAAAACGAACTAACTATATATTTGCAGCGTTAATCTTTAAAATATTTTAAATATGGAATTAACTCAGCAAAAGAAGCAGCTAGTAGAAGAGGTCGGTCTTGTTATAGAGGAGCGCGCCAATCTATCGCCTTTAGCTTCCCGAATTTACGCCCTGCTTATTTTGTCGTCGAATGATGGCTTAAGTTTTGAGGCTATTGTATGTACAATGCAGGCTAGTAAAAGTTCAGTTTCTAATAATATTAATGTACTTCTGCAGCTACATTATGTAGATTACTATACAAAGCCTGGCGATAGAAAACGCTATTTCCGAACGTCTCATTTCTATATTAAAAACACTTTAGAGCAGCAAGTTCATTTAATTGAAAAGGAACTTAGTGTTGTTCAAAAAATAAATGACTTTAATAAGAATCATAATCCAGAAAAGTTTAAAAATGAAAAATCTCTTGGTTTGCTATTTGAAGAACATTTAGAGGACCAATGCGCAAATATACATCAGAAATTAAAAGCTATTGAAGCTTTCCAAAATCAAGCCTAAACCATAACACCCTATGAAAACGATAACTAAAAACATTCTACCACTTTTATTACTTTTTATAATCACTTCCTGTAGTGACGAAAAAGCATCACAACAACCAGCATCTGCACAACCAAGAGCTATGGCATTACCTGTTATAGAAGTGCCGAGTAGAACAGTAACTACGTTTACGACATTTCCTACTCGAATAGAAGGTATTGTAAACAGTGAAGTAAGAGCTAAAATATCTGGCTATATAACAGAAGTTTTAGTAGACGAAGGACAAAAAGTTCGTAAAGGACAGACCTTATTTAAGCTCGAAACTCAAGCCATGAACCAAGATGCTGCTGCTGCTAAAGCTAACGTTAATGCGGCACAAGTTGAGGTTGATAAATTAGGACCTTTGGTTGAGAAAAACATCATCAGTTCTGTACAATTAGAAACTGCAAAAGCAAAGTTACAACAAGCAAAAAGCGGTTATAACAGTATTGTTTCAAACATAGGTTACGGAACAATTAAGAGTCCTGTGGATGGTTATGTGGGAGAAATTCGTTTAAGAAAAGGCTCTTTGGTGAGCCCGAATAATCAAAACCCAATAACAACGGTTTCAGACATTAGCAATGTATATGCTTATTTTTCAATGAATGAAAGTGCGTATCTCGATTTTATTCAGAATGCTAAAGGGAGTACAAAAGAAGAGAAAATTAATCAGCTTCCAGAAGTAACGTTATTATTAGCCAATGGTAGCGAATATGAGACTAAAGGAAAGATTGAAACCATCAACTCGCAAGTTAATAAACAAACAGGAACCATTTCTTTTAGAGCACAATTTAATAATGAGAGTGGCATTCTTAATAATGGAAATAGTGGTACAATTAAAGTACCAACAGTTTTTGAAGATGTTTTAGTAGTACCACAAACGACAACTTTTGAAAATCAAAACAGTCAATTTGTTTATACCGTAAAAAAAGATTCGAGTGACGCTGCAGTTGCTATCGCAAAAGCCATTAACATTAAAGGCAAGACGGCAAACTTATACATTATTGAATCTGGATTAGAACAAGGTGAAACTATCATCGCCAATGGTATTGGAAAATTAAGAGACGGTATGGCAATTCAACCTGAAGTTTCAGATTTTGATAGTGTTGCACAGCCTATAAAAAGTGAATTTCAATAACACTTAACCTATACACTTATCATATAAATTGAATCTACTGTTCTATATATAGCATAGTAAGCATTAAATAGTAAATCATCATGTTAAAAACATTTATAACGAGACCTGTACTGTCTACAGTCATCTCAATCATCATTGTTATATTGGGTATATTGGGATTAAAATCCCTATCGGTAACTCAATATCCAGATATTGCACCACCTACCATTCAAGTTTCGGCTAATTATCCTGGAGCGACTGCAGGTACGGTTTTAGAAAGTGTGATTATCCCTATTGAAGAACAAATAAATGGAGTAGAAGGGATGACGTACTTAACGTCAACCGCAACCAATTCTGGCTCTGCTAATATTACAGTTTATTTTGATCAGGATGTCGATCCCGATATCGCCGCAGTAAACGTACAAAACCGTGTAGCACGTGCTAATCCGTTATTGCCAGCTGCAGTAAGACAAACAGGAGTTTTAACGCAGAAACAACAGACTAGTGCCTTAATGTTTATTAGTTTTTTTAGTACTAATGAGGCATATAACGATACCTATATTCAGAATTATTTAAAAATTAATGCGGTTCCTGCGTTTCAACGTGTTAATGGAGTTGGAAATGTATCCGTTTTTGGTGCTAAAGATTACGCGATGCGTATATGGATTACACCTGAAAAATTAGCTGCCTACGGTTTAGCACCTTCAGATATTTCAGCTGCTATAAATGAACAAAGTCAGGAAGTTGCGGCAGGAACCTTGGGCGAAAATAATGGTGAAGCATTTTCCTATGTAATAACCTATGATGGTAGATATAAAAATCAAGAACAGTATGAAAATATCATTCTAAAATCATTAGGAAACGGTGAGTTTTTACGATTAAAAGATGTAGCTAAAATAGAGTTAGATGCCCAATCCTATGCTGCAAGTGCGAATACTAACGGTAATCCGAGTGTGGCAATAGGTGTGTTTCAAACCAAAGGATCAGATGCACAGGCTATTATTGAAGAGGTTAAAGCAGAGTTAGAAGAGTTAGCTGAAGGTTTTCCAGAAGGGATTGACTATTTAATTCCGTATGATACCAATGCGTTTTTAAATGCTTCGGTTGAGAAAGTAACACACACTTTAATAGAAGCTTTTATTTTGGTGTTTATTGTTGTTTTTATCTTCTTACAAGACTTTAGATCAACTTTAATACCTGCAATTGCGGTTCCCGTTTCTATTATTGGAACGTTTTTCTTCCTAAATCTATTTGGTTATTCTATAAACCTATTAACGCTTTTTGCATTAATACTAGCTATTGGAATTGTGGTAGATGATGCCATTGTAGTGGTTGAAGCTGTACATGCAAAAATAGATGAAGGGGCAAAAGATGTACAAAAAGCAACTATAACAGCCATGAGTGAAATCTCTGGTGCTATTGTATCTATTACCTTAGTTATGGCTGCAGTTTTTGTGCCTGTTACTTTTGTAACGGGTCCGACAGGTGTATTTTACGAGCAATTTGGTGTCACCTTAATTGTAGCGATTATTATTTCTGCGGTTAACGCTTTGACTTTAAGTCCGGCGTTATGTGCCATATTTTTAAAACCACATTCCGACGAAGAAAAGAAGCGCACACTATTACAACGTTTTTACAATGCGTTTAACGTTGGTTTTAGTGCTATGACCCAAAAATATGGACAATCTATTGGGTTTTTATACAAACATAAATGGATAAATGTGGTTATACTTTTAGCAGCTATTGCAGGTATATGGTATGCGTCTTCTACGACACCAACAGGTTTTGTGCCAGATGAAGACAGAGGATTAATATTTGCGAATATTGAATTGCCACCAGGAGCATCTGTAGATAGAACGGCAGCTGTAAATGCTAGTTTACGAGGAAAAATAGCAGGAATAGAAGGTGTTGAAGGCGTCACTCTAATTAGCGGTAGAAGTTTAATCAGTGGTGCTGGTAATAACTATGGTTTAGGGTTTGTTAAATTGAAAGATTGGAGTGAGCGTACTACAGAAGAAACCTCTGTTAAAGCTATTATAGGAAAGTTATTTGCTATGGCTTCTACTGTTCCAGAAGCAAATATTATTTTCTTTTCACCACCGAGTATTCCAGGTTTTGGTAATGCAGCAGGTGTTGAAGTTAACTTATTGGACCGTTCCGGAGGTGATTTTGCATCGTTAGATAAGGTAAACCAAGAGTTTATAAGGACGTTGAGCCAACGACCAGAATTTCAGTATGCCAACTCATCATTCAGTACGAAATATCCACAATACAAAATGGATATTAATGTACCATTAGCAAAAGAATACGGTGTAAATATCAATAGTATTTTTAATACTATGCAAGGTTATATAGGAAGTATTTATGCTGCGGATTTTTCAAGATTTGGAAAACAGTTTAGAGTTTACATCCAAGCGATGCCAGAAGATAGAACCGATAAACAAGATTTAAGCAATTTATATGTAAAAACTGGTTCAGGAGACATGGCACCAGTTACACAGTTTGTATCTTTAGAACGAGACTTTGGACCACAATCTGTAACGCGTTTCAACCTGTTCAATTCAACATCTATTACAGGTGCATTAAATGAGGGTTACAGTACAGGAGATGGTATTGCAGCCGTGGAAGAAGTGGCAACATCCTTGCCAAGTAATTATTCTACAGCGTACTCAGGATTAACACGTGAAGAGTTAGCAGCAGGCAACCAAACGACTACTATTTTAATTTTAGTTATTGTGTTTGTGTACTTCCTTTTAGCCGCACAATACGAAAGTTACTTTATTCCGTTTGCTGTTTTATTCTCATTACCATTAGGCATATTTGGTGCATTTATCACAACAAAATTAGCTGGATTAGAAAACAATATTTATTTCCAGATTGCCCTAATTATGTTAATTGGGTTGTTGGCAAAGAATGCCATTCTTATTGTGGAATTTGCCATACAAAGACGACAACAAGGAGAAACTATTTTTAATGCTGCAGTAGATGGTGCAAAAGCACGATTACGACCAATTTTAATGACTTCCTTAGCTTTTATATTTGGATTAATGCCATTGGTGTTAGCAACAGGAGTGGGTTCTGAAGGAAACAGAGCCATTGGTACAGGAGCTGTTGGAGGTCTATTGATAGGAACTATTTTAGGTGTTTTTATTATTCCAATTCTGTATATATTCTTTCAGTATTTACATGAGAAAGTGAGTAAAAAACCAATAACAGCAGTAGAGGAAGCCTAATTTTTCAATTTGAAATTAAACAAGATGAACAAATCAATTATAATAAAATTCAGTTTAGTTGTTGTTACTATGTTAACCTTGCAATCGTGTTTTGTAGCAAAGGACTATGTACAACCAGAATTGGAGCTGAATATAGACGAAGCAAAATTTAGAACTGATAACATAACACAGGATAGTCTCACCTTTGCCGATGTGTCTTGGAAAACGTTGTTTACAGATCCAATTCTAACACAGTATATTGAAAAAGGCTTAGAGAATAATATCGATATTCGTGTGGCACTGCAGCAAATTATAGCGTCTGAAGCCTATTTTAAGCAAGGAAAAGCAGGGTATTACCCAACGCTTTCTGCCAATGCGCAATACACGCATCAAGAGGTTTCAGAAAACAGTCAGTTTGGTACTGCCTTTGGCGGTTCTTTAGACCAATATCAATTAAATGGTGCCTTATCTTGGGAGGCCGATATTTGGGGGAAAATTAGATCTAACAAGCGTGCCTTTAACGCTAGTTATTTACAAACTATTGCAGCACACAAAGCTGTAAAAACGCGCTTAATTGCTAATATTGCTTCGGTTTACTACCAGTTGTTGGCCGTAGATGAACAAATTACAATTACAGAACAAACTATTGAAACAAGAATCAATAGTTTAGAAACTTCTAAAGCCCTTAAAGAGGCAGGAAATGTAACAGAAGTGAGTGTTAAACAAACCGAAGCACAGTTATACACAGCCCAAGCTATTTTAGTAGATTTAAAACAGCAATCGCATTTGTTAGAAAACACATTGTCTATTTTATTAGGTGACATGCCAAAGGATATAGAGCGTTCTACTTTAGCAGAACAAGTTGTACGTACGGATTTAACACTAGGAGTACCATCTCAGTTATTGAGTAACAGACCTGATGTTATCGCAGCAGAGTATAATTTAAGACAAGCTTTTGAATTAACAAATGTTGCACGTAGCAATTTTTATCCATCCTTAACCTTGTCTGCTAGTAGAGGTTTTCAAAGCTTAGAATTAGATGAATTGTTTAGTGCCAGTTCATTATTCGCGAATATTATTGGAGGTGTCGCTCAACCAGTTTTTAACGGAAGAAAAATTAAAACACAATACGAAGTTTCAAAAGCAAACCAGGAGCAAGCACGTTTGCAGTTTGTGGAATCGTTATTAGTGGCTTCAAAGGAAGTGTCTGATGCCATGTTTGCGTATAATACGGCTTTAGAAAAAATTGAAATTAAACAAAATGAGTATGATGCCTATGCTTTAGCAACTGAATATTCACAAGAATTATTGAACAATGGTTTAGCCAATTATCTCGAAGTTCTAAGAGCAGAGGAAAATGCATTAAATTCTAGTTTGGGATTGATTACTGCAAAAAATAATCAGCTTCAATCCATTGTAGATTTGTACCAAGCCCTTGGCGGTGGATGGAAGTAAATTTTGAAAACCAAAATATTATTTGTGGCATGTGATCGTCGTTTTATACAAGATTAATTACTGATTTTAAGAAAAATTTAAAAACGAAAACTAAAATAATTCGGAAGTTTAGTGATGTTGATGTATATTCACCGATTAAATTTAGTTACAATAATTTGATATTTCTTTTTAAACATGTTTTTCAGTTTTTTTTTAAAGAATTAGCATATTGTTATCTGCATAGCTTAGTCTTGTTTAAACATCCAAATTTTCAAAAATAATAGATAATGGAATTTACTAACCCTTTAGTTTACGGTGTTCCGGTATTTCTAGCTCTTATTGCTTTAGAGCTGACCTACAGTAAAGTATTAGATGATAAACAATTATATAATTGGAAGGATTTGTTATCTAGTGTTTCAATAGGCATAGGATCAGCCGTAATTGCAGCGTTGATAAAGACGGTATCAATGATAGTGATTTTTGATTTTGTCTATAATATTTTCAATCCAATAGTTAATGGAGTTCGTACAAATATTATGGGATACGAGTCTTTTGGATATGTTTGGTACATTTGGGTCATTTGTATGCTCTTAGATGATTTTACCTATTATTGGTTTCACCGACAAAATCATATGGTTCGTTTTTTCTGGGCAGCGCATATCGTACATCATTCTTCTGATAATTTTAATTTAGGAACTGCTGTTAGAAATGGTTGGTTTACTATTTTTTACAAACCTTTTTTCTATGTGTGGATTGTTATGATCGGTTTTCCACCAGAAATGCTTGTAGTGTGTTTAGGTATTGAGGCGCTATGGCAATTTCAGCTGCATACAAAGTATATTAAGAAAATGGGTTTTATAGAGAAGTTTGTAAATACGCATACCATGCACCAAGTACATCATGCAAGAAATATTGAATATATGGATAAAAACCATGGTGGTTTTCTGAATATTTTTGATAGGATTTTTGGAACTTGGAAAGAACTCGATGAAACTATTCCTATCGAATACGGAGTTTCAACTCCACCAAACTCTTATAACTTATTTATAATACTAACTCACGAATACAAAAATATCTGGGAGGATATGAAAAAATCGAAGAACTGGTATCATAAGTTTATGTATGTTTTTGGTCCTCCAGGCTGGAGCCATGATGGTAGTACATTAACCATTAAACAAATACGACGCCAAATGGCAGAAGAGGCTGGGCAAGAGGCCTCGTATTCTAGTTAGTACGTTTAACCGATTGTATTGCTATTGGAACCATGTAAAACAGTAGCCTCTTCTTTTTTCAAAGTAAGCTAAAAGTCCATTGATAATAGGAATGTTCCAACAATCCAAAGTGTTAAAGATAAAGCACCTCCTATAAATAAAAAGTGCTTAAACTTATAAACTCCTGTTCCGTATATAAGGGTATTGGTTTGGTATCCAACAGGTGTGAAAAAACTAAAATTGGATCCAAACATAACAGCGAATAAAAATGGTTTTATATCTAAATTTAATCCACTTGCAACAGCAATCGCAATTGGAGTCATAATTATAGCCGTTGCATTATTAGAAATAACACCAGATAAAATTATGGTGAGGCCAAATAGTAATCCCAAAACTATGGTTGGCTCTTGGTTATTCATTATACTCAGTAAATGCTGAGATAACCACACATCTGCTCCGCTATTCGTCATCGCAATGCCAAGAGGAATCATACCAGCGAGTAAAAATATTATTTGCCAATTGACCTTTTGATAAACGCTTTCAAGTTGAATATTATTGGTTAATAACATTGCAGCAACTCCAACTAATGATGCCGTTAAAATACTAATCACGTTTGTAGCTGCAAGTGAAATAACCCCTAACAAAATTAATAGTGCAATCGTCCTTTTAGATTTTGAAACCTGGCGTTTAAATTCATGTTCATTTAAAATGGCAATATTTTCTATATTATATAAATCTGAAATTTTATGTTCTTGCATTTCTAATAAAACACGGTCTCCTGGTTTAAGATTAATCTCCTCGATGTTTTTTCGTAATAAGCGTTCTTGTGTATTTCTTAAATTTTGTCGTTTTTTAATCGCAATAGGAAATGCGCCTTCAAAAGAGATACGACGCAAGCCTTTTAGTGTTTTTCCGATGAGATTTGAACCTGGTAAAATGAGGGTTTCAATATACGTAAGATCGTTTTGTTCATCTTTGTTATAGTTTTCAAGTTGTTGCTTTTGTCTTTTTTCATTGAGAACAAATCCGTTTTCTTTCATAAAGGTTTGAAAATTATCTAAATCGCTCATCAACACTAAATTATCATTAGCCATGAGTTTAATATATTTCCCTGGATCATTAATGACTTGGTTATTTCGAATTAGTTTTAACAATTTAGCATCCTCTTGGTTCATAAATTCAATGTCTCCAAACCTTTGCCCAATTAATGGAGAATCTTCCGTGACTTTTATAGTAAACACGTACGATTCAATGTCGTAATCACGCGATAGATTTCTTTGTTTTTTCTTTGGTAAGAAACGTGATGCCAAGGTCATTATTACCAACCCAATGAGAAAAAAAATGATGCCATATCGAGTGAATTCAAAAAAACTAAAGGCTTCGACTCCTTGTTTTTTAGCAATTGCATTTACTATTAAATTAGTAGATGTTCCCATTAACGTGCAGCTTCCACCTAAAATGCCAGCAAATGAAATAGGCATTAATAGTCGCGATGATGAAAACCCATATTTTTCTGATAATCGTGTTATTATTTTTATAAAGATGATAACAACAGCTGTTGTGCTTATAAAAGCAGATATACTTGCTGATATAATCATAAACGCTGGCGTTAATAAAATGAGGGGTAATATTTTTAATTTCTTAATGCCATCAGAAAGTAATTGAATGACACCATTTTCTTCAAGTCCAACCGCTATTATCATTAATGCTAAAACGGTAATTGTTGCCGGATTGGCAAAACCACTGATGGCTTCTTCCGGAGTTGTGAGTTGTAGCAAGACTAATGCTACAATAATAAAAAACGAAATTTTATCGACCGGAAAAAGCTCTGTAATAAACAGTAAAATACTGATGCCGATGATAATAAATACCAATATTATAGGTAGTTCCATAAGGTATTGATAAAAGAATTAGAGTACAATCTAAAGATAAGACCTGAAGAACTAGAAGATTAGCTCATTTCAATAAATGATTGCTTTATCTGTCGATACTTTTTTAATTATTAAAGGCGTTAAATCTAATTTCCTTTTAGTCTTTCCCATAAAGCGCTCATTAGTTTTTTGCCATCGCGCTGTGTTCGTTCTTGTTCTATAAAATTAACGTTTCCGGAAGCATCAACATCAATTAAATATTTAAATACAAAACTTTCAGACTGCGGTTCTAAATTTAACAGTCCAAAACGTAAATCATTGTAATATAGTTTATCGTCTATTTTAGAAATGGTGAACCAACCTTCTGAAATCGCAATCATCCGCTTTACTTTTTCATTTTGAATGAGGTTGCCTAACAATTCGTGATTTTTAGGATAGCTTTGAAAGCTTATCGCTTTGGTGTCAAAAAATGAATACTCGCCTAATAAATAGGCGTTTTTAGTGTCTACATTAGCATTCCATAGAATGGTATTTAATGGTGAAGGCCTAGTGTCTATTTGGTTGTAAGATATATTTTGTGTGTGTAATGCGCTTTTAAATTGTGTTAATGCTGCATCTTTTAAAATGAAGGTTAAGGCTAAATATGCGGTGCTTAAAGTTAAACCGATACCATTATAGAGACGTCTTTTTTTAGAAGTTCGTTTTTGAAACATCGTTAAAATCAAAAACACTAAAAAAGGAAACGTATATAACGGATCTATAACAAATATGGTCTTAAAAGCGAGTCTCAAGTCTATTGGCCAAAATAATTGTGTTCCCCAAGTGGTATGCGCATCTAAAATAGGATGTGTTATCAATGCCCAGAAAAATAGCCAAGCCCAACCTTTATAATCTTTGTAGGTTTCATATCGCGATACGAGCCATCCCAAAACGGGAGCAAAAAGAACTGAAAATACAATTGAATGGGTAAATCCACGATGGATTGCTAATGCCGAAACGGTATCCGTAAAGTGAGAAGCAAAAATATCTAAATCAGGAATAGTACCAGCAATGGCGCCATACAAAATAGCTTTGTTACCTACTTTTTTACCTAATACTGCTTCGCCAACGGCAGCGCCTAAAACGATTTGTGTGAGTGAGTCCATTATATTTTACGAATATAATGTTTCGAATGAAATTACTCTGAAAATATTATGTTGTAATTGAGACAAAAAGGTAATTAATGTGATAATTGTTTATAAATTAGAATAATTAGTCATAAAGCCTAGGTACTCAATTTCTATATGGTAAAAATTAATCTATATTATGGTTATAGCTATTGTAGAAACAGTAGCTTTATTCGTTATGATATTTGCGATGACTGGTTTACCAGGAAACTAAATATAAGTTTATTTTTATTACTGACACTAAAACCTTTACATGTTGTAGTATTGTTTTTGGTACTTTTTTTTAGTTAAGTTCAATTTTAAATAATTCAGAATCTCTAAATGAAATATTGTTGACGATTTATCGTTTCAAATTTTTATCTATAATAATCTGAACCACTGAACATAGATATTCACCTTTCGTAGGATAAAAACCGATCATGTTATTTTTTTTTATAAAATTGCGTTACTCTTTTGTGATTTAAAGAGTAACACACTTGTGTTTATTTTATGTATCTGATTTTTAGTAATTTGCGCTGTTTTTTTTAGTTAAAGACTGCACATTAAAGTTTTTGAATGTAACTTACACTTTTGTTAAAACATTAGAATAGAATAAATATTTAATATAAAATTATTTCATATGAGTATTAGTAACCAATCAAATATTATTCATAAGCTTGCAGCAGTTTTAGGAAATATTCTTGTGTTTTTATTTCCGAAAAAGGCTAGCGAATTGTCAAAAAATAGGATTACCTTAATACATAAGAATAAAAATAATTTAAATATCCCTGAAAGGTTAATGCGCTTTGCTCTTGTAAATAAACTTGATAAGATTCAAGATTACGATAAAATTGCAGAGATGAACCGAAATTTTTGGGTTAATAAAGAAGCGACGGAGCTTTTTTCTGATACAGAAGATAAATTTGAAAATGATTTTCTACCAAACTGTAGCTTTGTATTCGATTTATTAAAAAAGGAATTGTTAAATGAGTCCGAAGAATTTGATACGCTTGTAGAAATAGGAACAGGTAATGGGGAAGTTCTTAATTACCTTAGTGCTGAATTTCCGCAAATAAATCGTTTTGTTGGTATTGATCTTAGTTCAGATCAGATTGAAATCAATAAAGAAAGATTTAGTAATAACAAAAGAGTAGAGTTTGTCACTGCAGATGCTTCAGATTGGGTTAACCAACATGGAAGTAGTAATACTATTTTTGTTTCGTCTGATGGTGTTTTAGAGTATTTTTTAGAACAACAACTACAAGAGTTCTTGAATCAAGTATATAGATTGGGTAAAACATTTTTTGTAGCTATAGAGCCTAATGGTGTTGATCATAATTTTGAAACAAACCCTAACTCGCAGCTTTATGGAAAAGAGCCATCATTTTCGCATAACTATCCTAAACTTTTTAAAAATGCCGGGTTTAATTTATGGCATTTTTCACAAAAAACCGGGTTTAAAGGTGGGACTCAAACTTTCGTTGGTGCAAAATATTAGATATTCGATATTTTGAATTTTGTTGTTTTCAAAGTCCTATAATTTCATTTAATATATTGAGCTAAGGAAGTTTGATAAAAACGAACCATAGTTTATGACATTCCAGTTTTAGTTTAAAATTCATGATCTTGTGCTCAAGTGTTTCTATTAGGATCGCTTCTTTTTGAGAACTCGTATTTATTTTTAAATATTGGAATACCTGTTTTACGTTTATTCTGCATATTTATAACCAATTAGCTACCATTAAAATTCAAAAAATTCTTAACGAGCTAATAAATAATCTATTTCATTATTTTTTTACAAGAGTAAATAATCATGCTGTTTTATAGCCACTTGAAAACGTCAGAAAACATGACTATTTTTTTTTGAAATCATTATGAATTATTTGTTTTTATTGAAAAAACGAGAATTCGATAATGTAAGAAATTTATAACATAATTAATTGTGTTTTTAGTTGTAAGATGTTGTTTGTTAACTATTTAGTTGTTAAAAATCAGTTTAATTAAATATAATTGACTATGTTTGAATTTATAACTTTCTTAAGTTTTACTGATTTTATTTAAGATAGTAGTCCCCTTCACAGAAACAAATCAATAACGATTAGTAGCGATTCATTTTAAAACTCTTATCCTATTTATTAATGATGTTAATAGGGTAATGATTGTGTTAAAAGGTTAAATAGTTTTTGTCTTTATAATTAAAAAGTTAGAAAAAAAATGAAAAGTCGTGCTAATATATCCAAAATTGATAGATGTAATGGGCTGTCCCAAAAAGCATTTTATAATAAATATGTAAAAACGTCATTACCTGTTGTAATTACTGATAAAGCCGAATGGACATCATCAGAAAAGTTTACAATTGATTATTTGAAATCTAATTACAACCACTTATCTAAAACCATTGATGGTAAAACCTATTCATTATCAGAAATAATTGATTTATGTCAAACATCAACACCAGAAAATAAAGCTCCTTATCCAAATACTTATGACGCTCTTCGTGATTTTCCTGAAAACTTTGGGGATTTACCAGAAATATTATACGGAAAATCAAATAGACTAAACAGTCGCCTGTTAAGTAATTTTTTCGCCAAACATACTAATCAACATGAATTGTTTTTTGGCGGATATGGATGTTCCTTTCCAACCGTCCATTTCGATTGGCTCGGAGTACATTCTCAAATCACTCAAATAATAGGAAAGAAAGATGTTATCTTATACTCACCCGACCAAACCCCTTATTTTTATCCAGATAAAAGACATCACCATCACAGCCCTGTCAATATTTTGAATCCAGATTATGACAAATTCCCATTATTCAAGAATGCAAAAGCTGTAAAAACGACATTAAATCCTGGTGAAACCTTATTTATACCTGCAGGTTGGTGGCATACCACTTATATGCACGATTTTAATCTTACCGTTGCAATCTCTCATGTAAACTCATATAATTGGAATTTCTTTATGGATGAACTATATTTAAACACAAAAATTCATTATCCTAAACTAGCTTGGATGGTTAAGATTTATAAAGTGGTTGTGGGAAAAATTTTTAATGTCAAGGAAGCTTTGGTGAATTGAGTGAATCATAATTTTACCACATTTATAATAGAAAAAATATGTTTTACAAACATAGTCTTTTGATTAAAGCCCAATCGATTCTTTATATTATTTGGTTTGAGTTTGGCTCTTATAAGACCTTGAAAATATTATTTTTACGAAAAATATCAATAAAAAAATATAAATTAAATGAATTTGAAAGCTTTTGTAAAAAAATATGAGATTTGGATCTTTCTAGTACTTGGCCCCTTATCCAATATCATTTTTGTTCAGGCTAGGATTCACGATCTGATGTCGCGTTCTATGTATAATACAGGTCGATTTTGTCTACTATTGTTTATATTAATTTGTTTAATAAAATATACTAGAGGAAATGAAGGCATAAGAGATTTATTTAAGCCTATGCTAAAATGGAAAGTGCATCCAAAGTGGTTTTTTTTGTGTTTAATTTTTCCTACAACCATAGCGACTATAACTTTATTATTAAAGGCGCTCTATTATGACGTCGAATATTCTACGTTTTTTACTCTTATTACAACAAGCCTTAGAGGGTATATTGCCAATTTTGTTTGGGCTTTCCTTGGAGAAGTGGTTTGGGTTAGTTATTGTATTCGGCAATTGTCAAAAATCGTGAAGCCACTTTATGCAAGTCAAATTATTGCTGTGTTTTGGACCTTATGGTTTATTCCCATATTAATTCTTGGAGAAGGTACATTTCCTGAAATCCCAATTTTACCTGCGTTCCTATTTTTTATGGGACTTTCTGGTATGTGTGCTTTTGTTTACAAACATACTAAAAGTGGTCTTTGTGTTCTTTTATTACAGACTATGGTGAACTATACTGCCGTGTCACTACCAATAATGCCGACAACTGGAGGGGCTCCTACATACATTACCTTTGCGGTCATATATTTTCTAGTTATGCTAGGATTATGGGGTTTAGAGTTTCTAATTACAACAAGCAAAAAGAAAGAACTCATACAGAGCGGTTGGTTTCCAAAGAACTAATGATTATGATAAAATTTTCAAATTAGACCAAAATATTTTAGTCATTAATTTCAAACATCACGGACACTATAATTCTGTAGTGGTTTATAATTATTGATTTTGACTAATTTCTAATATAATAAGGAATGGAGGAATTTTATAAATTAAAAATTATAATAATTTAGTATTTAAGTCTTATCCAATAGCGATATGTTCGTTTATCATGTTAGATATTGATTTTGTTAGTTTTACGAACGGTAATTATTATACCTATTTGATTTATGCAAGCGACTATATCTTGACTTATGTTTGGTGTTTTAATAACAAAAACTCAAGAGGTTTTTGATATTGATGGATTTTATTGATTTTGAACGACAAAAGAAACGATTTATCTAATTTATGTTAATTAGGTTTAAAAATTTATTTAAATTTCGTCAAAATTCCCCTCAAAATTTAACTAACTGCGGTCTGGGCTTTTTCCCTGATACTTAGACTAATGAAATAGTAGTTACTATTAAAATATTATATTACTTAGTAAACTGTAAATTATACAAATGTATATCTAAGTATATTGATATTTACGATTATTAAATTGGAATAAAATGAGTGAACATAGTCAAGTTTATCTACTTTTTGAAAAGGCGGCAAAATCTTATCCAGATGATCTTTGTATAATTACAGAAACAGATAAGCTCACCTATAGTCAAACAGAGGAAGCAGTCTCAAGAATTTACAACCTAATTTTAAATCATGCCAAAGACGAGAGTATTATTGGTGTACCAACAACACGGTGTACAGAACAAATAATTTTCGTATTAGCAATTTTAAAAGCTTCTAAAGCATATCTTCCAATTGATTTTGGATATCCTAAAAAAAGACTTGAAGGCATTATTTCTAATTCAAAACTTTCATTTTGTTTAACAACAAAGAAGGATGAAAGTAATGTTATAGCAATGGGACTTAAACCATTAACTAATGGACTTAAACAATCCATTGATAATGGGGTAACTGAGTCAAGCTCTATAAATACAGCGACTTATATATTGTATACTTCCGGTTCTACAGGCGAACCTAAAGGTGTTTGTATGAGTGAAAAAGCCATGGTTAATCTTATTAATTGGCAAAACGAAAATTCAACATGTAATATAGGTACACGTACTTTACAATTTGCGCCATTAAGTTTTGATGTTTCATTTCAAGAAATCATGGCTACATTAAGTAATGGAGGTACCCTTGTTTTAATTGATGATGTCTTAAGGTTAGATATGGTTGCGCTCTTAAATTATATAGAGAAGCAGCAAGTTAATAGGTTGTTTTTACCATTTGTAGCATTGCAAGCTTTAGCAGAAGCAGCTTTAAGCATGGAGGTTTATCCTACATCCCTTAAAGAAATAATGACTGCGGGCGAACAACTTAAAATTACATCTCAAGTTCGTAACTTTTTTACTAAACTTAGAGGTTGTGTGCTCTTCAATCAATACGGGCCTACAGAATGCCACGTGGTTACAGAATTAAAACTAGAAGGAGAACCTTCTAATTGGCCAGCATTACCAACCATTGGTAAACCTATTAGCAATACCTCAATATTTATTCTTAATGATAAACAGGAAGTTGTGCCAGATGGAACTCTCGGTGAACTTTGTATTGCTGGTGATTGCTTGGCTGAAGGATATTTGAACAATAAAATATTAACAGAAGAAAAATTTGTTAATTGGAAATCTCCAGAAGGCACATATAAACGGATTTATAAAACTGGTGATATTGCCAAATATTTACCCAATGGGACTATAGAGTTTCTTGGTCGTCAAGATGATCAAGTTAAAATTAGTGGGCATAGAATTGAATTGGCCGAAATCGAATTAGCAATTAATTCAATAATTGGTATTGTTCAAACTGTTGTAATAGCTTCAAATCATTTGGGAGGGCAAACGCAACTAGTAGCATATATACAACCCAATCAAAACAGTTTTGATATGGCCGATGTTCGCCAGCAAGTTTCGGATTTGTTGCCAGAATACATGATGCCTTCATATTTTGTTGCTGTTGAAGATTTTCCGCGAACTTCAAGTGGTAAAATTGACAAGAAAAAATTACCAGCACCGCAATATAGTAGACCAGATTCAGCACCACCATTTAAAGCAGCAATTACAAATATTCAAAAAAACATAGCTAAAGTTTGGACCGAGTTATTGTTAATGCCTAAAATTGGGATTGATGACAACTTTTTTGAATTAGGAGGAACATCATTATTAGCGCAAAAGGTAACAGCTTTGCTATTAAAAAATTATGGCTATAAATTACCTGTAACTAAATTATATCAGTTCCCTAGGATTGCTGAAATCTCTAATTATTTAGAGCCTAAGAAAAAAGTTAAGACTAAAAAATCTACTAAAAGAGATCATAAATCTAATGGCTCTAGAGATGTTGCAGTAATTGGTATGGCAGGTCGATTTCCAGGGGCAGATACTATTCAAGAATTATGGGAAGTTCTCAAAGAAGGAAGGGAAACAACTTCATTTTTTTCTTCAGAAGAATTAGATGCTACAATTTCCGAAGCTTTACGTAACGACCCTCTTTATGTTAAAGCGCGAGGTATTGTCCGTTCTGCTCAAGAATTTGATCCTGCATTCTTTGGCTTAAACCCAAAGGTTGCTTCAGTAATGGATCCACAACAACGTCTATTTTTAGAAATAGCCTGGGAAGTCCTAGAACAATCTGGTTATCTCCCAAAGCATTATGAAGGAACTGTTGGTGTTTATGCAGGTACGGGAATGAATACATATTATAAAAACAATGTATTACCCAATAAAGAGCTTCTAAATCAAGTAGGAGATTTTCAAGCGAGTACATTAAATGAAAAAGATTATATTTCTACAAGAACAGCCTATCACTTAAACTTAAAAGGTCCAGCGGTTAGTGTTCATTCTGCTTGTTCTACATCACTTCTAGCTATTGCACAAGCTACTGAAGCTATACGAAGTGGTCAGTGTGATGTGGCTATAGCTGGTGGTTCTAGTGTAACAACTCCAATTTACAGTGGGCACCTCTATCAAGAGGGCTCTATGTTAAGTCCAGATGGTCGTTGTCGTCCATTTGATAAAGACGGAAAAGGAACTATTTTTAGTGATGGTTGTGGTGTAATTCTTCTAAAAAGCTTGGAGTCTGCAATAAATGACGGGGATCAAATACACGGAGTTATTAAGGGCGTAGGTATAAATAACGATGGTGGTGGAAAGGGTAGTTTTACAGCACCAAGTGTAGAAGGGCAATCTGGCGCTATATCTAGAGCTCTCGATGATGCCAATGTATTACCTTCTGAAATTAGTTATATAGAAGCTCATGGTACGGCAACTCCAATAGGTGACCCAATAGAGATGGAGGGGCTTCATGATGCATTTGGGGAGCAGTCGAAAAAGAATTATTGTGCAGTAGGTTCTATTAAAAGTAATATGGGACATCTTACTGGTGCAGCAGGAGTCGTCGGAGTCATAAAAACGATATTGGCATTAAAAAATCAAAAAATTCCAGCATCTTTAGGTTATGTTGAAGCGAATCCAGCTATTGATTTTGAAAATAGCCCATTCTATGTAAATAATACATTCTCTGATTGGAATTGTGAAGGGAAACGACGTGCGGGCATCAGTTCTTTTGGAGTAGGTGGTACCAATGTACATGTTGTAGTTGAAGAATATGAAACAAAACCTATAGCGACTAGTGACGGTAAGCCGTTACAAATTTTAACCTGGTCTGCAAAATCTGAAAATAGTCTTGACGGATATAAAAAAGCGTTGGGTAAGTATATAAAGTCTGCTACAGAAGTAAAATTAACAGATATAGCCTACTCACTTAGTACCACTCGAGACACTTTTGGCAAACGTAGTTTTGTTTTAGCAAATAATTCAGAAAATGCTATTGAGCAACTATTAGCAAATGAATCAGCTTCTATTAAATCTTCAGGCTTAAGAGCTGTACCAAGCAATTTTGCATTTCTTTTTCCAGGACAAGGTGCACAATATTTACAAATGGGAAAGGCACTCTATGAACATGAACCAGTGTTCAGTGAAGCTGTAGATCAATGCGCTCAAATATTACAAGACGCCTATAATTATGATATTAGACATATTATTTATCCTAAAACTAATTCACAAGAGGCTGAAAATCGATTAAAGGATACGCAATATACCCAACCAGCATTATTTGTTGTAGAATATGCCTTGTCTCAACTTTGGATGAGTTGGGGAATGCAACCAACTTTACTTTGTGGTCATAGTATAGGTGAATTTGTTGCGGCACATTTAGCGGGTATATTCAATTTAAAGGATGCTTTACTTTTAGTTGCTATTCGAGGTAAGTTAGTTAGTAATCTTCCAGGAGGTAGTATGTTATCTGTTCGATCAACCTACAAGAGTCTATCTGAAATACTGCCAGAAGGTTTATGTATTGCTGCCGTTAACTCAGATAAATTAGCTGTGGTTTCTGGTGAAGACGAATCTATTAATGCATTTGCAAAAATTTTAGATGAAAAGGAAATACCAAATAGATTACTATTAACCAGCCATGCGTTTCATTCCACAATGATGGATCCTGTTTTGAAGGAATTTGAGACTGAAATCAATAAAGTAACCTTAAATATTCCTAGAATACCTATTATTTCTACAGTAACAGGAACATGGATGAGTGATTCTGATGCTACAGACCCAAAATACTGGACAGATCATTTGCGTGCAACTGTTCGCTTTTCAGATGCCATGGAAACAGCACTTGGGCTGGAAGATATTGTTTTATTGGAAGTTGGTCCTGGTCGTGCATTAACCACTTTGTCACAACAAAAAAAGAGGCCAAAATCGGCAAGCTCTATTTCAAGTTTAGTTGCTCCTGGTGAACATGAAAATTCCTATCATACTGTATTATCTGCATTAGGTCAACTATGGCTAAAAGGTATAGAGCCTAATTGGCAAGCCTTTTATAAAGGTCAATCTAGGCAAAAGGTATGGCTTCCAGCTTATGTATTTGACCGCAAGCACTGTTGGGTAGATCCACCACTAACAGAAGTAGTTACTAATACTACTATTAGATTAACCGAATCAAATAATAATGAACCTATTCAATCTCAAACTCAAATGAATACTGCTATACAACCTAACAGAAAAACGACGCTTTTAGAAAAAATTTCAGATATCATTATGGATACGTCTGGAATAGAACTGGAATCGTCTGAACACGATTATAGTTTCCTTGAGCTTGGACTTGATTCTCTCGTTCTAACGCAAATGTCTATCACATGTAAAAATGAGTTTAAAACACCGATAACCTTTCGTCAGTTAAATGACGAATTAGGGACGCCAAGTTTATTAGCAGAACATTTAGACCAGATTTTACCGAAAGATGTTTATGCACCTGTGCCTGTTACTCATTCTGTAAGCGTACCTGTTCAGAATACTGTAGCCACTCAAGTTCCGGCACCAGTTCAATCCTCTAATACTAGTGCTACATATAGTAATAATGGCTCTGCAATAGATCTCATAGCGCAACAGTTGCAACTATTAGGAAAGCAATTGGAATTGTTAAAAGGAAATAATGTAGCTTCAACTTCGGCATCAGAAACAGTTCCGCAATCCACAGTAGTTCCACAATCCTCGAAAGCAGAAGTTAAGCCAACAATTAATTCTACAGTTGAAACGCGCTCTGAAGAAGAAATTAAGGAACATAAAAAACCCTTTGGAGCTTCCCCAAAGATTGATCGACAAGCAACGGAATTAGATTTAAATCAGCAGTCATTTTTAGATGAACTTATAAAAAGATATAACAAAAAAACGGGTAGTAGTAAAGCTTATTCTCAAAAGCATCGAGCTTATATGGCTGATCCAAGAGTCGTATCTGGTTTTAAGCCATTGACTAAAGATTTGATTTACCCTTTAGTGGTTGATAAGTCCTCTGGGAATCGCCTTTGGGATATAGACGGTAACGAATATATTGATGCTTTAAATGGGTTTGGCTCGTGTTTATTTGGGCATCAACCAGATTTTATAACAAAAGTTTTACATGAACAAATAGAGAGTGGATATGAGGTAGGTCCTCAGCATCCATTAGCAGGTGAAGTATGCGAGTTGCTTTGTGAGTTTACAGGACATGACCGTGCTGCTTTATGTAATACAGGTTCAGAAGCTGTTTTAGGATCTATGCGTATTGCAAGAACTGTAACTGGACGTTCACTTGTGGTTGCATTTTCTGGAGCTTATCATGGTATAAATGATGAAGCTCTTGTAAGAGGTTCAAAAAGTCTTAAAACATTTCCAGCCGCAGCTGGTATCCTTTCTCCATCGGTACAAAATGTATTAATTTTAGAGTATGGTACAGATGAAAGTTTAGAAATTATCCGTAAGCGTTCGCATGAACTTGCAGCTGTTATCGTAGAACCCGTACAAAGTCGTAGACCTGAATTTCAGCCTGTTGAATTTCTTAAGGAAGTTAGAGAGATAACGAAAGCTTCAGAAACTGTACTTATTTTTGATGAAGTTATCACAGGTTTCCGTATGCATCCAGGTGGTGCACAAGCTTTGTTTGGTATCAAGGCCGATATTGCGACATATGGAAAGGTAATAGGTGGAGGTATTTCCATTGGAGCCATTATGGGAACTAAAAATTGTATGGATGCACTAGATGGTGGGTTTTGGCAATATGGAGACGCTTCATACCCAGAAGCAGGTGTTACTTACTTTGCGGGTACGTTTGTTCGCCATCCACTTGCGCTTGCTGCTGCTAAAGCATCATTAATTCACATGAAAGAGTTAGGTGAATCGCTTCAAAAAAATCTTAATAGTATCACTGAAAACTTTGCAAAGGATCTTAATGGAGAGTTTGCAAAGCGTGGGTTACCTATGGAAATAAAATATTTTGGGTCATTATGGCGACTAAAATTTTTAGAAGAAATACCGTATTCAGAATTGCTTTTTGTTTTGGTTAGAGAAAAAGGTATCCATATATGGGATGGTTTCCCTTGTTTTATGACTACAGCTTTTAAAAGTGAAGATATTAATAAGTTAAAACAAGCTTTTATAACTAGTGTTGATGAACTCATCGCTGCGGATATTTTAAAACCAGAAAAAGATAATATAAGTCCAATTACTAATGGATCTAGTGCTGAAGCATTAAATAAGCCACCTGTAGAAGGTGCACGTTTAGGAATGGACGAACTAGGAAATCCAGCTTGGTTTATAGCGGATACCAAAGAAGAAGGGAAATTCGTAAAAATAGATTTATAAAAAATATGTCTTATGGCGACAAAAATTATTGAATTAGTTAACAATGGAACGTTCTCTGTAGAGAAAAAATATGGTATGACCTATGATGAGTTTGCCAAGGATCATTTGTTTGCAGGTGTTCCGGTAGTTATAGGCGATGCCTGTGATGGCTGGGCAGCAAAAGATAAGTTTACTCCAGATTTTTTCAAATCAGAATATGGGAGTCGAAAGGTCAAAGTCCAAGACCAAGAGTATCGACTAGACGAATTTATAGAACTTATGGAGCGGTCTACTATTGATAATCCAGCGCCTTATCCTTGCAAACTTCAAATAGATAGAGAGTACCCTGAATTACTGCCGGATATATCACCAAGATTTAAATTTGCAATGCCAGATTGGAGTCATAATACGCTTATAAAACCATTTACAGCAGGAGCAGACACCTATGAAATTTTCCTTGGTAGTCCTGGAGGTCAATTCCCTTATGTGCATTATGATTATATGGGGTTACATGCTTTTATTACTCAATTATATGGGAAAAAGGAATTTACAGTAATTCCACCAGATCAAACACCATATGTTTATCCTAAGGAAAATAATACTTGGGTTTCGGAGGTTCCCGATATTAAGAACGTCGATTTAGAAAAATATCCACTTTGTGCTAATATCACTCCAGTGACCTTTACTGTAGGCCCCGGAGAAACATTATTTATTCCTAATGGTTGGTGGCATACTGCACATTCGTTAACAATAACCCTTTCTGTTGCACAGGATTCATTGAATGCATCAAATTGGAAACGATTTAAAAATGAAGCCAATACAGCAGTTGCTAAAAGGAGTTCGATAATTGCTAAAATGTCAAATATTTATCTTTCTGTAGTAGGGAGTATTTTAGGAGCGAATAAATCGAAATATAAGAACTCTTAAAAAACATACATAGTAAGATACCTGTAAAATTTAATAGATAGCGAGCGCCTTAATTTTCAAATTTACATTGATGAATCAATCTACATTATTGAATACAACCAATCATTTTGATCCTTTCGCAGGGCCAGAGTTGGAAAAAGTAAATTATACAACTCCATCTCAAGCAGAAATATGGATTGCTTGTAAGTTGGGAGGAAGTGGTGCTAATAGTGCATATAACGAATCTGTTTCTCTAATTTTAGAAGGAGAATTAAATAAAGAAGCTATAGAATATGCAATAAAGAAATTGGTTCAGCGTCATGAATCACTTCGTGCTGTTTTTAGTACTGATGGGCGTTTTATGAGTATTTTTAAAGATGTTCCAATACTTATTAATTATGAGGATATTTCAGCTCTTACGGATTCTAAAAAAGATGAAAAAATAGCAGATTACTTACTAAAAGACGCTAATGTGTCTTTTGATTTGGTAAAAGGCCCATTACTAAAAGTTGGTTTAATCAAAATTAGTGAATTGAAGCACCAGTTGATTATCACCGCTCACCATATTATATGTGATGGTTGGTCAATGGGTATCATGTTGCAGGATCTAGGAGGTCTCTATTCTGCGCGTGTACAAAATAAATTGGCATCTTTACCATCACCAGAAAGCTTTGTGACATTCGCAGATGATCAACAGAAATTTTTAAAAAGTGAAGCGTATAAAACAACCGAAAATTTTTGGTTAGAACATTATGAGTCGTCTATTCCTCAATTAGATTTACCTACTGATTTTCCAAGGCCTCAATTAAGAACATTTAAAAGTGAACGTCTTGATTTTCCTATTGATAATGACTTATTAGATGCTTTAAAAAAAACAGGTTTAAAAGCGGGATCCAGCTTTGTTAGTACGCTAATGGTAGCTTTTGAAGTTCTGTTATTTAAGTTAACTGGTAGTAGTGATTTAGTTGTTGGACTACCTTCTGCAGGGCAATCGGCAAGTGGCAAGTCTCATTTGGTAGGGCATTGTGTTAATTTGTTGCCTTTACGTAGTAAAATTAATACAAATAGTAGTTTCGTTGAGTATTTAAAAGTCCGGAAATCAGAGTTTTTCGACGCCTATGATCATCAACAATTAAGTTTTGGCCAATTACTTCAAAAGCTTCCTATTACAAGAGATCCTTCAAGAATACCTCTTGTTCCTGTCGTTTTTAATATTGACTTAGGGATGTCGGATGACGTATTTTTTACGGACTTAACTTATAAACTCAAAAGTAATCCTAGAACATACGAAACTTTTGAAATTTTTTTAAATGCTACTGGATCGGAAGATGAATTCATTTTGGAGTGGTCCTATAACTCAAATCTCTTTAAGCCTGAAACTATTCAGCAAATGATGATTTCTTTTGAAGAGATAATTCAAACGATAGTAGCTAATCCAGAAGTTAAAATAGGTGACATTGTAAAAATAGACGATTCAGATTATAACAATTTAAATAATACGAGTGCTACTTACCCTCAGTTGCCTTTATATGAGCTTATTTCACAACAAGCAAAAACGTCTCCTTTAAATACGGCACTAAAATTTGGTGATTCGGAAATGTCTTATGAAAATTTAGACAAGCAGATTCATCAATTAGCATATCGTTTAAAAGAAGAAGGTATAAATCCAGGTGATGTAGTGGCTGTGGCTTTACCACGATCAATAGAACTTGTGGTGAGCTTACTTGCTGTGATGCAGTGTGGTGCTGCTTATTTACCTTTGGATCCGAGTTATCCTCAGCAGCGATTAGATTTTATGATCGAAGATTCAAAAGCTGAAGCATTAATTTCATCTAAAGAATTCACGATATCATCAGAGTCAATTCCGAAGATGCTAATATTGGAAGATCTATTTTTAGACTTATCAAAATATCCTTTATCTCCATTGAACATTTCAATAGATTTAGAAGATATGGTCTATTTGCTTTATACTTCTGGCTCAACAGGTAAACCAAAAGGTGTTCAAGTAACACACAAAAATCTGGTTAATTTTTTATACGGTATGTTAAAAGAGCCAGGTATAAAAGAAACAGATAGATTTTTGTCTATAACAACGATTTCTTTTGATATTGCTGGACTCGAGTTATTCTTGCCCTTATTAAAAGGAGCAACCTTGATTATTGCAAGTGATGAGGTCGCAAAAGATCCGCGTTTAATGTTAGATGTTCTTAAAGAAGAACGTATAACAATGTTGCAAGCAACACCAACAACTTGGCAGATGTTGCTTGATGCAGGTTGGCAAAATCGCTTACCACTAAAAGCACTTTGTGGAGGTGAGGCACTACCACTGAGTTTAGCAACTAAATTATTAAAAAGAGTTGATGAGGTTTGGAATATGTATGGCCCTACCGAAACGACTATATGGTCTGCTGTTAAACAAATTATGCCAGAGGATGAGTTAATAACTATTGGACATCCTATCGCAAATACGCAATTATACATACTTGATGAAAACGGTGCATTAGTAGCTCCCGGTAAGATTGGAGAATTGTGCATAGCCGGAGATGGTGTTGCAAAGGGATATTGGAAGCGTCCGGACTTAACAGCGGAAAAATTTCTAAAAAGTACCTTTAATAAAGACGAAAACGCATGTGTTTATAGAACAGGAGATTTGGGTAAACTGTTGCCTACTGGAGAAGTTCAATGTTTAGGTCGAATTGATCAACAAGTTAAAATTCGTGGGCACCGTATAGAGCTAGGAGAAATAGAAGAGGCTATAAATACAATAGATGGGATAGAATCTTCTGTAGTATTAATAGATAAAGATCGTTTAAAAGCATTTGTCATTACTAATAATTTAAAAAATGACGCTCAGGCCCTAGAACAAAATTGGAAGGCGTATCTAAAAGAACGACTTCCATTATATATGGTACCTCAGGAAATGATTACTTTAGATAAATTCCCTACGACTTTAAATGGGAAAATAGATCGTAAAAGTTTAACCGCTTCAGCATCAATAAATTCGCAGAAATCAACTTTAACTTTTGCTCAAAGTGATTCAGAGCAACTTGTTGCCGCAATTTGGCAAGAATCTCTTGGAATTGATAAAATTGATGTTGATAGTAACTTTTTTGAGTTGGGAGGTCATTCTCTTATCGCAGTCAAAGTTATGACTCGGTTAGAAAAAGAGACAGGAAATAGATTACCACTTGCGGCATTACTGGAGCAACCAACAATTAAGAAATTGGCAGCCTATTTGGACAAGAAATACATTACATGGGATTCGTTAGTGCCTTTAAAAACTAATGGTCATAAAATGCCAATATTTATTGTTCACGGAGCAAATCATAATGTATTGGTCTTTAAAAATTTGTCAGAATTATTAGGTGATAAACATCCTGTTTATGCCTTGCAAGCTAAAGGTCTTAGTGGTGATATTGAACCTCATGATTCTGTAGAAGCGATGGCATCTCATTACATATCAGAAATTAAGTCTGTAAATCCTGATGGACCTTATGCGTTAGGTGGATTTTCGTTTGGAGGTATTGTGGCTTTTGAAATGGCAAAACAATTAAGGGCAGAAGGAAAAGAAGTGAAAAATGTTGCACTTTTTGATAGTTATGCTTATCCTCATTATTCATATTTAAATCCTACCGCAAAACGTAGAATTGCTCGCCTTTATGATATGGGGCAACTTTTTTTCATGCTCTTTAACATGTTTAGTAGTGTTAAGAATTTTAAACGTAGGGTTGATTTACTTAAAATTAGTTTTTCAGGTTTATATTTAAGATTAAAATACGGAAGAGAAAAACAATACCAATTACAATTTAATCGCACCTCTAAGATTGATGAGATGCACGCCGTGGCCTTTAAAAGTTATAACTTAATTCCACAGGATATACAAGTAGATTTGTTTAGATCAACTGAAGATATTTATTTTGCTCATGATTATAAGAATTTGGGTTGGGAAAAAATTGCGAAGGGTGGAATTCGTAAGCATATGATTCCTGGAAATCATTCAGAAATGTTTCTCTCGCCTGCAGTTGAAGAGGTGAGTAAACTATTAGAAAGCGTGTTAGATGACGGCGAGTGATAATTCTAAATGTATTATTTTTAGTAAAACTTCTGAAACCTTTGATAGTCAAATAGACGAAGAAATTAGTGTCGATTCAGATATTAAATTATTTAAAATTGAATTATCTAAGTATTATGGAGTTGTCGAAGTATTATTAAAAACATTAACCCCACTTGAAGTAGAAAGAGCTCACAGATATCATCAGTTAAAAGATTTTAAAAGATTTGTAATCTGTAGAAGCATTCTTAAAATAATTATTGCGCAGCTAAAAGGCTTAAAGGTTTCGCAAGTGTATTTTGAAAAAAATGATAACCATAAGCCGTATTTTCCTTCAGATAAATCACTGTTTTTTAACGTATCGCACGCTGGTGAATATGCCCTAATTGCAATTGGTCCTTGTGAATTAGGTGTGGATATTGAGTATATAAATCCTCAATTTGAATACGAAGAAATCCTACCAACAGTTTTTAGTACAGAAGAAATAAATTTTATAAATGATTCTGAAGATGAAAGGCATGATTTTTACAAATTATGGACAAGAAAAGAAGCCATTGTAAAAGCCACTGGGCAAGGTATTGATGATGATTTTTTTAAAATACCGGTTAAGGATGGTTCCCATACAGTGTCTGCATCATTAGTAAATAACTTTAATAAAATAAATGTTTATAGCTTCAATATAACAACGAGTTACATTGGGTCTATTGCGTTTAAAGGTGTTGATGTTGATTTAAAACAAATAGTTTTTCAGCCTATATCAAGTGCCGAAAAACTAGAGTCTTTATTTTAATTGACTAGTGTATTGTAACATTAGTTACGCTATCTGTTATTAATCCTTTGTATTTTTATTTAAATTTTATTGAAATGAAAAATATCATAGGGCTACTTGTTTTGACTGCGTTTTTAATGAGTTGTAATTCTGGAAAAAAAGAAAACAATCCTTACGGTAAAGCGAATAAGGAAACCATTTCTAAAGACCATCCAGGCAAAAAATTAATGGAGACTAATTGCTACCTATGTCATAGCGCAACTGCTGGTCATGATGATAGAATAGGGCCACCAATGATTGCCATTAAAAGGCATTATATAAATAGTGAAACTACCAAAGCAGAATTTACAGAGGCCATGCAAGCTTGGATTAAAAACCCAAATGAAGAAGATGCAAAAATGCCTGGTGCAGTACGACAATATGGTGTGATGCCTAAACAATATTTTCCAGAAGAAACCATTGCGCAAATTTCTGAGTATATGTTTGATTTTGAAATAGATCAACCAGAATGGTTTGAAAATCATTATAATGAAGAAAGAGGAAAAGGAAAAGGAAAAGGAAAAGGAAAAGGAATGGGCAATGGTAATGGCCAAGGGAAAGGCAAAAACCAACAACAAGCTCAAACAAATTTTGAAGACTTACCTTATGGAGAGCGAGGTTTAAAATATGCCTTAACAACAAAAGCGGTTTTAGGAAAAAACTTAATGGGAACTATTCAGAAAAAAGGAACTTTGGAAGCTTTAGATTTTTGTAATGTACAAGCTTATCCATTAACCGATAGTATGGCTGTGGTGCATAACGCGACTATTAAACGTGTAACCGATAAACCAAGAAACCCAAATAATAAAGCTAATACAGAAGAATTAGAATATATAAACAACTTTAAGCAAGTTATCGCAAACAGCGAAGAATCTAAACCGCTAGTAAAAGAAATGGATGATAAAGTGAAAGTATATTATCCAATTACGACTAATAATATGTGTCTACAATGTCACGGAAAACTTAATAAAACAATAGAAGCTTCAACTTTAGCAAGAATTAAGAATTTATATCCAATGGATAAAGCTATTGGTTATGATATTAATGAAGTTAGAGGCATTTGGAGTGTTACTTTTGATAAATAAAATTCAAGTCAGGTATGAGCAAATTTTCAGAAATAATAAATCAAGATCAACCCGTTTTAGTCGATTTTTTTGCGGATTGGTGTGGTCCTTGTAAAATGTTGAGTCCAATTTTAAAAGACGTAAAAGCAGATCTAGGAGATGGCATAACAATTATTAAAATTGATGTCGATAAGAATCAAACTTTAGCATCAAAATATCAGGTTAGAGGTGTGCCAACCATGTTGTTATTTAAAAACGGAAAACAAGTTTGGAGACAGTCTGGTGTCCTTCAAAAAAATGATATTATAAATGTGATTAATTCACATTAATTGAATGTTTGAGAATTCAGTGTATTTAATGATAATTATCATATTCCATTTTAAAATCTTAATGTAATTTTATAGTGTTGAATTAAATAGATAGCTATGGTTAAAACAGTATTTATGTTAGTTAATAATTGGAATAATGGTGTTGTAATGATCGCAATTTTTGCAGTAGTATGTCTAGCTTTAGTTGGAGTAGTCGTTAATATGATGATGAGTGGGAAATCTAAAGAAGCTTCTGATACTGTAGATGTATTAAACGACATACGTGACGATGATTACACAGATAATTGAGAATATTAATTTAAAAACTCAATATAAATTTTAAGAGGGTAGCGTATGTTAAGCTACCCTCTTTTTTTATACTTCAATTTTATTTAAACTGAAAAGCTACTGAAAAATTGTTTACATAATCTGTAGTTAAAATGACTTGAAATCAGTTTGTTTAGATCGAAAACATATTATATAGTCGTTGCAATTCTGTCTCATATTGAGTCTAAGTTTTTAATCTAACAACAGGTGATGGTAACTTTAGTTACATAGTTAAATTCTATTGTACTGTATATTTGATATAAACAAAATAAATACCTGTAATTATGAACACAAATGAAATAATAAGAGAAGAGCAAACATTTTCAATGCCAAGAATTGGAGATAAAGCGCCAGAATTTAAAGCCGTAACTACACAAGGAGATATTAATTACCCTTCAGATTATAAAGGAAAATGGTCTATACTATTTAGTCATCCTGCGGATTTTACTCCAGTATGTACATCAGAGTTTATGACCTTTGCTCATTTAGAAGAAAAATTTGAAAAGGCAAATTGTAGCCTCATAGGTTTATCAATCGATGGTCTTTACAGTCATATCGCATGGTTAAGAACTATTAAGGATAAAATAGAATTTAACGGCATGAAAAACATAGAAGTTAAGTTTCCTTTAATTGAGGATATTTCCATGGAAGTGGCTAAGAAATATGGAATGATTCAACCTGGAGAAAGTAAAACACAAGCCGTTAGAGCGGTATTTTTTGTAGATCCAAACGAAACGGTCAGAGCTATTATTTATTATCCATTAAGCTTAGGTCGAAACTTTGATGAGTTATATAGAGCGTTAATCGCCATGCAAACTTCAGATAAATTTAATGTGGCAACACCTGCTGATTGGAATCCTGGTGATGATGTTATTGTATCACCAGCCGGATCTTGTGGTGTCGCTGAAGAACGAATGACAGATACTGAAGAGTTAGATTGTAAAGATTGGTTTTTCTGTACTAAAAAATTAGATAAAGATGTAGTACTGAAAGAAATTCTTAAAAAATAATTTCATTCAGGCTTACAGAAATTAACATGCTGCTTAAAAGTTGATAGAACATTAGTTTGTTACAATCTTTATCAACTTTTAAGCGGTTTTTTAAGCAAAATAATACTTAGGTGAGAATAAAAAAAGACCTCTAAAATACTGTTAAAATTAGAGCATAAAATCAAGGATTAAATTGCTTTTTTTTATCTTATAGACTATCCAAAAAAAGAAAACCATGAGCATCATACAATTCGAAGACAAGCCTTTAGCACATTATTCTTATGCGATTATAAGTGATAATGAAATGGCTGTTGTAGATCCTTCTAGAGATCCAAAACCATACTACCAATTAGCAGAAAAACACAACGCAAAAATTGTTGCGGTTTTTGAAACGCATCCACATGCTGATTTTATTAGTAGTCACTTACAAATTCATGAAGAAACTGGCGCTAAAATCTTCGTTAGCAAATTGGTTGGCGCAGATTATCCTCATACAACTTTTGATGATGGAGATACCGTTAAAATAGGAAAGATTACATGTTCCGCAATTAATTCGCCAGGCCATTCACCTGATAGTATTACTATTATAGCAGTAGATGAAGATAATAATCACGCGATGTTTTCTGGAGACACCTTGTTTATTGGCGATGTTGGTCGACCAGATTTAAGAGAAAAAGCGGGTGACATGAAAGCTAAACGAGAAGAATTAGCAAAAAGCATGTACCACACCATGACGCATAAATTCAATCATTTACCGGACAGTACAGTTGTATATCCAGCACATGGCGCAGGTTCTTTATGTGGAAAAAACATGAGCACAGATAAGTCCAGTACGTTAGGAAAAGAACGCAAAGAAAATTGGGCGTTTAAAAGTTTAACCGAAGATCAATTTGTGGCTCATATTTTAAAAGATCAGCCATTTATTCCATCTTATTTTGGATTTAATGTAGATATTAATAAAGAAGGTGCCGAAAAACTTGATTTATGTGTGGCTATACCAACGTTTCATTTTAAAGTGACTGATTTCAAAAATATGGAA
Organism: Winogradskyella marina; assembly: GCF_015645385.1. Classification (GTDB taxonomy): domain Bacteria; phylum Bacteroidota; class Bacteroidia; order Flavobacteriales; family Flavobacteriaceae; genus Winogradskyella; species Winogradskyella marina. The sequence goes on from NZ_JADOET010000009.1 coordinate 40,427, forward strand.
GCTTTAATTGTTGATACGCGAAGCAAAGACGATTTTAAAAACAACCACATTCCCAATAGTATTAATATTATTGCCGAAACCGAAGATGATAAGTTTGAAACCTGGTTAGGCTCTATTGTAAAACCAAATGAAACTTTTTATTTAATAATCAATTCTATCGAAGATCGTGATAAAATGCTGTATCGTATTGCTAAGATTGGTTACGAAAAACAATTAATCGGGTTACTAACTTTAGGTCAATCGAATTATGATGCATCTGAAGTTCTTGATTTAAAGGGTTTTGAAAATCATAAAAATAAGTATACCATAATTGATGTCAGAAATAAAAGTGAAGTCAATGAAGGGAAAATTTTTGAGGATGCTTTGGCCATTCCACTTCATCAGTTAAGAGATGCTAAAAGTAAAATTCCTACAGAGAAACCTATCGTAGTGCATTGTGCTGGAGGATACAGAAGCGCAGCCGGAAGTAGTATTGTTTCAAATATTACAGGCAAAGTTGATGTGTTTGATTTAAGTGATTCAGTTAAGAAATTTCAGGATTAAAAAACGATAGCAATTGATAGCAGGAAAGCCAACAAAAAAAGACTATATATTTGTTATTATTCAGGTTTTGCTTTTTGTGGTATATGTAGCTCCAATACAAATAATAGCCATAGACCTTTCGGAATGGCTAAGATATTTAGGTTTAATTGTGGCTGTTTTGGGATTCATATTTGGAGGTATAGCTTTGTTACAGATAAACACAAAATTATCACCATTTCCGACGCCAATTTCAGGTGCAAAATTGCTTACCAATGGCACTTATGCTATCGCCAGACATCCTATTTATACGAGTATTTTAGCAATCACATTAGGCTATGCAGTGTATGAAGCCTCAGTATTTAAGTTTATAATCTTCCTAGCCTTAGGGTTCCTATTTTATTTTAAGTCTATTTATGAAGAACAACTTTTAATGAACACATTTCCTGAATATTCAACCTATAAAACAAAAACGAGACGATTTATTTAATATATTATGAAGAGTAATCCAGCAGAATTTTGGGACGACCGTTTTGGTAACGAAGCGTTTATTTACGGTACAGAGCCCAACACATTTTTTAAAGAACAATTAGACCACTTACAAGCAGGAACCTTACTTTTACCTGCTGAAGGTGAAGGTCGTAATGCGGTGTATGCAGCAATACAAGGCTGGACAGTTTCAGCTTTTGATATTAGTGAGAAAGGAAAAGATAAGGCGATGCTATTATCGGAGCAAAACCATGTTTCTATAGATTATAAAGTTGAAGGCGTTCTAGAATATCAAAGTCCTACGCAATTTGATGCCATTGGTTTATGCTATGTTCATTTTCCAACAGACATCCGAAAACAAGCACACCAACACATTTTAAGTTTTTTAAAAAAAGGCGGAATACTCATATTTGAGGGCTTTGCAAAATCGCAATTAAAACATAATTCTGGTGGTCCTAAAAATGAAAATATGTTGTTTTCTCTTGAAGAGATAAAGGAAGAATTTACGAGTTTGGAGTTTTCTGTTTTAGAAGAACAAACGATAGCGCTTTCTGAAGGTGAATTTCATAAAGGCGATGCCGATGTCATACGGTTTGTAGGTAAAAAGACTTAATGTCATTAAAGTGATAAAAAAAAACCACATTGAATAATAATCTCAATGTGGTTTTTTTGTTTGAGCATTACTTCAAACTGTTTAGAAATTCCTTGAATTTTGAAGTGTTATAATCTGCCATACCTTTATGCGTTAAGGCTAAATTTCCTTTAGCGTCTATAATAAAGGTGGTTGGTAATGCTGCGGATTCAAACATTTCAGGAAGGTTACTTGCGAGCTTATAAGTTGGGAAATCATAGCCTTTTCGTTTATTAAAGGCTTTTGCTTTTTCAAAATCTTTGTCAAAGGAAAGCATTACAAAAGCAACATCATCACCTATTTCGTTATGTAACTTATTAATACTTGGCATTTCTGCAACGCAAGGTGGACACCAAGTGGCCCAAAAATTCATAAAGATGACTTTGCCTTTTAAATCTTCAAGCGAAACTATATCCCCCTCAATATCCATAAGTTTTAAGTTGAAATCTGCCTTTATAGAGTTAGTCGTATAGCTTTCATCTTTATTATGATGTGCTATCGCCAATTCTTCCACATCAGGATTCATCAAACCCGTTTCAAGCACTCCACGTTGCACAAAGCCAATAACTTCGGTATGTAAACCTGTAAAGTAAAGTATGGCGAGAACGGCAATGAAAATCCCATTTTTAATCCACGATTTCTTTATATTCTTTTTTTCTTTAGTCATAATTTTAATTTTTAATGAAACTCATAATCCGTTTGTGGCACTGTAGAAAAAGAATATTCACCAAGATATTCGCAATAGGCTCTACCTTCTAATTTTGGCGAAACTGGTGAGTTTTTCTTGAGATACTCTTCAACAGCTTCATGAATCGTGTAATCTTTTACTTCCACATCTTTAACATTCGCCATTCTACACAAATTATCAATTGGATCACCAGGACGTACACATGCTGAAATAGTGTAGTATTCATCGTCTTGCATTGGTTCCCCTTTTACAGTAATTGAAGAAATACGTTCGCCTCTGTCATTCTGACTATTAAAATCGACTTCCATACCAGAAAAACGGACTAACCAACCACCAAAACGTTCGGTTGGGTTTTGAGAAAAGGCATTATGCATTTCTTTTTCTAACCAATCCTTAATTTGTTTTCCAGTAGCTTTTCCTGTTTTTACAGGTTCGTTTACCGGCAATAAATTCCATAAATTCGCACGAGTAATTGGTGCAGGTTTACCGTCTTTTGGTACAATCGGGTTTCCAAATCTAAAACCATTAGAGATTGATATGTCAGCACCTGTTTTCCAACGTGCAGCATCTGTAATCATATTATCCATCGGATTTTCAACCGTTAGATATCTGTAGATAGGTGTGTTTGTATAGCCAACAATCGTTTCTAAATTATCTTTATATGGTGCTTTTGCTTGATTGACAAGGGTTTGAATTTTTTCATCTGCAGGATAGGTTTTTGGGTCCACGTCAATCAAATCATAATCATCACCAACCAATTTTCCATCGACAAAATGAAGGGTTAACTTCCCAACAAAAGAACCAAATGCACCTGGTTCTGTAACCTTAGCGTATTTCCCTTGAATCATCTCACGAACACGCTCGTGAGTATCGTTTCCTAAAACAAAATTTGCATGTTCAGCAATAGGATTACTTGCCAATTCAACTTGTTTAAAAATACCAATATGTGTTACTAAGAAAAGCACATCTATGTTTTCGTTGACTTTAATGTCGTCCACCATTTTTTTAAGTTCGTCATCAAGTCCACTAAAACCAATATCTTCACTAAAAATAGGATTTTGTCTTACAGGAACGTCTGGATCGTTAATACCAACAAAACCTAAACGAACACCATCAATTTCCTTTACAGAATACGCAGGAAATAATGGATCTTCACTTTTATCATCAAACATGTTTTGAACGATGACGTCGGTTTCATAACCTTTCATAATTTCTAGCATCATATCTTTACCGTAAACCACTTCCCAATTGCCAGGAATGATAACATCGTAGCCCATATTTTTAATAACGTCTTGCATTACTTTACCTTCAGATAAAGCAGCATAACCACTTCCTTGAATTAAATCACCACCATCTACAATAATGGTTTTATTAGGGTTTGCTTCGCGTTCTCTGTCAAAAAGTGTTTTGATATTTGCAAGTCCGCCACGATTTTTAAACTCAATTTTATCGTTTTCCCAAAATAATTCAGGATGTGTATCTAATTGTCCATGAATATCGGCTGTTTGTAAAATGGTAATGCTTAAGGTGTCACCTTTAGTTGGGTTATCATCTGCTACTTGATTCTTTTTTTCCGATTTACAGGAAACCGTTATGGCTAATATTCCTAAAAGGAAGACTGTTTTAAATATGTTTTTATTGTAATTTTTCATTTGTTCTTGTGTATTATTTTAATAGAATGCCTTTGGCTTGTTGATACTTTTTTAATTATAAACTTAGACTTTTATACCCTTGTTTTTGAAGTTGAAAATTGTATAAAATACCGTTTTCAACAATTTTAATCCCTTTAGGAACCGTTGCTCTATCTACTTTAAATTTATTTAATGAAAAGCCGCAAGCAACGATAGTAACGCTAGCCTTTTCTGCTTTTTCAATAAAATCACCCATTTTTTCAGCGTCTGTTAAATCGCCAATAAGTTGACCACAAATAAGAATTTCAAAATTACCAAAGTCGTTTCCTTCTTCAACTTTTAAAGCTTCTGCAGTTAAGATTATGGGTTGAAATTGAGGCACTTTTTTAGTGACAACTATATAATTGTTTTTAGTTGTATCTGTGTTCTGTGCTTGTAGGTTGATGGTGCTTACTAAAGCGACCATTAAAAATATGGAACTAAGAATATATTTTTTCATAATTATTTGGTTTTTAAAAGGTTGTCGGTGTCATTCAGAATAAAAAATAGAAGTCCACCTAAAATTGCGATGTTTTTAAATAATGGTCCAAGCGTTGTTATTTGTCCGACTTGAACGGTTAATGTTATTGGAATTAAAACAGCCGTTAATACTATTGCAGCCCATTTGGTTTTGTAACCTATTAAGAATAGAAAACCTGCTACAATCATTACAATTCCTGAAAGAACAATAAGCAATTGAGGCTCACCAAAAAAATAGGCGATGCCTTTAAAGCTAGCTTGCTCAATGCGTTTTGCTGTTTTTTCAATATGTAGTAAATGGTTGGTTCCTGCAACGAGAAAAATACCACTAACTAAAATACGTAATAGTTGTATGGAACGGCGACTTATTAAAGTGTTTGTCGTCATTATTAAAATGTAAAAAGGTTTGTTTTGCTGAAGTCTTTCTTCAAGATAGTTTATATAACTATAGCGAAAATTCGAACATCAAATTTTAGAGTCATTGAAACTAAACCAATCGTGGAGGAGGAGATACGCTTTCTAAATAGCGATAATTTAATTTTGAAGTAAGGTAGTCGTTAAAAACTGTAATAGGTTTCGAGACATTTGATATCCACGAAAACAATTCAAATTGAAACTGAGTAGTGCAAAAACCACTTAATAGAATTTCTTGGGACGTTATTACATCAGCTTGAGAAATATCTACAGTTTTATTTGCCAGTTTTGGAGCATTTTTCTTTTTACAAAATGGTTTTACAAACGTTATATCATTTCCGCCAAATAGAAGGTTTAATCCATTGGCATCTATAGCAATAAACTTTGCTATAAATAGAAATGCTAATAGAGCTGCTATGTAGGTTTTAGTTTTCACGAATTACAAAAATAGTGTAAATAGTAAACTTTAATTGTAACTTTTGTTACGCAAGAAAATTATATTGGAATTCAGCCGATAACCATAATAAATATTATTAATTTAGATGATGATTTCATTACGCCTAAAGACACGACTTTGAAGTATTATTAGAAGAGTGAAATAGCCTTAGGTTACTAATGTTACAAACAGCGTATTTAATAATATTAAATTTGCGCCATATTTAGTATCATAAATTCTTTACAGAATGGAAGACATGATTTTTTACGATAGATTGCAGTTTGCATTTACTATCACATTTCATTACATATTTCCGCAGTTAACAATGGGATTATCACTAATGATAGTCTATTTTAAGTGGAAATTCCTCAGAACACAAATTGAAAAATACAACAATGCGGCAAAATTCTTTATGAAGATTTTTGCTATTAATTTTACCATGGGAGTGGTCACAGGTATTCCAATGGAGTTTCAATTTGGTACCAATTGGGCAAAGTTTTCTGAGTTAACAGGAGGTATAATTGGCCAAACCTTGGCCATGGAAGGTATGTTCTCGTTCTTTTTAGAATCTTCATTTTTAGCGCTATTTATTTTTGGTGAAAAATTAATGGGACAAAAATTACACTTCTTAACTGGCTTTTTAGTGTTTTTAGGTTCTTGGGCAAGTGGTTGGTTTATTTTAGCAACCAATGCTTGGATGCAGCATCCTGTAGGCTATGAAATTTTGGAAAATGGAAAATTTGTATTAAATAATTTTTCAGATCTCTTTACTAATCCTTGGCTTTTGCCTGCTTTTTTACATAACCAAATGGCATCTGTTGTAACCTCTGCATTTGTAATGGCAAGTATAGGAGCTTTTTATATTTTAAGAGATAAACACTCAGAATATGGAAGATTATTTTTAAAAACAGGTGTTGTTTTCGGATTAATATCTAGTGTTTTAGTTGCTTTTCCTACTGGAGATTGGAATGCTAAAAACGTTGCGAAATATCAACCAGGAACCTTTGCAGCTATGGAAGGGATTTTTGAAACCGAAGAAGCAGGAGCAGAAATTGTATTGATTGGACAACCCAATATGGTTGAGAAAAAGTTAGACAATAAGATTGCGGTTCCAAATATATTAAGCTTTTTAACCTATCAAGAGTGGCACAAGCAAATTCCAGGAATGGATCAATTTGATGAAGATGAATTGCCAGATAATATTCCTGCATTGTATTATTCTTATCACATAATGGTTGGTTTAGGAACCATTTTTATAGGTGTCATGGCATTAGCACTTTTCTTTTTATGGAAAGATAAACTGTACAACATCAAACCATTACTTTGGACCATTATGTTCTTAGTTCCGTTTCCGTATATCGCAAACATTACAGGTTGGTACACAGCAGAATTAGGACGACAACCATATTTAGTTTATGGATTACTAAGAACAAGCGAAGGTGTTTCGCCTAATGTTTCTTCTGGTAATACCTTATTTACATTATTAGGTTTTGTTGGCTTATATATGTTACTCGGATTATTATTTTTAATTTTAGTTGGTAAAACTATTAATCAAGGTCCAACACCTAAATCACATTAATTATGGAAATATTTTGGTATTCAGCAGTCGGACTAGTTTTAACCATATTTTTTATTTTAGATGGTTATGATTTCGGAGCAGGAATCATTCATTTGTTTTTTGCAAAAAAAGAAAAAGACAAAGAAGTTATCACAAAATCAGCAGGTTTATTCTGGGATTCTAATGAAGTTTGGTTGGTTGCAGCAGGTGGTATGCTATTTATGGCGTTTCCCACATTCTATGCTTCTGTTTTTAGTGGCTTTTATTTACCCTTAATTATTGTGTTATGGTTAATTGTTTTTAGAGCTATTGGATTGGAATTTAGAGGACAATTCAAATTTCAAATGTGGAAAGATATTTGGGATAAATCCTTTGGAGTTTCTAGTTTGTTATTAGCCTTGTTTTTTGGAATCGCCTTAGGTAATATTGTCAGAGGTGTCAATTTAGGAAGTGTGGAGAATGGTGTTTCTGCACACGAAGGTCATTATTTTTTCCTGCCATTATGGAATAGTAGTTTTAGTCCATTATCGGACCATCCAGGAGTGATAGATTGGTTTACTATTATCATAGGATTGATAGCAGTGGTAACTTTAGCAATTCATGGCGCCAATTGGATAATATTAAAAACAAATTCATCTATAAATAATAAACTTAAAGGTGTTATTTTTAAGTTGAATATAGTGCTTGCAGCGCTCACAATAATTTCTTTAATAGTATGGCAATGGGTGAATCCAAATGCTTTAGATAATTTTATTCATAAGCCTTACTTATTAGTATTTCCAATAATTTATTTAGCGGGTTTAATTGGTTTGTTTTTTAGAAAAAAAATTAAAAAAGACGCTCATGCGTTTATGTTATCAACCTTAATAATTATGGGAGGAATTTCCTCATCATTGGCTTCTATATTCCCAGTAATTTTACCTTCAATTAATGATGTTCATGAGCATTTAACGATTTACAATACCTCTGCATCAGAATACGGTTTATCTGTAGCTTTAATTTGGGGTATTATAGGTTTTATTTTACTTGTTATTTATGCGATTGTACAAAAAAGATTATTGGGAGGAAAAATTGACGATATGGATTACGGACATTAGTAATACGCTATTACAATGACAGGCACTTTAATTTCATTAATCAGTATTCTAATAGGAATTGTTTCATCAAACCTATTTGGCTATTTCAAAAAAAATTATACGTTTGGATTTAAAGGAAATACGCTGATTGGTGTTTTCGGAAGTATCTTATTTATCAAATTATTTGGACGATTAGGTTTTGATCCTTGGCACATTATGAACAATGGCGATTTTGATGGTTTCCGACTATCAATAAATATGCTCGTATCTGCTCTTGGCGGAATCTTAGGGCTAGTATTCGCTAAAATGATTTACAAGAAGCTTAATAAATAACATTGTGTTTTTGCTCAAATTTGAGATAATAACGAGTACAGTTTATAAGCGTATCAGTAAATTAATTTTTGAGGGTAAGTAGTGTTTTCTATTTAAAAATAATTCAAATTTAACTGACGTCTCTATTAGTCTTCAAAGTGAAAGATATTTTTTATTTTCGTGTCAATTTCATAAAATTCTAAGAATGTCATATATCGCTTTTAAAAAGAAATTTCAACACGTTTTACTACTCAGTTGTACGTTATGGTTGGCTTTTTCTATGTTTCTTTCTGCCCAGATTGAAAACCAATCTTATCAACCGTTTATGTTCACTTTAGAAAGTGATGATTTGTCTAAAATGACATCTAATTCTGAGTTAGATATCACAGCTATTCTTGAAGCTCAAAAGCAAATAAATGATAGCACTAAGCTTGAAATAAAGTACTGGAATGCATCGTATCCTTCGTACCGTTGGCATCAGATTATGGTTGAAGCTGGCAATAACAGTAGTGTTAAAAAAAATGGTGGTCGTATGGCCATATTACATTTAGCTATTTACGATGCCCTTGCTGAAGTATGGAAGCATAAAAAAGTGAAACAACGTGGAGCACCATTTCAAGAACATAGCCTCATTAAAAATCTAGGGAAATCTACCGATTATTCCGCATATATCTGTGAATATAGTGCAACAGCAGCAGTGGCTCATCAAATTATCGCGTATTATTTTTCAGACCAAAAAACAGTTTTAGATGATAAGTTAGAGCAATTTAAAAGAGCACGTTTGCAATCTGGACTGCAATCTGAAAATGATATTGAATTAGGATTATTTATTGGCAACACGATGGCGCAAAAATATATCGACTATGCCAAAACAGATCGTACCGATAAGTTGTGGGCAGGTACTGTTCCCTATGACAAAACCTTATGGAGTGGCTCGCCAAGTAAAAGTGGAGTAATGAAACGCCAATGGAGACCATTTACTTTACAATCAGCAGATCAGTTTCGACCAGGACCTCCACCAACCGATTGGACGGCTGATATGGAAGAACTTCGGGAGTTTTATAGAAATAATAACAGCAGCGACATTGCGTGGAAATGGAAGAGTGAACCTATTTGGGATATGTTATTAGAACGAAAAATTCTAGAGTATAATCTCGATGCTTTTCAAGCAGCTTATACAAGTGCTGTTTTTCATACGGCGCGTTTCGATGCAACTATCGCTGCTTGGGATGGTAAATATCATTATTGGGGCATTCGTCCATTTCAATATGATCCTGAGTTTCAACCGATTTTAAAAACGCCTAATTTTCCAGGTTATCCAGCTGGTCATACAACTGTTGCTGGCGCATTGGCAACTGCTATGTCTTATTTATTTCCAAAGGACAAACAGTTTTTTCAAGATTTGGCATTAGAATGTTCAGAATCGCGTTTTGAAGGTGGTGTTCATTTTAGAACCGATAATGAAGTTGGTCTCGACGTCGGAGAAGAAGTCGGGCAACATGTTATTAAACGTTTCTTGAATTAAATTTTGTTTATAATATACTATGAATGAATACGATTTGGTGAATTTGAAACAAAAGTCAAGTTGTTTTAATTTCTTCGTTAATTGAATTTAGGCGATTAGAGCTATAAAAACTTTTTAAAAAGTAACTAAAAAATTATCAAACTAATAGTTGTTTGATTTTTTTTGTATATTTGTTAACCATTTGGTTAAACCATATAGTTAATATGAAAAACAAGAAAGACGAAAATACCGAAGAACAAATATTAGAAGCTGCAAAAAATGTGTTTCAATCTAAAGGAATGAATGGTGCTCGTATGCAAGAAATTGCAGATAAAGCAGGAATTAACAAGGCAATGCTTCATTATTATTACAGAAATAAACAACTATTGTTTGAGGCAGTTTTTAAAAATGCATTTTCATTATTAGCACCGCAACTAAATGCGGTTTTAAATGATGACTCATCCATTGAGGAGAAAGTAAAAAACTTCACCTTTAACTATATCTCGTTCATTGTTAAGCATCCGTATTTACCAAATTTTATAATTCAAGAACTCAACAGAAATCCAGAGTTTATTTTAAAACTGAAAAGTAACCCAAGTTTTCCTAATCTTGAAAAATTTAGTAAACAAGTAAAAGATGAAGTTGAAAATGGAACTATAAAACCGATTAGTGCAGAGCAATTGTTTATGAATATTATGGCTTTAAATATTTTTCCTTTTGTAGCCAAACCATTACTCATGGCATTTACAAATACAGATGATACTAGCTACAAGCAATTAATTGAAGAACGTAAAACGGAAGTGTCTAATTTTATTATCAATTCCATAAAGAACTCATAAAATGAAACGTATTACACTCTTGTTTGTATGTTTAGTAACATTACCAAGTATAGCTCAACAAAGCATCACTTTAAACGAATGTTACCTATTGGTTTCTGAAAATTATCCATTAGCAAAGCAGTCGCAAATCATTGAATCTCAAAATAAATTAGAGAAAGCGTCTATTTCAACATCTAAATTACCACAATTTAGTCTAGATGCTCAAGCAACATATCAGTCTGATGTGATTGAATTTCCTTTTTCAATTCCTGGGGTGGAAGTAGAACCTTTAAACAAAGACCAATATCGTGCTACGATTTCCGTAAATCAATTGATATATAATGGTGGATTAACAGAGGCATCATTACATCTAAAATCTGCAGAATTAAAAACAAAACAGAAGCAAGTTGAAGTCAACTTATACCAATTAAAGCAACGCATTAACCAATTGTATTTTTCGATTTTATTAGCTCAAGAATCTGAAGTATTACTAGCTGTAAAAAAAGAGCAGTTAGAAGCTAAATTAAAAGAAGTGCAATCAGGCATAAAATATGGTGTGGTTTTACCTGCTTCTGATAAAGTCTTGGAAGCTGAATTATTGAAAATAAGTCAACAATCAGAAGAATTAAAAAGTAATAAAATAGCACTAATTGAAACGCTTTCAAGTTTAATAAATCAACCTTTAACTATTGAAACAACATTTGAAAATCCACTTGTAGAAACACAACTAAATTCTGACTTATCACGACCAGAATTAGAATTATTCCAATTCAAAAAAGAAGAAATAGAAAATTCTGAAAACTTAATAGCAAAACAAAATTCACCTAAACTTTTAGGATTTGCAACAGGTGGTTACGGAAATCCAGGGTTAAATATGCTCGATAATTCGTTTCAAACTTTTTATACCGTAGGTGTTAGATTGCATTGGAATGTTTTTGACTGGAATTCCAATAAAAAACAAAGAGAAGCTTTATCAGTCAACAAAGAGATTGTTGCTAATGAAACCGAAATATTTAAACTAAACACCAATATAGAACTGAATCAGCAACAAAAGGAAATCATTAAAATTGAAAGTTATATTCATTCCGATTTAGAAATAATAAATCTTAGAAAAGAAGTCTTAAAATCCGCAGATTCACAACTTAAAAATGGAGTGATAACAACATCAGCATACATTACAGAGCTGACTAATTTATACGAAGATGAAAACACTTTAGTAAAACACAGAATCCAATTACAACTAGCAAAAGCAAATTACAATAGCATTAAAGGACAATAAAATCAACGAAAATCAGCGACTCGAGCGATAGCGAATTGGAGAAGCAAATCTGCGGAACAAAATAATAAAGGTTAAACATGAAAAATTACAAAAACATATTAGGATTAGCTTTAATAGCAGCCAGTCTATTTTCCTGTAATAATGACAATGGAAAAGCAGATGGCTATGGAAACTTCGAAGCTACAGAAATTACCATTTCAGCAGAAAACAACGGGAAACTTATGCAGTTTAATGTGCAAGAAGGAGATGTGCTACTGCAAGATCAAATGATTGGCTATATCGATACCATTCCATTGTCTCTTAAACGCGAGCAATTACAAGTCTCTAAAGCTGTAATTAGTTCAAAGTCAAAAGGTGTATTGTCTCAAATAAGCGTGCTAAATTCTAGGTTAAAAACAGCAAATACTAATAAGAAAAGAGTTGAAAACCTGATAAAAGACAATGCAGGAACACAAAAACAATTAGATGATGTTTCAGGCGAAATAGAAGTAATAAAAAGTCAGATAAGAAGTGTCGAAATTCAAAATGCACCAGTTGTAAACGAATTAAAATCAATAGATGTACAGCTTAAACAAATTGACGATCAAATTGAAAAAAGTAAAATTATAAACCCAAAAAGCGGTACCGTTTTAACCAAATACGCAGAACCAAACGAAATTACAGCCTTTGGAAAACCACTTTATAAAATTGCCGATTTAAATACCATGCAATTACGAGTTTATATCAGCGAAACACAATTAGCAACGATTAAAATCGGGCAAGAAGTAACAGTAAAAATTGATGACCTAAATACGATGAAACCTTATAAAGGTAAAGTTAGTTGGATAGCATCGGAAGCTGAATTTACACCAAAAATTATTCAAACAAAAGAAGAACGTGTGGCTTTAGTTTATGCGGTAAAAGTTGATGTTATCAATGATGGAAGCTTAAAGATTGGCATGCCAGCAGAACTATGGTTAAACAATTCAGAAGAAAAACAATAAAATATATAATATCATGGATAAACACACCTATAACGTTAACATCAATTGGATAGAAGATCGAAAGGGAACCATGTGTTCACCCGAATTAACAAATGATGAAACACAAGAATCAAACTGTGTGGAAGTAGCAACACCACCAGAATTTCCCGGAGGGATGAAACACATTTGGTCACCAGAACATTTGTTTACAGCTGCAGTAAGTAGTTGTTTAATGACAACGTTTTTAGCGATAGCTGAATATTCAAAATTAGAATTCGTCAGTTTTAAATGTGGCTCTAAAGGAATTTTAGAAAAAGTGGATGGTAAGTTCGTCATGAGTGAAATAGTATTATTTCCTGAAGTTGTAATTGCAGATGAGTCTAAAAGAGAAAGAACCGAACGCATTGTTGAAAAGGCGGAAAAAGCCTGTTTAATTTCAAATTCTATTACATCTAAAATAACGATGGAAGTAAAAATTAGTGTTCAAAATAATTAAATAATATATCTCATGATTTTAAAAAATCTTCATACTAAAAATGAATCCGTTCAAACGCAATTTTTGTTTGAACCATCAGAATCAAAAGTGATTTCAATGCAAATTGCTAGAGGGGAAACACTTAAGGAGCATATTTCAAAAATACCTGCATTATTGGTTTGTGTCTCTGGAAATGCTGTTTTTTCAGATGAAAACGGTAAGGAAATCAATCTGTCTACAGGAGTTTATGTGATGATTGAAATAAATGTAAAACACAAAATTATAGCGAAAGAAGAAAGTAATTTTTTACTAATTAAATAATGGGTATTTCCGTTTCCAACATATCGAAATCTTACAAAAAAGTAAACGCTTTACAAAATATATCATTTGAAGTAAAACCAAATGAACTATTCGGACTCATTGGTCCAGATGGAGCAGGAAAAACAACCTTGTTTCGCGTGTTGACAACCTTATTATTTGCAGATGAAGGAGTAGCAACAGTTGCAGGATTTGATATCGTTAACGATTATAAAAAGATTCGAAATAGTGTTGGTTATATGCCAGGAAAATTTTCTTTATATCAAGATTTAACCGTTGAAGAAAACTTAGATTTTTTTGCTACGATATTCGGAACTACCATTGAAGAAAATTACGATTTAATAAAAGATATTTACGTTCAAATTGAACCTTTTAAAGCTCGAAGAGCAGGTAAATTATCGGGTGGTATGAAACAAAAACTCGCATTATGTTGTGCTTTAATTCACAAACCTAAAGTCTTGTTTTTAGATGAGCCAACCACAGGAGTTGACCCCGTTTCTAGAAAAGAGTTTTGGGAAATGCTAAAACGTTTACAGCAAAAAGATATCACTATTTTGGTATCTACACCTTATATGGATGAAGCTGCTTTGTGCGATAGAATTGCATTAATTCAAGATGGAAAAATCTTAGAAATTGATACTCCTGAAGCGATTGTAAAACATTATCCGAAACAGATTTATAATGTGCGAGCAAATAATATGTATCAACTCATTACCAGTTTAAATACTTACGAATATAACCATAGTGTTTATCCCTTTGGCGAATTTGTTCACTATACAGATAGTAGAACAGATTTTAATCCTGAGGAATTAAAAGCGTATTTAGAATCCAAAAATTTATCGCATATAGAAATTGAAAAAACAAAAGCTACCATTGAAGACACCTTTATGGAATTAGCAAAATAAAGAACCCAGGCCTAGCAGGTTTTTCAAACCTATCAGGTCTCTAATTGTCTTTCCTGTAAGGTTTTAAAAACCTTGTAGGTATAAAATTAAACAATAAGAGTCCCACTTTCGTAGAAACTAAAGATGAAAAACAACAAAGTCATACAAGTAGAAGGTTTAACCAAAATGTTCGGAGATTTTACAGCTGTAAATGCCATAACATTTGAAGTGGATAAGGGCGAAATTTTTGGATTTTTAGGTGCTAACGGAGCAGGAAAAACCACAGCCATGAAAATGCTCATTGGTATTTCTAATCCAACTTCAGGAAAAGCAAATGTCGCGGGTTTTGATGTGTTTACTCATCCTGAAGACATCAAAAAAAACATTGGTTATATGAGTCAGAAATTTGCCTTGTATGACGATTTAACCGTTAAAGAAAATATTACATTCTTTGGAGGTATTTACGGATTATCTAGAAAACGGATCAAAGAAAAATCTACGGTTTTAATAGAAGAATTAGGTTTAGAGGAAGTTGCAAACACGTTAGTGGGAGCATTGCCATTAGGTTGGAAACAAAAGTTGTCCTTTTCAGTTGCCTTGCTTCACGACCCCAAAATAGTGTTTTTAGATGAACCAACAGGAGGCGTAGATCCCATAACCAGACGTCAATTTTGGGAAATGATTTATAAAGCAGCCCATCAAGGCACAACCGTTTTTGTAACCACACATTATATGGATGAAGCCGAATATTGTGATAGAGTTTCCATTATGGTCAACGGAAAAATAGAGGCATTAGACACACCAAAAAAATTAAAAGCCCAGTTTAAAGTCGATAATATGAACGATGTATTTTTAAAATTGGCTCGTGGGTAAATAGGTTCCCGAAGATTTCAAAGATTTACGCAGAAGAGTAACTAAAAAATCTGCGAGTATCTGCGAAATCTGCGGGAGAATTATAGAAAAGTAAAACAAATAATTATGGCAGAAAAAACAGAAAACGAAATATCCTATCTAATCAGAGGAGCAATTTTTAAAGTCTACAATGAATTAGGTCCAGGTATATTAGAATCAGTTTACGAAACTGTTTTAAGCTATGAATTAGAAAAAGAAGGATTAAATGTTAGAAGGCAAGTTACGTTACCAATATTTTATGATAGTATTGAATTAGAATCAGGCTTTAGGTTAGATTTATTAATAAATAATAAAGTCATAATAGAGATTAAATCAGTTGAAACTTTAGCAAAAGTGCATCATAAACAAGTTTTAACTTATTTAAAGATGTCAGAATTAAAATTAGGCATTTTAGTCAATTTCAATGTAGTTGATATTACAAAAGGAATTTTTAGAAAAGTAAACGGATTATAGTAAAAAAGTATCCACAGATTTCGCTGATTTACGCAGAAAACTACTCGTAATCATAATAAAAAGAAATCTGCGTTAATCTGCGAAATCTGCGGGAGATATTAAGTGCTAACAATTATAAAGATTTCTGATTTCTCAGGAATAAAGGATGAAAAGATTCATAGGTTTCATAAAAAAAGAATTCTACCACATATTTAGAGATAGACGCTCGTTGTTTATCCTTTTTGGTATGCCAATTGCCCAAATAATGCTCTTCGGTTTTGCCATTACTAACGAAATCAATAATGTAGATATTGCTATTTTAGACCATTCAAAAGACGCTACAACACTAGAAATTATCAATAAAATTTCAGCTTCGAAATATTTTAGTATAAGTCAGTATATTGAAAAAGAATCAGATATTGAAACTATTTTTAAGAAAGGGCACGTAAAAGCCGTTTTAAACTTCGACAAAGATTTTAGTAAAAATTTAATTAAGGATAAAAATGCAACTATTCAGATTGTTACAGATGCCACAGATCCAAATACAGCGAATACCATAAGTAATTATGTAAATGCCATACTTCAACAATATCAAAAAGAATTAAATAAAGACATCACAATAGGCTATCAAATAGTGCCACAAACACGTATGGTTTACAACCCAGAACTCAAAAGCGTGTATATGTTTGTTCCCGGTGTAATGACCGTAATTTTAATGTTAGTTTCAGCAATGATGACTTCAATTTCTATTACAAGAGAAAAAGAATTAGGCACTATGGAAATTCTCTTGGTATCGCCTTTAAAGCCTATTCAAGTTATTGTAGGTAAGGTCTTTCCTTATATTTTTCTGTCTATTATTAACGCTATTGTCATTGTAATGCTGAGTATTTTTATTTTTAAAATGCCAGTTCAAGGTAGTCTATTTCTATTAGGATTTGAAAGTGTTTTGTTCATCATAACAGCCTTGGCATTAGGTATTTTAATTTCAACGGTTTCAGCTACACAACAAACCGCAATGATGATTTCGTTAATGGGATTAATGCTTCCTGTAATTTTATTATCAGGTTTTATTTTTCCTATTTCAAGTATGCCTTTACCATTGCAAGTGATTAGTAATATTATTCCAGCCAAGTGGTTTATCATCATCATTAAAGGGATTATGCTAAAAGGCGTTGGATTACAATACATTTGGAAAGAAACCTTGATTTTAGTGGGAATGACCGTGTTCTTTATAGCAGTAAGTGTGAAGAAATATAAAATTAGATTAGAGTAAACAGGGTAGTCATCCTGCAAGGTTTCAAAAACCTTGTAGGTATAAATCAGAATTGTATTAATTTAAAAGAGATTTCTGCTTTCGCAGGAAGTAGCATGAAAACAATACTATACATTATACAAAAAGAGTTCAAGCAAATCTTTAGAAATAAAGGGATGCTGCCGATTATTTTTGTTATGCCAATATTACAACTTGTTATTTTATCAAACGCAGCGACTTTTGAAGTGAAAAATATCAAATTTGGCTATATCGATAACGACCACACATCAACATCTAGAGCCTTAATTGAAAAATTTAAGGCGTCTACATATTTTAATGTTTTAACAGATTTTCCATCAGAAAGATTAGCCAGTTCAGAAATGCTTAACGGAAAAATAGATGTAGTTTTAGAAATTCCACACTATTTTGAACGCGAATTACAAAAGGAAAAACACAACAGTTTAGGAGTTACCGTTAATGCCATCGATGGAGCAGCAGCAGGAGTAGAAAATGTATATATCACACAAATTATTCAGCGTTTTAATAAAAATTTAAAAGTTGATTTATTACAGGTTTCCGATGCTCAAATTCAACCTGTTACCATTGAATCCATTCCACTATTTTGGTATAACCAAACCTTAAATTATAAAACTTTTATGGTGCCTGGAATTTTGGTTTTATTAGTGACCATGATTACCTTATTCCTTTCAGGAATGAATATTGTGCGCGAAAAAGAAATAGGAACTTTAGAGCAAATTAATGTTACGCCAATTAAAAAAAGTCAGTTTATTATAGGAAAACTTTTTCCATTTTGGGTTATAGGAATGGGCTTGTTAACGGTTGGGCTAATTTTAGCGAGACTCATATTCAACGTTCCAATGGTTGGTAGTTTGGCACTCATGTATTTTTATACCTCTATTTATATTTTGGTGGTTTTGGGTATTGGTTTATTCATATCCAACTTTACAGATACACAACAACAAGCTATGTTTATTTCATGGTTTTTTGTCGTGATTTTCATCTTAATGAGTGGCTTATTTACGCCAATTGAAAGCATGCCTAAATGGGCTCAAATCGTTACAGAATTCAATCCAGTAAAGTATTTTGTAGAAGTGATGCGGATGGTAATGCTAAAAGGTTCTGGGTTTAATGATATACTTCCACAGCTTTTAAAAACGGCACTTTATGCTTTTATAATGAATGGTTTGGCGGTTTGGAGTTATAAGAAAATCAATTAAAAGGTTTGTGTAACAATAGTTACGGTATAGTTTAATCTAAATGACAACCTTTGTTGTGTAATCTAGGCTTTATAGTACTTTTTTATTCGTACTGATGTATATCATTTTATAGCCTATTTTCTTTAACTAAATTTACTATAATAAAACATAAGTAATGTCTAAAATTGTCATTTTAGGAGCAGGTATTTCTGGCCATGTTGCAGCTGCACACCTACGTCGAAAATTATCTAAAGAACACGAGGTTGTCGTTGTGTCACCTAACAGTAATTACCAATGGATTCCATCTAATATTTGGGTCGGAATTGGTAGAATGAAATCCGAAAAAATATTATTCCCGTTAGCACCTTTGTACAAAAAGAAAGGAATTGGTTTTAAGCAAGCCAAAGCTGTATCGTTTCACCCTGAAGGCGATAGTACTGAACAAAAACCTTATGTCTTATCAGAATATGTTGTAGGCGATAACAAAGGAAAACAGGAAAAAGTAACCTACGATTATTTGATTAACGCCACAGGTCCAAAGCTAAATTTTGAAGCTACAGAAGGTTTAATTCCAGGAGAGAATAAAACCTATTCTGTTTGTACGTATACGCATGCAGATCATGCTTGGGAAGGATTGAGTGCTTTGATTGAGGACATGAAGAAAGGTAAAAAGGCGAAAATTTTAATTGGTACTGGTCATGCAAAATCGACTTGTCAAGGTGCGGCTTTTGAATATATTTTAAATGTTGAAGAAGAACTTCAAAAACATAATGTAAGAGATATGGCTGAAATCACTTGGATTGCTAATGAGCATGAGTTGGGTGATTTTGGAATGGATGGTGTGTTGATGAGTTACAACGATATGATTATGAAATCTAGTGAATTGGTCGAAATGATTTTTGAAGATCGAGGCATTAAATGGATTATTGGAGCTGGCGTTAATAAAATAGAAGATGGTATAGCGCATTACGAAACTCTTGATGGGGATTATAAAACTGAATCTTATGATTTTGCGATGTTAATTCCAGCATTTTCAGGACACGGTTTTAAAGCTTATGATAAAAACGAAAATGATATTACTGAAAAACTCTTTAAAGGTTTCATGATTGTGGATGCTGATTATACATCAAAACCATATGAAGAGTGGACCGTTCAAGACTGGCCAGAAACCTATCAGAATCCTAGTTACAAAAACATATTTGCACCAGGTATTGCATTTGCTCCACCACATGCTATTTCTAAACCTCGTAAAAGTAAAAACGGAACAGATATTTCACCAGCGCCACCAAGAACAGGAATGCCATCTGGTATCACTGCAAAATTAGTCGCAGAAAATATTATTGAAACCATTAAAAATGGAAAAACTTCTACAGATCATAAAGGCTCTTTAGGAAATATGGGAGCTGCTTGTATTGCTTCTGCTGGTTTTGGTTTTTGGAAAGGCAGTGGAGTCAGTATTACAACATATCCTATTGTGCCAGATTTTAAGAAATATCCAGATTCTCACGGAAGACATCTAGGTAAAACATTTGGAGCTATTGGTTTGGCTGGTCATTGGCTTAAGTTAATGTTACATTATGCTTTTATTTATAAAGCTAAAATGAGACCATTTTGGTGGTTGATTCCAGAATAAAGTCCTTGTATTTAGTAATTAATAAATTAAGTGTTAAAAAATATATCATGAAAAGAATATCACCAAGAATGCGTTTTAGAATGATGAATCCATTTTTACAGTTTTTCAAGTTTATAATTTTAAGTGTGAAAATTATGGTCATTGTTGCTGGAGGACATGGAGGCACAAGAGAGAAAGTGAAATAAAATTATAAAAAATTAAATGGTAACTGATTTGGTTATCAGTTTTTTTGAGGTTGATTAATAAAAAAGCATTCATATTTAAATGAATGCTTTTTTTAGTCGTATATTATTATAGCGTGGTTGTCATAATAATTCCGAGGTTAAAACTTTTATACCCTTAGCAATCATTTCGATTTTAAGTTGTTTTAAATGCTCATTATCTAGAGCTTTAGATGCATCTTCAATAAAAATACAGTCAAAACCTTCATTAAAAGCATCGATTATAGAAAAATAAACACAGATGTCTGCCGCTAAACCACAAAAATAAACTTGGGAAATTCCCTTTTCCTTTAAGTATCCCGTCAATCCTGTAGACTTTAAATGGCCATTGTCATAAAATGCACTGTAACTATCAATGGTTTTATCGGTTCCTTTTCTAAAAATAGCTTCAAAATTATTGGTATGTAAATCCGGATGAAATGCAGCGCCTTCTGTACCTTGAACACAATGATTTGGCCATAAGGTTTGTGCTTTTCCATATAATTCGATGACATCAAAATTAGATTTTCCTTTATGATTAGTGGCAAAACTCACATGATCGATAGGGTGCCAATCTTGTGTGGCGAGAACTAAATCAAACTTATCTTGAATTTTGTTAATTACTGGTACAATGCTATCCCCTTTGGGTACAGGAAGTGAACCACTCGGCATAAAATCGTTTTGTACATCAATAACTAAGAGTGTTTTCATTAATGGTATGTTTTAAATGAATGTTTAAATATTGGGACTTAAAATCTGTTTTTCGTAATTAAAGCATCACGTTCTACTTTCAGCTTAGAGCTGAGTCCTATTTTATAGATATGTGGATTTTGAAAACGTTTATATTCGTTAGGTAACTGTTCTAATCGCGATTGAGAATATTCAGAGATTTCTGCAACGGTTCTTGTGGGAACGGTTCTTTTACCATCTTTCATCACTTGTTCAAGTAAAGGTTGGTGTTTAAATGCATTTAAGTCTAGACGTTTTGTAATGTCAAATGGATGTTCCATTTTTGAAACTTGTCCTTCAGAATACATGGCAACGGCATCAGCACCATAAAACATGCCGTTATCATCTATCATCCGGTAAACTTGTTTTTTAAAAGGCAATGAGGTTTTAATAATATTTTCAGAAAGTTTAATTCTGGGAGTATTATTAAATTCGGATAATTTGTAGACACCATCTAAGGCCGCATCTGGTTTTCCAGTGACTAAATTGGTGCCTACACCATAAATGTCAATAGGTGCGCCTTGTTCTTTCAAACTTTTAATGACGTATTCATCGAGTTGATTAGACACTACAATTTTCACATAATCTAAGTTAGCATCGTCTAATAGTTGTCTTGTTTTTTTAGATAAGTACGCTAAATCACCACTGTCTAATCGGATGCCTAACAATTTATCACCGCGTTCTTCCATTTCTTTGGCTACCGTAATGGCATGTGGCAATCCAATTTTTAAAGTGTTGTAGGTATCAATTAAAAGCACGCAATTCTCTGGTCGTATTTTGGCAAAGTCTCTAAAGGCTTGCAATTCGTCTTCATAACTTTGTATAAAAGAGTGGGCCATTGTTCCTGTAGAAGGAATATCGTAATCCTCAGCCGCTTTTACGTTACTAGTACTGTCAAAACCACCAATGGCAGCAGCTCTAGAAGCGTAGTAACCACCTGTGGCATGTGCACGACGTAAGCCCATATCTAGTAAAACAGCATCTTTAGCACTGTAGCGTATTCGGCTGGCTTTAGTTGCAATTAAAGTTTGAAAATTAAGAATATTTAGTAAAAAGGTTTCAATAATTTGAGCTTCAATTATATTGGCTTCAACTTGCAATATCGGCCGATTTGGAAACACTACATCACCTTCTTTACATGAATAAATCTGGCCATTAAAGCTAAAATGCTCTAAGTAGTCTAAAAAATCACTTTTAAAACCTTTCGATTTTAAATACGTCATATCCGAA
Source organism: Winogradskyella marina (assembly GCF_015645385.1). Lineage (GTDB taxonomy): Bacteria > Bacteroidota > Bacteroidia > Flavobacteriales > Flavobacteriaceae > Winogradskyella > Winogradskyella marina. Next base: position 62,545 of record NZ_JADOET010000009.1, read on the forward strand.
GATGAAAACTTTAGGGTTTCAAGGTGTTTTAAAACATCTTCCAAGCCTGCAAAAATAGAATACCCACCTTTATAAGGATTATGTCTAAAATAATAATCAAAAACGGCACGTCCTTTAGGTTTAGTTTCAAAATACACTTGTGCCATAGTGAGTTGATAAAGGTCTGTATAAGCAGCTGTAATATTCATTAAAGTTTGAATTATATGTTGACAAAATTACTGGATTAATCGACACTAATTTTGTTTAGAATGTTTAAAAAAATAACGAGAATAAATTTAAGAATATTTTGCCATTCATTAAAGGACATTATAGGAAACTTCAGCTTTTATAGCTGATAAAATTTAAAACAAATTAGATCTGTTTTTGTTAAGTAACATTAGTTACCAAGTCGTAAAATAGATCGTCCTATCTTTGTATAGTTGAAGTATCATCATCAGGAAGCGACAAAGCCAATAATGAAGTTAACGTTGGCGTAGTGTTGAAAATTTTGATGTTTCATAGAGATTAAGGGATTATAATATAGACTGATGTGGTTATCAGTTTTTGGTTGGTTATTAAAAAGCATTCATTCTTTAAATGAGTGCTTTTTTTTTGTTAGGTAACATTGGTTACCAAGTACAATTTTTGTTCGCTTTATTTTTGTATCAGAAATACTAAATCTATGAAAAGAGTAACGTTATTAATCTTGTTTTTAGCTTTGTTTTACAATCTTGAAGTTCAAGGTCAGGAGCAGGTCGCTATCACAAAAAGTGAAGTGCTAACTCGAGTTTCAGAGCATAATACGAGTATTAAAATTTCTGAGGAAGACTTTAAACAGGCTAAAGCAGATTTTAAACAAACCAATGCGGTGTTTTTACCAAATATTACGGCGAGTCATACGGCAATGGCAACTACCAATCCGTTAATGGCCTTTGGTTCTAAATTGAATCAGGGAATTCTAACACAAAACGATTTTAGTCCAGCCTTATTAAATGACCCATCTCAGATTGAAAATTATGCTACAAAATTCGAAATTCAACAACCATTAATAAATGTGGATGGTATGTATCAACGAAAAGCGGCTAAATCTAAAATGGAAGCCATGTCTTTAAAGACAGAGCGTACACAAGATTATTTAGCGTTTGAAGTCGAAAAAGCTTACATGCAATTACAATTGGCCTATAAAGCTGTTGCTGTTTTAGAAACAGCACTAGAAGCGGCAAATGCGAATAAAGAATTAGCAGATAATAGCTTAAAACAAGGCTACCTGCAACGTGCAGACGTGTTGAATGTTGAAGTACGTGTTACGGAAGTTCAAAACCAATTACAATCGGCAAAAAGTAATGTGGAAAATGCGTCTAATTACTTATCGTTTTTAATGAATGATGACACCTATGTGATATACATACCAGCCGATGAATTAAAATTAGCAGCTGTTGAAATGGAAGACCGAACAATTTCTGAAAATCGTTCAGATATTAAAGCGATGCAATTATCAACAGAGGCTTATGAAGCCATGAATAAGGCAGATAAAATGGCATTTTTACCACGATTAAATGCTTTTGGAAGTTACGAGTTGTATGACAATCAAATTTTTCAAGCCGATGCTAGTGGGTATGTCTTTGGAGCGCAATTAAGTTGGGATATTTTTCAGGGCTCTAAGCGTTTTGGGAAAGCACAAAAGAGTAAATCTGAATACGAAAAATCAAAGTTAGAGTACAAACAATATGTATCTCAAAGTAATTTAGAATTAAATAAAGCCAAACGTGCTTTTATTGATGCTGAAAACAAATTGAAATTAAACAGTTTAGCCTTGGAGCAATCGGAAGAATCTCTAAGAATTAGAACGAACAGATTTAAAGAAGGTTTAGAAAAAACATCCGATTTACTAATCGCAGAAACCCAATTTGCAAAAAAGCAATTAGAATATTACCAAACCATTTTTGAATATAATTACGCACAAGCTTACGTACAATTTTTAACAAAGGAATAAAACCTCTCGACTGCGCTCGAGGAGACAGAATGTTGTCCGGTCGAGCGCAGTCGAGACCTAATTAATAAACAAATCATAAAATGAAAAAATATATTTACTTACTAACACTTACAGTAACAGCATTTTTTGTAACAAGCTGCGGGAGTGAAGACAAAAAAGCTGTTGAAGACAATTCGCCAGCCATCGTTGTAAAAACAAGTGACGTTGAAACGAATAGCAACAGTCCATTTTTAGCGGTTAGTGGAAAAATTCAAGCCGCAAACAGTGCCGATTTAAGCACACGAATGATGGGTTACGTTAACAAAGTACACGTTAATGTTGGAGATAGAGTACGAAAAGGACAATTATTAGTATCCATTAATAATGCCGATTTACAGGCTAAACGAGCACAAGTAAATGCTGGCATCACAGAAGCAACTGCCGCTTTTAACAATGCGCAAAAAGATTACAATCGTTTTAAAAACTTGTTTGCAGAGAATAGTGCATCCCAAAAAGAAATGGATGATATGACGGCAAATTTTGAAATGGCAAAAGCACGATTAGAATCGGCTAACCAAATGAAAAATGAAGTCAATGCACAATTTACGTACAGTAATATTACAGCACCTTTCAGTGGAACGATTACAAGTAAAAATGTAGAAGCAGGAAATATGGCAAATCCAGGAGTGCCATTAATAAGTATAGAAACGCCAGGTACTTTTGAAGTGATGGCTATGGTTCCAGAAACTGAAATTTCTGAAATAAAAAATGGGACAAATGTTGATGTTTTAGTAAAATCAATTAATCAAACCATAAAAGGAAAAGTGTCTGAATTAAGTACTTCTGCTAAAAACACAGGTGGACAATATTTAGTAAAAATTGATTTAGATAAAACAGATGCAAATATCTTGTCTGGTATGTTTACAACAGTTCAATTTCCAGTAGAAAGAAAAGCAAAATCAGCTATGGTTTTAGTGCCAACGGAAGCCTTGGTAACAAACGGTCAATTGTCTGGAGTTTATACACCAAGCGAAAGTAATACAGCACTATTACGTTGGTTGCGTTTAGGAAGAACTTTTGGAGACCAAGTAGAAGTATTGTCAGGTTTAAATGCGGATGAAGCGTATATCGTTTCAGCCGAAGGGAAATTATACAATGGAGCGAAAATAAGTGTGCAGTAGGCAGTATTCACTAAATAGTCTCAGTCACATTTTTCAGTATCCTGCAAGGCGAAGAGTTGAATTTATTTCAGCATCTAAAAACCTTATAGGTATTAAAAAGTAACGCTCAAAATAATATAAAATGGAGATTCCCACTTTCGTGGGAATGAAAAAAATAAATCAATGAAAGAAGGTATCGCAGGAAAAATTGCCAAAGTCTTTATGCAATCTAAGTTAACGGTGTTGTTAATGATTGTATTTATGGTGGTTGGTGTATATAGTTCGTTTTTAATTCCGCGTGAGGAAGAGCCACAAATTGACGTGCCAATGGCAGATATTTTTGTTGGTTATCCAGGAGCAAGTCCAACGGAAGTGGAGTCGCGCGTGATTAAGCCATTAGAGCAATTAATTTCGAATATTAAAGGTGTGGAATACGTGTATTCGACGTCTATGAAAGAGCAAGGTATGGTGATCGTTCAGTTTTATGTGGGCGAAGATATTGAGCGTTCGTTTGTAAAATTATACAACGAAATCAATAAGCACATGGACCAAATGCCAGCTGGTGTTACGTTTCCTTTAGTGAAAACGAGAGCTATTGACGATGTGCCAATGCTTGGTTTAACGTTGTGGAGCGAGAATTACGACGATTACCAATTAAGCCAAATGGCGCTAGAGTTGGAAGCCGAAATTAAAAAGGTTAATGATGTCTCTACAACACATAAAATTGGAGGAAGGGACCGTCAGTTACGTGTGGTTTTAGATAAAGATAAATTAGCGGCAAGTGGATTAGATTTCTTGTCCGTTTCTGAAATGATAAAGGCAAACAACAGCCAATTAAGTGCTGGAAGTTTCGATAAAAGCGATACAGAATTCCTTGTGAATACTGGGGCGTTTTTAGAATCTGTAACAGATGTTGAAAATTTAGTGGTTGGTGTGCAGCAAAATCAGCCGATTTATTTGAAGCAAGTGGCTAAGATTATTGATGGTCCAGAAGTACCACAGAATTACGTGAGTTTAGGTTTTGGAGCAGGAAGTGAAAAGTCTGCAGATTATAAGTCAGAGTATCCTGCTGTGACTATTTCGGTTGCTAAAAGAAAAGGAGCTGATGCGATGAAAATTGCTGAAGTTATTATAGATAAGGTTGACCATTTACGTGCGACTTTAATTCCAGATGATGTACAAGTGGAAATCACAAGAAACTACGGAGAAACAGCATCACATAAAGTATCAGAATTATTGTTACACCTTATTGGGTCTATTGTTGCGGTTACCATAGTTGTGATGTTAGCGATGGGCTGGCGAGGTGGATTGGTCGTGTTTTTATCGGTTCCAATTACGTTTGCCTTAACCTTGTTGAGTTATTATATGATGGATTACACACTAAACCGAATTACATTATTCGCTTTAGTATTTGTAACAGGAATTGTGGTCGATGACTCGATTATTATAGCTGAAAATATGCATCGACATTTCAAAATGAAACGTTTGCCTTTTAAACAAGCGGCTTTATATGCGATTAATGAAGTTGGAAACCCAACTATTTTGGCCACGTTCACAGTAATTGCTTCGGTATTACCAATGGCTTTTGTGTCTGGATTAATGGGGCCTTATATGGCACCAATGCCAATTGGAGCGTCTATTGCTATGATTTTATCCTTATTTGTAGCCTTAACGATTACACCTTATTTAGGTTATATTTTCTTGAGAGAAAAAGATAAAAAGGGTGCTGAAGAAAAACCAGAAAAAGCAATAGAAGATACGCGTATCTATAAGATCTATAATAAGTTTGAAAGACCTCTTTTAGAAAATAGTGGTAAACGTTGGTTGTTTTTACTAGGAACTTTTGCCGTATTACTTGGCACGTTTGCTTTGTTTTTTACCAATTCGGTAGCTGTAAAAATGTTGCCATTTGATAACAAGAATGAATTTCAAGTTGTCATTGATATGCCTGAAGGCACAACGCTAGAACGGACTGGAGTTGTAGCGCAAGAGATTTCACAGTATTTATCTACACGACCAGAAGTGGTTAATTATCAAAACTATGTTGGAACTTCTGCACCAATAACCTTTAATGGTTTAGTTCGTCATTACGATTTACGTGGTGGATCTAATATGGCAGATATTCAAGTGAATTTATTAGCTAAAGATGATCGTTCATTACAAAGTCATGATATCGCTAAATTACTACGACCAGATATTCAGAAGATTGCTTCAAAGTATAATGCCAATGTGAAGTTGGTAGAAGTGCCACCAGGACCACCTGTATTATCGACTATTGTTGCCGAAGTTTATGGACCTGATTACGATGAGCAGATGAAGATTGCAAATCATATTCAAAATATACTTAGAGATACAGACGATGTGGTAGATGTCGATTGGATGGTTGAAGATGATCAAATTGAATATCAGTTTGACATCAATAAAGAAAAAGCCATGTTATATGGTGTTGCACCACAGCAAATTGCTTACACCATGAATATGGCATTGTCTAACAGAGCTGTTACACATTTGTATGATGAAGATGCTGTTAACCAGATTGGTTTAGTATTAGCTTTAGATGAAAAGGAAAAATCGACAATTACAGATATTTCACAATTAAAAGTAAAATCGAAACAAGGCAATATGGTGCCAATTGCAGATTTGGTAGCTATTAGTGAAACTACCGCAGCAAAGAGTATCTATCGTAAAAATCAAAAACGCGTCGTTCATGTTTTGGCCGATATGGCTGGTGAACTGGAAAGTCCTGCATATGCGATTTTAGGCATGGAAGATAAATTAAAAGAGATTCCATTGCCAGTAGGCTACGAGATTAACGAAATGTATTTAGGTCAACCAGAATTTGAAGATGATTACACCGTAAAATGGGATGGTGAATGGCAAATTACATTAGAAGTCTTTAGAGATTTAGGAATTGCTTTCTTAGGAGCTATTATCTTAATTTATATCTTAATTGTAGGTTGGTTCCAGAACTTTAAAGCGCCAATCGTTATGATGGTTGCGATTCCATTATCCTTAATCGGAATTATTCTAGGACACTGGCTAATGGGAGCATTCTTTACAGCAACATCATTTATTGGTATGATTGCTTTAGCTGGAATTATGGTACGAAATTCGGTATTGCTTATCGACTTTATCAACCTAAGAACAGCAGAAGGAGTGCCACTAAAACAAGCAGCTATTGAAGCAGGAGCCGTAAGAACAACACCTATTTTATTAACCGCAGGAACGGTTGTTATTGGAGCATTTGTGATATTATTTGACCCTATTTTCCAAGGTTTAGCCATCTCTTTAATGGGCGGAACGATTGTGTCAACAGTATTAACTCTATTAGTTGTGCCATTGGTGTATTACATGATAGAGAAGAAGAATTATAAGTAATATGTCTGGTCGAGCGCAGTCGAGACCTTTCAATTAATAAGGAATTTTAAATGGTTCTCGACTGCGCTCGAACGGACAAAAAAACAAAAACATATGAAATTAGTCATAGTAACAGCAGTAGAAGAATTTCAAAACGATGTTTTGAAACTTTTCAAAAAAGCAAATATCGAAAACTTTAGTAGTTCTGAAATTGATGGATATAAGAATGGTTCATCTGTATTAATGACTTCAAGTTGGTTTGCAGGTCAAAAATCGGGTAATGAGTCCAGTTTGTTTTTCTCATTTACGGAGGAAGAAAACATTGACACTTTATTCGATGTTATAACAGAATTTAATTCAAATTTAGAAACTAACAATCCTATAAAAGTGGTTGTAGTTCCTATTGAAAGATGTATATAAATAATCAAACCTACAAGACAAGTGCTGAACTCGATTCAGTATCTAAAACCTTGCAGGACAATAATCGAAATTAAAAAATTAAAAAAATGTTAAATACATATTTTAGAGTTATAGTTGGTACAATGGTACTATTGAGTGTCGTATTAACCGTTTACGTTAACCCAAATTGGATGTGGTTTACGGTTTTTATTGGAGTTAACTTAATACAATCGGCATTTACAAAATGGTGTTTGTTAGAAACTATTTTAGTAAAGTTGGGTGTAAAGAAAGAAGGAGGAAGTTGTTCTTCTTGTTAATATTTGAATCGATTAATTGTCCCCCCGAGGGGACTTTAGGGGTGTTTTAATTGAATTGTTAGGAGTAATGGTTTAAGAGAATTATCTAAAAAACTGTAACAATTTTAATCAATTTGCGTCCTATAAGTGTAAAATCATTAATCATGGAATCAAATTATCACACGCTTAAACGTTCGGACAATCAATTAATTGTCCTTACACACTTATCACAATTATTAACTTATGTTACAGGTTTTGGAGGTCTTATTACACCATTAATTATTTGGGCAACACAAAAGGAACAGGTTGATGGAATGGATGCTCATGGAAAATCTATTGTAAATTTTCAATTAAGCATGCTTATTTATACAATAATCAGTATTCCTTTGATTATAGTTGTTGGTTTGGGTATTGTAACGTTAGTATTAATCGGAATTTTAGCCTTTGTAATGCCAATTGTAAACGCCATAAAAGCTAGTAATGGAGAATTACCTTCTTATCCATTGTCTATTAATTTTATTAGTTAGGAATTAAATAATGGAAATTAAAAAGCTTTGCCAATTGGTGAGGCTTTTTTTTGTTTAGAAAAAAAAATCCTTATTACAGAAAAAATCAAAATGAGATATTATAATTATATCTTAAGTTTGTTTTTTCCTTGTATATGCCTGTAAATTTTAGAAATATTATATTTTTAATACTACTTTTTTTATATGAAGTGGTAGTCGCTCAAGATCCTGTTTTTGAGCATCTCGCAAATATCTCTAATCTGCCAGATGTTGAGTTTTATGATATTTTAGAAGACCACAACCACTATATTTGGTTTGCGGCAGATAAAGGTTTGTTTAGATATGATGGTAATACCTACCAGCGTTACGGTCACCCAAATCAAAAAGCAAATTCATTATTTCAATTAAAGGAAGATAATGATGGTAAGCTGTGGTGTAATAACATATATGGTCAACTGTTTTATGCAGAAAATGACCAATTACACTTGTTTCTAGATGCAAGTCAATTAGTAAAAGGGCAATTAGCAGCGTACACTATTTTAGAAAATGATATCCGCTTGTTTACTATAACAGGCATCTATGATGTTAATAAATCTACAAAAAAAATCACCAAGATTTTTGAAGGTCTATGCATAAGTAATGCTAATAGTCGCGATAGTAATTATGTATTTACAATTAATGAGGAGGCAGGCTTAAATAAAAATAGTATTTATAAAATAGAAGGTGATCATAGGATTAAAATATTCGATATTGAAAGTTTAGGACTTATACAGTCTCCTAAATTATTCGCTTTTAAAAATGAAGTATTTTTTACTTACAAAAGTGATGATAAGAACATAATTTATCTTACAAATAGGGTTGATAATTCAGTAGTAAAACTTGAAACTCCACCTCAATTAAATAATAAAATTCTATATAACCTCATAAGTTTTGACAACGATTATTGGTTTTTAACCACTGCAGGTGTTTTTGTTTATGAGTTTAAAGATCAGGTTTTTAGTCTGAAAGAACAACTTTTTAATACAGAGTCTATTACGGACGTTGAGATAGATTATAATAATAATTATTGGTTTGCGACCTTGGATAATGGAGTCTTTGTATCTCCAAATTTAAATATTAGGCGTGCAGACTTGGCATCTACAAAGTCTAAAATTACGGCATCTTGCGCTTTACAAGATAATCAATATGTATTAGGTACAAACGATGGTAAACTTTTGTTTTATGACAAGCTTCAACGTTTTAAAACATTGCAATTGCCTGGAGAGAAAATAATAGGTAATCTATTTCACGATGCCCAACAACAGCGATTAATTGTAAGTATTAATGCTTCCGAATCTTTTGTAGTTAATTTGAAAAATAACAAAATTACAGATGCCATCAACAAATTTTCAGTAGCTAAAACTATTTCAAAATTAAACGATACCTTATTGTTTTATGGTAATTATAAAGAAGGTATAGTATATAATAATCCTTATAATTCAAAAGAAAAAAAGAGCTTGCGTTCTAGTCGTGTTAAGGCTTCAGTGGTGGATAATGACAAACTTTTTGTATCCTATATTGATGGCTTGTTTCAATATGATTTAAATAGCTTTTCTTCAAAAGGCATACAGTTTAAAGGACATAATTTGTTGGTTAATGCAATGAGTACATCAAACAAAGCAATTTGGCTTGCTACTCAGCATAATGGCTTAATGAAGTTTGAGAATAATACTTTAATGCAACCTTCGGCTAATTTATTTAAGAATTTACAAATAAATACGCTAAAATCTGATGGTGATTTCCTGTGGATTTCAACGGATTCTGGACTGTATCAATATAATACAATAACTAAAACTTCAAGATTTTTAAATGAGCAAGATGGGTTAAATACGGCTATAAATGACTTTCTTGTTCTTAAAGATGTTATTATTCTTAGTTTACCGCAATCCCTTTATGCACTGCCAAAAGGAGAAGGTCTATTTAAGAATTTTAAAACTTCTAAAGTTGAGGTTAAAGCTGTACACATTAACGATCGTGATACATTGGTGCAGTCTTATTATAAACTGCCTTATGACTTAAATAAAATTACCTTGGAGTTTAATTCTAATGGCTTTCAAACCAATAAGAACGTTAAATATCAATATCGCGTACAGCAATTAGATACTGCTTGGCAAAACATACCACTAAATACAAATGTGGTTAATTTTAATAGTTTGGCAAGCGGAACTTATAACGTAGAATTAAAAGCAAAAAATATAAGTGCAGAAAAGGCTGTTTTTGCGACTCCGATGACCTTTGTGATTACCAAACCCTTTTGGGAAACATGGTGGTTTTATGCAATTATTTTATTTGTGATCTTTGGTTTAATTTGGTTGTATTTCAAATGGCGTTTAAAACAAAAAGAAGAACAACGTATTAGCGAAATTGATAAAATTTTAATCGATAAAAAAATTACCAATTTAAGATTAGAAAATCTGCGTTCGCAAATGAATCCGCATTTTATTTTCAATGCTTTAAATTCCATTCAAGATTATATTGTATCGAATGAAAAAGAATTAGCAAGCTCGTATTTAGTAAAGTTTAGTCGATTAATACGAATGTATTTAGATTACAGTCAGCAAAATGAAATCACTCTTCAAGAAGAATTAAATGCTTTAAAATTGTATTTAGAATTAGAGAAAGTACGTTTTGAAGAGGAGTTAGAATATCAAATTCATATAGATCATCAACTTAAAACGCAACAAATAAAAGTACCATCGTTATTCGTTCAACCCTATGTTGAAAATGCGCTAAAACACGGCTTATTGCATAAACTAAATGACCGACAATTAAAGGTTGAAGCTAAAATTATTGAAAACAATAACTTACAAATTACCATTGAAGATAATGGTATAGGTAGAACACAATCCGAAAAATTAAAACGACCGAACCAACAGCACAAACCTTTTGCTACCAAAGCCAATGAAGAACGGGTTTACCTTTACAAAAACAAATTAAAACGTAATATAACCATTGCTATTGAAGATTTATACGATGAAAATCAAACAGCTTCAGGAACCAAAGTGGTTATAACAATGCCTATATAAAATAGATGAAAGCCATAATTATAGACGACGAAAAACGCGCCAGACATTTATTATCTAAGCTCATAACTGAACTTTGCACAAGCATCTTAAGTATAGATGAAGCGCAGGATTTAGCATCTGGTGTGGACTTAATAAAGTCTTCAAAACCAGATATTGTATTTTTAGATATTGAAATGCCAAATCAATCAGGTTTAGATATTTTAGAATACTTTCCAAATCAGATCAATTTTAAAATCATTTTTGTTACCGCGTATAACCAATATGCAATCGAAGCATTTAAGCGTTCTGCGGTAGATTATCTATTAAAACCCGTCGATACTACTGAATTAAAAGCTGCTGTTGAAAAAGCAAAACAAGCTATTGAGGCTCATAATTTAAATGACCAATTAAATAAATTGCGCGACTCATTAAAGCAATTATCTATAGATAAGATTGCTTTAGAAATTCCTAAAGGAATTATGTTTACGTCTCATAACGACATTGTTTATTTTGAAGCCGATAGCATGTACACCAACGTACAATTAATTGATGGAAAACAAAAAACAATTTGTAAACCCTTAAAGCATTTTGTAGAACAATTAGAAAACAATGCCATGTTTTTTAAATGTCATCGTTCCTATTTAATTAACCTAAAATACGTAGACGAATTGGTGAAAGACGATGGCGACTATTTATTGATGACAAACAAAAAACGAATACCTATTTCTAAATCTAAACGCGATCAGTTTTTAGAAGTCATTAAGGAAACGTTTTTGTGATATTGGTTTAAAAATTCGTTTTCATTTAGAAAAAAAATCCACAACTTTAGAAAAAACGCTATTAAGAATAGTCGTTTAGTCGCTTCTTTTGAGGTCTATTAAACACAATTCTTATGAAAAAAATAATTCTATTATTAGTTTTAGCATTATGCTACAATACATCCAATGCACAATTGGGCAAAATGTTAAAGAAAAAAGCCAAAGCTGCAGTAGAGAAGAAGATGAATAAAAAAGAGGAAACAAGTTCATCTTCAAGATCTGAAAGCTCAACAGGAATGGTTGGTAATACTTCAACTTCTAGTCAAAATTCATCTAAATCTGAATATACTGATGAAGAATTTAAAGCAGAATTAGCTAAAAAATACCCTAACGACCAAGAGAAGCAAGATTTATACTATCAAAAATATCTTGAGAAAAAACAACAAGAAGCCGAAGCTAATAAACCTAAAACAGGCTCTAGTATAAGTGACGACTTTTTATACATGTCTTATCCTTTTGCAATGACTAAAGGCATGAGTGCTGTGGGTGTAGACCGTGTAAAGTTGAGACGCCAAATGACAGATATGGGTGATAATGTAGATGTATTACCTGCACAAGATCCGGAATATTCGTGGTTACGTTTTTTAACAACACCAGAATTAGAAGCCATGTCACCAGAAGGTTATATAGGTTACGAGTTGGTTTCAGGAATGTTTACAACCAAAGTCGGAGCAGACAGATCACAAACGTTAGAGCTTGGTACAGGAATGCCAATACTGGTCAGAGGAATGCTTATTGCAGACGATGTGTTTGTTATTTACGCGGCATCGCATCAAGGTGGTCATGCGTTTAATGTACCATCGTATATGCATCAAAAAGATATTACAATTTTGAATGTCATTGGTAAAGGAGAGCAACAGTTTCATCTAGAATGGCTAGAAAAAGCAAAGCCAATAGTACAAGAATTTGAAGCGACGTTAAAAGCTAATTATGATGCTGCGGCAAAATCGACTAGAGATGCTATAAAAATGCCAAAAGCTGGTAGCATGAATAGCAATACATCATTAATGAGTTTTGCTAAAGAAAATGTGTCTAAAACTATTGCTAAAGATGGCGCTAAATTGTTAAAAATTAATATAGAATCTAACGATTGGAGTGTTGTAAAAAACAAATATACAGGACACATTTTGTACCGTTGGATAAAAGGTGCTTTTACCGAAAAAAATAAAAATAACGAATGCTACTTACAAGGCTTTTTAATTAAGCAACACTACAACGGCTCTGGTTATGGTAGTTCGGAATTTGGTGGCATTATTCATGGTCAAATGCCTTATGGACAAAAAATGAATTGCGAGTAAAAGGAGTTATCGTTTTTATGGTTAATTAAAGTCTGTTTAAAAAAGCAGGCTTTTTTTATGAGCTATAATGTAAGTATAAACTTTAGGTTTCATTTAGAAAGAAAATAGAACTATTCAGAAAAAAGCGAATTGAAAACCTTACGATTGATTGTTATTTTGTAGTCGATTAATCATAAAAAATATTATCAACAATGAAAAAAACATTACTCTTATTTACAGCCTACTTGTGTTTAGGTTTGTTTTCGGCTTTTGCTCAAAACGTAGACATTCCAGACGCTAATTTTAAAACCTATTTATTAGCAGATTCAGCAATAAATACAAATTCAGATTCTGAAATTTCTGTAGCAGAAGCACAAGCGTTTTCGGGTGAGTTATTAATAAATGGCTTGTCAATTTCAGATTTAACAGGTATTGAAGAATTTGTAAATATTACACGTTTAGATTGTTACAGTAATAATTTAACAGCTTTAGATGTTAGTAATAATTTAGCATTAACGCGTTTACACTGTTCTGATAATCAAATAGAAACTTTAGATATTAGTGCAAATCCGTTAATTACAGATATACAATGTCATAACAATGGTGTTTTATATGCATTAAACATTGCCAATGGAAATAACAGCAATATAAATTGGATGAAAGCCTATGGAAATAGTTTATCATGTATTCAAATAGATGCTGGTTTTACGCCACCAGCAGATGAAGGAATATACAGTCAAGGTTGGACCAAAGGGAACTCTGCAATTTATGGTGTCGATTGTGTTGCGCTTAATCAAGAAGTAAACATTCCTGATGCCAATTTTAAAAACTTTTTAGTAAGCGATAACACTATCAATTTAAATGGAGATTCTGAAATAACGCTGGCAGAAGCACAAGCTACAACCGAGTTAATTATGGACGGCATTGGTATTGCAGACTTAACAGGTATTGAAGCTTTTACCAATTTAACGCGTTTAGATGTACCAAATAATAGCCTAACTACTATTGATGTTAGTAACAATTTATCTTTAACACGTTTACATGCTGGTTTCAATAACTTAACAAGTTTAGACATCCGTTTAAATACAAATATTGATGAATTGTTTTGTCATGAAAATAGTGCATTAGAAACGTTGTTAATCTCTAACGGAAATAACAGTAATTTCATCTACATGAAAGCCTATAGTAATGCAAGTTTAACATGTATTCAGGTTGATGCAGGCTTTTCACCGCCAGCAAATAGTGGTCAGTACGCAGTAGGTTGGACTAAAGATGGTCAAACAAGTTATAGCGAAAATTGTATACCAGCAATTTATTATGTAGATGCTAATGCAACAGGAGCCAATGATGGTAGCTCATGGACAAATGCTTTTACAAGCGTAACAGACGCTTTAGCACTCACCAATTTAAATGATGCTGTTTGGGTAGCAAAAGGAACGTATGCCTTAGCAGATAAAAACACGCCAATAGCTGTTAATACAAATGAAGTAGATATTATTGGAGGTTTTTCTGGAACCGAAACTACTTTAGCTGATAGAGACTTAACAGCCATTCATACTACGAATGCAACCATTTTTACTGGTGATATTAATGGTGATGATATTGATGGGGATTTCTCATCGAACAAAACAGATAATGCGGAACGATTATTTGAATTAAGAACAAGCAATGTCACTTTTGATGGTATTATTTTTGAAAACATTTACGACACCTCACAATCTGGAGGAGTAGAAGAAAACGGTGTGATTTTTATACCAAATAGTTTAAATGCTAATAATTTGAAAATTAAAAATTCGGTATTTAGGAATAACTATTCTAATGGCTATTTACTTAAAATTAGAAAATTTAATCAAGGATTACTTATTGAAAACACCAAATTTATTAATAATACCATTGTAAACATGGGATTGGTTTATATACAATCTGATAGTACAAACGGTTATATTTTTACACGTTGGGCAAATGTATTGGTAGCAGATAACGATATTAATCTTTCAGCACTAAATATTTACAGAGAAGATTGGAACAATGGTAATACTTTAGATGTTGTTATTACTAACAGTACGTTTGTTAATAATGATTATAATGGGACTTATGGCAATTCTATTACGGCTTCAGGAAATGGAAAAGTAAACCTAAATGTTAATAATTCTATCTTTTGGCAGAATACTGTTAATGGTGCAGCAGCCACTAGAGATATTTCCGACGGAATGAATTCTACTTACGATGTGTTTATTAAAAATACTATCGCAGCAGTACCTTCAAACGCTGGAACTTACGGAACGTTTTCTACTACTGACCTAACCACTTTAGATCCTGCAACTGATGATTTAAATTTAGATGCCGATTACAAACCAACATCAGCTTCAACTTATATCATAGACCAAGGAGATAATTCATATTATGATGTGGCTTTATTTGGTGATTTGGACTTATCTGGAAACGATAGAGTTTTCAATTCGACTATAGATTTAGGAGCTTATGAGTATAATTCCGCCTTGGGGTTAGATACATTTACTCTGAACACAAATGCAGTAAAACTATACCCGAATCCTGTAAGTGATAAACTATATATTCAATCTACTGAACAGATTGAAAGTGTAGCGATTTACAACATTAATGGGCAATTAGTAAAAGCATCTCACACCGGTAATAACGGTATTGACGTGTCTAATTTGTCTACAGGATTATACCTTATTCAAATGAAAACCGCTTCTTCATCTGTAAACCAAAAGTTCTTTAGAAACTAAAGTTGCGGTTGTGTTAACTTCTTAGCGCTCACTTTTGTGAGCGCTTTTTTTACCAAATCATTCAAAACATATTTAATAATGAAACATTTAAAATTTTATGCGATCGTACTTTTTGCAATGCTTTTAACAGCGTGTTCTTCAGATGATGATAGTTCTGATGCCTATGAAAACCATATTACGGTAGGCGAATCTGTATTTGAAATGCATGCCGTAATTGTAGAGCCTTCACTGAATAGTGTGTTTTTAAGTTTAACCAATAGCTCTGAGGCCGAAATAGTAGCCATTTCTGATGGTACTACATTGAGTCATGTAGATATGTTTACAGCACGAATTAGCTATTTAGATTTAACACCTGGAGTAACTTATGAGTTGTCTGAAATTTCAAGTTTAGAGTTCATTGTAAATGGCTCTATTGTTGATGGTGAATTTGACAACGGAATTAGTCAGTTTTACAAAAGTGGCAGTAATTCAGATTTAGAAGTTACCCATGGCAGTATTAGAATAACGGAATATGATGTCGATGTTATTCGATTGTCGTTTACGTTTACAAGGGCAGATGGTGTTGTGATTTCAGGAGATTACGAAGGTTCTTTTCTTTATATAGATAATAATAATCTTAATTGATAGTGATTATATTAACTAAAAAAGCTCACTAATAGTAGTGAGCTTTTTTTATAAATAAATATTATGAGTCATTAAAAGTTTAGCTATTCAGCATCACAGGCATTACCAACATCGTTACATGTTCACCTTCATCTAAACCATCTGTCGGTGTTAATATACCAGCTCTGTTTGGTAAACTCATTTCTAGCTGAACGTTATCTGAGTTAAGGTTATTAATCATCTCAGTTAAGAAACGAGAATTAAAACCAATTTGCATATCATCACCTTGGTAATCACAAGATAAACGCTCCTCGGCTTTGTTTGAATAATCGATATCTTCAGCAGAGATATTTAATTCTGCTCCAGCAATTTTTAAACGTATTTGGTGTGTTGTTTTGTTAGAGAAAATACTAACACGTTTTACCGAGTTTAAAAATTGATTTCTATCAATCACTAACTTATTAGGGTTTTCTTTAGGGATTACCGCTTCGTAATTTGGATATTTCCCATCGATTAAACGACAAATTAA
This sequence comes from Winogradskyella marina, assembly GCF_015645385.1. Lineage (GTDB taxonomy): Bacteria > Bacteroidota > Bacteroidia > Flavobacteriales > Flavobacteriaceae > Winogradskyella > Winogradskyella marina. The sequence continues at coordinate 79,235 of NZ_JADOET010000009.1, forward strand.
TACGGAGTTTTCAAATGTAAACTTAGCGTTAGATTCGTTATATTCTACTAAAACATCATCGTCACTTCCTGCTAAAATGCCTTTCAAAAGATTTAAAGGTTTCTTAGGCATAATGAACTCTGCCGATTCTGTAGCACTGACATCGTTTCTAGTATATTTTACCAATTTGTGAGCATCAGTAGCTACAAAAGTTAAATTATCTTGTGAAAACTGAAAGAATACACCACTCATTACAGGTCTTAAATCATCGTTACCAGCAGCAAATATTGTTTTACTAATAGCTGTTGCTAAGATATCTCCCATTATGGTTGTTGTACTCGCATCTTCAATAGAAACTGCATTTGGAAATTCTGCTCCATCAGCATAAGCTAAAGCGTACTTACCATGGTTAGAACTGATTTCAACGGTGTTGTTATCTTCAATAACAAAGGTTAAAGGTTGTTCTGGAAAAGTCTTTAACGTGTCTAATAACAATCTTGCAGGTAAAGCAATACTACCGTCAGAATCACTTTCTACATCAATTGTTGCAGACATGGTTGTTTCTAAGTCACTTGCCGAAATCGTTAGTTTTGATTGGCTGAGTTCAAATAAGAAATTATCTAAAATTGGTAACGTATTACTGTTATTAATTACGCCTCCCAAAACCTGAAGTTGCTTTAATAAATACGTGCTTGAAACAATAAATTTCATGTGTTCTATATTAATTTTTGTATTTGTCACATGGAACATCTTAAGTAAAACTTGAAGATAAAATCCAACCTATTTGGTTAGATGTTTCATAGTGAATATATGTGTTTTATACTATAAATTTGTTCTACAAATATATCTTAATCGAAGGGTTTTTTAAAACAAACTTATTAACAAAATCGACTTAAAAATGCACAAATCGCAACGCAGCTTCGTTAGAGTTTTAAGATGTGTATTTTCGCTTTCTTAAATAATTAAAGCCAAATCCAAATATGGCTAAAAGTATGAGTGGCAATGCGATATTAATAAACTGCCAAGTTGCTTTGCTGTCTTTTATTTTTTCAGCATTTAAAAAAGCAACGTTTATCTCTTTAGATCTTATGTTTATAAGTCCGGAATCGTCCAATAAATAATTTACGGTATTTAGCAGAAATTCTTTATTCCCAAATGACTTTCCGGTGAGTTGGTCAAAGCCTAATTCTTGAGGTCTGTTTCTTATTACATCATTTTTTATAACATCGCCATCAGAAATTACAACCATTTTAGTCGCTGTGCTTTTCGCTTTAAAATCTGTCACTTTAAAAGGTAATACGCGTTGGTCGTAAACCGAAGTAAATTCACCTTCTAAAAGAACAGCTAAATTCTGAGAACCTGAATTATAACTAGCTTCATCTGGCGCTTTGGTTACGTTGGCTAATGAAATGGTGGTTGGAGCACCTTCAAGTTTCGATTGTGGTGAACTTTGTAATAATATAGATTTTTTAATGCCGTTTTTTAAGGTGTCAATAGGACTGGCAAAATCAAACTTAACGAGATTTAGGTTTTTAGTAATTGAATGATTAGGATTAGAGGCGGCTAAAGGTGAATATTGCCATTGAATGGGTTGCATTTGAGCCTGGCTTCCTTCACCAATTGATAACATTATTGGAGCAGAGTAGAGGTCTTTTACTAAAGTGGGATTCACTCTAACTCCGTATTTAAAAAAGAAGTCTTTTAGTTGTAAATCGCGCATAATAGAAACACTTGTACCAGCATCATTATAAAGACTGTCTTTATCCATTACCACAGCTTCCGTAAGCCATAAGCTTTTACCACCATTCATGGTATATTGGTCTAAAACTAATTTTTCATTTTCGGTAAAAGCAATACTCGGTTTCGCTGAAACGATTAAATCATATGCTTTCAACTTATCAAGTGTGCCTTGTGGGTTAGTAGCCACGCTATCTAATGTAAATTGCCCTAAATTGTAATACGGTTTAATAGTTTGCAGAAAATCAGCAATGTAAAGGTCGTCTAATTGACCATTACCTTTAAGAATAGCAATCTTTTTTCCTTTTGCATTAACAAGCTTATTAAAACCATCAGCAAAAGCATATTCTAAAGATTGTACTGAGTTATTAATTTGCTCTGGCAACCCTTGTGTAATACTCTTTTTTAGAAGCGGAATTTTAACAGTTTCACCTTTATAACTTGCAAATGCCCATGGAAAAATAATGTCTTGTTTTACTTGTCCTGTGCTATTGTCGGTATTAATATAAGGTTCTAATCCCGATTTTGTGAGCTCATCGATATGACGTTGTCGTGTGGATTCGTCTTCAATAGGATTAATGTAGTTGATGAATATTTGGTTAGTTTCAAGTTGAAATTCCTCAATAATTTGTTTCACTTCGGTTTGAAGTAATCTGAACTCCGAAGGAAAATCACCTTCTAAAAATACATCTATAACTAAAGGAGAATCCAAGTCGCTAATTAAGGACTTTGAAACATCCGAAAGCGTATAACGTTGGTCTTTAGTTAAATCGAACCGTTGAAACACCGAACTCGAAATTGCATTTATAATAATGAGTCCAACAACAATAGCGACAATATATAGTATAGATTTATTCTTTTTCATTCTCGTAAGTTATGTCTTCTTGATAAGGTTTTAAGGAAATAACTTTATCAGCTTTAAACGTAATTTCTACACATTCTTTTTTAGTTGTAAATGCACCAGGCTCTATTCCTAATCCGTAATTCCATTTATTGGTGTCGTGTGTTTTTTGAGTTTCATCCCAAGTTAACCACTCTTCTTTACCTAAAAGGCTTGTAATTCTTTCTTTTGAAACACCAATTAAGGTATCAGATTCTATGGTGTTATCAATCATTTCATAGCGTAAAGCTGGATTCTCTTTCCAAGCGTCACTGTTAAAATACTTCTGATGATGGTAACTGCTAATAATGTTCAGAAATGGATAGAACATAAAGAAAAACACAAATGGTGTTAGGACTAAACTGATTAGTCCTGAAAGCCATTTACGTTTGTCAACTGTGTTTAAAAACAAAAACAGAAGTACAAATACAACGATTAAAAATATGACTAATAATGGTGTGATAATCATACTATTGCTTTTGGATTCTAAGTTTTGTGAATAATAAAAATGCTAAGGCTATACTTATAAAATAAACTAAATCTCTAGTGTCAATAACACCACGACTCATACTGTTGTAATGTGCAGCCATTCCAAGGTTTTCCATATAAACAAGGTTATCAAAAATGTTGTAGTTAGATAAACCTTCAAATCCAAAATAGAAAAAGAAACAGATAAAAACAGCAATGATAAATGCTACAATCTGATTGTCTGAAAGTGTAGAAGCAAACACACCAATAGCAGTATATGCACCAACTAAAAACAAGAGTCCAAAATAGGAACCGATGGTACTTCCCATATCGAGGTTGCCTTCAGGATTTCCTAATATGGAAACCGTATAAACATATAATAATGTTGGAATCAATGCCATTACAATAAGCGCGAAAGCACCAAAATATTTACCTAACACAATCTGAAAATGCGAAATAGGTTTAGTAACTAATAACTCTAAAGTACCTTGTTTTTTTTCATCACTAAAACTACGCATCGTCACGGCTGGCACTAAAAAAATAAGAATCCAAGGAGCCAACAAAAAGAATGAAGATAAACTGGCTTGTCCATTATCTAAAATATTGAATTCACCTTTAAACACCCAAAGAAATAAGCCATTGAGTAATAAAAACACACCAATAACTAAATAGCCAATTGGTGAGGCGAAGAAGGTGTTTATCTCTTTTTTTAGTATTGCTAACATAGATTAGTGTTCGGTGTTCGGTGTTCAGTGTTCAGTGTTCAGTATTTCAGTGTTCAGTATTCAGTATTCAGTATTCAGTATTCAGTATTTCAGTAAAAAGTTGATTTTCTATCATCTATCATCTATCATCTATCATCTAACATCTAACACCTCAATTCTATCTTCTTTTTTCTTTGCGTTTTTGCGACTTCGCGCGACTATTTTTATCATGTTTCGTTCCGTCATTACAATTCGCGCATCATTGCGAGACGTGGTAATTTGTTTATTTTTTATTCATAACATCAATTTGTATTCAATCTGACTGCAAACTGTATACTGCGACTGCCTACTTGAGCGAAGCGATTTTATTCACACTCCAAGCTTCAGGCTTCGCATTAAATTTTGGTTTTGTATTTGCCCAAACACCCTTAAATAATTCAGAATGTCTATAATTATTTAAATCTGCTTCAGAATTCCAATAACTATAGGTGAAAAAGATATTGGTAGAGTTCTGGTCGCGATACAGTTCTAAAAACTGACAGCCTTCAAAATTTCGAATCTTTTCTTTAACATTTTCAAAATTAGCCAAGAATTCTTCAATTTTAGAAGGTTCAAAACTCATTTTTACAATTCTTACTAACAACGTATATCAATTTAAAAAGTTAACAGTTACAGTATCCATAGTATTTAAACCCATCAATGTTGAAGCTCCTCCAACAGAAGTTAGGTTGCTTTTAAAAATAGCAATTTCTAAGTATCCAGAAGAATTAAAAACTACTAAACCTTTGCCTTCAACATCTCGTTTAGATTCTTCTTTGGTAAAATCAATTATGTCACTATACTTATTAAAGATTTTATTGAATTTAGTATTACGCGCAAAAATCTCATAGTTTCTGGTTTTTTGAACAGATTCAAAAAATTTGCGTTTAATATTAGTGACAACATTACCATAATTGTCAATATAAATGACGTTGCCAATAATTTGGTTATAATCGTCATTGACAAATGGTATCATATTTTTTATTGGCTTAATAGTGTTAATAACTTTTCCTATAACATCTAACGTTCCTCCACGTGCAATATGGCATGCTACTTTTACAAAAATGTCTAGTACAGGGAAATTAGATTCAACCCGATCATGTATATTTATTTCAACAGTCTTTTCTGGTGCAATTTCGGCACATATCATACTCATAATGCCATTGTTAGCGCATATAAAGTAATGGTCGTCTAGTTTAACGGCAATGTGCTTGTTTTCAGGACTTAACTCAGAATCAATTCCTATTAAATGAATGGTGCCTTTAGGAAAACTGCTATAGGCATTTTGAATGATATAAGCCGCTTCAGAAATATTAAAAGGAGATACGGAATGTGAAATATCTACAATTTTTATCTCCTCAAGTTCACTATAAATAGCTCCTTTTATGGCGCCTGCAAAGTGATCTTTTTCTCCAAAATCAGTCGTTAAAGTGATTATCGCCATGGATGTATTGTTGATATTTTTTTAAGAATTATGGTTGTAAAATTATTAGCTTTGTGTGTGTACACAAGAATTACAAAATTAAGAAAAGAAAACAGATTAACACACTAAATACACCTCGCTTTTGAATGAACTCATACTAGAACTCGAAGAAATATCGCCTAAGGAATTCTTTGGAGCACAAAATGCAAACATTGTACTTTTAAAAAAGTACTTTCCTAAATTAAAAATTGTTGCTAGAGGCAATAAATTAAAGGCCTATGGTGATGAAGACTTACTCGAAGAGTTTGACCGCAGAATGACCATGTTAATGAAACATTTTGGTAAGTATAATAAGTTAGACGAAAATGTTATTGAACGTGTGTTAACCAGTCAGAGTAGCGACGATTACACAACCTCTGCTAAAAGTGATGAAGTTATTGTTCATGGTGTTGGTGGAAAACTCATTAAAGCACAAACGGCAAACCAACGTAAGTTAGTTGAAAGCATGCGCAAAAATGATATGGTTTTTGCTATTGGTCCAGCAGGTACAGGTAAAACGTATACAGGTGTTGCTTTGGCAGTAAGAGCGTTAAAAAACAAGGAAGTTAAGCGTATTATTTTAACAAGACCTGCTGTTGAAGCTGGTGAAAATTTAGGGTTTTTACCTGGTGATTTAAAGGAAAAATTAGATCCATACATGCAACCCTTGTATGATGCGTTACGAGATATGATTCCTGCTGAAAAATTAGAAAGCTATGTTGAAAAAGGGGTGATTCAAATTGCTCCATTAGCATTTATGCGTGGGAGAACGTTAGATAATGCCTTTGTGATTTTAGATGAGGGTCAAAATACAACACATGCGCAAATGAAAATGTTTTTAACCAGAATGGGGAAAAACGCGAAGTTCTTACTAACAGGAGATCCTGGTCAAGTAGATTTGCCACGTCGAACTATTTCTGGATTAAAAGAAGCGCTTTTAGTGTTGAAAAATGTAGATGGCATCGGTATGATTTATTTAGATGATAAAGATGTGATTCGTCATAAACTCGTTAAGAAAGTGATTGCTGCCTATAAAAGTATTGAAAATAGGGAGTAAAGCTTAAATGTTTGCTAATTAATTCGTTAGGTTGTTTGGCCTATTGATTATATAAGATTAACACAAAATTGTATAAATCTTTTACATGACTATCTGTTTAAATTTGGGGTATAACTAAAATTTAAACAACATGAAAAAGACATTTTTAATTATCGGAATAGTATTAGGATTAAACCCATTATTTGGGCAAGAAGAGGATATAGACCTTACTGTAGACAATTCGTGGCTTAAAGCAGGTATAACTGCAGGAGTACCAGTGAGTGATGCAGGTGATGTGTCTTCTTTTGCACTTGGCTTGGATTTAAGAGGGCAGTATTTGTTCAATCCGAACTTAGGAATTGGTGTCGCTACAGGTTATAACAATTACTTTGGAAAAGATAATTACGATGATTTCGGTATTGTACCACTTGCAGGATTTATTCGATATTATTTTACGCCAGATGGCTTATTCTTTGGTTCTGATTTAGGTTACGGATTTTTAACAGGAGTAGATGACAATGAAGGAGGGCTTTATATTAATCCGCAAATAGGTTACCATAATCGCGATTGGAATATTTACGCCTATTACCAGAATACCTTTGCTGAGAATGATGTAGATATTCAGGCGGTGGGTATTGGAGCTACTTATAATATTAGATTTAAGTAATTAGAATTATAAAAAGTTAAATTAAAGAGGAGAAATTTTATTTCTCCTTTTTTATTGAGTTTATTGTCTGACCCAAGTAAAGAAATTACATTTGTAGTTCATAATAAATGATGATGGCATGAATACCATAACAGACACCAATTTCAATTTTCCAAACCAAAAGAGCTTTTATAAAGGAAAAGTAAGAGCAGTTTATAATATTAACGATGAGCAATTGGTTATGGTTGCCACAGATCGTTTAAGTGCGTTTGATGTGGTGATGCCAAAAGGGATTCCGTACAAAGGGCAGATTTTAAACCAGATTGCGACCAAGATGATGAAGGAAACTGAAGATTTGGTTCCAAATTGGTTGGTTGCGACTCCAGATCCAAATGTTGCTATTGGTCATTTATGTGAGCCGTTTAAAGTAGAAATGGTGATACGTGGTTATATGTCTGGCCATGCCGCTAGAGAATATAAAGCCGGAAAACGAATGCTTTGTGGAGTTGAAATGCCAGAAGGTATGAAAGAGAATGACAAGTTTCCAGAGCCAATTATTACACCTGCAACAAAGGCAGAAATGGGAGACCATGATGAGGATATATCTAGAGAAGATATTTTGAAGAAAGGAATTGTTTCAGAGGAAGATTATCTGGTGCTTGAAGATTACACAAGAAAATTATTTCAGCGTGGAACAGAAATAGCAGCGAAACGTGGACTGATTTTAGTGGATACCAAATACGAATTCGGGAAAACTAGAGACGGAAAAATTGTATTGATAGACGAAATCCACACACCAGATTCGTCACGTTATTTTTATGCCGATGGTTATCAAGATCGTCAGGATAGAGGTGAAGCACAAAAACAATTGTCTAAAGAATTTGTGAGGCAATGGTTAATTGCTAATGATTTTCAAGGCTTAGAAGGGCAAACCGTGCCTTTTATGAGTGATGAATATATTGCCTCTGTAAGCGAGCGTTATATTGAATTGTACGAGAATATTACAGGAGATACCTTTGTAAAAGGTGATGTTAGTGATATTCAGGGTAGGATAGAAGCTAATGTTTTGGAGTATTTGAAAAAAGTTTAGTTGTTAGTCGTTTAGCTGTTTAGTTGAAGATAACCACTCTTCAATATCTCAGTATGATGCTCAACATGATATGCCGTCCACATTATAATTTCTCTTACTGGCATTTTGCCCATTAAAGGATGTGGTAAAATTACGGTGTCTAGATTTTTATCGCTGATAAGTCTGGTTTTATATTGAAGTTTTTTTGCTTCGGTTTGCAGTCGGTTTAAAAGATAAGGTTTATCTGCTAGTTTAGGAACTTTCATGTGTTTAGAGCCTTTAAACGTTTTGCCTTTAGCTTCTAATAATCGTTCTTTGTAGCGTTTTACAATAACGTCGTAAGCTCTAACAGGTCTATTGGCTTTACCATATTTAAGACGCAATAAAAACTTAGGCATACTTAAAGCATTGTTCAGTGGAATTATGCTTTGTATTAAATGAAGTGTTTGCTGACCTGTAGCCCATTTCCCTTCAGGTCCCAAGGTCCAAGATTCATCGGGCTGGTTTTCTAACATTTTATTAGAGTCAAGATGAAATAAACTATTTATTCTTCAACTTCTTTCTCTTGAATTACAATTTTGTCTTTCTTAAATATTGGTACTAAATAAGATACGTTAAATCCAAAACCACCACCAAACCCGCTACTGTCGTAAGTTCTGTTGTAACCAGGAATATAAAGGTTCTCGTAATTATCGATTTCTTTTTCAGAAATCAATACTTTGAGTTGAAGGTTGAATCCTGCAAAGAAATTATTGAAAATTTCAGCTTTCATTCCAACTTGCAATTCTGCCCAAAGTGCTGTTAAACCACTAAATTCTTCACCTTCTTCAACAGAATGGCGTCCACCCCAATATTGGTGATTAATATCGTAAACAGTGTAGTTGTTTAAGGTTTGACTAAATGTACTTGCACCAATCCGGAAACCTCCATAAATCATATTTTCCATATCGAGCCAGTTTTCATAGAAATTCATATCAACACCAGCTTTAAAATAACTTCCTTTTGTGGTGTTATTTAAGACTTCGTACTCAAGCGTTCGTTCTTCATTTCCAAGTTCTCCAGCGATATAAATACGATTGGTAAGGCGGTAATCTCCAACAAGTTCAAAGCCAGTATAATTATCCGAAAAAAATGTTCGTGCTAGTTTACTTAAATCGGTACCAACTCTAAGTCCATACTTTTGTTTAAAAACTAAAGTATCGTTGATTGTTTTTTTCTCTTCTTCTTGCGCAAAAGCCATTGTAGATACCAACAGCATTAAGATTACGCTTCTAATGGTAGATACGTACATGTGTTGTGTTTTCATTTTCTACGGTTGGTTCTAATGGGTCTTCGTTTTGTATATTGGTAATCCATTGATCGCTATCAGTTATTCGTCTCACGATTACATTTTTAAAAATACTTTTATAACCACAAGCTCGAGACACATATACGAACTCTGTTTCATAAGAAACTTCTATAATATCTATATTAGACGCTGTAAGTGGATCGTCATCAAGTCTTAAATTCGTGTCTCTTTCTAATATAAAACGTGTTGTTATCAGTTCGTTTTCGGCACCAACAACAAGCGGCAATTCTATGATATTTATATTTTCATTAAAATTTAAAGTAACATCAGAGGCAACAATAGGTTCAATAGGATTTCCATCGTCATCTTCTTCCAATAAGCCATCACCATAAACTGTAATTCTAGGAACGTTTAATAACTCTTCAGGATCAGAAGCATCATAAAACTCTATAATTAATCTTGGTGTGGTTTGCGTTGTTGCTGCACAGATATCGTCGCGTTCGCAGTTATAGTTAGTGATCGCTAACGTGATAAAGCTTAAAAAAATTAAGAGTCGTTTCAAATTATATTATTTCAGTTAAAAGTACAAAGAGCAAAGCAAAGTAGGTTACGTTTGTAATTTCTAAGCGCACATCTCTCTTTCAAAAAGCACAACCGTTTCAATATGTGCCGTATGCGGAAATTGATCGACTAAACTCATTTTTTTTATGGTGTAACCAGCTTCCATTAATTGCTCAGTATCTCTGGCTTGTGTTGCCGGATTACAAGATACATAAACCAAACGTTCTGCATTTAGGTTTATTATTTTTTTAAGAGTTTTTGGCGCAATACCAGCTCTTGCAGGATCTAAAATAATGGTTCTTATTTTATTGGTGTATTCCGGATGTTCTGTTAGAAACTTACCAACATCTGCTGCATAGAATTTTAAGCCTTCAATATTATTGCGTTTGGCATTTTCTTTAGCATCCTTAATAGCTGCTGCGACAATATCGACGCCCACTATTTTGGTGTTTTCTGCTTTGTTAGCTATAATTTGACCTATAGTTCCGGTACCACAAAATAAATCTAAGACGACTGTATTGTCAATAGCATCTTTGTTTTCTAAAGCATAATCAACAACTTTAGAATATAGTTTTTCAGCACATTTGGGGTTGGTTTGAAAAAAGCTTTTCATACTGATTTCAAAATTTAGGCCTAATAATTCTTCAACAATTTTATCGTCGCCATATATTAAAGAAATGCTTCCTGTGGTGGCAATAGTTCTATCTCCTGTTTCGTCATTAATAGTATGTAATAAACCAGCAACTCTGTCTCCAAATAATTCAACTAAATGATTAGCAAATTTATCTAAATCAAACTTAGGTAAATCATAAGATGTCGTTACCAGGTTAAATAAGAGCTTGTTGGTTTTAAACGATTTTCTAACTACAAAATACCTAAAAAAGCCTTCACGTTTTGGCGCATGCCAAGGTGCCAATCCAGTTTCTACACAATAGGCTTTGATATCCTTTAAGTGGTTTTCAAATTCGGCATCAAATAAACCAGAATCTTTTTTAAGATCATCTCCACACCACCAAGTACCACGTTTTTTAAAACCAAGCGTAAACTCATCAACATCAGTTTTTAAATCGTGATTATAACCTATCGCAGAAAAACCATATTCCATTTTATTTCTATAATGAAAGGTGTTTGGGGAGGTCACAAACTCATCAAATCTATCTTCAATATCTGCGACTTTACCAATACGCTTAAATAGCTCTAGTGTACTTTGCTTTTTATAGTGGTGCTGTTTTTCAATCGGTAAATTAATATATGGAGCGCCAGGAATACTTTGGTAAGGCATGTCAACTTCATCTTCCGATGCTTTTAAAACCTCAAAAAGTTTACCTTCAGCATATTTTTTACTACTCTTTTTAATCTGAGTTTTTACCAGCTGACCTGGCAACGTATTAGGAACAAACACTACGAATTCTCCATGTTCATTTCTAATACGACCAATGCCTTTGCCACCAAAAGCGTAATCTTCTATTAAGATGTCTATGATTTGTCCGCGTTTTACAAATTTGTTCCGTTCTCTTCTTGGCATTTTTATAAAAATTTGAGTGCAAAGATAGTTGTATTTTATGACATGAGAACCTGATGAGATTAGGAATGAATGTAGACATTTTAAGACATAAAAAAACTGCTCAAATTTTGAGCAGTTTTTATAAAATAAGCAGTCAGTGAATTTAGTTTTTGTTAAATTTTTCTAGAATTTTACTCATTTGTTTTCCAGCGGCTTCACGACCTCCTAAACCAAAAGAAAGTACCACTGTTAAAGCAACGGTTCCGAGCGTAATTCCGAAAGCTAGGTTTACAATTTCATCTGCAATTCCCATAGCACGTAAACCAATGGCAAGAAAAATAGCAATGATGCTAACCTTTATAATAGAGACTACAAAAGGATTGTTTTTACTATTTAAAGCTTTTGAGAATAAATTAGATACCATAAGACCGATTCCGATAATTGCAATGCCAAATAAAATACGACCAGCATAATCTAACACCGTGTCTGTAATTTCAGTAAGTTGGGTAAACTCTAGTTTTTCAAATGCGGTTAACAAACCAAACACGACTATAAGTGCATAAGCAATTTTTGAAATTACATTTGCTATATTTTTTGTGCCGATATAATCTGATAAACTCATTTTAGAAACCAAATTGTCAATATTCAGATTCATTAGTAGTTCTTTTAATAAGTTAGCCACAAATCGACCAATTATTATAAAGATTATTAAAACCAATGCGGCTACTAAGATTTGTGGTATGGCCTCAAAGAACTGGGAAAGCATTTCGGTTGCAGGTTCAGATATCGCTTTCATATCTAAAATATGAAACGCAGAGATTAATAATGGAATAAAAATGAAGATGAACACCACTTTTTTCAAAAGGCCTACAATGTTGATGTTTTCAGGTAGCTTAAGCTTAGGGACTATTTTTTGAATAGTATCTCCAGACAACTCTACGAGTTCAGAAATTATGGTTGCTAACATATAGCCAATATAAACGACCAAACCTGCTCCTATAATATTAGGAATATAACCTGTAAAACCATTGAGTAGGTTTTCAATTGGTCCTAATGCGTCGCTTAGTCCTAATTGACCAAGGGCTAAGGTGAAAACAAAAATCATGATTAAGAAGTAAAGAATCTTTCCTGTAAAAGAGGAAATTGTAATTGCTCCATTTTTTAGTTTGTTATCTACACCTGTTTTCTTAATGAGTTTCGTCGTAATTTTTTTAATAATACCAGCAATAAACCAGCCTATTAATAAAATTAATAATGCAGCAATAATTCCGGAAAGACTTTCTCCAAATGATGCTGTTAAATCGTTAAATACGTTTGTAATATAATCCATAGTTAATTAATTGTTTAGTTATATGTTTACGACACAGAAATTCTAAAAAAGTCACATTTTTGGTGTGATTTTGCTCATTTTTGAAGGTTTTTGAGCTAAAAAACAGTTGTTTTGATGTAAAATGACCATTTTTTGTAATTCTTCGATTTTAGACGTAGAGCGTTTAAAATAGGTGTACAAGTCGTAGTATTGGCCTAAAGCAAACATAATTCTATATCACACTTTAAACCCAAACCGTTTAAAGGCTATAGAGGTATGATATAAAAAGGATGGAACTTTGTTTATCTAAAAGAAGACGATAATTTCAAACGTCGATTAATAGTGTTTGAAAGGTTTAACGGTAAAATGATATAGATTAATTATATTTTAATTCCTGTATATTATTCGTAAATTGCAACTCTTCAGGGATGATTTCTTTCCCACGCTGAATTTTCGTCTCAATCACTATTGAGATTTTGAAAGGATAAAGGTAGATAAGGAATGGATATTTTATTCATTTATTAAATTAGTTTTAAAATGGCTGTTATAGACCAATTAACATCGCAACAAGCGATAGAATTAGAAAACAAATATGGTGCACACAATTACCATCCACTACCAGTAGTATTAAGTAGAGGAGAAGGTGTTCACGTTTGGGATGTAGAAGGGAAACAATATTACGATTTTCTATCTGCATATTCTGCTGTAAATCAAGGGCATTGTCATCCGGAAATTGTTGGTGCAATGACCTCACAAGCACAAACATTGACTTTAACGTCAAGAGCTTTCTATAATGATATGTTAGGGAAGTTTGAAAAATATGCGTCAGAAACTTTTAAGTTCGATAAGCTTTTACCAATGAATACAGGAGCAGAAGCTGTAGAAACAGCTTTGAAAATCTGTAGAAAATGGGCATACGAAGTAAAAGGCATTGATGAAAATGAAGCCGAAATAATTGTTTGTGAAAACAATTTTCATGGTAGAACAACAACCATCATTTCATTTAGTAACGATCCTGTAGCGCGTAAAAACTTTGGACCGTACACCAAAGGCTTTATTAAGATAGACTATGATAATTTAGAAGCACTAGAGGAAGCGATTGTAAATAATAAAAACGTCGCCGGATTTTTAGTAGAACCTATTCAGGGTGAAGCAGGAGTTTATGTGCCAACAGAAGGTTATTTAGCAAAAGCAAAAGCCTTATGTGAAAAACACAACGTATTATTTATTGCAGACGAAGTTCAAACAGGAATTGCAAGAACAGGGAAACTTTTAGCTGTAGATCATGAAAACGTAAAGCCGGATATTTTAATTTTGGGTAAAGCTTTATCAGGTGGAGCGTATCCAGTATCAGCAGTTTTAGCAAATGATCCTATTATGAATGTTATTCGTCCAGGAAACCACGGAAGTACGTTTGGAGGAAACCCTGTTGCTGCTGCTGTAGCAATTGCGGCTTTAGAAGTCGTTAAGAAAGAAGATTTAGCAAATAATGCAGAAGAATTAGGACAATTATTTAGAGCAGAATTATCTAAATTTATTGAAACGAGTTCTATAGTAAATGCCGTACGCGGAAAAGGTTTGTTAAATGCTATTTTAATAAACGATGCCGAAGATAGCGATACAGCTTGGAATATATGTCTAAAACTAAGAGACAACGGATTATTAGCTAAGCCAACGCATGGTAACATTATTAGGTTTGCACCTCCTTTAGTAATGAACAAGGAACAATTATTAGATTGTATTTCTATTATTACAACGACACTGAAGGAATTTGAAAATTAAGGTGCCAATTCCGTAAAAGGAAAATAAGGTATATTTCTCAATATCCAGAATAAAATGACTAATACTAATATAGTATTGGTCATTTTTGATTTATGCAACAGGTTATTATAAGTTTTTGTCCCAAATTTAGTTATGACAAAAATGACAGCTTGATAGCCAAGAACAACGGTAACTAACAGAAACATATAGTTGTGTCTTATTCCTGTTATTATTTGTCCTTGTAAAATATGATGTATTGCTCTTTGGCTCCCGCAACCTGGACAATAAATTCCCGTAAAGCTTAAAAAGGGACATTTAGGAAAGAATGCTGTTGCAGAAGGGTCTATAAAAAAATATAGTGATAGCATTAAAATAAATGCTATCACTATAAAAATTATGAGTAAAGTATTTTTAATATTGACCACTACTTAATGATCCTAGCATAGCTATTCCGAAAATAAGGATATAAGCTATCCAACCAATAACAGCAGCAACAATAGAGACAATGCCCCAAGTTTTTGCATTTTTAGAGGCGCTCATAGCTTTTTCATAATTACCATCTTCATAATTACTGTTTACTTGTGTAGCATATACTATGCTTACAATTCCTGTTGGTAAACAGCATAAAATTGTACTGATGATAGCTAAAGCTAAATAGCTGTTTGGTCTTTGTGGTTTTTGATCCATTTATAAGTTTGTTTTGGTTAATATTATTGTTGCTGCTGCATTAGTTCTTCAATTTTTCTTTGCATTTCATCTGGATCTTGAATTCCCTGAAGTTCCTGTAAGTTTTCCCATCCAATAGACGTAATTAACCAAACATAAACAAGAACCATTATTATGCTTAATACAACACCAATAATTCCCATTATTTTTCCTGCTTTTACATTACCGTATCCTGAATAACTTTCAGGATCTTCCATGTAAACTTTAGATGCTTTGCTAGCGAGAATAATTGCTACGATTCCGAAAATTAATCCAGGAACACCATAACAACAACAGCCAATAATTGATAAGATTCCCATTATTAGGATTAGCGTTCCATTAGGGATTTGTTGTTTTTCCATTTTGTGTTGATTTAGTTGGTTAAAAAAGTTTTAAAAATAAAACTTACTACAATAATACTAATATTTAATAAAAATAGCCCAAAAATAATGCGATGACCATTTTTAAATTGAAATTTAAGATGCAAAAGAAGGTAAGAAAACATGGCAATAAGTGAGTAAATTGCTGGATACATATAGAAAGCAGCAACAAAATCTCCATCTAAAATTAGCGCAATAGACCTTTGCATACCACAACCCATGCAATCTATGTTAAATGTTTGCTTCCACATACATGGCAACATATAATCATTAAGTCCTTTTGTGAGTAATTTCATTTGGCTAAATTAACAATTTGCTAAAAACTATTGTAATTGCTATTACTATTTTTCTAAACCTTACTTTTGTGCTTGGTTTTAATTATTGAATTATGAATGTAACAAGACTCGTAAATTTTATCTGTATAATAGTAGGTGGTGTCGTCGCTTTTTACGCTCAAGCACAAGAAGAAAAGAATACATATATATTAATAGGTGGAATTATGTTACTTGTGTTTGGTATCTATAGAACATCTAGAAATATTCCAAGTAAATTTGATAAAGAAGAAGAGTCTTTTGTGAAAACAGAAAAAGAAGATGAAATTTAAAGTAGGTGATACCGTTGAAACTATTGATGATGCTATCTCTGGAGTAATAACAAATATTTCAGAAAACACCGTCACAGTTGAAGATTCTGATGGGTTTAACTTTCAGTTTGTAGCTAATGAGCTGATGTTAAGTGCTTCTGGAAATAGTTTAGAAAATGCGGTTTATAACACCGATTTTGAAGCTGTAAAAAAAGAAAAAGCATCTAAAAAAAGAAAATCAGCACCTACCGTAAAACCAAAAGAGCGTCACGCACCAAAATTTGAAGTGGATTTACACATTCATCATTTAACAAAATCGACACGTGGTATGTCTAATTTTGATATGCTAAACCTGCAATTAGATACTGCAAGAGGTCAACTAGAATTTGCTATTAGAAAACGTATTCCTAAAATTGTATTTATTCATGGAGTAGGAGAAGGAGTGTTACGCCAAGAGTTAGAAACGTTATTTTCTCGTTATAATAACGTGACGTTTTATGATGCCGATTATAAAATTTACGGGTTAGGCGCTACAGAGGTTCGTGTATTTCAAAATATAGACCCTTAATCTGGCGCAATATAATTTGGAATAACAGTAGTACGAGTTCCCAAATCAACTGTTGTACTTCTTAAGATCTCTAAATCAATATTTGTTACAGTAAAATTCGTTTTTACAGTTCTCGTATATTGGTTTTCAAACGCATCGTAAGGTTCAAAATCATAAGCTATTGATTCATCAGGATTTAAATAGTGTGGTACTAATTCACCATCGGCATTATTAGCACGATCGTCACCTGGACCATTCTCTCCATTGGCGTCTTCTAATCGTGTTAAAACATCATCTCCATCGTCGTCCTCATCTAAATAATCTGGTATCCCATCTCCATCGGTGTCTAATGGATTGGTCGTTGGGTCATCGTCTCCATCACTATTGTCTATTTCATCACGTGTTCTTACATTATCGTTGTCATCGTCCTCATCTAAGTAATCAGGTATGCCATCTCCATCGGAATCTTGTGGGTTTTCCAATCCTCCTGGACCGTATTCAAAAATACTTGGTATGCCATCATTATCATCGTCGACTATTGTTGATGTGATTATTACTTTACCAGCACCAGCTTCATAATCTTCGCGTATTATTAAATCTGCAGGAGGAACTACTGAGCAAATATCACTCGCTGTTAAAGCTCTATTGTAGGTTCTATAAATAAAACGAACACTTGTCGCGTTAATGGTTAACTCTAATGGCGAATCTACGTCTGTTGGAGACGAAAATAAGGCATCGTTAGTTGGCGATTTCGGAAAAATTAAAATCAGTGCTTCGTTAGGTTCGCTGCGTGTATCATAGATAAGATGATAATCTTCAAAATTTTCACATTGTTCTAATACGCCTTCAAAATTGAGATCAACGGTTATAATATCACCATCATCACAAGTGGTAAATAAAGCAAAACAAAAGATTATAAAAATACGACGTATCATAGACTCAATTTTGAACAAAAATAATGGATTTGTAAAATTATAACGCTCCATTAACTAAATAATTTTATTTAGAATATTTTTGCAGCGTAAATTGTCTAAGTTCAAATTTTTATCACTCAAGAAACAAATTTCTTTCAGAGTATAATAATTTTGTTTTGCGATTTATAATTACAACAATATAAAAGCAATACATATAAATGCATGAAACAGGTTTATTTAGATAACGCAGCAACTACAGCTTTGCGACCAGAAGTGGTTGACCGTATGACGCAAGTACTAAAAGATACTTACGGAAATGCGTCATCTACACACAGTTTTGGGCGTTCGTCAAAGGCGCTTTTAGAACAATGTAGAAAAAACATAGCCGCTCATTTTAATGTTTCTGCTTTAGAAATTGTGTTTACATCAGGAGGAACAGAAGCAGATAATTTAGCTTTGCGAAGTGCCGTTAGAGACCTAGGAGTCACAGATATTATAACGTCTAAAATTGAACATCATGCCGTTTTACATACAGTTGAGCAGTTGCAAAAGGAGTACCAAGTTACACTACACTATGTGGATTTAGATGATTGTGGTCTGGTAAATTACACACACTTAGAACAGCTATTGCAATCTGCCAACCAACCGTTAGTTAGCTTAATGCACATTAACAATGAAGTTGGTAATATTTTAGATATCGAAAATGTAGCCAAACTATGTAAAACTCATAATGCTATATTTCATTCAGATATGGTGCAATCTGTAGGCCATTACAAAATAGATTTAAAGGAAATTCCTATCGATTTTATGGCAGCAAGTGCACATAAATTCCATGGCCCAAAAGGTGTTGGATTTTGTTTTATACGAAAAGAGTCAGGTTTAAAACCTTTAATTTTTGGAGGCGAGCAGGAGAGAGGCTATAGAGCAGGAACGGAATCTATCCATAATATTGTAGGTATGGATGAAGCTTTAAAAATAGCCTATACCAATCTTGATGAAGATAAAAAATACGTTTCGGACTTAAAAGACTATTTCATTCAGCAAATAAAAACACATTTACCTGAGGCTAGTTTTAACGGGAGTTGTGAAACTGTTGAAAATAGCACATACACTTTAGTAAATGTCTGTTTGCCTATAGCACCGGCAAAAGCTCCGATGTTACAGTTTCAACTCGATTTAAAAGGTATTGCATGCTCAAAAGGGAGTGCTTGTCAAAGTGGAAGTAGCCAACAGTCGCATGTGTTATCTGCATTTTTAAGCGAAGAGCAACTAAAACAACCTTCTGTCCGTTTTTCGTTCAGTATTTATAATACGAAAGAAGAGTTGGATTATGTAGTATCAGTTTTAAAGAAGTTTGTTAATTCTTAACCAGAATCTTTTGAGATTTTGTTGTTGTACTGTTGTCTGTCACTATATTCACAACATAAACACCATCACTGATACCATAGGTAGATAAATTATATTGTGCTTTAACAGCATCGTAATCTACTTTTAAGATTTGTTTTCCTGCCACATCAAAAATTTCAACGGACTTAATATCTAAGCTATTTGGGTTTTGAACTGAAAGTTGATGGTTGTTATTGTCCTGAAAAACATTTAAAGATGTGACATCGAATTCATCAATGCCTAAAGTGCTTTCAGTTGCAAAAACAATTTCAAAACGGTCTGTATAGTTGCCTGGTTCTATATTTAATTCATAATCTAAACTTCTTAAATTAGTATAAGAATCATTGTGTTTATCATGAATGTAAATACCTTGTGCTGCATCAAAATTCTGAATGTCAAAAATTCTAAAGCGTAACGGTTGTTGTTGCTCAATGTCTATTGATAATGGGATTACTAGAGTTTCTTCAAAAGGAAACGCCTGAGCAGAATACACCTTTTCGTCTAACGAAAAATAGGCGTCTGAGTTATAGCTTTCTGTTCGGATTAATTCTAATCCATAATCAAATCCGGCCGTTGCAGACTCATGAAAATTCAAAATCAATTGTCTTGTGTATTGTGATTCATCATCAATAAAGTCGACATTAATCCTAAAACGCTTATAGTCTTCAGGTATTATAGAAAGGCCATTGTCTTGGTATTGAATCCCTAAAGGTTCAGTCGTTTCATTGGTATTAGAATCATTCGTGTTGCTTCTAAAAAAATAACTGTTACCATCCGATTCTTTTACAAATACACGGTGTGCGTTTTTTGTGTATACTTTTGCTGGTGTTTCAGGAGTGCCGGTAATACCTTCGACCATAAAGCCCTGCCCAATTGGTATGTAACGTAACGCTTGTTTTGTTCCATTGCTACCAGGTCCAGGAGGTAGATCAAACACATTATCCTGTTCATCATAAGTTTTGAAAACAGCAGGAGTGCTTGTAATCATTCCACCAGCAGCATCTATTGTAAATAAAGCGTATCCACCAATATAATCTTGTAAAACATGCGAGGGCACATTGCCATCTTGCTCCCAATATTGTAGTGTGCCATTAATGGATGCTTGATTATCTGCATCATGAATAAACGCAGCAGAATCCATAGCACTAGGATACGGATTACCAACTAACGTATTTAAACCATTGGCAACATCATTAGAAATTGTCCCATTATTTGGTTTACCTCTAAAATCATACAATTGGCTTCCTGTTTCAGCTGTGCCATTGCCTTTCATTGTAAAACCAAGACCTGGTTTAATATCTCCAGAAGATCCAACAAAAATCCAATCGATATATTGATCTGATGTTTGATAGGTCCATAACCATCGTTGCGCTATAGACAATGGGCTAGAACTTCCATTGTAACCGCCAATAAATAGAGCATCTACACTAGATGTTAATCCTGTTGCTTCATCAATTAAATTAACGCGTGCATCTTCATTACCAAAAGCCGCAGAATTATTCCCCACAGGTGAACACCAATAATTATAGCTCCATTGATTTACAGTTCCTGTTTGATATACGCTTAGTTCACCAAGACCAGAATTTCCAGTCGCTCCATCACCTTGAAGAAGCTGTGCTTCATCTCTTAGGTATATTTTAGAGTCGGCATCATCAATGTTTACGTCGTCTGTAACAAAAACATATTGGTTTTTTACAAAAATATAGGCATCATTTTGTACACTAAGTTGTGCATAAGATATGTAGGAGCTAAGGAGTAATAATGAATAGAGGGATAATTTCATAATTCTTAAATTTTGATCTAAAGTATAAAGAGCGTACTATAATCTAAAAAGATCTAGCTAGTCAAAATTAATTATATAAATCGGTCTCGCTTTGCTGAATTCATCCAAAAGCATACTCATTTCATTCAGAAACAGGACTAAAATCTAAAAACGAGCAGAGAGTCTTATATTAAAGACACGTGGTGTTAGAAAATTTGGAATTGCAAATTGTTGCTTGCTATACACATCTCTCACCCATGTGTTGGTGATAGAATTTTGGTTGTTAAACATATTATAGATTTCAAAACCAATAGACAATTCTTTAAAAGATGCTTTCCATTTAGACGTATATTTTTTTTCAGGATTCACTAATTCGTAAGAAATTCCTAAATCGGCACGCCTATAATCGCGCAGTCTAAGTTGATAGTTATAAGGGTCTGCATAACTTGGCGAACCACCAGGAACTCCAGTATTATAAACTAAGTTTAAATACATTTTTAAATCTGGCATATTAGGTACATAATCCTGAAACAAGGCACCAAATTTTAAACGTTGATCTGTTGGCCTAGCAATATAACCACGATCATCTATGTTCTCTTCGGTTTTTAAATAGCCAAAACTAAACCACGACTCTGTGCCTGGAACAAATTCTCCATTTAACCTTAAGTCTAAACCATAAGCATAAGCCTCCGCATTATTGTCTGCACTATAACGAATTCTAACATTCTCTAAAGTGTAAGGATTAACATCCGTCATGCCTTTATAATAAGCTTCGGTGACTAACTTAAAAGGTCTATCCCAAATCCTAAAACTATATTCATTCCCTAAAACAACATGAAACGACTGTTGCGCTTTTACATTTGGCTGTACGGTTCCTGATGAATCTCGTAGTTCTCTGTAAAAAGGTGGTTGATAATATAATCCAGCTGCAGCCCTAAAGAGCATGTCTTTATTCCAATTTGGTTTTATGGCAAACTGAGCTCGTGGACTAATTACGGTTTGTGTTTTGCCGTTGCTAATACCATCTCCACCAACGGTCCAACTATGTGTTCTTACACCAGCATTATAAAACACTTCGCTGTCATTCCAATTCGTACGTTTACTATATTGTGCAAAAGCCTGAAGTCGGTTAATCTGCACGCGATTTGTAGCTCTTATATTTTCGAACGCTGTTAAAGGACCTTCAAAAGGTTCGTAAGGTTGTGGATTAGGCTCACTGAAGCGTGGTGGCCGAATTGAAAACCCAGCGGAATCAATGACTTCATACTCCACTAAACGGTCTCTAATGTCTTCATGTGTGTATTTTACAGACCATTCTATTGTACTTTCATCATCAATTTTATAATCACCTCTGTGCTCTGCATTGACAATAAACGCATCTAAATCGTTACGCGCATGTGTGAGTTGCGAGCCAATACCTTCGCTGAATTCAACTTCACCTAAATTTTCATCTCCAATATTAGTGTTTACTTCACCCAAACGATATTGTGCTAAGATGTCAAAATATTCTTGTTCTGTAGTGTGATATGCCGAAGCCACAAGTTTAAGCGTTAAGTCATCACTTGCAAAATAATTGGCTTTAAAGGCACCAAAATAGGTTTGATACTGATCTTTTTCTTGGCCATCATAAAACACTAAAAGCGCTACAGGATCTTGTAAAGTTCCAAAGTTGGTTTGTCTGTTTTCGGGTTGAAAATTGTATTTGTTTAATGAAATATTTCCCAAGAAATTCAAGTGAAATTTACTCGAAAAGCGATACGTTAAATAGGTTTGCGCATCTGCAAAAACAGGTTCTACATTTCCTTCAGTTTCAAGACTATTTAATAGTAAGCTATTATCTCTATAACGCACACCTGCAATTCCCGAAAATTTTCCATCTTTAGAAACGGTTTCGGCAGTTAGACTTCCACCAAGTAGACTTAAATCAGTTCGTATTCCGAAATCAACTGGGTTTCGATATGTGATATCTAAAACAGATGATAATTTATCGCCATACTTCGCTTGAAATCCACCAGCTGAAAAATCGACATTATGTACCATATCAGTGTTTACAAAACTTAAGCCTTCTTGATTTCCAGAGCGAATTAAGAATGGTCTGTACACTTCAATCTCATTGACGTACACTAAGTTTTCATCAAAATTTCCACCACGTACAGAGTATTGTGTACTTAATTCATTTGAAATATTAACTCCTGGTAATGTTTTTAAAATGTTTTCAACACCTGGTTGTGCGCCTTTTATGGTTCTAATCATCTGAGGAGATATGGACGTAACTCCGTCAACGGATTGTCTGGTATTGGTGTTAATAACGACGGTTGCAATTTGCTCAATATCCATTAACATTACAGGATTGTATTCTATTTCTTGCCCATTTTTAAGATTAAATTTTTGTTCTACGCGCTTATGCGAAACATGGGTAAACGTTACAGTAACATCGACTCCGAAAGGGATTTTAAGTTCGTAAAACCCGTTAGCGTTGGTCGCGGTTCCTTCACTAGTATTTGTGGTAATATTTACACCCTCAATAGGAAAATTACCTTCATCTAAAATAACACCTCTAATAATTGCTGATTGCGAAAAGGAAAGCCCACTAATAAGTAAGCTGATAATTAGGATAAAATGTAAGCGTTTCAAATATTTTGTTTTTTCTTAGTTAGGTTGAATGGAGGTTTTAGAATTCTAATTTTTTAAACTAATATTCTGCAAACTTCATATTTTTAATTTAATCCAAAAATAACACCCTAAAGTCCCCTCAAGGGGACAATTTATCGAAGACATATTTTAGGGCTTTTAATCAAAATATTCTCGATTCAATACTAGTAGGTAACTACATTATTAATTTTCTAAATGTTCAAATCTATACTTAAGGCTTGTTGGCAACTTTTAAGTATCTATGTTTTTTAGTCTAAAAGCGCAAGCCGTCTAAAGACTGTTTTTTTTACTTTCTAAAAAACGTTGCTTCAAATGTAGAACTATTTCCAACATTATCTGTTACAATCAATTTAAATTCGTTCTTAGTATCTTTAACGACATTATCATTAAAATCGTGTACTAAAGTGTTTGTTTTATAATCGTATTCCATTAAAATCCACTTTCCATTAACGGTTGCTCTATATTTACTAATACCTGTTAGCTCATCTTCGATTTTAAGTTTGAGGTAGCGATAGTTGCTAATCCATTTTTTATCATGGAAATTGGTTGGTGTAATTTTAGGCGGTTCATTGTCAGTGGCTAAAGCAAAAGTCCCTAAAGATTTAGTTTTAGCGGTTAAGACATTAGCTTTGCGAGATGTAGATACGTAGTATGGTTTCCAATAGTTTCCGTAATATCTTGCAATATAGAGTTTGTCTTGATGCTCTGCTTTATAATTACTTAAGTCGTAATTGATGTAAAAGTTTTTCTGCATTGCAATAGTATCATCACCTAAAAAAACGGTGTCCGAACTCACTTTAAAATCTATATAAGAATCGTCATATAAAGTGTTTTGGTAGAAGTCAACCGTATAGTTTCCTGCTGTTAATTTGGTCGCTTTATTACTGCTAACAAATGATTTTTTAGACAGATCCAAAATACTATCTCTCTCAATAGTTTCAAGTTTTCCGTTTATAGGAACAACCACCCAAGATTCATTACCATGGAAATCTCGTATTCTCATTTTATAAACCGAAGAGGTACTGTCTTTTATGTGTACATAACCATTATCGTAGGCGTCTTTATAAATACTTAAGGGATTATTTGTTTCAATAAAAAGTTTTTGAATTTTGGCTTTATTACTTTTAAAATACTCGTAATCAACCATTCGTTTAATGTGTTTGGTTTCATCGAAACTAATGCGTTTAAAATCGATTTCTAAACTCTTATTACCATTAAAAAACGTTTGAATATTACTAACTCCATTATTATTAGGAGCATAGTCTAGTTTATCGAAAGAAATGACACCAAAGCCAACATTACCATAGGCTTCAATTGTTTCTACAGCATAATCTCCGGTTTTTTGAGGAATTAGTCGCAGCGGAACTCTTTTGTTTTTACCATTAATGGTAGCGTTTTCATCTTTTGGATAAGCGAAAACACCAGAAACATGTGGTGGTTTAGAATCTTTAACTTCCATACCAAAGAGCAACGGATTTAGTGGGCGTTCTTGGTTGTCTCTAATTTCAAAATGCACATGAGGTCCTCCCGAACTGCCAGTATTTCCTGAAAACGCAATAACTTCATCTGGTTCAATTAACAGTTCTTCACTATGAGGAAATACTTCGACTTCAAAACTTTCTCTATCGTATTGGCATTGCTTTATATAGTCTTCTAATCGTTTAGAAAATTTCTGAAGGTGTCCGTAAACAGTTGTGTAACCATTGGGATGTGTTATATAAATCGCTTTTCCGTAACCAAAATGAGAGATTTTTATTCTACTAATGTAACCTTCAGCAGCAGCATATACTTTTAAACCCTGTCTTTGTTGTGTTTTAATATCCAAACCACCGTGAAAATGCGTTGATCTTAATTCACCAAATGTACCAGAAAGCACCAATGGAATATCTAATGGATGGCGAAAATAATCTTGTGGATATTCCGATTGTCCAAACATTGTAAATGAAATTAAAAAAAGGAGCAAAAATTGTTTCATACGAGCAACTATAGATAGCGAAAATATTAATTTGATGGGGATTTGCAAATTATAAAAACGTATTATTTTTATTAACGGTTTAATTTCGTTGAACTTATAATTTAAAAAAATATATGTAAAAGAATTGTATTTTTTCATTAGGTATGTTAACTTTGTTTCAATAGTATTGAATTGCTGTAATGAGTAAAATAGAAGACATTGTTGATGCATTAGAGAATAAAATCAGTAAGATTTTACACAAGCAAGAGGTTTTAAAACAAACCAACGCTAAACTCTCAGATCAAATAGAACAACAGCAGCAAAGGCTTTTAGAGCAGCAAGATGAAATTTCTACTTGGGTAGAAAAACATGATACGCTTAAAATAGCAAATTCAATGCTTGGTAGTGACGAAAATAAACGAGAAACAAAACTCAAAATAAATGCACTTATTAGAGATATTGACCATTGTATTGGTCAGTTATCGGAATAATATTGTAAATTTAGATTATAATGCCAGAACAATTTAAAATTAAACTTTCTATTGCAAATAGAGTTTATCCGTTAACGATAAACCCTAACCAAGAAGAAGGTTTACGTAAAGCCACAAAAAAAATTGAGGCAATGATTGGGCAATTTGAGCAGAATTACTCTGTAAGAGACAAGCAAGATGTTTTGGCCATGTGTGCCTTGCAGTTTGCCGCTCAAGTGGAGCAAAAGTCAATAGATAAAGAGTATGTTAATGAAGAAGTTCAGGAAAAGCTAGAAGCTTTAAACGAACTTTTAAATGAGCATATTTAACTCGTACGTTCTTTAAAATACATAAGGTTACTGCCTACATTAGTTACATTTTTTGATAAACTCAACAATCAATTCTTTAAAAAGGGTGAGTTTAAGTTGTAAAATCGTGCCGCTAGTGCTGCCTGTGCTGAACTTGTTTCAGTAAGACAGTATCTCAGGCGGATTTTTGATCAGCTTGTTAGCCCTAAACTTGTTTTTAAGGAGTTTATACAAAACCGATACCTGATGTAGGCTTTTTTTATACACTGAAGTGATTTAAACTTACCGCAAAAAGAAAAGGTTTAAATAGCTTCACAAAACTAAACATTAAACATGGACACTAACACAATTTTGTATATTGTTGGAGGAGTAATATTAGGGGTACTACTAGGATACTTTATAGCTAAATCTTTGGAAAAAGGAAAAGCTTCAAAAATTATTGCAAATGCAGAAAGCGAATCTAAATCTATTTTAAAACAGGCAAAATCAGATGGAGAATCGTTAAAGAAAGATAAAATACTGCAGGCTAAAGAAAAATTTATTGAGTTAAAATCAGAGCATGAAAAGGTGATTTTTTCTCGAGATAAAAAAATGGCTGAAGCCGAAAAACGCATTAGAGATAAAGAATCTCAAATTTCTAATGAACTTAGTAAATCTAAAAAATCTAACCAATCGCTTGAAGATAAAATAAAAGACTATGATTTTAGATTAGAGTTTTTAGATAAAAAACAAGAAGAAATAGAAAAGGCGCACAAAAGCCAAATAAAGCAATTGGAAGTAATTTCGTCTTTATCTGCTGAGGAAGCAAAAAGTCAGTTGGTAGAATCGCTAAAAGAAGAAGCCAAAACAGATGCAATGGCTTTTATACAAGATCATGTTGAAGAAGCTAAACTAACAGCACAACAAGAGGCGAAGAAAATCATTATAAATACTATTCAACGTATTGGAACAGAAGAAGCCGTTGATAACTGTGTGTCTGTATTTAATATAGAATCTGATGATGTTAAAGGTCGTATTATCGGTAGAGAAGGTCGAAACATTAGAGCTATTGAAGCCGCAACAGGTGTTGAGATTATTGTAGATGATACACCAGAAGCAATTATCTTATCTTGTTTTGATTCTGTTAGACGTGAAATTGCACGCTTATCCTTACATAAGTTGGTAACGGATGGTCGTATTCACCCTGCGCGTATAGAAGAGGTTGTCAGAAAAACTGAGAAACAAATAGAGCAAGAAATTATAGAAGTTGGTAAACGTACGGTTATCGATTTAGGAATTCATGGTTTACACCCTGAGTTGATTAAAATGGTAGGTCGTATGAAATACCGTTCGTCTTACGGACAAAACCTACTACAACACTCTCGTGAAGTTGCTAAGCTTTGTGGTGTAATGGCTGCAGAATTAGGGTTAAATCCGAAGTTAGCAAAACGTGCCGGATTATTACACGATATTGGAAAAGTACCATCATCTGAAACAGATGTTGAAACACCACACGCTATTTTAGGAATGCAATGGGCAGAAAAACATGGTGAAAAACCAGAAGTTTGTAATGCCATTGGAGCGCACCATGATGAAATTGAAATGACAACCTTACTGTCGCCAATTATACAAGTGTGTGATGCTATTTCTGGTGCAAGACCAGGCGCAAGACGTCAAGTATTAGATTCTTATATTCAACGTTTAAAAGACCTAGAAGATGTTGCTTTTGGATTTACTGGGGTAAAGAAAGCGTACGCTATACAAGCAGGTAGAGAACTACGTGTTATTGTAGAAAGTGAAAAAGTATCCGATGATAAAGCAGCAAGTTTGTCGTTTGAGATTTCTCAAAAAATTCAAACGGATATGACTTATCCTGGTCAAGTAAAAGTGACTGTAATTAGAGAAACTAGAGCAGTGAATATTGCGAAATAATTAGAATTACATATAAATAATTAAAATCCGGTTTTGTACCGGATTTTTTTATGCCAATTTTCTGACTCAAGATGAAATAATAAATATTATTTTAGGATAGTTATTCCAGAAGAAGTCAAACTAATAGTGACTTAAGTTATACTTAAGCGCGTTCTTTTTGTTTATTAAACGTTAGAATGAATGCAGTACCTTCATTAAGCTTGCTTTCTAATTCAATTTTACCGTTTAAGGCTTCAACTTGAGTTTTTGTAATATAGAGTCCAATACCTCTAGAGTCTTTTCTATCGGTGCCATGAAAGGTCTGATACATGTCAAATATTTGATCTTTGTACTTTGAAGTATCTATACCAATTCCATTATCCGAAATTAAAATTTTAATAGTGTCTTTTGTATGAATCGATTGAATAATGATTTGAGATTTTTTATTAGGATCAGCATACTTTATACCATTAGAAATGATATTATAAAACACACTTTCTAAGTAAGACCTGTTTGAAAATAAAGTTTCATCTTGTCTTAAGGCATTGTGAATGGTAACATCGTTTTTTGTAATATCTAATGTTAAACTTTGCGTGATTTTATTGATACAACTATGTAAGTTGATATGCTCATTATACTGGTTTAAATTGGCTTTAGATTTTATGCTAATAATATCGTCTAAATCTACAATCGTTGTAGTTAAGGATTCTGAAATTGATTTTAAATGATTAATAAGTTCAGCTTTTTCTGTTTCGTCATTTGCTTCATCATAAAATTGAAGAATGCTATTAAAATTACCAATATGAGTTTTTAAATTATGAGATACAATATGTGTAAAGTTTTGAAGTCTTTTATTCTCACTACTCATAACCTGAAGATTCTTTTTTATTAAATCTTTACGTCGTTTCATAGTCGTGATATCTATAATGGTTCCAATGGCACGTATAGGTCTATTATTTATATCTTTTTCTACAACTTTTCCTTTAGACAAGATCCATTTGTATCGGCCTTTTTTACTTAATACGCGATACTCATGTTCATAGACC
Organism: Winogradskyella marina; assembly: GCF_015645385.1. Taxonomy (GTDB): domain Bacteria; phylum Bacteroidota; class Bacteroidia; order Flavobacteriales; family Flavobacteriaceae; genus Winogradskyella; species Winogradskyella marina. Next base: position 108,275 of record NZ_JADOET010000009.1, read on the forward strand.
TCAATTTGCCCCTTTAAGTGTAGATTCATTTTTTTATAATATCCTTCGATATCGTCTGGATGTATTCTGTCTCTCCAAGCTTTAGGTGTATCTTGAAATTCTTTACCAGAAAAATTTATAATATTTTTAAACTCTTCAGAATAGAACGTTTTATTATTTTCTATATCCCAATCCCAAACACCAACATTAGAGATTTCTAAAGCTATTTCGTTTTTGTGCACTTCAGTAAAACCATCTAAAATATTTTTATTTTTGTTATTTGCTGAGTTGTAGTTGATTAAATTTATTCCAGGAAATTTCATAGGTGTTATTTTCAAAATAAGACACTAGAATTAGGGGGTTGTCACATATTTTTTTACTGATTATGACTATTTTTTTAGAACAAAATTCTATTTAAAATACAAGTAAATGCAAGTGTGTTATAAGAAAGTGAATTTCACTGATTCCATTAAAAATTATAGCTAAATCTGGTAATACATCTAATGAATGTAGCTAATTTATTAAGTGTTTCAAATCAGTTATTTATTCCTATTTTCTCGGGTGAAATTTATTTAAAACCTCACTTAAATGAGAGCGATCGATGTGCATATATATTTCGGTTGTTGTTATACTTTCGTGGCCGAGCATCATTTGTATGGCTCTTAAATCGGCACCATTTTCTAACAAATGCGTAGCAAAAGAATGTCTAAACGTGTGTGGAGATATGTTTTTGTTTAAGTTTGTCTTTTCCACCAGCTTTTTAATAATCGTAAAGATCATGGCTCTTGTGAGTTGCTTTCCTTTATAGTTTAAAAAGAGAATATCTTTAGAGTTTGGTTGCACATCAATATGATTTCTAATGCCAATCCAAATATTAATAAATTTTTGAGTGGTATCTCCAATAGGTACAAAGCGTTGTTTATCGCCTTTACCTGTCACTTTTATAAAACCTTCTTCAAAAAATAGATTTGATAATTTTAGATCAATCAACTCGCTCACGCGTAAACCACAACTATATAAGGTTTCTATAATAGCCCTATTGCGTTCACCAAGGTTAACACCATTATATTGGTAACTCAAATCTATGGCACTTATTAAGTTATCAATATCAGAGATCGATAAGGTATCTGGCAATTTTCTACCTATTCTCGGTGACTCAATTAAATCTAAAGGGTTGGTTGTTCTGTAATTTTCAAAAATGAGATAATCAAAAAAATTACGAAGTCCAGAAATTAAACGTGCTTGCGATCTTGGATTTATATCTTTTGAAACCGCATAAATAAACTCTTTAACAGTAGTTGTATCTATAGAAACAGGTGAGACTTTAATAGATTGGTCTTTAGTGTATTGCATTAATTTTTTAATATCATAACTGTAATTCTCAATAGAGTTATGCGATAATCCACGTTCTATGCTTAAATAATGTGTATAATCCGTTATTGCTTGTTGCCATTTCATGGTTAAAAATAGTGATTTACCGTATTAGTTTTACTAAAAAACACGACGTATTTCTTCGTGTTTTAATGTGAAATTGTTAATAACTTAATATTTAAAAATCTAATAATAAGAGTGTTATTTTAAAAAGTGCATAAAATTGTTAATAACTATATGGTGAAATTTTTATATTAAAAAAAAAAGGCTTTAGTTTGTAGTAATCAATTTAAAACTTATTATTATGAAAAAATTATTTTTATGTGCTGCTTTAGCGGTGTGTTCATTTGCTAGTGTAAATGCACAATCTTTTAATGGTGGTTTAAGTGCGGCTTTGCCAATGGGTGATGCTGGAGATATTTCTTCGTTTGGAGTTAATTTAGATGTGAATTATTTATGGGAAGTATCGGAAGAATTTAATGTTGGTCTAGCTGCTGGTTATCATCATTACTTTGGTAGTGAAGAAGAAATTCCTTTTTTTGGGACAGTAGAGTATGATGATTTCGGTTTTTTACCAATTGGAGGAGCTGCACGTTTTAGTGCTTCTGAGAAGTTTATTATTGGGTTAGACTTAGGTTATGCTATTGGAATTAGCCCAGATGGCAATGACGGTGGCTTTTATTATGCTCCAAAAGTACAATATGCTATAACTGAGAGTTTAGATATTGTAATAGCATATAAAGGGATAAGCCGAGATGGTGGTTCATTCGATGCACTTTCTTTAGGTGTTGAATTTGGTTTATAGTTTTTGAAACAATAAACAAAAAAAGAGAGGCAATGGCCTCTCTTTTTTTTGTCTATAGGTTAGCTACTATTTCAGTAAAATATTTGTTTCTAAATGTAATTTTACCTTCTATTTCTTACCTTTTGTAAATGAGCTAATTATCTATTTTTACTGCTCAATAGTTAATAATATCGATGAAATACATAAAGTTTTAACATAAAAGAGGTTTTTCATTATAGAACTAAAGTCTACATTTGCCGACCAATTTAATTAAAAAATTAAACTCAAATTATGAAAAAATTATTGTTTACAGCTGCAGTTGCAGTATTAGGATTTACAAGTGTAAGTGCACAAGAAGAAGCTACTGGAAGTGCTTTGTCAAAAGGATCTTGGTTAGTAGAAGCTAACACTGGTTTTGGTGCTGGAGATTACGGTCATACAGCCAATACAGGTTTTGGTTTATTTTCAGTTGATGATACTACAGTTTGGTCTTTAGGTGGTGAAGCTGGTTATTTTGTTATGGATGATTTAGCAGTTAAAGTTGGTTTAGGTTATAATGATCTTGATGGTGCTTCTTCGTTTAGTTACAAGTTAGGTGCAAAATATTACATTGCTAGTCAATTTCCAGTACAAGTTGATTTAACAGGTGCTTCAGGTGATGATGTATTTGGTGATGAAACTCCATTATGGATTGGTCTTCAAGGTGGTTATGCATGGTTTGTTGCTGATAACATCTCTATTGAGCCAGGTTTAAGATATAACCTTTCTATGAATGAGGATTTTACAGATGAAGGTATCTTAGAATTCCGTGTAGGTTTCGCTTTACATTTCTAATCTAGTAAGAATTTATTTTATAAAAAAACCGAAGCGCTAGCTTCGGTTTTTTTATGCGCATATTTTAATATATTTACTAAATCACTAGAGCCAAAAACAAAACTATTATATTTATGCCACGGTTTCATGAGTAAACAATCCGTGCTCATAAAAAACAATATATATAAACCATGAAAAAATTAATTATCATTAATGGTCCTAATCTTAACTTATTAGGCAAGCGTGAAACCAATATATACGGTAATTTAACCTTTATGGAGTTTTTTGATACGGTTGTAAAAAAATACCCAAATGTAGCTTTAGAGCATTTTCAGTCTAATATAGAAGGTGAACTCATTGATAAAATTCAGGAGGTCGGTTTTTCTTATGATGGTATTATTTTAAACGCAGCAGCTTATACACACACGTCCATAGGAATAGGCGATGCTATTAAAGCTATTACAACTCCGGTTGTAGAGGTTCATATTTCTAATACATTCTCTAGAGAAGAGTTTAGGCATCAGTCTTATATTTCTCCCAATGCTAAAGGTGTCATATTAGGCTTTGGTTTGCAAAGTTATGAGTTGGCGATAGAGAGTTTTATCTCATCTTAAATTCATTTCAGTTTTCTCGAACGCTAGCAGGATTCAGCTCAAAAACTGAATAGGTTTCTATAGTTGTATTTACTAGCGAATTATTAAATTGTTTTATATGAAAAATGCAGTTCAAATACTCTTAATTACTATTGCGTTAATATCTTCTGTTAATGCTCAATCGCAAACGGATTTTGGTGTTAAAGGTGGACTCAATTTAACCTTTTATAACGTAGAAGAAGCTAATTTTGGTGATGATACAGATGTGCAAATAGGAATTTATGCAGGTATTTTTGCAGATTTTGAAATAGAAAATGGTTTTAACCTTCAACCCGAACTACTGTATATTAGACTTGGTGATTTTAAGTTTTTAAACGCTCCTATATATTTTAAGTATAATATTAATGAAAGCTTTAATGTTCTCGTTGGTCCAAGTATTAATTATTTCTTCGATTTTTTTAATGCCAAACTTAAGGTTAGGGCAGACTTAGGATTTGCATATAATCTAACTTCAAGTTTAGATCTACACATGAAATACACCATAGGTTTTGAAGAAATAACACCAAATGGCTTGTTTTTGGGAGTAGGCTACAAATTGTAAATTCATCTTTTTTACACATATGAGTTAATCTTTTCAGCAATAGAGTTGAGCTACGTGTTTTACTTTTCCGATTGTTTTTTGCCTAAAAACTAAAGCTTGTTAAACTGCTGTTAAGCCTTGTTATTACTGCTGTTTAGACTATTAGATTTGTTGGTGTAACCCAAATAAAAACAATGATAATTATGAAAAAAATAATAGTTTTAACAGGAGCATTTTTGTTTGCATTAACATCAGTTTATGCGCAATCAGATTCTAAAGCGGTTCAGTTAGGAGCAAAGGGAGGTGTTAACTTTTCTAAACTAACTGGAGATGATTTTGAAGATGTCGATGCAAGAACAAGCTTCAATGTTGGTTTAATTGCAGAGCTACCACTTTCAGAAAGAATTTCATTCCAACCCGAGCTATTTTATTCAGGTCAAGGATTTGATATTGTTCAAAGTGAAGATAGAATATTTGACACTAGTGAAGATGTAGAATATCAATTAGACTACATACAAGTGCCATTATTATTAAAAGCCTATTTAATTAAAGGATTAAGTGTTGAAGTTGGGCCACAATTTGGATTCAAAATTCATGAAGAATTTGATTCTGAACCCAACGCAGATGGTGGAGATGTTGAAATAGATGAAGATGATTCTTATGTTAAGGATTTTGACACCAGTTTAGCACTTGGTACATCTTATAAGTTTGATAGTGGCTTTTTTGTAAGTGCACGTTACACCATGGGATTAACGAGTATCTTTAAAGACGATACACTTTTTGAAAATGTAGATGGTAAAAACGAAGTTTTACAAGTTGGTCTAGGATTCATGTTCTAATTCAGTCAACTTAATTAATAGCAAAAAAAAAGTTCCGGATAATTCCGGAACTTTTTTATTTTTTCTAGCTTCTAGCTTCTAGCTTCTAGCTTCTAGCTTCTAGCTTCTAGCTTCTAGCTTCTAGCTTCTAGCTTCTAGCTTCTAGCTTAAAGGTGAATCACTTCATCATACGCGGCAGCAACAGCTTCCATAACTGCTTCACTCATCGTTGGGTGAGGATGCACAGCTTTTAGTACTTCATGACCTGTAGTTTCTAACTTACGACCTAAAACAGCTTCGGCAATCATATCAGTAACACCAGCACCAATCATATGGCAACCTAACCATTCGCCATATTTGGCATCAAATATTACTTTAACAAAGCCATCTTTTGCTCCGCTTGCACTTGCTTTTCCTGATGCTGAGAATGGAAATTTTCCAACCTTAATATCAAAACCTTGTTCTTTTGCTTGTGCTTCAGTTAAACCAACACTTGCAACTTCTGGTGAACAATAAGTACAACCAGGAATATTGCCGTAATCTAAAGCTTCTACATGCTGACCTGCAATCTTTTCTACACACAAAATCCCTTCGGCAGAAGCAACGTGTGCTAATGCTTGTCCTGGAGTCACATCACCAATGGCATAATAACCAGGAATGTTAGTTTGGTAGAAATCGTTAACCAAGATTTTATCTCTATCAACAGCGATACCAACGTCTTCTAAGCCTATGTTTTCGATATTAGATTTAATACCAACGGCAGATAATACAACATCAGCTTCTAATACTTCTTCTCCTTTTTTAGTTTTTACTGTTGCTTTTACACCAGCACCAGATGTATCTACAGAAGTAACTTCTGCAGAGGTCATAATCTTAATACCAGATTTCTTAAAGCTACGTTCTAATTGCTTTGATACCTCGTCGTCTTCAACAGGTACAATTTTATCTAAGTACTCTACAATAGTAACTTCCGTTCCTAAAGCATTGTAGAAATAAGCAAACTCAACACCAATGGCTCCAGAACCTACAACAATCATCTTTTTGGGTTGCTTCTCCAGGGTCATAGCTTCTCTGTAACCAATGACTTTTTTACCATCTTGAGGTAAACTTGGTAACTCACGCGAGCGCGCACCTGTAGCAATTATAATATGATCAGCAGAATAAATAGTTCCATCTACATCTATTTTCTTACCAGATTTTAGGGTTCCGTAACCTTCAATAACGTCTATTTTATTCTTTTTCATTAAGAATTTTACGCCATTACTCATACCTTCAGCGACACCACGACTACGTTTTACAACAGCTTCAAAATCGTGCTCAGCACCAGAAACTTTAAGTCCGTAATCTTCCGCATGGTTAAGGTATTCAAATACTTGAGCAGATTTCAAAAGGGCTTTTGTTGGAATACAACCCCAATTTAAACACACACCACCAAGGCTTTCTTTTTCTACAACAGCTGTTTTAAATCCTAATTGCGATGCTCTAATTGCAGTTACGTAGCCACCTGGACCACTTCCTAATACTATTATATCGTATTTACTCATGAGAAAGTTTTTTTATTGAATTTTTTGAAGTTACAAAAATAACGAATTCCGAAAAGAAAATCCCAAAATCCAAAACCTTTAAATTTAATTTGTCTTACTTTTAGTTGATTTTTACAGCCAATAACTTGAGAATTACGGCTGTAATTTAAAGCTCATCTGTAAAATGTTTCAAGCTTTTATCTTGTTGAAACTTGTCTTTATTATAAACTTTTGATTGCCCTTTTGGAATGGACAACGATGGCCAGTGTTCCCCTTTTATTAATTTTCCTATAAACACAATTTGTCCGACATGATAGGCATAATGCATCATTTGTCTGTTAATGGCTTCGGTCACAGAATGACCTTCATTTCTAATATATATAATTTGCTCTAAATTGGTTTTAGATAAGGGTTTAATAGCGGAAAATAAACAATTCCAGCCGTCGTTCCAGGCTTGTAATAAATCTTCTTTAGAATGGAAATTGTCAATAAATTCTTGATCGCGTTGTCGCCATTCTTTTTCGCCATCTTCGGTTAAAAAGTTGGTCCAGCGGCTCAGCATATTACCAACAAGATGTTTCACAATTATGGCAATAGAATTTGAGTCTTGAGCAAATTCCTTTTTTAAATCATCATAAGACAACTGCATAATCGTTTTGTCGCCAAGTGATTTGTAGTATTCAAATTGTTTTATCGTACTTGTGAGGTAACTATTCAAAATGTTGAAGTTTAATAATCATTTAAGTTCATTTTATGATTCTTCTGCAAACTTATTTCTACTTTTACTAATTTACTATTTATAAATGAATTCAGAAATGAAAAATTATATAATTATCTTGTTCGTGGTGTTGCTTTCTAGTTGTAAAAACGAGAACACTAAAAATACATCAATAGCAGTAGAAACAAGCCCGAAGGTCTTAACAGCAGATGAAATTATTGATAAATCTATAGATGTTTCGGGTGGTGAACGCTTTAAAAAGTCGAGTTTAAAGTTTGAATTTAGAGATACGTATTATCAAGCATTACGTAAAAATCATGAATTTCTTTTAGTACGTGTTTTAGTGAATGATAAGGATTCTATCTTTGATATGTTAAGTAATGTAGGTTTTGAGCGTTACCATAACGATGCCTTTGTTAAACTTGAAGATTCTATTGCTAATTTATATTCAGCGTCTGTAAATTCGGTACACTATTTTTCAGTTTTGCCGTACGGATTAAATGATGAGGCTGTAAATAAAACGCGTTTAGAAAGTGAAAAAATTAAAAATAAGGATTACTACAAAATAAAGGTAACCTTTGATGAGTTGGGTGGAGGAGAAGACCATGATGATATTTTTGTGTATTGGGTAAACAAAGAGACATTTAAGGTCGATTATTTAGCCTATTCCTATGCAGAAAAAGATGGTATAGGTCTGCGATTTAGAGAAGCTTATAACGAACGTTATGTTAACGGATTACGCTTTGTAGATTACAATAATTACAAGTCTAAAGACGTATCTATTCCACTTGAGCATCTAGGAAAAAGCTTTGAAGACAATCAGTTAGACTTGCTTTCTAAAATAGAACTCGAAAATGTAAAAGTCGATTTAGTTAACAACTAACACTTCAGAAGTTTTACCGTTTTTTGATATCGTAACTTTATAGAGACTAGCATTGTTGTTATCCGCCATGTCGTCGTACTTAGATTCTCCTAATAAACTGTTTGCAAATTTTGGCGTGGTGTTACTATGACCAACAATTAATACGGTTTTGCCTTTAGTTTTTTCAATAAAGGCTTCAACTTGTAAATCAGAAGGATTGTAGAAAACAATTTCTAAATTATTGGCTTTTGCAGTTGGTAAAGCGGTTTGTTTTGTTCTATTGTAATCGGTAGAATATATAGCGTCAAACTTAAGATCTTCAAAATGTTTTGCCCAATTCTCGGCACGTACAAGACCTACGTCGGTGAGATTAGGGTTGCGATTAGTGCTGTCGGTTCTATCTTTTTCAGCATGTCTTATGAGATAATAAGTAGAAATGTCTTTTTCTGTTTTTGACTTTTGATTACAAGATGTAACTACAAAAACTGAAATAAGTGTAATTAGAATTAATTTCTTCATAATGGAATAGCTTAGTTGATGCTAAGGTACTATTTCTAGAGTAAAGGTGCTATTTATGTAATAGTTACTACAATTGGATAAAATTATAGTGACCTTATGCCAATTCTAATGCAATTTCAATCATGCTTTTAAAAGTGGTTTCACGTTCACTACTTGTGGTGTGTTCGCCTGTAACTAATGAATCTGAAATAGTTAGAATGGCAAGTGCGTTTACATTGTGCTTCGCAGCAACCGTATAGAGACCAGCGGCTTCCATTTCAACACAAAGCACTCCAAATTCTGACCATTTTTTATACGCTTCTTTTGTGTCTTCATAAAAAGTGTCTGAAGATAAAATGTTACCTGCTTTAAAAGGAATGTTTTTAGCACGTGCAGCTTCTACCGCTTTAATAAATAATCCGAAATCTGCTGTTGGAGCAAAATTAGCACCACCAAAACGCGACTCGTTAACGCCAGAGTTAGAGGACGCCGCCATTGCAAAAACAACATCTCTAATTTTTACGTCTTTTTGATACGAACCTGCACTACCAACTCTAATAAGGTTTTTTACACCATATTCGGTAATAAGTTCGTTAGCATAAATTGAGATGCTTGGTACTCCCATACCAGTTCCCATGGTAGAAATACGTTTACCTTGGTATGTGCCTGTGTAGCCAAGCATACCTCTAACTTCATTAAAGCATTTTGGACTTTCAAAAAATGTTTCAGCAATCCATTTGGCTCTCAATGGATCTCCAGGTAATAATATAGTTTCTGCGATGTCGCCTTTTTTTGCTCCAATGTGTACACTCATAATGCAAAGTTAAGCAAAGCGTTTTAATTAATAGCCAGCATTTACTGTAAGTTCATTCATCATGGCAACACCAGCAGAAGCACCAACTCTATCCGCTCCAACATCAATATATTTTTGAGCAGTTTCTAGGTCTCTGATGCCACCAGAGGCTTTTATTTTTGTTTGATCTCTTACTGTTTTTCGCATTATTTTAACGGCTGTCAATGTTGCACCGCTTTTTGAGAATCCTGTTGATGTTTTTATAAAATCAGCTTTAGCATCAACACAGATTTCGCAAGCTTTTACAATTTCATTTTTTGAAAGCTCGCTAATTTCTAAGATAACCTTGAGTGTTGTATTGCCAATGGCACTTTTAACTTTGCTAATATCTTTGAGAACGGCCAGGTAGTTTTTGCTTTTAAGTCGACCAATATTCATTACCATATCAATTTCCGTTGCACCTTGATCTATGGCATTTTTAGCTTCAAAAATTTTAGCTTCTGTAGACATGGCACCTAATGGAAAACCAATGACGCAACAGATTTTAACATCAGATTTACCTAGTGCTTGTTTGGCTAGTAAAACATTACTACTGTTAACACAAACAGCATAAAAGTTGTATTTTAATGCTTCATCGCAAAGTTTCAAAATGTCGGCTTCAGTCGCAGATGCACTTAATAAAGTGTGATCTATGTGTCTATTTAAATTCATTTTTTTTATATATAAGTAGGGTTATAATACAAATTCGTTGTAGTAATTATCTACAAAGTAGAAGAATTACTAGACGAGAGTTAAATCTTAAATGTCGTGTTGGAATTAAATAGCTCGACAAAGTTAAGTGTTTTACCGATAAAATGCATGTTAAAAACAGTTATTTATTATGCATTTCATCGAAAACCTGTTAATAACTCTGAAACTAATTCATTTTAAGTATGGTAGAATGCTCAAATTATTGAGGTGTTTTTGTAAAAAAATATTAAATTTCATTAAAAAACGTGTAAAAAGGAAGAGCAACACGTCTTTCAAATATTTGAAATTTGTGCTGCTCTTAACCAACCAATCATTATAAAGACTATTTAAAATCGAAAATGTTACAATGCTTTAGACGGTCTCTGTTGCTAAGTCACCTTGATTTCTAAAGACTAATTGTCCATCAAACTCATCGAGTAGGATAATGCTGTCGGTTGAAACTCGGCCAGCTAAAATCTCTTTACTCAATTGATTTAATACCTCTTTTTGAATGACACGTTTTACAGGTCTTGCTCCATATTCTGGATTAAAACCTTTATCTGCCAAATAGCTTACAGCTTCTGGTGTGGCATCAAACGTAATGCCTTGTTTCGCGATCATTTTTGTTATGCCTTTAAGTTGTAGACCAACGATATCGGTAATGTTTTCCTTAGATAAGGGAGTAAACATTATAGTGTCATCAATTCGGTTTAAAAACTCTGGTCTTACGGTTTGTTTTAATAGGCTTAAAACATCCACTTTTGCGGCTTCCATAGCTGAAGGAATATCTTTTGTAGCTTCAAAACGCTCTTGTATAATCTGACTTCCCATATTTGAAGTCATAATTATAATGGTGTTTTTAAAGTCTGCAATTCGGCCTTTGTTATCTGTTAAACGACCTTCGTCTAAAACTTGTAATAAGATATTAAAAGTGTCTGGATGCGCTTTTTCAATTTCATCTAACAACACTACAGAATACGGTTTTCTTCTAACGGCTTCTGTTAATTGTCCTCCTTCATCATAACCAACATATCCTGGAGGTGCACCAACCAAACGACTTACAGCATGACGTTCTTGATATTCGCTCATATCAATACGTGTCATCGCATTTTCATCATCAAACAAATACTCAGCCAAGGCTTTTGCCAGCTCTGTTTTACCAACACCTGTTGTTCCTAAAAACAAGAAGGTTCCTACAGGTTTTTGTGGGTTTTGTAATCCAGCTCTAGAGCGACGCACAGCATCACTAACCGCTTCAATGGCTTCTTCTTGTCCTACGACACGTTTATGTAACTCATCTTCAAGTTTTAGTAATTTTTCACGATCACTTTGAAGCATTTTGGTTACCGGAATTCCTGTCCACTTGGCAACAACCTCTGCTATATCTTCATAGGTGACTTCCTCCTTAATTAAGGATGTATCTTGTTGTTCAGCTAAATCTTTCTGGAATTTTTCAAGTTGCTCAGTGGCTTCCTTGATTTTTCCATATCGGATTTCGGCTACTTTACCGTAATCACCATCACGCTCCGCACGCTCAGCTTCAAGTTTATAATTTTCAATATCTTGCTTAATGTTCTGAACGTTTTCAACGACTTCTTTTTCAGATTTCCATTTGGCATTTAGCTCATTACGTTCTTCTTTGAGATTTGCTAATTCTGCTTTTAAGCTTTTTAATTTAGCTTCATCTTTTTCACGCTTAATGGCTTCATGTTCAATTTCAAGCTGCATAATTTTGCGATCGAGTACGTCTAATTCTTCTGGTTTAGAGTTAATCTCCATGCGTAATTTAGAAGCTGCTTCATCCATTAAATCAATAGCTTTGTCTGGTAGAAAACGATTGGTAATATAACGTTCAGATAATTCTACAGCACCAATGATAGCTTCATCTTTAATTCTAACTTTGTGGTGTGTTTCATACTTTTCTTTAATACCTCTAAGAATAGAAATCGCACTTTCTGTATCTGGTTCATTAACGATTACTTTCTGAAAACGACGCTCTAAAGCTTTATCTTTTTCAAAATATTTTTGATACTCGTCTAAAGTGGTTGCTCCAATGGCTCTTAATTCGCCTCGTGCTAAAGCAGGTTTTAGAATGTTTGCAGCATCCATGGCGCCTTGTCCACCACCTGCGCCAACTAAAGTATGAATCTCGTCTATAAATAAAACGATATCTCCATCACTTTCAGTTACCTCTTTAATAACGGCTTTTAAGCGTTCTTCAAACTCTCCTTTGTATTTTGCACCTGCAATTAAAGCTCCCATATCTAGCGCAAAAATCTGTTTGTCCTTTAGGTTTTCTGGAATATCTCCATCAATAATTCTATGTGCTAAGCCTTCAGCAATGGCAGTTTTCCCTGTTCCAGGTTCACCGACTAAAATCGGATTGTTTTTGGTTCTACGCGATAAAATTTGAAGTATTCTTCGGATTTCTTCATCACGCCCAATAACAGGATCTAGCTTGCCATCTTGTGCTAGTTGATTTAAGTTTTTTGCATACTTGCTAAGCGAATTATAGGTTTCTTCTTGACTTTGAGATGTAACTCGGTCTCCTTTGCGCAATTCTTCAATAGCGGCATTTAAACCTTTTTCTGTAACGCCTTGGTCTTTTAAGATTTGAGCAATTTTGCTTTTAGATTTAAAAATAGCTAATACTAAATGTTCAATAGACACGAAGTCATCATTCATTTTTTTAGCAATTATTGAAGATTCGTTTAAGGCTTTACTTGCGTCTCGTGAAAGCATAAGTTCGCCACCTGAAACCTTAGGAAAGCTTTCGAGGTCTTTATCTAGTATTTGTTGCAAGATAGCGACGTTAACATTCAGTTTTTTAAGTAAGAATGGTAATACGTTTTCGTCAACATTAAAAAGAGCTTTAAAAATGTGCTCATTTTCTATTTGCTGATGACCAAAACCTTGAGCGAGCTGTTGTGCTTGCTGTATGGCTTCTTGCGATTTAATGGTATAATTATTAAAATTCATCTTTATATTGTTTTAGTGATTATGTCAACTTGAGTCCTATTGAAAGGTTTAGTATTCTCGATTGTGCTCAAACGGACAAGATTTAATTTGTTGTTATGCTTGATTAACAGTAGTCAATTATCTTACCATTTTAAAAACGTAAGAATTAAGTGACAAAATGTCTTGTTTGTTGTTTTTGTGTATGACGTTTTGACTGTTATAAAGATAAGGTTTTAAGTTGTATAGTTCATGTATTGGTCAGTTATAGTAAAACTTTCTGAATACAATTTATTTTTGAAAAAAAAAACACAATACTCATTATGATAAGATTATACCTCGTACTCATCACCATTCTTTTTGGTTTCAACCTAAATGCACAGTCTGTAGAAGACGATTTTGAAGGTGATGGAACAATTACAACGTGGTTTGGTGATGATTGTGGACTAGATACTAATTTTAATAATCCTTATCAGGAAGGTATAAATGTTTCAAATACCGTTTTAGAATATAATGATGAAGGTGGTAGTTATGGTAATGTAAGGTTTGATGTTAGTTCTAATTTTGACTTAACTATTAATAATAGTTTCAGCCTTAAGATTTATGTGCCTTCTAGCGGAATTACCGGAAATCAAACAAATCAGGTGTCTTTAAAGCTTCAGGACGGCACATTAAACGAACCTTGGACAACGCAGAGTGAAATTATAAAGCCCATACTTTTAGATCAATGGCAAGAGTTGGTTTTTAATTTTGAAGCAGATAATTATATTAATTTAGATAGTAGCTCACTACCTCCAATTCAAAGAACGGACTTTAATCGTGTTGTGTTACAGATAAATGGAGAAAATAATACAGACTTAGTTTTGGCTTATTTAGATGATATTCTGCATTTTGATACGGTGAGTAACGATCCTATCTACGATCATCTCGTTTGGTCTGATGAGTTTGACGACGATGGTGCTATCAACTCATCCAAATGGTTTCACCAAACGCAACTACCGTATGGAGGTAGTTGGTTTAATGGAGAAATTCAACATTATACAAATCGAGAGGATAATGCTTTAGTTAGTGATGGGTTTTTAAATATTATAGCTAAAAAAGAAACGTATACGGATCAAAGTGTAACTAAGCAGTATACGTCAGCACGATTAAATTCTAAATTTGCATTTACCTATGGAAAAGTAGAAATTAGAGCAAAGTTGCCATCGGGAGTTGGGACTTGGCCTGCAATTTGGATGCTTGGAAAAAATATTAATGAAGATGGCGGCTATTGGGACACTCAAGGTTTTGGTACAACCTCTTGGCCTGCTTGTGGTGAAATAGATATTATGGAGCATTGGGGACATAATCAAAATTATGTGCAAAGTGCAATGCATACACCTTCTAGTTACGGTGGTACTATTAATGTAGGAGGGCAAACCGTCGGTACGGTATCTTCGGAATTTCATGTTTATACCCTAGAATGGTCACCAGAAAAAATGGTGTTTGCAGTAGATGGTAATGTGCATTATACGTATAACCCAGAATTGAAAGATACCAATACATGGCCTTTTGATGCTGAACACTATTTACTACTTAATTTTGCTATTCAATCTAATATTGAGGCTAGTTTTACTCAAGATGCTATGGTTATTGATTATATTAGAGTGTATCAGGAAAGTCCATTGCATGTTGATGATCTTGAAGAGACTGAGCTCATAGCTTTTTATCCAAATCCAGTAAAGAGTGTTTTAAATATCTCGTCTCAAGAATTTATAGATAACAATGCGACCATGCAAGTTGCTGATATTAGCGGTCGTTTAGTTTCTGAAAAGCAGTGTCAATTTATTAATGGTCATATGAATTTTGATGTGTCGAGTTTACGCAATGGAGTTTATTTCTTTTCATTAATTTTAGAAAACGGTATAACAAATACTTTTAAATTTATAAAGCAATAAGATTTGTAAGTTTCTAAGTTATATGCGACATTTATGATATGGGAATTTTTGATAAATTATTTGGTGGTTCTTCAGAACCAAAGGAAGAAAAAACTTTGCCTTGGCAAGTATTGAGTGAGGTTTCACAATTAGATACTATTGCCGAAAAATCCAATTCTAAAACGCAACTTATTTTTAAGCATTCTACGCGTTGCGGAATTAGTAGCATGGTTATGAAACAATTTGTATCGGCATACGATTTAGAAACTAATGCTGACTTGTATTATTTAGACTTACTCAATTATAGAGATGTTTCTAGTGAGGTTGGTTATAAGTTTCAGGTGATGCATCAATCTCCGCAATTATTAGTGATAAAAAATGGAGTAGTGGTGGCGCATGCGAGTCATGGCGCTGTAAATGATGTGGATTTGGGACAGTTTGTTTAGGGTTTATTTGTTTTTAAAAATACTTATATACGTGTCTCTTCATTCTTGCGTAGACAGACAAACTTTTTAGGTTTAGTGAAGCTATTCCGTATCGCAACTCATCGTAATGAACATTATTGTTGAGCGTCTATTTTTAATTTAAGGCTTGGGTAAACGGCTATATTTAAACACCTTATAAAACATCAACAATAGCTTAATCTTGCCTTTGTCATTTCGAACTTAGTGAGCAATCTCATAATAATTTTAGAATGATGAGACGATATTTCTGTCATGGCGCTGCGCTTAAAATATGCTACGGCAGGAACCTAAAGTTAAGTGATACTTTTTGGGTTCCTACTTTTGCAGGAATGACAAACGGTACTAATTTTAATGTTACTTTCTCAGGTTACCATTAGTGATTTTCTTAAACGTCACCAAACAGTGTATTGCCTTAAGCACTAATAGCATAAATCAAATAAAAAACCTCAAAGTCATTACAACCTTGAGGTTTTTCGTTTTTATAAAAATTAATATCTAGTATTTAATAATTATCTTCTTATTAAATACACTTGAATTTGTTTCCGCTTTTAAAATATAAGTGCCTTCAGAAATATGTTTCACAGGAATTTTAATCTCGTTAGACATTGGTAGATTGGTAGCATTCCAAGACGCTATAGTCTGACCAGCAACATTAATTAAGTAGAGTTGTTTAACCTCAACAGAAGGAGGTGTTTTTACAAAAATTTCATCCGTATCGTGTAAGTAGCGAACAGTAATATCTTTAAACTCTTCTTCAATAGTTGAAAGCACAGCATCTTCTTGGAAGACTAGGTAGAATCTATCGCTATAAGTTCCGGCGTCAATGTTTATTTGGAAGTTAACCTCATTAAATCTGGTATAAGTGCCTTCTACGGCATCAAAAATGTAGACATCAATAGCCTCATCGAAGTTTTCAAGTTCGGTAAGTCCTATTTCAACGTTTCCATTTTCAGCAATTACCATATCTAAAGGATATTCTTTAGTGTCATCAAATTCGCCAACACCTTGTATAACATATCTCTCACCTTCAATTAGGAATGATAAGTCACTAGGGTGTGCTTCTGAGTTAAGTGCATCAAACCCATAATCAAACGAATCCGTTGCTTCGTTATCTGATGTAAAAGCTAATAACAAAGGTCTGACAGCTCCTTCTGGCGTTGTAAAATTAATTCTTACACGTCTTATGATACTTTCTTCTTCAGTCGAAACACTGATATTATCATGTTCACTATTGCTAGGTCTATAAAATAATGATTCTCCAGAAGCTTCCGTTTTAAATAGTCGTTGACTGTTCTTAAACTTAACAATATTGCTATCCTGACCTGAGGCTGCATTAACAAAGAAGCCTTGAGCTACAGGAATATACCGATGCGGTATTATAGATGATGCATCTCCAACCGCTCCAATTCCAGGTGAAGCAACAGCTGCAATACCTCCGGATAGGTTGTACGTCGCGTAACCACCTTGATAATCTGCAAAAATATGCGTGTTATTAGTAGAGGCTTGTCTCCAAAAATAAAGCGAACCATCAATACTACCAGTTGTTCCTGGATTAGGGGTGTCAACATTATTAGGAATATTATCTCTTATAAATTCATTGGCATCAATTGCAGATGGATATGGGTTACCTACTAATGTCTGGTTAAGATCAGGGCTATTTTCAGTTACAGTCGCTGTGATATCACCATTATGTGGCAGGCCTCTAAAACTGTAATTATGTGTTCCTGATGCATTTCCTGGTCCAGGCCCTTTCATTATAAACCCTAAACCAGAATTAATAATACCTGTTTCTCCTTCTAATTTCCAATCAGACATTTCATCACCAAGTTCTTCTGAAAATGAATAAATCCAACGACGTGTAATCGAAACAGGGTTTCCTGGTGCACCATTATGGCCACCAATCCAATTAACACGTTGATCTCCATCATATAAAATATCATATAACCTATAAGTCCTTAATCCTCCATTAATTCCTGAAGTAACAGGACTTCCCCAATAGTTATAACTAAAGGTGTTGGATGTACCTTGTTGGTCACGTTCTAAATAACCAGTTCCAGTATAATCTACAATACTTCCTGTAGGTTGGATAAGTTGTGATTCTCCTTCTAAATCTAAGGTGCCATCTATTTTAAGATATTTGGAAACATTTAATTCTTGGTTATTATTAATAGTGTAAGTATTAGTATCTACAACTAAACCAAGAAGTGTTGTTGATCTGTTTCCAGAAGCTACATTATGTCCTATTCTAACAATATTCCAATCTATACCGCCTGTATTCGGAAGCATTTGGACATCATTATTTAACCAGGTACTCGGCGTATCCCAATTTCCGTTAGCTCTACTTATATATGGTAATGGTGCTGTTTCTGCTTGGCTTGTCGTCATATTCATTAACTGCCCATTAGTACCAACGTTAGCATTTAAAAATCCAAGACTAATATGTGTACCTTGATTCATTTGATAGTAGCCATCTAGGTCTGACCAATTTAAACCAGTCGTCACTTGTTGACCAGTAACACTACCAATAACACCTCCATTATTTTCAATTTCTTGATTCATCATAGTACGTATTTGATCTGCGCTTAAAGCGGTATTCCAAATGCGGACTTCATCCATCCAACCATTATAGTAGTTCGTAGGAGTGCTTGTTGCGTGTGCCATAGCACCTAATAGCATATCGGAACCATTTGAAGTAGGACCTGTAGCTGTCACGTCAGCTCTTTCAATACCATCTACATAAAGTGTGTATGTTCCGTCATAGGTAACAGCTATATGGTACCAACGGTCTGCTGTTATTCCATTTGCTGAAACACTTGTGCTATTATTAGCATTAAATGAAATGGTGCCATTTACTAAGCGCAAATCATAACCTGTTGTCATATCTCCAGTATCGCGTTTTGATAGTATCGTTTGAATACTTCCATTTATAGCGTTTGGCTTTACCCAAATTTCAAAACTAAAATTTCCTGAAATATCATAAGCATCACCAAAATTAACGTTGCTATTACTTGTTCCGTCAAAATCTATAAAATCGCCACAAAGAGGAAAATCAATGTTCTCAATAATTGCGGTATCTTGAGCACACGGTGCTGCATTATCCATGGTCCATGTAATTTCATAACTTGCACCACTTTCACCTGTAAAGGTGGCATTTGGATTTGTAATATCTGAGAAACTATAGGCATTTCCAGAAGGTATAGATACTGCCGACCACGTACCAGTTTCATTACCTTGTAATTGAATTGTTGTATCATTACAAGAAGTAATAGTTGTTAAGTTAGAGGCAACTGCATCAATAAATGGAATCACCGTTTTTGCAACTGTATTGCTAATTTCAGAACACGCAACTCCGTTTAGTGTTGAGGTTGTTATGACTTGATAAAACGTAGTGTCAGATAATACTGGCGGATCATATGTCGCACTAGTTGCTAAATTTATGTTTGTCCAAGGACCAGAAGCGCTTGGAGCACTTTGCCATTGGTAAGATAAAGTTCCACTTCCTGAAGCAGGTGTTGTTACTGTAAAAGCAGTAGGATCTTCTGTACTGCAAATGGTTTGATTACCTGCAATAGTTGAAGGTGAAATATCATTTACAAATACCACTAGAAAATTAGAGGTCGCTTCACAACCTGTGCCATTGACAGTGGCTGTAACCACACGTTGATAGTAAGTTGTTGTAGTTACTCCTCCTGGAACATTATAAGTTGCACTTGTAGCACCACCAATATTTATCCACGGTCCTGCCCCAGAAGTTGTACTACTTTGCCATTGGTAGGTAATACCTGTTCCTGTAGCAGGAGTAGATTCTGTAAAAGCAACGGGATCACCTCCAGAGCAAACTGTTCTGTTTTCTAAAATAGTACCAGCAGTTAAGCTGTTTACAATTACAGTTACGGCATTATCACTAACGGCTTCACATGCCTCGCCGTTTAAGGTAGAAATAGTGATTCTTTGATAATAAGATGTTTCCTCTAAGCCAGATGGAGGATTATAAGTTGCTCCATTGGCACTTGGAATATCTGTCCAAGGTCCAGATGTCCCTGTAGTACTTATTTGCCATTGGTAAGATAATGTGCCTGTGCCGGTCGCTGGAGTAATTACTGTAAATGCATCTGGGTTATCACCACATATAACTTGGTCATTTCCAATTTCGCCACCTGTAACTTTGTTAACATTAACAACGACACAGTTACTAACGTCAGTACAACTTTCACCATTGAGTGTTGATGTTGCTACACGTTGATAATAAGTAGTGTTGGTCAAGCCAGCAGGTGGATTGTAAGTTTCACTTGTAGCTCCAGAAATACTAACCCAAGTACCTCCACATCCTGTGGTATTTCTTTGCCATTGATAGCTAATCGTCCCACCTCCTGTAGCATTAGTTGTACTACTTAATACACTTGGGGTACCACCATCACAAATGGTTTGATCTCCAGCTATTGAACCTGAATCTATCTCATTGATCGTAACTTGTATTGGGGTAGAATTTACAGCATTACAAGTGACTCCATTAACGGTAGACGTCACTACTCTTTGATACCATGTGGTTTGCGTTATGGCAGGTGCATCATACGTTGGTGCTGTTGCACCCGAAATATCTGTCCAAGGTCCAATAGCACTTATTGTGCTATTCTGCCATTGGTATGATAAATTTAATCCCGTGGCTGCCGTTGTTTGTGTAAAGGCAACAGGATTTTCACCTGAACACAAGGTTTGGTCAGTCTCAAAATCTCCAGGATTAACTGTTGGTGCAACAGCAATAACAATTGTTATTGGTGTACCAGTACATCCATTAGAAGTTGGCGTAATAGTATAAGTAACATTTTGTATTGTACCGGTA
The DNA here is from genome assembly GCF_015645385.1 of Winogradskyella marina. Taxonomy (GTDB): domain Bacteria; phylum Bacteroidota; class Bacteroidia; order Flavobacteriales; family Flavobacteriaceae; genus Winogradskyella; species Winogradskyella marina. The sequence goes on from NZ_JADOET010000009.1 coordinate 128,511, forward strand.
TTATTAACCAAATTATTTGCAATTGTATAGCTATTGGTGGGTGTGTTTATGTTGCCTGAGTTACCACTAGGAGGGCCTAATACATTTCCTGTATTATCTCTAGTCCATGAAAATTGCATATTAGCATCGGTGATATTACCATCAACCTCGATATCTGCACTTGTTCCACTACATATAGTAGAGAAAGGTGCATCTGCTGTGGCAATAGGAGTTGGCCTTATTGTCACATCAACATATTGAGGTGTTACACTACAAATAAAATCACCATTAAAAACATTATATACATTTGGGGTTATTTCAACTTGTGTTGTGATGGTAGAATTTGTATTATTGATAGTTGTTAAAGGGCCAATATCGGCATCAGAAATACTTGCTAAAAAAAGGAAAGTAGTGTTACCAATAGGTCCTCCTGACGGAGGGTCAATATAGTTAGGGTCAGCAACCCAAGTGTATCTAACTCTTGATGTTGGTAAGTGAATTGATGATATTTCTGGTTCAAATTCTTCATCAGGGCATAACAAAAATTCGTCATCAAAATCGAATGTAAAGCCTAAATCACCTACAACCTCAATAAAGATAGTATTACTAATAACACTACCACATACATTAGCTATAATAAGTCTGTAATAGGTGTTAGGGGTATCAGTATCTGTAAAAGGAGGAGTATAAGTTGTTGATGTCGCTCCTGCTATATCGAACCATGGACCACTATCATTTAGACTACTTTGCCACTGATATGTATTTGTACCTGAGCCTCCAGTTGAAGGGGTGGTCATAGTAAATTGACCAGGTGTAGAAAAAAGACAAACAGTTTGCGGATTTCCAATTACCGGAGCTGTTAAAGGCGCATAAACAGTCACTTCGGCCGTTGTAGTTGTACTACAGCCATTAGGCGCTGTTGCTGTTATAGTAAAAGTTGTTATTTGTGTGCTTGTTGTTTCATTTTGTAATGTGCCACTAATAATTGTTGTATTAGTGCCACTTGATGCAATGCCTTTGATGTTAGATGTATTATCCCTTGTCCAAGAATAGGTAGTGCCAGGAAAATTATTACTATTACTTAAATTAATATTAGTAATTGCAGTATTATCACATATAGTTTGTGCTGTTGGTGTAGCAACGATTTGAGGTGTTGGCTTTACGGTGACAGTAGCTATAGTTGTAGAACTACAACCATTAGCAGTAGCTGTTATAGTAAAGGTTGTGGTTTGATTTACATTTGTATGGTTTGTAAACGTTCCAGATATTGGTGAACCACTACCACTGTTTGGAATACCAGTTAAGTTCGTTGTATTGTTTCTCGTCCAACTAAACACAGTTCCAGAAACATTATTAGGATTTGTAATAACTATTGGAGATATTGAATCACCGCCACAAACGGTTTGAGAAACAATTGAAGCAGCAACAGTTGGTGTTGGATTAACGGTTATAGACGCTGTAGTTGTTGCGGATTCACATCCATTTGCATATGCTGTTATCGTAAATACTGTTGTTTGAGGACTATTAGTTGTATTTGTTAATCCGCCTGAGATTGGAGTTGCAAGTGCAATTCCAGTTCCGCTGTTCGGTATTCCAGTTACGTTAGAATCATTAGTTCTAGTCCAGCTGTAGGTCAAAGTTCCTGCAACAGCATTAGGGTTACTTATAACAATATCGGTAAAAGTGTCTCCAGAACATATATCTTGTGTGCTAGGTGTCGCAGCCACTGTAGGTGTAGGATCAACGGTAACGCTAATAGTAATTGGATCAGAAGTACAACCATTTTGTGACGTACCTGTTACAGTAAACGTTGTTGTTTGCGCAGTATTTGTACTATTTGATAAATTGCCAGATAGTGATGCACCCGATCCATTGGCAGTCATACCTGTAACATTGGCTGTGTTATCTCTAGTCCAGTTGTAATCAATAGTACCAGTAACACCACTTGTTTCAGAAAACACTATTGGTGTTATGCTTTCTCCAGGACAAATAGTTTGACTTGTAGATGTTGCGTCAATAATAGGTTTAGGATTTACCGTTACTACTACTACAAATGTAGATGCAGAACAGCCTCCGGTTGTAGCTGTAACATTATAAGATGCCGTTTGAGGACTGTTAGTTGGATTTATAAGTGTTTGACTAAAGTTTGCTTGTCCAGTTTCAACAGTAGCACCAGTTAGACCTCCTGTTACAGAAGGAAGTCCCCAAGAATAAGTAGTGCCTGGTGGTACTATATTACCTCCTCCATTAGCAGGGGATACGCTTGCTAAACCTTCGCTACAAGTGGTAGTAGTGTAGTTAATAGCAATAAACGGTGTAATATTTACGGTGATTGGAAGTGTTGAAATTGCCCCAACACCACAAGCGTTTGATCCTTGAACTGTAATATTTCCAGAGGACGCTGTAACATCAAAATCTACAATAATACTGTTAGTATTAGCACCACCAACTATGGTAGCACCTGTAGGTAATGTCCAAATATAACCTGTAGCATTCGCAATGGCAGGTACAGAATAAGTAACACCAGACTCAGCTTGACAAACCTCACTAGGTCCAGAAATTGTGCCTGCAGAAACAGGTAACGGATCTACCGTTACAATTATGGATTGACAAGATGTAGTATTACAATCGCCAGTATATCTAACAAAATATTCTGTAGTAACAATTGGAGAAACTGTTATACTATTTCCAGTGCCTTCAGCTGTTCCTCCACAAGAACCAGAAAACCATTCTGCTGTAGCACCTGTTCCAGCTAAGCCGCCATCTAATGTTAAGGTTGTAGAATCCGTTTCACAAATTGTTGAGGTTCCTAAAATACTTGTGGGCATTTCAGAAGGAATATTAACGGTAACATTATAATTTGCCGATATAACACCAGAGCCGCAAGCATTGGTTCCCGAAACAGTTATAGTTCCGGATGTTGCAATGGACGAAAAATCAACGGTAATATTTTCAGTATTTGAGCCAGACACTATTGTAGCACCTGTAGGTAATGTCCAAGTATAACCCGTAGCATTCGCAATAGTAGGAACAGAAAATGAAACTCCAGTATCTCCTTGGCATACTATGGCAGAACCAGTAATTGAACCTGCCGCATCTGGTAAGGGATTTATGGTTACACCAAAATCAGAGCTAGCTCCGTTACCACAAGTATTGGTGCCTTGTACACTAACATTACCTGAGATTGCAGATGTCCCAAAATCTACTGTAATACTATTGGTCCCAGCGCCACTTGCTATTGTTGCACCTGTTGGGACTGACCACGTATAGCTGGTAGCATTTGTAATTGCAGGTACTGAAAATGCGACACCAGTTTCCCCCTGACAAACTGTGTTTGTTCCCGAAATGGCTCCTGCAGCAATAGGAAGGGGATTCACCGTTACGGTTACAGAAGTACAAGTTGTTGTATTACACGTGCCTTCATATCTAACATAATATGTAGTGTCTGTGGTTGGAGAAACAGTTATTTGACTTCCTGTTCCTATAAAAGTACCACCACAAGACCCTGTATACCATTCAGTGCTTGCACCTGTGCCTATGGTTCCTCCATTAGCAAAAAGTGTCGTAGATACTCCTTCACAAATAGTTGATGCCCCACTTATGCTAGTCGGAGCTATTGAGAGTCTATTTATAGTTACAGGATAAAATGCACTAGGACTAGCTCCGCAAGCGTTTATTCCATAAACTTCTATTGAGCCTGAAACAGAAGTGGCTGAGAAGTCAACAGTAATACTTTCTGTATTAGCACCAGAAGCAATAGTTGCTCCTAAAGGAAGTGTCCAATTATAACTTGTTGCATTGGCAATAGGTGGAATAGAAAATGAAACACCTGTATCTCCTTGGCATACCGTATCAGTACCAGATACACTACCTGGCGAATTGGGTAAATTATTTACAGTTACTGGGTAACTAGAGGCTGTACCATTACCACAAGAATTGTTTCCCACAACAGTTATGTTTCCAGAAGTTGCAGATGCAGAAAAGTTAACAGTAATATTTCGGGTTCCAGCTCCAGAAGCAATAGTAGCACCCGTAGGTAATGACCAATTATAACTTGTTGCATTTGCAATTGCAGGTACTGAATAAGCAACTCCTGTTTGTCCTTGGCAGACTGTTGGTGTTCCTGCAATTGTGCCTGCAGCTGCTACAGGATTTTCAACGGTTACTGTAACCTGTGCACATGTTGTAGTACTACAATCTCCTTCATATCTAACGAAATAAGTGGTGTCTGTTGTTGGGGAAACCGTTATACTACCGCCAGTCCCTAAATATGTTCCACCACATGTCCCTGAATACCATTCGGCAGTTGCATACATTCCTAGGCTACCGCCACTTCTTGTTAAAGTTGTAGAATTACCATTACAAATGGTAGTTGAACCCGATATGCCAGTTGGTGCTGTGGGATGAGTTTTTACAATAAATAAGGATCCGTCCACAAATGTGCCTGCAGGAGTGGTTACGGATAAAGGACCTGAAGTTGCTCCATTTGGGAATGTCGCCGTTATTTGAGTATCACTATCCACGGTGAATACAGCAGGTGTACCATTAAAATAAAAATCCGTAGCTCCTGTAAAATTTGTACCAGATACTACGATAGATGCTCCAGAATCTACACAGGTCCATCCAGGGTTAATTGTAGTAATATCTGCGGGTAAAGCAATCGTATAAGTAATAATTACCCGCCCATTGGCGCCTCTACCTCCAGCATAAGAAGTAGTGCCAAAAAAACCCCGACGTGCTTCGCCGCCGCCGCCGCCGCCGCCAGGCGGATTTCCAGGAGTACCTTCGCCATTTCTGCTTCCATTTCCGCCAGCTCCTCCATTCGCACCATCACCACCATCACCTCCAGTACCATTTCCTCCATTATGTTCGCCATTTTGACCAGTTGTATTTATTGTACCACCCGTAGCATTACCACCAGCTCCTCCACCAGAAGTGTTACTATTATTGTTGCTATTTCCACCATTTCCACCATTGGCAGTCAAAGTTGCATTTGCATGTATTAATGTTGAATCCCCACCAGCCGTGCCATTACCAGTTGAGCTATCACCTCCAGCGCCTACAGTATAAATTATGTCGTCACCTGGATTTACGGCAAATTCAAGTGTGGTATAACCACCACCACCACCACCAGATCCTTCTCTGCTATTCTGTGTAGAACCACCACCACCACCACCAGCACCCCATATTTCTACGGTAGCGGAAATTGCACCGGCAGGAGCAGTACTTGTATTGGCACCAGCCACACTTGTATTTACATCTTGCCCATACGAATTAGTAAGAAATAAAGCAGCAGTAATAATAGTTAAAAAGTTAAGGTAATAATTTTTCATAATAGCAAGTAATTATAGTCTTTGGACCTTTGTGTTTAATGAAATGTAGGTTTAAAATAAATGCACTTTTCAGTTTTTGAGGCTGCCCAAATATAGAACGATAAAATTAAAAACCAAACAAAAACATCGATAAAATGTAATAAACATCGTCAAACTGTTGTTTTTTGTCGTAAAACAGTGTCATTTTGTTAATTAATTCTGTGCTGTTTTTAGTGTTTTTATCGTCAGTATTTCTATTAATTTCATTTATTCAAGGGGGTGTAATATTGTTTTTAAACAATTATTCTTTATTTTATTAAAGCTTAGGGATAACACTTAAATAAATAAAAAAATAGATGTATCTAAAAGAGATAAATCATTACTGGCTCAAACCATAAAAATTAATCAAATAAGGGTATAAAAAAATATCAATAGCTTATGTATCAGTATAGGGCTACTGTAATTACTATTAATAATATAAGGGATGCTTCAAATATAAAATTTAATTTCTTTAGTTGCGTATATTGTCGTTAACTAGCAAAAAAAGACTTTAAAAGTTACATGAGAACACTATGACTGGTGGACGATAACTAGCATTACGATGTGTTTTAACTTTTAGGATGGTTATTATGTTCTAATCTAAAATAACACGAAATCGCTTTTTATTTTGCCATTTATGATCTTCAATGTTGCACACCTGTCTTATGATGTTGCACTCGAGATAAACCAGAAAATGTATTGTTATGCCTATGTAGGCTGGCAAACCTTTGGGTTCAGTGAAGCTAATCCACTTCCGTAATTTGTATCATAATTTTAAGAAATGTATACTCCGTTGATACTCCGTATGTAATTTATGCGCTGTTAGGGTTGGTGTTTTTTTTACTAATTTTAAAATGCATTATAGCTTGTGGATTCCTGCCTACGCAGGAATGATAAACGGCACTGCTTCATTTTAGTCTTAATTTTCTTTTCCGATGGTCGTGGTTTTACCGACGATTGTAATCGTTTTAAACTTAGTTAACTATTAAAATTTGTAATCAACCAATAGTAATGGTTTTTACAAACATCGCCAATCAAGTTAATTCTTTTGTCATCAAAACAGTCATTCGACTGGATTTAAGATAAACTTTGGCAAGAGTCAATAAAAAACGGCCTGAAAAATAATTTTCCAGACCGTTCTATTCAATTTATGGTGCTTCTAACTTCGTTGTGTATTGTAAGAACTAATGATATCTTTTAGTTTTAACTTTAGATCTTCACCAGTGTCATAGACCATTTGTTCATCACTCGGAAATTGTAGTTGCCTTTGACTGACTAAGATTCTATCATCTTTATTTAAAGCACGTTTATCACCTTTATAACGTGCAAATACATTTTCAAAAACAAAACCACTATCTATAGTAAACGTATCTATAATTTGGTTCTGCTTTAAATCCGTATAAACAACATTTGCAATAACTTGAGAAGATTTAGTTTGTACAATTTCCGTAAGTCGCGCTTTTACGTTTATAATTTTATCAACTTTAATGTCGTTACCAAGGCTGTCTTTTCTAACATTTCCTGCACGATCTAATTCATATTCCCAACCATCAATAACTTCTTGTTCGCGCACTATTTGACGTTCGTTAATACGTTCTGGTGAAATGTTTATTTGCTTTAATTGCAACTGCATGGCATAATCGTAATTGATAGTTTCTACCGCATTAGAATGGTAGCTTGTCCAAAACTGATTTAAGCCATACGTATTAAAATCTAACAAATCTGCCTCTAACTGCTGCGGAATAATTTGGTTAGTTTCATTAACTATAGACACATTTATGTAATCTGTTCCTTTTTGGTGTGCCTCTGTCATTAGACTTCTGGTCTCTTCAAAATTTGGATTAATTTGTTCTATATAACTAAAGATATCATAAGCTTCACGTGCATTATACTTGTCTTTAGAATCTAAAAGCGCAATACCTTGTCCGATTAAGTAATCTGAAGTTTTGTATCTGTAATCTATAATCTCATCACTGTAATCATTAAATTTTAACTGTAATGTTTTTCCGTTGATCTGCAAAGGTAGAACACGTTTTATGGCGTTTTGTCTGTTTTCTAAATCAATATAGGTATCATAGATAGTTTTGTATTGTTCAGGATTACCATCTTTTTTAAGGTGTGAAATCGTCTGAAGATCTTGATCTAAAACTTTATAATACGCTTCTTCCAGCATCACAATATAATCTTGCTTGCGGTTTTTATCCTTATTATTTTGTAATTTTTCTAAAGCCTCTGAAATAGCATGGTCGTAATTTCCATGACTAATAGCGGTTTCAATTTGTTTTTTGGCACTACAAGATACGAGTACCGAAACGAGAACTGTTAATAGTAGAAATCTTTTCATAATCTTGTGTTTTTTTAGTGAGACTTTATTTTACAAACCTCTTTTTTTGAGGTGAAGTAAAATGTTTAGTTGAACTTATCCCAATTTTAAATTGGGAACGCATTTGTTTTAGCATTTCCAATTATAATGCCAAAGTTAAAAACTTTTGTTAAATCACATGGTTTTTAAAGCATTAGAAAAACGACCAAGACAACTTTTTTAATAAGACTCTTGATGCTAAATTATTACCGTGAATTTCATATAAAATAAAAGACTGCTAATTTTTAATAGAAATTCCGCTGGAGTAAAACAATAGCATAATTCCTAAGATATCACTCCTCTGGAGTTTAAGTTTACCTCAAACAGTTTTATTATTAATATTTGGCTCCTCTGGAGCTTTAAATACGACAAATTTGAATTCAGGTTATTGATTTAAAAACAATTTCAGTTAATCATGTCGGAGATGAGAGAAGTAACTTTAGTATAGCCATAGCGTAGCGATACATTAATAACAGAAAACTACCATATTATTATAGATGCTCCATAGGAGCGAACTATAATTTATACTTTAAAAAAAACATTCGAATTCCGGGTTATTAAATATTCTAAAACAATAAACTACTTACAGATTTTCAAGAGGGTTTTGAAGCAAAAAAGAATGCCAATTAACATATAATATAGCAGGTGTTGAATACAGAATAACATAAATACAGATTTAATATAACTGACGATTAGAATATATTTTCGTTCCTTTGCAAATCAATAAAAAACGCATGTTTTATACAGAAAACGGTTGTTTTCACCCTTTAGCAATTAAGCCTTCGGAATCGCTTCCGGAGCAATTTACGTTTCCGTTTTATTACACACCACATCCACTTTGTATTGTGGCTGCAGAAGAGCTAAAAACCTACCTAAAAACTCAAACAGATTTTGAACATAATTTTGGTTTAGATAACACTAAAGAAGGTTTAGAAATCGGAAAAATGTTTGGTGTGATGATTGTTAAAACAGTTGAAGGACAACTCGGTTATATTGCAGCGTTCTCTGGAAAAATAGCAGAGCGTAACCATATAGAAGGATTTGTGCCACCAATTTTTGATACCTTAGACAAAAACGGATTCTACAAACAGAATGAAGCCCATTTAAATAGGCTTACAGCACAAATTGAAAGCTTAGAACAACAGCCTGCATTAGAAAAAGCCAAAATAGATTTAAAGCAAACGCAACTAGAGTCGGTTAAAACACTTGATGATTTTAAAAGAAATTCAAAAGCAGAAAAGTTAAAACGAAAACAACGTCGAATAGACGCAGAGAACCAGCTCAATGCAACTGATAAAGCCTTGCTTTTTGAAACATTGAAACAACAAAGTATTCAAAATAATATTGACTTAAAATATTTAAAATTAAAGCTTGCTGACAATGTTAAAACGGCCGAAGCTCATTTAGCAGAATTACTGCAACCTATAAAAAAATTAAAACAAGAACGAAAATCACGGTCCGCACGTTTACAAAAGCAAATCCATGAGCAGTATCGGTTTTTAAATGCGAAAGGTGAAACAAAAGATGTCATAGCTATTTTTGAGACCACAGATTTAGGACAGCCACCAGCTGCTGCGGGCGAATGTGCTGCGCCTAAACTATTTCAGTATGCTTATGAAAACAAATTAAAACCCATTGCAATGGCTGAGTTTTGGTGGGGAATTTCACCAAATACAGAAGTGCGTCGTCATGGACAATTTTATCCGTCGTGTCGTGGGCGTTGCGAGCCTATTTTGGGTCATATGATGCAAGGTTTAAATGTAGAGCCTAATCCCATTGAAACTGCCGGAGTTTTTAAAGGTGAATTAGAAATAATTTATGAAGATGATGCCCTTTTAGTACTCAATAAACCACACGAATTTTTATCTGTACCTGGCAAAACCATTAAAGATTCCGTTTTAACCAGAATGCAAGCGTATTTGCCAGATGCAACAGGACCTTTGTTGTTACATCGTTTAGATATGTCGACCTCTGGTTTGTTGGTCGTTGCTAAAAATGAAAGAACGCATAAGCATCTGCAAAAACAGTTTATTAATCGAACGGTTAAAAAACGCTATGTGGCTGTTTTAGATGGAGTTTTAGAGGCAACGGAAGGTATTATTGATCTACCACTTCGCGTAGATTTAAACAATAGACCACGACAGTTGGTTTGTGATGAGCATGGTAAAAAAGCAACGACAAAGTACGAAGTTGTTGCCGTTAAAGATAACAAAACCCGAATTCATTTTTATCCAATTTCAGGCAGAACCCATCAATTACGTGTTCACGCAGCGCATCGCAAAGGGCTAAATACACCTATTGTTGGTGACGATTTATATGGTAGGCTTGCCAACCGATTACACCTTCATGCAGAATATTTAAGTTTTGAACACCCTATAGAACGAAAATGGGTTAGTTTTAGTTGCGATGCACCATTTTAGAGAAGAGAAAGGATTTTAAAAAGTAACTCACAATGTCTAAAAGAGCAAAATAAATCTGAAATTAAAAGAGTAGATTTCGATTTTAAGTCTGCTTTAATTTATTCAATTGGCTTTACTATAAAAGCTATTGCAAACCACAAATTTTATCCTAACTTTGTAAGCCAACAATGCTTGGGAATTTTATGAGTCACAAAGTACTACTTAACTCTAAAGAAGTCAATATTATCCTTCATAGATTGGCTTGTCAACTCATTGAGAATCATGATGATTTCTCTGAAACCGTCTTAATCGGAATTCAGCCAAGAGGAAAATATTTAGCGGATAGATTAGCGCAAATTCTTACTGAAGATTATAAGATTAAGAACATTCAACTTGGGCATTTAGATATCACTTTTTTTAGAGACGACTTTAGAAGAGGAGATAAACCATTAGAAGCCAATACCACTAGTATAGATTTTATTGTAGAAGACAAAAACGTTGTTTTTATCGACGATGTTTTATATACAGGTCGTAGTATTAGATCTGCACTAACTGCAATTCAATCTTTTGGACGACCGAAAGACATCGAATTATTAACCTTAATCGATAGACGCTTTAGCAGACATTTACCAATTCAGCCTAATTATAGAGGAAGACAAGTTGATGCCATTGATAAGCAAAAGGTTATAGTGAAGTGGGTTGAAAATGAAGGCGAAGATGCTGTGTATTTGGTGGATAAATAAGAAAATATGAAGTTGAACTTGAAATTGAAGTTGAACTTGAAAAAACAAAATATATAAAGTGAATTTGCTAAAGGCGACAAGCTAATAGCTAAAAGCGAATAAAAGATGAGCGAATTAAGTGTCAATCACTTATTAGGAATTAAATATCTGAACAAACAAGATATTGACCTTATTTTTGAAACTGCAGATCAGTTTAAAGAAGTGATAAATAGGCCTATTAAAAAAGTGCCATCGCTTAGAGATATCACTATTGCAAATCTATTTTTTGAAAACTCTACACGTACCAAATTATCTTTTGAGTTAGCAGAAAAACGATTGTCTGCGGATGTTATTAATTTTTCGGCATCGCAATCGTCCGTTAAAAAAGGCGAAACATTAATAGATACGGTTAATAATATCTTATCGATGAAAGTGGATATGGTGGTAATGCGTCATCCTAATCCAGGAGCAGGTGTGTTTCTTTCAAAACATGTTAACGCAAGTATTATTAATGCAGGAGATGGTGCACATGAGCATCCAACACAAGCCTTATTAGATTCGTATTCCATTAGAGAAAAATTGGGTAGTGTAAAGGGAAAAAATGTAGTTATTGTTGGTGATATTTTACATAGTCGTGTTGCACTTTCAAATATATATGCTTTACAATTACAAGGTGCTAATGTTATGGTTTGTGGACCAAAAACTTTATTGCCAAAATACATTAAAGATTTAGGCGTAAAAGTAGAAACCAACTTAAAAAAAGCACTTCAATGGTGCGATGTTGCTAATATGCTCAGAGTTCAGAATGAGCGCATGGATATTAGTTATTTTCCTTCAACAAGAGAATACACACAACAATTCGGAGTTAATAAAGAACTATTAGATAGCTTAGATAAAGAGATTGTAATTATGCATCCTGGACCAATAAATAGAGGTGTAGAAATTACTAGTGATGTTGCCGATTCTAAGCAAGCCATTATCTTAAATCAAGTAGAAAATGGCGTTGCAGTTAGGATGGCAGTAATTTATTTGTTAGCTTCTAAAATTAAACAATAAGATATGATTATAGATAAAAACGGTAACACAACCATAATTACGCAAGAACAGATTTCAATTGTTGAATTAGTAAAAAAAATTGAAGCCGATTACGAGACCTATAAAAACACACATCTTGTCGTTAACCTGACGAGCTTAAGTCAAATTTCAAAAGAAGAGATTGTTGAGTTTTTACGTGTGAATAAAACGCATCGTAATGATAATAAATCATTTGTATTGGTTTCTGGTAAAGTAGATTTAAACGAGGTACCAGATGAAATCGCTGTTGTACCAACCTTGCAAGAAGCTTTCGATATTATTGAAATGGAAGATATTGAGCGCGATTTAGACTTCTAAAAAAAAATGTTTGTTGTTTAGTTGTTTGTCGTATAGTTGTTTCGACTTAGCAACAAACAACTCAACGACTAACAGAAACTAATGAAATTAACAATTCTCGGCTGTCACAGTGCAACACCAAGCATTAATGCGAATCCTACGGCTCAAGTTTTAGAGATTAAAAACAATATGTTTTTAATAGATTGTGGTGAAGGAACGCAAGTAGAGCTAAGACGAAATAAGATTAAGTTTTCGAGAATTAAGCATATTTTTATTTCTCACCTTCATGGCGACCATTACTTTGGACTCGTAGGTTTGGTAAACACATTTAGCCTTTTAACACGCGAAACAGAACTTCATATTTATGCACCAAAAGGCTTAAAGGAAGTGATATTGCTTCAAATGAAATTATCTGCGAGTTGGACACAGTATCCGTTAATTTTTCATGAATTGAGTTCTGACGCATCAGAATTAATTTACGAAGACGATAAAGTTGAGGTTTATACCATTCCATTAAAACACAGAGTTTATACTAATGGATTTCTTTTTAAAGAGAAGGAAAATGAACGAAAAATAGATATTAATTTAGTTACTGAAGCTAATATCGATAAAGCGTATTTCAGAAAATTAAAACAAGGCTTCGATGTAGAAAATGAAGATGGTGTTTTAATTAATAACAAAAAAGTAACTAAAGATCCTAAGCCTGCAAAAAGTTATGCGTATTGTAGCGATACTATTTATAATGAAGATATAATTCCTATAATAAAAGACTCAACTGTTTTATATCACGAATCGACATTTTTAGATAAAAACGAAGCGCTTTGCATTCCAACAAAACACAGTACAGCAAAACAAGCAGCAACTATAGCCAAGAAAGCCAATGTTGAAACCTTAATTTTAGGACATTATTCTACCCGTTATAATGGTTATAATGATTTTAAAACTGAAGCGAAAACTGTTTTTAATAATGTGTTATTATCTAAAGATGGTAAGACTTTTAATTTTGATTAGCCTCAGTTTTAAATTCTTTTAAATTCATTATCCACTCAATAGCTTCTTCTAAATTACTACAACGTTTTAGGCTTTTTTCAAAAAATTGTTTCTCTAAAGAGGCATTGAGGTAACTAAAGTCTGAGTATGTCACAATAGCAGAAGCAATAAATATATCATAATCACTATTAAATTCTTTCCAAAGCTGTGGATCAAATGAATACGAGTTATAGCGGTTAGCAATATAACCTAATTTAGCATCTTTAGTAATGTAATCACTAAATTTTGAAATTAATTCACTAGCAATATGATAATCTACGTGAGTACCTTCGTTAAATTCAGATAGTATAAATTGTTTGGTCTTGAAAATGGTGCCAAAGGAAAATTCTACTTTTTTATATTCTAATTCCTTAGAATAATTACTGTTTTCAAACTTCATTTATATATTTTAATCCTTAAATTTATAGTGAAAATTGTTATTGAAAAAATTAAAGAAGCAAAAAGCTAAAATTAGTATATAATGAATGCAGACTTAGGTGATTATAGAAAGTCCTACGAAAAAGGAGAATTGTTATTAAGTAACGTTCCAGAAAATCCTATTGAATTATTCCGAAATTGGTTTATAGAAGTTGATACATATTTTAATGTTGAAGAAACTAACGCCATGACAATTTCTACCATTGGCTTAGATGGATATCCAAAGAGTAGAGTAGTGCTGCTTAAAAAATATACGCACGAAGGTTTTATTTTTTACACCAATTATGATAGTGAAAAAGGAAAAGCCATATTAGAAAACCCAAATGTGTGTTTATCATTTTTTTGGCATTCGGCAGAACGACAAATTATAATTAAAGGTAAGGCTGAAAAGATTTCAGAAAACTTAAGTGATGGGTATTTTGAATCGCGACCAAGAGGAAGTCAGTTAGGAGCTGTTGTGTCTAATCAAAGTGAAGTGGTAGAGAACAGAGAAGCATTAGAAACAAAACTCAAAGATTTAGAACTGAAATGTGAAGGTAAAGCGATAGAGCGCCCTAAAAATTGGGGTGGTTTTATGATTAAACCTGTAGAACTAGAGTTCTGGCAAGGTAGACCCAACCGACTTCACGATAGAATCCGCTACCAACTTCAAGAGGATTACAATTGGAAAATTGAACGTTTGGCTCCGTAGTTTTAATCGTCTTTGCATGAATTTTTGAGTTGTGTTCTTATCAATTTACTTAATAACTTAATTTTTGTTTAATCTTTAAATTGAGTCGTTGAGTTGTTGCGTAATTTGTACTAGCCGTTATGACCTAAAATCACATCATAACTTAATGCTTAATTATCCATTTATTCATCACTTTAAAATACCGATTAAATGCATTTATCGGATGATGAAAAGCGCAATTTTACATTTTAATAGTGTGTTTTACCGATGATTTACATAAAATACCGACAAAATGTATGTATTTCATCGAATATTTAAAGATTTTCTTTTTTATTAAAAAGTAGGTGTCTAATTTAGAACTCCCAAACCTAATTAACCTACATTATGAAAGCAGTTAAACTCCTACCAATTATTGCTCTTATTGCCCTTTTTAGTTTTACTTCTTGTGCTAAAGATACTATAGAAGAAGACGTTGCAAACTCAATTGAAGTCCCAGTTGCACCTATAGCCAAAACAATAGAAATCGAAATTATGGAACTCATTAATGACTATAGAATTAATGAAGGTTTAAATCCATTACATAATCATGAAACGGTTAAAGCTGTGGCATTTACACATACAGATTACATGATTGAAGCTAATAGTGTTTCTCACGATAACTTCTTTTTAAGAAAGCAAAGTTTACAAGCTAATGCAGATGCCTATGTGGTAACAGAAAATGTGGCTTATGGCTTTAGTTCAGCTGAGGCTGTTGTAAATGCATGGTTAGCTAGTCCGAGTCATAAGGACAATATTGATGGCGATTATACAGATTTTGATGTTTCTGCAGAGCAGAACAGTGCAGGAAAGTGGTATTTTACTAATATATTTATTAAGCGATAATTAGTAGCTTATTTTTTACGATCTATTTAAAGGTTTAGAATTCTTCAATGCCATTAAATATTTATACGTATTAAAAACCAATGAGAGCATTGGGTCTTTTTAAATTCTCTGAGAAATCGCAGCATTGAGAATAACATCAATGCCTAAAAATAAAATGCAAAAGCTAGTCGGTAAGGCTAGCTTTTTTTGTAAACCACTTTAACTTTTATTAAGAGGTTTTATTGTTAAAAAGAACAGACTCAGGGCATACTTGTTTTCTGTTCCTAGTGGAAAGAGTAACATTATGCTGTTCATATATTTTGCTTTTATTTAAAACTAAAACTTCAATGAGGTTGTCAATTTTAGGTAATAACTGAAAGTTTTAAGCGATGCTCATTTCCAGACATAAATTGCCGTAACAGAATGCTTTGATGTTTATAACCTATTAAAGACACCACTAATGTATCGTGTATTAAAGCTTTAGATAAATCGAAAATTTATGTGCCATCTGTATTGCTATATGTACCGCTATTTTTACCATTTAAAACTAAATTAGCACAAGGCAAGGTTGTCTTGAGTAAGGCTGTCTGTAATTATTCCTTTTAGCGTTTGCGCGTAGGAGGTAAGATTAAATAGAAGGACTGTAAAGGTTTTAAGTAATGCTTTAAAAAATACACACATACAGAATTAAGGGTTTAAAATTGATCTTTTTAACCTTATTCGTTTACGATTATTAAGAAACCAGTACTAACAAAAAAAAGCAAGCCTTTTAGAGCTTGCTTTTCAATGTGGTTTGTTATCTTTTAAATTAACGATTAATAATATAGAAGTATGATCGTCTGTTTAATTGATGCTCTTCTTCTGAACATTTTACGCCATTAGAACATTCATTTAAAAGTTGCGATTCACCATAGCCAATAGCACTAACTATTCTGCTAGCATCGATACCTCTAGAAATAATATAATCTCTTGTCGATTTTGCACGTCTATCAGATAACTTCATGTTATACTTATCTCGACCTCTACTATCAGTATGAGATTCAATTTTTATAACCATTTCTGAATGTTTGCGCAATACATCTACAATATTCTCTAATTCATATTCGGCATCCGTTCTAATATTCGATTTGTCAAAATCAAAGTAAATTGGATTAATAACAATTTGATTATCTTTAAGTAAAGGAGTCAACGTTAAGTCTAATGTGTTCGTTTTTTCATTTTCGTTACTTGTAGTAACTGTTCCTTTGTCGTTTTTGTAATCTGGTTTGCTACCTAAGATGGTATAGGTTTGATCGCATTCTACATCAAATATATAGACACCATCTTCTTGAGTTGTAGTTTCTTCAATAATTTTACCTGTTTCATCAATGAGTTGAACGGTAACATCACTTAATATAATATCAGTTCTCGCTTCTCTAACAACACCTGTAATTTGTTGGTTACATTCTGTAATGCTAAAGCTGTAAATATCATCTCCTCCTTTACCTTCTGGTCTATTGGACGAGAAATATCCTTTTTCAGTATCGTTATCTATAAAGTAAGCAAAATCATCATAACCACTATTAAAAGGTGCTCCAATATTTACAGGATCTGTAGTTGCTTCACCAGTTAAGATATTGGATTTAAAAATATCTAATAAGCCTAAGTTTAAATGCCCATCTGAAGAAAAGTAAAAGGTATTGTCTTTACTTATAAAAGGAAACATTTCACGACCTTCAGTGTTAATGTCTTCACCTAAATTTACAGGTGTACCATATGTTCCATCATCGTTTATTTCAACGGAATAGATATCTGTTTGACCAAATCCTCCTTCGCGATCAGATACAAAGTATAATGTTTTATTATCTCTACTTAAAGCTGGGTGACCTGTTGAGAAATAGTCATCATTAAAAGGTAAACTTTTAATATCAGTCCATTGTTCTCCGACTAAGGTGGCTTTATAAATTTGAAGGTGTGTTGTTCCTTCTTTATCGTATTTTAATCGATTTCGTTTATTCGTATTGTCGCGAGTAAAATACATGGTTTTGCCATCGTTAGTTATAGCAATGGATGCCTCATGATAGTCTGTGTTTATGTCGTCTGCATTAATTAGAGCAGGCGAACCATAAGATTGATGACCTTCGTCTTCATCTTTAATTTCAATTTGATAGATATCTAGAAACGGTTCTTTGTTCCAGCTATAAACTTTGTTGTCATCACTTCTGCTTGAAGCAATATAGAGCGTATTACCATGAACATAAGAACCAAAATCTGAGTTTTCAGAGTTAAATTCTAAATTTTCTATGCTCACAATAATGTCATCATTTTTCGAAGTAAGTTTATCGAATAAATCAGTTTCATCAGGATCATAACCTTTTAGTCTACTGTCGCCTTGTTGTGCTTCACTAAGTTTTTTGAACCACACATCAGCTTCTTCATAATTTCCAACACTTCTCAATGATTGAATATATTTGTAGATGTATTCGGCCTCAATATTTTTATGTTCAGCTAATGCTTTACCATACCAATAAACGGCTTTTTCTGAATTAGAATTATTATAGTAAGCATCACCTAAACGTGTTAACACATGTGCATCACTTTTGCCTTTTTCAACCGCTTTTTCATATAATTCAATGGCTTTTACGTAACCATAATTCTCAAAGAATTTATCGGCCAATTTCGTTTGGGCAAATGCAAACGAACTACTTAAAATTATAACGAGCGCTAATATTTTGATTTTCATAATAAGGGCTTTTTAGAAATATCTTGGCGATTTAATACGTTTACTTTTAAAGACTTCAAACATTAATAATACTTCGTGAGTACCACTTGTGTAAGGTCTAATATCTGAAAGGGGATACTCGTAAGCATAACCAATTCTTAACTGTTTTGACACCTGGAAATCTGCAATACCACCAAGAGCAGCTGCATTTTGATTCACTCTATAGGCTCCACCTAACCAAAGTTTTTCATGGAATAGAAAGTTTGCCGAAATATCGAAAGATAAAGGCGCACCATTAGTAGCTTTTAAAAGTGCAGATGGTTTAAGTTTAGTATTTTCACTAAGGTCAAAAACATAGCCACCCGTAAAGTAATAACTAATACGCTCTAGGGCCACATAATCTGCTGAGCCACTTCCTCCATTGTTGTAATCTGTGTTTAGAATTCTCGGTGCAGATAATCCTAAATACCACTTATTGGAATGTAAATATAAACCAGCTCCAAAATTAGGACTCCAACGATTAGATACATCGTTAAAGAATGGATCGTTTACAACCGAAGGATCACTGAGTAATTCTTCATCTAGGCTATAATGTGTAAAACCACCTTTTATTCCAAACGCTAATTTTACGGTCTCACTCGCTTTAACTGTGTATGAATAATCTGCGTATAGGTATGAAAAATTTTCATAACCTAATTTGTCATTGATAAAGGAAATTCCTAAACCCATGTTTTCGTTACGCAGTGGCGTGTGAACGGATAATGTTTGCGTTTCTGGACCACCTTCTAGGCCAACCCATTGACTTCTATGTAAGCCAACGATACTAAGTGTTTCTCTACTTCCAGCGTAAGCAGGATTAATAGAAATCGTATTAAACATGTACTGCGTAAACTGAGGTAGCTGCTGAGAAAAGGCAGTAGAAACACTCAAAAATAGTACTGTAATACTTATGATTTTTGATAACTTCATCGGTTAAGTTTTAATTAATTTGTAGCTACGTAGATAGGTCCTGCAAAAGGATCTAAACCACTATTCTTTAAGTTAATAATATAATAATATGTACCTGTTGGGACTTTACCAGAACTTCCTATTGAAGAACCGTGAGCTTCACCATTCCAATCGTTTTGGTAATTATTAGATTTATAAATTTCAGCACCCCAACGATTAAATATTTGTAGTTCAATTACAAACCCACAATCTTCAACACCTGTTAAAGTAAAGAATTCATTATAGGCATCACCATTGGCTGTTACTGATTTAGAGATCACAACATTTTCCTCTCCACAAGCTAACACAACACAATCATCGTCTAAAGTTACAGTAACGACTGCTTCAGATGGACAAGCCCCTTCTGAAATAGAGTACATAAATGTATAGACACCAACTTCTGCAGATGTAGGATCAAAGAAACTTCCATCAATAGTGGCATCACCTGAAACGACACTCCATGTTCCATTCATATCAAAGTCACCAGATAATAAATTGAATAAATCTAATTCTGAATCTAGTATACATAGATTAGTATCCATCGTTTCGATGATATTACTTGTTTCTACAGTAATAGTTTGAGTGTATACGGCTTGGTTGCCACAATCATCTGTAACTGTCCAAGTTCTTGTAATTGTGTAATCATCAAAATCATTGGTTTGATTAGATTCTTCATTAAAGGATACATCCATATCATTTGAACATGAATCTTCGAATGATAAACTAGGCACTTCAGGAATGTCGTCACAAGTCACTACGATTGTATCTTCATATTCATTTAACAGTGTTGGTGCTGTAGTATCTTGAACCGTAATAATTTGAGTATGTATCGTTTCATTTTCACAACTGTCTGTTGCAGTCCATGTACGCACAATACTATAATCACCCATACAAGATCCCTCTGTAATTTCTTCTTCAAATACAACTTCTGCAGTACCACAACTATCAGTAGCAGTTAATGTTTCTGCGGTTGGAACAGCGTCACACTCTACAGTTATATCAGCTGGTAATGTTTCATTAAACATTGGTGCGGTTGTGTCTTGAACAGTAATGGTTTGTACAACTGTTGTTGTATTATCACAATCGTCAGTTAAAGACCATGTTCTTGAAATAACAGATGCACCAGGACAAGTTCCATCTTCAACACTATCGGTGTAGGTCGCTTCAAGATCAGAAGCACAGTTGTCTGATTCATCAGTTACATCACCTGTAATAGTTAGGTCTGTAACATCAACATCACATTCAATTGTGATATCAGCAGGCACGCTAAAAGTAGGTGCTGTTGTATCTTGAACAGTTATAGTTTGAACAAATGTTGTTGTATTATCACAATCATCAGTTAAAGACCACGTTCTTGAAATGATTGAAGATCCAGGACAAGTTCCGTCTGCAACACTATCGGTAAAGATAGCATCAAGATCAGAAGCACAGTTATCTGATTCGTCAGTAACATCTCCAGTAATTGTTAAGTCTGTAGGATCAACATCACATTCTATTGTGATATCAGCAGGTCCACTAAAAGTAGGTGCTGTTGTATCTTGCACAGTAATGGTTTGAACATACGTTGTCGTATTATCACAATCATCAATTAAAGACCACGTTCTAGAAATGATTGAAGATCCAGGGCAAGTTCCGTCTGCAACACTATCTGTAAATGTAGCCTTAAGATCGGTAGAGCAATTATCTGATTCGTCATTGACATAACCAGTAATTGATAAGTCTGTAGCATCTACATCACATTCAATTGTAATATCATCTGGTACTGTAAATTCTGGTGCGATGGTGTCGTTTACAATTATTAATTGTGTGCATTCTGCACTGTTTAGAATTGTAGTTTCATCTTCGTCACGTACACCATTGCTGTTTGTATCTTCATATGATGTAATAGTGTAAGTACGTGTAATAGTTTGTTCGCAAGTTCCTTGATCACTACTATTCTGAGCTGTAATTTCAATAAGTCCACATGCATTATCTCCTATAATTCCATCAGCATTACCTAAGGCTTCAAAAGCTTCAATTGTATAAGCTGTTTCTGAGGGTAACTCACTGTAACAAGCTACGGTAGTGTCTTCAAAAGTAGGACACGTTACCTCAAACTCACAGCATATTGCGGCATCGCCAGATAAGGTAATGGTATTACATAAATTAGCATCTTGTATTTCAATATTGTAATCTTCAGTGCCAGATATAGCATCAGAAGTCCACGTAAAAGTATCATCATCATTAGTAGCCCAAGTACCAGGTTGGCCATTTCCAATTGCTGTAAAAGGTGCCGTTCCTGTAAATGTAGCAACCACAGTGTAAGTTGTGCCGTCTTCAGAGCATTCTAAGGTTTCCGCAGATATTAAGGTAATATCATTTGTAAAGTTAACTGTTACCGCTAATCTTTCTAAACTTTCACAACTATTGCTAGTCGTTTGTGTTGCATAATAAGTGTTTCCATCAATTAACTCTTCAGAAGAATCTAAAGAAGATGTGTCTGTTTCACTTGCATACCATTGAATATTTGTACCAGTAGCACTTAAGTCTGCTATAGTAGGTTCACTAGATTCACAAAACTCTTGAACACTATTACCTGTTGGAGTTGTTGTTGTGTTTAGGCTAATAGTAATGGTTGCAGGAGTAGACGTAACACCAATCATATCTGTTATAGTATACTCTATAGAGGTTCCGGAAAAGCTAGGAAGTGCCTCAAACAATACAACACCTTGGTTGTTGACAGAAAATGTTCCTTCATTCGGAATAGTTACCGAAGTGCTAGGTAGCGATGTTATCGGATCTATTAACTCTACAGCTGTTATATCTATATCATAAGTACCGGCAGAATCATTGTTTAAAACACTAATTTCTATTTCTGTATCATCAGAGGTAATACATAAAGTATCATCAACGGCAACAGGAGTAATTATTTGAGAAGGACAACGAGCACCATCTCCAGGTAATACATCTATTAATTGGTTATATGGTGTTGCAGCTAAATTTCCTGTGTGTGGTTCTTCTATTCTATAGATATTTCCTGAGGCATTATTTGCAATGAACATGTTTCCAAGAGCATCCATATATGCCGTACCAAATTGGTTGGTTGTTTCAGAACTTAATCCAGTTACTAATCCAAGATCGTCAACTGTGTTACTAGTAATATTAAAACGTAACAACTTTCTATCATTTGTGCTTGTTACAAAATAGATATTGCCATCTATTGGGCTAAAAGTAATGTCATTAACCGTTGTTGGATAATTTAACAACGTTGATGCCGTTAAATAGTTAGGACTAGAAGGGTTTAAGTCTATAGAAACAAATTTATCTAATCCGTGTAAAACTAAAAGGCCATTTTCATTGATATCTCCAGAGCTGTAATCTCCAACAGTAAATGGTCCTACAATTGGAAGGAATTCTACATTTGCTGACGCATCAATTTTTACAATATTGTTAGTGAACTGTTGTATACCATAAATATTATTATCTAGAACATTATAACCAATCGCGTTAACAAATTGTGATTCATTAGTGTTTTCAATTAATGGCGCTTTAATTAATGTTTGTTCATGAGTTACTAAATTATATGAATATAGTCCAGACACAAAATCACCTTCACTATTTCTTTCATTAACAATAATATAAGCAAAACCATCCTCACAATCAAAAGGAGTATTGAGGCACTCGGCAGGTGATGAGCCTGTTAAATCAAGCGATCCACATTTGTCAGATATTGTAATATTATAATCTTCTACCGTACTTTCAATAGGACTAGAAACCCAAGTGGTTGTTCCATCACCATTATCTGTGAATATACCTGACTGACCATCTCCTGAAGCTGTAAATGGCGCTGTACCAGTAAAAGTGGCTTCTATCGTATATAAAGTTCCATGAACAACTATGCAACTTGCCTCTTGTGGGTTTAATAATGAAATTTCATCACTGAAGTTAACAGTAACAGCAAGTCTATCTAAACTTTCACATCCATCACTACTTGTTTGTGAGGCATAATAAGTTGTACCTTCAGTTAAAGCCGTATTAGAGTTTAATGGAGTATTACTGTTTTCATCAGCATACCACATAATATTACTTCCAGTGGCATTTAAATCTGAAATTGTAGAATTATTAGCTTCACAGAATTCTTGATTTGAAGAACCTGTTGGTGCTGCGGTTTCGTTTAAACTAATGGTAATAACACCTGGATTAGAGACGTGTCCTAAAACATCTGAAATTGTGTATTGTACGGATGTACCAGAAAAAGTTTGTAATGCTGTAAACGTTACCTCACCATTTGTACCTAAAGTGAAAGTTCCTTGTCCTGGAATAGTCACAGTATTGGTTGGAAGTGTCGTACTAGGATCTAAGAGTTGAACTGATGCGATATCTAAAGCATAAGTTCCTTCTGAGTCATTAGCAGCAATATTAAGTGTGATTTCTGTTGTATCTGAAGTAATACAAATATCATCAGCAATAGCCATTGGTTTAGTCGGTTGGGTAGGGCATCGTGCACCGTCACCTGGACTAACACCTGGTAAATTACTGTAAAACGCAGCAGTTAAACCACCTAAATGTGGAGTGTTTATTTTATAAGTATTACCAGAAGAGTTATTTGCAACATACATATTACCTAAAGTATCCATATAGGCTGTTCCAAAAGAATTTGTTGATTCTGATTCTAACCCTGAAACTTGACCAAGAGTCGATATTGTATTTGTTGTGGTATCAAACTTTAATAAGCTTCTAGAGCTATTACTCGTTAAAATATACAGGTTATTGTCAATAGGGCTAAAAGCCATATCGTTACTAACAACAAAATGTTGTAACACTATATTGGCAACTAAATAATTTGGACTTGTTGGATTTAAGTCTATAGTTACAAATCGTCCTTGTCCGTATAAATATAAAATACCATTTTCATCGATATCACCAGACGGATAATTACTACCTGTTAAACCAGTTACAGTTAAAAGTTCTATATCACCATTATTATCAATTTTAACAACTTTGTTACTGCCTTGTAAAAAACCATATAAGTAATTGTCTACAACGTTATAACCAATAGCATTTATAAATTGAGATGTTGTTGTATCTGAAATAAGAGGATCTTTGATCTCGGAAAGCGAATTAGTAGACAAGTCAAATGAGTAAAGACCTGTCACGTTTCCATTACCACTACCTACGTTTGTTAATATATAACCAAAACCATCAGCACAACTAAAAGCCATGTTCGCTTTACCTCTAAGGCTTTGTTGTAAGTCATTATATTTCGATTCAGAGACATAACGTGCATTGGTTAGCTCTAAATCCTCAGATGGAACTTGTTTGTTTTTGGTTGCGTTTTGATTTTTTGTAACCAAAACTTGACCATATGAGCTAAAACTCACCATACTTAACGTAATGGCAAACACCAAGGACATTACCAGTTTACTCGGTGTTATTAATTTGGGGTTGTAAAAATGTTTCATTCTAAACGTTTTTAAGTAAATCAGGTTATGATTGCTTTAAAATTTGATTTTGTATTTTTTAATTATGAAATCGCTTTGATACATACAACTATATAATGGGTTGTAATAGGTATTAAGGAATTCGTTTGAAAAAATATTGATAAAAATAATAGGTCTGGAAAAGGTTGAATTAATCATCTTAAAAGCGCCGTTAAATAAACGGATCACTTGATTTTGAATAATTGTATAGGAGAGGATGTTATTCCCGTAGGTTTGTCCATTCATTCCTGTATTTCTTTCTATTTCCATGACATTTAAATTAAAAATGATGTCGTAAACTTTTTAGATACAAACTAACATATCTATTGTTTAAATGGGTTATTAAAATATTTAGAGGGAAGGGGTTTTTGGTAACAAAATACCAAAACATGGATTTAATAATATATTTTTTAGTTTGGGGTCTTTTACATTAATTTTACATGACAAATTAAACTATAACAACACTGATAAACAAAAATTTATGTTAAAGGGGCAATATACTCGTCAAAACGGACATATGCAACCTTTCATCGAAAAAAAACGTATTTAATCGAGTTAAAATGAAAAAACTAATAATAATAAGGCATGGTAAATCGTCCTGGGAACATGATGTAACGGATAGAAATAGACCGTTAAAAACGAGGGGTGAAAACGATTCTGAGCTGGTTGTCAGAGAGTTAGCTAAGAAAGATGATGTTCCGTGTAAGTTGTTCTCGAGTCCTGCAAACAGGGCACTTAGTACTTGTAAGATTTTTACCGCATTTCTGGAAATTTCTGAAAGCGAAATAATTATTTCTGAAGACCTATATGATTTTGATGGAAAAAATGTAATTAACTTTATTAAAAATTTACCAAACGAATATGAAAAGGTTATGATTTTTGGTCATAATCATGCTTTAACATCAATTTCTAATATATTTGGTGACACATTTATAGATAATCTTCCTACAAGCGGTTTAGTAAAACTTACTTTTGATATTGATGACTGGAAGGATCTAAAACAAGGAACCACAGAATTTATAATAATCCCAAAGGATTTAAAAGAATGACAAAAGACAAAAACATTTATATAAATAGAGAATTAAGTTGGTTAAAATTTAACGAGCGTGTATTGCAAGAAGCTGCAGATAAAAATGTACCTCTTATTGAACGGTTACGTTTTTTAGGAATTTTCTCTAATAATTTAGATGAGTTTTTTAAAGTTAGATATGCTACTGTAAAACGAATTTATGAAGCTGGCAAAGGTGGTAAATCCGAATTAGGAGGTATTACGGCAGGTGTTCTTTTAGAAGAAATAACGCAAATCGTAATCGCACAACAAAGCTACAGTTTAGAGATTTTAGATGAGATAGATTTAGAGCTTAAAAATGAAAATATATACGTCATCAATGAAACTGAAATTGACAGTTATCATCATGATTTTATAAAAAACTATTTCTACCAAGAAATTAGTCCTGCTCTTGTGGTTATAATGCTTAACGAAGATGTTGCACTACCAGAACTCATGGACATTTCGGCTTATTTAACAGTAAAAATGACAAATTCAGATGGAAAGGACCAAGTGGCATTGGTAGAAATTTCATCAGATATGGATCGTTTTGTAGTGCTACCGAGTAAAAACGGTAACAACTATATTATTATGGTGGATGATATTTTAAGATATTGTTTAGACGATATTTTTAATATTTTTAAATATGATAGTATTAGTGCTCACATGATTAAAATTACTAGAGATGGTGAGTTAGATTTTGATAGCGATTTAAGTAAGAGTTTTATAGAAAAACTATCCGATAGTGTTAAAGATAGACAAAGTGGAGCACCTGTTCGCTTTGTCTATGATATGAGTATTAGTAAAGACACTTTAAGTTTTTTACTGAAACACATGTCTATTGATGAAAAAGAAAGTATAATTCCGGGAGGTAGATATCATAACCGAAGAGATTATATGAGTTTTCCAAGTTTAGGGAGAACGGATTTACTCTATGATAAAATTAGACCACTTCCTGTAAAAGGACTTAGTTTAGAAGAGAGTATTTTTAAAACCATTGCTAAAAAAGATTACTTGGTTTATACACCTTACCACACCTTTTCATATATCGTTAAATTTTTAAGGGAGGCTGCTTTAGATCCAAAAGTAAAAACTATAAAAATTACTATTTATAGATTAGCTCAAATCTCTCATGTTGCAAGTTCCTTAATTAATGCTGCTAAAAACGGTAAAAAGGTAACGGTTTCGATAGAGCTTAGAGCGCGTTTTGATGAAGCTGCAAATATTAATTATGCAGAACAAATGCAAGATGAAGGTATTAAAATGCTCTTTGGTGTAACGGGTTTAAAAGTGCATTGTAAAATGTGCGTTATTGAACGTGAAGAAAAGGATAAACTCGTAAGGTATGGTTTTATAAGTACAGGGAATTTTAACGAGTCTACAGCAAAAATTTATACGGATTTTACCTTAATGACCTCAAATTCAAAAATCTTAAAAGAAGTCAATAAAGTATTTGATTTTTTTGAAGTCAATTATAAAGTGAATCGATACAAGCACCTTATTACGTCGCCACATTATACCAAATCTAAGTTATTTGCATTAATTGATAATGAAATAGAAAGTGCCCAAAACGGTAAGCCTGCTTATATTAAACTTAAAATGAATAGTATAAGCAGCTATAAAATGATTGATAAGCTATATGAAGCAAGTCGGGCTGGTGTAAAAATTCAAATGATTGTTAGAGGGCTATGTTGTTTGGTGCCAGGTGTAAAGGGGATGAGTGAAAATATAGAAATTATAAGTATTATAGATAAATTCCTAGAACATACACGTTTGTATATATTTTCAAATAAAAATAATCCGAAAATCTACATTTCTTCAGCAGATTGGATGACCAGAAATATAGATAATAGAGTAGAGGTTAGTTGCCCAATTTATGATGAAGATATCAAAGTTGAGCTACAACATTTATTTGATATTTGTTGGAATGACAATGTAAAAGCACGTGTCATTAATGAAAACCAGGATAATACCTATCGCAGAAACGACAATCCTAAAGTAAGATCGCAATTTGATACGTATAAGTATTACTTAAATAAATTAGAAATATAATTATGCTAAAAATACAGAAGTTTGCAGCTATTGATATTGGATCTAATGCCGTAAGGTTACTAATTTCAAATATTATAGAACAAGATGATGAACCTACAATCTTTAAAAAGAACTCGTTAGTTCGTGTTCCAATTCGATTAGGCGCAGATGTATTTCTAAAAGGTGAAATATCTGAATATAATCAGGAGCGAATGTTAGATACCATGAAAGCGTTTAGTCTTATAATTAAATCCCATGGTGTGTCTCGTTACAAAGCCTGTGCAACATCTGCCATGCGAGAAGCTAAAAATAGCGAGTCTTTATCACAGAAAATCTTTGAAACTTGTGGTATTAATATAGAAATAATTGATGGTGAAGAAGAAGCTACTATCATTGCAGCAACCGATTTGAAATCCTTTATAAACCCAAATAGAACATACCTTTATGTAGATGTTGGAGGAGGAAGTACTGAGTTTTCTATAATACACAATGGTGATAAAAAATTGTCTAAATCATTTAAAATCGGAACCGTAAGATTATTAAATGATATTGTTAAGAACGAAACTTGGTTAGAAGTAGAACGTTGGATTAAAGACCATACCAAACAATATGATAAAATAGAGTTGATAGGATCTGGTGGTAACATTAATAAGATTTTTAAGATTTCAGGTAAAAGTGTTGGTAAACCGTTAACCTACTTCTATTTAACAAGCTATTATAAAACACTTCAAAATTACTCGTATGAAGAGCGTATTACAAAGCTAAATCTAAATCAAGATAGAGCAGATGTAATTATTCCTGCAACCAGAATTTACTTGTCTGCAATGAAATGGAGTGGTGCAAAAGATGTTTATGTGCCCAAAATTGGACTATCAGATGGTATTATAAAAAGTATGTATTTTGAAACAGTTTCGAGTATTACGATTTAATTTTTGCTGATAAATATTCCATTTGTCCGATTTTTCACTAGATAGACCTATTAATTGATTGTAGGTTTAATATTTACTTATATTAGTCGTCTCAAATTGAAAATTATGAAAAAACACTTATTTGCCCTACTATTCATTTCCTTTACGTCTATTGTAATGTCTCAAGATATTTTATACGGAGTAAGAGGAGCGTTAAATGTCTCTAATCTAGATTTTGATCCAGATGCTGATTTTGAAAACAAACACAGAAATGGTTTTGCTTTTGCTGGTTTTGCGGATTTTAATTTATCAGATAATTTATCCTTATTAACAGAGTTACAATGGTCTGCAGAAGGAGCAAAAGAAAGAAACCTTAGAGCAGATTATCTTAAATTACCTATCCTGCTTAGATTTTCAATATCAGATAATATGTTGTTAGGAGTTGGTCCTCAGGTTGCATTAAAAACATGGGAATATGAAGATGCCTTCTCAACATTTGTATTTTCTGGTGTTGCTGGGTTAGAGTATATGATCACTGATGAGTTGTTCTTAGATGCAAGATATTATTACGGAGTTACAAATATTCTTGAAGAAGACTTAACAGATATAGAAGCTAAAAACCATGTGATTCAATTTGGTTTTGGAATCAAAATATAAAATGAAAACACTTCAAATAATTTATAAGCCTTAACAGATGTTGAGGCTTTATTGTTGCAGATATTTTAATTGCTAGTAAAAATATTAGCCATGAATCGTTTCTTTATTACCTAAATCTCTCATTATCTCGGCTTCATAATCCAAAAGTGCTTCCCATTTTTGGTCAACTTCAGTTCTGTCACCATATTGTCTAGCGAAATTTAAAAACATGGTGTAATGACCAGCTTCACTGATCATAAGTTTACGATAGAATTTAGCTAATTTTTTATCCTCTAATTCTTCAGATAACAATCTAAAACGTTCACAACTTCGTGCTTCAATTAAGGCTGCATATAATAATCGGTGAACTAATTGTGTAGTTCTACTTCCTCCTTTGGGAAAAAACTTTATTAGTGCAATGACATAATCATCTTTACGATCTCTACCAAGAGTCCAGCCTTTTTCTAAAATCCGGTCGTGTACCATTTTAAAATGGCTCATTTCTTCGTTTACGAGTGCGATCATTTCTTGCACGAGTTCTGTGTATTCAGGAAAACCTACAATTAATGAAATCGCTGTACTGGCTGCCTTTTGCTCACAATACGCATGATCGGTTAAAATATCTTCAATATTCTTTTCAACAATATTGACCCATCTTGGATCGGTTGGTAATTTTAGTCCTAACATGTTTTGAATAATTAAGTTATTTAGAGATTGAGTTATTGAAAAAAAAATGTCACATTGAGCGCAGTCAAAATACGAATAAAAACGAGGTTTAAAATGTCTTAGACTCCGCTCAGACTGACATTTTATATGAATTGTATTTAATTCACATCAACTTGAACAATATTCGATTTTCCGTTTTCTTTAATATACAAGGTATGGAAAGCATACTTATCTGTTTCAGGAATAGCATGAACAATATCAATTAAAACCATATTGGTATACGTTGGGTCGTCATTAACTTGAATGGACTTTAAAACTGCCAATTTATCAAAATTATATAAATGAGAACCAGCAACTAAATTGTCAGTGTATTTAAAGTCTTTATTTACCTTTTGTTTATCGAAACTCTCATTGTAAATTTCTTTATCATTTTTAGTTACACTAACATCAAATTTGAAATTTCTATAATACGTTTGGTAATTGATAGTGTCTTTTATTTTTGAAAACAGAACGGCATTAGACATATCAGAGTAGGTCTTTATTTTTACGCGATAACCGTTGCTCATTATGGTGTCGACCTCATGTTCCATATAGTTTTTCGGAATATAAACATTGGTTTCAAAATTGACTGTTTTTTTGAATTTTTCAATGCTATCTGATAAGGCCTGACCTTGTGTTTTTCTACCATCACAGCTTGTAAAAGCTATAATACTTACAATTAAAAGGCCTAGGAAATGTTTCATATGCTTGAATTTTAAATCAAGGTATTTATTGGTTCTTTCTTCTATCTCTTATGCTCAATACCATTGAAATACTATAAGGTCACTAGATGAAGCAATCTTCTAAAATCCAGTATCAAACGGATCTGTAAAAATAAAATTGGCAACCAATAAAATTGCACTTGCAATAATAATGATTAAATGTATGTTTTTTTTT